>CAVREP010000032.1:0-99006 GCA_963720155.1 uncultured Acidobacteriota bacterium
TCGGCATCCTGACGAGCGCGGAGAACGAGAGATCGCCGATCCTCGTGGCGTTCAAAGAGGGGCTCCTCGATCTCGGTTACGTGGAAGGCCGCAACATCATCCTCGAATTTCGTTTCGGCCGGGGTGATCCGTCCCGTGGGCCGCAGCTAGCGACAGAATTGGTGGCTCTACCGGTCGATGTCATCGTGGTGGAAGGCTTCACGCCAGACGCGGTGGCCGCGACCGACCGCATTCCGATCGTCGCCCCAGCACTGATGGACCCTGTAGAGCGAGGCTTCGCTTTGAGCCTGGGGGCGGCCAGGCCGGAATATCACCGGGTTCACCCTTATGCACACAGAGCTCAACGGCAAGCGACTGGACCTGCTGCGCACCACCTTTCCGCAAATCACAATGCTCGCTGCCCTCGTGAACCCCTCTAACCCGGGCCATAAATTGGCTTTCGAGCAGACCGAGACGGCCGCCCGGTCGCTGGGCCTGGGGAATGTCCGCCGGGTCGAGGCCAAGAGCGCTGCGGACTTGCGCACGCTGCGACCAGCCGTATTTTCCGGAACCGACGGGGTGGTCATTGTGCCGGATGGCACTTTCTATAACTTTCGCCGGGATGTCGTAGCGCTTGTCAACGAGGCGCATTTGCCGGCCATCTATCCTGAGCACGACTATGCCGATGATGGCGGGCTGATGGCCTATGGGGCGAATGTGGCGGACAACTTCCGGCGAGCGGCGCGCTATGTCGATCGCATCCTGAAGGGGGCCAACCCCGGTGACCTGCCCATTCAGGAGCCGGTTAAATTCGATTTCGTCATCAATCTCAACACCGCCAAAGCGCTCGACTTGACTATCCCGCAATCCATCCTCGCCCGCGCCGACGAGGTCATTGAATGAAGGCTGGCCTGCCCGGGGCGGGCTCGCTGTCTAGCGCAGACCGGAGCAAGCGGTGAACTGGCGGAGGGCGATATCGGGATGCCGCGAGGCGATCCGAACGGCGAGATTGGCATCGAGCAGATGGCGGACAATGCGGCGGCCGAGAAATCCAGTGCCGCCAAATACAGTCACGCGTCGCGAAGACATAACCCGAAGATACCGCGCCGGTTTCCGCTAATTGAGCGGGAGCACTCCCGGCCTTGCCGTTAACTTCGCGCTCGAGACGGGAAGCGTCATCGGCGCCAGCTATCTCCTGCATGAAACCGGTCATCATAAGCTTGAAAGAATCGTCTCCGTGGCCAACATCGGCGGCTCTGTCGCCGCGGTGGCGTTTGGCTTGACCCACCGATAGGCGAACTGCGAGCGGCCTCAGCTTCGGTCCTGGCTTCGGCGGCATTCCGGCAGCCTTTGCGCGCAAGCTGGTCTAGATTTACTCTGTTCTCAACTTCAAAAGCGCCGAGAATTATACAACGGTTTTGCCTTTTGTGCGTGCAAAAGCCGTACCCAGCGCCGAATCCCGATCATTCCGGTAAAGCCTGGTCGCGATGGACGGTATCCATGGAAAAGGCGGGCAGGCAGACAGCTATGTATTCGGCGCCCCCTTCGTGAGGTGTGGAGTAACGGATCCACTCACCAGCATGGGCAATGATGGCTTGTCCAGCGGCGACGTCAAGAGATCCGTTCTTATGGTCGACGCGGAGGGTTCCTTTGAGAACGATGGTGAACTCCTCGAAGGTGGGAGTTTGGCCGGGCTCGATCCATCCGGCGGGACTGCGCATGTGGGCAACACTAGTGGACGTAGTTTGGGAGTTGACGCGTCCGATGTATTCATCGATGAGCTTCGGCTTGTTGCCGGCGGATTGGATGCGGGTGGGTTGCGGGATCAAGGTGGGCATGGCTTCAGCTTTCGGCGTCCTGCTTCGGTATTGTCGCGTCCGAGTGTAACCCGGCGGAGATTTTAGGAAAACCCTCTTCGCAGAACGGATATCGAGGGCAGCTGTTCCGCCGTGAGCATCGCGGAAGCGGTGGGCCGCATCAGTTACAATTCTCGGTTATGTTCTATCGCTCGGATAATCGCGCTGTTGACCAATTGCGGCCGGTTTCAATCACTCCAGATTTTATTACGACGGCAGAAGGATCGGTATTGATTGAGGTGGGGAACACGCGCGTGATTTGTACAGCATCGATTGAGGAGACAGTGCCGGCGTTTATGCGGAACTCCGGCAAGGGATGGATCTCGAGCGAGTATGCGATGATACCGCGGGCCACGCTGACGCGGACGCCGCGGGAAGTGGCAAAAGGGCGGCCGAGCGGGCGGACTCATGAGATCCAGCGGCTGATTGGGCGTTCGTTGCGCGCGGTGACAGATTTGGCGCGGCTGGGCGAGCGCACGATCTGGGTTGATTGCGACGTGATTCAGGCGGATGGTGGGACGCGGACGGCTTCGATTACGGGAGCGTTTGTGGCATTGGGTCTGGCGCTGGAGAAGTTGGTGGAGGCGGGGACTCTGACGTCGGTTCCGTTGAGAGATTTTGTGGCGGCGGTGAGTGTGGGCATTGTGGATGGAGAAGTGCTGCTCGATCTTTGTTATGAGGAAGACTCGCGCGCAGATGTGGACATGAATTTTGTGATGACGGCCGGGCATAAGATGGTGGAAGTGCAGGCGACGGCGGAGCATCAGGTGTTCGATGAATCGCAGTTCGCGCAGATGATGGCATTTGCGCGGCAGGGAGTACAGGCGCTGATCGCCAAGCAACAAGGGGTATTGAGCGGGCTGATGCTGAGGCAGTAGGGCTTGGCCGAACTTCGCCCCCTGCACAGCCCGGAGGCGTCTGTTCTCACCGGATCCGTGTGTTGACAATCATGGACAATACTTGACAATGAGAACGTGAGAGACGCAAGCAGTTGCGTGCCCAAGTTGAAGTCCGCAGCGCGGGAAGTAAAAATCATTGACCACGAAGGGCACGAAGTTAAACGAAGATGGGAGTCCTCCAACTCGTCCCTTTGTTCAGCCCTTACTCGTAGCGCAGGCTCTCGATGGGATCGAGGCGGGCGGCGTGGATAGCGGGGACCATGCCGCTGATTACGCCGACCAGACTGAGAATGACTGTGGCGACGACCAGACTGCTGAGGTTGATTTGAAGATGGATGTCTCCAGCCTGAAGGTTATCGCCGAAGGCGCTCATGAGAGGAAGCGCGCCTACTGTCCAGGAAATCAGATATGCGATTGCGATTCCGCCGAGGCCGCCGGCAAAAGTGATTGCGAGAGCTTCAGCTAAGAATTGAAAAAGAATGTGGGCTTTGTGCGCGCCCAAGGCTTTTTCGATGCCGATCTCGCGGGTCCGCTGTTGCACGGAAACCAGCATGATGTTCATGAGGCCGATGCCTCCGATGCCCAAGGTGAGCGCTCCGATGAAGGCCAGCAGAATCTTGAGCGCGGTAGTTACGACTGTGAACTCGTCAAAGTCTTGTTTGAAGTCGGCGATGAAGACGGCGCGGCGGTCGTCGGGGCGGAAGTTGTGGTGTCCGGCGAGCACGGCGCGCACTACGCGAGCCAACTGCTGGTGGTTCTCGCCCTCGTAGTCCATAAAGATTCCGCTGATGTATCTGGTGTCGTAGAGGTCGCCCATGGTGCTGAAGGGAATGACGACCATGGTGTTATCGGTGTCGTCTCCGCCTTGGACCTTGCGCTGATAGACGCCGACTACATGAAAGCTCAAGCCGTTGATGCGGATGGTTTGTCCAAGCGGTGACTCGCCGGAAAAAAGACGGCGCCGGGCTTCGTCGCCGATCACCACCACGCGGGCGCGCTGGAGTTGATCCTCCTCGCTGAGACCTCGGCCTGTGGCGATGGAGAAGCCACGGATGCGCTCGTAGACGGGATAGACCCCGGTCAGGAAAAGATTGGTGAAGGTACGCGTGTCGTGCTGGAGCGTCGCTCCGTTCTGCTTATCGAAGATAGGAGTGACGCCCTTAACCATCGGTACTTCGTTCCGGACGTAATCAACGTCGGCGATTGTGAGACGAATTTGGCTTCCTGCCTTGGCGCCCCCGGCTTGCAGCGAGGTGCGGCCGGGGAAGGCTCCGATCACGTCCGTTCCCCAGGAAGCGAAGATCAGGTTAATGGCGTTCCCAAACCCGGATCCGAAGGCCAGTAGAATGACGACTGTCGCAATGCCCCAAGCCATGCCTAGCATGGTGAGGGCGGTACGGCGGCGGTTATGCTGCATGGCGCCGATCGCTTCCTTCAATAGATCGCGAGTCATAGTCACTCCTGTCGCAAGGCCTCGACGGGTTCGAGCATGGCCGCTTTGCGGGCCGGGTAAAGGCCGGCGGTGATGCCAGCTAAGGCCAGGGAAAGCACAGCACCGACAGCGGAAACTGGAACGATACGGGGCGTGTCGAAACCCTGTGGAAGATTCACTGCCGAGAGCAGATGAATCACAAGCATCGCGCCACCCACTCCGAGCGCGCCGCTGAACAACGTGAGGAAGGCTCCTTCCAGGAAAAATTGGAATAGGATGTTGCGGTTGGTAGCACCCAGGGCCTTGCGCAAGCCAATCTCGCGGGTACGCTCGGTGACTGCCACCAGCATGATGTTGATGATCCCGATCGCGCCCAGGGCCAGAGTTACCAGACCTACGCCGCCGAGGAACCAATCCATGGCAGTGAAAATCTTTCCCATGGTTTTCTGATTTTTCACCGTGTCCCACTCTTCCCAGATGTCTTTTCCATTAGGATCGAAGTTGCCGTGGTTGCGAGCTACGATGGCGTGGAGTTCGGCCTTGGCTTCTTCGTTTTCATCGAAGCTGCGTGGCTGATAGTTGATGAAAGAAATTGCATTGCCTTCTTTTGAGTTGTCTCCCTTGAGTGGAAACAATTCGCGCATGACATTGAAGGGAACGAAGATGCGGATGTTGGTTGAATTCTGCTCTTCGTTGCCAATCATGGAGAGCATGCCGATTACCTGGAAGTGCACGCCGTTGAGCAGGATGGAATTGCCCACGGCGGGACGTCCGGGAAACAGGTTGCGCGTCATTTCGCGGCCCAGAATGCAGACGCGGCGATGCTGGTCGTTGTCGTTCTCGTTGAGCCACCGTCCAACCTCCAGGGGGATGGTACGAACCTGGCTATAGATAGGAGGAACGCCGGAGACCTGGCCGTTCGTGCTGGTGTATTCGCTGACTGCGCGGATATCGTCGCGCGCGATGACTGGCGAAACGTTCAAGGCAAGTTTCGACTCGTTCTTAACGGCTCGATAGTCGTCGTAGGTGAGGTTGAACCACTTCATCGAATTGAAGCTGCCTTCGACGGCTGGAGCACGGCCTCCCCAGAAGAAGATGATGTTCTTGCCGAAGGTTTCGAGTTGGCGGCGATTGCCGTTGCGGAAGCCTTCCCCCACTCCTGCGAGTAGCAAAAGGGATCCCACGCCCCATGCAATGCCAAACATGGTAAGGAACGAACGGAGCTTGTGCGCCCAGAGGGTGCGCAACGTCTGGCCGAAAGTGTCCAGCAGCATGCGCATTGGTTGGCTCGAGGGCCGGGGCCGGGAAGTGAGTTCAACCCCCGCTGTAATTATTCGACTGGCGACAGGAGGGAAGGTTAGCGTAGGACTTGGAGAAAGCGTACGCAGGTGGGGTGGTTCGGACAATGTTCGCCGCGAACGACGCTCGCGGGAGCGAAAGCCCGTTGTCATACAGTCCGTATCGCAGCACTGGAGCGCTGCGTCACCCAAATCTGCTACGCCCTATGCGATCGAAACCGTTGTGATGTTCATGAATTCACGGATGCCGTTGGCGGAAAGCTCGCGGCCGTGGCCGGAGTGCTTGACGCCGCCAAAGGGAACGCGGGGATCAGATGCCACCATTTTATTGATGAAGACCATGCCGGACTCGAGTTCGTCAATGAAACGTTCGCGCTCGTGCTCGTCGGTGGTCCAGGCGCTGGCGCCTAGGCCGAAGCGACTGTCGTTAGCGAGGCGGATGGCTTCGTCGATATCTTTGACGCGGAAAAGCGAGGCGACTGGGCCGAATAATTCTTCCCGGTAGGCGGGAGATTCTTTGGGAATGTCGGTGAGCACTGTGGGCGCGTAGTAGTTGCCGGGCAGCTTCAGAGGATGGCCGCCAGTTAAGACTTTCGCGCCGGCTTTGATGGTTTTCTGAACGTCGGCATCGAGAGATTTTACGGCGTCGGAGGTCGCCAGGGGGCCGAGTTCGGTCTTCTCGTCAAAGGGATCGCCGACACGGAGCTTTTCCATGCGAGTGACAAACCTTTTCTCGAATTCCGGAGCAATCGACTCAGCGACAATGAAACGCTTCGCGGCGATGCAGGACTGACCGTTGTTGATAACGCGTGCTTCGACTGCAGTTGCGACGGCTGAATCGAGATCTGCGCTGGGCATGACGATGAACGGATCGCTGCCGCCGAGTTCCAGCACGACTTTCTTGATGCGTTTGGCGGCGGCCATTCCGACCTGGATGCCAGCCTGCTCGCTTCCCGTCAGCGTGGCGGCGACGACGCGCGGGTCGTTGAGAATTGCGTCGACCTGCTGAGAGCCGATGAGCAGGGTTTGGAAGGCGCCGGCGGGGAATCCGGCTTCGAGGAAAATCTTTTCGATCGCGAGAGCGCACTGAGGTACGTTTGAGGCGTGCTTGAGCAGTCCGACATTGCCGGCCATGAGAGCGGGAGCGGCGAAGCGAATGACCTGCCAGAAAGGGAAGTTCCAGGGCATGACGGCGAGAATGGGCCCTATGGGACGATAGCGGATAAAACTTTTCTGGGCACCGGTGTCGACTACTTCGTCGGCGAGGAAGCGCTCGGCATTCTGAGCGTAATAGCGGCAGCCGCCGGCGCATTTCACGGCCTCGGCGACGGCAGCTTTGTAGGGCTTACCCATTTCGAGTGTCATCAGGTGGGCGAATTTGTCTTTGTCGCAGTCGAGGATCTCGGCAGCCCTGGTCATGCGACGGGCGCGTTCGGCAAAGGAAGTTTTACGCTCCGCACGGAACGCGGTCACACCTAGCTGCAGCTTTCGCTCGATTTCGGCGTCGGAAAGAGGCTGAAAGGTTTGAACGGTTTCGCCGGTGGCGGGATTAATGGTTGCAATGGGCATGAGGAAGAGTTCCTTCGAGTGGAGCGGTTGTGAACATCGTCGCGAGTGGCGTTTCAGGGTAGCAGTCAGACCACTATACCATCGCGCGTGGATGGTTCGTTGTTGATCGTGCGTTACGTGGTCTGAGCCCAGGAAATTTAGCCATTTGGAGCGCCCGCTACCATCGGGAATTTGCGGAGCGCCTTATTGGTTCGGAGGCAGAGAATGGCATGATGTGTTTGTCTTAATCCAGAGTCTATCCCGACTGCGTTGGTTTACAATTGACTGTTTTCGGGTACTCATCTTCTTTATTGCGGTCCTGGAGGAATCTATGAAGCTTACCCCTGGAAAACTTGCAGGTCTTCGAAAAGTGTCGAACGAGCGGGGTGTGATTGCGGCGGCGGCGATGGATCAGCGCGGATCGCTGCAGAAATCGCTGAGCAAAGAAAAGGGCGGTGAAGTCAGTGACGCTATGATGGAGGAATTCAAGACGCTGGTCACCGAGGTCTTGACTCCGCATGCCAGCGCCATACTGCTCGATCCGGAGTGGGGGCTCCCGGCCTCGAAGCGGCGAGCGAAGAACGCGGGGCTGCTGCTGGCCTACGAAAAGACCGGTTACGACAAGACTGGGCCGGGACGGTTAGGTGATTTGCTGGATCACTGGTCGGCGCGGAGGTTGAAAGAAGCTGGGGCGGACTGCGTGAAGATTCTGCTTTACTACACGCCATTCGATCCCAAGGATGTGAACGACAAGAAGCATGCCTGGGTGGAGCGCATTGGGGATGAGTGCCGGGCAAACGATATTCCTTACTTCTTGGAGTTTGTTGGCTACGAAGAAGGCGCAGACGAGAAGGGATTGGAATACGCGAAGAAAAAGCCGCAGATCGTGACCGAGAGCATGCGGGAGTTCAGCAAAGACCGTTACGGCGTGGATGTACTAAAGGTCGAAGTGCCAGTGAATATGAAGTTCGTTGAAGGGACGAAGTCGTACGGCGGGCAAAAGGCTTACACAAAACAAGAAGCGATTGACTTGTTTCACAAAGCGGCGAACGTAGCGACCAAGCCGTTCATTTATCTTTCCGCGGGAGTAAGCAATGCGGAGTTCAGCGAGACGCTGGAGTTGGCGGGGGAATCCGGCGTCAAGTTTAATGGAGTGCTCTGCGGGCGCGCGACTTGGAAAGATGGAATTCCGATTTATGCCAAGCAGGGTGCAGCAGCTTTCCGCAAGTGGCTGGAGACCGAGGGCGTCAAGAACATCAACAACGTCAACGCTAAGCTAAAGGCCGCCACTTCGTGGTACTCGATTTATGGAGTGGAGCCGGTGCTGGCTGGGGCGTAACCGGACCCCAGCCAACTATTCGCTGCGCCCATAATATCCAGTTCTGGCGCGCACCCGCAGGAAGGGCACTCTTTTCGGAAGGGCGAGTTTCACACGAATTTTGTGCCACTGGCCGTCGTGGGGTGGGTTCTGGGGTCGGTAGCCCAGGACGTATTGCGTTCGCAGTTCTGTCCCTATCTTGTGAGCTATGGCTGGCATTTGAACGGGATTTTCCAGAATGAAAGCGCGTCCGCCGGTAATCTCGGTGACGTCCGACAACAATTCCGGTCCCAGCCTTTCCTCCAAAGTGGCAACGTAGCGGTCGAAGGTGCCGACGGCGTAAATCATAACGTCGGATTCCTTCACTGCGGACTTTAGATCGTGCTCGCTGTAGCGGCTGTGGTTGTCGCCACCATCGGAGATAACCAACAGAGCCTTCTTGCTGTATTGAGCGTCCCGCATCTTTCCATCCCCATATAGATTGCATCAAGCAGCGCGGTGCTGCCTTTCGGAACCGTGAAAAGGAGTTCGTTATCAATGTCCTCGGCGGAGTCGTGCACCAGATGGGGCTCGTTGGAAAAAGTGATGAGAAAGAATTCGTCTTGAGGGTTGGCTGAGTTGCAGAATTGCGTGACCGCTTCCCGTACCCGGTCAATCTTGTCGGACATGCTGCCACTGCGATCTACAATTACGCCCAAAGACACAGGGGTGTCCTCGCTGGAGAAGTGCTTGATTTCTTGCTGCTTCTTGCCTTCGAATAGCTGAAAATTGTTCTGGCCCAATCCCGTAACGAGCCGCTCTAGGCCGTCTGTGACGCTGACCGGCAGCAGCACGAGGTCGACATCTTTCTTGATGACCGCTGAAACTGCACTGGAAGTGGCGCGGCCCGGGGTATTCCGGTCGACCGTGGATCCCTTCGGCCTCCGCGGGGTAACGTGCACGTCGTCTAAAGAACTTTGACCGGGCGCGTAAGTGCAAAGAATGGCTGAAAGGGAAATCAGGATCAAACGCCAATTCATGCTGCGGTTCAGCCGGAAACTTTTGCAGCCACTGCGGGACATCTCTCACCGTGGTACAGCTCTGTCGGAAAGTGGCCCTGATTTTGTGCTCTGGCCACGTCGGCATCCCCATCATGAAGGCAACGCAGGGAGCACTACAATCGAATGCGGACTGCATTCGCGGAGAGCCACTCCGGCAGGAGGTTGCGCCCGAATCCTTACAACCCCGGTCGTAGGGTTCTTCAGGAAATCCTTAGGACAGCGCTGGAAGCGCTGCGCCACCCAAAATCGTATTTCTTAGTCAGCACAGTAGCGAGCAACAGTTATTGGACAGACTGAAGTTGCGATATTAGTTGATTGACCGCGGAAACATCGAAGAAGCCTGACAGATCAACGTGGCCTGCCAGCGTATCGCGCTGTTTACCCTCCACCAAAATTCTCACTTTCAGAATGCCGGGGATGTTGGCGGAAAGCGTCTGAATCAGCGACGCTACGGTGAGTTCTTCAGAGAGCACACCGGAGCGGTGGCCGTCGGCGAAGGCGGCATTGATGTCGATTACCGCGAGTCCGGGATCGACCAGATAGACGCTGCGAATATCGGAGCCGACGGGAAGCGCATGAGGCGAGGACTTGTCGAGGTACAAGGCGATGAGGGCACGGAGCAATTCTTCGGCGCGTTGTTGACGGACGCTGGGAAGTGGAATATGGGCGGGCTGCGAGTGAAGGATTCCGACATCGTCATAAGCGACAAATAGGGTGACTTGTTCGGTGGGTCCAGCTACGGGCGGCACGACGGGACGAATGTCGTTAGAGGCTACGGGGGTGGCGGCGGCGCGGCCGCGCATGTGCCAGGCGTAGAGGCTCATGCCGAGTACGGCGGCGAGGAGCACGGATGCCGCGATATAAGAATGACGAGGAATCATTGTTTTCCAATCATTGTTTTCCGATCATTCTTGGCGATCATGGGGCCGTCCCGAGTTGCGAGCGCATGGCGACAATTCCGTTAGCTACGGCGCCAGCGATGAGCTGCTGGTAGTCCGGAGCAGTGAGTGGGGACAGGTCGGAAGCCGGCGGCGCAACCTCGACCGCGATGGCGGCGCTGACGATGTTATTCAATGGACGGAGCGGAGCAGTGAGGGTACGGACCGTGACCTGCACCTTTCTGAGTTCCGCGGCCACAGTCGACGCTGTGGCTTGACTCAGGGGAATAGAAAACGATTGCGCAGTGGTCCAGGGGCGAAAGGGGCCGCGGTCCTCGTCACCGCTGTAGGGAAGCAGGGCAGTGTAGAGACGAACACCGTGCCCGTTAGACGCGGCGTGCAGAGCGATGTAGACGGCGGCGTGAGTGTTGTTGGCGAAAAAGGCGCGATCGTCGACCGAAAGGTTGGCGTCAGAGTCGCGGAGGACGAGGGTGGTGATTCCGCGACTTTCAAGTTCCTGCCGCAGACGGCGGGCGAAGGTGACAGTGACATCCTTTTCGGCGAGAGTAGGGCTCAGGGCTTCGCCGCGGTCTTGGCCGCCGTGGCTGGCATCAACGACGGCGAAGTAACGGCGCGGAATCGAAGAGGGCATAGTTGCTGAGGGTGGCTGCACGTGCGTTTGCGCCGGAGGCGCAGCGGGTGTGCTGGTTCCGGTTGTACCGGCAGCGGGAGTTCCAGTCGCGGGCGCAGCGGCGGTGGATAGAGATTTCGCCGGAGTCAGAGTGATGGTGCGGCCATCAGGGCTAAAGCTGGCGAATAGCGGGGTGGTGGTCGCGATGGAGATTTCGGCGGCGGCGTTACTCTCGGAATAGAGTGCAGAAGGGATGGTTTTGCTGCCAAAGGTGAGCGTGGGCGAGGCGGGCCCGGTGATCGGTTCTCGGTGGAATGTAAGGCGAAGCTTTCCGGGTTCGCTGGCGACGGAAGGATTAACAGGCGCAGTGAAATGGAATATCAGGCGCGAAGAATCCTCTGAGGAAATGGACGCCGTGAAGTGAGTGGCGATGTTGCCGATGAACAGGCGGCCGGATTCCTCGTGCAAAGTCGCTGGGCCTCCCAGGAAGCGAGGCAGGAGGGAATTGAGGGCAGTGAGCGGAATAAGGCCGCGTCCGTTTTCCATGAGGAATTTTCCGGAGAGTTCGGCGTCGCGGCCCTGGATCAGCGCGCGACTTTTGCCGACGGTGAACTCTCCGAGAATGTTGTTGTAGTGGATACGCCAGCGGGTCGTGTCGGATTTGGCGCTGACGGTGCCCAGGGGATCGAGTAATTCGAGCAGTCCGATGTAGTCGCGACCGTCGCGCTGCACGATCAGCAACGAATAGTTGGCGGCAGTAGAGTAAACGGCTAGATGCTTTTCAGGAGCGGCAGCCGAAACCAGAAGTATGGCGAAGATCGAGAGGACACAGATCGAGACCCCGACACTTCGCGCCCCAGGTGCAGAATAACCTTTCGTCGAGCGCGTGGATCTAATCGAGGGCATAGATGGTTAATCCGCTGAGGAGCTTGGGGTAGAAGTCGGTAGACTTCTGGGGCATGACCTCGCCGGCGAAAGCAATGTCACGAACCTGCGTGACTCGGCAGGGATTCATCAAGAAAGCCACGTTGGCGCGAGTGCCACTGGGGCCGCGCACTTGCGATAGAGCTTCCTCAGCGTCGCGCACGTAGGAGATGTTTTGCTGGTTGCGGATGGATTCTTCCGAAAGGTTTAGAACTTTTTCCAGCAAGCATTTGTGCAGTTGTACTACGTCGAGCGCTTGCTGGCGGAGGGATAGCCCCCCGAACACTTGCGCAGCAGCATTGTGGTCGGGATGGTGCAGCAGATAGGCACGGTTGGCGGTGACGGCGAGGATGGAAGTTCCGCCACCTCCAGACTCGCGGAGGATAGCGCCGGCGCGGGAGGCATCGAGGGTCGCCTCCACCTCTTCAAGGTCAAAGAAGGCGCGAGCCGAGTTGCGGAAGGTTTCTACTGAGAATGAAGCCAGGCCGTGGACCACTCGATGCGTCGGGAGGATCAGCAGTGCCAGACTGTTCATGTTGACGAAGGTCATCATAACGAACTCGGAGGGCGATGTGCTGCTGCGCTTCGTTGAGAAAGTAGCAGCGGCACGGCATTCGTCGCGGTAGGTGAGAGCCGTTTCGTAGCGATGATGGCCGTCGGCAATGATGAGCTTCTTATTGGCCATCGCGCTCTTGACCCAATCAATCAGGCGTGCATCGGAGATTTGCCATACCCGATGATCGACGCCATACTCGTCTGTGATTTCAATGTCCGGACTGGCGTCGGTGGAGAGCCGAGATTCGACCTCGCCTGAATCTTCGTAAAGCATGAAGATTTGGCCGAAATGTGCGTGGGTGGCGCGAAGCAGGTCGAGGCGGTCGGCTTTGGGCTTGGCTAGAGTCTGCTCGTGGCGGAAAACGATGCCCGCGGAATAGTCCTCGAGGCGGCCCAGGGCGATGAAGCCTCGGCGTTCCAATTTGGTGGTTGAACCTTCCTGGGCCGAATCGGGCAAGGTAAAGCGCTGAGAGTAAACGTACAGCGAGGGAAGGGAATCCTGGCGGAGGATGCCCTGCTGCCGCCAATCGCGAAAGTAGGCAGCCGCGCGGGAATACACATTATCTTCGGGGCTGTCAATTTCTTGCCGGCGTCCCAGGATGATGCGGACAAGATTGTACGGGCTGGCCGCGTAGTAGCGGCCCTGCAGGGCTGGAGTGATCTTGTCATAAGGTTGGGTTGCGACCTGCGCCGGGGAGACCCGGCGGGGATCGTAGCGGACGGCGCGAAAGGGATGGATCTCAGCCATGAGGACCTTTGATTGTAACAATATGTACGAACGCCCCGGACCGCTCAGGCGGAGTATGCAAGAAGTCGACAACGAGTAGGCCGGCCCCATTTTCCGATTGTCACCAACATTTGACAAAGAAAGAGCATCCACTTCGGCCGGGATGTGATACTATCGCGGCCAATAGAGGTGCTTATGGCCCTCCTGGATGAGCTCCCGCTCTCTCGCCCCAAGGCCCTAGTTCGGAATTCTTTCCTGGTTCCACCCCGGAATCCAATCCCTCGGTTGCGTAAAACTGCACATGCACCATGGATGGTGCTTTTTGTGCTGTGGGCGGTTTCGCCGCTTCAGGTCTTGGGGCAGACCAGCGTCGACGATGTCCACATTATGCCGCGGGAGGTCGAGAAAACCAAGACGGCGGAAGTGGTGCCACAGAGTATAGTGTCCCCAAATCTGAATACGCACGTGCGTCCGTTGAAAGTGGCCGTGGATCTGGTGCTTGTGCCCGTAACCATCACGGACCCCATGAACCGATTGGTGACTGGGCTCGACAAAGAAAACTTTCAGCTTTTCGAAGGCAGCGCGAAGGAGGAGATCAAAACCTTTTCCAGCGAAGACGCGCCGGTGTCGCTGGGGGTAATCTTCGATTCCAGCGGAAGCATGGCCAGCAAGATGGACCGAGCCAAAGATGCGGTGATGGAGTTCTTCAAGACTGCGAATCCGCAAGATGAGTTCTTCATGATCACCTTTTCGGACGAGCCGGAAATGGTGAGCGATTTCACCAGTTCGGTGGACGAAATCCAGGGCAAGCTGGTCTTCGCCGTGCCGCGGAAACGGACGGCACTCCTGGATGCGATCTACATGGGCGTAAGCAAAATGCGGCAGGCGAAGTACCCGAAGAAAGCGCTCCTGATCATCTCCGATGGGGGCGACAACCATAGCCGTTACACTGAGGGCGAAATTAAAGCTCTGGTCAAAGAAGCGGACGTGATGGTATACGCTATCGGCATTTATGATCGGTATTTTCCAACGGAGGAAGAACGTTTGGGCCCGGCCCTGCTGGGCGAAGTCTCTGAACTGACTGGTGGGCGGGCGTTTACTGTCGAGAACCCGAACGACCTGGGGGACGTGGCGACGAAGATCGGAGTCGAACTGCGCAACCAGTATGTGCTGGGATATCGTCCCAGCAAAGTTCTGCGGGACGGCAAATGGCGTAAGATTAAAGTGAAATTACTTCCGCCGAAAGGATTGCCGCCACTCCGAGTGTATGCCAGGACCGGATATTACGCGCCCGAAGAATAAGCGGGCTGCGTTCTTCTTATTTCTTCTGATGTGCCTGATTTGTGCCGGAACGCCAGCTCAGTCGAAACCTGTTTATTTTCAACCGAAAGTTAACTCCGTTCGTTCGGCTCCATCGCAATCTTCGCCGGCCCAGTCGGGCACGGCTTCGACGTCACCAACTAGTCAACAGGAAAATCCCAGTGAGAATGGAACGTTTGTCATCCGCAAGGATGTCGATGAAGTGCTGTTGCACGCCACCGTGGTCGATGACAAGCAGCGCATCGTGACAGATCTCGACAAGAATGCCTTCACGGTATTGGAGGACGGCAAGCCGCAGACGATTATTTCGTTCCGCCACGAAGACATTCCGGTGGCGATGGGGATCGTGATCGACAATTCGGGATCGATGCGCGAGAAGCGTGCCAAGGTGAACCAGGCTGCGCTGAACCTGGTGCGGTCGAGCAATCCGCAGGACGAAGTATTCGTGGTCAATTTCAATGACGAATATTATCTCGACCAGGATTTCACCAACGACTTGCTGAAATTAAAAGAGGCTCTTGAAAAAATTGACGCCAAGGGTGGCACGGCGCTGTACGAAGCCGTGGTGGCATCGGCGGAGAACTTCAAGAATGCGAAGCTCGAGCGAAAAGTCTTATTCGTGGTAACCGACGGGGAAGACAACGCCAGCCGTGAAACGTTGGAGCAGGCGGTGAAGCAGTTGCAGGGGGAGAATGGTCCCTCGGTTTATGCGATCGGAATTTTGGGAGAGGAAGAACATCCTCGGCGAGCCAGGAAGGCGCTGGAAATCATCGCACAGCGAACTGGAGGGCTTGCATTTTTCCCCAAGACGCTCGACGAAGTGGATGAGATCAGCCGGCAAGTGGCGCACGACATCCGCAGTCAATACACGATTGGATATAAGGCAACGAATCCGAGGTCCAGCGGCGGCTTCCGGCAGATTCGTGTAGAGGCCAAGGCGAAAGGGCACGGCAAGCTGATGGTGCGGACCAAGAGCGGGTATTATGCCGGAGCTCAAGGGGCGGCTTCGGGAGCGAAATAAACTGAGCAATGTCAGGTTGGCAGTGAATTGACGATTCCACCATTCTCCCTTTACCGCTGTAACGCGGCGGGTTGTGATTGATCACGTTTCGCCGGGAACTCGCAGATGCAGCCAGAGAGCAAATCGTTGGACTTCGATCAATTCGGAGCCTTGACCTTCGATTGCTATGGCACATTGATCGACTGGGAAGGCGGACTACTCGGTGCGATGCGCCCTATTCTGGGTGCGCATGGACACAACCTAAGCGATGCCCAGATTTTGGCAACCTACGCTGAACTAGAACCGAAGCAGCAAAATCCCTATCGTCGCTACCATGATGTGCTTGCGAATCTGGTTCGCGCATTCGGCGAGCGCATGAGCTTCGCGGTTTCGGACAGTGAGGCGGAGTCGCTGCCGGAATCACTCAAAAACTGGCTGCCATTTCCAGACACGGTGGCGGCGCTCGAGAAACTAAGGACAAAATACAAGCTCGGAATCATCTCCAATACCGACGATGATTTCTTTGCGGCGTCGTCGCGGCACCTTGGCATTCCCTTCGACGAGGTGGTTACGGCGGAGCAGGCAAAGGCCTATAAACCATCGTTGGCTCCATTTGTGCTTGCGCTGCAGCGGCTGGGTGTGGCACACGAAGAGGTGCTCCATGTTGGCCAAAGCGTCTACCACGATGTGCTACCGGCGAAGTCTTTAGGTCTGGCGACAGTGTTGATCCATCGGCGGGGCTTCGGGGCGACCAAGCCGACCGAGGGTGAACCCGACCTCAGGGTTCCCGATTTGAAGACTCTGGCCAGGCTTGCGGTGGGCTGAATGGCGGCAACAGCAGCGCCGCGAATCCAAGTCGGTTCAGCCAAACTGCTGCTCGGCAAAGTCATGAAAATCTTCTTCTGCGTAGGATAAAGCGACTTGGTTACAAAATGCTCCTCACGTCTCCGTCGGGCTTGCTGCTTGCATGCCTGGAGTATGCCTGGTGCACCGGTTCTTCCTGCGAAACTTCCTTGCGAGCTCTCTTTCTCGGCATAGAATTGTTGGCCTCCGTACCTCGCAGGAAACCCTCTTCGAGGAACGTATCGGTGTTTCCGTGAAAACGGTTCCCCAAAGTATTCTAAGCGGTTATTTGCGAATAAAAGAAATACTCAGCGACTAACGCCTGTACCTTTCCGTGCACAATTCTTGAGAACGCCCCCCCGTCGGCAAAACAAGAACCGAACGCCCGAGTCCAATTGTGAAATACCTTGGCTCCGGATGTCCAAGATTTGAAGCAGCACACACAAACGGATTTTTGCTGTATCCATTTCCGGAGATCAAGCCCACCTCGCGGCAAGGTGGAGGCAGCGCAACGCTTTTGCGGCAGGCAGCCAGAAGGGCAGCTCTTTCTCCAACGTGATTGCAGGCCTAACGTCATCGAGGGTGCGAAGCACCGACCGTCTCTCAGGCCAACGATGTCTGTAGTGCAGCGGGCCTACCCGCGCATTTGTTTGCTGTTGTGTGAGTCCAAGAAGTGTCTGGTCCGTCCGTCAGAAATCTTCAACAAGATTTCATAGCACTCCATATTCGCTCTCCCAAAATCGGGAGATTCGAGCGCAGAAGTTCTTCGACGAACTGGCAAACTCTTTTCGTTTTGAACCCGGAATAGTTTGGTGCTGGGATTGCCCTTCAAGGAGTGCGTTCCTGCAGTCACTTAGCACGATGACATATGCGGGGTGTTTCGATTTTCGCGTTGTTATGTTCCTAGGAGGAGAAGTCATGCATTGCCGTTTCCACCGCGTAGCAGCAGCCACTCTGATAGGTCTGGTGTTGTTCCATGCCGCATTCATTTGGGCGCAAGGTATTGTGACGGGCTCAATCTCTGCCGTCGTCCAGGACTCGCAAGGCGCCGTCGTAAGCGGTGCCCAGGTTAAGGCTGTTGACATAGATACTAAACAGGAATTCGGCACCGCAAGCACGGCAACCGGTTTCGTTGTGCTGCGATCGCTACCTCCGGCTAACTACGAAGTCACAGTCGCCGCACCAGGTTTCGAGAGATATGAGGTAAGCCGGGTTTCCGTCGTCGTCGGCAAAGACACTGCACTCGGGACTCTGAAGCTGAAAGTTGGCCAAGTGTCGGAAACGGTAAGCGTGGAGAGCGCGGCCCCACTCGTGGAATCAACCACCAGCCAACTTTCCGAAACTTTTGATACCAAGAAGATCACCCAGCTTCCAATCGGGAACACTTTTGACTCGCTGTCTTTGTTCGTCCCGGGAATCTCAACGGTCGGCGACTCGGGCTTCAGTAACGCCAATGGAGCAGAATTCTCGGCGAACGGCGAGCGCTCGCGCTCGAATAACTTTCAGATTGACGGTCAGACTAACAACGACAACACGGTGGGCGGGCCTTCCTTCGCGTTTGGGAACCAGGATGCGATCGCCGAGGTGCAGGTGATCACCAACTACAGCGCTGAATACGGGCGAAACGCGGGCTCTGTCGTCAATTACGTCCTCAAGAGCGGCACTAATCAGTTCCACGGTACGGCGTACGAGTTCTGGGATGGCGACACTTTTGACTCGCTGCAGAACCAACAAAAGAACCCTTTATTGGGCTTTTGCGTTCCGGGGCAAAGCCCATCCACAGGTTGCATCCAGCCAGTGGTACCGCAATTCGTCAACAACCGCTTTGGTGGCACGGTGGGTGGACCCATCAAAAAGAACAAAGTGTGGTTTTTTGCTTCGACGAACTTCGACCGGCAGCGCACCGGCGCGTCGCCTCAGTCAACAGCGCCGACCGTAACTCCCGATGCGAACGGGATTCAGGCACTGGAAAAGGCTTTCCCCAATAGCCCTGGGGTAGCCGCCCTGGCGACGTTTGGACCCACCTCTATTAAGCTGGGCAACCCCACGTTTTCTAATCTGCAAACCGTGCCGGTAACGGTAAACGGCGTCACGGCTAATGTTGAGGAGGGGACCCTGACGCGCTTCGCCCCATCGATTTTCAACGACTATGAAGCCACTGGGCGAGTGGACGTGCAAGTCACGAACAAGGACCGATTGTTTGGACGCTATTTGTTCCAGCAAGATCTATTCACGAATGTATTTGGGGGTTTTCCGTCATTCGCGGCGGGCGGCTTTATCGACGAGCCGAGCCGGAACCAGGACATCGGTCTCGACCTGACCCATACCTTTTCCAACACGCTTCTCGACCAGACGCGCTTTGGATATTCGCGAGGGCGGCTGGCGTTTGATGGTGGCGCATACCCGAACTGTCTGATCAGCAGCCTCACAGGCTGTTTCCCGCAGATTGCATTTGCGGGAAGCGATGGCACCGATGCAGGATTCGGGACCGGCGTGATATTTCCGCAAGGTCGGATCATCAACGTGTATGAGCTGCAAAATAATGCCTCGTGGGTAAAGAAAGCGCATCTGCTAAAGTTCGGCGGACAGTATGACCGGCAAAGGTCCCCGCAGATCGGCTTGTTCAACATCAGCGGAGGTTACGTATTCCCCAGTTTTGCGGCGCTCGTGGCCAACCAACCGCAAAACACAACCGTGGCCAACGGGCTTTTCAATGTACCGCTGAAGGAAAACGACCTCGCCCTCTACTTCCAGGATGACTGGAAGGTGAAGGACAATCTGACCCTGAACTTAGGGGTGCGCTGGGAGTTCAACCAACAGGCGGTGAACTTCTTGCATGACCAGTCGCTTGCCCAACAGACCGGCCCCCATCCGTTCTGGAGCACGGCGCTGCCGCTGAGCCAGACAACTGTGGCGGCGTTGCCGAATCACTACAGAAATTTCGGTCCGGTGGTGGGCTTCGCTTGGACGCCTCGGATACTGGAGAGTGTTCTCGGTCACGACAAGACTGTTTTCCGGGGTGGCTTCCGCATAGCCTATGATTTCCAGTTTTATAACCTGGCCTCCAACATCGCCGGCAGCGCGCCATTCGTTGACCTGGTGAACTTTCCTACAGCTTCCGCTCCGGGACTTCCTTCCGGAGGCAATTTCAATACCGCGGCGATTCAGGCCTTCCTGATCCCGCAGGCACCCTCTGGAGGCAATCCCGGGGCGCGTGCGCAGACCACGTTTGCCCCCGGCTTCGCCACGCCGTATTCGCAACAGTGGAACTTCGGTATGCAGCGGCAAATCAATTCGAAGATTGCCGCCGAGGTACGCTACGTCGGGAATCATACTCTGCACAACTACCAAGCCACCGACGGCAACCCGGCCCTGGGGCCGCTGGTGCAGGCAGGATTTGCGAACCTGATCCCGGCGGGTTTGACGCCGTGCACCAACCCGGCTCTTCCGGGATCTGTCGGTGGGCTGGGCTATGCCAATTGCAATTTGACTGACGATGTCCAATACACGACCGCAGCCTATTCGTTCTACGACGGACTACAGACGGAGTTGCGAATACAAAACTGGCACGGACTGACGGTGAACGCGACCTATACGTTCAGCAAGGCACTGGACAATACCAGCGAGGCCTTCTCCTCGCTGAACGTTCTGGGGGGATACGGAGGGAATGCCAATCAGTACGCACAAAACCCGTTCGATATCAGCAAAGCGGAAAAAGGGTTAAGCGGATACGACTTCCCACATGTGGTGGGTATCGTGTTTATCTACGACTTGCCCTTCTTCAAGAACCAGAAAGGACTACTTGGGCGGGCGCTCGGTGGGTGGGAGATGAGTACAACGTACCGCTACACCAGTGGGCAACCCTTCACTGTCGTCCAGAACCAAATCGCCGGATCGCTGTGCGATCCTACCAATTTCTCACAGGGAGGTATCGATGAGTGCCGGCCGATTTTGAGCAGCACGACGCTGCCCTTTAATTCGGTTGGGCAATACTGCGACGGCACCACCGCAACATGCCTGGCGGCAAACGGAACGACCCCAGTTCCGCTGGGCACGTTGGTGAATGTGAACGATGCTTGTTTTGGCAGCTCCGTTGGGAGTTCACCTTGTGCGGTGACTCCCATCAACGGTGCCCATTGGATCGTGAACGATCCGACTGCGGCTAAAGTTCTCGGTTCTCCCTTTCTGGGGGCCGGGCGCAACCTCTACCGTGGGCAGCCAATCAGTACTGCTAACCTTGCCTTTTTCAAGAACGCCAAGCTGACGGAAAAACTCACGCTGCAAATCCAGGCGCAGGCGTTCAATGTGATGAACGTACAGTTCCTTGGCGTTCCCAATGGGGATGTCAACAGCCCGTCGTTCGGGAGCACCGCTTTCAACAACAACGGCGGGGGCACGTTCGCGGCGAACACGACCTATGACGGAATCGCGCAGCGGCACCTGCTGTTTGGCGCGAAGCTGATCTTTTAAGCCCTTCAACCTGTGTGGTTGTTCAACCTACTCTGAACCAGCCGGCCTTCGGGCCGGCGGTGCAGAAGAAGCTTGGCAACTGTCCAAGCCGTGGCGAACGTCCGTTGTCTTGCCCGCAGAAGTAGACAGGTCTGACCTTTGCCGATTCTTTCCGGTTGTAGGAATCGAGCGGCCGTATCCGCGGGAAGCCATGAGCCAAATACCTTGGTGTCCAGACACCGAGCCTAAAACTTTAAACCTACACGATCACTCCACACCTGCACTCGCTGTTTCAGTTCTTCCCGCCAATTCACCACCACTTCGATTGCCCTCGGGCTGGCCTGCGTGTCGGTTTCCCTGATCAGAATGAATCCTCCGCCCGCAAGAATTCCATTGTTGTTGGAAAAACGGAATTCTGTTGACTTTGATACCCTGTAACGTGCACTTGAGAAACCCTGAAGTCTCCCATCTTGGGGTTGCCGATGACATTACGGAACTGGTCGGCGGCACACCCATGCTTCGACTAAAGCGGCTGGTTCCCGCCCATGCGGCTGACATTTTCGCCAAACTCGAATACTTGAATCCCGGAGGTAGCGTGAAAGACCGCGCTGCGATTGGGATTATCCGCAGAGCGGAGCAGGAAGGGCAGCTCAGGCCCGGTGGGACGATCGTTGAGGCTACGGCAGGAAATACCGGAATTGGGCTGGCGCTAATTGGGGTGAATCGCGGATATAAGGTGAAACTGTTCGTGCCGGAGAATTTTTCGCAGGAAAAAGTGATCATCATGCGTGCCCTGGGCGCAGAGGTTGAGCGGACCCCCGACGAGGAAGGCATGCAGGGAGCGATCCGGCGCGCCAAAAAATTGGTAGCAGGCGATCGAAGTGCGTTTATGGCGGGGCAGTTTGAAAATCAAGCGAATCCCGATTATCACTATGAAACCACCGCGGTGGAAATGTTTGAGCAGATGGCTGGGAAAGTCGACGCTGTGGTTCTGGGGTGCGGCACCTGCGGAACATTTACCGGCGTGGCGCGATATATGAAAAAGCACATCCCAGGAGCGCTGGCATTCGCGGTAGAAACACAGGGTTCGATCCTGGCTGGGGGACAACCCGGCCCACACAAAGTAGAGGGAATTGGAGTGAGTTTTATCCCCAAGACATTTGACGGTTCGCTGTGTGACGAAGTGATCGTGGTGACCGACGAAGATGCTTTTGAGATGGTGAAGCGGCTGGCGGCGCAGGAAGGCGTGCTGGCAGGGTCGAGCGGTGGAGCGGCTGTGTTCGCGGCTGTCGAGGTGGCGCGTCGGCTGGGTGCTGGGAAACGGGTGGCGACGATTATTCCGGATTCGGCGGAGCGATACTTATCGAAGAAGATTTTTGAGGGCGGGATTTAGTGGCGACGGCTCTTCTTGATAGCCATGAAAAAACATAGAAAGCCAGGTTTTGCTACTCGCGCAATCCATCATGGGCAGGAGCCGGATCCTTTGACGGGCGCGGTCAACGTGCCCATTTATCTGACTTCTACCTACGTGCAGCAGGGGATTGGCGAGAATAAAGGGTACGAGTATTCGCGGGTGTCGAACCCTACGCGGACGCGGCTGGAAGAGAATCTGGCATCCCTTGAAGGCGGGGTCGCTGCCCCGGTGTTTGCCAGCGGCATGGCAGCCATCAATGCAATCGCAACCCTGCTGAAGTGTGGCGACCACGTGGTGTGTGGAAACGATCTGTATGGCGGGACACCGCGGCTGTTTAACCAGGTGCTGACCAGATACGGACTCGAGTTTTCGTACGTGGATACCTCGGACGCCAACAATGTGGAGCGCGCGATCCGCAAAAATACGAGGATGGTTTATGTGGAGACGCCGACGAATCCGCTGATGGGGTTAAGCGACCTGGCGGCGATCAGCCAGATTTGCCGGCGCAAGAAAGCTGAGTTCGTGGTGGACAATACGTTTATGTCGCCTTACTTTCAGCAACCGCTTGCGCTGGGCGCGGACTTGGTGGTGCATTCGACAACAAAGTTTCTGAACGGGCACAGCGATGGGCTGGGCGGCGTGGTGGTATGCAGCTGGCCGGAGCAGGCGGAGAAACTGGCATTTCTGCAGAAGGCGGCGGGGGCGATACTTTCTCCCTTTGAATGCTGGCTGTTGCTGCGGGGAGTGAAAACGCTGGCGGCGCGCATGGAAATCCACGACAGCAACGGGAGGGTGGTGGCGGACTTTCTGGCGAAGCATCGTAAGGTCAGAAAAGTTTTTTATCCGGGGCTCCCGGATCACCCGCAACATAAGCTGGCGAAACGGCAGATGAGCGGCTTTGGGTCGATGATCACGTTTGAAACGGGATCGCTCAAAAATGCCAACAAGATGCTGAAGAGGCTTCGGGTCTGCTCGCTGGCCGAGTCGCTAGGAGGAGTGGAGACGCTGATTTCGCACCCGGCCACCATGACACATGCCGGACTGGGGGAAAAAGGGCGAAAGGCGATTGGCATCACCGAAGGCATGGTGCGCATTTCAGTGGGAATTGAGGATGTCGAGGACATTCTTGACGATTTGGAATGGGGACTGGCTGCGATCTAAGAATTGCAGGCCACGGAGTCCGCGGATCTGCTATGGATAAACCGAATTAATTTTTCAAGAACTTCATCCGGCTGCGACGGAGTCGGCGATCCATTCCAGGTAGCTCGGGGAACCGTCTTCAACCGAGAGGCAGATGCATTCCGGAAGTTCGTAGGAGTGAAGTTCGGTGATCGCGTGGTGTACGTCGCCGAAGGCGGCAGCGGTGGTCTTCACGATCAAAAGCCATTCCAGAGATTCTTCTACCTCGTCTTGCCACCGGTAAATGGAGCTTACGTTAGGCAAAATGTTGACGCAGGCGGCGAGGCGTCCCTGCACCAGATAACGCGCGATTTTTTGGGCTTCCTCTTCCGAGCCGGCGGTGGTAAGAACGATTCGCTTATCGGTCATATAAAATCACCTTTCAGCTCTCAGCCGTGAGCTGTCAGCTGAGAAGAGTAGCAGTTTAAGTCGGGAGACGAAAAACATGCTAACCCAGATCGAATTCGGCACTTCCGGCTGGCGTGCCGTGATGGCGGAGGAATTTACTTTCGTCAATGTGCGGCGAGCGCTGCACGGGATTGCGCGCTATGTGGCTGCGCAGAAAAAACCAGGGGCGCGAGTTATGGTGGGGCGCGATCCCCGATTTTTGGGGGAGACATTTTGCTCCATGGCGGCGGAGATCCTGTCTGAGAACGGCATCGTGCCGGTGATGGTCGCCGAACCGGCGCCTACTCCGGCATTCGCTTATGCGGTGGTGCAAACCAAAGCCGACGGCGTCATCAACTTCACGGCCTCACATAATCCACCGGAATATAACGGAATTAAATTCTCGACGCCCGATGGCTGCCCGGCGCTGCCCGATGTCACGAAGAAAATTGAGGCTGAGATTCAAAACAGTGACCAGGAGGCTGCATCCTCACGAAAGCCCAACAACGGCAAGGGCGCGGTGGTCGAGGAGTCACTCGACGTCAAACCGGGGTATCTGAAGCGACTGGCAGAGATCGTGGACTTAGAAACGATCCGCAAGGCGAATTTGCAAGTTTGTTTTGATCCCATGTGGGGCGCGGCACGAGGATATTCCGATGGAGTGCTGCGAGCAGCCGGAGTGAAGGTAGCCACGGTTCACGACTATCGCGATGTTCTGTTTGGCGGACACGCGCCGGAACCGGATGATCACCGGTTGACGGACCTGAGAGAAAAGATGCGGGCGTCGGGAGCGCATATAGGAATTGCGACCGACGGCGATGCGGATCGCTTCGGGATTGTGGATGCGGATGGAACCTTCCTGCAACCCAACTACGTGATCGCGCTGCTGTTTGATTACCTGGTGGAGAGCCGCGGATGGAAGAACGGTGTGGCGAAATCGGTGGCGACGACGAACTTGATCAATGCCATCGCCAAGGCACGCGGCGTGGAACTGCACGAGACCCCGGTGGGGTTCAAATACATTGGCGAACTGATCATGCAGGACCAGATCGCAATTGGCGGGGAAGAGAGTGCGGGGCTTTCGATTCGTCATCACGTGCCAGAAAAAGATGGGGTGCTAGCCGGCCTTCTGTGCTGCGAGATGGTGGCGCGCCGAGGCAAGTCGTTGGGAGAACAACTGAAGGCGTTGTGTAACCAAGTTGGTTCCTATTACCCGCAGCGGCAGAACTTCCGCTTGACGCCTGAGGTGAAGGAGAAGTTCACTGAGAAGTTGAGGTCCGATCCGCGAGAGTTCTGTGGACGGACGGTCGGCGAAGTTGTGCGCAAAGACGGCCTAAAGCTGGTTTTCGAAGACGGTTCGTGGGTCTGTTACCGGCTTTCGGGGACCGAGCCAGTGGTGCGAGTTTATTCTGAAGCACGCAGTGAGCGCGGTCTGGAAAAGTTGAGCACGGCGGCCAAGCAATGGATTTTCGAGTAAAGGATCAGGCAAGCTCCCGAGGTTTTCCAATCCGCGGGGCGGACTGCGCGCGATGTTTCCCGTGGCTCCGAGGGCGACCGCTGTGAGCTGGATCGACAGGGTGCGACCTTGGGCAACGCAGGTCTATGCCTTGCGGCGGCGCATTGCAACCATCGCGGTGGCAGCGCTTGCCGGTCTGCTGTTTGTGCATGTGATGTTGGGCGCGAATGGCATGATTGTGTATAAGCGGAAGCGGATTGATTATGAATCGCTGCAAAAGCATATTCGGCAGTCCCAGAAAGAAAACGAAATGTACACGCAACAGATTCAGGGGTTGAAGACCGACGAAAAGTCGATCGAGAAAGAAGCCCGCGAGCAGTTGCATTATGCGCGTCCCGGAGAGTATGTGTACGTCCCGCCAGCTCCGGCGAATCCGGTGCCCTCCAATCACTCCGCCAAGAAGTAGCTACGGGGCGCATTGCTTGGCACACCACATTCTTTGCTACACCGTGTGACATCAAGTAACTTCGCGTTGTGGTATAGTTCGGGACATTATCGACGGTCGATGTGTTACCGGGGCCTATGATTCCCGTATGACTTCGGGTTGAGACCGCGATTTGGATATCAAAAAGGAGAAAAACCGGCCATGAGAAAAATTCTGGCGCTGTGTCTTGCGATCTGTTTCGTATTTGCCCTGACGGCTTTGGCATTCGACGATATGGGAAAGAGTGCGACGGTCAAGGGGTGGGTGAGTGATGAAAAGTGCGGCGCGAAGGGCGCCAACGACAAGGCTGAAGCGTGCACCAAGAAATGCCTGGCCGCGGGTGCGAAGATGGTCATCGTGACTGACGGAGATCAGAAAGTTCTGATGGTGGACAACCCGGATGCGCTCAAAGGACATGAGGGACATCACGTTGCCGTTACCGGCAGCGTGAGTAGCGACTCCATTCATGTGGGCAGTGTGAAGATGCTGTGAAGTAATGTGGCGCCGATGAGGGCGGCTGCGGCCACCCTTTTGTTATTGCAGACAAGTCCCACCCCATCTACAGGACTACCCCTTCTCGGGGGGAGCTCGCGGTCGCGTAGAGCTTTTTCGGCATACGCCCGGACAGGTATGCTTGCCGTCCGGCTAGCACGCCGTGATGCATGGCTTCTGCCATCAGCACGGGATCTTGCGCGTTGGCGATGCCAGTATTCATCAGGACCGCGTCCGCCCCGAGTTCCATGGCGATGGCGGCGTCGGAAGCAGTGCCTACGCCGGCGTCAACAATCAAAGGAAGGCCGGTAATCATTTCGCGCAGGATGCGAATGTGGGCCTGATTCTGAATGCCCATGCCGCTGCCGATGGGCGCGCCCAGCGGCATCACAGCGGCCGCTCCGGCGTCGATGAGGCGCTTGGCGAAGACAATGTCATCCGAGGTGTAAGGCAGGACCGTGAAACCTTCGCTCACCAGAACGCGCGTGGCCTCGAGCGTGGCTTGCACGTCCGGGTATAGCGTGGCCTGGTCTCCGATCACTTCGAGTTTTACCCAGTCGGAGAGGCCGACCTCCCGGCCGAGGCGCGCGGCGCGAATGGCTTCATCGGCGGTGTAGCAGCCGGCGGTGTTCGGCAACAGGAAGTATTTCTTGGGATCAATGTAGTCGAGCAGTGATTCCTTGCTGCGGTCGAGGTTGACGCGGCGTACGGCGACGGTGACCATATCGGCGCCGCTCGCTTCGAGGGCGCGGGCAGTTTCCTGGAAGGATTTGTATTTCCCCGTGCCGACAATCAGGCGGGAGCAGAAGGATCGTCCAGCGATAACGAGTGGGTCGGTCATGACTCTTCATTGTAAACGCTTCATGGCGAGGCGCGCCGGATAAATGACCAGTGCGCTCGAGGGACGGCCGCGCGCCTGTGTCGTCACATGATCTTCGAATGCTCTACCTGCCGGTTATCGCCTCGGCTTGGGCGTAGACCTCCTCGATCTGGCGGCGGTAACGGTCTTCGACGAGGCGACGGCGAAGTTTCATGGTGGGGGTGAGAGCTCCGTTTTCGGCGGTGAATTCGTCGGGCACGAGCACAACGCGCTTCAGCTTTTCAAAACGAGCCAACTTTTCGTTGGCTTGTTCCACAAGTTCCTCATAGAGAGACTGCACCTTGGCATTCGCAATCAGATCGGCGCGCGAAGAAAAAGAGACACCATTGCTTAGAGCCCAATCTTCGAGCGGAGCAAAGTTCGGAGAAATCAATACGCAAGCGAACTTGCGCTTGTCCCCAACCACGACTGCGGTGCCCACGAGCGGATTGAGTTTCAGAGAGTTTTCGATGGGCTGTGGTGCGATGAACTTGCCACCGGAAGTTTTGATGAGTTCTTTTTTCCGGTCGGTGACAGAGAGATATCCCTCGGCGTCAATGTGGCCGATGTCTCCGGTTTTAAACCAACCGTCCTGGAAGCTGTTCTGAGTCTCCTCGGGACGGTTCCAATATCCTTTGAAGATTGAGGGACCGCGCACCAGGATTTCACCGTCGTCGGCGATTCGAACCTCGAGATTCCGCAAGATCTTACCGACCGTGCCGATGCGATGATTGATCGGCGTGTTGACGGCGATTACAGGAGAAGTTTCAGTCAGGCCGTAGCCTTCGTGAATGCGGATGCCAACGTTCGCGAACCATTCCGCGAGTTCGCGGCCGAGAGGTGCGCCTCCAGAGATGAAAGTATCGACGCGGCCGCCCAGGCCATCGCGGATTTTAGAGAACACGAGCTTGTTGGCCAGCTTCCAGCTCAACGAAGCAGGCGTGCCCCCGGCGAGAATTATGGGTTGGTTGGCGCGTCCGACGGAGAGTGCCCAGTGGTAGATGATGCTTTTGGCAAATCCGCGAGCTTGCATTTCAGTCTTACCGTAGATTTTTTCGTAAATTCTCGGCACAGAAACGCAGACGGTTGGCCGCACCTCGAGGAGCGTGGCTGGGAGATTCTCCAGAAATGGGCAGTAGGCAAGAGTTACGCCGTGGTAGAGCATGGAGAAATCCACGTGGCGCGCCGTGACGTGCGAGAGGGGAAGGAATGAAATGCTGGTTTGTCCGGGGTGCATATCGAAGCCGAGCAGCGAGCAGGCGATGTTAGAGGCCATGTTGCCATGGGTGAGCATCGCACCCTTCGAGACTCCAGTGGTGCCGGAGGTGTAGATGATGGTAGCGAGGTCGTCGGGTTGGATGGAGCGGGCGATGGATTCGATCTCCGGGTCGAGCGTGCCGGAGCCGTAGGTAGTGAGTTGATTCATGAGCACGCAGGTCGCGGCAAGATCGCCGGAGAGTTGGATATGGTCCATGACAACGATTTTCTGAATTTGAGTCTGGGAAAGAATTGTCTGAACCTTACGCAGCTGATGTTCGGTGGAAACGAAAACTACCGTGGCACCGGAGTCGGAGAGAGTGTAAGCCGTTTGTTCAGGAGTAAGTGTGGCATAGACGGGCACGGTGACGGCGCCCAGCAACAAGATAGCGAAGTCGGCGGTAGACCACTCGGGACGATTCTCACTGAGAATAGCGACACGGTCGCCTTGGCGAACGCCGCATTGCCGCAATGCGCGAGCCGTTCCTGCGACGTTGCGTCGGAGGTCGGATGACGCAAGGGGCAGCCACTTTCCCACTTCGCGGTACAGCATTACCCGGTCAAGGTTGCGTTCGGTTGCGGAAAAAAAGATTTCGTTCAGAGTGCTAAGGCTCATCAATTGCTCACACTGTCGTGGGACCGTAGTCTGAGACTGAATTTACTTGTTTAGGGTCGCTCCAGGCAATGCGAAAACGTGCGCGGCACGGTACTGATTGGCATACTGCGTTGCTTAGGCAGCGGGGACCGGAGTAAGCTGTGCAGAGTTCGACAGGAGAAACAGGATGCAGAAGAGAATTTCTGGTGTGCTGGCGGCTGCCTTACTCGGGGGGGGACTGGGCATCGCCAATGCTATTCCGGCTGTGGCGCAGAGCAATAATTCAGAGGGCGCGTCGATGTCCATGCCCAAGGTGGGCGACGTGGCGCCTGATTTTACTCTGAAGTTTTTCGACGGCAACGACCTGAAGAACGTTTCCTTGAGCCAATACCGCGGCAAGAAGAACGTAGTCATGGCATTTTTCATTTTTGCCTTCACCGGGGGTTGAACTAAGCAAATGAAAGCGCTCCAGCAGGATGTAAAAAGGCTGGACGCTACCGACACCCAGGTCCTGGGTGTGAGCATGGATAGTGCATTCGCCAACAAAGCCTTCGCTGACCAGATCGGCGTTACGTTTCCCCTGTTAAGCGATTGGGGTGGCGAGGTTACGCGGAAGTACGGAATCTACGTGGATAAATACAAGGCCGCGCGGCGGGTAAACTTTCTGATTGGAAAAGATGGAAAAATTTTAGAAGAGCAAGTGGATAGTGATGCGTTCGATCCAACGAAGATCGTGGACACGTGTGAGCGGCCGAAGATGAAGAACTGACGCGCGCTTGCGGCTTCTACTGTTCCCTCCTGAGCCCGTGACACAAAGAAGGGGCCCTGAAGCACACTGCGAACGAAGCGGTTTTCGTCGGTCCGTTGTCTAGGTGTGCGCTTTGGGTTGCGGGTTGACTTTCGCCTCAATCGCTTCCGAGGGTAACTCCGTTCCCGCCGACGAGGGAGATTCACGATCCCATGAAGGAAAAGCTTCGCGGCATCGAGGCCTGTGTCTTCGACGCCTATGGCACGCTGTTCGATGTCAACAGCTCGGCACGCGGCGCACAGGATTCGCTGGGAGAGAAGTGGCAGCCGCTGGCCGAGTTGTGGCGCTCGAAGCAATTGCAATACACGTGGCTGCGCGGCCTTGCTGGCCACCACGCAGATTTTTGGCAGGTGACGGGCGATGCTCTCGATTTTGCCATGTCGACGCTGCGCCTCGCAGATCCACTATTGCGCACACGGCTTATGAACTCTTATCTGGTTCTCAATGCCTACCCGGAAATCGCTGACACCCTGAAGCGCCTTAAGGCAGCGGGCATGAAGCTCGCAATCCTCTCTAACGGCACGCCCACGATGCTGGCTGCGGCGGCGGGCAATGCTGGCATAATCCGAATGTTCGATGCCATCCTGTCGGTGGAGGAAGTAAAGGTTTACAAGCCGCATCCTTCCGTCTATGAGCTAGCTTGCGAACGCCTGAACGTCGCAGCGGAGCGGGTTTGCTTTCTGTCCTCGAATGGCTGGGACGCATACTCCGGCAAGGCGTTTGGCTTCCGGGTTCTGTGGTGTAACCGATTCGGCCAAGCGCCAGAGCGAATCCCGGATGAGCCCGACGCGCAAATCACCACGCTCGCCGAGTTGCCCGATATGCTCCTAGCCGGATACGAATGATATGGAACCGATCGTGAGGGGCGTGCGATAGGCCGCGCTCCCGTCAGCATTGACTTAAGAATCCGGCTCTCATAGTCTTCAATGCTCCAGGCGGCTTTCCCTGGCGGAGTTAAGGAGCGATGCCTTCAAACTCGCCGACGAGCGATCCTTCCTTTGTCCCATCTGCCCTTTATGCTCCCACCAGGAATTTGCATCGCATTGGATTGGCGCCTTTTGTTGCCCTGCTTTTCGCTTACTGCGTGGGCGGACCTTTCTCGCTGGAATCGATGATCTCGACCTCCGGGCCTGGGCTCGGACTGACTTTCCTTTTGATGGTGCCGTTACTCTTCAGCGTTCCCATTGCTTTGGCTACGGCTGAAATGACGACGTTGATGCCCGTCGAAGGCGGCTTCTATCGCTGGAGTCGTGCCGCTCTGGGCGATTTTTGGGGCTTTCAGTCGGGATGGTGGAATTGGACGGGAACCTTCCTCATGGCCGCGTCATACGGCGTGGCGATGGCGGACTATCTTGAGGATTGGTTGCCAGTGCATTCTCGCGTTGAACATTGGGCGGTAGCTTTTGGCTTTCTGTTGATGGTAGCCGGCCTCAACGTGCTGGGCATCCATTTGGTGGGCAAACTCACGCTCATTTTGCTGCTGATCATGTCGGTACCGGTAGCGGTTTTTGTAGTGCTGGGTTTTCGGCACGCGCACTTCAATCCGTTTCATCCGTTCTTGCCAACCGGCACGCCCTGGCAAGGAGCTTTCGGCGTGGGACTGGCGATTGCGCTGTGGTCCTACGCCGGTTACGAACAACTCTCGACAGTAATCGAGGAAGTGGAAAACCCGGCGCGAAATTTTCCCATCGGACTGGCTATCGTGGTTCCCCTTGCCATTGGGATTTACGTACTCACTCTGGCTGCAGGTTTGGCAGCTTTGGGGAACTGGCGGGAGTGGGAAACTGGATATCTGGTGACAGCGGCACGACTGGTAGGAGGCGGTGCGCTCAGCACAGCTATGTTTGTGGCGTCGGCGATTGGTAATTTTGTGCTGCTGGATAGCACGCTACTATCGATCAGTCGGGTTCCCCTTACGATGGCGGAAGACGGCTACCTACACCCTGCCTTGGCAAGAGTAAGCGCGAAATTCGGGACGCCCGTACGGTCGATTGTGCTCTCTACGATTTTCTGCGCTGCGCTGGCGTTCCTTACTGTGCCGCAACTGATCGGTGTGTACGCGTGGACGCGCATGGCGACATCCACACAGACTGTACTTTCCTTCTGGCAACTGCGGCGGAAGTATCCTGATGCGCCGCGAAGTTTTCGTGTAGCGGGCGGTAAGGCGGGAGCGCTCATCATCGTCATCGCTCCCACTCTACTTTTCGCTTGGGCCATGATCTACAGTGACCTAGCCACACGCAAGTGGGGGTTGCTGACGCTGGTTTTGGGACCGGTGGCCTATTTGTGGATACGCTACCGCCGTCGAGTGCGCGCGCAATCCGGCGCTGTTTTGGCGGAATAAGAAGAGGCAGCTGACTTATTGATAGGCGGCGGTATGATCAGCGGTTCCGGCGGCTTGGGAAATTTCCCGTCGCTCCTGGATTCGCGGAGTGGTACGATATCGGGCTGTTTCGAGATTCCATGGATTCGGGAATTACAGATGACAAGAGCCGCACGATCTGTAGCTTCGCCCCGGGTTGTCAGCATCGAGGACTTCCGCCCCATCGCCCGCCAGCGCATCCCCAAATCAGTATTTGATTATCTCGACGGCGGCGCCGAAGGCGAAGTTACACTCCGCGAGAATTGCAGGATATTTAACGACGTCACTTTCCGGCCGAGGCACGCGGTCGCGCTCGCGGATTGCACTCTGTGTACGACTGTTCTCGGTTTCAAGCTCTCGCTTCCGATCCTGCTTGCGCCGGTCGGATACAGTCGGCTGATGCACCCAGGTGGGGAGGTGGCGGCTGCGCGGGCTGCGGGGCGCGCAGGCATTGGCTACATTCTCTCGACGATTTCTGGGCACAAGCTGGAAGATGTGAGAGCCGGCTCGACCGGACCGGTTTTCTATCAGCTCTACCTGATGGGCGGGCGCGGAGCGGCTGAGGCCGCGATTGAACGAGCGCGTGTCGCCGGATTTAACGCGCTGGTGGTTACGATTGACACTCCAGTGTCTGGAATCCGCGAGCGCGACTATCGCAACGGCATGAAGGAGCTTATCAGCGGCGGTCCGTTGGAGAAGATTCCGTATCTTCCGCAGATTTTGTCAAAGCCAGGTTGGCTCATCAGTTATTTCATGGATGGCGGTCTGCCAGGACTTCCGAATGTGATTGTACCGGGCAAGGGGCCGTTGCCGCTGATTGATGTGGCGGCGGCGCTGGCGGAATCCGCCGTGACGTGGGCAGACCTGAAATGGATTAGAGAAATTTGGAAGGGGCCGATCGTGGTGAAAGGTGTGCTTACCGGGGACGATGCGCGGCGCGCGATTGACGAAGGAGCGGCGGCGATTTCGGTTTCCAATCATGGCGGGCGGCAACTGGACGGAGTTCCGGCTTCTTTGCGGGCGCTGCCGGAAGTAGTGGACGCGGCGAAGGGACAAATCGAGGTGCTGATGGATGGAGGGATTCGACGCGGCACTGACGTCGCCAAGACTCTCTGCATGGGAGCGCGCGCCGTGCTGTGCGGGCGGGCTTACGCTTACGGGTTGGCGGCCGCGGGGGAAGCTGGAGTTGATCGCGCGATTGAGATCCTGCGGGTGGATTTGGAACGGACATTGCGCTTGCTCGGCTGTCCCTCAGTCGCAATGCTGGATCGTTCTTATGTGAATGTTCCGAAGAGTTGGGAAGGGGGCTGAGGCGTGCGGTGCCTGAAGGCGCGATCCACCGTGTGGCTGTTGCGCTATGTCTGAAGGCATACCCTGATACCAATCTCAAAGCAGGGGATTCCGTTTACAAGGAGGCAGTGATGCAGTGGACCCAGATCTATGATCCTCTCGGTCATTGGTGGCTTTCCACGCTGGTTGCGGCGCTTCCTATTATTATTCTGTTCTCGCTGCTGGCCGGCCTCAAAGTAAAACCGCACTGGTGTGCCATCGCGGGAGCAACAACCGCAGTCATGGTTGCCATTATTTTTTTCAAGATGCCACCCATGCTGGCAGCACTGAGCTTCGGTTATGGAGTTGCGTTCGGCGTTTTGAAAATTGCCTGGATCGTTCTGGCCGCCGTCTATCTCTACGATATTTCGGTTGAGACCGGGCAATTTGAAATCATGAAGGAGTCGATCGCCGGGATCACGGCGGATCGGCGGCTGCAGGTGCTGCTGGTCGCGTTTTGTTTCGGCGCATTCATCGAGGGAGCAGCAGGGTTCGGAGCGCCAGTCGCAATTGCCGGAGCGTTCATGATCGGGCTGGGATTCAAACCTTTTCACGCCGCCGCGTTGAACCTGATCGCTAATACGGCGCCGGTGGCTTGGGGAGCGATCGGCACGCCGGTTCACACGCTCGCGGCTGTGACCGCGCTCCCGGAATCCGATCTCAATGCGATGATCGGGCGCATTCTTCCTTTTACCGCGTTGATTGTTCCGTTTTGGTTGATAAAAACCATGGTCAGTTGGCGGGATACTTTCGAAGTATTTCCAGCCATCGCGGTGGTCGGAGGTTCGTTCGCACTTACTCAGTTCTTCTGGTCAAATTACGTGGACAGCAACCTGGTGGATATTATGGGAGGCGTAGTGTCGCTGGTCGCGGTGCTGGCGTTCCTCCGATTCTGGAAGCCAAAAAAGATCTGGCGATTCGATTACGATGACCAGCCGAGCGCGGTTCGTCCGCTGATGGCGAAGGTCAGCGACGATTTGGGCGGCGAATGGACGGCACAGCAATTTGATGGGCGTGTGAAAGTTCGGTCTTACACCGCCGGACAAGTATTAAAAGCGTGGATGCCTTTTGCGATCCTCTCGCTGTTTGTGCTCCTTTGGGGGCTGCCAAAAATAAAACTAGCGATGAACCAGGCCACCACACCGGCTTTTAAGGTGATGCTTTCGAATGGCAAGGTTCGTCCCGGACCGCCCGGGTGGAATGTGCCTTACCTGCACAATGCGGTTCTTCGCGCCGCGCCTGTGGTTGCGAAGCCGACGCCTGAGGCCGCGCGTTACGACTTCAACTGGCTCTCAGCGACCGGGACCGGATGTTTCTTCGCCGCCATCGTTTCCGGATTATTACTTGGACAGGGTCCTGTGCAACTGATGAAGGTTTTCTGGAAGACGCTGGTACGCATGCGGCTGGCGATGATTGCGATTTCATTCATGCTGGGATTGGGATACGTGACGCGTTACTCGGGGCTGGACGCTGTGCTGGGGTTAGCATTTACGCGCACCGGATGGTTATATCCCTTCTTCGGGACTTTTCTGGGATGGCTGGGCGTGGCGCTTACCGGCAGCGACACATCGTCGAATGCGCTCTTCGGTAGTTTGCAGAGAATTACTTCTCAGCAACTCGGCATCGATCCCATCCTGATGTGCGCGGCCAACAGTTGTGGCGGGGTCATGGGAAAAATGGTGGACGCACAGTCGATTACCATTGCCACGGCAGCCACCGAGCAGGTGGGAAACGAAGGAATTATTTTCCGATATGTGGCGTGGCACTCGGTGGCGCTCGGCTCTATCGTGGGAATTATCGTGCTGCTATACGCTTATGTTTTTCGATGGGCGGTGCCGCATGGGTTGACGTTTGTAAAGTAGGGCTAGCCCAGCAGGGTTATGGCAGGCGGGATTATTGGCCCCCTTTGTTTTCCGGTTCCTTCGGCAGAGCCTTCTCAATTGGCTTGCGAGGGAGCATTTGGTCGCGCATGGCGGCGTCGTAGACGAAGCCGGCGACGATGACCGCGGCCTGCTTCAGATCATCGGGCTGCAGGCGGTCATAGACATCCATGTTCGAGTGGTGGGTGCGCGTTTCGTATTCGATGGGATCCTGAATAAACTGGAATCCAGGAATGCCCACTGCGTCGAACGAAAGATGGTCTGTGCCGCCCGTGTTGCGCATGGTGAGGGTGTTCATGCCCAGATCTTTAAAAGGCTTCATCCACGACTCGAAGATGGGGCCTACCGCTTCGTTTTCCTGCTGGTACACGCCTCGAATTTTTCCGGTGCCATTGTCCACGTTGAAATAGGCAGAGACTCTCGCCTGCTCCGGTTTGACCGTGACCTCTCCGGCTTCGCGGCGGATGAGCGTGGGCATGCCTTTCATGAGGGGATCGTCCATGGGAGGCCGCGAACCGAAATGATGCTCGACGTAGAACTGCGAGCCCAGCAGGCCCTCTTCTTCGCCGCTCCACAAGCCGATGCGGATGGTCCGGCGGGGATGAATGTCGAGCGCTTTCAGGATGCGAACCGCTTCCATCATGACGATCGTTCCGGCGCCGTTATCGGTGGCTCCGGTGCCGGCGTGCCAAGAATCGAGGTGCGCGCCGAGCATCACGAGTTCATCTTTCTTGTCGGTGCCGGGAATTTCGGCAATGGTGTCGTACTGCATGGGATCATCGTCGTAGAAGGTGTTTTGTACGTTGAGTTCGAGCGAGACATCTTTTTTCTGCGCCAGCAGGCGGGCGATGCGTGTCCAGTGCTCGACGGCCATCGTGACCTGAGGAACGGTCGTGGTTTCTCCGGGTCTATACGATCCACCTGACTGCACGAAGACCGTCCCACCTCCGGAATTGCCGCGGCTGTGATCGATGACGGCGAGAACTTTTTCGTCGGCAAAAAATTGGTTCTGATCTTTGATGAATTGCAAACGTTTGAGGACGTCGGCGAAGGTGAAGGCGTGCTCGGTAGAAGTCTGGTAAATGGCGATCTTTGTGAGATCGTCGTCGGTGTCGCGTTTGAAAGGTGCTTCGGAGATTGGCTTTACCTCCGGATCGGCGCCGAGGATTACGATCAGGCCGGCGAGCTTGCCACGATATTTGTCAAAATCGCTTTTGTCATTGATGATGGCGCGAACGCATTTGGCCTGAATGACGCCGTTGGTGCCGGGCGTCCAGGCTTTGGGATACGCGAGCAGCGTGACGACGTCGGGCGAGGTCATGCGAACGTTGATATATTGATTCGCCCAGCCACGTCCGAACGGTCCCCAGGGTTCGAGGTGCGCGTTGGACAGCCCCATGGCAGCGAGCTGGTCGCGAGTCCATTCGTTGGCTCGCTTCATGTTCGGAGAGCCGGTGAGGCGCTCGCCGATGGAATCCATCAGGCCTGAGGCGAAGTCTATGATTTTCGAATTGTGGAACCCTTCGTAACGGATACGGCCCATCGTTTCGAGATCTAACTTTTCTTGTGACCACAAGGGGGCGAACGAAAATGTTACTAGAAGAAGACAGACCAATCGCAAGAAAGACTTCATTTCTCAGCTCCTGAGTGAAAGGTCGAACGGGGATTATACAGCCGGAGGTATGCGGATAATTTTCAACCACCGAGCCGAAAAGGTATACGAGTTTCATTATTTTCGCGGCGGAGCCTTCCGCGGTCATGAGCGAATTGTTTTCGTCCCGTTTTTTCTTCGCTTGCCTGACGTGGCGTAGGGCTTCGAGTCGGTATGGCCTTCGATAGAGAGTTTACCGCCAACTTCAGAGGTGTAAAGTGGCAGGAGAACCTACAATTCACCATCGCATATCGGGCAAAGCTTTGGTTTGCAATAACTTAAGGGATATAGCACTTTGGAGCACCCGGATAGCACGGGAGTGCCATTTGCAAATTCCTGGGTCCCGATTAATTTCGTGGATGAGCAGTTCTGGGGGAGGGCTGCCCGGGCGCCTCGATCTCGAAAGAGACCGAGGCGCTCGTTATTTTTGGCTGAATTTCCTGCCCGTTAGTTTGAGTCTCGAGCCTTCCAGGTCATCACGTTGCTTGCGTTCAACCATGGTCCTCAAAGCAGAAGAGTGTGCCAAAGCGCCGACTCTATCGAACGCACTTGAATTCGAGATTAGTAAACGCAGGTCAATTGGTTGAGATAGTGAAATTAACCGTGATCCGAGCTTGGGTCTCGACGGCTTCGCTGCCTTGCAGGTGCGGTTTGAAGTGCCATTGGCGGACCGCGTCCTGAGCGGCGGAGGCCAAAATGTGGGGCCCGCTCATCACGCGCAGATTCTGTATGATTCCATCTCTTCCAATCAACGCGAGCAGAATCACGGAGCCTTGCACTTTCATCTGCCGCGCCAACAATGGATAATCAGGCCTCACCGGCTGTGCCACAATCTCAGATGCTTCTGCCGACATCTGTACTCGCTCAGCCGCGTCGGTTAGGTTAGGCGCAGCTTGCCTTCCGCCGGTGGTGCCGTCATCCCTGATTGGTTCCACCGGAGTACTGGGCTGCAAGTCCACATGCACCGAACTGCTGCCAGGTCGGATGGTACGATGCGTATCTCCGGCGACCACCTCCACATCCAGCGGGGGCAAGACCGTGCGAGAGGTTATGGCCACGGGCGGAACTGGAGTTGAATCAGCCGGAGCTGCCGGGGCAGGAGTCGTGGTGCGTGCTGCGACGTGGTGTGTCGGTCTTGTCGGTGGGGTTGATCTAGCGACTGCCGCAGGCGCCCGAGTTGGGGCTTTTCTGGCGATTGAAGCTCTCTCAGGCGCTTGATTGGATTCTTCTGGACTCCCCGGGAACCAAAAGTCGCGATCATGCCAAAGGACGATGCCCAAGGCCAGGAGAAGCAGACAGAGTGATCCCACCATCAACTGGCGCTGTTTGGGATCCTCCGGCGCGATCCTCTCGGATTCTGACAGGAGCGCCTGCGCCGGTTTGGGTTCGATCGTTCGTAGATACGACATTTGGAAGCCGGGGTGTTCGGTGGCTGCAAGTACTAGTATGCCTCGCAAAAGGTCGAAAGGCTAGCAAAAGCTGGGGTATGCCGTACTTCAGCCGGTATTATGTCTTAGTCGGGAACTCTGGAAATCCGCGCGAAACTTTCCCAGACTCTCGTGAATCCCATGGCTACAGCCCTCTAAAGGCCATGGATTGTTACGGATTGATGAGATGCGCTTCGCATAGGTATACACATGAAGAATAACGGTCGCCAAATGGGTGAAAGAAAATTCCGGCAAGTCAACCGGCGAGAATTGCTCAAACTGACGCCAGTGCTGGCGCTAGGGGCATTCGCCATTCCCGCTCTACAAGAACGCCTGCTGAAGAAAGGCTTAGGCTTCAGCGATGGGGCGTCAGCACGGCTTTTCCGGCCTAGCTACCTGGCGCCGACTTTTGCGGATGCCGATGTTGCTCCCTTCGCGAAATTTCCCATCAACGGTTATGACGTTGACGACCCTGGAGTGGACCTCGAAAGCTGGACTCTGACGGTGAGTGGTGCGGTGCAAAAGCCTGGGGAATACAAGCTGGCGCAGGTTCAAGCTCTACCACGCATTCGTCAGAACACCCGCCATATCTGCGTAGAAGGTTGGGACGTGATTGGGCGATTCGGAGGAGCACGCCTCCCCGATTTTCTGAATATGGTAGGCGCCGATACTACGGCGCGCTTCATTACCCTTAACTGCGCCGACGATTATTACGAATCGCTGGATATGGCCACGGCGCTGCATCCGCAAACGCTGCTCTGTTACGAAATGTATGATCAGCCGCTAACCCGCGAGCACGGGGCGCCGCTGCGGTTGCAAATTCCTACCAAGATCGGCTACAAGCAGGCCAAGTATTTAACGGAATTGAAAGTCACGAATGTTCTGGACAAAGTGGGTTACTGGGAAGATCAGGGCTATTCCTGGTTTTACGGGTTGTGATTCTTGTACGTCGGCGAAGTGGAGGTAGAAATGAGCTGGTCAGTGGTTGAAATTGTTCAACCTAAGGGCAGGGGCAGCGAAGGCGAAGAAGAGGAGCCCCTGGTCGTTGCGCGAGCCGTTTACGAACATCCGTTCGTCGTGCGGCTCTGTCACTGGGTCAATACCATTGCACTGTTTGTGATGGTGGGCAGCGGCCTGCAGATTTTCCGCGCGTTCCCGAGCTTTGGGGCCAAGATTCCGCAGAAGGACTTGCTGCATTGGCCGAAGGCGTTCGCCATCGGCGGATGGCTGGGCGGCGGGTTGCAGTGGCACCTGACTTTTATGTGGATCTACATGGCGACGGGCCTGGTTTATGTCGGCTACCAGCTTTTCAGCGGGAATTATCGGCAGGTTCTGTTCACACATCGCGACATCCCCGGAGTGTGGCCGATGGTGAAGCATTATTTCTTCTTTGGGGAAAAGCCCCCGGCTCGCGAGGCTTATAACCCACTGCAGAAGCAGGCTTACACCACTGCGATTGTTCTGGGTGTTCTTTCAGTGTTAACGGGGCTCGCGGTGTGGAAGCCGGTTCAGTTTTCGTGGCTAGCCTGGATGATGGGAGGGTTTCACTATGCGCGGATCTGGCATTTTGCGGTGATGTGGGCCATTTTGTTTTTTATATTGGGACATCTGGTGATGGTGATTCTGCACGGATGGAATAATTTTGTTTCCATGCTAACGGGTTGGAAGAAGGATCCCGAATACTGAATAGCTTTGGGTGAGCCTTGGATAGCGCAGCGCTTTAGCGCTGCGAACTGGAATCCATTGAAGACGGGGTTTTAGCCGCTTAACGGACGCAAGCGCGCGGCGCGAGGATTGCAAGCCAGATGTCGGGACCAGGCATGGAGTTAAACAATCCGGTGCAGACTAGTACGCGCGAGCGGGATCTCATTGCGAACGTGCAGCGCGGTCAACACGAATTGTTCTACGAGTTGGTCCGGCCTTATGAACGGCGGGTCTACGCCGCGGCTCTCGCAATTCTGCGCAACCAGCACGATGCAGAAGACGCAGCCCAGGAAGCGATGATGAAGGCGTTTGCGAATATCCGGCAATTCCGCGCCGAGGCCCGATTCAGTACCTGGCTTATCCAGATTACGGTGAACGAGGCCCTGATGCGCCGGCGAAGGGAGCGAACAGTGCCCATGGAAGGACTCGACGACCGTCACGAGGAAGAAAGTGAATATTCGCCGCGCGATTTTGCCGACTGGCGCGAGATCCCGTCCGAAGCGCTGGAGCGCAAAGAAGTGCGGCAGCGGCTGGCGGAGGCCCTGGGCGTGCTCGATCAAAAGTATCGCGAGGTTTTTGTGCTGCGCGATATGGAACATTTGAACATTCAGGAAACAGCTGAGGCGCTGGGCATCACCGTTGCTTCGGTGAAGACGCGGTTGTTGCGGGCGCGGCTGATGCTGCGCGATCTGTTAGCTGCCGGATGGGAGCAGGGCTGGTTCAGCCGGTTGCCATTCGCGAAGGGAACCAAGCCATGGTAGTGAATTGCGAACAGGTGTGGCGCGAAATTTCGAATTACGTTGACGGTGATGTGGACGTGACGCTGCGTTCGTCGATGGACGAACATTTCAGGACGTGCACGCGCTGTGCTTCGGTGTTGGCGGGGACTCGGAATGTGGTCGCTCTCTATGGTGATGAGCGCATGCTGGAAATGCCTGCCGGTTTTGGCCGGAGACTGGAGAAGCGGCTGGCGAAGAAGGCGGCGGTGACGGGAAGTGGATGGTCGAGCTGGTCAGCGTGGCTGCTACCAGTGGCGGCGATGGCTCTGATCGCGGGGACTTTGCTGATGACAAGTTCGTCGAGGAATTGGCATCCTCTCAGATCGCAACAGGCGGTGCCGGCTAAGGATATTCCTCCTGACATGGTGGTCGTGGTTTCATCCGGCGCGAAGCTGTTTCACGTGCCGGGATGCAAGTTCATTCATGACAAGGCGTCCGAACGGACGATGTCGGCGAAAGAAGCGATGCGGGAGGGGTATGTACCGTGCCCGCGGTGTTTGCGGCAGTATTTGAAGACGGGGTTGACGCACGAAGGCGGTGCGCAAGTTGCGGAGGGGGCTGGGGCGGACACCGACGAGAAGGAAGAGCCGGAGCAAGTGCTCAGCACGGCGGGACAATAAACAATATGGCGCGGACCAATGGTCCGCGCCAACACCCTGGACGATTAGTTCTGCTTCATGTGATCGTTTTTCATACTGTCGTCTTTCTTCATGTCGTCTTTTTTCATACTGTCGTCCTTTTTCATCTTGTCTTTCTTGGCCTTCTTGGCTTTCTTGTCGTCCTTCTTCATGGAGTCGTTCTTCATGGCGTCATCTTTTTTCATCGAGTCTTGCGGAGCGCTGTTTTGTTTCATGGAATCCTGCTTCATCGCATCCTGGGCGAAGGCGGACATGGAAGCCATCAAATACAAGCAAGCGTGCGCACGTCGTCTTCGAGGTCAAAGGAAAGATTTCGGTTGACACTGCTCTCGGTTGTTTTATAATAATTCTCATCCGATAATCATGCGCCTCTCCCATGAACAGTTCCGTGAGCTGGCCGCGAAGCACGGTTTGGCGGTCACGCACCAGCGTCAGGTGGTCTATGAGGCCGTCATCGCTTCCCACGGACACTATTCCCCAGAAGACATTTACGCCACGGTCCGTCGCCGCATTCCGTCCATTTCTCTCGCCACCGTCTACAACAATCTGGGGCTTTTCATCGAGTGCGGGTTGCTGCGAGAGGTCACTCCTCATGCGACCACGTTGCGCGTGGACGGCAATCTCGAACCTCATCACCACCTGGTCTGCTCCCGCTGCAAATCGGTGCAGGACATCGAAGGAGAGTTCATCGATTTCAAACGGCTGTCCCGGCAACTGCCGGACGGTTTTGATCTGACTCAGCCCTTGATCGAGGTTTTTGGCCTCTGTCGGCGCTGCCGCCCAAAAACCTGAACAAAGCATTCTGTAACCAAATGGGAATCGTATCCCACATTTCCGAGAGGAAGAATCTTTATAAAAGCAGAGACTGCGCGAATGGGAAAGCCAGGATGCCCTTGTAGTTCGTCATAATTTATTTGAAGGAAGGAACAATAATGTCAACCGAAGCGAAGTGCCCGTTCAACCACACCGCAGCTGGGGCCGCGACGAGTGCCGACTGGTGGCCGAATCAGCTGAACCTGAAGATCCTGCACCAACACTCCCCTCTGTCCGATCCTATGGACAAGGAGTTCAACTACGCGGAAGAGTTCAAGAGCCTCGACCTCAGTGCCGTGATCAAGGACCTGCATGCCTTGATGACGGACTCGCAGGATTGGTGGCCGGCCGACTTTGGCCACTATGGGCCACTTTTCATCCGTATGGCGTGGCACAGCGCGGGCACGTACCGCATCGGCGATGGCCGCGGCGGGGCCGGAGCCGGTCAGCAGCGCTTCGCGCCGCTCAATAGCTGGCCGGACAATGTGAACCTCGACAAGGCGCGCCGGTTACTCTGGCCGATCAAGCAGAAGTATGGGCGGAAAATCTCCTGGGCCGACCTCATGATTCTCGCCGGCAACGTCGCCCTCGAGTCGATGGGCTTTAAGACGTTCGGTTTTGGCGGCGGGCGCGAGGACGTCTGGGAGCCCGAAGAGGACATTTTCTGGGGACCTGAGGGCAAGTGGCTGGCGGACGAGCGCTACAGCGGCGACCGGGATCTTCAGAGTCCGCTTGCTGCCGTGCAAATGGGTCTGATCTATGTGAATCCGGAAGGGCCGAATGGAAAGCCGGATCCGATTGCCGCCGCACGGGATATCCGAGAGACTTTCGCTCGCATGGCGATGAACGACGAAGAAACCGTTGCCCTCATTGCCGGCGGTCACACTTTCGGCAAAACCCACGGCGCCGGCGATGCGAAATTGGTGGGAGCAGAGCCGGAAGCGGCCAGCATCGAGGAGCAGGGCCTTGGCTGGAAGAGCAAATTCAAGACGGGCAAAGGCGGTGACGCGATCGGCAGCGGTCTGGAAGTTATATGGACCACGACGCCTACGAAGTGGAGCAACAACTTCTTCTCCAACCTGTTCAGCTACGAATGGGAACTGACGAAGAGTCCGGCCGGGGCGCATCAATGGAAACCGAAAAATGGCGCAGGTAACGGTACGGTGCCGGATGCGCACGATCAGTCAAAGCATCACGCGCCATCCATGCTGACCACCGACCTCTCCTTGCGGTTCGACCCGGCTTACGGAAAAATTTCACGGCGCTTCTACGAGCATCCGGATCAGTTCGCAGACGCGTTTGCGCGGGCGTGGTTCAAGCTGACGCACCGCGATATGGGGCCGATCTCGCGCTACCTTGGCCCGCTCGTTCCCAAGGAGACCTTACTGTGGCAAGACCCTGTTCCCGCCGTGGATCATAAATTGATCGGGGAGAAGGACATTGCTGCTCTGAAGGCGAAGATCCTCAAATCCGGACTGTCGATCTCCCAGCTCGTCACGACTGCCTGGGCGTCTGCGGCGTCGTTCCGCGGCTCCGACAAGCGCGGCGGGGCGAACGGGTCGCGCATTCGCCTCATGCCACAAAAGGATTGGGAAGTGAACCAACCGGCTGAGCTGACGAAGGTTCTGCGGACGCTGGAGGCGATTCAAAAGGAGTTCAACAGCTCGCAGTCCAATGGGAACAAAGGGAAGAAGGTCTCGCTTGCGGACGTGATCGTGTTGGGCGGCTGCGCAGCCGTCGAGGAAGCTGCGAAAAGGGCCGGGCACGACGTGAAGATTCCTTTCTCGCCGGGACGCACGGATGCTTCGCAGGAGCAGACCGACGTGCACTCATTCGCCGTAATGGAGCCGATCGCGGACGGCTTCCGCAACTACCTCCGCAGCGGACAGGTCCTGTCGGCTGAGGAGTTGCTGGTGGATCGGGCACAGTTGCTGACACTGACTGCCCCCGAGACGACGGTTCTCGTCGGCGGCATGCGCGCCCTGAATGCGAACTTCGGGCAGACCAAACATGGCGTCTTCACCAACCGGCCCGAGACGCTGACGAATGATTTCTTCATCAACCTGCTGGACATGAATACGAAGTGGGAGCCTTCCTCTACATCCGAAGGCGTGTATGAGGGGCGCGATCGGGCGACGGGCAAAACCAAGTGGACCGGCACGCGCGTCGATCTTCTCTTCGGTTCGAATTCCCAGCTCCGGGCAATCGCAGAAGTGTATGCCTGTAACGACTCGAAGCAGGCGTTTGTGAAGGACTTCGCGGCTGCGTGGAACAAGGTAATGAACCTTGATCGCTACGACCTTGGCTGAGCCCGGCGAAAAAGAACGCTGTCGACTTCGTGCTGTTGCTGTTGTTTGCATCGGCTAAACCGAAGTTGTCGCTCTTCCTGGCTCGTGGGGGCGCATCGTGCGCCCGCATCCCGCCTTTACCAATAGGCGCAACAGTTTCATGCGGACCGAGTTTGTCTCCGGGATCACGGTCGCCCCCGATGAAGGAGACTGCTAACTTCGGCCACTCATGTTAGCGCGAGAAAACTGCTCCGTGCGGCAAGCCTGACCCTTTCCATCCGTGCGACCGCTCGCGATTTTCGAAGTTGAAACCGGAGTTGCCGTCCGTGTCGCGAAAACTCTCATCCACTTTGACAGCGCCGCTTTGAGGATCGAATTTCAGCAGGTAGAGGCGCGAGCTTCCGGAACCGCTAGGCGTAATCACGATGCGGTTGGTGGCTGCATCCCACGCGCTCCAGTGCGGATAGTAGTTGTCATCGAACTTCACGCGAGAAACTGCGACCGGTTTGGCTCCATTGGAGACATCAAGCACGATGGCGGTATGGGCAAGCGAGGCGGTCTGAATCAGAAAGTGGCCAAACATTCTGAAACAAAGCCACAGCACAATCACTGTAGTACATACGGGAATCCCCGAAATTCGCATCATTGCTTCCTCGACTAAAAATCCCCTGTTCAATAACACATCAGACCTATCCTTCGAAGGACGAAGAAAGAAAATACTGAGCTTGCCATGTATCCGACAGCACGCAAGGGCTCCGTCTGGGTTGGAGAGCGCTGTCTATTTGTTCAGGCTGGCAGTCCAATCCATCACTACGGACATTGGCGTCAATGCCGATTTCAGCTGCGTGTTGATCAAGAACCGCTGACCGTCTTTGCTTACATCATAGGCGAACCGTTCGGAGGTGGCGACCATTTCGCGGGGATTCGCCTGGAAGAGCGCCACCGGGGTTCCCGTATCGAAATTGGCGCCGGTCGTAACGGGCACGGCCATGATCTTTCCATCCGACGCGAGGTAGAACAACTCTCTCCCATCGCTTCGCCATTTGGGCTGTTCCCCTCCCGCATTCGACACTTGCCACTTTCCATGCGCTGCGGGAAAGGAAGTTACATAAATCTCCCATCGTCCGCTTTCATTCGAAGCATAGGAGACCCATCTGCCGTCCGGTGAAAAGCGGGCCACATTAGGGGCAGAGGTCGCTTTCAGAAAAAGAGTGGCCGTGAGTCCCGGAAAGGTCACGTACCACAAGTCGGTGCCGCGCTGATAGATCAGGTATTTCCCGTCCCGCGACCAGTCGGTTGGATAGCGATCGGGGCCATCCTGCGGGATTAGCTGCTCCTCTTGTGACCCGTCCGCATTTTTCACGTACAAGTTGAATTTCTGGGCGCGGTCCGAAGTAAACACCAGCTTGGTCGCATCCGGACTCCAAAGAGGCGTGGAATCGATGGCGGGATCGAACGTCAGCCGCTTGGCGCTCTCGTTTTCGAGATCGTAGGTCCAGAGATCGGTATTCGTAGTGGCAGGATCCATGGCATCTGCGGCAACGAACTTCCCGTTCGGCGACAGAGAGATGTTGCCGTAAACGCCCGGCTTCGTTGCGACTCCAACTTGCTGCCCCTTGCGGTCAAACCAAAGCAGTTGCGACGCTCCCGTGTCGCCGGATGACGTCTGAGTGACCAGCACGTCGCTCGCGGAACTCGCGAATACGGCCCTCTGAATTCGCGGTAAGTACAGAATGTCAGTGAGAACAGGACTGGGTTCTCCACTCAGTTCGAGCTTTTTCGCGTCGAACCGTTGCGCAAAAAGAGTTTGATCGCGGTAAAAGAGCAAATAACCAGGTGCGGCATAAGCGGCGTTCGCTCTCGCTTGTGTAATCAGGCGCTTCTCGCTCGAATTCAGGGCGCCCGCATAAATGGAAGAAAGAGTCCTCCGGCCAGAAAGGTCCATCGCCAAATATAGAAAGTGATTTCCGTCAGGCAGAAAAACAGGCCAGCGGTGGCTGTCTTCCGCGTGTTCCCTATCTGGAAATGTGATTTGTGTTGCCGTACCTCCGGAAGCGGCGATTCGATACAAGCCAAATCCCAACTGTCCGCTCGGAGTAAACACGATGACTCCGTCTTTGTTCCACGCGCCACCGCGGCCGGTCGGGGCCTCGCAGAGGGTTTGCACCGGCCCACCTGATAGATCCAGCCTCTTTAATTTTCCGTCTGCAAAAAATCCAAGTGACTTGCCATCGGGAGACCAGAACGGAAAATTGGCTCCCTCAGTGTTGGGAATTGCCTTCGCCTGCGGAGCGCCGGGCTCGTAGATCCACAAAAGGTTTTTTCGCTCGGAATCCCGGCCAACAACGGCGACAGTGTGGCCATTGGGCGAGACTGCCACGTCTCGAGCCGAGAACGCGAGCGGTGCAGAAAAATATGCGGTCTGTTTAGTAGGGCGGCTGGTGCGCCACAGGATCACGGATGCGATCAGGAGGAGTGCCAGTGTGCCTGCTACGGCCGCGAGGATGCCTTCCCGTTTTGTTCTTCCGTACTCTGCGGGCTTGACAGTTGGGGTTTTGCCTCCCGCAATCCACTTCAGTTGGAGACTCAGGTCATGCGCACTCTGGAACCGGTCGTCAGGATTCTTGGCCAGGCAGGTTGCCACGACTTGCTCGAACACAGGTGGCGTGAGGGGATGAGTCGCGGTAATTGGCTCAGGTTCTTTCTCAAGGATGGCACTGGCAACGCTGATCTGGCTGCGGCCCGCGAAAGGCCGGTTGCCCGTCACCGTTTCGTAAAGAATCGCGCCCAGCGCAAACAGATCCGACCGAGCGTCGGCCTCTTTGCCCTCGAGTTGTTCCGGGGCCATGTATTGGATGGTGCCGATGATTGCTCCTGCCGTCGTCAGCGGAGACATTGGGCTGGCCTCGCTCATCGTGCGGGCTGCGGACAACAGAGGCGCGCTGGATCCTGAGACGCCCAGGTTCGGGCTCGTGGTCTTCGCCAAACCGAAATCCATCAGCTTGGCGCCTACCCACGTGAGCATGATGTTGCCCGGTTTAAGATCGCGGTGGACAATGCCTTGCCGATGCGCAAAGGTAAGCGCCTCCGCAATGGCAATCGCAATCTTCAGGACTTCAGGGAGCGGTAATGGCCCTTTGCGCAATCTTTCCGCCAGCGTCTCGCCTTCGAGAAACTCCATCACTAGATAGTCGGTTCCGTCCTGTGAGCCGATATCGTAGAGATGGCAGATGTGAGGGTGGTTCAGAGCAGAAATTGCCCTGGCTTCGCGCTCCATGCGCTGTTTGAGTTCGGGCGACGAGGAAAGATGGGAAGCAAGAACTTTGATCGCTACCGCTCGATCAAGGCGGACGTCCCGTGCGCGGTACACCTCGCCCATCCCGCCCTCACCTAATGGCGATTCGATTTGGTAAGGACCGAATTTTGTGCCAGCGCTGAGGACCATCTGTGCGACCGCAATTATATTCCTTCGCTTCGGCACTTCAATCGCGGGATTAGAAAAAGCGTCTGCGGAGGTCGTCCCGATCAGGAACAAGAAGTCAATTCCTGAGAATCGATCGCGGTTATCTCCCCCGATGACGGGTTAAACGACGGTAAGCCGCCCCGGACGAAGGAACGAAGACTGGCCCCTGAGAATTTGCTGATCAAGTGGCGAAGTCACTCTGGCTGCAGATTCAATCTGTCAACCATGTGTTTGCTCTGACACTTACGGTGCGCAGGATCATTTCAAGATCGGTCCCGACGAAAGCGCTGGCGCGATGTTTGGTGACTATAATGTCGTCCGCTTCGGGGCGACCGAGGCATGAATTGCACTGGCTGGGCCGGTAAAGAGCTGCTGGCGTTGAGGCGAATTCTTGATGGCGTTGAGCAGGGCGTTGCGCGGACTGATCTCTGGAAACTTTGGACGGAAGGCGACCTGCACATAGATGACCGTCACGCCGCACTTTCTGGTCTGGGACAAAACGCTGGCGGCGCGTGGCAGCATGTTCTGATCTTTAACGTAAGCGGAAACGATGCCAGTCTGGTAGTCCATGCACAGTACGGCCGAGTGCCCGGGATCAAACGAGAGCTGAGCAGTTTCATTCAATGCTCCAGATCGGGGATGCCTGTAAATTAAGGTTGATGTTTCAGCAGGCGAGGTGATCGCGGGAGATCTTCAGTCCATTCAGATTGCCCAGCGCGGTGACGGCCACGGCTTCGGTCTTGAAGAATTCTTGGGCCAGGCTTTGCAAATCCTCAGCGGTGACCGCTTCGATCTTCTCGATCAGTTCGTCGAGGTCCTGAAAATGGTCGAAATACATTTCCTGGCGGGCAAGGTTTGACATACGTGCCGTGCTCGATTCGAGCGAGAGCATCAGGCTTCCTTTAAGTTGATCCTTGGAGCGGCGCAGCTCTTCTTCTGGCACGAGCTTATTTTTTAGATCGCGAAATTCGTTGACCACCGAGCGCACCACTTTCGCCGCCGACGCGAGGGATGTGCCGGCGTAAACGGCCATACACCCAGTATCGCGGTAGGGATTAAGGTCGCTGTAAATCGAGTAAGCAAGACCCTGGCGCTCGCGGATATTCTGGAACAGGCGCGAACTCATGCCTCCGCCGAGCAATGTGTTGAGAATATAGCCAGCGTGGCGTTTTTCATGGGCGATGGGATAAGCGGGCACTCCGATGCAAAGCTGAACCTGTTCGAGGGCTTTTTTGTTGCGCAGCACGATACGGGGAACGATTTTCGGTTCCGCGGAGTGGAAGCCGTTCTTTGCCGGCTTCAGATGTTCGAAGTGCTTGACCACGAGGTCGACAAATTGGTCGTGATCGAGATGACCGGCGGCGGCCACGATGATGTTGCCGGGTGCAAAGCGGTGGGCATAGGTATCGAGCACGGCTTGCCGCTCGAATTTCTTCACAGTTTCTTTGGTGCCGAGGATGGGTTTGCCGAGGGGATGATCTTTCCAGAAGTTCTGGGTGAAGATTTCGTGGACAAGATAATCGGGATTGTCCTCATCCATTTTTATTTCTTCGAGGATTACGCCGCGTTCCCGGGCGATATCCTCGGAAGTAAAGGTGGGATGCAGCACCAGATCGGTTAGTATTTCAAGCGCGACAGGAACGTTCTCGTCCAGCACCTTGACGTTGAAGCAGATGCATTCTTTAGAGGTGAAGGCGTCCATGTTGCCGCCGATGGAGTCAACTTGCCGGGCGATTTCTTCGGCGGAGCGGTGCTTGGTCCCTTTGAAAACCATGTGTTCGATGAAGTGTGAGATGCCGTTCGATTGCGGAGTTTCGTCGCGGGAACCAGTTTCGAGCCAAATGCCGATGGAGGCCGAGCGTATGTGCTCCATCTGCTCGGTAATCACGGTCAGGCCGTGGGGCAAAACTTGACGACGAATATTGCGAACTTCTTTTACCATGGATTCTTGGGGTCCTTCAGATCAAGCGCTGTCTATTAGATGCCGAAATTATCCCTCGGTATTCTTACACATCCGGCGGCAATCAGCGGGGATGTGAGCATAAGAGTTACTTAGTACATTAGAATCAGTTAGTTGCTAACATTTAGTAATCTTGTAACGAATGAGTGTAGACACAAAATCGGCGCTGCTCGGGATGGACCGCGAGGAACTTACCGCCTTGGTGTGCGAGGCTGGCGAACCCAGTTACCGAGCCGAGCAGATCATGGATGCCGTATATCGCCAGCGTGTGGAATCGCTGGAGGAGATTTCGACTCTGCCGCAGGAGTTCCGCGAGAAGCTGACACGGAGCGGAATAACGGTAGGCTCGCCGCGGATTGAGAAGAAGTTTGTCTCGCAGGACGGAACGGTGCGGTACCTGGTCGCATTCGCCGATGGGCAGAGCGTGGAGACGGTGTGGATGCCCGAGGGCGACGGCGGGGAAGCTGGGGATGGGAGCGAGGCCGGAGAGGCAGCTGAGATTGCAGAAAATTCCGGCCGCGATACCTCGGGGGCTAAGGCCCTATCCGCGAACAGCGAGCCTATCGTAGGGTTGAAAGGCTCCTCCTCTCAAAGGCGGCGCCGGACTTATTCTGGCCGTTCCACGATTTGCATTTCTAGCCAGGTGGGTTGTGCCGTTGATTGCCATTTCTGCTTGACGGCGCTGCTGGGCGTGAAGCGCAATCTGACTGGGGGCGAGGTTGTTGGCCAGGTTTGTGCCGTCCTCAAAGATCAGAAGGTTTCCCCGCCAGAGGATCGCATCAATCTGGTTTTTATGGGAATGGGCGAGCCGTTTTTAAATTATGAGAATTTCATGAAAGCAGCACGTCTGCTGGTGGAGGGCGTAGGTATTGCCGAGCGGCGAATGACTGTTTCGACGGCGGGAATCGTTCCCCGGATCTATGACTTTGGCGAGGAAGCTATCCGGCCGAAGCTCGCGATTTCATTGAATGCATCCAACGATGCTCGGCGCACGCGGCTGATGCCGCTTAACAAGAAGTGGAATCTGGAGATGCTGATGGCTGCTGCGCGGGCCTTCCCGCTGCGCACGCGAGAGTGGATCACCTTCGAATACGTGCTGCTCGGAGGAGTGAACGATGAAGCGGAGAATGCTAAGGAAGTTGCCGAATTGCTGCGCGGTCTTCGCTGCAAAGTAAATCTCATCGCGCTGAACCCAGGGCCAGGAATTGAATTTACTACTCCCACCGTTGAGCGCGTGGCGGTCTTTCAAAACGTGCTGCGGGCCGCAGGAATTCCTGCATTTGTCAGACGTCCGCGGGGCCGGGATATCTACGCCGCTTGCGGCCAGCTTAAGCGAACGATTGAGGTTCCCACGCCGCCAGAACCGCATCTTCAGTCGATTTCTCCGGCGACGAACAGATAAGCGGCAGCTCGACACGGATTGCGATCCCTGCATTCGCGACTTGGTGGCACAGAATCCTGCCATGATGTTGCCGCAGGATGCCCTGACATGCGCTCACCCCCAAGCTGGAAGGAATTTCCGCGGAAGCGAATGTTTCATCTTTCTCGGAGGGGACGCTGGTATCGGCGACTAGTATGACCGCGAGATTTTCCTTGTGTTGCACAGCAATGCTCAGGGCATGGCTGCCGCACTCATCTACCGCATGCAACGCGTCATTAATGATTTGCACGCAGACCTGGAGCAACTGATTGGAATCTCCCCGGACTAAAAGCAGCTCTGACGGAAATTCAGCCCGCACTTCGATCTTCAGAGCTTGCCACTGAGGTTGCGAAAGCTTGACGGCCGTCCGCAACAAGGTGTTCAGATCTACGGGGGCCATAGCGGCCGGGGTTGGTTTGGCGAAACTGAGCAGACTGGCCACCAACGACTTGGTGCGCCGGGCATGTTGCCCGATTCTCGCCGCTAATTCGTTCTGCTCCATACTGAGAGGCTTACTCAGTAGCAGCAGGTCCGAATAACCTAGCATGGCGGTGATGGGATTGTTGAGTTCGTGCGCGGCACCACCTACCAGTTGGCCGATCGACGCTAGTTTCTCCGACTCCGTAATCTGGACCTGCAAACGCTTCAGATGTGCGAAAGACTCTCGCGAGTGAGTGAGCAGGCGGAGCAATTCGCGATCGAGCAAGCGCTGGCGCACGAAAACCATGACGCCCATGAGGACTGCCGCAGCGAGTGTGAGCACCACGCGGAACCAACGTATGGGCGAGGGAGTAGCCGAATCGAGTACTGTCCACGCCGCAAATAATGGAAGTGAAAAGGCCGCGATCATGCCCAGACGGGCCAGCCATACTCCGTGAGAGGTGGAGGTTGAGCGCACTCCGACTTGCGGTCCACGTTCGTGGGTCCAGAGACCGATCACAGTAATCCACGCCATGGAAACCGCCAAGGGAATATCGTAGAAACTCCCGGTGTAATAGACGTGGCGTCCAATAGCCCAATTGGCGATGTGAGAGCCGGCGGCATAAGTGAAGCAAGCACCGAATAGACTGGCATAGAATATTTTCCAGCCACCTTTGGTGCTTAGCCAAGCTATAAATAAAGCACTCAGAAATGCCAGTTTTTCGATGAGATATAGCAAGTTAAGATTGTCGTTGTATGGCGCAACATCGGGCACGACGTATTGCCAGGGGATCACGATGAGAATATAGAGGTATCCCCACCAAACCATTAGTAAGGCGAAGTCGAGGTGGCGCAAGCGCGCGGCGTATTCGTCCTGCGGGGCGTGGGGCCGGAGCGCCAGAGCGGCCATTAAGGGCACGATGTGCAGGAAAAGGATCATATCTCCGGCGCAGAGGTCCGGGACCTCGGTACGCCGCCAGACTTCAAAGTAGACCCATAGCACCTGGTAGAAAAACCACAATGCGATACCAGTAGTCATGAGCGTCCAGAACAGGCGCAAGCGCCCGCGTGAGTGGACGGCCTGGGGTATCAGTGAGATCGTCCCAGAGAACAGTAAGAGACACTGCATTACATCGCCCAAGGCGGTAAGGCGAAATGACTGAGGCAGGACAAACGCAGCCACGACCAGAATCGCAACGCAGAGTGCGACGGCCGCGGTCCAGAGCTGGTAATACCTGCGCAACAAGACAATCCTCGCTGCCATTTTAGACTGGGATTCGAGGAAGTCCGGGTTACGGAAGTAATGTGCAGGAAGACTTGAGAGTTGGTGCGTGTTCAGGCGGCACCAGTACTCGAAGGAGGCGTGGCACAAAGTTTTCCTTGCTATCACTCTTTCTTATCAATAATATGCGAGACAATTCATGTTGCCTGACAAGTTCGTAAGCAAGCGGAGTGTTCATTTGAACGCGGAATCCAATTACGGCATTCTAGGGAGACCGGAAGCTCCAAGCGATCCCAGCGAGATTCGGCGAATCGAGCGCTGGCTGGCAACCGCTCGCGTGTTTCTAGCAGTTTCGGCCCTGGTCGCCATCCAAATGGACCCCACTGAATTGGGGCATTCTAAGGCGGCGTACGGGCTGTTCGTCTTCTATCTCGCAAATGGCATTGGCATTCTTATGCTCCTGCGGCGGCGGAGGGAGTCGACCGCTTCGTTCCGAGTTTTGGTACACGCGGCGGACATTGTGTGGCCAGCATTCATCTCAGTCTTCGCGGAAGGTCCGAGAAGCCCATTTTTTCTATTCTTCGTTTTCGTGCTGACGGCGGCAGCCTACCGTTGGGGGTTATGGGAGACTTTGGCAACGGCTGCAGCGGAAGTGGCGTTGCTATGGGCGGAGAGCTTCGTACTGTTGCATGCATGGTCGATGCGGGGTGGAAAACTTCCATGGCATGCACTCGCTGGCCTGCAGATTAATGTGACTGAGTTTCAGCCCAAACGCCTGTTCATGCTGTCGGTGTATCTGCTGGTGATGGGTTTGTTGCTTGGTTATCTTTCGCAACAGCAGAAGCGACTGCGGGCGGAGAAGGCGGTGGTGACCAGCATGCTCGCAAAGGTACGAGTGGAAGCTGGACTGACGGGAACCCTGCAGCAGATTTGCACAGCGATCACCAGCATGTACCACGCGGCCCGACTACTGATCGCCTCGCAAGAGATTCACAGCCAGCGAAGTTTTTTGGGCGAACTGCGCGATGGCGACGGGACCTCTTCTGAGTTCGTATGGCTGGATTCCAGCTCGCGGGGAAAGAAAAGTTATCTAGAAGATTTTCCGGGAGATGTCTGTTACGCGGCGAAGCAGAAAGATCGCTGGTCAGTGGTCGCACTCGATGACGAGGGCAATCTTATCGCTTCGCCAACAACCGACGCCTTACTCCGACTAAGGGAACTGCAATCGTTCCACTCCCTGCTTGCGATTTCGTTTGTCTTTGCAGGCGAATGGCGCGGGCGCGTCTTCGTGTTTGACCCGTCGTGGAAAGGAGAGACACAGGAGCAGTTGCGCTTTCTACTTGATCTGCGGCGTCAGGTCGGACCGGCAGTTTACAACGTTTACCTGCTGCACCGGCTGCGGCGCCGGGCGGGCGCTGCTGAACGGGCACGGTTCGCTAGAGAGCTGCACGATGGAGCAGTGCAGTCGCTGATTGCCGTGGAGATGCAAGTGGATGTTCTCCGGCGTCAAGCGGAGACTTCGCCGAGCGTGGTGCGGGGCGAACTGGGCCGGATTCAGGGCATGCTCCGCGAAGAAGTTCTGAAGCTGCGAGAACTTATGCAGCAGATGAAGTCGATCGACGTGGATGCTCGAAGATTCCTCAGCGTTGTTGCCGACACCGTAGAACGGTTTCAGCGGGAAACTGGTATTACGGCGCGCTTCGTTACCGACGTCGAGAAGCCAGAGATGCCGGGAAAGGTTTGCCGGGAACTCGTGCGGATCGTGCAAGAAGGACTGGTCAATGTGCGCAAGCATAGTCAAGCCCGCCATGCGCTAGTACGCCTGAGTGAAAGTCCAGTGCAGTGGAGCCTGACCATGGAAGATGATGGCAAGGGTTTCCCCTTTTCCGGCCGCCTGTCCCAGGAGCAGCTTGACCAACTGGGGAAGGGGCCAACGATCATAAAGGAACGGGTCGGTTTAATTGCGGGCGCACTCACTGTAGAATCGAATCCCGGCGTTGGAACGCGCCTGGAAATTAAGGTTCCGAGGGTTGGAGAAGTGTCCCATGAACTTTAAGAAGCCACAGCCTGTGCGGATCGTCATTGCCGACGACCATCCCATTTTCCGGGATGGTCTACGTCGGCTTTTGGAAGCCGAACCAGATTTGAAAGTGATAGGGGAAGCATCGGACGGCGCCGAAGCGGTAAGAATGGCACGGCAGTTGAAGCCTGACATTCTTTTGCTGGACTTGGCGATGCCCAAGCATCCGGGATTGGAAGCTTTGCGCGATCTGAGCGCGGGAACGAGTTCAACTCCGGTGCGCGTCATCCTGCTTACGGCGGCCGCGGAGAAAAGCCAGATTGTGGAGGCGTTGCAGTTGGGAGCGCGGGGAGTGGTTTTGAAAGATTCCGCCACTCAACTGCTGCTGAAAGCAATTCATACGGTGATGTCGGGGGAGTATTGGGTGGGCCGGGAGAGCGTCTCCAACCTCGTGCAATATCTGCGAACGCTAGTGCAGTCTTCCAGCGACGAGGCGCGGCAAAAGAAATTTGGCTTAACCCCACGTGAGTTGGAAATTGTTGCCGCCGTGGTGGCGGGATACTCCAATAAAGAGATTGCGGAATACTTCAAGATCAGCGAAGACACGGTCAAACACCATCTCAGCAACATTTTCGACAAATTGGGAGTATCCACGCGACTGGAGCTAGCCCTGTTTGCCGTGAACCAGTCACTTCCTCTTAAAAGCATTGCCTGACAACAGCTTAGACCCTGCTGCCAAGGTAGCCCAGGATGGCACGAACGGGCTATTGGCGGACCCAACTGGCGCAATTATCCTTCCCTTAAGACGTGCCTCGGGACAAAAAGTCTTTCTCCCTGTCCCACGAGGGAGACTTGGTTAATACAAATTTCTAAGGAGATGGAGCCCGTGGCGAGAACCTTGCAGAACCTTTGGAACGATGGGAGCGGTCAGGATATCGCTGAATATGCAGTGATGCTTGCCGTGATTCTGGTGATCGTGGTTGGTACGGTCCGGCTCATCGGTTCGAATGCTAACAATGTATTTTCTAATGTTGGCAGCTCTATCCAATAATCGGCAAGTCGGTGAGAGCCGCATTATTTTCCTACCACTCGAAATCAGCGAGATCGAAGAGAGAACTCCCTCCCCTCATTTCGGGGAAGACGTGTTCAGCACGGCTTTCTCGCCATGGGGAGTTGAAAGTCTAGTCAGGTAAGGGAAGAATGGCGTGATCTCGAACGGCATCTTTTCTCGGGCTGAGGTCAGGGCCACCGGTTTTGCCTTTGCCATTTCAACTTGATCGGTCCAAGGGTCGAGCTTGATGCGTCCTCCCAGCGGAAGCGCGGCAATCTGGTCGGTGCGTTGGGGCTCCAAGGCTGGAGCCGATGCCAGCAGTGCCGACATGCGAATACTCTTGCCCGCCGCCAGACTGTTTCCCAAATGCGGTCGAATCAGGTTGGGCAATTCCGGCGCACGTTCCTGTAAGGCCTTTAGAAATAGCCCGGCGCTTCCCAACTTATCTTTGTACGGGGAATTCTTCAGCAGTTCCAGCGCCTTAATGTCGGCGGCTTCCTCGTCGGCTGATGGCCGTTTGAAATCAAACCGCTGGAAGGAGTCTTCATCGGGGAAAAACATCCGGTCGTTGAATGCCAGCCTGGTGTCCAATTTGTGACCCAGCACAATGTGGCTAAGTTCGTGGGCTAGAACCATAGCCAGCGAGGCCTCGTCAGGCAGGACGTCCAAAAGCCCACGACTGAGCACGATGGTGTGGCCGATGGTGAATGATTCCAGCGGCGAAGTTAAAAGGACACGGCAGCGCACGTCCGTCTGCAAATCGATGTTGTTAGTCACCAGCAGATTAGTGACTACCGTCTGAAGAACCTTGTCTACTTCGCCGGAAGGAGCGAGCAAACCGATCTGCTGCAGCCGTTCAACCGCGTTATCCTCGGCTTGCCGTTCCCACATGCGCTCGGCCATGATGGGACTCGCGTCAGCGGCCACATCGCTTTGATCTTTTATCGACTGCGAAGAGTCGACTAGGATCTGCGTAAACTCCGAATTTTTGTTGAAGGCCTTCAGGTCATATCCCCAAAGACGAGTTTGTGCCCGGAAGTGCAGACTCTTCGAGAAGCCATATTTGAGGTCGGATTCCTCGCTGTAGATATAAGCGGGGAGCCACGCTCCCGGACGCAGATTCAGCCGCCAACTGTCGAAGTGAAGGTAGTAGCTGTTGGATTTGGGATGAGGAGAATAAGTTCCGTTAAAGCGGACTACATTGAAATCCTGGTCCTCGACCCAAATTCTGCCCTTGAATCGGCCTGTGCCCGAATCTTCCTTGGGCTCGACATCGATGACCAGGCATCGTAGTTCTCCCAGGAACTCTCGCCGGATGAAGGTGAAGTTGTAGTACTTCTTCTGAAAGTCAGTGTCGAGCACTACCATCTGGGCGAAACCCAGAGGTAAAAAATGCATGGAGTAAACCGACGTGAGGTGGTTGACCATGCGATGGCCGAACCCGGGCTGACCCACAAATGAGGTGTCTTCGGGTCCATCACTCATGTCGAGGCGGCCGAGAAAATACTGATCTTTCTCAGGCGACTCGTTGCCGTTGCTGTCAGTCTTCAAGTCTTGAAGATAAGTCTCAACCATCGGACGCATGTGGCGCATCTGCGCGGCAAAGAGATGCTCGCGCTCCACGACCCAATCCATCACTTGATCGAAAGACGCCGGAGGGGGCGCAGAAAGCGTTCCTGAACCCTGCCCGGCAGCGTCGGTCGCCGCTGTTTGTTGAGACCTTCCGGGCAAACACCACAGCAACAACAGAGAGATCTGGACAATACCTACTCGAACAATACGCATAGACACCTTAGGGGAGCTACTCATGCCAGCTGATAAATAATGTGCAAGACAACAGTGGAATCGGTTGGACGGCCATTCACCATGGCCGGCTTGAAATGAATTTGTTCGGCGGCTTTGACAGCGTTGTCGTCGAGGCCGTGACCTAATCCTCGTAACACCCGCGTTACACGAAGGCTGCCGGAAGCTTGCAAAACAACTTCGACGAGCACCTCGCCTTCAATCCGTAAGCTCTTCGCCTCCGGAGTGTAGACAGGAGTCGGCTTGGAAAGAATCTCCGCTGGCACAGCTTGGGCGGCGCTGTCCGAATGAGACCGCACTGTGGGCGCGGCGGGTACGTCGGCGCTGGCAAAACCACTTGCCTGAACTGCGCCGCTGGCCACGGGGGCGGGGCCTGGCTTCGCCGCACCATTGCCAAAGCCGGAGCTTTCGACCACCTCCGCCTTACCTTTTGCTCCGCCGCTACCGTTTCCATGACCCTGTCCAGATGGCAAATCGAAAGATCCAACAGCTGCGATGTTTACTGCCTTGCTCTGGTCGGATTGGGCAGGGATTCCCTTTGGGTCACCAAAGCCTCCAGTCTGCACTTGCGATGCATCGCGGACTGTGGTCGGGATGGCTGAACTTCCGTGGGAAAATACATTAGTTTTTACGGCTTGTTTCGGAATAACAGGGGCGGAGTTGATCGGAAGGGTATCGAGTTTGTTGGCTGCGACGCTAAGTACTGGAGCAGGAACCTCACTCACTTTTATTGAAGGTTTCGGACGTGGGGCGGTGAGCCGTAAGGCATTGACGGGCGCCTCCAAAGACGTTGTCAGTGCGGGCCGTAACTGTTGTGGCTGCTGACTAATCGTAACCGCAGTGCTGACGAGCTGGACGGAACGGAACGTGTGCTCTGAAGGCGAGACTACCGTCGGATATAGCAGTCGCATCCACAGCAAAAACGCACAAGCAGCAGCTTGCATTCCAGTGCTGAAAGCGAATTCGGTCCAAGGAGCTCTCGACCGAGGAAGCAGGGAAAAGGGAGTCGCTTGAAAAGCAGAAGAACCCATACGCCTGTGTTCGTCCATTATTAGGAACTACGGAAAATGTCTGTGCCAACCATACTAGTGGCTGTTAACACCGGCTGGGTTTGAAAGTTTTAACCCCGCATCAAGGTGGTCCTAAGCCTGGTCAAGAATCCTTGCCTAGTAATCGAATGGGACCTGCACGGCAAGGGCCACTTCGCGGACGCCTTCGACGTATATCGCTCTGATCATTCAATCTCTTACGGTTGCAGCACCAAGGACCGATGCGGAAAGCGCAACCGGGCACGAAATTTTACACGCGACGCGAGTCTTTTACGCACGTCAGTTTTATCGATCGCCGGTTTAGCACCGCACTACTTTTGGGCTCTTTATACCCTTGGTCGCGTTGCGCGTGTCCACGACCAACTGGGCCTCGGCAACGATCTTCCGGTAATCGTAGTCAGAATGGTCGGTAACGATGAGGACGCAATCGTACTGCCCCAACCGTTCTAGGTCCGTTCGCTTCATCTGCAAGTCATATTTGCGGCCCTTGCCGATGAAAGGAAAGTAGGGGTCGTTATAACTGACCTGGGCACCTTCATGTTGCAACAGTTCGATGATGGTGAGAGCAGGAGACTCACGCAGATCATCGATGTCTCTCTTATACGCGATGCCGAGGACAAGAACCCGCGCCCCATTGATAGACTTCTTATGCTGGTTCAGTGCCGCACCGACGGAGGTGAGAACATGATATGGCATGTTGGTGTTGATCTCTCCTGCCAACTCGATGAAGCGCGTGCGGAAGTCCCATTCCTTGGCCTTCCATGAGAGATAGAAAGGGTCGACCGGAATGCAATGTCCGCCCAGTCCCGGTCCGGGATAAAAGGGATGGAAGCCGAAGGGCTTGGTGGAAGCCGCTTCGATGACTTCCCAAATATCTAATCCCATGCGCAGGCAGAGCAACTTGAGTTCGTTTACCAATGCGATGTTGACGCAGCGATAGATGTTCTCCAGCAACTTGGTCATCTCGGCTGCTGCCGGCGAGGAGACCGGGACCGTACGATAAAAGATGGATCCGTACAGCGCTCCCGCCAACTCCGAAGCTTGAGGATTCACACCGCCAACGACCTTCGGAATGTCGCGGCGCGCCACGCTGGTGTTGCCGGGATCCTCACGCTCCGGAGAGAAGGCCACATAGAATTCATTTTCCGAGCCCGAGGAGCCACGGGCCGCCTTCAGCCCATTCTTGTTCTCTTTCTCAAGAATGGGCAGCATCACTTCCTCAGTGGTGCCGGGATACGTTGTACTTTCCAGGACAACCAGCTGGCCCGCCTGCAGATGGGGCGCGATGGCATGTGTGGTATCGGTGATGAAGCTGAGATCTGGTTCGTGATATTGGTTAAGAGGGGTGGGGACGCAGATGATCACAGCGTCCATCTCGACCAGCTTTAAGTACTCGGAAGTGGCGGAGAAGCCTTGTGCTTTGGCTGCCCGGATCTCTTCCGCGCTGATGCGATAGATGTAGGAACCGCCTTGGGCGAGAGTGTCGACCTTGCGCTGATCGATGTCGAAGCCGGTGACAACAAATTTTTGTTCGCTGAAAAGCAAGGCCAGTGGCAACCCCACGTAGCCTAACCCTATAATGCCGACTCGCGCCTGGCGCTGCTGAATCTTAGTCTTGAGTTGATCGGGGGACCGTTTTCCGGCAGAGTGATTTGTCATCATCTTGGCAGGTAGTTTCTTCCGTCTTTAGCAATTTTCGTTTTCGATTCTAGCATGCAGTCACGGAACCTCGCGGCCTTCGAGTGCGGCAACTGCTTACGAAGTTGGCTCGTCCCTTCGGGTATGGATTTATGAAAAGATGGACGCAATGAAGCGCGCGTGGCTTCTTGCCTTAGTATTGTTAATCGTTTTGCCGGTCCAGTTCGCTGTCAAGGCCGGTCGCCTTCTCGTTGTAGATGCACCCGGCCCTTCAGACCTGATTCTGGTGTTGGCGGGAGAGACGAATCGACGTCCGGCCCGCGCCCTGCAACTGCTGGCACAGGGATACGGGCGCCGTATTGTGCTGGATGTTCCTACCAACTCAAAGATCTACGAATTCACGCAAATTCAGTTGGCGCAGACCTACATTCAGAATCTGCCGCAAGGCGCATCAGTGACTATATGCCCGATCGACGGACTATCGACGAAGGAGGAATCAAAAGATGCGGAGAAGTGCCTGTCCCGCGAAGGCGGCAGAAGCGTGCTAATCGTAACCTCGGAGTTCCACACCCGTCGCGCCCTGAGCATTTTCCAGCGGGAGGTTCCCGAATACCGGTACTCAATAGCCGGCGCCCACGATGAAGAACAATTTGGCACCCGATGGTGGACGCATCGCCAATGGGCGAAGACCTTTGTGGATGAATGGCTGCGCTTGATCTGGTGGAAGATTGTCGATCAATGGCGCTGAGATTTTATTAGCCTTCCCACAAACCTGTGCGGGTCAAATGCTTTTTCTGACGAATCAGAAGTTCGTGGCGGACTGAGGTAAGGTTTCCTGCGCGACCAGATCTTCTTCAGCCGGTTTGCTACGAATGGCCCGGCGTTTACGCGCTGGCTGTACGAAAGGTTCTGACGCGGCAATGGTGCACAGGACATAGAACAGAGCAGCATTGGCGGGAATGTGTAGATTGAAGTCGAGTGCGCTGTGGACCAGAATACCGCTCAAGCCGAGCAAACAAGCGAGAGTCACAGCGCCGCTGATCTCAACGCTCCAATTCTTAATTTTTTTGACGGCTCTGAGGTAAAGGCTCGCGAGAAACCACGACATCGTCGCGAATCCCAACAACCCCGTCTCCACCAGTAGCTGCAAATAATCGTTGTGCGCCTCATTGACGAAGAAGTTGGTGTAGAAGGTGCGAAATTGCGGATATACGACGGGAAATGTTCCCAGGCCCCACCCCAGAACCGGCTTCTGTAAAAACATCCGAAAACCGTCGCGGTTAATGTAGGAGCGAATGTCACTGGGGAGTTCGGAATGCGACGGTCCCACGCTCGCGATTCGCCGACCGAGTTCGCTTCCGCCGATCCAGGTGAGCAATCCGATTACAGTCACGAGAAACAGGCCGAGGCCAATCGCGGTCCGCACTCCCCGTTTCTGTTTGGCGAGTAGGACCGCAAGAATGACAAGTTCGGTGACAATTGCGAGCATGCCGCCACGCGATCCCGAAAGGAAAATTGTACCCACCATTATTGCGGCCGCAACCGCGGCCAGATCGCGAGTTTTGGTGGAAGCCAGCCGGGTAAGCGACAGCACCAGAGGAATGGGAACCAGCATCTCCATTAAGCCAGCGTAATGGTTGTGATTTACATAGGGGCCGTAGATCCAGCCCCCCATGCGCGGCTGACGAATCCAGTACAACCTGCCGTTGGACGAGATGCCCTGGATCAAAGCAAAACTAGCCAGCGCCGCTCCATAGGCCGAAAAAATCAGCGCAAGGCGGCGCGCCTGAGAGTCTCGCAGAAGAGTTTGGGAAGACAGAAAGCACAGTATTCCGTATGAGACATAGAGAAGCGCGAGTGAAATCGTCTCGTGAGGATATGCGCTCCTGCGAAAGACCAATTGCGGAGTAATGAGCAGCGCAAAAGCTCCCATCGGAAGAAATAAGGGATTGGTTCTGATCCTCATTTCACCTTCGAGGGCCTGCTTGCCGATCCACAACAGCAGTAACGCCGCGGAGCCAGCCTCCACTAGAAAGATCGACCAGGCTTCTACCGCACCGAAAGCGAGAGGTCCGAAAAGGAGCAAGCCAAAAATGCCGTATAAAAGAGCTGCCCCGGTTCGGGCCGCGAGTTCACGGGGCTGATGTTTTTCGGCCATACTGGAATGCGCTCCTAAAATTGAATCGGCTACTGCCCTTTGGCCACCAGGCGGAAATCGTCGACCCAGAGCTTGCCCCGGATTGGACTCCCTTCTGGAAGCCGCCTGACATGAAGCACCAGGAGCGTGCAATTTTCTCCCGTAGTGAATTCGCCCGTGGCAGACTTCCAGAATCCCGCTTCTTTCAGTTCGTCGCTGTCGTACACCACCGACTGAGTGTACGCATCCTGAATCGTAAAATGCGGGCCGCCAGCGCCCTCAAGTTCTCCGCTCTTGTAGTACGCAGAGAACTGGTAGACGGTGCTGGGCTGCACAGCAATGAATTGACGAATGCCGGCGTCGGTTACTCCTGGGCCGTCAAAGGTAATCAGGAGCGAACGATGTCCACCGTGAAAATCGCTGGGATCGAGAGTGAGGTTTACGCTGGGCTGCTTCTGATACTGCCAGTCAAAGCCGCCGTTCAGAACGTCTAGACTGAAGTTGCCGTTAACCACCAGATTGTTGCTCGTCGGTAGGTAGGAGGAGAGGCTAAAGCGCTGCGCCGCTTGTTGCCACACCAAGCGAGCCTGATCGACGTCCTTGTGATTGATCAGGAATTGAAAGTAGTCGTAAACTTGCGGGAATTCGAAGCTTTCCGAAGTTGCCATGAGAGCTGCCCACACTTTGGCCGTTGCCGCGGTCTCCTGTTTGGTCATGAGCAGGCTGAGAAACGCGAGATAGGCCGAAGACTTGGCCGGAACAACGTCGCGCAAGAGTTCGTCCACATCCGGGTGAATGCGCCAGCAATACCGCATTGCGGGGGTGGCCAGGGAAGGTTCATTTTCCAAAACCACACGGAATTCTCGCACAGCCTTCTCATCGTCACCCTGCACGAGATAAAAGTTGGCAGCTTCCCACGCGACATCGGGGGTAGTCGGGTCAGCCTCGATGGCATGTCTTAGGGCCTGGGATTGATTCAAGGTGTCTCCCAGGACTTGATAAGCTGAGGTGAGATCGAACCAGTAACGCGCCGAATGCGGGTTTAGCTGCAGGGCAGCGCGATAGTGCTCAATGGCGGCGCCTGGATCTCTGGCAACCAGGGCGTAATAGCGTCCCAGACGATCGCGATACTCGGCGTTGCCAGGGTCGAGATGACCTGCGCGCTGAAGACTCGTGAGTTCTGCTCTCTCACTGAATACGGAAGCCACAAACAGGCGCCCCGCGAGAGCTACATAAAATAGGCAAAGCGCCGCTCCCATACCCAGAACGAGTCTCTTCCGCAAAGTAGAATTGAGGAGTATTTCCATCTTGGCGCGATAGAATCGCAATCACAAACCGCTCGACTCTTCTTTCCGCTGCTAGTGGCCTACGCGCTGCTGGGCGTTGCCTCTGCGCTTTCCTCCTCCTCACTATCCTCTTTCTCGTGCCATTCATCGTCACGATAGTAGCGGGAATATTTCCCCTGGTATTCGTAGTAATAGTAATATTCGGGCGAGCTTAGATCGACCGCATTCAACAGCACGCCGGCAACCTTCGCATTCACCTGCGTGAGAATATCTCGCGAGCGGCGGAGCGCTTGCTTGGTAGTCTGTCCTGAGCGAATCACCAGTACCACGGCATCGGCGCGCGGCGATAGCACGACGGCGTCGGTGACGGACAGGGCTGGTGGTGTGTCCACTACGATGTGATCGTATTGTCCGCGCAGTTCTTCCAATACATCCCGCATATTGCTGGAAGCCAGCAATTCAGCCGGATTGGGCGGGGGAGTTCCTGCGGGCAGTATCGAAAGGTTGGGCAGTACCGAAGAGCGGGTGATTGCTTGCTGCAAAGTAGCGCTTCCAGTCAGTACATTGCTTAGGCCGCTGCGCGGCCCCATCCCCAATGTCTTGTGAATGCTCGGACGTCTCAGGTCGGCGTCGATCAGCAAAACTCGAATGCCTTTCTGCGCCAGCACCACCGCGCAATTGATGCTGGTCGTCGTTTTGCCTTCCTGGGGCAGCGCGCTGGTTACCATAATCACTTTGGGAGGTGCTCCCAGGTTGGAAAGCAACAGGGAAGTGCGCAACGCGCGATAGGATTCCGCCATCTGCGACTGAGGCCTGACTTGGGTTACCAACTCTACTGCTTCTTTGGAGGTTGCGATGACAAGACGTTTCGGGCTCGCTTCTTCACGCGCCGTTCTCGAGCCAAGTGGAATCATGCCTAGCGGCGCAAGACCGGAGATCATCTGTGCCTGTTCGGTGGTACGCACCGTGTTGTCCAATCCCTCCAGCAGGAAAGCGAGTCCTACGCCGGAGGTCAATCCCAGCATCAAGGCGAAAGCAAGATTGCGCGGGATATTGGGTTCGATAGGCGAGGTAGGGACGCGGGCGACGTCAACAATGCGAAAATTATTGGACTTAAGTCCGGCCGAAACCCCCGCCTCTTTCATCTTCTCCATCAATCCCTCATAGAGCTGGCGGTAGCTGTCGAGGTCTCGTTTCAAAATGCTATACTGAATCGCACTCTCGTTAAGTTTGTTCGCCTCCTGCTTCTGTTTCTCTAGAGCCTGATGCAGCATGTTTTCCCGCTGCAATGCTGCCATATACTGACCGCGGATTTTGCCAGCGACCTTCTTGGTCTCGCCCAGAATCTGTGCGTCAATTTCTTTCAGCTGGCCGGTCAGTTGCGCCACTTTCGGATAAGACGGTCCAAACTGTGCGCTCAGTTCCGCTACCTGGATCTTTACGTCGGCTTGTTTGGCGCGGAGACCCTCCAGTAGTGACGAGGCGGACTGGACTCCGGTTCCAGCCGCGTCGAGAACGCTGGCAGCCGAGGCGATCGTATCCGCGTCTCCCGCCTGAACCAGTCGGTACACGGATTCCTTGTCCATTCGCTCGGATTCCGCGGCGGTCAGCGCTTTATTTAGTTCATCAAGTTTCGCGGTAGTGATGTTTTGCTTTTCGTCGATACCAAGAATTTCATGCTCTTTCTGGTAGCGGACCAATTTTTCCTGTGCGGTCTCCACCTTCATCTGTAAGTCCACGAGTTGCTTGGAAAGCCAGTCCGAGGCTTGCATGGTCGAGTCGAAGCGCGACTTAAAGTTGTTCTCCGCGTAGGTGCTCATCAGGGTGTTGACCACAGTGGCAGTCAAGTCCTTGTCGGGACTGCGAAAGTTCACCTTGATGATGTGAGTATTGGGAGAGAGAGTAACCTTCAGATTATTTCTGAAACTGGAGAGCAACGTAGAGGTTCGTCCGGAGTCGGCTTGCAGTGGGTCGGGGGCAAGATCAAGCGAAGAAGGCAAAGCCGGTGTTTTCCGGCCGAACTCCGGCCGCCTGTCGAGGGCCAGTTCCTTCACTACCTGCAGTGCGAGCAAATCGCTCTGCAGAATCATCACTTCAGTCTCGAGTTCGGTTGGATCGTAATAGTCAACATTGAAGGTTGGAGAATTGTTGAAGTTGACCAGGCTGGAATCGGACTTATTGATTTCAATGCTGCCGCTAGCCTCGTACACGGGCGTCATCTTGAGGCTGGCGAGCGCCACTACGGAAAAGATGGTGAATAGGCAGGCCAGAAGGGTCCATTTGCGCTTTACTAGGACGCGAACATATTCGCCGAGAGCCGACTCTTGAGAAATAAATTCGGGGTAGACGCGCGGGCCCGTCGATCTTGCAAAATCCAATGTCGCGGGCTGTATTGCGCCAGCGGTTGGATGGTTGGCCTGCACCAGCGGTCCGGAGTCCATGAATTCTCCTCAGTCCCTGTTCGAAAGAGTCTCTCGCGCTAGGCCTAACCCTGCCACCCCTAACCCAAAGAAAACTCGCCGACTCGATGACCGGCTCATCGCCCCGGCGAACTTCCTTCACTGGTATGGATCAGTTTCGCCGACATTCTAGCATCGCGTCGCGAGAATACATTTGCGAATCCAGGCACCCGGTGCCCTTCTTGTAACGGCACATCGTGCACGCGAACCTAAAAAACTCCGCTATACTACCTTGCAATCGTCGATCCCAGCCGGAAAGCGAGCGTGTTTGTTTTTTCGTTCCTCACCCAAGCGAAAGGTCATGGTGATCGGGTTGGACTGCGCCGATCCCGAGCTTGTGTTTGGTCCGTGGCTCAATGATCTTCCGAACATAAAACGGGTCCGCGAGGCGGGTGTGCACGGAAGATTGCGCAGCATCACCCCGCCCATCACGGTACCGGCCTGGATGTGCATGGTGACCAGCCGGGATCCTGGGGAACTGGGGATCTATGGCTTCCGCAACCGAAGCGAGTACGGCTACGACAAGCTTTCCGTGGCGAACTCGGCCAGCATCAAGGAAGAAACAGTCTGGGACATTCTTAGCCGAGAAGGCAAGGAATCCATCGTCATTGGAGTGCCGCCAACTTATCCGGTGAAGCCGCTGCGCGGCAATTTAATCAGTTGCTTCCTCACTCCCGGATGGCAAAGCCAGTACACCTATCCCCATGATCTTCGCCCCGAGGTGCAGAGGCTGGTTGGCGATTACATGGTGGACGTGGAGGGGTTCCGGACCGATAAGAAGCAGTGGCTGCTCAACCAGATTTATGAGATGACCACAAAGCGCTTTACCGTGGCCAAACATCTGCTCAAGACCCGCCCCTGGGATTTCTTCATGATGGTCGAGATGGGGACGGATCGCATCCATCATGGCTTCTGGCAATTCATGGATGCGCAACACGTTCTCTATGCCGGCGACGGCAATCCTTTTCGCGACGCGATCCACGAATATTACAAATACGTCGATGCCATGATAGGCGAGCTGCTCGAGTTTGCCGATTCCAATACACGAGTGATGATCGTTTCCGACCACGGAGCCAAGCGTATGGACGGCGCCATCGCAGTCAACGAATGGCTGGTGCAAAAGGGATACCTGACGCTAAAGCGATATCCAAGCGAGCCGACGCGATTTGATGAATTGGAAGTCGACTGGGCGCGCACGCAAGCTTGGGGCGAAGGCGGCTACTATGGGCGGATTTGCTTGAACATTGCGGGCCGCGAACCACAAGGTTTGGTGCCTCGGCACGAGCACGACGCACTGCGCAGAAAACTGAAAGAGGAGCTTGAAGACTTGGGCGACGCCGAGGGCCGCCCGATTGAAACACGCGTGGTTCTCTCCGAAGAGGCGTACAAGGAAACGCGCAACATCGCCCCTGATCTGAGTGTTTTCTTTGGAGACTTGTACTGGCGGTCAAGTGGAATGGTGGGCGGAGGCAAAATCCACTGCAAAGAGAACGATACGGGACCGGACGGCGCCAACCACAACTGGGACGGAATTTTATTGATGGCCGAGGGAAGAGATCTGGCCCGAAGCAGGAAAATCGCGGCTCCGACCCTGCACGGTATGCGGCTGTATGACGTTGCGCCGACAGTTCTTGAGGCCTTCAAGATTTCCCGGCTTCCACAAATGCAAGGCCAACCGATTCACCAGCCAATGGCGTGGGCGGTCTAAAACGGAGCAGCTTGAAAGGCGAGTTAGTAAAGGATTCGGCCAGTGTGGGATGAGCATAAGAATGGCTAAGGCAGCCTTGATGAATTGGTCCGAACAGGTGGTTCTGGTGACGGGCGGGACGGGTTCGTTCGGAAAGAAGTTCGTTGAAATCATGCTGCGGGAATATCACCCTAAGCGCTTGGTGATCTTCAGCCGCGATGAGCTCAAGCAACATGACATGCGCGCCGCTGGTTTCGATCACGACACCCTGCGCTATTTTATTGGCGACGTGCGGGATCCCGGACGATTGCAGCGCGCTTTGGCTGGCATTACCGTAGTGGTACATGCGGCTGCCTTAAAGCAGGTTCCAGCCTGCGAGTACAACCCGTTCGAAGCGATACAGACCAATATAATGGGCGGCCGCAACGTCATCGACGCGGCGATTGATCAGGGCGTGCAGCGCATCCTTGCTCTCAGTACGGACAAGGCCGTGAGTCCAATCAACCTTTACGGCGCCACGAAGTTGTGCGCAGAAAAAATGTTCGTTCAGGCCAATGCTTATGCGGGATCGCAGGAAACGCGTTTCAGTTGTGCCCGCTACGGAAACGTCGTCGGCAGCCGCGGCAGCGTGATTCCGGTTTTCATGGAGCAGCGCAAACGAAGGCGCATCACGATCACCGATCCTCGTATGACCCGCTTCTGGCTCACACTGGAGCACGGCGTACGTTTTGTGATCGGGGCAATTGAACAGATGCATGGCGGTGAAATCTTCGTGCCTAAGATTCCAAGCATGCGCCTGGTTGATCTCGCCGAGGTGGTTGCCCCTGGATGCGTGATCGAATACATCGGAATTCGCCCGGGTGAGAAACTCCATGAGGTGCTGCTTTCCGAAGATGAGGCGCGCTCTGCGGTGGAGTTAGATGACATGTTTGTCATCCAGCCATCGCATCCCTGGTGGAACAGGAGGAACTGGGTCCGTGGCCGAGAACTGCCGGAAAGCTTCCGCTACACCAGCGATAGCAATGAACAATGGTTGAGTCCTGAGCAGCTCCAGGAACTAATTGAGCCGGCAGTTGCCGCAAAAGCCCGCGTGCCGGCATAGACACTGTTCAGCACTAGCTGCCCGGCCGCGATCTTGGAAACGTCCAATTTTATGCGTGAAGCGCTGGTCCGTCATGAAATGATCGCCGTCGATGGAGGAACTCCTGTCCGCAACCAGCTCCTTGCATACGGACGGCAGTCAATCGAGGAAGATGACATTCGGGCTGTCGTGGATGTTCTGCGCTCAGATTGGCTGACCACCGGACCCAAGGTCGGGGAATTCGAGGAAGCGTTCGCCGCACAAGTGGGCGCGAAGTATGCGGTGAGCTTCAGTTCGGGCACCGCGGCACTGCACGGCGCAGCATTTGCGGCGGGGCTCAAGCCGGGAGATGAAGCCATTAGCAGTCCCCTCACCTTTGCAGCCACGGCGAACTGCGTGCTGTACCAGGGAGCGACCCCGGTTTTTGCGGACGTGAGCGCGGATACGCTCAATCTCGATCCGGAAGAGGTCGCGGCTAGAATTACGCCGCGCACGCGGGCGATACTTCCGGTGGATTATGCAGGGCATCCGGCGGACCTGGATGCAATCTTGGAACTTGCAACGCGACACGGACTGGTCGTGATCGAGGATGCATGTCATGCGTTGGGCGCAGAGTATCGGCAACGGCGCGTCGGTGCCCTCGCCCACATGACGGTCTTCAGTTTTCACCCGGTGAAGCACATTACGACCGGCGAGGGTGGCATGGTTACGACCGACAGCGCGGATTATGCCGAGGCGCTTCGTCGGTTTCGCAATCACGGCATCTCCAGCGATGCCCGCCAGCGCCAGGCCGACGCGCAGTGGCATTACGAAATGGTATTGCTCGGTTTCAACTACCGGCTCTCTGACATCGGCTGCGCCTTAGGACTATCCCAGCTGAAAAAATTAGAGGGAAATCTGTCGCGTCGACGAAAGATTGCGGCTCGTTACGCAACGGCGTTTCGCGATCTTGCCGTGGTGGTGCTGCCCGGCATGCGAGCCGAAGTTAAGCCGGGGTGGCATCTTTATCCGATCCGTCTCAATCTCGAAAAGCTAACCGGAGGACGAACCGAGATTTTCCGGGCGTTGCGGGCCGAGAATATCGGAGTGAATGTTCACTATATTCCCGTGCATCTACATCCTTACTATCGCGATCGCTTCGGATATCGAGGAGGCGAATATCCGGTGGCGGAGGATGCCCACGAGCGGCTCATCAGTCTGCCAATGTTTCATAAAATGAACGATGACGATGTGGAGGACGTGATTCAAGCATTGTACAAAGTTACGTGGCACTATGCTCGCTGACGCCGCATTTGGCTACGGCCACATGAAGAGCAAGAGCACACATTCAAAGGTGGTGGCAATCATCCAGGCTCGGATGGGATCCACTCGTCTTCCGGGCAAAGTACTCACCGAAATCCACGGCCACCCAATGCTTTGGCATGTGGTGCGACGAACCCGAGCCGCGAAGACGCTCGACCAGGTCATCGTTGCTACTACGACAGAGCCCGCTGATGACGCAATCGTAGCCTTTTGCAGCGAGCACGGGGTGGTCTTTTTCCGCGGCAGCGAGATGGACGTCCTCGATCGCTATTATCAGGCGGCCCGCCAGCACGATGCCCATATTATTGTGAGAATCACCGCCGACTGTCCGCTGATTGACCCCGAGATCATCGACAAAACTGTGCGAGCGTTCTTAAGCGAAAATCCGGACTATGCTTCGAATAGTATCGTTCGCTGCTATCCTCGGGGACTGGATACCGAAGTTATTTCCCTTCAGGCACTGCAGTCAGCATGGCATGAGGCCCGGAAGGGCTATCAGCGTACACATGTGACCCCTTACATTTATGAGGATCCCGGACGATTCAGAACTCTCTCCGTGAGCGGAGACGAGGACTGGAGCGCCTATCGTTGGACGGTCGATACTCCAGAGGACCTAGAATTTGTTCGCGCTATTTACTCTCGCGGGGAAGGTAAGAATTTTCTATTGAGCGACGTGCTCCAGCTGATACAACGCGAGCCGGAACTCGCCGAAATCAATCGCTCGGTTGCGCAGAAGGCATTACACGAAAGTTGACGAAGGCCACTTCCCGCCAAGCGTGGTTCACTCTCATCATGAAGATTTTGCTTATAAATTCCGAGGATCATCCAGAAAAAGGTCCTTGGACAAACGTGATCTGGGACCGCATAGTGGATCTCGGGATGGGTGGAGCGAATACCTATGCGCGTTGCATGGGTCGATTTGGTTGTCCTGTGACAACTCTTAATTCTTTGCGGAACGGGTTCGATGATTTCTGGCGAGTACGAGAAGGGCTGGGCCTGGGATGTGGGTGGATGATCGACGAACACGGCCTCGATTGGTGGGAGATCATGTCGATCGAAATGATCGAGGAAATGGAAACGCTGATCGTGCTGCAGCGCTTTGTACGGACAATCTCTGCTGGCGACGAAGTGCACGTTTCGCGGCCCGGAATACATGCTTCTGTCTTGCACTCCCTGCTGCCGGGGCGGGTGCAGGTTTTTTCTTTGCGTCGCAGCGCAAAGAAGGGGGGACTTGGGCACTATTGGCGGCTTTCCCGTAAGCTCTCTGCGGCACAGATAATGGATATTGTCGGGGATAAGTACGATGCGGGTTACCAGGTCCGCGGCCGCCTGGCGCGAAAATGTATACCCTCAACGGGGCCGGTTGTTCTGCTTCCGAGCGCATATGTAAATGTGGCGCGCACTGGCATCGCTTACGCGAATACGTTTCCCCAAGAGAATTTTCTTTTGGTCGCTACGCGTCAAAGTGGTTGGCTACAGGATTTGCCGCGCAATGTTGCGGCCGCCTGGTTATCTTCGTACGCCTCGGTACGCGACCGGAGCGACGAGTACGCCGAGATGGAAGTCCAGTGGCGCTCTCTGCAGAATAGGTTGGGAAAATTTGCGGAATTCGACATTCTGAACCGGCTGGGTTACTTGGATAGTTTCCCGAAGCGATTCCGGCACGGACTCGAAGTTCGCGACGCTTGGCGGAATGTTCTCGATACCGAACCGGTAGAGTGCGTGCTCTGCGCGGATGACAGCAACCCTTACACACGCATCCCGCTACTTCTGGCAAAGGCGCGCGCGTTGCCTAACATTGCTTGCCATCATGGAGCTCTGGACGGCCGTTATGTTTTCAAGCGCAGCTATGGGGGTGTCATCTGGGCCAAGGGAAGGATGGAAGAAGATTATCTGGTGCGAAGCTGCGGGGTGCCTCCGGAAAGAGTCGAGATTGGCGCCCCAGCATTGCCTGCCAACTGGAAACCACGGCAGCAGTCGACTGGCCACACGCTCCGGCCGAACATCCTTTTTATCTCGGAAGCTTTTGAGCTGACGAGTGGGCGCCCCGAAGAATGCTACCGGGATGTGTTGCCTCCCCTAGCGGACTTGGCGCTGGCCGCAGGGCGAAAGCTGATCGTGAAACTGCATCCAGCGGAAAGCAAAACCGAGCGGGCTGATATGCTGGCTCGAACACTTTCCTCCCGGCAGCGGAGTGTTGCGCAAATCATCAACGGTCCTCTTACCGAGGGTCTTCTCGCCACTGCCTGGTTCGGGATCACGATACTTTCCACGGTTGCGGTAGAATGCGCCATTCGCGGGATTCCATGCTTCCTGTGCCGATGGCTGGAGTCGTCCGCTCACGGATATGTAGAGCAATTCATTCGCTTTGGAGTGGGAATCGCCCTGAACGAGCCGAGCGAAATTGAGAAGATTCCGCAATATTTAGAGCAGCATACAGCCGGGGCAGACGTGCTTAATAACTGTTGGCAGCCGGCTGCTCCGGGACGATTGCGGGAGCTATTGTCGTCATCGCGCAAAGAGTTCACCTCGGCGATGCGTTGACTGGAACGCACCTGCTCGGAGCAATGATTTGGTTGAAGGAACCCTTTTAATCAGAGCCGACGCCAGCGTACAGATGGGAACGGGACATGTGATGAGATGTTTCGCCCTGGCGCAAGCCTGGCAGGATTCGGGAGGCAGGGCGGTATTCGCTATGGTGCAACCCTTGCCGTCTATGCGCCAACGGCTGCTTGCAGAAGGGATGGAGGTCGTTCCCATCGAGGCTGAACCCGGAACCTGCGACGATGCCAGGCGGGTATCAGAATTGGCAAATCAATGCGGCGCGGCTTGGGTTGTCGTAGACGGATATTACTTCGATGCGGTCTATCAGCGGGAATTGAAAATCGCTGAACTGCAAGTTCTTTTCGTGGACGACAACGCGCATTCCGACCACTACGCCGCTGACCTGGTCCTGAATCAGAATGCAAATGCCGATGAGAGTTTGTATCCAAACCGTGAACCTTACACCCGGCTTCTCCTCGGTTCGCGGTATGTCATGCTGCGGCGCGAGTTCGAGCCCTGGCGCAAGTGGAAACGGGAAATTCCCGTGCTTGGCCACAAGATCCTGATTACGATGGGTGGCAGTGATCCCGACAACATCACCTTACTGGCTATCAAGGCTTTAGCCGAGGTTGGCATTCAGGGATTGGAAGCCGTCGTTGTTGTTGGAGGCAGCAATCCCCACCTCAGGTCGTTGGAGGGGGCAGTTGGCGTATGCGGACGGTTAGTGCGCCTGCAGCGGAATGCAACGAATATGCCGGAGTTGATGGCGTGGGCTGATCTGGCCTTGATCGCTGCCGGTGGTACTCTCTGGGAGCTGCTGTTTATGGGGTGTTCGGTTCTGAGCTATGCCAGAAATCCAGTTCAAGGCGCCATTATTTCTGAGCTCGGATGGCAAGGGGTGGTTCGGGATTTGGGGAACGCGCAGAATTTTGATCCAGCTTTGCTGGGTGCAGCTGTCATGGAGTTGGCTGAATCTCCAGAGAGTCGCAGGCGAATGTTAGTGAGCGGTCATGAGCGAGTAGATGGGAGGGGTGCGGGCCGGATATGCGAACTGCTGATCACTCACGAAACACACAATTTGCCGCGGTAACCTTGGAACCGGTTTCGCCGATGGATCGCGAAGCTTTCCTTGAAATGGCGGCCCAGCACTTTCGCGAACTCAATCCAAGTTTCGTACCCGCGGAGGACTGGAAGCCGCACTACTTCGATCGCATTCTGAGGAATCCGCGGCTGTTTCCACGCTGGGTCGTGGCGGGCGGTCGTCGGGCCGGTTTTGTTTTGTTTGGTCTTGAAGATCACGTCTTCCTGCCACGCCGAAGCGGAGTCGTGTATGAACTGTACATCTCGCCAGAATTCCGGCGCCAAGGGATTGCCCGCGCTTGTTCTCAACAGGCGATCGACGAACTTCGGAGCCATACGCCTTCCAAGGTGCAGCTTGAAATCACGGGAAACAATCTCGGCGCCGCTGCCTTGTGGACATCTCTCGGTTTCGAGAAAGTTGCTGAGCGTTGGGTTTTGAGGAAGTCCACAACATGAAGGTGGCCATTTCTCAACCTACTTATCTGCCGTGGCTTGGATATCTTGATTTGATCGATCAAGTCGATACTTTTGTGTTCCTGGATACAGTGCAGTTTGAAAAGCGATCGTGGCAACAAAGAAATCGCATTAAAGAGGCGGGAGGATTGTCGCTTCTCACCGTGCCGGTAATGGTCAAGGGGCGCTTCGAGCAAAGAATCAAAGACGTCGAAGTCGAAAGTCGTTATTTCGTCCGGAAGCATGTGCGTTCGATCGAGGCGAGTTATCGGCGAGCTCCTTTTTTTGCGCGCTATTTCACGGAACTTGCCGAGATTCTGGAAACGTGCACGGCCGGTACCCTCTTGGCCGATCTAAATATTCAACTGATCCAGTGGCTGTGCAAGGCGCTGGGAGTCGGTACGCCGCTGCTTCGTTCTTCCCAGATTGACGGTGAAGGCTGCCGCTCTGAACTTCTTCTGCAGCTCTGTCGGGCTTTGAACGCAGATTCTTATCTTTCCGCCCTGGGCTCCGCTGACTACCTGCTCAACGACATTTCACAATTCTCTGCGGCCGGCATCGAGGTGGTCTTTCAGCACTACGAGCACCCACAGTATCGTCAGCAGTTTCCTCCGTTTGGGTCGCATGCATCGGCTATTGATCTGATATTCAACGAAGGCGACCAGTCACTGGAGATCCTGCGAAGTGGACGGAAGGCTTCCTTACGGCCGTCTGAAGTACGGTTTTGCAAGACCGAGGAAGTTGCGGGCCTATGAAGAGTGTCCTCACCGTTGGCCATCGACCGGTTGGCGCCGGATTTCACACGTATGTGGTTGCCGAACTTTCCGCTAACCATAACCGAGACTACGAACAAGCCGTCCGCATCATCAATGCGGCCAAAAACGCCGGAGCCGATGCGGTCAAGCTTCAGACTTACACACCAGATACCATGACCATCTCCTGCGATCTCGAAGTTTTCCAGATCGCAGGCGGTACGATCTGGGATGGACGGAATCTCCATGATCTGTATGGCGAAGCTTACACTCCATGGGAATGGCAGCCGAAACTAAAGAAAGTAGCGGAGGATCTGGGACTGGATTTTTTTTCCAGCGCTTTTGATTCCACGGCGGTGGATTTCCTAGAAAAGATGGGCGTGCCCGCTCACAAAGTTGCTTCATTCGAGTTGCTGGATATTCCTCTCATCCAGCGAATGGCCCGCACTGGCAAGCCACTGATCATGTCCACGGGCATGGCTACGCTGGATGAAATCGAGGAAGCAGTGCGCAGCGCTCGCGATGCCGGCGCGTCACAGATTGCGTTGCTGAAGTGCACGAGCGCTTATCCAGCCCCTGCCGAGCAGATGAATTTGCGGACGATTCCAGAAATGGCGCAGCGCTTTGGAGTTCCCGTGGGACTATCCGACCATACGATGGGAATCGTTGTGCCCGTGGCCGCAGTCGCTTTGGGCGCCTGCATTGTCGAAAAGCATCTGACCTTATCGCGCTCAACCCCGGGACCGGACAGCGCATTTTCGCTGGAGCCGCATGAGTTCAAAGCCATGGTAGATGCAGTACGGACTGCAGAGAAAGCTTTGGGGGAAGTGAGTTTCGGAGCGAGCGGCGAGGAAGAGGCCAGCAAAGTCTTTCGTCGTTCTCTATTTGTCGTAGAGGATGTGAAGCAAGGCGAAGTATTTAGTCCCAACAACATTCGGTCCATTCGACCGGGCCACGGCTTGCATCCTCGACATCTGGCCGAAGTGCTTGGCAAACGAGCGGCGCAGGAGATCAAGAGAGGCACTCCCCTGAATTGGGAGTTTGTGCTCCGATCATGAGGTGACTCTCGTGAGCCCGATTTTAAAACGCGTTGTGTATCCCTGGCTGGCCAATTCAGGATACCTGCGCCGGCGTGCCGTCAGCCGAAGTCTTTGTGTGGTCACCTATCACGGCATTTTGCCTGAGGCCTATGAGGTTTCCGATTCTGAGCAGGACGGCAGCCTGGTAAGCTGGCAAAATTTTCGCGACCAACTCCGTATGCTGAAGCAGTGTTATCAGGTAGTCTCTCCTGAACAAGTGCGTGACTGGGTCGTGGATGGCAAAGACCTGCCCGACCTTGCTGTGCTTCTTACGTGCGACGACGGTTTGCGGAATGTCCTTACCGATATGACGCCGATTCTGCGGGAAGAAGGTCTCTCGTGCCTCTTTTTTGTGCTCGGAGCGTCAGCGCGAGGCGAGTCGCAAACCTTGTGGTACGAGGACCTTTACCTTTTTTTGCTGGCGGCCCCTGCCGGGACCTATTCATTTGAGACTTTGCAGATGCGTGTCAATCTGAGAGATCGGTCGCAGAGAAGGTTTGCGTGGTGGAATTTGGTAAGAAAGTTGTCCCAATGTGGACAGTCAGCCAGAGAAAGATTTATCGAAACGTGCCGGATTCAGTTCGGATTAACTGGGCAGCAGAAGGCAGGATGCACGAACAATGAGGCCCAGCGCCAACGATTCTCTCTCCTTAATGGAAACGAATTGCGTCAGCTGGCGGAACAGGGTATGAGCATCGGATCCCACACGGTCAATCACCCTGTGTTATCTCTGCAGGCTTCCGAGATGGCGTGGAAGGAAATTTCGGAGAGCCGCGGCATCCTGCAGAATGCCATAGGGAGGCCGGTATGGGCGTTAGCTTACCCGTTCGGAAATTCGGCGGCAGTGACTCCCCGAGAGATGGAAATGGCGGAGCAAGCTGGCTTCCAATGCGCATTCATGAACATCGACGGAGGTTTCGGCGCACAGTTGCCGAAATTTGCGCTTCCCAGAGTTCACGTGACCGCGGACATGAGTTTGTCCGAGTTCGAAGCTCACGTCTCCGGCTTTCACCGCGACCTCCGCTCGCGCTTGTCACGTAATGTCGCTTAGTGATTACAAGCAAAATCTTGGATCTAATCCCCGATGGTCGATACGAAGACTGATCCCAAGCCCGATCCGAACATCTCCAAAAACAACGAGCCGGAAGTTGCGGAAGATTACGCGGATCGGCACTATCCGAGCCCTTGCCAGGAGTTGCTATTTGATACCTATCGCAAACCAGCGATATCAATCCGAGACATAGTTTGGGCTGAGGACGTACCACACCGTACTTTTCATCGATTGCGAGCCACTACGTTGGAGTGGACTATGCGAGTGAGGTGATTGTGCGTTGCCGGAGGAGATTTCGGCAGTTGAATTTGAGGTGGGCGATGCTGCTGATCTGTCGCGTTTCAATTCGTCGAGCTTCGAGGCGGTTGTGATGGCTTTTAATGCCATAGATTACCTGGTTCCGGACGAGCCTCGCCACCGCCCGCGACGAGAGATTGGACGCGTGCTCAAGGCCGAGGGAATTCTGATCTTTTCGTCTCATAATCCCCGGTCGATGTGTGTGCGCGTATCGTTCAATCCGCAACGTGTCCGTGACTTGGCGGAAACCATGTTGCCGAGCGACTTCATTTTGTATCGGCCACTGCAATTGTTTTTGATTGGTCTACGCGTGATTTTGACGCGGTTGCGGGCTGTGCTGCGCTCTGTCCGTCGGGCGGTGTGGCGGGTAGTAACGCAGGCCTTTTGGAACGGGCAGGGCGATTTGACGGATCCTGCTCATGGCGGACGGAAGATCCACTTTTCGGCGCCGGAAAAAGTTGCTTGCGAACTTGGTAGGTTCGGTTTTCGGCTGCTGCGTTTGCTAGGGCATGACTACCTGCAACCAAGTCGGCGTCACATCACAGAGTGGTACTACTATGTCTCGGTGAAAACTGGAGTGACACAAGAGTGAGTCTGCGCATTGTTCTGCACAGGGAGATTCCTGAAGATCCCATTCTATGGCGGCAGTGGAATGATGTGGTGCTGCAAATGGAACGGCCAGAAGTGTTTTATACCAGCGAGTGGGCGCTGGCCGTGCAGTCTGCTTACAAAGCTTCCTTGAAGCCGTTACTGTTGTTGGGGTACGAGGGAGATACTTTGGTGGGAGTGGCTTCGCTGGCGACAGACCCAGAAGAGAGAACTATAACTTTTCTTGCCGCCACCACCGGAGACTATTGCGAGTTTATGACTCCCGTTCGCTATCGGCTTTCGTTTCTTGTCGCAGTCTTCGCGGAGCTTAACAGAATGAACGCGAGGTTCATGGCCTTGGCGAATATTCCGGAAGACTCAGCAACGCCGGGCGTACTTGGCATTGCGGCAGCGAATCATGGTCTGCATGTGTACATGCGTCCGGCATACGAGTGCGCCCAGGTAAACCTAGGGCCACGAGAACAACGCCGCGACTTGAAGACCGCGATGTTGGGTAAGAAAAAGCTTCGGCGATACTTGCGGGCAATGGAGCGCGACGGGCCGGTGAGGGTGGCTCATTTACAATCTGCGGAGCAAATTCAAACCGCGTTGCCGGCTTTTACCGATGCCCATGTAGCGCGCTTTCGTCGGACAAACCGCATCAGCAGTCTCTCTACCCCAGAGCGGCGCTGCTTTCTAGGGGAACTCGCCAGAAGATTTTCGGGCACAGGAGTCGTGAACTTGAGCATTTTAACGGTTGGAGATGATCCCGTCGCCTGGAACTTCGGGTTTCAATTCCAGGGAAGCTGGTTTTGGTATCAACCGACGTTTGACAGTCGTCACGAAGAAAATTCTCCCGGCCACTGCTTGCTTTCGCAAATCGTCATCGAAGCCTGTGACATTGAGGGGATGAATATAGTTGATTTGGGTTTAGGTGCGGAAGGCTATAAAGAGCGATTTGCGAACAGCACCCGCCAGACGCTCTACGTTACAGCGACAAAATCATTGCGACGCCACCTACGCGAAATCGCGAGATACCGCGCGGCCAGGGTTCTAAAGGACTCTCCTGGGATTGAGTCAGCGATTCGACGTATGCTGGGCCAAAAGCAGCCCGGGCAGTACAGAGAAACGAAAACCGCGGTGTAACGAGCGAAAATTGGGGGATTTGTCTTCTATGGGGAACGGCAGGGAGACGCAATAAGAATGAAGCAGACAATGGTCCTCGACGTGTCTCTTCAGAAAAGCGCGCCCCAAGTAACAGAGAAGCTTAGCTTCCAGAGCGAAGTGGGGCGGATCTCCCGGCAATCCGGAGTCGTATTCGCAGGAACAATTTTCACAGCCGTCCTCGGTTATGTCTTCAAGGTTTATCTCGCCCATGCCCTTGGGGCCGAGGCACTTGGAATATATGCCCTGGGCATGACCATCGTTAGTTTTCTGGGCCTTGTCAATGTGCTTGGTCTTCCAGATTCCGCAGTGCGTTTCGTTGCGCTATACGTAGCGTCGAAAAGAATTGAAGCGCTACGAGCGCTCTTGTGGAACGGTTCTGGGATGCTGCTGGCCACCAACCTGATTTTTGCCGCTCTCTTGCTCGAAGTTGGACCTTGGATCGCCACGCGATTCTATCGTTCTCCTCAACTGGTGCGGCATCTCCCTCTCTTCGCAGTGATCATGATTGTGGGCGCGCTCAATGCCTTCTTCGGCAAAGTCCTGGCCGGCTACAAAGAGGTCGGCCGACGTACCTTGATCACGAGGTTCGTATCGAGTCCAATCACGATGGCCGTGACCGTTCTGCTAATTGCCACGGGCGGTGGCCTGTGGGGATATCTCGTGGCGCAGATTGTGAGCGGGGCCGTCGTGATGGTGCTTCTCATCTGCCTCGTGTGGCGGCTCACTCCGCTCGCAGCGAGGTCGCTGGATGTGAAAAAGTTGTCGATCGAGCCGGAAGTGTGGTCCTTCTCCGCATCCATGTTTGGCATCGGTTTGATGGAATTCTTTATAGGGCAGTCGGATCGTGTCGCGCTGGGTTTTTATCGCGGAGCTCACGACGTTGGAATTTATGCGATCGCCGCCGCGCTCGTTGCCTACGAGCCCATCATCCTCCAATCCGTGAATCAGATATTCGCTCCCGTAATAGCCGATATTCATGCCCGTGGAGATATAGCTCTGCTGCGGCGCTTGTTTCAGACTCTGACTAAATGGATGCTGGGCCTCACCTTGCCGCTGGCAATAGTGGTGATTGCTTACTCGCGCCCGATCATGCGCATCTTCGGCCACGATTTTGAGGCGGGTTGGCCCATTTTAGTGATCGGATCGTTCGGTCAATTGGTAAACTGCGGGGTCGGTTCGGTGGGATGTATGTTGCTTATGTCGGGGAATCAGCGGCGCCTCATTCGCGTACAGGCCGTAATGGCGATAGTCATGATAGTCCTCAGCATCGAACTCGTTCCGCTTTGGGGTGGGCTGGGTGCCGCCCTGTCCGCAGCGATTACCAATGCTGGCACTAATGCGTGGAATCTTTTTGAAGTGCGTGCGGCGCTGAAATTGTCGCCTTACAATCGCAGCTATCTAAAGTTGTTGCCTTCAATGGTGGGCGTTGTTCTGATCATGCTGCTGCTGCGCAGGGTTCCGGTTTTCATGCGGGCTGATTGGATCTTGATCGTTGTTTCTCTACTGCTTGCGTATGCAGCATTCTCCGGTGTAGCAGTGGCAATGGGATTGGATGCGGACGATCGCTTGATCGCCAATGCGATTTGGGCGCGGGTAGGGAAAATTCTCAGGCCATGAGGCGACGAGTTTTATCATGAGCGAATCGCGTCAAATTCGACTTCCCGCCGATTTGTGCGCTGCGGCAGAAGAGAAGTTTGGTGGCACGTTCCACAGCGTGGACGAACTCGTGGTCTTCTTGTTGCGAGAGTTGATCAGTGGGAACACCGTCGACCTGGATCGGGCCGATCTGGCGATCGTGGAGGAGCGGCTTAGGAATTTGGGATACATCTGAAGGGTTCCGCCTGTTTAGGAACCTATGCCAGACCTATTGAGGAATGGACAGACATCCGAGCTTGGGTGAGGTGATGCTGCAGGGCAGAGAGCGTCTTTTTCCCTCGCTCACCAATCCGAACTGGCTCGTTCTGAGAGAGCGGCGTAAGATTTTCGATCACTGGCTGTCTCAGCTTCCATCCAGTGGACTTGAAGTGCTTGATATCGGGGGACGGATTCAACCTTATCGTCCGTTAATCGGGAAACGAGCGCAGCGATACGTCGCCGTGGATTTGCGCTCCACACCGCTCGTGAGCGTCGTGGCTCGTGGCGAGCAGCTTCCGCTTCGCGATTCTCGCTTTGACGTGGTGATTTGTACCCAGATGCTCGAATACATTGCCCAACCATCACTGGTCATCGACGAGATCCACCGCGTACTCCGACCTGGAGGCGCGTTGCTCCTTAGCGTTCCGAGCGCCTGTCCGACGGACTCCGAGGAGGAGTGCTGGCGCTTCTTGCCGGAGGGTTTGCGTCACCTGCTGGCTGATTTTACTCGGGTGGAATTGGTGACCGAGGGCGGCAGCGTGGCGGGGTTTTTTCGTACCATGAATACTTGTTTTGACATCTTTGTGAGACACCCTGCGCTGCGGTCTGTATATCGGCACAGCCTTTGTCCGCTTGTAAATCTCACCGGAGCGTTACTGGAAGAGTTGTCTGGCCGCCATAATGAACAGTTTGCGGTGAACTATAGTGTGCGGGCAGAGAAGTGAGCATCAGGTCCATCTCCGAAGCTGCATTTGCCAACTGGGATAGAGATTCCCCTATGTTTAATACTTTGCGTAGTTGGCATCGTGGGCGTTCTTTCCTGCCAGTCGAGGGCTTCGCCTTCGGCCGTCCGCTGCTTCTGCTGCAAAGTGATGACTGGGGCAGGGTTGGTATCCGCGATCAGGAGGGTTGGGAAGAATTGCGAGAGTCAGGGGTTGATCTCGGGGCACGCAGCTATGACTTCTATAGTCTCGAGACCGCTGAAGACGTCTCGGCGATCGTCTCGCTACTGCAACGTCACCGCGATTCGGAGGGACGTCCTGCATGTCTCGGAATGAACTTCATACTAGCGAATGTCGATTTCGCAAAAGTGAGGGCCAGCAACTTTCGCCAGATTTATTTGCGAACCTTGGCGGAAGGACTTCCCGAAGGCTGGAAACGTCCGGGGCTGTTCGAAGCATACCGCGAAGGAATATCAGCCGGAATACTATCGCCGGCACTGCATGGCACGACGCACTTCTGCCGGCCAGCAGTAGAGCGGCGGTTAGGGGATCCGGGAGAGCGAGGGATGCTTTTGCGACGGTTATGGAACGTGGGTGTCCCGTACATCCACTGGCGCATGCCTTGGGTTGGATTTGAATATTGGGATTCAGAACGCAGCGGACAGGAAGCCTTCCTGTCCTTTGGAATTCAGGAAAGTCTGATCGATTTCGCAGTGAAAAGTTTTGCCGACTTTTTTTCTGAGCCTCCTCGCTCGGCATGCGCTCCCGGCTATCGTGCGAATGACAGTACGCACAGAGCCTGGGCGAAGCATGGCATTCGCGTGGCGCAGAACGGACCGGGGAGCGCGATGCCGCCGTATTTTGACGAAAACGGCATTTTGCAGCTGTATCGATCCCTGGATTTCGAGCCGGCCGCGGGGCAGGGTTCTTCCGTAGATGCCTGGGTGCGAGTGGCCGAGGATTGTTTTACCCGTGGCGTTCCCGCGATTGTCTCTTTGCACTCCATCAACTTTCATTCAACCATTAAAGACTTTCGCAGCCGCACACTCGCGTTGCTCGACGAGTTTCTGACGGCGCTGGAAACGAGGCACACAGACCTCTTATATGGGCGCGACGAGGATGTATATGATTTGGTGGATAAAGGCGCGCTACGATCGACGCAATCAGCGGTGCGAGTGCCTGTGACGAAACGGAAATTTGCAACGAGGGCAGCGGCCGCAGGTTGGAGAACATAGATGGCTGCGCGGAAATCTGTGGTTCTTATCACCGTAGACTGCTTGCGTGCGGATCATTGCGGCTTCATGGGCTATTCGCGCCCCGCCACACCTTTTCTCGACGGCCTTGCCGACGAAAGCTTCGTTTTCCCCGCTGCCACGGTGGCTGGCGTTCCCACCTATTACTCCTTCCCCGCGATAATGGCATCGCGTTATCCACTGGCGCTGGGCCGGGAAATAATTGGACTTGCGCCGGAAGAAAAAACTCTGGCTTCGGTACTCAAAGAAAATGGATACGCAACCGCTTTTTTTGGTGCCGGCAATCCCTATCTTTCTGGGCGCTTTGGCTATGAGTTCGGTTTTGATACCTTCCGTGATTTTCTGGATGATCTCACTCCCCTTTCCGATCCCGACAATACCCCGATAAAACACCCGGGGTGGGCGCGGAGTGTGAACGGTGTGTTGGCGAGCGCAAGTCGCAGGATTCCGGGTATCGGGGCAGTCTACGACGAACTATACTTTCGATATTGCCAGCGCCAAGCCGCTCCTGCGCAATCGCTGGATTTACTGCGCCGCTTCCCGGCGGCGGATGTGATTGTCGACCAGGCCCGCTCTTGGCTGGCCTCCACGGGCGAAAATCCATTGTTCTTGTGGCTTCACTTCATGGATCCGCATTCACCTTACTATCCCACCGAAGGAGGACTAAGAGTCTTTGGGGTAAATTCGCTGACTCCGTCGCGGGCGCGATATCTAAATGCCTACTGGAACCGCTTTGACATCGGAACTGAACGTCTCCTGTTTCTTCGCGACCAAGTCGTTGCCATGTATGACTCCGCAATTCGCTGGGTGGATACGCAACTATCGCGGCTGGTCGAAGTCCTGCGTCAATTTAAACTCTGGGACAACTGTCTCTTTGTGCTTACTGCGGATCACGGGGAAGAATTCCTGGAGCATGATCACCGTTACCATGCACCGTCTTTAGCGGAGGAGTTGATTCACGTTCCGCTGTTTCTCCGCGTGCCAGGAGCAAAAAAGAGAGCAGTTTCCAGCAACGCGTTCAGCCTGCTGCATCTCGCTCCCACTTTGCTTGCGGCTGCCGACCTGCCAATCCCAATGGAATTTCAAGGACAAAACCATTGGAAACACGTGCAGGAAGGAACTACATGGCATGAACCGGCAATTTCCGAGTGTATCGTCAGATGTACTAATCCTTTTAACCCGGAGCAGCGCCGCGGATCGCGCTTGCTGTCAGTCCGGGAAGCACAGTACAAGCTGGTGTTAAATTTCGACACTGGTGCTGAGTCTATGTATGATCTTGCAGCCGATGGGGAAGAACACGCGCCTTTGTCGAACGCAGCCGCAAAGCCGGAGCGTCGTCGCCTGCTTCAGGCCGCGCTCACGCATCTGCGAACGTCCAGCACTCGACAACCTTCAGTGGCTTATCTGCGCGCGCGCATGCGTGATATCGCCCTGAATCCTGGACGCGCCGCAGCGACCACGAGTTCAATTGCCACAGGCTAGCCGAATCCAAAATGACTTGTCAGAATCAGCCGACATGAAACCGGTCAACATACTGGTCGACTCTCTCGCCGACGAGGGGCTCACAAACGCCCAAATGATAAACGCGCGTGAGATCGTGAGCCGATTGCATTCGGACCATTTTTCAGTAACGATGTTTGTGCACGGACGTCCTGCCGCCGAAATCGCCGGTCGGCCAAATACCCGGTTAATCCAACTTCCACATCGGCTCCAGACGATACCACTGCTGGCGCAGTTCTTGTTCGGTAAGCACGATATAGTTTTCTATCTGAAGGCATCGCCGGCCAGTCTATGGTTTATGAAATTACGATCTCTTTCCGGAAACCCCAGTTTGATCGCAGCTACAATCGAGTCGCAAACCGATTGGCGGGACGAGACGATTAATCCGAAAACGATCCGGCTCATTGAGCAGACTGTTCTCCGTTGCGACTATCTGTTCAGCAACTCCGCATTCGTCAAACGGAGTCTGGAAACCAATTACAGACTCAACAGCGAAGTGGTTCCCACGGGGGTTGATACAGATTTCTTTACGCCTAACTGGGAGAGGCCCGCGAATGCGAGACCCCGCGTGCTCTTTGTTGGGGCGTTGCGTATTTTCAAGGGGCCAGAAGTGGTTTTCGATGCGGCACAACGCTATCCTCAAGCCGATTTTGTTGTCGTTGGCAATGGGGTTATGGCTGAAGAGTTGCGCGAGCGCGCTCGAAGTATTGCAAACGTTATTATGCGAGGTTCACTGGGGCGAACCGCAGTTCGCGAGGAGTATCGAACTGCAGACATTTTCCTGTTTCCCTCCCGATGGGAAGGATCGCCGCGTGTGTTGATGGAGGCGGCGGCTTGTGGTTTGCCAGTGATTGCGCGCAAGGATTATCAGCCCGAATCCGTAATTGACGGTAAGACGGGCTTCTTGACAGCATCCGACGACGATATCATGGCGCGTCTGGCCCAACTTCTTGCGAGCCCTGACTTGTGTCGCACGTTGGGACATTCAGGGCGCGCGCACATGGCTGGCTTCGATTGGGACGTAATCACTCGCCAGTGGGAAACCATTCTTGGCCGCCTGGTCGGGGCGCGTAGGAAGGATCAACAATCGTGACCCACAACCCGTCGGACATTCCTTCTGATTATTTTGCTTTGGGCTCGTGGTCAGTGGCGCACCTGAAGCGGCACACCGTGGAGCCGATGGTTTGATCCCCAAACTGGTAATTGTCACCGAGATTATTGCTCCATACCGCATTCCTGTCTTTAATGCCTTGGCACAGGCGCCTGAATTGGATTTGCGTGTTATTTTCCTTTCCGAGAATGATCCCAAAAAGCGGCAGTGGCGGGTGTATAAGGACGAGATCAATTTTCAGTACCAGGTCCTTCCATCCTGGCGGCAGCGCTTCGGCAGATACAACTTCTTGCTTAATCGTGGAGTGCTCTCAGCCCTGAACAAGATCACACCCAACGTGGTCTTGTGTGGCGGATACAACTATCTTGCCTCATGGCAGGTTGCTTACTGGGCGAGAGTTCATCGAGTGCCCTTACTGCTTTGGTCGGAAAGTACGGCCTTGGACCAGCGACAAGGACATCGTGTAGTTGAATTTCTGAAGAGCCGCTTCGTACATCTTTGCCGTGCTTTTGTCGTCCCCGGGAGATCATCGTTGAAATACCTGAAGGATCTCGGGATACCGGATCCACGCATCTTCACAGCGCCGAACGCAGTTGATACGGGTCTGTTTTCGAAATTAGGAGAAGAAGCGCAGCGCAACGAATTTTACGTACGGGCTCGCCTCTCTCTTCCGTCACGATATTTCCTTTACGCTGGCCGATTAGTGCAAGTCAAGGGAGTCTTCGAATTGGTGGAGGCATATGCCCAGTTGGATACTGAGATTCGCGCCAAAGTTGGTTTAGTATTTGTCGGAGACGGTGCGGATCGATTCGAACTCATGGAACGGGCTTCCCGAGTCGCACCCGGAACAATTCAGTTCTATGGGTTTGTACATCGAGAGAGCTTGCCAGAGTTCTATGCTCTGGCCGACGCGTTGATTTTCCCAACTCATAGCGACACCTGGGGGCTGGTAGTGAACGAGGCGATGTCGTGCGGTTTGCCAGTGATCGTCACACATGTTGCGGGATGTATGGCGGACTTGGTGCAAAATGGCTGGAATGGATTTGTCGTCCCACCCGCAGATCCATCTGGACTGGCCGCAGCTATGGCGCGTCTGGCAGGGGATGCTGGTCTGCGAGCGGAAATGCGTTCCCGAAGCAGGGAACGGATACAAGCGTACTCACCAGGGGCCTGGGCTGAAGGGTTGATAAAGGCGGTGGAGTCCGTATGCGCGACGGATTGATGAAGGGCCGAATTCAGCTGCTTCTTTTCCCGCTGGGAATGATGGCAGTTCTCGTACTGTTTATCTTGGTCGAACGCCGTCCAGACCTATTCGCCAACAGCAATTTCCTTGGCGCAATTCTGGCGTTACAAGTCGCTTTTGTCGCTCTGAGCCATTTTGAGGAGATTTTTTTCCCGCTCTTGATCGGAACCTTTTTGTGGGCAGGATCGTTCCTTCCGTTCTATGCGTCTGCGATGTCGCTGCGCTGGCTGTTTTTGGGGGTAGGTGCGTTAGGTGGCTTTATCATCTGGGTCAAAAGTCCGCGATTGCGACATTTTGGATCCTTCCATTTAGTAGCCTCGTTTTGCATAATTTCCGCACTCATCTCCGCCGCAACCTCCGAGGTCCCCGGTACGGCTGTGCTCAAAGTATGCAGTCTTTTCATGCTGTTTCTGTATACGTCCGCGGGAGCCCGCCTGGCGATCGCAGGGCGCGAGAAAAAGTTTTTGAGTGGCCTGGTACTGGCCTGTGAAATATTGGTTTACGTCTCAGCCGTGTGTTACTTCGTTTTGAGTTTCAGCGTCTTCGGCAACCCTAACTCGCTTGGGGCGATCATCGGCATTATTGCGGTTCCGGTCTTGCTTTGGGCGGCGCTGGCGGCGGAAAATCGCGGTCTGCGACAGCGCAGATTTTTTGCCTTGGCCTTGTGTGGCGGTCTGCTATATATATCCAACTCACGCGCCTCGATTTTGGATGTCATTGTGGTCGTTCTGCTGTTCACGGTGGCCCTGCGTCACCAGCGACTGCTCTTACAATTTGCTTTCGTAACCGTCTTCTTCCTCGCTGTAATGGCGGTAATTAATCCCTCCCATGTGGACGAACTGGTTTCGTCCTTCACGGGAAGGGTTCTTTACAAGGAACAAGGCACTTACCAGGGCGTGTTTGGTTCCCGCCTTTCCCCTTGGTCCGAGACAATTTCTGTTGTCAAACGGCACCCATGGTTTGGTAGCGGGTTTGGCACCAGTGAACTCGGGGAGCTTCGGCCTGCTCTCGATTCCTCTCTGGTATACACGATCGAGGGAACCAACCGCGAACACGGCAGCAGTTACTTGGCGTTGGCGGAGTACATGGGCATCCTGGGCTTCGCACCCTTTTTAGTCCTGCTTTCCATGCTTGTCTGGGCACTCGGTCGAGTCTACCGGTGGATGCGAAAAACCGCGCATCCTCGCCATTATTGCATTCCATTCGCGCTGGTTGCGGTCGCTGGCCTGGTAAATGCGTGTTTTGAAGACTGGCTGTTTGCGGTGGGATCGTATCTCTGCGTCTTCTTCTGGTTTTCAGCGTTTGTTTTGATGGATATGGTTCCTGAGGTCGAGCGTGAACAATCAACCACGTTGCTTCGCCTACGCTAATGAGTGGCGTCGTCGCCGGTGCCCGTGGACCATTCGATACACTGATCGCACCCGCGTCTTTGAACTACTATTACAGTGACCCGAACAGCTTGCGGACAGTCAATGCAGCGGGCACTGAACTGATTCTGGTGGGCTCGGCGCAGACTTATGGAAGGGGCTTTAGCCTTTGCTCATTCAGCGTCAATTCGATCGAGCATAGTGGAGATACGGAATATCAGCCAAACTCCATCTTCTGACACTCACTCCCTTTTATCCCTACAACGGGAACGAAGTGAGTGGTTGTTTTGTGGCTGAGCCTCTTAGAGAGCTCCAAACTCAAGGCGTGGCTTCCTCGGTAATCGCGGTCGAATCGATTTATCATCCTGGCCGAGGGTCAAGTCAGAAATTTCCCGCCGAATGCATTCGCTATCCGCGACTGCCCGGCAACTTTGGTCTGTCGAGTGCGGGCAAATTCCTGGGCTCAGTTCTTCTGAGGAGGGTCCGGCAACTTCATCGAAGTTCACCGATTCACCTGCTTCATGCTCATGCTCCGCTACCTTGCGGTCATGCTGCGGCATTCCTCTCCCGGCATTTGGGCATTCCTTTTGTGGTCACCATCCATGGGCTGGATGTTTTCAACAGTTGCTTCCAGCATGGCATCACGGCAGAATGGCGCCGGAAAGCTTCCTGCAGCGTTTATAACAGCGCGAGCAAGGTGATTTGCATCAGCGAGAGAGTGCAGCAGTTGCTGATCGCCGGGCTAGGAGCATCGGTTGAATCTGAGGTCGTCTACAACGGCACCGATCCTGACGTTTTTGCACCTGAAGTTCTCGCACCTTGGGTTGAACAAGACAAGCGCCCAACGATTCTAGTGGTTGGGAACCTCTTGGCCGTGAAGGGCCACGACCTTGTAGTCAGAGCCCTCGACCGATTGAAAAATCCCTATTCAGATTTGTCTTGTAACATCATCGGAGAAGGGCCAGATCGAGAACGTCTTGTCGCTCTAGCTAGGGACTTGGGTATTCGCGATCGGGTGCAATTTCTAGGGCGACGAACGCGCGCCGAAGTAGCAGAAGCCATGCGCAATTGCACAGTATTTGTTTTGCCCAGCCGATACGAGGGTCTGGGATGTGTTTATCTGGAAGCCATGGCTTGCGGCAAACCTGTAGTTGCGTGCCAGGGCCAAGGCATCGACGAAATCATTCATCACGGCAGGAATGGATGGCTGATTCCCGTCGATGATCTGAAGCAGCTAGTGCAAGGTCTGCAATTCTTGCTTGGCGATGCCCAGCTGCGTACCCGAGTCGGCGAAGCTGCCCGGCAGACTATTCTCAGTAGGTTTACCCTGTCCCATCAGGCGCAGGATTTGTTGAAAGTTTACTGGGATGCGTCACGAAGACCACGGCTCGGACAAACCCGCCGCGACCCTCGCCTCGAGCGAACCGCTTGCAGTCACTGAGAGGACATCCGGATGATGCTGTTTCGTGCTGAAGGATGATCCACCTCTTTATTAACGCGCTGGCAGCCACTGCCGGAGGAGGACTCACTTACGTCCGCAACGTTCTGCCCCGCATGGCAGCCCAGAATGACCTTCGCACAACAGTTGTGTTGGGCGAAACCTTGCGCAACGAGATTAAAGAGTCCCGTGCACTGGACGTTCTAAGGGTAGATTGTCCCTCGAGTTCTGGGAAAAGATTCTGGTTCGAGCAGCGAAGTTTGCCTGCTCTAATTCGCCGAGCTGGCGCTGATGTTCTGTTGTCTACCGGGAACTTTGCACTCTACAACTCGCCGGTGCCACAAATCCTTCTTAGCGGGAATACGCTTTACACTTCCGCGGACTTTCTCCGCGATCTGCACAATCGAGGCGACTACAGGTTATGGCTTGACACCGAGGTGAAGGCAACGTTTGCCCGATGGTCGCTGCGTGCAGCAGACTGCACCGTCGCTCCTAGCGAAACTTTCGCCAGCGAACTGCGGCAGTGGACCGGGAAGGATGTCCTATCGATTCATCATGGTTTTGATCACCAGGCTTTCTTCCTCGATCAGGCGCCCCTCCCGCAAGAGGTGCAAGCAGGCCTCCGCAAGACCGAAGCTTCGCTCCGGCTGCTGTTTGTGAGCCACTATAACTACTACCGGAATTTTGAAACACTAATTCGTGCCACAGCGATTCTGAAAAAGCAACTGCGCCCTCGAACCGTCCGGCTGATCCTCACCTGCAGATTCAACTCGGAGGAGAATCCCGGAGACTACAACGCAAACGCGGCGGCCGAGTTGGTCCACAAACTGCGCCTTGGGGACGAGGTTGTTGAGTTGGGTGCGGTTCCTTACGGCTCGCTGCATCGCCTCTATCGAGCGTGCGACTTTTACGTAACTCCCGCTTACGCCGAGACGTTCGCGCACCCCCTGGTTGAGGCAATGGCAAGTGGCCTTCCAATAATTGCGTCGGATTTGGCGGTCCACAAGGAGATATGTGGCGACGCCGCTCGATATTTTCCGCGCTTTTCTCCCGAAGCTTTAGCGGAACAAGTCATCCGAGGAACTCAATCGACCGAACAGCCCACAGCCATGCGCGAAAAGGGACACTTGCGGTCCCGCGATTTTAGTTGGGACAAACACGTTGACGAACTGCTGCAGTTGGCCCGGCGGCTGGCTGAAAACAAGCGGCAGGTATCCGGCAACTCTTGCTAGCGGAATGGACACTAAACCGATTCGCAGAAATAATCTGTGGGGTTCACGATCCTACGAATTTATTCTGGCTTATACATCCGCGACCCGCGGCCTGCGCTGAGCGCCTCTGACACCGGCAGTAGGCTTTCAGGTGGGGTTTTAGATCGAATCGTGAGTGTTGGAAGGGGAACATGAAATACTGCCGGCAGTGCACGGTACTGCTGACGAGCCTGGCGATCACGTTGTTCTTCAACTCGATTGCCGCAGGCTACTCGGTGCTTACCCATGAGGAGTTGATTGACCTAGCCTGGAACGATTCGATTCGCCCCCTGCTCCTCGCCCGTTTTCCCCATACTACCGAAGCTCAGTTGCGCGAAGCGCACGCCTACGCTTATGGTGGCTCGGCAATTCAAGACATGGGCTACTACCCATTTGGCAAGCAATTTTTTAGCGATCTGATGCACTATGTACGCACAGGCGATTTTATTGATTGCCTGTTTCGCGACGCTCGCAACGTCGACGAATTAGCTTTTGCCATTGGAGCTCTGTCCCATTACCTGGGTGACTCTATCGGTCACTCCCAGGCCGTGAATCGCTCTACAGCGATCGAATTTCCCGAGTTGGAGCACAGATTCGGGCCAAGCGTCGCCTACGATCAGAGCCCGCATAGCCACATTCGTACAGAATTTGCATTTGACATCGGGCAACTAACCGATCGAGCATTTGCGCCGCCCGCTTACCTGCGCTTTATTGGCTTTCAAGTACCCCGAAAGCTTTTGGAACAGGCATTTCTCCAGACCTACGGATTTGACACTCATGAATTGCTCGGTAGATCCCGGCCAGCATTGCGGAGCTATCGCACTTCGGTCCGCAGCTTCATTCCTCGATTCGCTGAAGCAGAGGTAGTACTCCATCGACACCAGTTTCCTCCTCAGCCAGCCGACGAGGCGTATCGAATTTTCTCCGAACGGGTGTCTCGCACCAACTACGAACGGCACTGGGCCCATACGCTCAAGGGACCGGGCTTCGTAGCACACCTGCTGGCCGTATTGGTTTTCGTAATGCCCAAGGTTGGCGCCGCCGCAGATTTGGCCATAAAGATTCCCACACCCGAAACCGAGGAGTGGTACCTAACCAGTGTGAATCACACGGTCGACGCATATCGCAGCCTGCTCGATAAACAAAAAACTGGCAGTGACAATCCCCTCGCGCTTTCGAATGTTGATCTGGATACCGGAGAACGGACCAAGCCCGGAGCTTATCCACTCACTGACGAAACCTACGCGAAACTGCTCGAGCGAATAACTGCCAAGCCTGATCGGATCATTCCTCAAAGCTTGAAACAAAACATCCTGGATTACTACAAAGATACAGACACTCCGATTACAACTAAGAAGAACAAAGAGGTTTGGAGCCGCATCACCGCCCGGCTGCAGGTGCTGAATCAGATGCAGGTGCGTTCGCACTCTGATTAGTTTGGCTTGAGGCCATAAACGTCCAGTTCGCCCGAGACACTCGTTGAGCCAATACCCCCGGTATTGTTGCCCCGGTTTCCGCACAGAATTAACGTAAGCGCGGGAAGGAATGTCCAGAGTTTGACAAAATGCAGCAACCTTAGATTTGCGTAGCACATGCGTGCGTCTTTTTCCTCGGAGTTGGGACATTGGGTAGGGCGGAGGTGGTAATGCTCACCGGCACAGTCTGTGTGTCGCTGCTTGAGGAGGCACCGCTGGGGGGAGGAGATCCAGCGCAAAAACCATTGTTCTCAAATACCGCGATTACAATAGGCATTTACACGGTAACGCCAGTGCTTTGAATGTCTTAGTTTTCCCGGCTAATGCCATCGACTGATCAGAATCGTATGATGATAATCCCTTCGATCGTTGCCCGGATGGGGAACGTGTGTCCATGACTCTTAAGTAACAACACTTTCGTGAGATGCCCTTTGAAGGGGTGCTCAGAGGAAATATCTGGCGATCTTGGCCCGAGTCTATGGTGAAGAATCGCTTATTCTTTCATCTCAACCCTACCAGCCCAACCCTGATAGCTGGCGGCTCGTCGCTTTCTATGGCGAGATAGAATGACACTCAGCCTGAAGCAAAGCAAAGAGTTCGTCCATATGCTCTTGGCGCGTGCGGAAGTTCACAGGATTGATTCGAAACCATGTTTTCCCCTTAAGATCGGTGGTTGAAATCCAGAAACGGCCGCTTTGCTCCACGCGCTGAGCGACCTCAGCGTGCAACTTCTTCGACTCGTTCTCAGAGATATTCTCAGATGAGCCCTTATACCGGATGCAGATCGCTGACATCGGCGGAACGCAAGCCGGCTCGAATTCAGGATGTTTTTCAGCCAGGGCAAACAGGTGTTTTGCCTGACGCACGTTGTTGTCAATCCATTTGCCGATCTGGCGGGAGCCGTATCGTTTAAAGCTCATCCAGACTTTAAGGCTGCGAAAACGCCGTGATTGCTCGAAGCCATGCACGTAGTATTGATAGCGTTCATTGGCTTGGTCGAGTTCATCGGTGAGATAAGAAGGCTTCATACCGAATGATGCGGTGAGCCGTCGCTGATCCTTAACCAATACTGCCCCGGCGTCGAGCGGCGCGTAGAACCACTTGTGCGGATCGATTGTGATTGAGTCTGCAAGCGCGAGCCCGCGGTCGCACATCGGCCAGTCGCGTGAGAGCAGCATGCCTCCGCCGTAGGCGGCATCCACATGCAGCCACATTCCTTCGCGATCGGCCACGCGCCGCAGTTCGCGGATATCATCGACCGCTCCCGTGTTGGTAGTTCCGAACACTCCCACAATGCACATCGGACGGATGCCGGCTTTTTTGTCCTGCGCTATTGCCTCCTCCAGAACATCGAGCCGAACCTGAAAATTCGCGTCGGTGGGCAAGGGTCGCAGCGCATTTCGGCCCAGGCCGACGCAATCCACAGCTTTATCCACGGAAACATGGCGCTCCTCAGACATATACACCGCCCAGCGGTCTTGTATTCCCTCGTGCTGCGCGCGGTCACCCGTGACAGCATCGCGTCCCACTTTCAACCCGATGAAGTTCGCCGTCATTCCACCGCTTGTGAGATTGCCTCCCGCATTCCCGTCGTAGCCGCACAGATCGGTCAGCCAGCGTACTACAGTTCTCTCCATCGCCACGGCCGAGGGCCCAATCGAATATGCGCCGACGTTCTGGTTGAGCGCCGAACATATAAAGTCGCCAATGACACCGATGGGATTTGGCGACGGAGTGATCAGTCCCATGTATCCGGGATGACCAACGTTGGTGCAATACGGAAGCAGCTTGTCTTTTATTTCGCCAAGCACAGTGTCCGGCGAACTTGCGTCACTGGGCAAAGGATCCGTAAAGAGCTGGTTTACTGTCCGAGGCTCGACGTCGGGAAACACGCGCTTCTGCTCGATATGTTCAAAATGTTCAGCAAGCAAGTCCACAACGCGGTGGCCAAAATCGCGAAATTCCTTCGGGTCCATTCCTGATCACCTCAACCGTATCTTACGGTCCGCACCCGTCGCACGCACTCCGTTTTTTGCGGTCAAATCCGCAAAAAGTTGCATGGCGTTGATCAACGCACTAGTTTGTAATGATGATTTTCCCCCGCTGCAGTGGAATCCTGCTTCACATCACCTCTTTGCCCGCGGCCCACGGTATTGGCGATCTGGGGCCAACCGCTCACGACTTCGTCGATTTTCTGGCAGAGTCAGGACAGAAAAATCTGGCAAGTGTTGCCGCTGAGTCCGACCGGATATGGCGACTCACCATGTATCAATGTTTTTCGGCCTTCGCCGGCAAGCCGCTTTTGATCGATCTGCTGAAGTTGCAGGAGCGTGGCCTCCTGAACTCGCAGATTTGGCACCTGCTTCGCAACTTGCAACCGACTTCGTTGACTACGCCAGCGTAATTGCCTTTAAACAATCTCTTCTCGGTAAAGCCGCCCAAGACTTCTTTATCAATGCCAATTAGACTGACTTAAGCGCATTCAAGGCGTTCTGCGAAGAAAACGCTCGGTGGCTGGATGACTATGCGCTCTTCATGGCGGGGCAAGATCTTCACAATGGCGCGATCTGGACGGAGTGGGATGCGGCAATCACGCCCTTGTTGCCGTGACGGCCGGCCATCTTGTCGCCGACACTCAGCTTGCGCTTCATGGCGATGTAGACCTTGACCAGCTTGATCACGCCCGGCGGCAGTTCGTCGCCCTTGGTGAGTTTTTCTTTCTTCTCGTTGACGATTTTCTTGAGCACGTCGATCTGACGCGAAGTCATCTCTTCGATCTCGTCGATTTGCTCATTCACTCGCGGATCCTTGTCGGCATACTTGATGCGCTTCAAGTTGCGGGTAGAGATGCGCTCGATCTCGTCGCGATTGAGCACATTGCCCTTGACCAGCAGGCGCTTGTTGGTGCGCTCGTCGTGCAGGTCGGCCTGCACTTCCTTGCCGCCCAGAATGTTTTCCAGACGCTTCAAGCGCTCGTCGGTCAGAATCCGGATTTCGTCTGAAAGGTTCTTTTCCAACTTCGCAATCTGCGTGGCTTCGATGGACTTCGCGCGCTCGTCCTTTTCCTGACCCTTGCGCGAGAAGATTTTCACGTAGACGATCACGCCCTCGATGCCCGGCGGGCAGTAGAGCGAGGCGTCGCGCACATCGCCCGACTTCGCCGAAGATCGCACGCAGTAGTTTTTCTTCCGGCGTCAGCTGGGTCTCGCCCTTGGGGGTTACCTTGCCGACGAGAATGTCGCCCTGCTTGATGCTGGCGCCGATGCGAATCACGCCCGCTTCGTCCAGATTGCGCAGCATGGACTCGCTGACGTTTGGAATGTCGCGCGTGACTTCTTCCGGACCCAGCTTGGTATCGCGGGCTTCGATCTCGTACTCCTCAATATGAAGCGAGGTGTAGTAATCCTCTTTCACCATCTTCTCGGAGACCAGGATCGCGTCCTCGAAGTTGTAGCCGCGCCACGGCATGAAGGCCACAAGGACGTTTCGTCCAGCGCCAGCTCGCCGTGGTCGGTGCAGGGACCGTCGGCGATGATCTCGCCCTTCAGTACGCGCTCGCCCTTCTTGACCACCGGCTTCTGGTTGATGCAGGTGTTCTGGTTGGAGCGCTTGAACTTGGTGAGCTGATAAATGTCGCTGCCCACCTCGCGCGACAACTGCGTGGGATGGTGCTTCGCCTTCGACTCGCACAATGATGCGCTCGGAGTCGACGCAATCGATGATGCCGTTGCGGCGGGCAAGAACGACTGCTCCCAGTCGCGGGCGGTGACGCCTTCCATTCCAGTTCCTACGATCGGCGCTTGCGCGCGGAGCAAGGGCACGGACTGGCGTTGCATGTTCGCGCCCATCAGCGCGCGGTTCGCGTCGTCGTGTTCCAGGAACGGAACCAGCGACGCGGCCACGGAGACGAGCTGCTTGGGCTAACGTCAACGTAATCCACTTCCTCGCGGCTGACCAGCACGAAGTTGCCGGCCTTGCCGGCATTAACCAGTTCCGCGACGATGCGGCCCTTGTCGTCGAGTTCCACGTTCGCCTGTGCAATCGTGTGACGATCTCTTCCCACGCGGAGAGATAGAACGAAAAAGGCTCGATCGCCGCCGGCTTCTTACGCTTCTCTTTCAACTCGGCGTTGATCTTCTCGATCTCGTGCTTCTCCATGTGATCGCCGACTTTGTGGTCGCTGTCGCCAACGTTGACGATGGTGACGTAGTCGATCACGCGTCCGCCCTTGATCTTGCGATAGGGCGACTCGATGAAGCCGTAGTCGTTGATGCGGGCGTAGCAGCTCAATGACGAGATCAGTCCGATGTTCGGGCCTTCCGGCGTCTCAATCGGGCAGATACGGCCGTAGTGCGTGGGGTGTACGTCGCGGACTTCGAATCCAGCGCGTTCACGCGACAGACCGCCCGGTCCGAGCGCCGACAGACGCCGCTTGTGCGTGATCTCCGAGCGGATTCGTCTGGTCCATGAATTGCGACAGCTGCGACGATCCGAAGAATTCGCGGATCGCGGCCATGACCGGTTTCGCGTTGACCAAGTCGTGCGGCATCGCCGTCGACATTTCCTGGTAGACGGACATTTTCTCTTTGATTGCGCGTTCCATGCGGACCAGACCGATGCGGAACTGGTTCTCCATCAATTCGCCCACCGCGCGCACACGGCGGTTGCCGAGGTGATCGATGTCGTCTACCGCGCCGATGCTCTTACGCAGCTTCAGCAGGTACGTGATGGTCGCGTAGAAGTCGGTGGGGTCGAGGGTGCGCTTGTCGAGGCTAGTCGCGTCCTGGTTCTCGTACAATTTGATGTTGAACTTCAACCGGCCCACGCGCGAGAAGTCATACTTGCGCGGGTCGAAGAACATGCCGTGGAACAACGCGGTCGCGGTGTCGAGCGTCGGCGGATCGCCGGGGCGGAGCTTGCGGTAGATTTCGATCAGCGCTTCCGGCGGAGTGGTCACCGCGTCGCGCCGCAGGGTCTGGCTGATTACCGTGCCTACGTCGTCGCGCTCCGGGAAGAACAGGGTCATCTCGACCACGCCCGATTCGAGGATCTTCGATACCTTGTCGGCGGTGATTTCGGTGTTGGCTTCGAGCATCACTTCGCCGGTCGTGGTGTCGACGATGTCGCCGGCCGTCCACGCGCCTTCGAGGTCGGTGATGTTCCACTTCGATCTCGGTGATCTTCGCTTTCTGAATTTCTTTCAGAATCTGGGCATTGATCTTGCGGCCGGAGTGCGCGACTTCATCGCCCGACTTGTTCTTGATGCTGTGGGCGAGCTTCACGCCGAGCAGGTTCGTCGGCTTCTCGCTGGCCGGGTCGAGCGTCCAGTAAAGCTTCTTGTCGCGGACCACGAGGCGGTCGGTGGTGTAGAACGCTCTTCAGAATGTCTTCGCCCGGAACGCAGGCCGAGGGCGCGCAGGAAAATCGTCCCCAGGAATTTGCGCTTGCGGTCGATGCGGACATAGAGAACGTTCTTCTGGTCGTATTCAAATTCGACCCACGATCCGCGATAGGGAATGATCTTTCCCAGGAAGTAGGTGCGGTTGGCCGCGGTCTCGAAGAACACGCCAGGCGAACGATGCAACTGGCTAACGATGACGCGCTCGGTGCCATTGATGATGAAAGTGCCGTTCTGCGTCATCAGCGGAACGTCGCCGAAGAAAACTTCCTGCTCTTTGATATCGCGGATGGAACGGTTGCCGGTCTGCGTCCTTGTCGCAGATGGTCAGACGCATCGTGACTTTGAGCGGAGCGGAGTAGGTCATGCCGCGCTCTTCGCATTCGGCCACGTCATACTTCAGCTGCAATCCAACCGGGTCGCCGCACTTGTTGCAGAAGTCGGGAGTGTTTGCGTTGTAGGTGCCGCACTTGTGGCACAGAACTTCGCCGGGATGAAACGGGTCGGTGATCACCGTCGATCCGCAATTCTTACAAGTCGTGCGCAGGTGGTGCAGCCCTTTCAGGTGGCCGCATTTGCACTCCCAGTTACCGATCGCGAAGTCCACAAACTCAAGCTGGGAAACGTTGCGGAAGTCGGTAATCGGAAACACGGACTGAAATACCGCCTGCAGCCCGCCGTCTTCGCGCTCGCTCGGCAGTTTGTCCATCTGCAGGAAGCGGTCATAGGAGCGCTTCTGAACCTCGATCAGGTTCGGGATCTGGATGGTTGCTGGAATTTTGGAAAAATCGAAACGTTTACGGAAGGCATTTTTCATCGTCAAGAAACTCCCAATCTCACGCGCAGCCGAAGGCCGCGCTCAAACGCGGAATGTGGGGCGCTTACCG
>CAVREP010000033.1:0-113787 GCA_963720155.1 uncultured Acidobacteriota bacterium
GCGCATGTGAAAACTCGCGGCCGATTGCGGCCCCGATCTGTGCAACCTCTTTGGCGGGGCCACCGAGCCGGTCGAGCCGCGCCATCAGCGAGGCGTGCAGGGTCGCCGGGACCGCCAGCGCCGAGGACGGAATGGCCGCAGCCGTGCGCTCGGGTGCGCTTTGGCCCTCCGCTTCCAGCTTGGTCATTTCCTCTACGAAGAGCGGAATGCCGTCGGTGCGCTCGATGATTTCCTGCCGAATGTTCGCTGGCATTGACTTGTTGCCAGCGACGCGGTCGATCATCGCGTCCACTTCGCGCCGGGTCAGCCGATTGAGGGTGAGGGCGGTCACAAACTCTGGCCGGAAGGTTATGAGCAGCAGCACGGGAAGGTTGACGATCCGGTTCACTCCCCGACCGAACAGTTCCAGGCTCGTGGGATCGGCCCAATGTACGTCCTCAAAGATCATTAGCACCGGACTTTTGCGTGCAAATGTCTCGACCTGCGCATGGAGCGCTTCCAGCGTTTTTTGCCGACGCTGCTCTGGCGTCAGTTCGAGCGCGGGATAACGTCCGTCATTCGGCAGCGAGAGCAGTTCGGAAAGGAGTGCCGCGTCCTGATGTGGCGTAGAACTTTGCGTCAGTAGTGCATCGAACTTTTCCAGTTTCACCTGAACCGTGTCGTTGTGCGCAAATCGAGCAGCGCGCTCCATCTGGCTAATGATCGGAAACAGAGCGCTGTCGGTGCGCTGCGGGGAGCAGAAGTAACGCAAGCGCATGTGTGGTTCTGACGCGATCCGTTCGAGCAGTGCGGCGGACAATCGAGATTTGCCAATGCCCGGCTCGCCGGACAGCAACACAACTTGACCCTCGCCACCCTTTGCTTTCGACCAACGGCGTAGAAGCATTTCGAGTTCTTCTTCCCGCCCGACAAGCTCAGTCACGTCGCTTGCGTGCAGGGCCTCAAAGCGGCTCTCCACGGAAGCTGGTCGCAATGCGGTCCAGGCTCTCACGACACCTGCAATGCCCTTGAGTTCTTGCGAGCCAAGGTCCTCAAGGTCGAACAGGTTTCCCAGGAGGCTGCGCGTGCCCTCGGCAATCACGACGCTGTTCGGCTCTGCAACGCCCTGCAAGCTTCGGCGAAGGGGATAAGCTGTCGCTGACCCACGATTGCCACAGGCGCTTCACGCAGAGGTGCTTCGCAAATTATGTGGAATTTGATCGAGCCATATCTCGCGCCGACTGAGGCTATTGCAATAGCCGACCTGCGATTGCCGCAGCGCCAGCCGCGACGATTAGCAGCTTGAGCGCTAGCGCGAGCCGGCGGTTCGTTTCAAGCCAGTCGACGCTCACATACAATATGGCGGCGACGGACGAGATCGCGAACACGTAAATGACAGCGAGCATTGGGGCGACCGTAAGAGCTATCTTCAGGAGCGGGCCGTCAGGTTGTTCGCGCGCCTGACCGTCGCTTGGTCGCGGACTGGATCAAGGACTAGCAGGACGAACTGGTCTACGCCTTTGCCAAACCTGTTGGCGAGCTGCTTGGCGCAACAGAAAATATTTCAGGACGAATTCGCCGTCGCGAGCAGCAAGGGGCGCACCGCAAACCCGGCACGCTATTTCACCGACATTGGTGGTCTCTGGTCGGGCGTCTGCTCGAACGACTTGATAAAGGGCGTCGCAGTTCGGGCACTTAAAAAACTTTACTCTGTTGCGTCTGGCCATTACGCGCGCCCCCAGCTCGCCTGCTATCCGTTTTGAGCGAGCGCGTCGGGCCTCAGCAACTCCGGCACGCTGGCAATGTTGGCCGCAATATGACGTGCCGCATATACTGAGGTAAAGGTCTCTCCGCCTTACGCACAATTGAATGTGACGGCGTACCCGTCCTAAAGTTCGGTCGTTAGGCTAGCCGTTCGGCACCCCATCCCCCGACACCCCTGCCGTTCGGTATCGAGCTGACATGTGCGGTTGCCCCATCCCCCGATGTCTGACCGCATGGTTAGTCTGCCTAATTGAGCCTCAGCTCAGGAACCCCGGGCCGCCACAGCTCGGGGTTCTCAGTTTGCGCCCTAGTGTTTCCCCGGCCGAGCCTTGTTCGCGCCTAATTCGAGCGCCTACCATAAGGGAAGCGCGTGCAAGGGGACGGGGAATTCTCAGAAAATATTTGTTCTTCTCCCAGCTCGGCGAGCCCTTGGTGCACCGATGGCTCGCTTTTTCTTAGCAGCGATGCGGCCCAACGCAGTTTGCTCGCTCGCTCGCGGCGCACCGGGTGGTGGTCATGTTCAAGAAGATCGCGGTGACAATCTCGGCAGTGGCATTTGTAATGCTGGCTGTTGCTTTGGCACCCGGTGTGCCAACGGTCCTCGCAACCGTTCGCACGACTACCATCATTGATGAGGCGAAGTTGAACCAGCCTGCGGGCCAGTCATGCGCGGCTTTCGAGACTTGGTTTCTTGATCCCACTTGCAGATCTTTGTTGAGTGACTCATGCTCGTCGTGATGAGTGTGCGCGCCAGCGCATTCGGAGCAAACGATCGTCGAGATGGGTTTCACCACACATGCAAGGCTAAGTTCCGGATCGCCGACCACACGCGAAGTGATCCGGAAACAGCTCTGGCGGTTGCCCGAGGAAGCGGTACACAAACACCGGCCTAAATCAGAGAGATCTCAAATCAGCCACCATCCAGGCGGCCCCTGTAACCAGGAAAGTCAGCACGCACTCGGACCAATTGAAATGTGCCTGTGGGTGAGCGATCAGGTGCGGAACCCACACCAGCACGCCAAAGACGGCCAGCATAAGCGTCATCAGACGTATCGCAAGCCGCGCCCGTCGGTTGATGAGAATGGCAATTGCAGCGAGCGCAAACGCGATCGTCGTAAGGATCGCCCAAAACATCTGGTTGGGCGGAATCCACTTTGGAACCAGGTGAGCTGTCTCACGAAGAAGGAGTGCCTGACCCAGCGTAAAGGAAATGGCACAGACGCCGAGCCCAAGGCACGCCAGTCGGCCGAACACTAGAGCCCTTGCGCCATCCGCAGTCGCAGCGTACAGCGCAATTGCGCCGCAGAGTAAGGAAAAGAACAGGAAGAAGCTTCCCCCGTATCGCTCATAGATATTCGACGCGGCAATGATGTCAGGGACGCAGGCCAGCGAGAAACACAAATAGACAATGCAAAGTACGACCGAAGCCAAGCGCGCAGTGCGGGGGTAAAGCACCCCAATCCCACCAGCAATTTGAGCGGCCATGAGACACCCGCCGATTATGGTGCCAAAAGGCAGGCTCCAGATATGTTGCAAGTTTTGCCAGGTATCAGCGTCGTGCCACATTAGTGCGATGACGCCGAACAGCACTGCCGATGCGCCAAAGACGACCCGCCCGTACAACGCCCTGTTCATTCTTGGAAAGTAACAGATATATATCAGCCTGCAAACCGAGATTCGCGGTGCCGTGAACGACAAGATTGGGATGAGCCGCTAGCTAGGCTGAGAGGCCAGCCAGTGTCCGCTTTGCGGACAAATTGCCAAGTGAGAGTTTGCGCTGTGGCCTCAGTCCGGGCGGGACTTCGACGGCGACATCGGGCCTATGTGTTCTTCCGTATCCGGTGCGCCTCCTGCTCGCTCTGGTTTTCTTACAAGTCCTCGCTCGAACTTCGCGATCAAAGCAGCCAGGGCTTCCGGCTGTTCATTCGTGGTGAGGTGACCGCCGGGCAACCGCTCAATCTGGAGGCCGAGGTTGCCCAGTCGTTCTTGCGCGAAATCGACCTGCCGGTGTTCAAAGGGATCTTCGTCGCTGCCGCCCACCAGGAACGAGAACTGATCGCGATACGCCTTGAAGAGGTGAGCGAAGTCAAGCCGATCGCCTTGCGCTTTGTGATCGGCCACGAAGCCTGCTCCCGCAGCGAGGTAGAACAGGCCATCGTGGCGGTCCATAGCGCTATGGAGTTCGAGGATTTCGGTGTCGGTTACGTGATAGCCTTTGGACCACATCTTCCTTACTCCTGGCATCCTCTTGAACAGCGCGAAGGGGCGGCCCAGGCTCCGGCGGGCACGGTTGGGGAGGCGGCGCAACATCGGCGTGGTGTACCACGGATGGGAATGCCCGTCCGTGAAGAGCCCGCCATTGAAGATGAAGACTCCGCGTATGTCGGGCCCGCCCGCGGGTTCGCCCCGCTTTAAGCGCTCAAGCCGACGTCGCAAGTGCTCCAGAACGACAAGCGAGGAAAAGTCGAAAGCGACCAGCGTTGTGGACTGTACAGACAGATCCCGCCAGATCGCTTCGACGAGATCGGCGCGCTCCGCAGTGGAATAGGCGTAGTCCTTGGGCTTGTCGCTATCGCCCATGCCGACGTAGTCGAGGAAGAGTTTCGGCATCTCGGCAGCGTTTGGCAAATGCGGCCGAACTTTCGCCCACCCGAATGAGCCGTCGGGAAATCCGGGCAGGAAGGAGACGGCCTGCGCAAGATCTCCTTCCCAGCGCAGGAAAATCCTGAGGGGCCCGTCTTCTGCCGCAACCATGTTACACGCTTTGGGGTCGTAGCCGACGCGCTCACCACCTGCGAACCACGCTTGGACAGAGGGGATCATCGCACTGCACCTCGCATTTGTTTAACGTCCTCCGGGTTAATTTGTGGCGTCTGTTCGCCGGCCTTCGCCGAATAGATGATGAATTTGAACGGATCCGTGTTTTGATTCTTTTCCATCAGCTTCAGATAGGCGAACCGCTTGGCACGTTTGAGAGCTTCGCTGTTGGGGAACTTTGGCTCAGCAGTTTCGATCAGCTCTGCCGCTATTGCATACTTACCGTCTGCCGCGAGACAGTCGGCTGCTTTTACAATTTGCCATTCGGAGAGGCCTAGATACTCAACGAGAAGGTCTGCACGATCTGCCCGGCTGGGATGAGACAGTCCCTGAAGGTTCGCCTCCCAGTAGCCCACGTGTTGATCGTAGAGTCTGTCGATGACGTGCTCCCGCAGAATGTAGTAAGGTTGGTAGGCATCGGGTTGGTTGGCGAGCAGATCCGGCGGGATGAGGTTTGCCTCATGAATGGCGGCCCGGTCGTCCCCACGGCGAATAGCCGTGATCACTTGGTCTCGCAGCCATGCTAAATCCGTTTTCAAGTGGCTGAGAATAAGCGGTGAGCTGAACTGCCGCGTAAGCGGCTCGTGCCCGTGCAACAAGTGCTGCGGATTCCTGCTCACGATCACATCAATCGCATCGAGTAATCCCTGTAAATCTCCCTCCTCGGCAAACGGCGCCCCCAGATATGGCATGATGACATCCCCCATGAACATCACTTTTTCCTCAGGAAGGTAAATCAACATAGCATCGTGCGTTTCACCGCCTCGGACTGGGATCAGCTCGAATTTCGTTCCGCCGATTTCGAGGTCTGTCCGGCTGTCGATCGCAATGTCCGGTTTGTAGCTCAGAACATCCTCGGAACTGAAGCGCTCTCCGAAGAACTGCTTTGCGAAGACGTCCGGTCCGGTGAATTCCTTCTCAAACTCTTCCGGGTAGTTACCGCGCCCGTAAAACTTGGGGTGCGAGCTTAGGCTGCGGAAATAGGAATGGCCGCCGACATGATCCCAGTGTGCGTGAGTAATAAAAACGTTTGTTAACGGCGGCAGTCCCGGCGCATAGGCCTCGAGCGCTTCGTATGCACCTTTCGCGAAGTCGGGGCGCGTGCCTGTGTCAATGCTGATGAGCTGATGGCGGTCCCTGGAAACCACGAAGTAGTATTCCGTGAATTCGAAACCGCTCAGCGCGTAGACACGACCCGGCACGACCTCGGCAATGTGTCGCGGTGCAAACGCATGACCTGAGACTTTGTCTTCTGAAAACGGTGTTGCGAGTGTAATCGGCTGATCGAAATCACGATAGCCGCTGCGGCGCAGATACTCCTGAGCTTTTGCCGCGTCGCCATCATTCAGCGCGAGTTTGCCGAGATGATAATAAACTTCGCGCAACCACGCCGAATGAGGCGCTTCATCTGCGTGCTCCACACACCAGGCGAGTTCCTCCTGCGCCGCCTTACGCTGATGAAAGAAGCCGGGAAGCTCGGTATGCACGATGCCGGCGATCCAGTTCACGACGAAAACCTGCCCCCCGGCGAGCTGCTTCGCCTGATCCAGGGTGGCAATCGTGTCGTTTACATATCCGTAGCGCTTCAGCAGCGGCACCCTGGATGCATTTTGAGCACACAGCAAGCTAATAATTCCCAGGTACAAAGACTTCTGAATCGGCGTCAACTTTGGCTCGAAGTCCCGGAGACGCGCACTGAAAAATTTCGCACCCTCATCCTGCAGATTCGAATTCGCAAACTCAGCCATCAGAATGAACATCAGTTCCGGGTCCTTTGGCGGGGCGACGCTGTTTACGGCCTTCAGATATTCGAGTTCCGGGCTGTGCAGCCTGCCGGAACGTTTGTCATTGCTGCGAAGACCGACAAAGGCCGCAACAATCAGGAGCAGAACGCACAGCAAAAACCCGATGCGCAAACGAGCAGATTTCATAAGCCCTCCATTGCTTCGCTAATCGAGCTATAGGATGATACATATAATCCTATGGATTCGGCTTTTTCTTGGTCGAGTCAGAGCGGCTCTTTGTTGTTGCACCTTGGGATGATTCGCAGCATCCTATAATCATGCGTTACCAGCCGGGGCATAAAGCCAAAATCCATCAGAAGATTGTGGAAGACGCTTCCGAGCGCGTTCGCGCCGAAGGTTTAAGCGGAGCGGCGGTGTCAGCTGTTATGCGGGACACAGGTCTGACGCACGGAGGCTTTTACAAGCATTTCAGGAGCAAGGACGACCTGCTCGTGGAATCACTGAGCGAGGCTTTTCGGGAATTTACCGATACCCTGGTTCGTGCCGTCGAACAGTCGCCCTCTGGGGAGGCATGGAAAGCAATTGTGAAGACCTACCTGCGACCGGAAATGTGCGAATATCCAGAGCACGGCTGCCCCCTGGCGACACTTGCGCCTGAATTGGCGCGGGTAGATAGGCGGATGAAGCCTCAGATCGTGGCGGAGCTAGTGAACTATAAGAGCCGAATGGTGCCGTTTATGCCTGGCCGGCGAACCGTGGACAAAGAACGGGCTTTCTTTGCGATCTTTTCAACGATGATCGGAGCAATAGAAATTGCTCGTATGTTGCCAGACCTCACGGTGCGAGAGAAAGTGCTGGGGAGCGCAAGAGATTTTCTCTTGCGCAGCTTCTGACGTCCTCAATTATTGGCGAGTGACCGGCAACTCGGAAACCAGCAGCCCAAAAAAGAGAACGGGAGATCTCGTTTAAGCCAGAAATCTCCCGAACGATGATGTTCACTACGTTTATGCGTACAGCGCCAGGCTGCTGCTGTTGGCATGTTCCTGCGCTTCTTCGGATTCCGCATCTTAGACGGGGCTCGCAGGTTGGTTTACCTTTCGTAGGACTGGGCGATCTGACCGACGAGCTTGGCCCAGTCCATGTCCATGGCCCCGTAGACCGCGCCAGCCTCCGGTCGCGCATTGTCCTTGAGGATTTCCACCATCAAGGTTGCGTAGTCCGAGACAATAACTCCCAGCTGTAGCATTCGCAGGATCCCAACTTGTCGCTTGGTCTCGCTGAATGTTCCTGAGGCGTCGACCGCCACATAGGCATCGAGCCCTTTGCCGATGGCTGTGATCGCCGGAAAAGCCGCGCAGACTTCGAGCGAGATGCCGGCGAAGATCAGCTTCTTGCGGTTCGTCATCTCGATCGCACGAGCTACGCGGGCGTCGTCGAATGCATTCACCGATGAACGGTCGATGATCTCGACGCCTGGCAGCGCCTCCACGAGCTCGGGGAATGTCGGACCCCACATGCTGTCGCGCGCTGTCGTGGTAACGACGATCGGCAGTTTCAGCGCCTTCGCGGCTTTGGCCAGGGCCACTACATTGTGTTTCAGTTCGCCGATCGAATAGTCACGGACGCCCGACATGAGACCGACCTGATGATCGACGAGGACGAGCGCTGCGTTTTGGGAAGTGAGCGGTTCATAGGGGCGAATTTGATTGGTCATGGCATTCTCCTGTTGAGTTGATGTTGGTTTGAGTTAGCCGAAACTCATAAACTATTATATTTACGTGACGTTACGTGTTATCATAAATACCGGCAAAACGAAGGTCAATTGACCTTACGCTGCGTTCCGTTAAAACTTACTTCCATGAAGAAGAACGTGCTTCGCGCTGTGCGTAAAGGCCGCCCACCCAGCGAAAGGGCGGCATCGCATACCGTCATCATGGACGCGGTCTATAGCCTGCTTCAGAAAAAGTCGGTCCGCGACTTGACCATGGAAGAGGTCGCCAAGCGAGCCAAGGTCGGCAAGCCCACCCTCTACAAATGGTGGCCGACCAAAGCGACCTTAGTGTTGGCCATGCTCTGCGAGCGGATGGCCCCCAACCTTGAGAAGCCGTCGGATCTGACCGCGGAAGAGTCTTTGCGATTTCGGGTGCGTAGCTTGATCGATGCGTTCAAGGGGCCCTTCGGCAAAGTAGTGGCCGGGCTGATCTCCGAGAGCCAGAGCGAGCCAGGCATTCTTCAACAGTTCATTGAACGATGGGTTGGTCCCCGGCGGACTGCTACCATCGCCGATCTGCAGCGAGGCAAGAATGCAGGCGAGTTGCGGTCGGAGGCGGAGCCTGAAATATTGAACGACGCGATCTTTGGAGCGATTTATTACCGCCTGCTTCTGCGCTCAGGTCCATTGACCAGACGGTTCGGCGAGGATTTGGTCGAGCAAGTCATCCGCGGGCATCGCTCGGGAAATGCCGGGAGTTGATAAAGAGATACGATGGCGCGGAAGGGCATCTATGGAAATCTTGCCGAAAAGAAAGGTCAATCACGGTCGCTTAAACGGATCGAACAAAGAGACGAGATCTTGAGCAAGCACGTTATCATTTCGCCGGGTGAAGCCGCGGACCGTCTCGCTATCCGAGAGCTCGTCGAGGCTTACGCACATTGCGCGGATCGTCGCGATGCGAAAGGTCAGATGGCTCTCTTTACCGCAGACACCCACTTCGTGGTTTATCTGAACGCAAAAGATCCCAAGCCTTCACAGGAACTGCACTCGCGCGAGGCTCTCGCTCCCGTGTTTGCCGATCTGAACAAGTATGCCGCCACGATGCACTTCGTCGGACAGAGTACGATCCTCAGCCTGACGGCGGACAGAGGCACTGGCGAGACTTACTGCTTGGCACATCACCTTACCATCGAAGGTGAAAAGCGACAGCTCATGGTCGCGGCGCTCCGCTATTACGACACGTTCGTGAAAGTGGACGACGCATGGTTGTTTGCAGAGCGGCTGCTGTACGTTGACTGGATCGAGGAACGTGCGTTCTGTCATGATAACGACTGACCAGGTGGATTCGGGCACGTCGATGATGGTTCCAACTGTCGGCCAAAAGAGCCTAGTCATTGTGGGCGCGACTGGAATGGTCGGGGGATACGCCCTTCGCTACGCACTCGATAATTCCGCCGTCAGAAGCGTGACTTCGATTGGGCGCAAGAAGCTCGGCATCTCGCACTCCAAACTGAAAGAGATTCTGCATCCGAACTTTGCAGACTGTTCCGCTCTCGCGAAGGCGCTCTCAGGACAAGACGCGGCGGTCTATTGCCTGGGACCTACACTGGGTCAGTGTCGGACGCAGAACTTCGCGCCATAACCGCCGACTACACGATCGAGTTCGCGCGGGTTCTCCGGAGCAGTAGTCCTAACGCCGCGTTCTCGTTCTTGAGCGGGAATGGCGCCGACCCGACGGGGCGAAGCCGGCTTGCCTTCGCACGCTACAAGGGACAAGCCGAGAAGGCACTACTCGCAGCCGGGTTTCCCCGCGTTTCCATCTTCCGCCCCGCGTATATCTACCCCGTGGAACCGCGAAGGGAACCGAATCTCAGCTACCGTCTGTTGCGCGCGATCTACCCCGCGTTTCGGGTGCTGTTCCCAACTAACCAGGTAATTCGCGCTGACGACTTGGGCCGGGCCATGGTGGATCTCGCTATCGGCGAAACAGGGAAATCGCGAAGCCTCGTTTTAGAGAACCGTGACATCCGAGCAATGGCCGAGTCGTTTCATCGCCCTGCCGCGCGAGGTTAAGTCGCTAACCAATCAGCTAAGCACGTGAGGAGCATCAAGGTTACTGAGAATGGCCCTCCTCTTCAGAAAGACTTTCCGCACGTTTACCGATCTTCTTAAGCACCAGTTCAAGCCGTTGGAGTTCTTCTAAAGAGACATCCTGGAAGGCACGTTTGATGAGTGCTGTGTGCCGGCGAAAGAGAGGGACGAACATTTGCCGTCCTTTTTCAGTCAGCGACACTGTCCTTACCCGACGATCTTCGCTGCACTCTACGCGGCTGACAAAGCCCTTCTTGTATAGACGATCCACCGCCACGCTGACTGATCCTGGGTTGAGGTAAACCGTCGGACCAATGGCGTTTACTGGCATCGGTCCTTTATGCAGCAGCACTTCGAGGACGCGAAAGTCAGACTCTCCTAACCCCTCCTCGAGCAGTGACGGCAGGAGATACCGTGACATCGACTGCCAGGCCTTCAGCATGATGAGCCAGGCATGAAGCGCTTCTGGAGGTTTTTTGCGTTCTTCCATAAGAATGTGAATCCCATGATTATACTCGACATCAGATATATCGATGTCGATACGAATGAGATCGATGAAATAAATAAGGAGGCTACCATGGCCAACACAGCAGCTCCAGTACAAACCTCAACTACCACCTGGAACATCGACCCGGCTCACTCCATCGCGGAGTTCAAAGTCAAGCACATGATGATCGCGAATGTGAAAGGGCAGTTCTCTAAGGTTTCGGGAGCTTTGTTTCTGGACGAATCGGATCTCGCGAACTCTCGCGTTGAAGCCTCGATCGAGGCGGCCTCGATTCATACACACGATGAACAGCGCGATGCGCACCTGAAGAGCCCCGACTTCTTTGATGTGGAGAAGTTTCCGACCCTGCACTTTAAGTCCAAGAGCATCAGCATCGTCAGGGATGGAGAACTGGGGGTCGAAGGCGACCTGACCATCCGTGGCGTTACCCGCAAGGTCCGCTTTTCGGTCGAAGGGCCCACACCGCCGGCGAAGGATCCCTGGGGCAACACTCGGGTTGCGATCTCCGCGACCACAAAGATCAACCGAAAAGACTTCGGCTTGACCTGGAACGCCGCCCTTGAGACCGGGGGCATTCTGGTTGGTGACGAAGTCACTCTCACTCTCGATGTCGAGTTCGTGAAGGCCTAACTGCCTGGCAGTAAAGGCCCGATCGCCAATACGTTCAGCAGCCGCAATTCTAGACTGATGATTCCAGGCCTGACCCCTCTTGGCGGGCTCCGGAAACGTAACTGGATCGACGAAGAGAGATGGCTTATGAAGACCTCGATCAGAACACACGAAGGACGAGTGGCCTTGGTGACCGGCGCCGGCCAAGGTATCGGGCAAGCGATCGCCTGGGCATTGGCAGAGCGAGGAGCACAAGTGATTGCGACCGACCTCAACCCCCCGGAGGAAACCACAAACAAAATCGGTCCCAAGGCATACGCATTCCAACTCGATGTGACGCGGGAGGAGGATTGGCGATTGATAGCCGCTAAAAGCCATGATGTGGGCGAAGTGGATATCGTTGTCAATAACGCTGGCTATTTCCCAAATCGCTCCGTCGACGAACTGGATCTCGCGATGTGGCGAAAGACCATGGCCACGAATCTAGACTCTCACTTTTTGAGCGCGAAATATTTCTTGCCAAACATGAGGAAAAAGAAGTGGGGCCGCTTCGTTGGAATTTCGTCGAATATGGTTGGCCTCGCGATACCCGGCATGAGCCACTACATCGCCACCAAAATGGGGATTATCGGGTTCATGCGAGGCTTAGCAAATGATGTTGCGAATGATGGCATTACCGCAAATGCCGTGTTGCCCGGCCTAACGAATACGACGGCAATCGCGCCTCAATCGGAAGAGCAAAAGCGCTCCACCTGGGAGCAGCAAGCCATCAAGCGATTGGGAGAGCCCAAGGACATTACAGGCGCCGTCTTATTTCTAACCAGCGATGATGCCGCATTTATTACGGGGCAGGCAATTGTCGTGGATGGCGGTCAGTATCGCATCGGCTAACGCCAAAATGTGACACCGAAACATAACTAGCCATGCGGTTCGTGGCCGGAGAACAAAGTCATGAAATTCATAGAAGCCTCAAAGTTCGGTGGGCCTGAAGTGCTCACCGTAGTGGAAGCGCCAACACCGACTCCAACAGAAGGGACGTTGCTGGTCGAGATAAGGGCCGCAGGCGTCAATTATGCGGACATCATGGCTCGGTCCGGTTTCTACCCGCGGGTTCCGAAGGCCCCTTTCCCTGTGGGCTTTGAGATTGCAGGGGTGGTGAAAGGCATCGGCAAAGGCGTAGAAAGCTTCAAAGAGGGCGATTCTGTGGCGGCCATTATTCAGAGCGGCGGATATGCAACCCACGCTGTGATCCCGGCTGCGACGGCGATTCCTCTTCCTGCCGGATTGGATCATGCCCTTGCCGTTGCTGTACTGGTGCAAGGCGTTACGGCTTACATCCTGCTTGAGGAAGCCAAGGTTAAGGAAGGCGACGCCGTGCTAATCTCTGCTGCTGGCGGAGGACTTGGCAACCTCGCCGTCCAACTGGCGAAGACGCGCGGTGCGAAGGTGGTCGGCCTCACTTCCAGGTCGAAGTTCGAATTGGTCAGGAGCCTCGGCGCCGACCATGTCGCAGACGCCTATGACCCAGGTTGGGCCGCCTCCGTCAGAAAAGCAGTCGGAGAAAACGGAATTCAGGTTTACCTGGATTCCAACGGCGATCTTGCGACGGAAGCCTTCCCTCTGCTCAGCCAGTCGGGGCAGTGGATCGTCTTTGGCGTTCGTTCAGATAAGCGCAACGCGCTCCCCTTTGAGAACATCGCAAAGATGATCGAGAAGAACATCACTCTGCGTGGTTTCAATCTCGAAGGGAGCCTTCATCAAGTGCCGCAAGCACTGTCGGCGCTCTTCACATTGGTTGGTGAAGGTAGGCTCAAGCTCGAAATCGCGAAATACCCGCTGAGCGAAGCGGCCAATGTTCAGCGGCTCTTTGAAGTACGCAAGACCTCTGGGAAACTCGTACTCATTCCGTAGAACTGAGGAGACAAATCGTGTCCAACAGCATTTCGACCTTGCTCATCCGCAATCTTTCCGATGTCTTCGGGGAAAACGACCCAGCGCGCCGCCGCGTCGCCCTCGACGAGCTCTGGAACGAGGATGGCGTGTTCTACGACCCGAGTAAAGGCGCCTTTCGAGGCCGCGACGAAATCGACCGCATCGCCGGCACGATCAAAGCGACTCACCCCGACTTTCAATATCAGCCCATTTCCGAGCCCGAGGAACTGGGCAATGGCGGCCGCATCAAATGGGTAGCGGGCCGCCCCGGCGCGCCGCCGTCTTACGCCGGAACTGATTTCCTCATCGCCCGCGACGGCCGCATCGCCGCTCTCTACCTCTTTTTCGACAAGCTGCCCTGAGCTGGACTCCGCTACGCGACGCCTACGCATGGAGGTGGGCTGGCAATCGTCGTCGACGGTGGTCAATATCGCATTGGCTGAGGAAGGAAGGACGAATGGAGTCAAATGATCAAGAGAAGATAAAGATCGCTCGCGAATATTTCATGAGAGCTGACCAGAGGCGTCCAGACATCCTTGAACTTTTCAATGAAGATGCCGAAGTCTGTTTCCCTAAGTTCGGATTTGGATTCGGATGGAATTCGTTTCTTGAAATGGAATACGTTCAACACGATTACGACCGTTTGGCTTTCATCCCTTCAGCCGACTATCTCGTCGTTGAAGGCACTTCACAGGGCAGAATGTCTGGTACGTCATGGGCAGGGGGCAAAACTCCTGGCGGCCGTTTCTGCAACGTCTTCAAGTTTCGAGATGGCCGAATATCGAGCCTGCACATCTATCTTGATCCCGACTATACCGGCGAGGATGAGGCGCGGTTTCGATGGGGTAAGAACCGTCAGTGGTAAGACAATGCCGTCCAAGGTTCGGCACCTCACTCACGCGCACTACGCGTAGACGGCGGCGTCGTGCGATTCGTCGGCTAACGGCCCGGAACCGCAATCTGAAGTTGTTCAACTCTGCGTTGCTGGCGAGGCTACGGCGAGGCGAAAACGATAATAAGAAAACGATCGCGGAATCGAGCGTGTCAATCGGATTTTGTAAAACGGATGAAAAGGAGGATACCGTGACAATGATGGAGAGGATCGAGAAAACGAGAGTGAGTGATGATGCACTTGATCTGGTGTTTCGGAAAGCCCGTACCTACAACGCATGGCTTCCCAAGCCAGTGCCCGACGAGCGGCTACGGCAGCTTTACGAGACACTGAAATGGGGGCCCACGAGCGCAAATATCAGTCCTGCGAGGTTCGTATTCATTCGTTCCACGGCTGCAAAGGAGCGCCTCCGTCCATCGCTCGCGCCTGGGAACGTAGAGAAGACGATGGCCGCTCCGGTCACAGTCATCATCGCCTATGATCTGAAGTTCTACGACAAGTTGCCCAGGCTGTTTCCACACTACCCCGCCATGCGCGACTTGTTTGTGAACAACCCCCAGCTGATCCAGGAAACTGCGCTGCGGAACTCTACCTTGCAAGGAGCCTACATGATACTTGCGGCGCGGGCTCTGGGCCTGGACTGCGGGCCGATGTCAGGCTTTGATAACGCAAAACTCGATGAGGAGTTCTTTGCGGCCGGCAAATGTGAGTCCTGCGAGCAGGAGTTTTTCCCTGAAGGACATGTGAAATCGAATTTTCTCTGCAACATCGGCTACGGCGACTCTGCGACGCTCATGCCACGGGGCCCTCGGCTCGACTTTAGCGAGGCATGCACCCTGTTGTGATTGCCGAATGTGATTGGGTGCTTTTCGATCATGCTTCTTGGAAGGATGACGAGCAACTCAGAAACCAGTGGTCTAGAGACGAGAACGGGAGATCTCAGCTTGGTCAGCCAGAAATCCCCCGGGTGCTGTTCTTGAGTTGTTATGCGTACAGCGCCAAGCTGCTGCGGTTCGCATGTCCTGCGCCTCCTCCGACTCGGCGTCTTTGCCCATGAGATAGGCGAGCGTCACGTCCAGCGATTCGTGACCGAGGCGGATCCGGATCGTCCTTACGCAGGGCCGCTCCACTTAACTTCGGGATAGCCGGCAATCCACCAATTTGGTTCGTAAGAGCGTTTCTCAGTACGCCCTCACATGGAGTGTTGTGATGAATAGTCATTTCTTCATCGCAGTCGCCGAGCTCCAGAGCAGCATCCGTTCATTACCATCGTTCCCGCGTCGCACATCGTCTGGCAGGTCCTATTTTGGGTGATCGAAATCCAATAGAACCTTGCCACCACGCTGGTAGTGCTGGATTGCTTCTTTAATTTGATACGGCTTGTATGTTGCGGTGATTGGGAGACTCAATTTTCCGGAAGCGACTACTTGTGTCGCCTCAGCCAGCGCCGCCCGTATTCTGGGCAGAAACTCTTCGTAGTACATCCAGAAACCCTGGATGTGTAATCTCTTGCCGATGAGGTCGCCTTGTGGCAGGTGGATCGGCAAACCACTCAGCCAAGCATAGCTGACGAAATGCGCGCCCGGCGAGAGCGCGCCTGCAATCGTCGCTGCCCATGGACCACCCACAGCATCAAGACCGAGAAATATTGGCATTCCGCCGGTTGCACTCTGAACCTGCTTTAAGAGTTCCGGCGATTCGACGCCGACGAAATCAACACCTAGCTTTTCAAGTTCTGGGATAAGCTCGGACCGCCTGACAGTACCAATGACGTTAAGATCGCGCGATTTTGCGACCGCGATCAGGCATCTCGCAATCTGGGAATTTGCTGCATTTAATACAATCCAGTCTTTAGGTTTTAGCTTTACAAATTCGTCCAAGAGAAGAACCGCCGTCGTAGGATTGATGTTCAACATTGGGCTGTCTGGGCATCGACTAAAGGAGGAACGACGAAAAGACCGTCGGCCGGAGCAAGGACTTTTTCAGCCCAGGTGAATGTTCGAAACGGGATCGTAACCCGGTCGCCCACCTTGACACTGGTGACTCCTGGCCCAATTGCCTCGACGATTCCCGCACCTTCACCTCCGATGACAGAAGGGAGCTGCGGATTTAGAAAGTAGACTCCATTCGCTAAAAGGAGGTCGCTGTAGTCAACAGGCGCATACTCCACGCGCACAAGAGCTTCGCCTGCAGAGGGCCTGTTGAGTTCCGGTACTTCCACCGTACGTAGGTTCTGAGCTGGATTGCCGTAGGCCGTGAGATGAATGGCTTTCATCTATGACGCTCTCCTTCCTCCAACAGATTTCGCCCGCGAGAGAGCCGCCTGCTTGCTGGATCAAACCACCATCGCGAAGGTTTCCAAGATCAACGACTGAATAGCCGAAACCTGCGGCGCGACCAAACGGAACGAATTCAGGCGGTCACGATAATTTTCCCAGATGGGGTCGGTTAGGATGTCGGTTACATGCACCGGTTCCTTCCGATAAACCGCTGTGCCGCAAGATCCGCCTTTCGAACCAACAGCCATGGCCCCGACGTGAGCGATGAATCCAGGAAGGCTGGGCGCAGCAGCACAATGGAGTTCCTTTCCGTCTTCGTCGGGAAGCCAAATCGTGCAAGACATGCCCTCGGCTTGCGATTCAACCAACTGAGCAATGTTCGCTAGAACCTCGGACAGAGGAGAGCCAGCAAAAATCAATTTTTGCAGGTTGAGGACAGACTCGGTCGAAAATAGCCCCAACTCGTGTTCCGGCGGTGCGTCCCGCGGTATGGCGGCAACGGGCCGAACACGTGGCGTCGGCGAGCACCTGCATTCAGAGGATGCGGAAGGTTCTCCCCGAGATGAACGTGCAGTTGGCCAACGTGATCAGTGACAGCAGCGGCCTGACGGGCCTAGCCATCATCCAAGCGATTCTGGCGGGAGAACGAGACCGATATAAGCTGGCCGATCTCGCCAATTTTCGTATTCAGGCAAGTCGGGAGGAAATTGCCCGCAGCCTAGAAGGCAACTGGGGCAAGGAGTTGCTCTTCATTTTGCAGCCAGAGCTCAATCTGTATCAGACCTATCAGCAGCAGATCGCAGAATGTGACACCGCCCTGGCGGCCCATTTGCAAACCCTCGAGGACAAGGTGGAACCGGGCAGTCAACCACCTGCGGCGAAGGCCAACAAGCGAGCCGGCGGCAATGCCCCAACCAGTTTTGATCTGCGCGGGGAGTTATACCGCATCAGCGGCACGGACCTGACTCAAATCGATGGCATCAATATCATGAACGCACAAACCATCATCGCCGAGGTGGGTGTCGATATGAGCCGGTTTCCCAGCGAGACCCACTTTGCGTCCTTCCTGGGTTTGTGTCCGGACAATCAGATTACCGGGGGCAAGGTGCTCCGCCTGTCGAGAACCGTGCGGCCACCGCCTTCCGCATGGCCGCCACCAGTCTGTGGCGCAGTAAGACCTACCTGGGGGCCAAGTTCCGCCGATTGCCAGCACGTCTGGGTGACCCGAAAGCCATCACGGCCATGGCCCACATGCTAGCCCGGCTCGTCTACCGCATGTTGCGTTACGGAGAACAATACGTCGACAAGGCGATGAAGTACTACAAAGAAAAATATCGAGAGCACGAAATCCGCAGCATTCAGAAAAAAGCCAACGACCTCGGCCTCGTGGTTACTCTCACCACCGCCGCATAAGAGAAGTTTCTGAGGAGTTTCCGGTTGACGACCAGCCGCTGAGACTTAGAACTTTGTCTGACCCTTCCCACAAGGTCGAAGGAGAAGGAAATAGCGGCAAATTACGTCACACACAAGGAACGTCGGCTCTGAACTACACTATGTTTTCTCTCACACCTGCTACTGCTTTTCTATCTTCATCATGTTGTCGTCCGGATTGCGGTCGATCAGTTTTAGGATGGGATCGATTCCGGCTTGGGCAGGACGCTTATCCACCTTAATCGTGAAGGTGTTTTGTTCTTTCTCTATTTTCTGTTTCTGCAAGTACAGGAACTTTCCCTGCGAGTCCTGCACCCCGATGTCGATGAAATCGTTCAAAGGCACAGCGTGGTCCTGACCCTTGGCATCCGCGCGGAACTTGTGAGCTTCGACCACCAGATCCACCCTGTATTTGCCATCCGGCAATTGAGAGTAAGTAGCCGAACGGGCGCGGTTGTCGTACAGCGTGACATTCCGCCAAAGATCGTCGAAGAGATACTGGTACTCGGGTGGAGTGTACTTTTGCAAGTAGGACATCAGGTCAAGTGATACTGGATAGGGCGGACCCTTAAAAGCGAATGCCTTGGTGAATTCGGCAAGCGCCTCGTTGACATTTTCTTCGCCGATGTAGTCCTGCATCTCGTACATCACCATCGCACCCTTGCCGTAGTGAATGTAGCCCTGATTGCTATCGACACGGTAGAGGGGAGGTTCTTCGTTGCGCTCCTGGGCCCGCCCGCGCAGGTAGTTGTCGAGTTCATACCGCATAAACTTTTTCATGCCGTCGGCTCCGTATCGACGCTTCATGACCATAAGGGCGGAATACTGGGCGAGCGTCTCGACGATCGAAGTCCCGCCCTCAACATTCGCACTCATCACCTGGTGCGCCCACCACTGGTGCGCGGTCTCGTGCGCCGTGACGTAGAAGGGAATATCGGTTTGATCCACGGTTCCGGGATCGACGTAAGTGATGAACCCGATAGCCTCCGAGAACGGAATGGTATTGGCGAAGGACTCGGCAAAAGTACCGTAGCGAGGGAACTCAATGATCCGCAGTTGGTGGAACTGAAATGGACTAAAGTTCTGGCTGCAATAGTCCAGGCTGGCTTTCAAGCTATCTATCATGCGGTCGAGGTTAAACTCGTGTCCCGCGTGATAGTAAATCTCCAGGTTCACGTCGTGCCAGCGGTCCCGGCGAACCGCATAGCGAGCAGAGTTCAGCGAGTAAATATTCAGGATGGGCGCGTCCATTTTGTAGTGGAAATAGCGGCGGCCGTTCTCGGTCCACTCTTTTTGCAGGTAACCAGGCATGATGGCAATTTGATCGGGACTGGTGCTGACCGTGGACTCGAGATTGATCCAGTCGGCCTCGCTCGAGATCCCGTTCTCGTTGCGGGCAGCAATATCTTCCAGCTTGGGCATCCGTTTGGCTTTATCCAGGCCATGTTTGTGGCGCGTGCTGTCGTCGGTCAGTTCGATGTCCGCGGCATAGCCAATAAACGGTGCGTAGCGATCATTGAGAAAAGTTCCGTTATACGTGATGTCAAGATTAGGTGTGTTGTTAACGAATCCGATGTTCTTGTAGCTGACCGAATAGTCGAGCGCGATGCGCCCGTGGGGCGGTAGCGGCGTATTCAAGCGATACACATAGAAGCCAAGTTTGTTGTCTTCGAGAAGAGGGGTCTGGCCTCCGGCAAATGCCAGTTTGTGAATCTGGCGGTGGGGCGGGGGCACGGGCGCAAGGTCCACCGGCAGCACGGTGACCGCTATGCGGTCCACGACGGAGGAAGTCTTGTTTTCCAGGATCATCGTGCCCCGCAGATTGACCGAACGGTTAGCCGGATCGAGATCGATTTGCGTGTTGATATCGGTGATCTTGGGCTGGGGAAGATCTTTGTATTGCCGGTATTTCTTTTCGTACTGGGCTCGGCCTTCGTCGATGGTGTAGGTCGTGTAATAGGGATTCAGAATGTTGGTGTTGTAGAAGATGTATCCCCCGACCGCCAAAAGAAGAACGGCACAAACCGTCAAGCTAGCGACCGTCGGCCCAGTGAAGCGAGTGGCTGCGACTCGCAGGCGCGCCCACAAGTTCTCCCCCGTGCCACGAACCCACAAAGTGTTAGTGATAATTGCGAGAGCGATGGCGGCAATGCCCCAGTAGAGGTGAAACCAGAACAGCGAAACCGCGAACGGTCCATAGCCATTCATGTCGGAATAGGTGTAAGGAGGAGACTGTCCGAAGCGGTAGAGAAAATGTTGCCAGCCCATTCCGGGCAGCGCGAGCGTGCTTACAAAATAGAGCACCATCACGAAATGCCCGAGATACTTCTGGTTCACCAGGGTGTGAATGAAAAAAGCTAGAACGCAGATCATCCAGTACTGGAACAGGCGAACTCCAAACAGATCGGTGAAGTATAGCCCGAGTTCGAAGCGGTGATAGCTGTGCATGAGTTGCACGATAATCCCCGCTACCATGATCACCAGGACCAAAATGATTTGAACGAGCAGCAAAGCCGTCAGTTTCGAACTGAAGAGCACCCAGCTTTTTACAGGCAATGCGTCCACAATCTGGTTGAGGCCGGCATCTCGCTCCCTCCAGACCAACTCGCCGGCATAGAAAGTGATGATCGCAAGCGCGAAGACGAACAGACCACCAGTAGCTCCCTCAAGCATCTGGTAAGTGACAGGATAGGTATGGCTGGCGAACGGACTGGTAATTTGATTCGCGGCAAGAATCGCGAACAAGCCTCCCGCCAGGAGCAAGACCAGGAAAAACACGTTCTTGACAGTCTCGGTGAACTGAATTCGCGTTAAGGAAAAGAACTGCCGCCCCGAGGCTTCGAAGGAGAAAGCTGGATGTGCTCTCGGCAGGGCCTGAGTCAAGGAAGAGGATATGTCTTCATCCGTATCCGTCGCAACGCGCTGTTTCCGGGCGCGCTGCAAAGGATAGGAGAGAGAAAATCTTGCGTAGGTTATGGCCAGGACGATCCCGCCCAGCCCCAGCCACAGAACGCGGTTTAGCAGCAGAATTCCGGAGAACGGGATCAGTTGTGTGTTGCGCTGGAACGGGCTCCAATATCGGGTTAGCCGGTCCACGGCAGTGGCTCCAAACGGGTCTGCAAGAGCGGTAACCGTATTGACACTCAGGTTTGTCGACAGCTGCGCGGCTGTGAAATATCCGATCAATAGGAGGACGCTGCCCACGTAAACCGGGAGCATCTTCCTCCAGGAGGCGGCCAGCCCAAAGAAGATTGCACTAGTCAACACGAGATTCGGGAGAACCAAAACCAAATAGGGTCGCAAGTAGGCAACGGCGTTGTTTGGTCCAAGTCGGCTCTGATCAAGCCACGGGAGGCGCATGCCGATGTAGGCACCGATGCCCACACTGGAGAAGATCAGAATCTGCACCACCAGAGCACCGAGAAACCGGCCGCCTAGATAATCGAACTTGGTGATCGGCGCAGTGTAGAAGAGATCGCTAATGCGGCTGTCCGTGTCCTGATAAGTCGCTTGTCCCGCGATGGCGCCAGTCACGACGATGCCCAGGAACGTGATGTACATCGTGATCACGTTCAGAGCATAAGGAGAGTTCAGCCAGATCTTGCCGCCCGTGCCGAAGTCCACCGTGGCGCCGGAAATTGCTCCCCCCGCCATGCAGGTGAATAGGACGCTCAGAGCAAGAAAAACGAGGAAGTAGACATAGGTGGAGATCCTTCGCTGGCGCTGGCGAACTTCAAACGAAGCAATCGTGAGGACCATAGCGATTAGTTGACCTCTGCAGTAGTGGCCGAGAGTTGCGAATAGCCTCGAATGGTTGCGAAGTACAAATCCTCAAGGTCAGGTGTGACCGCTTCGAAACCGGTGTCGGGAGGAGTATCACTCCAGACATGAATCAGTGTGCGGCCGCCAAACAGGCGGATCAGAATCACCTTGAATTGTTCGCGGTTAGCGGCAAGCTCGGAAGAATGAATAACCTTCTTCCACACTTTGCCCTGCAGACTGGCAACCAGCGCTGGGGGTTCACCGGTGACCATCACGCATCCCTTGTGGATCACCGCCATGTGGCCGCAGAGATCGCTTACGTCGGAAACAATGTGAGTCGAAAGGATCACGATGATGTTCTCACCGATCGCGCTGAGGAGGTTATGAAAGCGGACGCGTTCTTCCGGATCGAGGCCAGCAGTAGGCTCGTCCACGATGATCAACCGGGGATTGCCCAGCAAGGCTTGGGCGATGCCGAAGCGCTGCTTCATGCCGCCAGAGAAGCCGCCGAGCGGCTTTTTGCGGTACTCCCACAGATTTGTTTGCTGCAGGAGGGCTTCGACAACCTCACGGCGCTCTTTTGAATTGCCGATGCCTTTCAACGAGGCGAAATGAGAAAGCAGCACTTCGGCGGAGACTTTCGGATACACCCCAAACTCTTGCGGAAGATACCCGAGAACCTTGCGGAGTTGGTCTTTGTCTTTCAGGACGTCGATACCGTCCAACGAGGCGCTTCCGCTATCCGCTTCCTGCAGTGTGGCTAGGGTGCGCATCAGCGTGGATTTTCCCGCTCCGTTCGGACCTAACAGCCCAAACATTCCTTGGGGGATTTGAAGCGAAACGCTTTGCAGAGCCTGAACGCCGTTCTGGTATCGTTTTGAGAGCTGATCGATCCGTAATTCCATACACATCCCTCCCTGTGTGGAGAATGATACGTGGCCGGTCACATCGGAGTTCCGAATATTCTTCGAGAAGAAACGATTTCTGATCCGCTGCTAACCCCAGGAATTGAAGGCTCGCCTTCGAATCATTAGATTGAGCAACCTCGTTGTGGACAACTGGCTGCTCCTCCGACTTCCCTCCGGGCTGCCCAGAAGCTATTCCGGGCCAGAAGTCCTATTAGAGCATTCGATCGTGCCTTCGGAACGATCACTGGAACCAGAAACTTGTATGGAGCTACGCGCGGGTTCACTCTGTCTCAAGGATCAGGTTCGGCAAGCTAAGGCCGACTTCCCACTGGTGCTTGTTGATTGAGCCCGCATTAAAGCATGGCTCCGGTACTGGCGATCACTGACATGGTGGCAAGAGCCCGTCGGGGCGACGGCCTACGTTCATCGGCTGCCTAGGTCAGGTGTACATCAAATAGCGCCAGCCAATACTGAAGGGACTGCAATGCGAAACCGCAGAAGATGAGCCCGATGCCGAACGCGCCGAGGCGTCGCTCGGGAAGATTGTCAGCATAGTATTCGATGTAAGGATTGACTGTCGCCCCAATACCCGTGACGATGCCTGTCACCAAGCCCACCCGAATCGCAAATGACCAGGCGTGATCCACGTGATGGATGAAGGCGCTACAGATAAGGGCACTGGCGATGTAGCCAAAGGTGCGGACCACCGTTCCCCAGAACTGACGAGGTGTAAGGCGAGGACGGCGAGCTGCTACATAATCCGTGCCAGGGCGCATCCCGCGAGAGTAAGCCAAGACTTGGCCGACAGTGATGAGAATGGCAAATGCGAGTGCGAATCGCAAGCCTAGAATCCTATACAGTCCAGCTCCGAAGCCAACTCCTCGTATCGCGGAAAACACTCCTTCCCAAGGCAGCGAATAATGATCGAGCCCCCGAGCTGCCCGATTGAATTCGACTGACAATGTGATACCAGTCGCAATTCCGGAGGCTAGACCAAAGAAGAGACCAAGGCCGAGGCCGTAGCCGATTCCAAAGACAATGGAGTACGTGACCGCGCGGGTAAGCAGTCGCAACGGACCGTGTCGTCCACCCAACAAATCGTAGGCGAGGTAGAGGCTGCCTAGCACATCAAGGCATGTACCCGTAATGCTGACGGCTGCGACGGTATGGTGGTCCATCGAGCCATAAGGCTAACACTTTGATGGATCCGAATCCTGTTCTCAGAGATCGGGACTTACCTCCATTCGTGGACACAAGGGCCTTTATGATTACTTATCGTTTGCCTTCGGCATCATGGAGGTAGACGCGACTCGCGCCGGACGTGTGTCGCCTTTGTGGGCTGCTGCTAGAGTTCAGCAAGCGCTCGATGGACAAGATGAATAGCGATTGCACCTTCGCCGACGGCCGAAGCGACTCGCTTTACGTTCCCCGACCGAACATCGCCCACGGCGAATACGCCCGGAAGACTCGTTTCCAGCATCTGCGCACTGCGGGCCAGCGGCCAGGCGGGTTGGTCAGTGGAACCGTCGAGATCGCGTCCCGTGAGAATGAATCCGTTGGTGTCGAGCGCGACACAACCCTTCAGCCATTCGGTTCGCGGCGATGCGCCGGCCATGATGAAAACGTGTCGAATGGGGACTGTGGCGATTTCGACGGTCTGGTTATTGCGCCATGTGACGTGCTCGAGGTGCGAATCGCCTTCGAGCGAGATGATTTCGGTGCGGTAATGGATTTCGATGTTGGGATTCTGCTCAATGCGTTGGATGAGATAGCGGGACATCGCGTCTGAAAGCTGGCCGGAACGCACGAGTATGTGGACCTTGCGCTGAGTCTGCGACATGTAAACGGCGGCCTGGCCGGCGGAATTGCCTCCGCCGACGACGATAATGTCGTCGTCGCCGCAGAGCTGGGCTTCCATGAAGGTGGCGCCGTAATAGACGCCCTGTCCTTCAAAAACGGCGAGATTAGCAATGCGCGGTTTGTTGTACTGCGCGCCGGTGGCGATGACGACCGAGCGCGCGGCCAGTTCGACGCCGTTATCGAGCACGACTTTGTAGGGGCGGCGGGCGCATTCGAGGCGCACCACGTTGCGGGCTATCATCATCTTGGCGCCGAATTTTTCGGCTTGGGTGATGGCTCGATTGGCGAGTTCCTGGCCGGAAAGGCCGTAGGGAAAACCGAGATAGTTTTCGATTTTGGAGCTGGAGGCGGCCTGTCCGCCGGGCGATTCGGTCTCGATAAGAAGGACGTCGAGACCTTCGGAGGCGGCGTAAACGGCGGCGGCGAGTCCAGAGGGACCGGCGCCGACAATGATGAGGTCGCGGAGTTGCGCGGCGTCAACGTCGGCGTTGAAGCCGAGGCAGTCGGCGAGTTTCTGAATTGTGGGACTGCGGAGGACATAGCCTTGGCCGCAGATTACGACGGGAATTTCGTCAACCTTGACGTTGAAGCGATCGAGGAGTTCCTGTGAGGCTTTGTCGGTATCGAGATCTATATACGTGTACGGATGGCCGTTACGGGTGAGAAATTCGCGCAAGCGGAGGGTCTGCGCGGAGTGGCGGGAGCCGAGAAGGATCAGGCTCCCGTAGCCGCGGCTGATGAGTTCGAGGCGGCGGAGGATGAAAGCGCGCATGAAAATTTCGCTGAGCTCGGCGTCTTTGGCGATGAGCGAGCGGAGGGCGTTGCCGCTGAGTTCGATGAAATCGCCGGGCTCGATGACGCGTCCGCGAACGAAGATGCGGCGGCCGGAAATCATGGTGAGTTCGCCGGTGAAGCCGCCGGCACGATGGACGGTGATGGGGCGTTCGCCGTCGAGGCCCGGCTGCACAACTTCCATGCTGCCGGAAAGGATGACGAAGAAAGGGATGTTGGTGTCGCCGAGATCGAAAAGAATTTCGCCGCGGTCGACGTGCCGGACGTGGCCCTGAGGGCGAATCCGATCGATTTGCGATGGAGTGAGAGTCGGGAAAATTTGCGTGCGCGCATCAAGCGCGCTCAGTATCGGAGGTGCAGCCATTTTTTATTCCTTTAGCCCTGCGTTGCGGACTGGACTCATTAGAGTACACAGCGGCCAAGAAAGTCGCACCGCGCGGGATAGTGAGCTGGAGGAACGGGTCTACAGTTACGTTGCCGGCGAGCCGAAGGTGCGACATTTCTCTACGCGGCTTACACAAAATCATAGCCCCGAGCCCAGCTTTGTCGCGCCGAGCCGCCTAAGGATGCGAACGGGAGATCTGAGCTTGGTCACCCAGAAATCTCCCGCGGTGCTCGTCTTAGCTCTTATGCGTACAACGCCAGGCTGCTGCTGTTCGCATCCTCGTGCTTCCTCCGACTCCGTGACTTAGTCGGGGCCGCAGGTTGGTTTACCTTCCGTAGGACTGGGCGATCTGACTGACGAGCTTGGCCCAGCCCATGTCCATGGCTCCGTAGACGTCGCCTGCCTCCGCTCGCGCATTGTCTTTGAGAATTTCCACCATCAAGGTCGTGTAGTCCGAGACGATGACGCCCGCCTGTAGCATGCGCAGGAGGCCAACTTGCCGCTTGGTCTCGCTAAACGTTCCCGAGGCGTCAACCGCCACATAGGCGTCGAGCCCCTTTCCGACGGCTGTGATCGCCGGAAAAGCGGCGCAGACTTCGAGCGAGATGCCGGCGAAGATCAGCTTCTTGCGTTTTGTCGCCTCGATCGCACGAGCCACGCGCGGGTCGTCGAAGGCATTCACCGATGATCGATCGATGATTTCAATGCCTGGCAACGCGTCGACAAGTTCGGGGAACGTCGGACCCCACATGCTGTCACGCGCCGTCGTTGTAACGACAATCGGCAGCTTCAGTGCCTTCGCAGCTTTGGCCAGCGCCACCACATTATGTTTAAGCTCGCCCGTGGAAATGTCACGGACGCCCGTCATGAGGCCAACCTGATGATCGACAAGGACGAGCGCTGCGTTTTGAGAAGTTAGCGGTTCGTAGGGATGGACTTGAGTATTCATTGCAGTCTCCTTTTGAGTAACGCTGGTATCGATCAGCCATTGGGCTAGATCATTAACTTTCCTTTACGTTGCGTGTTATCATAAAACTCACGCGACGCCAATGTCAATGGCTTAACGCTACGTTCCGTTAAAATTAGTTCCATGAAGAAAAACATCCTTCCCGCTGCGCGCAAAGGCAGGCCTCCGAGCGAAATGGCGGCATCGCACGCCGCTATCATGGATGCGGTCTATACCCTGCTTCAGGAAAAGTCAGTCCGCGACCTGACCATGGAGGAGGTCGCCAAGCGGGCTAAGGTCGGGAAACCCACCCTATATAAGTGGTGGCCGACCAAGGCAACTTTGGTGTTGGCCATGCTCTGCGAGCGGATGGTTCCCAACCTAGAGAAGGCTACGGTCCTGACCGCGGAAGCGTCTCTGCGCTTTCGGGTACGGCGGTTGATCGACGCCTTCAACGGACCGTTCGGCAAGATTGTGGCCGGGCTGATCGCCGAGGGCCAGAGCGAGCCGGCCATTCGTCAGGCATTTTTCGATCGATGGGTTAGTCCTCGACGGGCTGCCACCATTGCCGATCTGCAGCGCGGTAAGAATGCAGGCGAGTTACGGTCGGATACGGAACCTGACCTGCTGAACGACGCGGTCTTTGGTGCGATCTATTACCGCTTTTTATTGGGCTTAGGCCCATTCACCAGACGGTTCGGCGAAGAGTTGGTCGAGCAAGCCATCCGTGGGCATCGCTCGGAGCCAACGTAAAAGTGGCTGAGCAAGCAGCGTATTCTTTCAAACAAGGCTGTTTGTGAAAGCCGCCAGATTCAGACGGCGGTCCGGCGCATAAAACACGGACTGGCATGAAGCCGCTCAGCTCTCCTCCATCAGCGCAGCAGCGCGCTTGCCGACTTTCTTGAGCTTCACTTCAAGGCCACGAAGCTCCTCCGGGCTTAGTTCGGACAACACTCTTTTCATCTGCCCGGAATGCTTTCTGAAAGCGGGAACGATGAGGTCCTTCCCGCGCGGGGTCAGGGCGATGATACGAACACGCCGGTCTTCCGTGCTCTCGACCCGGGTTACCAAGCCCTTCGCAAAGAGACGGTCCACAGCGATACTGATCGAGCCTGGGGTCAGATCGACGATTGGGCCTATCGTATTGACGGGCAAAGGCCCTTTGTGTAGCAGGACTTCCAGCACGCCGAAATCCGAGAGGCCGAGTCCGGTCTCTTCAATACCAGCGGCTGCGTACCTTGTCAGGGCGCGCATTGCCTTCATCATTACTAGCCAGGCGTGGTCCGTCCCTTGATTGCCTCGGGTCATAAAAACCTGAATCTCTTAGAAGTATACAGCATCAATTATCTTGATATCAATATACATGACGCCAAGGCAATGGCGCCGATCCAAAAAGGAGAACCAGGTTATGAGAACCGCTTCCGTAATCGCCCGATATCTGGCGGGCGTGATCTTTCTTGTTATGGGGCTGAACGGCTTCCTGCACTTCATTCCCTTTCCCCCGCCAGCGGGTGTTGCTGGTCAGTTCATGGGCGCCCTTTATGTCTCGCATTACCTGTGGGTGATCTTCGCGTTTCAGGTCATCGCAGGTGTGCTTCTGCTGCTCAACCGCTATGTACCGTTGGCGGTGGCAATGCTGGCACCGGTGATTGTCAACATCCTTACTTTCCACGCCTTGATGGCCCCGAGCGGGCTTCCGCTGGCGCTGTTTGTGGCTCTACTGTGGGCCGTGATCTTCATCGACGTGCGACCGGCCTTTTCCGGGTTGTTCCAGTCGCGCTTGCAGTCGCGGGCCTGACCGCAGGAGACCTGACCGCAGGAGAAAGGAACTAAAAATGGCGCAAAAGGTCACTGTTTATTTGTGGTTTACTCATGGCGATTAGTTTGCTAGGAAGCTTACACGGAGACGACGAATGTCAGACCAGTCATCGAATCGACCGCTCACCAGCAAGGCCGTCACGTACAAGGCTCTAGGCGGCCCCGAGGTCATCGAATACGTGGAACGTACGGTTCGGGCGCCTGCGGCTGGTGAGGTCCGTATCGAGGTGAAGGCGGCGGCGGTCAATCCGGCCGACCTCATGTTCCGCGATCCAGGCTGGCCCAATATGACCTCAAATATCGTGCCGGGTATGGATGCCGCGGGAGTTGTCGAATCTGTCGGGCCAGGCGTATCGCGCCTACATCCCGGCCAGAAGGTGATAGCGGCAGTCAATCCAGTGCGCCCCGAAGGCGGCGCGCAGGCGCAGCACATCGTGGTGCCCGCTGCCTCGGTCGTTCCGATACCTGAGGGTGTTTCTTTGGCGCAGGCTTCTATCCTGTTGATGACCGGGCTGACTGCGCTCAACGCGCGAGAAATTGCTGCGCTGAAGAAGGGTCAGATCTTAGCCGTGAGCGGTAGTGCTGGGCTTCTGGCTCAATACGCGATCGCGGCCGCGAAACGGCAGGGAATAAAGGTCATGGCCGACGCCAACCCAGCAGATGCCGAGCTGGTGCGCGGCTACGGCGCGGATATCGTGGTCGAGCGCGGACCAGGCTTCGCCGAAGCGATCCGCCGGGAGCTGCCCAATGGCGTCGACGCGTTGCTCGATACGGCGAGCCTTGGGGAAAAGTCCTTTGGCGCCATCCGTGACGGGGGCATCTACATTCCAGTTCGCAGCTGGGGAGACAGGCCCGCCGAACGGGGAATCAAGATCAAGCCGATGATGGTATCCGGTGTCCTCGAACGTACCGAATGGCTCGAACTGCTCCGCAACATGGTTGCAGCCGGGGAGATAAAGCTGCGCGTTGTTGAGGAATACGCGCCCACGAAAGCCGCAGATGCACAGCGCGCGCTCGTGGCCGGTAGCCCTCGGGGGCGGCCAGTAATCCTCTTCTAAGGAGAGCTCGCATGAAAGCTGTCAGATTGCTGGAATATGGTGGGCAGTTGGTGTTCAACGATGTACCGACGCCGGCGATCGCACGTGACGAGATCTTGGTGAAGATCAAGAGTACCGCCGTCAATCATCTGGATCTTGTCAAGGCCTCCGGAACGGCAAGACAGATACTCCCGATCGACCTGCCGTGGATACCTGGTCATGAGTTTTCAGGGGTCGTCGAACAGATTGGCAGTGACGTTGCGGCATATGCGCCAGGTGAGGCGCCGGCGACGGGTACTTTGAAAGCAGTGATGCTGCGGACTCGTGGAGTTCGCCCGAGGATGGATTGCAGCACCGCTACCTCGTGGGCGTTGCTGTGGATCCTGCGGATCCAGACACTGTGATCGTGTCCGCAACAGACGGCCCCGGGTCGGCATATTCGCCGCGGCGGGCCGAGTCGTACGTCTATCGCAAGACTGGGCTCAAGCGATGGGAGCAGGTAATGAGTGGCCTGCCGGAGGCGAAGGGCACGACGGCGAACCGGTTCGCCACTCATGCCGGCGAACCAGGCGTCATCTACGCCGCCAACAACCGCGGCGTCTTCAGATCAGATGATGCAGGACAGAGCTGGAAGGCTCTGGACCTCGCTTGGCCTGAGCCCGGGCTTACAGATGGCGTGGAGGCGCTTGCCTGTCTCCCGGAGTGATATGGGAAAGACGTTCTTCTATCGTGTCCCTATGGCGAGCAAAACGGAACCCGCGGTCTCCTGCGTGACAGGCAGGCGTTCTAACCAGCTGAACTACGCCCCCGCATGGGACACTCGCACGATTGCCTTCCGATATCGCTCGGTTCCCTCTCGTGTCCTCCCGTTCCCTGCCGTTGCATCTGACCGTGCCGTGACAGGGCAACAACGACGTGCAACTTACTGGATATCAACGGTACTGACAGCCCGTTCATGATCCTCTAAGGAGTTCTTTGACCCGTCTTACCAGACCCAGATCGGACCCAGATTTGGAGAGAGTTGCCGCATTCTGACTATCTCGTCGAACGAGGAGCGGAGCCGCCGACCACGAAGACCCTATCAATCAAAACAAGCGCGTTTCGTCGAGACTAATCCACAACTGAAGCTTTACTTCCGAATAGTCCATCATCCAGTCACAGTCAAGGATGGTGCGGACTAACAGCTTGGGACTTTTCACCGTATCCTCGTGCGGCAGGCATACAATCGGAGGAATCTGACGTTAGGACTCCTCATGAGCGTAACCCAGAACGAAAAAGCAATGCGTTTTCGTGCGCTTCACGACGGCCCTGGCGCTTTCGTGATTCCGAATCCGTGGGATGTGGGTTCTGCCCAGATCCTTGCCGGGCTTGGATTCAAAGCATTGGCTACATCGAGCGCCGCATCGGCCTGTGCTCTGGGTCTTAAAGATCACGAACTGACGCGCGATGAGGCGCTGGCGCACGCACGCATGATTGTCGAGGCCACGGATTTGCCCGTCTCCGCAGATTTGGAAAAGGGATTTGGCAATTCGCCGGAAGTCGTGGCTGAAACGATCCAGCGCGCGGCCGACGTGGGACTCGTTGGATGCACGGTCGAGGATGCGACTGGCAACCCCGATCGGCCACTTTATGATCTCGGCTTGGCGGTCGAACGCATTGCTGCGGCCGCAGAGGCTGCCCGTGCCCTTCCTTTCCAGTTCACGCTGACCGCGCGAGCACATAACTTCGCCTACGCTAATCCAGACCTGGGTGAAACCATTGGCCGCCTTAAAGCCTTCGAAGAAGTTGGAGCAGATGTGCTGTTCGCTCCCGGCCTCCCTGATCTTGACGCCGTGCGCGCAGTGTGTGGAGCGCTGTCGAAACCGTTCAATTTCATGGCGGGGATCAAAGGTAAATCATTTTTGGTCAATGAACTCGCCGCAGTCGGCGTCAGGCGCATTAGTCTTGCGACCTCACTCTATCGCGCGGCAATGACCGGTTTCCTGGATGCCGCACGCCAGGTGCGCGACACGGGCCAGTTCGCTTTTCTGGACCGATGCGTGACAACGTCGGAATTGAACCAGCTCATGCGCACTTGACAGCTCGGTGCACCTCGGCGATTGAACACACGCTTGATTTTCATCGATTCGTCAACGTCTGTCTGGCTGACGGCGGTGCGTCTCCGAACTGGGAGTGCTTTCCGATTGTCGGCGATCCGCAAGTTGGATTTGCTCGCTATTTGGAGGACATTCAATGACTTCATCTCTATTGGATCGTTCTCAATATCCATGCCTTCGCGACAATGTGTATCTGAATCAAGCATCGTTGGGATTGATTGGCCAGCCAGCAGTCGCTGCGATGCACAGCTTCCTTGAGAGTGTGGCGAGGCATGGCAATCTCAATATGTCGGACAGCGATGAGATCAACTACGGACATGCCCTTAGGGGAGTTGCCGGCAGATTGTTTCATAACGATCCGTCACGCATCGCCATTCTTGCGGGTGCAAGCGAACTGCTGGGACAATTTCCTTTGTTATTTCGTCTCAAACCCAATGCCACAATCCTCGCAGTTTCCTCCGACTTTCCCGCAATTACTCGCCCGTGGGTTCGCCAGTCCTACTTTGAAAAAATCCGTGTTCGTTTTGTCGATGACCTTCCTGATCGTGATCTGACGGACGCGATGAGTGACGCCATAGATGAAACTACCCGTGTCATAGCTGTTAGCAGCGTGCAGTACGCTACGGGCACCCTCGTGGACGTTCGTCGCCTGGCCAGAAGTGCTCAGAAGGTGGGCGCAATCCTGATCGTTGACGCGACCCAAGCGGCCGGGGCAATGCGGGTGGATACCTCGACGCTCGAAGTTGACGCGGTCGTTACTAGTGGTTACAAGTGGCTGGGCGGACACGGGGGCGTCGGTTTGGCAGCCGTGTCTGAGTCCTTACTGAAACAGCTTCCGATTTTGCCAGGCTGGATGGGCGCCTCGGATCCTTTTGACTTCGACGCCAAATCACTTTCCTTCGCGTCCGATGCTCGGCGCTTCACGCAGTCCACCATGTCTTATGTCTCGATTGCGGGTCTTACTATTTCTATCGAACAGCTGTTGTCCCTGGGGGAAACCCGAATTGAAGCACATGCACGTCAATTGGCCGCGATGCTCGTTGATGGCGCTCGCGAGTATGGCTGGGAACCGTTTCATGACGTTCATGGTGTGCCCGCATCTCCTCACATCATCTCGCTCGCACACAGCCGACAGAGCGCACGGGAAACCGTGGAGAAACTCCGCGACCAGAGGATTATATGTTCGGCGCGCGGCGAACGGATCCGAGTATCCCTTGCTCCTTACAACGATGCAGGTGACGTGATGAAGCTTCTTCAGGCGCTCGCAGGGTTTCATTCCGCGTGAACTCCAGCGATAGCGTCCATGGAGAGAATGCCACCCCTCACGGCAGCCCACTTGTGGGCAGAAGAAGGAGCATGAAAAAGCCCTCTTAGGCAAAGAAAGAGCAAATAGCCAGCCCTACCACCACAAACGACCGCCAGTTCGGAGGAGAAAGCGTTCTGAAGCCGGAAAGTGGTATGCAGCGTCGGATCTGCAATCGCTGCTCGATGGAGTCGCATCGAAATATGAAACGCATTAGCAAAACGTTCGAGGTAGGAGCATGAGCATCAGCTCAAACGTAAGGATCAAAATCGGCCGCAGACTCGCGGTTGCGATCGTTGCGCTCGCTGTTGCGGGGTTAGCAACTGATGATTCGTCACCCAGGCCCATCAACCGTGCCGAGGCGACCGCAATCATCGCCAATGCGCGCAAGATCCTTACGCCGAATGGAATCGAGCGGCTCGAGAAAGTCCGAATCGGTGACATCGATCAATGGGTGTCGGTTCGCGGCACCGATCGAAGAAATCCGATGCTTCTTTACATCCACGGCGGACCGGGTTACGTCTCGATTCCTATGAGTTGGTGGTTCTCGCGCGGCTTGGAAGAATATTTCACCGTGGTCCAGTGGGACCAGCGTGCTGCCGGCAAGACATATCTCCTCACCGATCCTGCCACGATCGCGCCGACTCTCACAACCGAACGAATGGTCGCCGATGTCGAAGAGATGGCTGCCTGGACCCGCCACGAGTTCGGCAAAGACAAGATCTTCGTCCTCGGACACAGCTATGGCAGTTTCCTCGGCCTCCAGTTCGCACAGCGCCACCCGGAACGGATCTTCGCGTATATCGGTGTCTGCCAGTCGATTGATGGACCCGAGAACGAGCGTCGTGGCTGGCATTTCGCTGTCAACGCTGCGAGACGAGCTGGCAACTCCGAGGCGGTGCGCGAGCTCGAAGCGATCGCTCCCTATGCGGCGCCTGGACAGCCCATCCCAATCAAGGATCTCTACGTCCAACGCAAATGGGTGGGCTATTTCGGAGGCGTAATGGCGTATCGAACAGACAACTCGGCCGATGGCAATCTCGCCCAGCTTTCGCCCGACTACAGCGACCAGGAAATCGGCCACATCTGGGACGGCAACAAATTTGCCACGCCTTATTTGCTCCCCGACTTGGTGGCGACCGATCTCGCCAAGATCAACAAGCTCGCGGTCCCGCTGATCCTCATCGAAGGTCGCCATGACATGAACGTGAATTCGGAGATCGCCGCCGATTGGTTCGACAAGGTAAAAGCACCGGAGAAGCATCTCGTTTGGTTCGAGCATTCCGGACATATGCCGATGACGGAAGAACCCGGCAAGTTCCTCTTGTCCCTCGTACAGTACGCTCGACCAATTGCGGAGCGAGCGGGCGACGCTTCTCGCGCTGCGCCGTGAGCCTAAGAAGAACCTCGAGAGCGGGCCCATATTCGGCTGACTTCGTAGCGGTCAGAGAAAACCGCTACCATGCTTTCGATATTGGCCCAACGTTGTGAGATTCGGTGGTCGCAATGCGGAGTAATACTAGTGTGACATGTCGAATCTTGCCGGCGATAAGAATGTCCCGTGTCCGCAGGAACGTGTTCAGGGTTTCGAAGATGTTGTGAACCGTGCGGTCATCCAAGTCGCTTTCATGCTCTCGAAGAAACTTCACGTAACGCAGAAGATGGTTGCGATCGATTGGTCTAGGAACCGCAGGTTCTGCTGAACAGTGAAGTCGAGGAAGAATCCGAGGCGGTAGTTGTACGCACGCAAGGTTTTCTCGCTCTTGCCTTGTTGGTCTTTGCCCTGAAAAAGCTGAAGCTCGGCGAACCACTGAAACACAGCATCAGTGATTTTCGTCCGACCGGATTCGTCCTGATCTTGAACAACGGGAACGTTTGCATCGAGAGCTTCGAAGTATGCCTGTTTGCGCTTCTGGGCGTCGATCGCCGCATCGAGGTCGTCGCCAGCTGCTTCCCATGGACGGGTGCCGTCGGCGTGCGAATACCGCAGGAAATAGGGACCAGCCAGATCGGTCGGTCGGCGTCCACGTCCGAGGTTGACCTTTTGATACCGCCGAGCTTTGCCTTTGCCGACCTGCCGATAGAGTGTGACTGCCATGTTGCCTCCAGTGCTTAATACCGCGCCGGAAGCAAATGATCGGAATTTGGTAGTCAGTTGGTAGTCAGGTACTGTAAATAGCAGAAACTAAAGGTCTGGCGGAGAGGGAGGGATTCGAACCCTCGTTGGAGGTGTTAGCCCCCAAAACGGTTTAGCAAACCGCCGCATTCGGCCACTCTGCCACCTCTCCAACGTTTGTTACCAATAACCTAAAGAACTAGCACACCCGCATTCTCATTGCATTTTCGCTATTCTACAGTTGCTGCAGAAGATTGCGATGGAAAGCTTTCAACGCGGTTACATCCACGAAGCTTTTGGTACTTTTCATGTTCGCTATTACGTCACGGAGATTGTAGACGGCCGGACTGCAAGAAAGCAATGTTCGCATCGGCTCTGTGCGAAGGATGACAAGTCCCATTCCCGAACCCGCAAACCCGTCCGCCAGAAGTGCCAAGCCTTTATGGACGGAATCAATAAGCAGGTTCCAGGAACGCGCTCAACGAACAGGACAGCACGGTCGTCGAGTTCTGGGAAAAAACCTACCTGCCTTTCGCCAAAGAAAATCTTCGCGCTTCGACGGTGTACACATACGAACAATAATGGAATCAGCATTTTAAGTCGCACTTTGAGATGACGCTGAAGAAACGGTGCACGCACATCGGGAGTCTGTCTCTCGCCGGCCTTGCACAGAATCTGTGACGGCACACGCTTCAGGGCATCCGCTCTCTCGCATCTGGATTTTCAGCCATGCCGTCAAGGTCGGCCAGATCCTTGGCTCGACGTACTCGTCAAGACCAAGCAACCCGGCGAAACGAAGCACTACACACCTTCGTTGCAGGAGTTAAATCTTGTCGCTTCTCTCATTTAGCGGTAAGAAAACAGTCCTCGCGTCTGGCTCTCCTGCTCGATCAGTTTCGTTTCTGCGCTCATGAGCTTTGGCGTGGTGCGCAGGTACTGAACCTGATCACGCTGTGCAGGCCGTGGACGGCGCGCACGAGGTCTCGGAGCAGGATAAAATTTCGTCCAGCAATGGAGGGGATTTTGCGGCACTTGCTGTGGTGGACATTCCCGCCGGGGAGACCGAGATCAAGCATTCTGTGCCGCCGGCGTGGAAGCCGAAAGCTCGGCCGGCAGGGTTCTGGAATGACAAACAACCAAACGAAGCCAAACTCAGAAGCGGGCGAGATGGGAGGCACGGTCTCGAGAGCCGCACACCCTTTGATACAAGATCCTCTAATGGCAACGGCATTTGCCTGAGAAGTTCAAAAGTGTAATTCGTTATCCGAGGCTGCGATAAAGCATGTGTGCCCTTGAATTGGGTCGATCATTTGTTCGTAAGGCTGATAATTTCCCCGCGCGGGAATAATGTTCTGCTGCGACTCGGTATTGAGCATCTATCCGTTCAAGCGTAGTGGGTCAAGGCTGCACGTACAAAGAAAAATGGAGCCCGCTGCGTCGATTGGGTCCGCAAGAAACGGCCTCAAAACGTCAGAGTTGCCTCGTTTCCCAAACTAGAATGCTTTAACTCGTCCATTGCACGCTCGCATTTCCAGTGCTCTACTTGCTTTGTCTTGGCGGGGTGCTGCCATTACATGGCCAAGATCAGCCCCCGAGCGTTGACGTAGGGGACCGATAGCAACGGATTGGAGGGTAGTTACAAACTCCAGCGTGGTTCCCGGCTGGCAGATACTCTGCTGGGGGACTATCTCAAACCAACACCTCAGCTCAATCGGGCATCCAACATTCACCAATTGATTGAAGTTTAGAGGCTGTGGCATCTCGCTCACTTTGAAAGGCTCGCGGATCGATTCTCGATCGACCACTATCGCTCGCTCATATGCGTCTGTCAGCTCTGCTTGCTCTCCTCTTGGCGACTTTCATGTGGGCCCAGGTTCAGGTTCAAGGGCCATCGCCGGTCTATGAAGGCCAGCAGGTAAGCTCGGTCGCTCTTATTGGCAACCCTCACCGCGATCTCGAACCTTTTCGCGCCTTCGTCCTTCAGAAAGCCGGCGAGCCCTATTCCGAGGTGAAGGTTCAAGCCAGCATTCAAGCGTTGCAAAAGGCCGGACCCTTCCCTGAAGTTACGGTTAACGTCGTCCCGGATCTCTCCGGATTGCGAGTCATTTTTCTCCTCGAGCCCGCCTACTTTATTGGCATTGTCGATTTTCTTGGCGCCGCACAAGTCTTTTCCTATACCCGACTGTTGCAAGTCGCCAATCTGTCTGACGAAGATCCTTATGACCCGGATCGCGTCTCCGTGGGTCAAAAAGCTTTGCAGGATTTCTTTAAGCGCAACGGCTATTTTCAGTCAACGATCCAACCCGGCATCCATATTGAAGATGCCCATCAACTCGTTAGCGTTACCTTCGCCGTTAAACTGGGAGCGAGGGCAAGAATCGCAAATGTCGAAATTCAGGGGCCTGAATCGAATGAAGCCTCGCGTTTGCTCCACTCCACGCGGTCACTTCGAGCGCGACTCACAGGCGGCCTACTCAAGCCCGGGAAACCCTACACCGCCGAGCGCCTGAAGGCCGCCGAAATGCTGATTAAGCGGACTCTTTCGCAGCAACATCGCCTGGCCAGCAGCGTGCAACAGAATCCGCCGCAGTATTACACCGAAAATAATCGTGTCAGCGTTTCATTCAAGGTGAACATGGGCCCCATAGTCAGTGTGCGTGTCACGGGTGCGAAGCTCAGCGTGCTGCCGTTCCTTTCGGGACGCGAGATGAAAAAGTTGATTCCGATTTACACCGAACGAAGTATCGACAACGACCTGGTCCAAGAAGGACAGCAAAACCTTGTCGACTACTTCCAGAAGAAAGGATATTTTCACGTTGCGGTAAAGATCAATCTTACGCAGCAGCCAGATCGCGTCACGCTGGTCTACGACATCGAACGTGGCAAGAAGCAAAAAGTCGACCGCATCTTTTTCCATGGAAACCACGATATATCTGACGGGGATCTGCTCTCCCATGTTGTCGTCAAGAAAGCTCACATCTGGAACCATGGCAGCGTTAGCCAGAAACTTTTGAAGCAAAGTGTTTCGAACCTGGAGGCAATTTACCGCGACAAGGGATACGAAGACATAAAGGTAACCTCCCGCGTCACCGAGCACGAACCTAAAATAGATGTTGCATTCGAAATTGCGGAAGGTCCTCAGACAGTAGTCGAAAACGTCAACGTTACTGGAAATGAGCATATTTCCCGCGACCAGTTGACCGCTCCAAAAGGCTTCGAGCTGCGGGCTGGCATGCCTTACTCTCCGCGACGATTGTCGGAAGATCGCAACCGAATTTCGGCCACTTATCTGGACCGTGGTTATCCTAATGTCGAAGTCAAAGCTAGCGTCACTCGTCATCCTGACGATCCTCACCGCGTCGACGCAACTTACGCAATTGCCGAGCATCAACTCGTGCGCGTTGGCGAGGTCGTTTACCTTGGTCAAAAGCAAACCCGGCTTTCGCTGCTTCAAAAAACTGCCAAATTGCCAGCTGAGGCTCCCATGAGAAAAGTGCAGATGCTTGGAGCCGAAACTCGGCTTTACGACCTAAACATCTTCGACTGGTCGAGCGTGGGACCACGACGGCCCATTACCGATCAGACCGAAGAGACCGCGCTTGTCAAAGTGCATGAAGCGAAGCGTAATGAGATCATTTACGGTTTCGGGTTCGAGGTTTCTCACCGAGGTGGCAATGTTCCTACAGGCACCGTCGCGGTACCAGGCCTCCCCTCAATCAATCTGAACGGTCATCAGATCGCTCCCAGCCAGGCGACTTTTGCCAGCCCGCTCGGTTCCATCGAAATCAATCGCCGTAACATGCGCGGGCTCGGTGAAACCGCGAGCGCGACCGTGGTGCTCTCGCGTCTCGACCAGCGGTTTCTCACCACCTACGCGCAGCCGCACTTTATCGGCTCGCAATGGTCCTCTCTGAGCAGCTTTTCGATCGAACGCACTACAGAGAATCCATTATTCGCTGCTGGACTCGGTGATCTCTCGTTCCAGGTCGAGCGCGTGATCAGCCGCAAGAGCAATACGCGCCTCCAGATTCGATACGACTTCAACAAGACAATACTGTCGCACCTGTTGGTTCCCGATCTTGTGCTGCCAGAGGACCGCAATGTGCGGCTTTCGACCTTCTCCGGCACTCTGATTCGCGACACCCGCGATAAGCCTCTGGACGCGCATCGCGGCACCTTCGGCACCGTCTCCCTCGGCATCACGCCAACCGCAATCGGATCAAGCGCAAACTTCGTCCGCTTCTTCGGCCAGTACGCCTTTTACAAACCGGTTCATTCGGTTGTTTTCGCGAATAGCGTTCGCCTCGGCCTCGCCGAATCTTTTGACGGAAGTTTTGTTCCGACGAGCCAACTCTATTTTTCCGGCGGCGGCACTTCTCTTCGCGGTTTTCCTATTGACGAGGCGGGCCCGCAACGCATCGTGCCCTTCTGCACCGGTCTCCAGAATCAAACAGGATGCGTTAATGTTACGGTTCCGGTCGGCGGGCGCGAGCTTTTTATCCTGAATTCCGAAGTGCGTTTTCCGCTGAAGATTATGAAAGCGCTCGGCGGGGTCATCTTCTACGACGGGGGAAATGTCTACAGCGCCATCAACCTGTCGAACTTCGTCAACAACTACACTAATACCGTGGGAATTGGTCTCCGATATTCGACGCCGATCGGCCCTATCCGGATCGATCTTGGCCACAACCTCAATCCCGTTCCCGGCATCAACCCCACTCAGTACTACATCACCTTGGGCCAGGCTTTTTAGGAGCAGTCATGAAGTTGCGGAGAATCGCGGGTTGGGTATTCGCCACAGTAGGCGCATTGTTGGTGATTGCCACGGTGGGCGGATACTTCTTCCTGAGAAGCAGCGCCTTCAATCAATTCGCTTTGCGAAAAATCGTGGAGGCAACCCAAAAGGCCACCGGCGCTCCGACCACGATCCGCGCTCTCGATTTCAGTCTTTCTACCCTCACCGCTCATCTTCACAACATCACAGTGCATGGAACGGAGACTCCCGGCCAAGCGCCACTACTGCACATCGACGAGTTGACCGTCGGCATCAAGATTCAGTCCGTTATTCATCGCAAAATAAATCTGAGCGATCTCATCATCGAACACCCAGTGGCGTACATCCAGGTCGACAATGCAGGCAAGAGCAACTTGCCGGCTGCGCCTCCCAATCAGGGTGGTTCGCATACCAGCGTATTCGACCTTGCCGTGCGCCACGCGCAACTGATTCACGGCGAAGTGACCTACAACGACCGCAACACTTCACTTGATGCCGATATTTACAATCTTGGCGCCCAAATATATTTTGACCGGCTCGTTACTCGTTACAACGGATCCATTTCTTATGACAGCGGCCACATACGTTACGGCGAGTACGCGCCGTTGCCGCACAGTTTTCAAGCGAAGTTCACTGCCACCCCCGCATTGCTTTCAATTGAGTCCGCCGTCATGAAAATCGGCAACTCTACCGCTTCCGTCCGCGCGAACCTGAATAACTACGCCGATCCCACCGTTTCTGGGGATTACAACATCCGCATAGACACGCGCGATCTTGCTTCTCTAGCTCCGGCTTATAAGGCCTCAGGCGCACTCTCCCTCATCGGACAGATTCGCTATCGAAATATTCCCAACCAGTCCATCTTGCGTAGCGTGGCCATCGACGGCCAGATTGCGAGCGAAGCGCTTTCCGCAGCTGTCGAAAGCCGCCGGGTTTCGGTTAGTAGATTGGGCGGAAGCTACCAGCTCGCGAACGGCAGCCTGCAAACAAATAATATTGATTTCGATTCTCTCGGAGGACGCGTCAACGCCGCTCTCAGCATCCAAAATCTCGACACTACCCCATCCGGCCGCCTGCAAGCGTCCTTGTACAACATTTCATTGCAAGCGATGCAGGGCGCGTTCGGCGAGGAAGTGAAGCAAGTCAGCGTTTCTGGTAATCTGAATGGCACTGCCCACGCATCCTGGACCGAAAGCGTCCACAACGTCCGCGTCCGTTCCGATCTAATCGTAAAAGCGGTGGCGAAGAGCGCATCTGGTTCGTCGAGCGCTTTATCAGCAAGTCAGATTCCCGTCGACGGCGTAATCCACGCAACTTACGATGGGGCCAAGAGTATCCTCACGCTTCGTCAATCAACGCTCAACATTCCGTCTGCGGCGCTGAGCGCAGATGGCCAACTCAGCAATCGCTCCAGCTTGCACGTGCAAGCCACGGCCACCGATCTGCATCAACTGGAATCTCTGGCTTCAGTCTTCAGCACCACCAATCCCTCTCTTCCGCCGGTTTCCGGATCTGCCACTCTAACCGCAACTATAAGCGGATCGTTGGCGAAACCTCAGATCGCCGCAAACTTCTCGGCGCAAAATCTTAGTGTGCAAGGCAGCGAATGGCGGAGCGCCCATGCAAGCGTGCAAGCGGGCCCATCGCAGGTTGCCATTACCAACGGTACTCTCATCAGCGCACAACGCGGTGGCGCCTCTTTCGCGGCTACAGTCGCTCTTAACGATTGGCGCTACTTACCCGACAATTCCTTCAAGGGAAATATTTCCGTGCAGCAATTGTCCATCTCGGCTCTGGAGCATATCGCGAATCTTCAATACCCCATCAGCGGAGATTTGACCGCCGATATTTCTCTGACCGGAACTCAGTTGGACCCTCGGGGCTCGGGCAAAATTCAGATCGAGAACGCGCGGGCCTACGACGAACCAGTGCAGTCCCTAGCTGCGCAATTCCACGCCGATCGCGGCTCCATCGCGTCGTCGCTTCATGTCGCATTGCCCGCGGGAGCCGCCGATCTCGACCTCTCCTACACGCCGAAGACTAAAGCCTATACCGTTCGCCTTGACGCACCTTCGCTGGTTCTGCAAAAGCTTCATACCGTACAAGCGAAGAATCTGGCATTGGCTGGAACTCTAAGCGCCTCGGCCAATGGAAATGGAACTCTCGACAATCCTCAACTAAGCGCCGTCTTGCAACTGCCACAACTTGCAGTGCGTGATAAATCCATTTCTAACATCAAAGCCGAATTCCAGGTCGCCAACCAGAAAGCGGATCTCACGCTAGACTCCAAGCTTCTCGATGCCTCCGTGCAAGCCCGAGCCCGCGTGAACTTGACTGGCGACTACGACACTGACGCCTCTATCGAGACTACGGCGATCCCGCTCGACGTGCTGCTGGCCACTTATCTTTCCAGCGTGCCTGAAGGTTTCAAGGGACAGACAGAAATCCACGCAACTTTGAAGGGCCCCCTGAAAGACAAGACAAAACTTGAAGGGCACATCAAAATTCCGACACTCAATGCCACGTATCAGTCACTCCAAATCGGTATTGCATCGCCCGTAGTTGCCGACTTCTCACACTCCGTCCTGACCGTGCAACCTGCTGAAATTCGGGGCACCGACACTTCCCTTCGCGTGCAAGGCAGCATTCCATTCGCAGGGAACACCGCGCCCAGCCTGACTGCACAAGGCTTACTCGATCTCCGCATTCTAAGAATCTTTTCGCCCGATACCCAAAGCTCCGGTACCGTGTCTTTCGACGTCCGCGCATCAGGAACCGCCCAGGATCCCAACGTTAATGGACAGCTTCGTTTGCAGGATGTTGCGATGCTCTACTCCGGTGCCCCTCTTGGCGTGGAGAAACTGAACGGAACTCTCGACATCGGCAAGGACAGCATTCAAATCGCCACACTCACTGGGAAAGCCGGGGGCGGAGATATTTCTGCCGGAGGATCGATCGTCTATCGCCCCAGCCTCCAATTCAACCTGGCGCTGCAGAGCAAATCCGTCCGCCTCCTCTACCCTGATGGTCTTCGAACTTTGCTCGATAGCAACCTGACCTTCAGCGGAAACAAAGAATCATCCACTTTGAGTGGACGCGTACTGCTCGATTCACTTTCGTTTACTCCCGACTTCGATCTCGCCAGTTTCGCCGATCAATTCAGCGGCGACACGGCCATCCCCGCCCAGCCTGGTTTTGCCGACACCATCAACCTCGCCATCGGAGTGCAGTCCAAGGAGAATCTGAGCGCGAACAGCACGCAAATTAGCGTGGAAGGCAGCATCAACGTGCGAGTGGGAGGAACCGCTGCCAATCCAGTCATCACAGGACGCACCGACCTAACGGCAGGCGAGCTTTTCTATCGTAATGTTCGCTATCAGTTGCAGCGCGGCATTATTACATTCGACGATCCCAATCAGACCAGACCGGTGCTGAATGTTTCTGTCACCACCACGGTCGAGCAATACAATCTCACGCTCAACCTGCGCGGCCCTTTCGATAAGCTCACAACGTCCTACGTTTCCGACCCGCCACTCGCCACGGCGGACATCATCAACCTGATCGCGCGCGGCCAGACTACGCAAGAGTCGGCAGCCTCGAGCCAGAGTACCGATTCCATGATTGCATCCCAGGCCGCCAGCGAGTTCAGCGGCAGCTTGCAGAAACTGGCCGGAATTTCCAGTCTCCAGATCGATCCCCTTATTGGCGGCGCCAACCAGAGTCCATCCACCCGCATCGCCGTGCAACAGCGTGTGACCAAGAATTTCCTCTTCACTTTTTCTACGGATGTGTCGCAACCAGGCAGCGAAGTAGTTCAGGGAGAATACCAGATTGACAAACGCTGGTCGGTGAGCGTGACCCGCGACCAGGTTGGAGGAGTTTCAGTGAACGGCCGACTCCATACCCGGTTCTGACACGGCAATAGCGCTTGAGCCAGATGAGCTGGAGTTCATGCAGCCCTGTTCGGGGTCTCTATGGTATGCATCTTTTCCGCTAGTAAATCCTTTTCCTCGTTCGTAAGCCTGCGTGCCTTCGCTAGTTCCGTGTTGATCTCTGCTCCCACCAGCAGCGCAAACGACGTCCACTGAAGCCAGGTCATGAAGGCAATGAATCCTCCCAACGTCCCGTAGGTTCTGCCATAGTTCGCAAATTGCCTGAAATACACTCCCAGCAACGACGACAATGCCAACCAGGCTCCCACGGTCAGAATCGCTCCCGGCAGCGTATCCACAAATCTTGGCCGGATTCGCGGCGCGAGGAAATACAGCAACTCGACCGCGAGTATCGTGAAGGTGACCGCAATCGTCCAGTGCGCAATCGGCCACAGCGCCGCGAATGCTTTCGGAACATCCATCCTTGACGCCAGCCAGCCTCCAAAACGCGGTCCCACCATGATCACAGCGAGCCCTCCCAGAAACAGTCCGCCACAAATTCCTGCCAGGCCCAACGCCAGTAATCGTGTCTTCCAGAAAGGGCGGTCGTCCTTAATGTCGTAGGCGATGTTCAATGCTTCGATCAAGGCGTCAAACGCCGCCGAGGCCACCCAGATCATGCCCAGCATTCCAACCGAAAGCCAAGCCCCGCGATGCGCAGAGAGCACATCGGCCAGAATCGAATAAACCAACCGCATTGTTTCCTGCGGCAGCAGTCGGGCCATCGTAACCAACACCCACCCAAACAGATCAGGCAAGGGGATCGAGCTCAGCAAAGCGGAAAGAACGATCAGTCCGGGAAAGAGGGCGAGAAAAAAGTAATACGAGAGGGCGGCCGCAACCTGCAACGTGTGATGATCCTGCACATCCTGGATCGCGTTCTTAAACGCCGGTTTGATCTCAGTCCATCTCACGCCGTTTAGATGCTTTCTTCGCCCGGAACGGACACCCGGGAACTGCTCTCAGGTGTTTTCCTCACTGCCTGAATTCAATCTAGAATGCGAGTGTAAGCGGTATCGGCATCGGTGCTCGAGGAAAGCAAAATACTAGGGCGCTTTCGCAAAGCATTCCTCGAACCATTCCAGCGTGCGAAGCGTGTAATCACGCGCGTCGGCGGGCTTCATGATCGCATGTCCCTCGTTGGGATAGACCACGAGCTTTGTGCGCACGTGCAGAGTTGAAAGCGCGTGCCACCATTCGACGGATTGCTCCATCGGGACTTCGCCGTCACGATCACCTACCAGGATCAGTGTCGGTGTCTTTACGGCTTTGACGAAATGCATGGGATCGCTCTTGTGGTAGACTGCCGGATCGTCATACACGGATGCGCCGAAGAACGGGATCATCCATTCGTCGATATCATTGAGACCGTAGTAGCTGAGCCAATCGGACAAGCCGGCGCCCGCCACAGCGGCCGCGAATCGCTGCGTTTGAGTCTCGGCCCACATCGTCATATAGCCGCCGTAACTGTGTCCGCGAATGCCGATGCGCTTGCTGTCAATCGGGTAGTCCTTGGAAATTGCTTCCACTCCAGCCATGATGTCGCGGAAGTCACCGCCGCCAAAATCCTTCACATTGCCCTGCGTAAATGCTTCGCCTTGCCCGTAGCTGCCGCGAGGATTAGGACACAGTGCAAAGTAACCCATCGCCGATTCCGGTCCCATGCTGCGCTCTGCCCAGCGCGACATGCATGCGGCGGAAGGCCCACCATGCACATCTACGATGAGCGGGTAGGTTTTCCCGGAGGCAAAATCTTTGGGCAGCATCAACCAACCTTGCACTCGCGTACTTCCATTTATCCAATGCACATTGCGCATCTCGCCCCACGTCGGCTTGAGCTCCGCGTTCAAGCTGGTGAGCTTCGTCCAGTTGCCAATCGTGCCGACCCAAACCTCTGCTGGTGTGCTCGCCGATTGGCGCACGATGGCGGTAATTTTCTCGCCCGCCGGAAAATTAGCCGGAACCCAAGCGGGGCCGTCTGGAGCGGCTGATTCTTCGCCAGTCCAAAGCGTGCGGATCGCTCCTCCCTTGATACTCACCCTGCCAAAGCCGGAGTTGCCGTCCACGTTTTCAGCAAAAGTAACTTGGTCGGGAGCCGTCCATGCGAGCGCAGAGGGAGATGCTTTCAGATTGAGAGTTAGATTTCGCGCAGCCCCTCCCGCAATCGGGACCACGTGGATGTCTCCGCCCGTCGAACCCTCGTCACTCATCAATCCTTCAATGAATGCCACATTCTTCCCGTCGGGAGAAACGCGCGGGTCCGCGATTTGCAGCTTCGGCTTATAAATCTCGCGCATTTCGCCGCTCTGTGCGTTCGCAAGATAGAGCCGCGCAACCCACCAGTTGGCGTCGCCTGAACCGTGCGCTGCACTCGCTACCCAAGCTTCCCCGTCAGGAGTCCAGTCGTACTCGTAGACGTACATATCTGCGGGCGTGACTTGGGTCAGATGGTCCGTCCCTAAATCGATCGTCGCAATCCGCTGCTCGTAGATTTTCTCGTCAATCACCCCTGCCAACGGCGTCATCGGCTGCAGCGGTCCGGCCACGCGTGGCATGCCCTCGATAAACAAAATGGAAACCTTCGATCCATCGGGAGAGAAGCGTGGAGACTGCGCGTAGCCTTTCAGCTCGGCATGCTTTTTGGGAGCGCTGCCGTCGGCCGCCGCAACCCAGAGTTGCGCAGCTGGAGTGTCCCCAGGCAACTCGGCAATGAATACGACGCGTTTACTGTCCGGGGACCAATCCACGTCTCGCAGATGCAGGTTACCTTCAACCGAAATAGCGTAGGAAGCCTCGCCCCCAATGGGAATTACGAAAAGCTCTCCGTTCACGATATATGCCACTTGAGCTCCATCGGCCGAGATTGCAACCTGACTGATCCTCTTGGCATGCGGCAACGAATCAACCACACCGGCCGCGCGTGAACGCGCTGCGGTTTGATCTTGCGCGAAAAGTGAAGCACAGATGAGTAGGGATACGATGGCGCAAAACAGCGCCGAATACTTAGAGTTTGGGTTCGTTCGTGCATTCATGGCGGAACATGGAGTATAGCTGGTTCGCAGCTTGGATGACCAACCGGCAAGGGAAGTTACCGTTCGAGGTAATGCTTGGAAGGCACGTCCCGCAGCCATTTTGCCGCAGCCTCAGCAGTGATGTCCCGCTGCGGCATGGCCAGCATCTCGTATCCCACCATGAATTTTTTCACCGTCGCCGAGCGCAGCAACGGTGGATAGAAATGCGCATGCAGATGGAATTCAGGATGAGCTTCGCTATCGGTTGGCCTCTGATGAAAACCCATCGTGTAAGGAAACGGAGTCTGAAACAAGTTGTCGAATCGAACAGTAACTTGCCGGAGTATGTCGGCGAGGCCGTCGCGCTCTTCCTCATTCAGTTCATGCAACGCCGGGACGCATCTCCGGCTGACGAGCAGGGTCTCAAAGGGCCACACCGCCCAGTAGGGCACCAGCACAACAAAGTAATCGTTGGCACAGACCAGCCGCGCTTCCTTTTCCAGTTCGAGGGCCAGATAGTCGCCGAGCAGCGTCGAGGCATGCGACCGGTAGTAGTCCCCAAGCGCAGCCAGTTCTTCGGCTAGTTCGTCGGGCAGAGTTTGATTGGCCCAGACTTGGCCGTGCGGATGTGGATTGCTGCACCCCATCACCGCGCCACGATTTTCAAAGATTTGCACCGATCGAATGTGCGGCTGCGCTGCAAGGTCGCAGAGCTCTTCGACCCAGGTATCGACCACGCGTCGCAGTTCAGGGATGCTCATGCGCGCCATCGTGAGGTCGTGTCGCGGGGAATAACAGACCACACGGCATCGCCCCGCTTCGCTGCGGGCAACCAGAAGTCCCTTTTCATCGACTTCTCCAGCAGGTGTTTCTGGTTTCAGCGCCGCAAAGTCGTTGTCAAAAACAAACGTCCCCGTATAGGAGGGATTTCTCACTCCACCGGCTCGCACATTGCCAGGGCAAAGGTAGCAATTGGGATCGAAAGCCACCTGCGCTTCAGGCGGAACGCTTTCCACTTGCCCTTGCCAGGGCCGCTGCGCCCGATGCGGTGAAACCAGCACCCATTGTCGCTTCAGCGGATTGAACCGACGGTGTGGCTGCCTTTGCAGATCGGATGCATTCATCGGTTGATGCTCTCTCATCGAAGGCACCCGTCACGCAATGCGTTTCACTCCGCCTGCAGCCGAACAAACGTAAATCTCAGGCGTGCGCCCGGTAGAACGTTCATACCCATCGCTGACGCGTGCTTTGAACGCGGCGACGCAATCTGTACGCACGAGGTTGATGGTGCAGCCTCCGAAACCACCGCCCGTCATTCGGGCCCCGTAAACACCTGAGGCTTGCGCAGCCAATTCCACCAGCAGATCGAGCTCCGAACAGCTCACCTCAAAATCATCGCGCAGGCTTACATGCGATTCTCCCATTAGGTTTCCCAAGGTTTTAAGGTCACCCCTCTCTAATGCGGTTGCGGCCCGCAGCACCTGCGCGTTCTCGCTGACCACGTGGCGGCAACGGCGCATGATCGCTTCGGGCAAATCCTTACCGTACTGAGCGAGGTCGCTTGCGGTCACGTCTCTCAAGGCTCGGACGCCCGGCAGATGAGCCGCAAGAAAACGCACACCGGCTTCACACTCAGTTCGGCGCCGGTTGTATTCACCGCCCGCGACGCGGTGTCGAACCATCGTGTTGCAAATTACGAGGCGTGCCTCATCGCCAAGCGGCAGCAACCGGTATTCAAGCGAGCGGCAGTCTAAAAGCAGCGCCTGGCCTGCTTGCCCATGGCTGGAAACAAACTGGTCCATGACTCCGCATCGCGCACCGACAAACTCGTTCTCGGCCTTTTGGCAGAGCAAGGCCAACGTCGTAAGGTCGATCGCCTCGCCTGCCATATCAAGCAGCGCGAAGCCGACGGCGACTTCCAGCGAAGCAGATGAGCTTAACCCGGCGCCCAGTGGCACATCGCCCTCGATCAGCAAGTTGACGCCAGGCAGCCTCCTGCCTGATTGTGCCAGGATCTTCGCGACCCCGATCACGTAGTCGCTCCAATGTCCGGAGCCCTTGTCGGGCAGTTGGTCGAGGCTGAACTCAAGCTGTTCGTCAAAATTCTCCGAACGAACTACCAGCCCACGATCGCGGCGTGGTGCAATCGCTGCCAGGGTGCAAAACCCGATCGCCGCAGGCATGACAAAACCGTCGTTATAGTCAGTGTGCTCGCCGATGAGGTTAACTCTCCCGGGCGCCTGGAAGATGCATGGCGACGCTCCAAAGATCTGCGCAAACCTTTGTCCCAGTTCCTCAGCCTGATGGTCGATCCCCAGATTCTTGCCATGCATCGCGTACTCACTCTAACAAATCGAACTGGTGCCCGCTGAACTGGAAACGGCGCCTGGGCTGTACAATGCGCATGAAGCTGTGCCAGTTAAGGCCGCCGACTGGTGCCTAACCATTGCATAACACTTCAGCAAACCGCATTCCGAAGAAGGGAGCACCAGTGACGAGCCGTAGCTTTTTCCAATTGTTGATCCTGATATTGTCCGCGTTGGTCTTCACGTGCGCGATATCCGCAGCGCAAAACGCTGCCGTTTTCCCCGGCGCAACACTCGCTCCAACTCCTGTAATGGGTTGGAATAGCTGGAATAAGTTTGGCTGCGACGTAAGTGAAAAGCTCATCCGCGAGGTCGCGGACGCCATGATCAGCAGCGGAATGCACGCCGCCGGCTACCAGTACGTTAACATTGACGACTGCTGGCAAGTCAGCCGCCAGGAAGACGGAACGATTGTTGCCGATCACCAGCGTTTTCCCAACGGCATTAAGGGCCTCGCCGATTACGTCCACAGTCAAGGACTAAAGCTCGGCATCTACACGGATGCAGGCCGCATGACCTGCCAGAAACGCCCCGGCAGTTACGATCACGAATTTCAGGATGCCAAAACGTACGCTTCCTGGGGAGTGGATTACGTCAAAGTCGACTGGTGTTTCGCAGAGGGGCTGGATCCGGAAGTTCAATACGCAAAATTTCGCGACGCGCTGGCGCAGTCGGGACGTCCCATGGTTTTCAGCATTTGCAACTGGGGTATAAAGGCGCCCTGGCGCTGGGGCCCTCATACCGGGAATCTCTGGCGTACCACAGGCGACATCAGCGATAACTACGATCGCATGTCTGTAATTGGCTTCTCGCAAAATGGCCTGGAAAAATTCGCCGGCCCCGGACACTGGAACGATCCAGATATGCTGGAAGTTGGCAACGGCGGCATGAAGCGCGACGAATATCGCACGCACATGGCGCTTTGGGTGCTCCTCGCCGCGCCCTTGCTCGCAGGCAACGACCTGCGGAGTATGACTGCCGAGACCAAAGAACTCTTAACCAACCCTGAAATAATCGCCGTCAATCAAGATCCCAAGGGTGTGCAAGGCCACAGGGTGTGGGAAGAAGGATTGCTGGAAATCTGGGTAAAACCGCTTGCCGACGGAAGCCATGCAGTTGGGCTCTTCAATCGCACCGAAGCACCGTTCAAAATCCAGCTCGATTCCAGACGAATCGGCGCACGCGCTTCATCGGAGCTACGGGATCTCTTTGACCATAGGAATTTGGGATCAATCAAGGATTCGTACGTCGCGGAAGTGCCCGCCCACGGCGTGATTATGCTCCGCGTTTCTAGATAGATTCCGTAGAACGCAAACCGTCCTCCGCAATAGTGATCCCGCCTCAAGCGGCCTAGCTCCCTGCTCTCAATTGGGCAGTATCTGCGCTCACGTATTTAATCGTAGCCAAAACTGCTTGTTGGATAGTCAATCGCGACCGCCAGCCCAGGGCACGGATTCGCGAGCAATCTAGCAGAATAAACGGGCTATCGCCTATCCAGCCTCGTTCGCCTCCAGCGTACGTGATCTTCGGATGAAGACCGAGATGCTCACAAATCCAGCCGATGGAATCGTTGACCTCGCAATACTCGTCGGTGCCGAGATTAAAGATGTTCACTTTGCCGTCGGCGCGGTCCAGAGCTAGGAAAATAGCGTCGATACAATCTTGAACGTATAAATAAGACTTTCGCTGATGGCCGTTGCCCAAAACATGAAGATGATCAGGATGCTCGGAAAGCTGGCGCCAGAAGTCGAATACGTGTCCGTGCGAGTAACGCTCGCCCAGTAGCGACACAAACCGAAAAATGTAGCCCCGCATTCCGAACCCTTCGCAATAGGCCTGTATCAGCCCTTCCGCCGCCAGTTTCGAGGCGCCGTAAAGTGAAGTCTGGATGGGAAAAGGACACGTCTCAGGCGTGGGAAAAATCTCTGGCTCTCCGTAAACCGATCCTGTTGAAGAAAAAACAATTCGTTTGCAGCCTCGTTCGCGCATCGCTTCCAGAACGTTCCAGGTGGCAATGGTGTTCTGGTCCAGATCTTTGCGTGGATGTTCAGTTCCGAAACGCACATCGGCGTTGGCTGCGAAATGAACCACAAGTTCCGCACCTTCCATCGCCTGCGCCAGACGTTTGCGGTCGAGCAAGTCGCCCTGATGGAAAGTGAAATGCGAGTGGCTCATGGCGCTTTCCATGAAACGTCGCTGTCCCGTCGACATGTTGTCGAATCCGACAACGCTGTGGCCGGCGGCGAGTAGGCGGTCGACCATATGACTGCCGATAAAGCCGGCCGCACCGGTAACCAATACACGCAAGACGAACCTCCAGATGGGGGCAAAATTTCAGAGCCTGATACTTAAAACAATGCCATGCCTCGCAGCCTCTTGCCTCGCGATCTTCGAAAAGTTCTTGCGTGTTGCGGTCAAAACGTTCTCGTGTTACCGGTTGTCTGAGGAACTCTGCCGCAGCGCGATTCGCGTTCCCTTCAACTCAAAACGGCTGTCGCGCCAAACATAACGCAGCTTCAAGTAGCTCGCGAACCAGACCGCAAAACCCAGCAGATCGCGCAGCGGATAGAGCCAGGGCGCACGCCGGACCTCCGGGTCCCGAACCACCATCCAGCCCACTAGCCACGCTTCTGCCAACCGATTCAATACAGCCACGCCGAGCAGAAGAGCTCCAAGGCCCCAGTGTCGCAAGCCGGCAGCCGCCAATAATCCAATAATTCCGTAAGGCATTGCGAAGATCAGCCCACTGCCGAAATGGCCTTTGGGCCGCGAGTAGCGCGTGGTTTGGGCCCAGCGCAACTGGTTTTGCCACATCCGCCCGAACGATTTCTGATTGACTACGTGATCGATCACATGGCCCGAGAGCACGACACGGTAACCCGCCTTAGCAATCAGATTGCCGATCGCAAAGTCGTAAGCAATGTAGTCCCGAAGCGCGGTGTAGCCGCCGATGCTTGCCAGAGAGTCTTTGCGGACCACCGTCGTCGGCCCCAGCCCGAACTTCATTCCTTCAAGCAAATTCGCTACCAGCACTCCCGCTGTCATTTCTACCGACATACCGATCGCCGTGAGCCGGGAAAAAAATCCCGCCACATTCTTGCCTCGATATACGCACGTCACCATGCCCACTTTCGGATCGAGCAAGGGCGGGACGATTTCTCGCAGATATCGCGGATCAACCTCTACATCGCTGTCCGTAGTAACCAGAATGTTGTGTTCGGCAGCTTCTGCCATGCAGTGAAACGAATACACCGGCGGATTTGGCCACGGCGTCCCGGTTACAAGAACCCGGCTTCGAATGTGCGGATAGCGGGAACACACTTCCCGCACCACGTCCAGAGCGGGGTCATCCGCGTCATCGGCGGCAAACAGAATTTCGTAGTCGGGATAGTCCTGCTGGAAGAAACTCTCAATATTTTCCTGAAGCTGTGCCTCCAAACCATGCACGGGTTTAAGAATGGAGACGGCGGGGAGCCGCGAATCGTCAGGAGCAGAACTGAATTGCTCGCGCACATCCGAGCGAAACCGGATTACGCCAACAATCGCCAAGCCAAGGAACACGGCCGATGATAGCGTACCAATCAACGCCACGCCCAAAGCGAAATATAGAATCAACCCAATCAATTTGTGTCGTCCGCGAGGCTCGGAGAATGAGATGTCGCCCTAAAAACGCTACCCCAGCCAGCCGTTCCGCTTACCAGAATAGCAATTCAACTATACATTTTTGCTGCGTTGTGAGGGTATCCTGGGACGGCCAGGTCACTTCGAGGATGAGTTGGCGTTCTGCAGAGCAGACAAGGGCGCCGCCCTTGTAATTTTGTAATCTTTATATTCGATGGAAAGAATAGCCCGACCTCCGAAACGTATCACACTTTCTGTATGGTTCACGACCGGAAGCCAAAAGTCGTTCACTTTCATGTATCGGTGCTCGATCTCCGTATTCTTGATCCAGATAGACGGGTTCTTGGCCGGCTCTGCTTCGATACGCACGACGGCGAAGTCTTTCGCGTCAACCCAGATTTTTCCCCGATAGAGAAATCTGTTCTTGTTCTTGGGAATCAGGGTAAGCACGTATTGCGCGCCCTGCGCCGTAGCTTCGTAACCAGCCAGCGCAAAGTCGTAGTTTTCGGTATTCAGCTCGGTGTGCTGGCGGTTCTCTTCATTGACATCTTCTTGCTCGCTGTCGAGCAGTCTTTTGAAGACATGGTCGATGACGAACTTGGAACCGCTTTGGGAGACCACACGAAACTGTTTAGTGTTAGGGGCCCGGAAAGTTACGTCGATTACCATCTCGGCATCGCGATCGCTAAAGAAACCGCGATACTGCATACGGTACACACGCCGGCTGCTGAATTCGTTCAGGGCCGCGGCTCGCTGCAGATTTCTTTCCTGAAGATTGTTGGCCACCTGCGCAGCGGATAGCGGTGCCTTTGGCTGAGAATATGAGGTTCCATCCGAACTCCCGTGGGAGAACTGCTGGCAAGTGGCCGCCCCGCTCCAACCCAAGAGCGACAAAACGAACGCAATGCCCACACCTCGTATTCGTCGCATGGTTTCCTTAGATGCTGAACCTGAGCTCACAGTCTATCCGAGATATTCGGGCACAGGCCTAGAATGTTCGCGGATTCGGACCAATTTTCCCGCCTCGAGATAGCAATTAAACCGCAAATCAACAGTTCATCTAGCGACAACTCGTGATTCTCTTTCCATCAACCGATTCAACGGGTTTGGCCGGTTACCTTCGTGCCTCACTCATCGGGGCCATTCCCGTGCGGCCCGATTTGTCGCACACTATCTCAGGATCCAAATGCAACCTACGAGTGTTAAAACCAACCGCCGCCGGCAAGATCGCATGCAAGCCGTACTGCCGGTGCGAGTTCGAGGAATAGATGCCGCCGGCGCTTCCTTTGAAGAACTGGCGCATACGCTCGACCTCACCCTTGATGGAGTCCGCCTGGGCTCGATTCGCCACGAACTGAAGGTGCTCGACAGGCTGATTGTTCTTTATCGCCAGCGCCGAATGGAATTCACCGTTGTTTGGACCAAGCTGCTTGATGGAAGGAACGAATACCAGGTTGGCCTCCAGGCTTTGTCGCAGGTAAAAGAAGCTTGGGGAACAAGTCTTTTCAACTCCGGCCTGCAGCCGGTTAGAGGAGTGCCGGCAACGGTTGGAGTAGCTTGAACAAGGGAGAAATCTTGGACTACTTAAAACTTAAAATACTCTGGTCAGAAGAAGGACAAGACGTCGCTGAGTACTCCATGATGCTGGCGGTAGTTCTCGTTATCGTGGTAGGCACGGTGCGACTGATCGGTTCGAACGCAGGCAATGTGTTTTCACAGGTCGGCAGCGCCATTCAATAGGACGTCGGCCAATCAACCACGGTCAGCATGATTTCACGGCCGCGACGCGTTTCCTATCATTAGCGCAAACAGCAACGGAAGATAAATCACGGTGGCTTGGAGCACATGGCGAGCCAGCATTTTTGAGCGTGCACTGCTGGGCGGCATTTTGAGAAATGCCAGGCGAGCTCCAAAGTAAAAAAGCGCCACGCCCAACGCCAGCGCTCCCACCAGATAGATTTTTCCCGCCATGCCGAAAATGCTCGGCAAAACGCTGACCGGAATCAAAATCAACGAGTAGGCCACGATGCGGCGTACCGTGGAGCGTCCATCTTCCTCCACCACCGGCAGCATCCGAATTCCCCCGCTCGCATAATCCTCACGGTAAAGCCACGCTATCGAGAAGAAATGTGGGAACTGCCAAATGAACAAGATCGCAAATAGGATCAAGGTCCCCCACTCCAGATGCCCGCGCGCCGCGGTCCAACCCAAGACTCCCGGCATAGCTCCCGGAAAAGCGCCCACGAAGGTGCAGATCGGTGAGATCCGCTTGAGCGGGGTGTAGGCGGCAAGATACACAACTGAGGTCAGGAAGGTCAGCAAGCCGGTGAGGAGATTAATCGAAATCGCCAGATAGATGGAACCGCCGACCGTAGCCAGCAGCCCAATCGTGGTCGCGTGACCGAGACTCATGCGTCCTGCTGGCAGCGGACGTTGCGCGGTCCTGCGCATGCGCCCGTCCACCTTATATTCCATGACTTCATTCAGTGCTGCGGTTCCACTCGAGACCAGCCCGATTCCCAGCAAGGCGTGCCAAAGCCCCCAGGAGAGCGAAGAAACCCCCGCCCTTTGCGCTCCGAAATAGTAGCCGCACCACGCGGTCATAACAATCAGACTGGTCACCCGCAACTTCATCAGCTCGGCGTAGTCGCGCAGCAAACCAGTTGCCTGCTTGCGCAGTAAAAACAATGGTTGGCTCATCGTGCTCATGGAAAGGTTCGTGGCTGGTCGTCGTACGGCTTCTCTTACATGCTCAGATAAGTTTTTCGATCAGGCGAAAACGGCATAATCCCACAAGTCGCCAAAAAAACTCCAAGGATTGCATACGTACTCTCATAGCTTTCCAAAGTCAAGTCTAAACCAGAACTGACGCAAGGAGCACCCTTTAACCACTCCCTTGAAATTCTGCGAACCGCTACTGGCTCGCGGCCGAAGAACCGCTGCCATTGAAACTCTCCGGCGGATCAAAAAAACACTGGTGCCACAGTCCAGCGTCCGACAATGTACCTGACTTCCATTGCTGCAGTACCGGAAACGTGGCGGCTATCATCCCTCCGTCAGCCGAATCGAAAATCAGCACGATCCCGCCCAGGTCCTGTGGTTTGTGCGCCAGTTCCGCGTAATCCTTGTCCAGCACGGACTTCGCAAACTCCAATCGGAGCTGCGGCCCGCCTTCCTTCTCCGATTCGTTGATCTTTTCTACCGATACAATTTTTACTGTCTTTCCGCGCAGCGGGCTCCAATCCCCAGGGAATATTGCCTTTTCTTCCCGAGTGACATGAAAAAGCTCTGCAGCCACAGGCACTGCAGCCCCGTTTGGTGGCAAGTCGCTGTCCGGAATGCTTGCAGGCATCTCAAGGTTGTTACGCCAGATCCATCCCCGGGACAGGCCAGAAATGCGAACGTGCACCCAGTCCCGATTAAAATCCAGCATCTCAAACTCGTCGTGTGCGCTGGCTAGAAACAAAGTCTTGGCCGTCAAACTCGCCGTCGCAACTACTGGGGTACCGGACTTCTTTACTGCGACCAGGTTATTGGGATGCGCTTGACTCTTAACCACTTCCTCCAGGCTCGCCGCCTCTGCCTGCAAAGCGCTATCCGGGTCGGCAATTTTGTTCGCACCAGTTTCGGATGCCTTTCTTCTCCTGCTCAGCCAGACTCTGGGCCAGAGACGACGAAAAACCGCCTCCAGTTTCCGGAATTCTTGGCACCGGCGCAGAGATTTCAGGCTCGGACCGGTCTGGCGGTTTCACAGATGGAGCAGCCGTAGCATTTGTGGAAGACTGCGAGTTTGTCCCCGCCCCAGGCGCTTTGCCAGCCAGCTGCTCCGCCAATTGATCGAGCAGATCCGCTTCCAACCGGCCGTTCGACGTCAGCAGTTGATATCTGGACCGAGCCGCAAATGGATCTGTGTACCAGGCTGTAACCTGCACGCTCACTCGAACCAGCGATCCTCCTGAAGCCGTGTTGCTCACCTGGAACTTGGCTTGATAGTATCCGCGCTGGAAACGGTCCAAAGGACGATCTGCGGAGGTTGCGAAACCGTCGAGCACCGGCAGCCGCCCTGCCGTGACGGTTTGCATTCCTTTCAAGCTCTGTTCCACGGTTGCCTTGGACTGGGGAAACGTACGCTCCAATCCAGTACCTTGCGCATAGCCACTCCCCGAGCAATAAAAGGCCAGAATAACCGCCCAGAGCGCGACCGAAAAAGCTCGACGAAGTCCTGTCGCAGGACGCTTCATCGCTGCTCCAATTGGTCCCGCATAATCCACCCATGCTGCCCGTCATGCGTCTCCACGCCATACCAGTAAGGCGTTGAAATCAAAATCAGGACTTCCGTACCCGCCGTTAGAGACTGCAGCGTGCTCGCCGTATGGAAGGGCGCAGACTTCAGCGGCGCGCCCGGTGCCTTTACCAACCGCTCTACCTGCTTGCGTAGCTCCTGAACATGCTCTTGCAGGGTTTGCCCCGGAATCGCTTGTCCCGGAATCGCTTGTCCCGAAACGGCTTGCCCAGTAACAGCCTGCCCGGAAACGGCTTGTTCAGGTTGTGTCTGCCCCTCTGATTGCGTCGATTCGATCTGTGAGGCCGCAGGCGCACGATCCTCAACTCCCTGAGAAGAGCTGTCTGCCGCAGGCTGAGGCTGAGTCTGTGCGCGAGCCTCCGCCCCCAAGGCAAAATTCCGCTTTTTGGCTAGTTGTTCCTGGCGCTCTGTTTCGGCTTCGACATTCTGCTGTTTCATCACCTCGATGGCTTCGAGATGTTCTTGAATGTCCTTGTATTCGCTGCTTTCGACGGAGCCGTTCGATTGATGAATCGTGCGCCGGAAGTCCTCCTGAAAAAGCGCGTCGATGCGCAGAATCGTGTTCTTCTCCCCCTGAGGCTGCACCACGTAGCGCACTACCAGCGTGCCCACGTCGCCGCTGTCTTTGAAGTTGCGTGGGTCGATCGCCGCCTCGCGAACTTTGTAAAACACCTTTCCACCCTGGTCCCACGCTGGAAATACGCGCGGGGAAGTCGCTGCCTTCGCGCCCGCAACGTATTCGTCTTTGTTGTACTGTTTGGTTCCCCGGATCACCCCGTTCTGAGCTACGTCCGCTACTATTTTCTCCACTTCGCTCTCCGGCATAGGGATATTGACGATTAGGCCTTCTCCGTAAGTCAATTTATCTTTGCCGAGCGCGGGCAGCGTTAGTAGCGCTAAACAGATCGGTACAAGCATGAGCAATTTCTTGGGCGGAATTACCAAAGCGGCGACAAGTCTGCAGTTCCCTGCACTGCCGACCTTTGCCATCATCCCACCCAGCCAGGGATTTACACCTCTACCTCGAATGCCCATCGGCCAATGCACCCTAAGTTCTCCGTTCCAACCAAGTCTCGTACTCCCGCCCAAGCCTGTCAACTTTGTTACACGATTGATTTGGAAACATAATCCTAGAAACATCGCAAAGATTGATCTTGTAAAAAATTTGTCAAAACCCCTTGAACTTCCTCTTTCGGACGTAGTAGGATTCACCCCCGGTACGGTGGTAGAACCTTTCCCAACTTTTGTACCATGGCGCCGGAGATGGCGGCGTTTACACTGCACATCCCTTAGGGGTGAAAATAACTTCCAAACCGATCTTGACTAGATCTTGCCGAGGAGTCCGGCCATGCACGTTTTGAGTCGATCCAATCTTCGCAAGGTAGTTCACTCTGCGACGTCCTTGTTTTCCCTGGCTTTGATTCTCGTACCCGTGGTCCTCACCTGCAGCCAGCCCGCGCACGCCTTGCCAGCCTTCGCCAGAAAGTATGGCTTGCGCTGCTCGGCTTGCCACGAGTCTTGGCCGATGCTGAACTACTTCGGCCAAAAATTCAAGGACAACGGCTACCAGCTCATGAATGATCGCGATGCTCCGATCTGGCAGAACCCCTCCTATTGGCCGGTGACGTTCCGTATCATTCCACTGTGGCACCGGGTCAGCACCGGCAAAGTCCTTGTAGATACTTACACGCCAGGAAGCGCCACGCCCTCTGGTACTGCGATCCAGCGCGTCACCAGTTCGGGCTTTGATCTAAGCGGCCTTGACTTTCACACTGGAGGCACGCTGGAAAAGAACTTCTCGTTCTACGTGCTGCCGTCTTCGGACTCAACGGGGGCGTTCCACTTTGAAACCGTCTTCGCCCGGTTGGACAACCTATTCGGCAGCCCCTGGCTCAACGTCAAACTGGGCAAGTTCGAACTCGACAACTTGCTCTCAGAAAAGCGCATCTTGACCCTTACAGGTAATGGCGGTATCTACCAGCTCTATCACTTCATTCCGGTTGGCGATGGGAACATCTTCGGCCAGATCGGCGACAATCAGCTCGGCCTTGAGGTGATGGGACACTCGTGGAATGATCGCACTCGCTACTCTGCCTCTTTATTGAGCTCGAACGATGGCACCACCCAGTTGCCATATGGGGCCAATGCTTATTCAGGCTTCTTTACCGCCAGCCAAGCCTTCGATACCGGCAAGGCCGGAGTGCAGCGCATTGGCGCTTACGCCATGGTCGGATTGGCACCGACCCAATGGCTCACCACCACAACAGCTGGCGTTACTACTCCGCTTGGCGGTTCTGGAATCGGCAATAAGGGATTCAGCCGCGAGGGCTTTGTCGGGCAGTTCTACTTCGGCCAGCATGTCGATCTTCAGGTTGTAACTCAACACGGCGAAGATAATGCATGGTTCGGGCAGGGCTACGGCGATCTGATCGATGGCATTGCCGTCAACAACAACACCCCCGGAACTACTCTCCCGTCTTTCGCGCGCGCCCCTACTTGGAACGGCGTTCTCTTTGAACCGCACTACGTCTATAGCCCGCAACTCATCTTCATCGGGCGGTATGAGACTATCCGGATGTCGCAGCAAGCCAACGCTCTTCCCGGCGTTCCTTCCAACTTAGGAAATATTTCCACCTACACCATCGGCTACCGCTACAACCCATTTATGACCAGCCGGGCGGGCTTTGCCTGGCACAACGAATACAACTGGCTGCATCAGGACGGAACCGCTCCGGATGGCACGAACATCAATACAAGCGAGCTGCTGCTGGGATTCGACTTTGATTTCTAGGCAATTGATTTCGGAAGAGATAGGTTCGTAATCGATAAGAGAGGGATAGACATGCGGACAAGATTGCAGACGTGGACGCTTTTCTTCGGCGCAACTGCGCTTTTGGCACTTCCGCTCCCTTCAGGGGCGCAGCTCACCCAGGACGACCTGGAGCCGCGCCTGGGCATGGAAAGCCACATCGGAAACATCACCGGTCACGCCAAGGATGCCAAGCCTGACTATCGCAGGTACTGCGTCAGCTGCCACGGCGACTTGGGCGATGGCAATGGCGAGACTGCGCAATGGCTTGATCCCCCTCTGTACCCCAAACCTCGCGATTTCCAGCTAGGCATATTCAAGTGCCGCTCTACTCCGACCGGAACCTTGCCCACCGACGGGGATCTTTTCGATACCATCGCTCGCGGCCTCGACCGCTCAAGTATGCCGCAATGGAGCACGTTCACCAAGCAGGAGCGCGCCGACCTCGTAGCCTGGGTCAAGCACTTCTCTCCGCGCTGGACCAACGAAAAACCAGGAACTCCAATCACCATTCCGCCCGAGCCGGAAGCAACCCCTGAGCGCATCAAGGCTGGACGCGATGTATTTGCCCGGGTGCAGTGCTGGAAATGTCACGGCGTGCTCGGCCAAGCGAATGGCCCCTCCGCCGCCACTCTTACCGATGATCTCGGACGGCCGATCGCCGCGTTCAACTTTACCGACGGGACCCGGCCAAAATGCGGCGATACCGATCGCGATCTTTACAGAATCTTCATGACCGGTCTGGACGGCACTCCAATGCCTTCCTTCGCCGATAACATCAAGCCCGACGAGGCTTGGGATCTGGTGTTCTATCTGCGAACCCTGATGTCCCAGCACAGCAAAGAAAAGGTCATGGCAAAACACCTTGGCCTGAAGCCGGTTGATCCAAATGCGCCCGCGGGACAACAGTAGCACTACAAATGGCATCGCAAACGAAGCTTCTGCTTCGCAGTTCCTAAGGAGAAATTTCCATGAAGAATCGATACAACTTTGCCGCTGTACTATCGACAGTAGTTCTTGTAGCTATTGGCGCATTGATCGTAGGTAGTAAGGTGAATGCTGCTGGAGAAGGAAAAATTAGCGGTACCGTCAAACTCGATGGCACACCCCCGCACATGAAGGGCATTGACATGTCAAAAGATCCATACTGCGTGAAGGCCCACGCCAATAATCCCGCGCACTTGGAAACCGTGGTGGTTGGTGCTGATGGAGGATTGGAGAATGTGGTTCTCTACATCTCCCAGGGGTTACCGGCCAATGTGCTGGCCGAGGTACCAACCGCGGAACCGGCATTCGATCAAAAGAATTGCATGTACACGCCTCATGTGTTGCCGCTGGACGTCAACCAGAAATTCAAGGTGGTAACCAGCGATCAGACGACCCACAACATTCACCCGCTCCCCAATCCGATGACCGGCAATATCCCATGGAATCAGTCTCAGCCGCCAGGAGCGGCGCCCATTGAAAAGAGCTGGAAAGCCGAGGAAATGATTCCAGTGCAGTGTAATATCCATCCCTGGATGCACGGGTGGCATGCGGTGGTAAAAGGGCCGTACGCCGTGACCGATGGGAGCGGCAATTACACCCTCAGCAACGTGCCGTCCGGAAACTACACGGTCACTGCTTGGCAGGAAACCTACAACACGCAAACCCAAAAGGTGACCGTGACTGCTGGCGCGGCAGCGAAGGCCGATTTCACTTTTAAGGCAAAGTAAAGAACCAGGAAGGCCTGAGCGTGTATTAGGGCATCACCGAATCACCGAGTCACCTCAGTTAAGACTGCAGCGATTCGATACAGGGCCTGATCAACGCTGGCCAAAGGCGGGGCGATATGGCGAAGATATTCGCGGTGACGATCATTTTGATCGCAATCGGTTCAGCGATCCCCATCGTGATGCACCTGTGGCCTATGCCGCAGGACATCTCTACCCACGGTCATCTGATCGATGAGCAGTACTCAGATACGATGCTGGAGACGGGCATTTCGTTCCTGGCCTCTCAGTTCCTCCTGGGCTTCTTCATCTGGAAGTTCTCCAGTCCCAAGCCCGGTGCGAAGATTAAGAGTTTCCCAGGTGGCGCCGCGGGATTGGTAATCGCCGCCTTCCTGTTGGTAGGCACTGAGGTTTTGGCTCTGGGTGTGTTTGGGGCAAAGGCGTGGGCCAGCGTGTATTTCACTCCACCCGCAGCGGATGCCATGCCAGTTCAAGTGCAGGCGGGACAGTTTGCATTTTATTTCCGCTATCCAGGCCCGGACGGATCTTTCGGCCCAATTCACCCCGACCAGATCAACGAGGCCAACGCAAATTTTTTTGGTCTCGATACCACCCACGACCAGGATTCCAAAGACGATATTGTAACCGCTGAGATGGCAATTCCAGCGAACCGGGAGATCCACCTCCTGATGCATTCCAAGGATCTGGGACACTCTTTCTATGTTCCCGAATTGCGCGTCCACCAGGATTTCGTCCCAGGACTCGATCTCTCGATTCATTTCACGGCGACGAAGGTCGGCAAGTACGAGATCGTCTGTACCCAACTTTGTGGCCTCGGGCATTACAACATGAAGGCGTATCTCGAGGTTATGACTCCCGAAGATTTCGACAACTGGATTAAACAGCAGGCGGCGCTGCAGTAGCCGTCCTCGGTAAGTAAGATCTGGACAGACAATACATCTCGTTTGAGGTGAGCACAATGCACGATATGTCCACACACGCGGTACACCCTGGAGCCCCCACCAGCTTCATTCGGAAGCATGTCTTCAGTCTTGACCACAAAGTCATCGGCAAGCAGTATTACGCGCTGGCGTTGGTCGCCGTGCTGGTGGGCATGGTGCTTTCCTGGCTCATGCGCCTCCATCTGGGGTGGACTAACCTCGCCATTCCTGGCCTGCACCTGCTTTCCAGCACAGGTGCGCCCGGTGACGTGATGACGCCAGAGTATTACCTGCAACTGATGACCATGCACGGCACAATCATGGTCTTCTTCGTGCTCACCACCGCCCCGTTCGCCGCGTTCGGTAATTTCTTTTTGCCTATCCAAGCGGGCGCTGAAGACATGCCGTTCCCCCATTTCAACATGATGTCGTTCTGGGTGACGTTCGTGGCCTTCCTGGTTCTGGTCGCGTCGTTTTTTGTGGGGGATGGGCCAACTCTGGGTGGCTGGACGCAGTACGCGCCACTGAGCGCTGTAGGTGCGATTGCCGGTCCCGGCCAGGGTCTGGGCGTGATTCTTTGGGCATGCTCGATTGGCCTTTTCTGCATCGGCCAGTTGCTGGGAGCGTTGAACTTCATTACCACCACCCTCGACATGCGCTGCAAGGGCATGTCGCTGATGCGGCTCCCGCTCAGTGCCTGGGCTTGGTTCATTACCTCGGTCATGGGTTTGACCGCGTTTGCGGTGCTCATGCCCGCCTGCATCCTGCTGATTCTGGATCATGTTGCCGGGACCAGCTTCTTCGTGGCCTCGAACTTGGTGATTAATAGTCAGGTGTTACCGCATTCCGGAGGATCGACTCTGTTGTGGCAGCACCTGTTCTGGTTCTTCGGACATCCCGAGGTCTACATCGCCATCGTGCCTGGGATGGGCATCGTTTCCCACGTTCTCATTACCAACATGCGCCGGCCGCTGCTGAGCCACCGAGTCCTAATCTATTCCATGGGATCGTTGGCCGTCCTCAGCTATATGGTATATGGACACCACATGTTCGTGAGCGGGATGAATCCTTACTCCTCGCTGGCCTTTTCTTTCCCCACGCTGGTTATCACCATTCCCTCCACGATTATCGTGCTGATCTGGCTTGGCAGCTTGTATGGCTCTAAGCTACGCATCAACACGGCATCGTTATTCGCGCTGGGCTTCATCTCAATGTTTATCAGCGGCGGGGTCAGCGGCTTCTTCCTGGCTCAGCCTTCCATTGACATCATGTTGCACGCCACCTATTTTGTGGTCGGCCACTTCCACCTGGTCATGGCAGTCGCGGCCATCTTCGGCATCTTCGCAGGAACCTACTTCTGGTTCCCCAAAATGGCCGGACGAATGATGAACGAGACTTGGGGCAAGCTCCACTTTTGGCTGACCTTCGTAGGTACGTATTGCATCTTTATGCCGTTCCACTACCTGGGCATCGCTGGGAACGTGCGCCGCTACCAGGCCTTCACCGACGATTACCTGGTTCACCTTATCCCCGTGCATAAGTTCATCACGGTTGCCGCGCTGTGCACGGGTTTTGCCCAGTTCATTTTCGTTTACAACCTGATCCACAGCCGGTTCAAGGGCGCGCCGGCAGCGGATAATCCGTGGGAAGGCACTACGCTGGAATGGAGCACCGCAACGCCTCCGCCCCACAACAACTTTGGCGACAAGATGCCGGTGGTCTATCACGATCCTTACCAGTACAGCGTCGAGGGTGCCAGCACCGACTACGTGATGCAGACCTCGCCGGAGCAACTGAAAAACGCTCGCGAAGAAAAGTAAGGCGAGGCAACAGAGTTTTTACCTAAAGAAGAGGTAGCAGTATGGCGACCACAGTCCACGAACCGCCGAAAATCGAGCAGCTCGACCGTTTGCCCAGCCAAGGCTCCGGCAATGGGGGTTGGCGCAATCTGGTTCCTGCGGATGCAGACTTGCGACAGGTCAAAGATTACTCTCCGCCTCCCGCCAGTACCGGCATTTGGGTAGGCATCGCAGGCATTACCATGACCTTTGCCGCCTTCACCAGCGCTCTCATCGTTCGTCAGGGATCGGCGCCGGACTGGCGGCATATCACCTTGCCCCCCGTCCTTTACTTGAACACTCTCGTAATTATTGCCAGCAGCGTTACCCTCGAAATATCGCGCCGCCGGGTTGCGGCCTTCATGGGCGGCTTAAAAAATCGCGCCGAAAATCCAACCCGTTGGCTCTATATAACCCTTTTCCTAGGACTGTTATTTGTCGCGGGGCAGACTTTTGCCTGGCTGCAACTTCGATCGCAAGGATTCAAACTCGCCACGAACATCAGTTATTCCTTTTTCTACGTGCTCACCGTCGCCCATGCGCTCCATTTGCTCGGCGGCCTCGGCGGCCTGGTCCGCGTGATCGGGAAGTTGCACAACTCTGTGCTGAAGCGCAGTACCCTGGACGCCACTTCGCGCTACTGGCACTTCATGGGTGTCCTGTGGGTGTACTTGCTTTTCTTGCTTTGGATGAAGCTGTAACCCAGTTCATGTAGGAGGCAACGTGAGCCAAGCCGACTTAACGATGCACGGACACGCAGGGGCAATGGCCGAGCCTGCATTCTCCGTCCCCGCCAAGAAAATGGCGATGTGGCTGTTCATCATCGCAGACACCGCTACCTTTGCTGGTTGTCTCGTTGCCTATGGCTTTATCCGCAACGGCACCCCCAATTGGCCTAGACCGTTCCACAGCATTACCAATGTGGCGCTGATGACGTTCATCCTGCTGACCAGCAGTTTAACCGTGCTCATCGCCGTGCGGGCTGCCGAGATGGGCGACAAAGCCAAAGCATTTCTCTGGATGATGATCACCGCGGTGGCTGGAATCCTGTTCGCGGCCCTGCACCTTCGGGAATGGATGGGAATGATCCATGAGGGCGCAACCCTGTTCCACAATCCGTGGGGCACGCCGCTGTTCAGTTCGGTGTTTTTCAGTATTACCGGCCTTCACCTTCTGCACGTAACCGGCGGCGTCATCGCTCTGGTCGTGGTTGGAATCCGCTACAAGGGCGGACGCTACAAAGCTGATGACATTGAAGTCACGGGCCTTTACTGGCACTTCGTCGATTTGGTTTGGATGTTCGTGATCCCATTTGTCTATCTGTTGAATCTGTCTCACTGATCTTGGAAAGAAACGGATCTTGGAAAGAAGCAGGAGCGACCGACTATGACTACCGCAGACACGCACGCCAGTGGTGGAATGACAAGAGACCTGATCGTCTATGTTTGCATGCTGGCCTTAGCCGGATTGCAGTTTGTCATCGCGTATCAGGATATAAGCACGAAACAGATGTTCGTGCGCATGCTGGCGGTAGCCGTAGTTGAAGCTGGCCTTGCACTTTTGTATTTTATGCATCTAGCCGACAATCGCGGGCTTCGCTGGTTTGTCTTGACTTTCACCGTGGCCGTACTCCTGGGAATGCAGTACGGATGGCCCGATGCCTTCCGGCTCTCCAATGGCGTACCATGGGCAAGGTAGCCGGAAACGAAGCAGCTGGAGGAAGATAACCAGGAATAAATAAAAATGAGACTTTCTCGATCCATCTGGCTTCTTGGAATAGCAATCGTGGGACTAATCATCCTGCTGGCCCCAGTGTCCGCCATTGCCCAAAGCTGCGCGCTTTGCTACACGCAAGCTGCATCCTCGGGCTCGCGCATGATTCAAGCCTTGAAGAGCGGGATCCTGATTCTGATCGCTCCCCCAACCTTCATGAGTATTGGACTATTGTTCGTCTGCTATCGCAAACGCAACAAGACTCGTGACGTTTCCGGCGAATCCGACAGCACCTGGAAGACGCACGATTCAGACCGCAAGGTAAGGGTTGGTAGGACGAACCCTCAGAACAGCACTGGATCAGCCCGGATACTCGGTAGCGGTGCAGTTTAATTGTCATTCCGAACAAGCGTTCTTCGCGCCCTGAGGAATCCGGGCGGCCGCGCGAAGCGTCGCGTTTTTTGCGACGCAATAATCGCGCGTTTGGACCGCTCCATTATCAAACTGCACCACTAGCGGATATGCCTACTTCTTGTAAATAGCCCCGCCCTTCATCACAAACGACACATTCTGCAGCACGCTGACGTCCTGCAATGGATCGCCCGGAACCGCGATGATATCGGCGAGATAGCCCGGCTCCAGCTGTCCGATCTGGCCATCCCAACCCAGCAGCTTCGCCCCATTGAGCAAGTCTGCCTGCACCACCGCCAGCGGCGTCATGCCATACTTCACCATCAGTACAAATTCCCGCGCCTGCGTCCCATGAGGAAACGGTCCCACATCGGATCCCACTGCCATAGGAACGCCCGCCGCGACCTGCTTGCGGAAGTCCTGCAGCTTCAAATCGAGCATCTCGTGCTCACGCGCGCTCTGCGCTGGACTCGCGGCGTGCACGGCAAAATAATCAAAGATGGTGAAAGTCGGCACCGCAAAAATCTGCTTTTCTCGCATCAGCTTGATAGTTTCTTCGCCGAGCTGATTGGCATGGTCAATCGAAGCCACTCCCGCTTGTGCCGCGAACAGCGTGCCTGGTTCGCCCGTAGCGTGCACCGCCACGCGCTTGCCCGATCGCGCCGCCTCCTGCACCGCGGCGCTCAATTCAGGTTCGGTATATTGATAGATCGTGGAAAACTTGCCGTCCCTAACCTTGTCAGGGCCAGTTTCATAAATCTTGATGAAGTCCGCGCCCTCTTTGAGCTCCTGCCGCATGGCAGCAACCAATTCATCCTTATTGTTAGCGTAAGTCGCGTTCGATAACACATGCTGCGCGGGATTGTATTGGATTGCATCTTCGTGTCCGCCCAGGATATCGATCGCGTTTCCGCTGACGCGCAGGCGAGGCCCGGGAATTAGACCCTCGTCAATCGCATTGCGAACCGCCGTATCGGCAGACCCCGCTCCTTCGGTTCCCATGTCGCGTTCCGCGGTGAAACCCGCCATCAAGTCGTCCCGTGCCGCGAGCGTCGCGATAATGGTGCGCTGCGGCACCGATTCCTGCACCGTCTGCAAGTCCTCCGCTCCCGGATGCAAGAACAAATGCACGTGCGCGTCGATAAGCCCGGGCAGCAAAGTCCGGTCTCCGAGATCAATCACCTCAGCCCCCGCCGGATGCTTTACCGATGTGCCCACCTCCACGATTCGATCACCTTGCACCAGCACTTCGCCGGGTTTTACCACACGCCCGCTTTTCACTTCCAGCATACGAGCCGCGTGCAACACAATCGCATGCGGCGTTGTGGCCTGGGATAGCCCTTGCGCGCCAGAAAGCCCGCATAGCGACAGCACCAAAAACGAAACTGAGAGGGGCAACCGTAGCCTGCTCATATTGTCAGCACGGAATGGTAACACTTTCATGCTTGTGTAATTTGATTGTGTGGAGCGGGCACTCCTGCCCACTGCCTTTGACTTTGCTTGACTTGTGATCTTGCTTTTCCGCCACGCATCACCCCAGCTCCAAACTCCTTAACTCATGCAGCAGCGCTTTCTCCAGTTTCTTCTGGTGCTCGACCGTCAGCTTCTTTCCCCCCGCAGTCAAATAGAACGCATCGATCGCCATTTGCCCTTCAGTATCGATCAAAGCTATTTCAATATTGCACTTCTGCGACGAAAGGCACGAGCTGATTCGATGCAACAGCCGCGGCCGATCCTGCGCAATCACCTGCAGCAGCGTACTCGTCGAGGAACAATCATCGTCAAAATCAATCCGCGTCTCGATCGCAACCTTTACGCGGATATTCTTTTCCCCGCGTTGACGGTCACGCAGCATCTTGTCGAGATCAGCTTCACCCGCCAAAACCGCGGCAATGCTGTTCTTGAATCGATCCCACTCTGACAGGTTTAACTCCAGCGTGCGAAAGCGGTCGGTAAAGTAAAGCGTATCCACCACGGTTCCGGCCTGATTCGAAAAGGCATTGGCTTTCACGATGTTCATTCCCCAGGCTGCCAGCACTCCAGTCAACGTCGCGAACAGAGACGGACGATCCTTGGTGACCAGCGTCAGCTCATACCAGTGGCGGCCTCGCTTAAGGTCCACCTGTACCGTATCGTGACCGAACTCCTCCGCCATCGCCATGTGCCGCATCACTTCTTCAGCAGAGTGCACCAGCAAATATCTCTGCGGAAATCCCTCCACAAAATGCTTGAACTTGGTGCCTGTTACCGGAGCCAAACTGCGCAGACGCGCCAGTTTTTCATCGTTCACATCGCTGTGTACGCGGTGGTCCGCACTCCGGTTCAGGTAGTTCGCAGCGCCGATGTAAAGCTGCCATACGTTTTCGGCCTTCCACGGTGTGAGCGCCTCCGGGTTCACGGCCTTGATGTCGGCATACGTCATCAGGCACAACATTTTTAGTCGCTCCGGCGTGCCCACTTTCTCTGCGAAAGCCGCAACCGTCTCAGGATTGAAGATGTCCCGCCGCAGTTGCGCCGACATTTCCAAATGGTTCCCCACCAGGAACAGGACCATCGCCCGTTCTCCCGGAGCAACGTCCAGGCGATCTAGGCAGCGCCCGGCAATCTCCAGACTAGCCTCCACGTGATTGCCGCCCGGTACCCCCTTTCCGGTGTCGTGCAACAGTAGCGCGAGGTAAAGCAACTCCGGATCTTCCAGCTCTCCCAGCAACTCCGCATAACGCTGGTCCCATTCCGATTTCGATTGGTTCAACCGGTGAAGACTCTCAATGGCAAGGATCGAGTGCTCATCCACCGTAAATCGATGATAGAAATCGCGCACCACCAGGGAATCAATCGGCTTCAGTTCCGGCAAGAGCAAGGTCAGCAAGCGCAGCGAATGCATGGCCCGCAGCGCCTCGGCCGCATGCGGCTGCAGCAGCGTTTCCTGCAGATAAAGCCACAACTCCGCTCCCCGCGGAGGAGTCACCGCCAGCTCCGGCAGTGCCTGTTCGATTCTGTGTTCCGTGGTCGCACTCAACCTCAGTCCGTGATGTGCCATAAAGTGAAACAGTCGCAGCAGCATTTCCGGATCCTGCAGCGAGGAAGACTGCTGCAGAAAAATCAACCCATCTACCACGGAAAAATCCGGACTCGAGGCTCGCGTCCGCCATCCCTGAAATTGCCGGCGCAAAGAAGACCAGGCCTCCGGAATCTCCTCGAGCAACTGCATCACTGTGCGTTGCCCCGCTCGGGCATGCCCAAAGTAAATCCGCATCCAATCTGCGGCCGTTAAGTCCTCTGCGTCCGCCGCTCCAACCTTGCCCGCCGCCACTTCGTCCTGCGCCTCCCAACTCAGCGAGTTGTCGTCGCGCCCATGGCGGAAATGCAGAAAGCACCGCGCCGCCATCAGAAACTCCAGCGCCGCCTCCAATTGTTTTCGCACTGGCGCGCGCAGCGAGCTGGTGTGCGGCCAGTCGCCCAGCTTGCTCATGGCTGATATCAACGCCAGCCAGCAGGCCACGTTGTAATCGCGCAGGCCACCCGGAGTCTCTTTCACGTTCGGCTCCAGATGGAATACTGTTTGCCCAAACTTTGCGTGCCGCTCGCGAGTTACCTCGGCTAGCCCCTGCAGCAATGGTTTTGATTCTCGCGTTACCAGCTTTGGAATCACTTTGTCGTGAAGTCGCGCAAACAACTCCCGGTCGCCAACGAGATACCGGCAATCGAGAAGAGAGATGGTAAATTCCGTATTGTTCGGATCGAACCGGTCGCATTCCGCCAATGTCCGCGATGCTGGACTTAACTTGAGCTTGAGGTCCCAAAGCTCCTGTGAGAATCGTCGGATCGCTTCTTTGTGAGTTTCCTGGCCGCCGCGGTCAGCATACAGAAAGAGTAGATCAATATCGGAGTGGGGAAACAGCCAGCCGCGCCCAAAGCCTCCGGTCGCCACCAGCGCAATGTCCCGTGGTCCGAGTTCGTCCGCTGACACTAAATCGCGCCACAGCCGTTTCAGAATGTCTTCTATCAGCCGTGTTCGTTGGGCGAGAACGACTCGCCCATCTCCCGTCACCCCGAAGTCGCGCGCAATTCTCGCTGACTCGTCGGCGAGAGAACTTCGCAGTTCACTGATGAGTGAAGATGTGGCCGTCATGATGATGAGTCATTGAATCGATGAACAATGAATCGATGAACAATCGTCGATTAACACATGATCGATGAACAAATAATCGAGTGTAATCAGGGAGGGCTGGTGACACGCTGCTATCAAGATGCTATGCGTTCGCATCCCGATAGAATGCTTCATGATTCTTGCTTTCGCAATCTTGCTATGATGCACGCCTTGCAATTGTGGTCTATAGTGCTCCCTCGCCGCGCTCTTCATTGCGAATGCGAATTGCTTCATCCACTCGCGTCAGGAAAATCTTCCCGTCGCCTATCTTGCCGGTTCGCGCTGCCGTCAGGATGGCCTGCACTGCCTTTTCCACCATCGCATCAGGCAGCACTACCTCCAACTTCGTCTTGGGAATAAGATCCACGCTGTATTCTCGTCCGCGGTAGACCTCGGTATGACCCTTCTGCTGCCCGTGACCTCGTACCTCGATCACCGTCATGCCCTCGACGCCAATTTCCTGCAGCGCACTCTTCACCGCCTCCAGCTTGGAGTTCTGGAGGACTGCTTCAACCTTAGTCATAATGTCGTCTTCAAAGTCTGACTGCTACGCGGATACTGCGCATACAGAATTCTACGCCGATGCCTCCCAGTAGTATCCTTCCTCACCGTGTTGCGACAAGTCCAATCCTTGGATCTCCTCTTCTTCGCTAACCCGTAATCCAATTGTCATGTCGACAACTTTCAAAATCACCAGCGTGCCCACGATAGCCAGCACCCACGAGATCGCAACACCCACCAATTGATTCACAAGCTGATGCGGATTTCCTTCAAGCACACCTGAAGGCAAAGTATTTCCTTGCGCATCCTTGAAGATCGGATTCACCGCGCTCGACGCGAAAACGCCCGTCAGCAGCGCCCCCAGCGTTCCGCCAGCGCCATGCACGCCGAATGCATCGAGCGAATCGTCATAACCGAAAACCGCTTTCACCTTGGCCACCATCCAGTAGCAAAAAACTCCCGCGATCAGGCCGATTGCCAGTGCCGGTATCGGCTTCACGAATCCCGAGGCCGGAGTGATGGCCACCAATCCAGCCACCGATCCCGAAATCGCCCCCAACGTAGTCGGTTTGCCGTTACGCAGCCATTCTGCACCGGCCCATCCTGCCGCGGCTGCGGCGGCCGCAAAATGGGTTGCCACAAATGCGCTCGTCGCCAGGCTTCCCGCGCTCAAGGCGCTGCCGGCATTGAACCCGAACCAGCCCACCCACAACAGGCACGCTCCAATAAAACTCAACACCACGCTGTGCGGCGGCATCGGCTCTTTTGGATAACCCAGGCGCTTCCCTAAATAGAGCGCGCAGACCAGAGCCGACACTCCGGAAGTGATATGCACAACCGTGCCACCGGCGAAATCGAGCGTGGGAAATCGCCCGCCCAGCGCCGCATTCAACAGTCCTCCCTTGCCCCATACCATGTGCGCCATGGGATCGTAGACCACGATCGACCACAGAATCATGAACACGATCATGGCGCTGAATTTCATGCGCTCCGCGAACGCGCCCGCAATCAGCCCGGGCGTGATTATGGCAAACATCAACTGGTAAATCATGAATGTCTGCAGCGGGATCGTGCCCGCGTAATCCGCGTCGGGAGCAGCCCCAACGCCGCGCAGAAACAGATGGTGCAGGCCTCCTATAAAGCCATTCCCCGAACCAAACGCCAAACTGAAGCTGAACAGGCCCCACAGTATCGTCACCACCGCCATTAACGCGAAACTCTGCATCATGGTGCCTAGCACATTTTTCTTGCGCACTAATCCGCCATAGAACAGCGCCAACCCCGGCCCGGTCATCATTAGCACCAGGGCTGAGCTCGTGAGCATCCATCCGTTGTCCGCGGAACTTTTCGCGTCAGCCACTTGCTGTTCCAGCTTGGCCAAGCGCGCGTTCGTGTCAGTGGAAGTCGCAGGCGCCGCAATAGGATTAGCCGGCTGCGGGGCGGCTTGCGGCAGCAGAGGCTGCGCCCAAAGAAGAAGGAAAAAGACGAGGCGTAACCTGGGAATCAGCCGTTTCCCCATGAAGAGTAACTTTGCTCCCCTAAACGAAGTCGGACACACTAAAACATGCGACTCACTCTATCTTCTGCGGCGGCTTCACGGAAATCGAAACTATTTATCGTTCCTATCAGGATTTGTTATGCAAACCGCAATCCCAAAGGGCTCATTTCGCCGCACCCTTCTGCTCCGCCGGTGGCGCGGGTGGTTTGGCAAACTTCGCGTCGTCTACCGGAACGTTCTGCTTCACATCGCTCACCTGGATCGTAAAACGCCCACTCGGCCGCGCCAGCGTCCAGCGAAAGGGAATCTTTACTCCACCCACGTCGCGGTAGTCTGCATAGTCGATCTGTGTTGGCAACCGCCCCAGTGGAGTCTCCCCGTAGCGAACCAGCCGTACTAGTAGCCCGGATTGCACATCAAAATACAGTCGCAGTGGCGTGTTTGCTTCGCGCAGGCCAATCACGAAATAAGCATCGTGATCGCCGATCCTTTCCTTGCCCCGCACCTTTACTTCGCTGAACATCCCCTTCAAATGCGCCGGAAAGTGAAGGTCCGCATCCATGGCCGCGGCATCGATGTCCGGCCCGTGCATCTCCCTCACTGGTCGCCTCGGAACGCCTAGCCAGCCTTCACGGCCATCGAAAGCAGTCACGTTATCTCCATCGGGCGTATGCGCAAACGATACACGCTTGTCCGGATGTTTCGAGAAAATATCGATCGGAATATTCCTGTCGCCGAAACTGATCGTTCCCTTCATCACCCGGCTGTTCACTTTATCAATCGCCGCTCCGCCCATCGCCTGCAGATACTTGTCGAACAACTGATCGCCGCTTGGCCCGGCCTCTTTTTCCTCCCCCCCTGCGATCCTTAGCTCATTGGCTTTCATCGGATCGCTCATGCTCAGTTTCACATCCTCGGACATCACCGGAGGTGTTCCCACCGGGTCGGTGTTCCCCCGGTGGCATGAATAGCAGGTCACTTCCCCATGACCTTCGAAGTTATCTTTATTAATAGCGAACATCATCTCCATCATCTTCCGCGCCGTCTGCTTCGGCTTCTTGTCGTCTTTCTCGAACGCTCCCTCCACGTGGCAAAACTCGCACTCCACGCCCAGCGACGCCGTGATGAATTGCATGGCGGGAATCAATTGATCAGCCGGAATGCCCTTGAGTACCTGAATATTCTTGAACTGCTCCTCTGCCTTCTTCGGCTGGTTCGCGTTAGCCCCAGCTTCGCTTCCGCCAGACTGGGCTTCCGCCCCGCCCATCACCGATCCACCTGCGGCAAGAGATACGATTATCCCGAAAGCAGCAAGCATTCGTTTTCTCTTCATCGCTTTTTCGCCTCAGCAAGCAATTGCGGAATCTTATGTCCTCAGCAAGCTTTACGGCTGGTTACTATAAACGAACTTCCCCGAAAGTTCGGCGACTAGGGACTTCGCCGGCAAAAGCCGATCCACCCTCGCCTTTTGATGCGGAGGCACGAACAGAAATACCCGCCCGCTGCCCGCCCAGTCCCGCTGCAACTCCGCATCATTCAAATAAATTTTGGGAGCATCCGTAAAGGTCGAACCGAACCACATCGAAGTCGTGCGTCCCTCCACCAGATCGATGGGCCGCCGCAGATAAAACAGCAGCGACGATCCGAATGCCTGGTCTCCGTAAATCATCACCTTGTCCTCAGGCCGCGCCCGTTCCGCAATCTCCTGCGCCAACTCTTTTGAGGAAAGATAAGGTCCAAATCTTCCCAGAGCAATGTGCGCCGCCACCAGAAACACGGCCATTCCCGCCGCCAGCGTCCAGGTCGCGGCATAATGTCGACGGTATAGACGCAGAACGAACGACAGCAACGGAGCCACCAGCAACACAACTGCTGCTATCACCGCCGGCAATCGCAGCGCCGCGAACGACGCATAGCTCAAGTCCAGTATGTGGGACGTCGAAAGCGTGTACGCATTTATATCCTGCTTACTCAATACATTTCCGATGTCTGCTTCGAACGGAAGATTTCGCGATTGCCACAATCCCACCGCCAACATTACGCTGGCCCCGACCCCAATCGCGCTTAGCATGCCTGCGGAAGTCGTCAGCCCACCCGCGCGCACTCCTTTTTCACATTCTGTCCGCTCGCACTGTGCAACGCCGTCCGCCAGCAACAGCAGAAGAGGCAAATATGCTGGGAATGTGTAGTACTCCTGATTGGTCGAAACGGCGAAAAAGACCAGTACCACGCCCGCCAGAATCCAGCAAAGCAACCGTGTCCGTGCCGGAAAATCGCTTCTCCAGCGCACGCCGGTCTGGCCGGAAACGCTGCCTCGTTGCTTTCGCCCTTCTTGCAGCGCAGTCCTGATCGCTGCCGGCAGATACAGACTCCACGGAAACAGCCACCCTAAATGAAGGCTCCAATAGAGCCCGGCAGGGAGCTTGTTGTAATCCCGCGGATACCGCTTTCCCAGAAACCGCAAAAAATGCTCATTGACGAAATAAAACCAGAAAAATCCGTGGTGGTCCGCCGTGCCGGGATTCCGCAAGCCTGCCAGGATGTGCCACGGTGCTGTGATCGCTAGAAATAACGCCAACCCTGATATCAGGTAAAACTCCCGCCAACGGCGCCACTCTCCAGTGATCAGCAGAAAGAAAAACGCCGTTCCCGCTGGAAACACCAGCGCGATCAGCCCCTTTGTCAGGACACCCAGCGCCATCAGCGCGTATCCCACATACCATCTCCAGGCAGCGGCTCCCGGCTCCAGCGCGGTCAGAAAAAAATACAACGCTGCTGCAATCAGCAGACTCAACAGCACATCTGGAATCAGAACACGCGTAAACAGGTAAATCCCCGCGCAGGTGTAGACGAACAGGGCTGCGTAAATTCCTGTCCGTTCCCCGAACGCGCGCCGTCCCCAGAAAAACGCCAACCCTCCCAACAGCATTACCGACAGCACCATCGGCAGCCGCGTGCTGAATTCGTTCACTCCAAACGGTTTGTAACTGAATGCCACCAGCCAGTATGGAAGCGGCGGCTTCTCCAGATACCGGACACCATTGATATGCAGCGTGACGTAGTCACCCGTCTCAACCATCTCACGCGCCGCCTCCGCGTGCGTGCTGTCGGCATCATCCAGTAGCCCCGGAGTGAACATTGAGCCAACGTAAACCGCCAGAAACACTGCGGCCAGCGCCCAGTACGGAGCTCTGGAGCCACGCGCATGCCGCGCTTCCTCTGCTGTGAGAGAAACCGGATTTACACTCAAGTGGGTGGGCCCGATGTAGTCTTACAAATATCAAGCCAGTCAGCAACTAAAAGGCTCATTGCTTCTTTTCCCCGTCGTGCCTGACAAAATATTTCCACTTGTCCATTCCGGCTGGTACCGCTACGTCAAAGAATCCCACCATCATTTCCTCCGAAGTCTGGTCGCCCCACGTCACCGTCTTCTCCGGATCAGGATTGTGCGGATTATTTCGCGAATTGTCATACCAGGCCACGGCCCGCAATTTTGTCCCTGCCTTTAACTCGCGTGGCTCCGCCAGCTTGTAACTCAACTGCCAGTGGAAATGATAGTTCACCTGCAACAGAGTCTCCACGCTTCCATCGTCATGCACAATGTCGTATTCAAACCGCTTGCCGCGCAAGTGCATATGTGGAAACAGGCTCAGCAAGGTAGCATCGTTCGGCAGAGTTCCCTGTACTTCGACGCGAAAATTGTCCGCCCCCGGCGGAATCAGCAAAGCATGATTGTTCAATTGCAGCGTGATCACCCGCTGCTTCGGCGGACTCTTCGCGAACACCAGCCCCACGCTGGTCTCATCGCTTGCCGCGTCGCCGTTCGTCGTGTAATGCATCTGAAACACGAGGTCCGATCCCGCCGGCACGAACTTCGCCATCCCCTCCGCCCATCGATCCGGTGCGCTCCCCGGCGCGTAAACCAGCAGCAGATCGCTCGTGGTCTCGTGCGCCTGCCGCCGCTCCTCCGCATCACTCAACATTGATGCCGTGAATGGCTCACCCACCGGCGCGTGCCGCAGCCACGCCGAATCCGGAGGCCGGATGTACACCACCGCGTGATGTACGTGCGCTGCGCTCGAAGGTCGCACCTCCACCATCTGCACCCACTTGTCCTCCGCAAAATGCGTAGACGCAATCTCGTACGTGTATTCCACTTCTCCTCGCGCTGGAATCGGCACGGGCTTCGGCATCTTCACTACTACATCCGGCTGCGGAATATTCCACCCTTTACCCCACTGCCGCGGCGGCGGTGCATCCCGCGCATCTCCCGCCCGGGCTCCTCCGTTTGCCCACGCTACAATCGTCGCGATCTGCTCCGCGCTCAATGACGGATCATTCGCAAAATGGCCGTAGCGTGGATCGGCAAACCACGGCGGCATCATCTTCAGCTCAACAGCAGCCGCTATCTTCCGCGCCCAGGGCAGCGTCTGCTCATACGTCACCAGCGGCATCGGCGCGGCTTCTCCGCTCCGGTGGCAACTTTGGCACGTATTCTGGAGTATCGGAGCCACATCCTTATAGAAGGTAGCCGGCGAAGCGGGTTGTGAGTCTTTCTCCTGCCGCTCACCGGCGATGAGTGTTTGCCACGTCGCTCCAATCGCCAAAAGAAAGACCGTCAAGGGAAAGACCGCCGTCGCCAGAACCCTCCGCAATTTCTTCACGACCGTAGAAACTCCAAGGTTAACGCCCAAGCCTGCTTCGCCGAATGCGGCTCATACGCGGCCCGTTCGTCGCAGAAGAATCCGTGGTCGGCGCGGGAAAATTCGACATTCACATAGATCTTCTTCTGCGCGCTCAAGGCGTCAGTCACCGCTCGCCGCTGCTCCGGCGGAATGTGCTTGTCCAATCCACCCCATATTAATAACGATGGACCATGCAGCTTGGCTGCCCGATCCAGCAACCCGGGCGCGATTCCGCCTCCGTAAAATGAAACCGCCGCGCGCAACGGAACAATGCTGTTGGCAAGAAATGAAATCCGCCCGCCCATGCAGAATCCGATACTCGAAATCTCACTCGCTTTTACTTGCGCATTCGACCTCAGCCACTCGTGCGCCGACCGTACATCCGTCTCCGCCGTCTCATTGGTCACTGCCTGCAACTGCGGCATCGCGGCCGGAAAGTCTGTATAGCTGACCTCGAATCCCGGCGGCGCCGTACGATGAAACAGCTCTGGCGCAATGACCACATATCCCTCCGCGGCAAACCGATCGCTGACACTACGAATATGATGGTTGACCCCAAATGCCTCCTGAAATAAAAGCAATCCCGGATGTGGCCCTCCTTGCTGCGGACGCGCCACGTAAGCCATCATCCGTGTTCCGTCCGCAACCGCCAGTTCCACGTTCTCTTTCAGAATGTCTGCGTGACTCATGCCACTTCCCCACTTTTAGTTTAATTCGTCCCGCGTAAACGCGTGCGGGTGCGCGACGTGAAAGTGAGAGTTAGGCACGCCGGGCTTCCCAGTAATCCTCAAACCGACCACTAAGACGGCAGCATCGGAGGGCGATGATGGCATTGGCGCCACTGACCGTCCAGAACATGCCAGATTGTTTCAAGCGGGTGGCAATCACAGTTTTGCAACCCGCTTCGATGACGCCCGAGCCGACGAACAGATGCTGGCGGCGGAATTCGGGGTATCGCATGCGTTCGGCATTTTTCTCAAAGTAATCGGCTGTTTTGCGGATGGTTTCGGCTAGCTCCGGTGGGGACGCTTGCAAAGAGCGTAGATAGCTCACTAGTTTCTCGATCTTGCCCTCGTCGAGTTTGGGCTGGTGACGCATGATCCATTGTTTCTGACGCGCATCGTCGGCTGGGTACAGCAGGCGGGCCAGATCCCAGAGATGCTGGCGAGCATGGAAGAGATCAACCATTTGCAGGGCGCCGAGAAAATGCAGATCGGCGAGATTCCAAATCCATTCCGCGCCATCGCCCATGATTACTTTCTTTTTCGCGCGGTTCCAGCCACGATTCCAGGCCTCGGCATAGAGACGTTTGCCGAACTCTTCGGCGGACTCAATGGCGCCGGTGTAAGTGGTGGAATCCAGGTCCCGTATGGCATGTCCCTGTGGGTCATGAGTGGTTTGGGTGAAAACGCATCCCAATTTAACTTCGCGAGTGCGGGCTGGCTCGCCTTTCCGCTTGCTTTCTCCACGCTCCGCTTTGGTCACGGGCACTCCGGTGCCGTCCATTTGCACATACAGGATGGGAATCGGCTCTCCGAGCACCACGGGCAGGTCCAACTGCATGGCCTGCTGGATCTGCACCCGCTCCCGCCCGCTGATGTCTTCCCCGATGGCCTCGGCGGTTCGTTCCACTGCTTTGGTCGTCACCTCCAGACCCGCCAGCAGCTTCATTGGTTCGCGTCCTTGATCAAAAGCAGCAGCTTGGCCTACTACCGCCAGCATGCGACGTACGCCGGGAGAGAGATCCTTATTTTCGACATCCAGCTCGGCGTCGAAGGGAAACTGCCCTTGAGGACAGTGCGAGCATAAGTAGTAAGGACGCACCAGTTCCACCTTGCCCACTGCCGTGAGGATGGATCGGCAACGCAATTCACGATAGCGTGCACAGTGGCCGCAGGAGCACGCCGCGGTCAGCTGGTCGGGACCGGGAGGATCGCATGGCAACAGTTCACCCAGGGCTACAGCCCCCGCCTGATGCATGGCCGACCGCATGGCCACTTCCATGGCTTCCAAATCCAGCTGGCCACTCTTGTGCCGGTCTTGCCAGATCACCTGCAACAGACGGCTTACTTCGTGCGCGACTTCCTGCTGAATTGTTTCCGCCGTTTTTTTTCCTGTGGCGTCAAGGCCTCCTCCGGAGGACGCAACTGGCAGATCCTTTCGTTGATGGCAATCAGCTCCTGACAGAGTTCTTGAAAATGATGGAAATTTGCGACTTCCCGCTGCGCCTTGTCTAATTCCGTCGGGGAATCAAAGGTCTCGGTGATGGTTTTGCCCTGAACCTTTCGTGTGAGGCGGAAATTCGGTCCATGGCCAGGATCGTTATTTTTGGCGCAGTGACAGCTGGGCTTGCCGCACTTGCCGGAAGTGGTAGTGATCGAACCGCGGCGGAAATCACCCACGGCAGCGATCTGGCGAAACAACTCTGTCCTTTGTGCTTCTAACGGAGTGAGGGAATCGGGCATAAGGAGCCCTCCTTCTACTTAGCGTATATAGGCGCTAAGAAAAAGGCCACAAAAAAAGAATACCCAATTTAGCCACCACTTTCATGTCGCGCACCCAACGCGTGCGGCGTCACCGCATAATTCCGCTGAAGATGCTAGAGTATTCGGTTCATGTCTGCGCCCGATTCTATCTTCGTTCGCGCCTGCAAGTCCCAGCCTGCCGAGCGCACTCCCGTTTGGTTTATGCGCCAGGCTGGGCGCTACATGCCGGAGTATCGCGCGGTTCGCAAGCAACATTCGCTGCTCGAAATCTGCAAGAAGCCCGCCCTCGCCGCCGAAGTTACCATCAGTGCTGCCGAACTTCTCGGCGTCGATGCCGCCATTATCTTCTCCGACCTTCTTCTTCCGTTGGAAGTAATGGGACTCCCGTTTCATTTCTCCGCAGGCGAAGGACCGGTTATCGAGAAGCCGGTGCGCTCTACAGAAGACATCGCTCAACTCCGCACCGACAGCGCTGCCGATCTGGGTTATGTTTCAGAGGCGGTGAGCTTAGTCGCGAAACATTTCGCCGGAAAACTTCCCGTCATCGGTTTTTGCGGAGCGCCCTTCACCCTCGCCAGCTACATGATCGAAGGTGGCGGCTCCCGCCATTACCTTCACGCCAAGAAAATGATGTACAACTCGTCCACCGAATGGGATCAGTTAATGCGCAAGCTGGTGAATGTGACGGCAGAGTACTCAACCGCGCAAGTGCGCGCCGGCGCCGATGTGATTCAGATTTTTGATAGCTGGGTCGGCTGCCTAAGCGTGGAAGATTACCGCCGCTACGTCCTGCCCCACGTGACCACCCTGGTGAAGCGCCTACAAAAAACTGGTGCGCCCATCATTTATTTTGGCACCGATAGCGCCACGCTGCTTCCTGCGATGAATGAAACCGGAGCCGAGGTCATCGGCCTCGACTGGCGCATTCCGCTTGATAAAGGATGGAGCGATCTCCAACATCGTTGCGCCGTTCAGGGTAATCTCGACCCCGTTCTGCTTTTCGCCGATTGGAAAGAACTCAAGTCTCGCGCGGAACAAATTCTTCGTCTCGCCGCCGGACGCCCCGGCCACATTTTCAATCTTGGCCACGGCATCCTGCCCGAAACGCCAGTCGAAAGCGTGAAAAACCTGGCCCGCCTGGTGCAACAACATTCTGCATCCCTCTCCACTTCGAGCGCTGCCGGACGCCGAAAGCCGGACGCCGGAAGCCGGCTTGCGTGACCCGCATCGCGATCATCGGCGGCGGTATCTCTGGACTAGCGGCCGCTTTCGCCCTCGAAGAGCATCGTCGCGCAGGCGCAGTCGACTACACTGTCTATGAATCGTCGCTGCGACTTGGCGGCGTCCTCCGCACCGAGCACGTCCAGGGATGCATCGTCGAAGCCGGGCCCGACTCCTTCATCTCCGAAAAGCCCTGGGCCGCCGACCTCTGCCGCGCCGTTCGACTCGGCGATCAACTCATCGGATCCAACGATGCCGATCGCAAAACTTACATTCTCGTAGGCGGCCGTCTCATCCCCATGCCCGACGGCCTGATGTTTATGGTCCCGACTAAAATCTTGCCTACCGGTTTCTCGCCGCTCTTCTCCTGGAGTACCAAAATCCGCATGGCGCAGGAACTATTTCACGCGCCTCGTGCTGCCAACGCCGATGAAAGCGTCGCCTCGCTCGTCGAGCGCCACTATGGCGCTGAAATGGTGGACCGCCTTGCCGACCCGCTCCTCTCCGGCATCTACGGCGGAGAAGCCGCCAGCCTCAGCGTGCGCGCCGTGCTCCCTCGCTTCGGCGAGATGGAACGCGACTACGGCAGTCTCGGCCGTGCCATGCTTAGCACACGAAAAAAAATGCTGCGCCCGGCAAACAAGACCACGCCTCCGCTGTTCACTTCCTTGAAGAATGGTATGCAGCAGCTTGTCGAAGGCCTCGTTCCCAAACTCAATCAGGATTCCCTGCTCACCAACGCGCCGGTGCAATCAATTCAACCCGAAGCCGCAGGCTGGAACATTTCAGCAGGTTTGAAATCCGATCATTATGACGCCGTAATTATCGCCGTACCCGCTCCCGCAGCCGCGCGAATCCTCTCACTCTCCAGTCCCGAGCTTTCCGCCGAACTCGCTTCTATCGAATACAGCTCTTCCATCACTGTCGGTCTCGGCTATGATCGCAACGTCCGTTACTCACTCCCACCCGGTTTCGGATTCCTCGTTCCGCGCCGTGAAGGCAAGGGCCTGTTGGCCGCAACTTTCGTCCATAATAAATTTCCTCACCGCGCTCCTGAGGATCGCGCCCTGCTCCGTTGCTTTTTCGCGGGATCGAACGCGGAGAACATCTGGCAATTTTCCGACGACGCCATCATCGCTTTCGTCCGCGAAGAGTTGCAGCATATCCTTGGCCTCCGCGCCGTGCCCCTCTTCGCCCGCGTCTATAAATGGAAGTCCGCCATGGCGCAATACGGCGTCGGCCACCTGGAACGTCTCGACCGCATCGAGCGCCTCCGCCAGCAGTTACCGAAGCTCGCTCTCGCCGGCAACGCCTACCGCGGCATCGGCATCCCCGATTGCATCCACTCAGGCACAGAAGCCATTAAGCAACTCCTCAACCTATAGAACGACGGAAAGTTTGTGATTGTGCGGCGGGGGCACTCTTGCCCGCGAAATGTGTCCACCGTAACCAATCTCGCGGGCCCCAAGAGGCCTAAGCCGGAACATCCCCCTTCCTCAACCCTTCCTCACGCCGCAACCTCCCCACCACCAGCCGGATCTCATCGTACGTAATTTCCGGCGGCAGAATATCCTTCATCGGCTTCAGCCGGTCCATCCCTACTCTGGCGCACGCCGCGCCAATTACCGATTGCTTCTCCTGGCTTACCCATCCCGGCTGAAACTCAACCAGCCCAGTCTCCAGCAGATTCGCAACCGCATTCACCACCCTCGAAAGTTGCCGTCCTCGAACCTCCGCAATCTCTTCCAGCGTTCTGCCTTCGCCCAGCAATCGCAGAGTCTCATCCGCCGGCTTTGCCTTCCGTTCAGCGCCCCCCCGCCCGCTGCCCTTGCCGGAATTTCTCCAGCGCATCCAAAATAAGCTGCCCATATACTTCTGCCTTGCGCTCTCCAATTCCCTGAATCTCCAGAAGCTCCGCAAAAAACTTGGGCTGCCTTCGGCAAATTTCTTCGAGAGAAGAATCGTGCAACACAATGTATGCTGGGACGCCTCTCTCCTTGGCCATCGCACGCCGCCACTCCCGTAGATACTCGCGCAATTCCTCCGCCTCGGAACCCGCAGGCGGAGCTGCCACAGGCTGCAACGGCAGCCGCTTTCTTCCCGCCGCCTTGGCCGCCACCGCGGCAGGAACCCTCACCATCCACTCCGCCGCGCTTCCGCACACATCGCAGGCGTCACACTTGTCCCACTTCGGAGCTTCCCCAAAGTGCCCGCAAATTTGCCGATGCCGGCAGCGCCGCGATTCCACAAACTCCCGGATGATCCGATACCTCTCCCACGCCCGCTCGCGCTCCGCGCCATCTATAATCTGATTGGCGAAAAAGCCCAGCAGCCCGGCATCTTTTTTCTGCCATAGCAAAACGCAATCCGCGCTCGCGCCGTCGCGCCCTGCTCGTCCCGCCTCCTGGTAGTACTGCTCAATCGATCTCGGCAGCGACAAATGAATCACCGACCGCACTGCCGCCTTATTGATGCCCAAACCAAAAGCAATCGTTCCCACCAGCACCCGCACTTCATCCGACATCCAACGTTCCTGATTGCGCCGCCGCTCTTGGCCACCCATCTTGCCGTGATATCCCACGGCGGCAATGTCGTGATCTTCCAGAAAATCCACCGTCTCCTCCACCCGGTTGATCGTCGGAGAGTAAACAATCACGTTGCTGCCTGCATAGCTCCGCAATGCATCGACCAGCAACTCCATTTGCTCGATCGCTTGACATTCGCGCACCAGATAGCGCAAGTTCGGCCGGTAAAAGCTGGCAATATATTTATCGGGATCGCGCAACTGCAGTTGCGCCAGAATGTCGTGCCGCACGTGCCGCGTGGCGCTGGCCGTGAAAGCCGCAATCGGACGATCCGGAAACTTCGTACGCAGCCGACTCAACTGCCGGTATTCCGGACGGAATTCGTGTCCCCACTCGGAGATGCAGTGCGCCTCATCGATCGCGAAAAATGCAATTGGCACCTGCTGTAACCAGCCCATCGTATCGCCTCGCGCCACGCGCTCCGGCGATACGTAGAGCAGTCGATATTCGCCTTTCCGCGCCCAGTACATCACCTTGGCCTGCTCGCTTTCGCTAAGGGTGCTGTTCAGCACCGCCGCCGGAATCCCTATCTGCGCCAGCTGTGTCGCCTGATCCTGCATCAGCGCAATCAGCGGAGAAATCACCACCGCCGTCCCTGCCGAAACCACCGCCGGCAACTGGTAGCACAAAGATTTGCCCCCGCCCGTCGGCATCACCACGCACGTATCATGCCCAGCCAGTAAGCTGCGCACAACCCGCTCCTGCAGCGGACGAAAAGCGCTGTATCCCCAGTACCGCTTCAGCGGCGTCAGCAGATCCGTTTCCCGGTTCATGGAGGAGAGTATAGGCTAGGCGAAGATTAGGAGAAACCAATTCCGCAGGTTTTCCGAGTAGACACTTTCCAGATAGGGAACTACTCCCCTGCGCCTGAGGTACTGAGCCTATTTGGTCGAACTAGCATTGTGTTTCGTCAACAAATCGATTGTTTCCTTGAGAGGCAACGCCTTTACGGTATGGCCGTTTCCAGTCACATCGTGCGCTCGGAACATCGAGTTGTAAATCGCCTCTTCCGTGGCCTCGATCACAGCTTCAAACAACGGAGACATGCTCTCATTGCTCAATAACTCCTTAGGCCGGTATAACGGCTCACCGGCTTCAATTCGCACTTCTGGAGAACTCGAAAACGCAATAACGTAGTCTCCGCTGCCGTTACTGCCGCTCGATCCCGTCCGGGCTAAACCCATCATCGCTCGCGCCGCTAGCCGGCTAAGGTTTCGGTGTTCCACTGGCGCGTCAGTCGCCACCACAATCATGCATGAGCCATCGATTGCGTTTGGCGGCATCCAACTCGCCGGAGGTTTATGTTCATCGAAGGATGTCTTTGGATAAGTATTTCCCAGTTCCTTGCCCACAGGTACGCCCGCAATGGTCAGGTTCCCGCCAAAATTTGTCTGCACCAGCACTCCCACGGTGTAGCCGCCGAGCGAAGCCCGCAGCCGACGCGACGAGGTCCCGATTCCTCCCTTATATCCAAAAGCCACAGTGCCCGTGCCCGCACCCACTGCGCCTTCTTCCACCGCTCCTGCAGTTGCGTTGTCAATTGCCTTAAAAACGTCCTCGGGAGCGATCGGGCGCGAACGAATATCGCTCAAATACCCATCGTTGGTTTCGCCCACTACTGGATTCACGGACAGTACATTCTCATTTCCTTTGAGATTGAAGACGTAGGTGATAAGAGCATCCGCGACCCTGGGCACCGAGTCTGTAGAAGTCAGAAGTATCGGTGTCTCGATCTCCCCCATTTCATTCACCTGCGTCGAGCCGGTCAGCTTTCCGTACGCATTGCCCAAAAAAACCGCGCCCGGAACCCTCTCTTTATACAAGTTTCCTCCGTGCGGCAAGATGGCGGTAACCCCGGTGCGAATGTTGTCGCCGCGAATGAGAGTGGTCTGTCCGACCTTGAGCCCGGCAACGTCCGTGATCGCATTCAGCGGACCCGGTGGCAACACTCCGACTTCCACTCCGAGGTCGCGAACCCTCGGGCGCATCTCAGTTTGGGCGGAAACCACCGATGCCGCGACTAACGACAGCAAAACCACGAAAAGTGATTTCTCAGTCATACGCTTTCGCCTTCCCTCGTTTGGGACTCAGAACGCTCTGTCATGCCTGCGACCGCTCTACGCGATGCTTCACTTCCGGATATCTCTTCGCAAACGCCACCCACACCACCGCGATCACCACAAAGCACAGCACGCTGCCCTCCGGTCCCACCACTCCTCCTGTAAGCCATCGCGGCCCGTGAAACGATGACTTCAGCAGATGCCCTGGAAAAATCGTCCCGCTATCCGGTACCGAATAAAAAAACGTCTCCCCCCAATCCCACGCTGCGTGAAATCCCACCGCAAACCATAAGGTGCCCGTACGCCGCAGCGTCAAACAGAAAAAGAAACCAATCGCCGCCGCCGCCAGCAGTCCCGTCCACTGCTCGCCTGCATTCTGCAAATGAATCAGACCAAACATGCAGGACAACACTATCGCGGACGGCCAAAAGCCGATCGCTCGCGTCAACGTGAACTGCGAATACCCTCGCAGCAAAAATTCCTCGAAGAAGCCCACCAGCAGGAAGAACGCCGCCCAGAAGGCTCCGAACTTCACAATGCGAGTGCCATACATCGCCAGATGTCCAAGATCAAACACTCGCAGCCCATACATTGCCGCCAGCAGCGCCGTAATGCTGGCGAACCCCCACACTGAGCCCACCCAGAATAACCTTCCAAACGCTCGCGCCTGCGGCAGCCCGTATTCCCCCCACGGCCGCCTCTCAACTCTCATCAACACCAGCGCCGGCAGCACCGCCGCCACCAGAAGCCCAAACTCCGCCAGCATCGTCGCCCAAAGCCCGCTCGGATCCAGGTCCAGCGACCCCGCCCACCGCGTCACCACAAACTGCAGCGGGTAGTACATCGCCACGTAGAATGCCAATCCCCATCCCGCCCTCAGACCGTCCGGACCAAAAAACACTGTGCGCACGTAAGATGGCTGGACCGAAAAATCCGGTGCCGAAGCCGGCACTTCCGGGATGGACTCCTGAATCACACGTTCTCGTTCCTCACTTGAAAACTGCATCTCATCTACCATCCACAGAAGGTTTCCTCAAAGGGGCTCGCTCATGGTAAAACACTCCGGCTCATCCTTATGACCGGATTTTTCACGCGCGAACGGTTTGGCCGTCCGCAATTTCTTGCCGGCGCGTTGCTGGTGGCCTTCCTGGCTCAAGCAATCTGGTTAGTCCGTTCCGAACTGCGAGCGTCTGACTTGCACGGAGCCGACAGCCCTGCTGCATCCGAACAAACCCGAATCACCGCAGGTTGGAGGCAGCTCCACGACGGCGAGATCGCTGGCGCACCCTACCCAGATCCTCCCAGTTCGCTTCCGGTGGAAGTCTCCCAGGACGCCGACAACTTCGACACCGAGCACTCCCCGCTACTCTCCCTCGTAACTGCCGCGCCCGTGCTGGCCCGACCTCAGGCGCTACTCGATCCAGACTCATCCCCGCATTGGCGCTGGCTTCCACGCTTGCCGTTTCTCGCCTGCGGAGTCTTTCTCGGCGCATCGTTATGGTACGTCGCCCGTCGCCTCTGCGGAAACACCGGAGGATTCCTCGCCCTCACTCTCTACTGCTTTTCTCCATCCATGATCCAGGCCAGCGCCGTCTGGCACGCCGAGCCGGAAATCGTCGCCGCCTGGGGATCCTTTGGCGCCATCTTCACCGCCATCGCCGTCGCTCATACCCTGTACGCCCCGCGCGAAGTGGTTCTCTGGAATTGGCGTCGCATCATCCTGCTCGGCATCTCCCTGGCTATCGCCGTCGGATCTCAATTCTCCATGATTATCGTACTGCCTTTAGCTATCGCGTTTCTGCTCTATCTCGCGCCCATCCGCCGCGGCGCCGCCCTCATCATCTGGACCTCCGCCTGTCTCGTGGCCCTCGCCCTGCTCTTCGCCACATATTTCTTCCACCCCCGCGCATTTCTCGAAGGCATGCAACACGCCTCATTCTGGGGAGCAACGTGGCGCAGCTTCACCGTACCTGGCGTCTACCGCCAGGTCGCGATACAAACTTTGCGCGCCTGTCCCGCCCTTGCCCTGCTTCTGCCCGTTGCGATCATCACCTATTATGTATGGCCGCGCACCCGCTACTTCGGCAACACCGCTCCCGGCCTGGTCGCTCTACTCTTCATCGCGCTGGGGATGGCTCATCCCCACGTCGCCGGCGCGGGATTCTTACTAGCCTCGATCCCATTCCTTCTAATCTTTGTGTCCGGCGTTATCGCCGACCTTATGGAGACCCGCTTCCGTCTCTTGATCACCGCCTGCGTCGGCGGCCTGCTCGGCGCCTACATCCTCTGGAGCGTCCTCGCCCTGGCCCAAGTCCCGAGCGGCTGAAAAGAATCTCCGCCCCCACCGACACTTCCGTAACTCGGAGCAGCCTGGGAATAGTTGCTAAGCTGGTTTCGAACTCCCCGGGGGAAATCTATCCATGCGATTCCCGGTCGACGCTGACTTATCGGTATTTCTCTACACGGTTGGCAAGATCGTGTTCGGCAGCATACCCAAGCTGCGTCGGAGCGTCCCTACAGTCCCGGTCCGCTACCAAATCGAGAACGTTCCCGTCAGCTCACTCAGTGAAGCCCAGGCGCGTTACCTTGCTCCTTACGATGAGAAACTTGCCGCCATGAACTACTGGCCGGTATGCACCTATCGCATCAACAATTACGGCAACAACCTGCTCCGCCAATACGTGAATCCCACCGATACCTCCCGTTGCGTAGTACTGATCCACGAGCAAGTTCTCAAAGTCGATGGGAAGCGTCCCTTCACCAACAGTTGCACCATGTCATTCCACACCCGTTTCACCGACAATAGGATTCTGACCACACGCAACATGAAATTGAAGTCCGTTCACGACCGTCCGCCCTATCAAGTTGTGCAGGAGTGCCCGCAGATCGCCGAACCCTCGGAGATGAAGCGCCGCCACGATGCCCGCGCCAAAACCATGGGATGTCCCGTTGCTCCACTCGCCGACGCAGCGCGCATTTTCAAAGACGTTCAGAGTGAACACGAGCGCTTCAGCGCCCACCAGCTTGCCACTGGCGCCTACCGGCCTCTGCCCGGTGGAAGCAGCTACGCCATCGCCGACAAAGCCCTCTGGCGCGGTATCCGCAATCATCTGAACCCTTTTGCTCACCGCTTTTCTATTCGCCAATTTCTGCCGGCAGCGCTCGTCGCAGCAGCCTTGCCCGTCTTTGCCTTTCTTCAGTTCGCGCCCGCCGCCGCCGAGGCTGCTCGAAATATTGGGTTTTCTCCCGCGGTCGCAGCCGAGGCCGTAACCCTCGCCTCTTACCTGGTCGCCGGAGCCATCATCGGATACGTCCTCGAGCGCCGAACCTTTGTCTGGGTCTTCCTTCTTACTTACGTCTCGGTTCGAATCTTCGCCGGAACTACCCTCGGCCCTGTGCCCTACAGCGCCTTCGCTGGCTCAGTGGCGTACTCCGTCGCCCAGGCCAAAAAGCGCCGCCGGGCAGTTCTATTGCCCCAGACGGCGCCCTGACCTCAGTCTGTAAGGATTGTGTCCCGAGCGGAGAGTGGTGAATCAAAACCAGGCTAGGACTTTTTCTCTTCTTCTTTTTTCTCTTTCTTTTCTTCGTCCGGCTGTTTCATCGCGGCCTTGAAGTTACGGATGCCTTCGCCCATGCCCTTGCCCAGCGCGGAAAACTTGCTGGTGCCGAAGATCAGAAGGATGATCCCTATAATCAATATCAGATGCAAAGGCTGAAAGAGACCTTCACCCATAACCCCTCCAAAGCGGCCGGTCCCGCGAACAATACAGCGCGGCCAGGTTGCTAAGAAAAGTCTAGGCTATGCCAACTTCGGAGTCAAAACGAGTGCTCACCGAGCCACGCTATCGAAGTCTATTCTTGAAAGAAAACTCTTTGGAGGTTGCGAGGATGTTAAAACGTGGTGCTCTCATCTTGGCCATGCTGATCGCTGGCCAAACGTTTTTATTCGCCCGAGGCCAAGGCTCACCTCAGGCTCCAGCCGCCACGGTTGAACATCGCAAAACCAGCGAGCCCTACGCGGGCGACCTCTCAATTTTCGATTCTCCCGGGCGTGACGAGCGCCTTCAGGTAAATCGCGTTATGGATATTCTGGGCGTCACAACTGGAAAGACTGTAGCCGATATCGGAGCCGGATCTGGTTGGTTCACCGTACGAGCCGCGCGGCGCGTAGGCGAAGGCGGTGTCGTGTATGCCGTGGATATCAATCCGGAATCCATCCGCTATATTGCCGACCGGGCGCAGAAAGAACAATTACGCAATGTGAAGACGATCCTCGGTAGACAGGATAATCCGCTTCTTCCCGCGGGCTCCGTGGATTCCGTCCTGTTGCTGAAGACCTACCACGAAGTCGCTGAACCGGTTGCTCTCTTGCAGAACCTGCGCGCGTCGCTGCGTCCCGGCGCCAAGGTCGGAATCATCGATCGCAACGGAAATGGCGAGGACCATGGTGTAAACCGCGAAGTTGTCCTGCGTGAGGCCGCTCAGGCGGGATATCGTTTGCTCAAACAGTATAATTTTGTGAAGGGCGACAAAATGGATTACTTCCTCGTCCTGACTCCCTCGGACTAGCTCTTAATAAAGAAGGACCAAGAATACAAAAATGCTGCAGATTTCTCCAACGGAGTTTTACGCGCTTCCGCTTCGCGTGCATAGGTTTCTCGCTGACGTCCCGCTGCACGACGTCTGGGCGGTTGACTTACCTAGGCACCGAGACGGCGTTACCCTTTCTGAATTTCTTCACCGGTCGAGTCAGGGCGGAATCAACCGACTGCCTCCACTAGCCCGCGCGCTTCTCCATCTTCGGCTTTTTCTTGGACGCATTCTTCGACTTGAGGCCGAACCGAAGGATGCCTTGGCAACCTCGTTTGGAAGTCGCCTAACGCCAGAGGATCGTGCTTGTTCTCTTGTCGCGTCGGGAACGCCAGAAGGATTGTTCCGCGTTGTCTATCGTTTCGAAAACGAACAGCTCCTTGAAGTACAGAATCGTACCGTTCATGCTGCGGCCCTCAGTGCCCTCGCTGAAAGGGCCGATACCTATCGATTCTACTTTGCGGTCTACGTGCTCCAGAGAACGTGGATTACGCCGTTGTACATGGGCTTAATCGATCCGTTCCGGAAATGGATTATCTATCCGGCCATGCTGAAAACAATTCGTGCAACTTGGGATGGGAATATCTGACCAAAAGACTTACCCTTGCGCGGATTTGTTAGTGACGAGGAGCAAGGCGGTTGAGGTCCCTAGCGTCTGGAATAGACTTCAGTTGCCCGTGCTGCGAGAGCAGCCGCGAGCCGCACGAGAGAGCCCGCTACGGCCCAGAAAAGCGCCCTTAAATATTCTCAATCATGCCTGCCAAAAGCAGCGCCCTGCGCGGCAATTCCGAAATCACGATAAATTCGTGGACCGCGTGTGCGCCGTCTCCCACGCCGCCCATGCCATCGAGCGTGGGAATCCCCAACCCGGCGGTGAAGTTTCCATCGGAGCCGCCGCCCACCGCCGCCTCCTCGAGTTCCCATCCAACCTCGCCGGCAATCTCGCGCGCTTTTTTGTACAGGGCCGCCACCCCCGCGGTTCGCTCCATGGGCATACGGTTGATTCCACCCGTCATCTCGAACTTGCAGTGCTTATCGAATGGCTTCAGAGCGCGCAGCTTGCGGTCGATTCCAGAAGCCTGGTTCGCGCTCTTGAGGCGCACATCAATCCCCACCGAGGCCTCGGCCGCAATTACATTTGTGCGCGTTCCGCCCTCGATCACACCGGGATTTACCGACAAGCCTTGCCGCAAATTGTTCAGCTTCGCAACCGCGGTGATCTGGCGCGCCAGCTCAAGAATCGCGCTATGCCCTTTTCCCGGATCAAGTCCCGCATGCGCCGCGACGCCTTTCACGCGCAGCGTATACTCGCCCACCCCCTTGCGCGCAGTTTTGACCGCGCCGCGAAGGCCCGCGGCTGGTTCCAGCACCAGCACTCCCGCAGACTCTTCCGCCAGTGCCTCGGTGATCTGACGCGAAGAACGACTGCCAACCTCTTCATCGGAAACCAGAAAAACCGTTACCGGCCGCGGCAGTTCACCGTGCCACGCTTGAAGCGCTTCAATCGCATGCAGCATCAGCGAAATTCCCGATTTCATGTCGAGAACGCCCGGCCCGCGCAGTCGTCCGCTCTCGATTTTGCAAGGCATGTTCGCGAGCGTTCCCATCGGGTAGACGGTGTCGTAGTGGCCGAGCAGCAGGACGGGCTTGCGTTTGGCCGATCCGGATGAGCCATCAAAGTCGATCTGCAAACTGTTGCCGAATTCGTTGCTGTGATGGAGTTGCGCCCGTCCCCGAAGAGCGTCAAACTTGATCGCGAGAAACGCGGCTATGCGGTCTACGGCCTTCTTGTTGTCACTGGGAGATTCGATTTCAACCAACTCGCGAACTGTCTCGACCATCCGATCCTGGTTTTGTTCGAAATAGCGCAGGCGGTCAGGCCATGCGGGCCGCGGCGCAGCAGCTTCCCGTCGCTCTTCTATTTTCTTGCCAGTCACAATTTCCTTGCGCCGCCGAAGTCATCGCCACGCCGTGAATGCGACGCGGTACAGTATAATCTTCAGGCTGCTTGAGACGAACATTGATTCGTACGAACCATGATTGAGAGCAATCCTCCCGTGACCGACGCGGCCGCAGCCAAGCCGGCCCTCGACATTCACGACATCCTGAAAATTCTTCCCCATCGCTATCCGCTTCTGCTGATTGACCGCGTGCTGGAACTGAAACGCAAAGAGCGCATCGTGGCCATCAAGAACGTCACGATCAACGAACCTTTTTTCAACGGCCATTTTCCGGGATTGCCCATCATGCCCGGCGTGCTGATCGTGGAAGCCATTGCGCAAGCCGGCGGCGCGCTGCTCCTCCACGAAGTGGAGAATCGTGCCGATAAGGTGATGGTCTTTACGGGAATCGATCGCGCCAAGTTCCGGCGCCCCGTTAGCCCCGGCGACCAGTTGCGGATCGAAGTGGAGGTGAAGGGCTGGCGCGTTATCCCGCGGATGATTGCGGCGAAAATGTACGGCGCCGCGTATGTTGCCGGCAAGCGCGTGGCCGAAGCCACGGTATCCTGCCAGCTCATCGACAGCTCCCGCGGCCGCGGCGACAGCTTGGATAGTGATGGCGACGGCGCGGCCGCGGAATGAAGAGTCTCGCATCCGCCGAAATGAGTCAATCTTCTTACGATTCCATTTTCTGATGATTCCATCTTTTGATGATCCGATGACTCGATCATGAGTGTTCATCCCACCGCCATCATCGACTCGCGGGCCCAAGTGCCATCCTCGTGTGAGGTCGGCCCCTACTGCGTGATCGGCCCGGAAGTCGAACTTGGTGAGAATTGCCGCCTGATGTCGCACGTTGCCATCGATGGGCCAACAAAAATCGGCGCCAGTAACGTTTTTTTTCCCTTCGGCGGCATCGGCATGGCACCGCAGGATATTTCCTACAACAGCGAACCAACCCGGCTGGAGATCGGCGACCACAACGAAATCCGCGAGTGCGTCACCATCAACCGCGGCACGGTAAAAGGCGGCGGACTCACCAGAGTCGGCAGCCATGTGCTGATCATGGCCTATGCGCACATCGGACACGACAGCGTGATCGGCGACCACTGCATGCTGGTGAACGGAGCCACGCTCGGGGGCCACGTCACCGTCGAGGAGTGGGCCGTGGTCGGCGCGCTGTGCCCGGTGCATCAGTTCGTGCGCATCGGCGCGCACTCCTACGTCGGCGGAGGCACTACGATCACACAGGATGTTCTGCCCTTTTCCATGACCTCGGCCGCGCGCAACACACACGCTTATGGCATGAATAAAGTTGGCCTGGAGCGCCGCGGCTTTTCGCCGGAGCGCATCCGCAAAATTCACCACGCGTACAAAACTTTGCTTGCGTCGAAGATGAACACGTCGCAGGCGCTGGAGAAGTTGAAAGGCGAGCCCGACCGAGGCGAAGATGTAGATATGCTGATCAGGTTCATCGAATCGTCGGAACGTGGGATCATCAAGTAGCATTCAGCATTCAGCACTCGGCATTCAGCCGCTTACGATTCCAGATTAACGACAGCCCCAACTTTGCCAATCATCTTGGCTGAATGCTGGTTGCTGAATGCTGATTGCCGAATGCTAGACTGAGTCCGAACCAGTTTCGCAAGCGCCCTTTCAATGCCTTCTATCAAGGAAAAGCTCGGCCTCATCGCCGGCAATGGAAAGTTTCCCCTGCTCGTGCTCGAGGCGGCGCGCGCGGCGGGTCATGAAGTTGTTGTCATCGCGATCAAGGAAGAAGCTTTTGCGGAAATCGAGGAGCGCGGCGCGTCCGCGGTCCACTGGCTCTCCCTCGGCGACCTTTCGAAGCTGATCGAAACCTTGCAGCGTGAAGGCGTGCATCGAGCCGTCATGGCGGGGCAGATAAAACACAAGCAAATTTTTTCCGCCATCCGCCCGGATTGGCGCCTGGCCAAACTTTTGCTCTCGCTCACCACGCGCAACACCGACAGCCTGCTCGGCGCCGTGGCCAAGGTCCTCGCGGAGGAGGGCATCACCCTGGAGAATTCCACTTGGCTGCTCGACCCGTTGCTGGTGACCTCCGGAGTACTGTCGCACCGCGCGCCCACCGAGCAAGAACGCAAGAACATCGACTATGGTCGCACTGTGGCCCGCCATTTGGCGCACCACGATATCGGCCAGACTGTGGTGATTGCTGAATCCGCTTGCGTGGCGGTCGAAGCCATGGAGGGCACCGACGCCACTATCGAGCGCGCCGGGCAGATCATGCTCTCGCTCCACGGCAACGCTTCCACGCTCAGCCGCGCCCTGACCGTGGTGAAGATCGCCAAACCCAATCAGGATATGCGCTTCGATGTTCCGGTCATTGGAGTAAAGACCATCGAAGTGATGCAGGCCGCAGGCGCAGCCTGCCTCGCCCTCGATGCGGGCAAGTGCTTGTTTCTGGACGGAGAGAAGATTCTCGACGCGGCAAACGCCGCGGGGATCGCTGTTGTGGCGGATCCAGCGTAACACTTCTGGTTAAGGAAACTGCGACTGAACAGCAGTTGAACTAGCGCGCTCCCGCGGAGCGACGGGCTCCCCGCGCGGCCGCCACAGGACGTTTACCCATGTCATGGACAGTTCGCGTGAGATCGTACGCGGTCTGCAAATTCATCCAAAACTCAGCGGAGTTCTTGAAGTATCCGGCCAGTAGGAGGGCCGTCTCCGGAGTGACTCCTCGCTTCCCGCGCACCAGCTCATTCACCCGGTTCAAAGGGATGGAGAGTGCCCTCGCCAGTTCAGCCTGAGTCAGGCCCATTGGACCGAGAAACTCCTGCAGCAGAATTTGTCCCGGATGAGTTGCTATACGATGGCTGGGCAACATTATTTTCTCCTCAGTGGCAATCCGTGCATTGAACGTCGATTGCGTTGCCGCTGACGAAACGGAATACAACGCCATACTGGTGGTTCACCCGCAGGCTGCAAAACCCCGCCCAATCTCCTGGCAGCTTTTCCAGCCGGTTTGACGGCGGCACGCGCAAGTCTTCCAGCGTGGTGCTGGGGTTCAGCAGATCCAGCTTGGCCTGGACTCGGGTCCACAATAACTGTGCAATTCTCCGGGCTGGCTTTGTGTCATGCCCGTGGAAGATGTGTTCCGTCGTCTTGTCCCCAAAGGAGACAATCATTTGTTCCAGTATACATGAGTACCGTGTATTCATAAATCAATTGACTTGCACTCTCTCAATCGGCGAAGTTATGGTCATGACCTCCCCAAGCTCCGAACCCGCCCTCATCGCCGAACAGCTTCGGCGCGCCTTCGAAGGCGACGCATGGCACGGCCCTGCTCTACTTGAATTGCTGGAAGGCCTGAATGCAGCCACTGCCGCGGCCAAGCCTCTGCCTGATGTTCACACCATCTGGGAACTGGTATTGCACATTGCAGTTTGGGACGCTGCAGCTTGTCGCCGGCTGGCTGGAGAAAAATGGCAGCCCGAAGGCACCGCGAATTTCCCGCTCGTTCCAAAGCCAGCAACCGAAGCCTCGTGGCGCGAAGCCGTCGCTGATGCAAAGCGCACACACGACGCGCTGGTGAAGACAGTTGCGGCCCTGCCGGAGTCTCGACTCCGAGAACGCGTCCCCGGCAAGAAACACGATTTCTACTTCATGCTGCATGGGGTCGCGCAACACGAGCTATACCACGCCGGCCAGATCGCCATTTTGAAAAAAGCGCAAAACCTGACTGCGTAGACATCGAATCGGTTCCTCACCATGGCTTGAAAATTACTCCAACCGCGGCAACAATCATCGCGAATCCTACGACATGGTTCCAGCGCACCGGCTGCTTCAGATAAAAAACGGAGAACACTGAAAAAACGACCAGCGTGATCACCTCCTGCATGGTTTTAAGTTGTGCCGCGCTGAACTCGTACGAGCCAATGCGGTTCGCCGGCACCTGGAAGCAATATTCAAAGAAAGCGATCATCCAACTGATCACGATCACTTTGAATAGCGGCACATCGCGATACTTCAGGTGGCCATACCAGGCGAAGGTCATGAAGATGTTGGAAACGGTCAACAGCGCTATGGTTCGCATGAGATGAGAGGGCTCTCCTTTCGAGGTTGTTTGCAGCTTGCGGCATGAGCGGCGGGGCTGTCGATTCGTTTAAGTCTTGATCCTAATTCTTGAATCTGAGACATCCCGTAGTTATCAAGATGCTCTTTCCCGCCTTTACGTTTACAATTCGTTAGTCCCGCTGGCAACCGGCCAACTCGAGAGTCCCTTTCCTGCAAGCTGATAATCCGATTTCCGTCGCAGTGGTGGGCGTTGGCGTTTTCGGACGCAATCACGCCCGAGTTTACAAAGAGCTCGAACAACAGGGCGAACCGATTCGACTGGTGGGCGTCGTCGATCCTAATCTCGATCGCGCCGACGCGGTCGCGCGAGAGTTCGGATGCCGCGCCTTCGGTTCGGTCGAGCAAATGCTTACCACCCATAGCGAGGTCCACGCAGTTTCCGTCGCAGCGCCCACTGTTCATCATCTTCAAGTAGCCCGCGCACTCATGGCTGCGGGCGTAGACGTTTTGATCGAAAAGCCTCTGGCCGCGTCGCTGGCCGAGGCGGATGAGTTATTGCAGTTGGCCGCCACTCACAAGCGCATTGCCCAGGCCGGACACCTCGAGCGCTTTAACCCCGCAGTTCGCTCCACAATCCCGCTACTCACCCAGCCCATGTTCTTCGAAGTGCACCGGCTGAGCGTCTTCACCCCGCGCTCGCTGGACGTGGATGTGGTGCTTGATTTGATGATCCACGATCTCGACATCGTGCTTTCTTTCGCCAATTCTCCCGTGAAAGAGGTTCGCGCGGTCGGCCTGCCCATTCTTTCCGGCAAAGTTGACATCGCCAACGTGCGGCTGGAATTCGAATCCGGATGCGTGGCCAACTTCACCGCCAGTCGCGTCTCCACCGAGCGCGTGCGCAAGCTGCGCTTCTTCCAGCCCCGGCAATATGTTTCCGTCGACTATGGGCGCCAGGAGGTGCTCGTCTTCACGGTTGGGGCCGATGGAGCGGCCCCCGGCGCTCCCACCGTCAACCCGCAGATCAAAGTAGCCAAGCCTGCGGTCACTTCTGAAGAACCGTTGCACGGGGAATTGAAGTCGTTTCTGCACGCCGTGCGGCACCGCTCCACACCAATCGTGCCCCTCGAAGATGGACGCCGCTCTCTTGCCCTCGCTCTCGATATTGTGGCTGCGATCCGCCAGCATGGAAAAAAAGTGGGTCTTGCCGGCTTGGCGAGCGCGAAGGGTTAGCCGCGGGAAGAGCCCTCGTAGGTGGTCGTTAGGGCCTTGTGGGTATAAAACCTGGTTTCGACAGGCGCGTGTGGATAGCCCGTTCCCTCGGTCGCTCTCCCGACAAAAACAGTCTCTTCGCGTGGCCCAATCTCAGAACGGGAAGCGTATCGACAGAATAGGTATATGGTTTGTGGGATGGAATGACGTCGCGGCGATCTCGAATCCGCCGCCCACGGTGAAAGAGAGACGATCCTTTAAGCGGAATCTGCCGAGCACAAGTCCCGGCGTGAGATACACCGATGTTTTGCCGGGGTGGCTGGTCGGGACAATATTGCCGTTCCCGCCGTAAAAGTGGTTGAAGTTGACCTCCAACTCCGGCCAAAATTTTTTGCAGATCTTGTACTGGAACGTATTATTCCACGGCAGAGTGTGTCCGATGACCGACACGTTTCCGGTGGGCAGGCTGTAGCCCAATGTTCCCTGTACGTCGAAATTCCGGAAGCCCTTTCCGTAGGCAATCGTGGGTGTGATCACTGGGCTCAACGCTCCTTCCTGGTACTGGCCAGTAGGAAAAGTCATCTGGTAGAAGGCCGTAAAAATATAGTTCCCGTGCTCCTCATTTCCAGCGGCGATTCGATATTTCACCAGAAACTGCCAGTCCCCGAATCCGTCGTTGGGGGAATCCGGGTTGTTCACGATGTAGGGAGGCACGGCGAGAATGATCTCGAAATTCTTTGCAGGGATGATTTCAAGACCTTTACTCACGCCGTAGTTGTCCGTAGTGACGCCGCTGTTGTGGGTCTGCCATTGAATGTCGTAGCGAAACTCCTGTTCGAGACGGGGAGTGGTCGTGTTGAGCGGAGTGATCCAGTGAGGCTGTTCGGCTTGCGTTTTGGATACCATGTTGAACCAATCGGCAAAGAATCCATCCTGCGTCACAGAGAGCGTTGATAAAAGACAGAATCCAATCGCGACGAAGAAGAGAGCCGATTTGCGCATACCAACCTCCGAACGGATTGTTTTCCCGAGGAGAATTACGAAATGTATATGACATACGGTTATACTGTACATTACAATCCAGTTCAATGCTGGTTTTGTCTTTTGTCGTTGGCATGGCCGAGCGGGCCGGCGATTGACCGTGGCTCGGGTTGATTGTAGGATTTCTTTCCGATGCCAGGGAAAGGACAATCCGGCCGCAAGCATAATTATGAGGAGCTGCTGAAGCTGCGGGATGCAGCCTTACAGCTAGGGATCAGCTTCCCCACTATCAAGCAGTGGATTTATAAGAAGAAAATTCGCAGCATCCAGACGGCAGGAGGACACCACCGCATCCCACGAAGTGAAGTGGACAAGTTACTTTTCAGAACACGCGGCCGAACGGAGCAAGAACGAAAGCAGCTCTTCCGCCATGTCAGTGGACGCAATCAGCTAGTGGGGCGCATCGACTCTGTTCGCATCAGCGGTCTGATGGCAGAGATAAAGATTTCGATTGGCGGCCAGCAGATCACATCAATAATCACTGCAACATCGGCGCGGGAGATGCAACTCAAGTCGGGCCAAACTGCAGCCGCCTTGATCAAAGCTACTGAAGTGATGATTCTAAGAGTGTGACATGAGAAATTGTCTATTCTTTCCCGCCGTTCTGTTCGCACGACAACTCAAGCTCAAAAAAGGTGACACCCCGTGACCGCCGTGAATTTCTTCGATCTTTCCACGCAGTTCGTCTCTAGCTGAGATCGGCACAAGGACACTATAAGCGCCAGGAGAGACACATGATCGGGCGAAAACTGACCCTTATAACGCTTCTTGCCGTCGTATGCTGTTGCACTCCTCAATTCTGTGCCGCCCAGGAGATAACTGTAGCTGCCGCAGCCGACCTCCAGTTTGCGATGCAAGATATTGCTGCCCGATTCCAAAGGGAAACGGGAAAGACAGTGAAACCTATTTACGGGTCGTCAGGCAACTTCTTCCAGCAGATTCAGAACGGTGCTCCTTTTGACATGTTCTTTTCCGCGAATCTCGACTACCCGAAACAGTTGGAAGTCGCTGGATTGACCGAGCCGGGAAGCTACTACCAGTACGCAAATGGCAAGATCGTGGTCTGGGTTCCAAAGGATTCGAAAATCGACCTGAGTTCCGGTCTGCAAATTCTCTTGAGCCCTACTGTCAAGAAGATCGCCGTTGCTAACCCGCAACATGCTCCTTACGGGCAAGCTGCCGTAGCTGCAATGCGGAAGGAAGGCGTCTACGAAAAAGTGAAAGACAAGTTTGTGCTGGGCGAGAACATTTCTCAGACAGCGTCGTTTGTGGTCTCCGGTTCGGCTGACGTAGGCATAGTGGCATTCTCACTCGCCTTATCTCCGAACATGAAAGACAAAGGACGCTACGCCGAGGTTCCGGCTGATGAATACCCCCCCATTTCACAGGCGTGCGTCATTCTTAGCTCCTCGAAAAACAAGGAAGCCGCGCAGCAATTCTTATCGTTCATCAAGACGCCAATCGTTGCCGATATCTTGCGGAGCTACGGCTTCGACCTGCAAGGTCGTTCTACCAAATGATCTCCTGATAAACCCGCTCAAGGGACGTGCTGACTGGCAAGAAACCGTCTGCCCCAGCGCTGGCCTTTACAGGTCAGTGGCAAGTTCTGCTCGTGAGTTTGAAACGTTTTACAAATGTTTACACACAAAAGTCGCGCTCCATTTGTCAGTACGCATAATCACCTGAAAGATGCGAAAATAAAGGTAGTTGTCGGCATCCGTTTGCTGGGGTCATCTCGTTGCGGCCGGATGCAACGGAGCCAGGGAGATCTGTGTCTAACGGACAAGTCTAGTTCATGCCCATCACGCAAATTCCATTTCAGGATCCCGTGGCTCCCCCCGAGAAGCCTCAGCCGGAACAGCTCGGCCTGTATGACACGCAGGGATGGGAAACAGCTTACCGCGATCTGAATGACGATGCCCGTGTCCCGCATTTGCTGGTACAACTGCAGGACGATCTGGCACGCTCGCGTCGCCGCGAAGCGGCTTGGATTTCCATCATCACCCACCTGGTTCTCATCATCCTGATTGTTAACTTCGACAAACTGGAAAAGTATTTTCCCTGGATGCATTCCGTAGTCGCGGTTAGCCGGGGAACAAGCGGCAAAGACGTTACGTTCCTTGAGCTCCCGCCCGACTTGCAGAAGCTGCAACGCAAATCGAGCAGCAACATTCTCTCCGATAAAGATCGGATCGCTACGACGCGGCATCCTGAATTGGATCCCAAAGAATTGCGGAAAGCTCTTGCTACGCCGCCTCCCGGCAGGCCCGGCCTGAGTGGGCCTCAGGCGCCGCAACAAGCGCCCGCTCAATCTTCCGCGGCAACTGCGCAAAACCAGAACCAATCGCCGCCGCAGCAACAACAACAGCCCAATCCACAGATCGCGCAACTGCAATCTCCTCCGGTCAAGCCGAATGTCGCGGATGAGTTCAGCAAGTACGGCCGCTCCATGTCTGCGGGCGATCAGATTCAGGAGGCGGCCCGGGCGGCCAAACCGGGCGGCGGGGTGCAGGGTAATGGTGGCGATTTCGGCTTAGGCACTGGCGCGCACGGCCGCCAGGTTGGCAACCTTGAGATTCTCAGCGACACCATGGGAGTAGACTTCGGGCCCTACCTCCAGCGTGTGCTTCATGACGTGCGGCAGAATTGGTACAACGCGATTCCTGAATCCGCGCAGATGAAACACGGAAACCTGATCATTGAATTCGCGATTACTAAAGATGGAAAAGTTGCCGGCATGAAGGTGGTAGCCAGTTCGGGAGACGTGCCGCTGGATCGCGCGGCCTGGGCCGGCATTGTCGGCTCGAATCCGTTTCCTCCGCTGCCCGGCGAATTCGGTGGGGAATATCTCGCGCTCCGCTTCCGCTTCTTCTACAACCCCACCAAAGAAGAACTCGAATAGAGATCACCCAATACCCGCGACCATTGGCCACCGACGAATTTCCCTACCACACCCTGCAGCGGTTCTGATTCACCATCGGCGATCCCGCCTTGCAGTGAAATGCCTCCTGGAACTCCGGCATGTTCGAGACCACGCCGTTGGTGCGGTATTTCTCCGGAGAATGCGGATCAACCGTGGCGCGCAACCGCTTGGTTTCGTCTCGCGTTTCCCCGCACCAGCTCTGCCCGTAACCTACAAAAAATCTTTGCTCCGGAGTCAGCCCGTCGAGCGCTTGCAGGTTCTGCCCCTTGGTGTCATCTTTCCACGCCATGTATGCCAGAATCAGCCCGCCCAGGTCGGCAACATCTTCGCCCAAAGTCAGCTTCCCATTGATTTTGATGTCGTCAATAATTGTATAAGTCGAATACTGATCTGACACGCAACTGGCCCTCTTCACAAATTCTTTGCCATCCTCTTCGCTCCACCAGTCGCGCAAGTTTCCTTGAGCGTCGAACTGCCGCCCTTCGTCATCGAAGCCGTGTGTGAGTTCGTGCCCGATGGTTCCTCCGGTATCGCCATAATTCGGAGCCGCATCCGAGTCCGGATCGAACGCCGGCGGCTGCAACACTCCCGCCGGAAAATTGATGTCATTCATCTGCGGATTGTAATAAGCGTTCACCGTCGGTGGAGTCATATCCCACTCGCCCCGATCCACCGGCTTGCCGATTTTGGCCAACTGCCGGTCAAATTCAAACTTCCGCGCCCGCTCCACATTGCCCAGTTCATCGCCGCGAACGATCTCGAGCTTGCTGTAGTCGCGCCACTTGTCGGGATACCCAATTTTGTTAGCCATCGCGTGCAGCTTCACCAGCGCCTGCCGCTTGGTGGCTGCGGACATCCACGGCAGCGAGTTGATGTCCTGTTCCATCCCGGCATCGATTTCTTTCACCATCTTCACTGCTTCCTGTTTTGCCGCGGGACTGAAATATGTTTCCACGTATACCTGTCCCAGCGCTTCTCCCAAGTCGTTGTCCACGCCTTCCGTGCAGCGCTTCCAGCGCGGTTGCAGCTCCTGCTGCCCGCGCAGAGTCTTGCCATAAAACGCAAAGTTCTCGTTTAGAAATGCCGCCGAAAGAAAGGGAGCATCCGCGTGAACCAGGTGCCAGCGCAAATAACTCTTCCAGTCGGCCAGGTTTTCCTTTTCCAGCTCTTCATTCAGGGCTTTGAAGAAGTTCGGGGACGCCACATTCAGCGAAGCCAATGAAGGCTGCCCTACCTTGGTGAAATAAACCTGCCACGAAAAATCCGGAGTGATCTGCTCGAACTCCGTGCTAGTCATTCTGTGATCCAGATTCTTCGGCTCGCGCCGCTCGAGCCTCGTCATCGAACCCTTTGCCAGCGCGGTTTCGATCCGCATCACCGTCTGCGCCTCCCCAGCCGCTGTCTCCGATGGATCGCCCAGCAAGTTGAACATCTTCTCCACGTGCGCCACGTAGGCCTTTCGCAGTTCCACCGACTTGGCATCGTCTTTCACGTAATAGTCGCGGTCCGGCAATCCCAGTCCTCCCTGGTCCGCCTCCGCGATTACCCGCGAGGCATCCCTGAAGTCCTGAGTCGAGTCGAAATGAAACAGAACGTTGTCATGAACCATAGCCGCAGCCACGTCGGCGATATCGGCCTTCGAATCAATCTTTGAAATTTGCTCCAGCCCGGTTTTGAGTGGCTCCGCGCCTTTTGCTTCAATCGCCTTCTCGTCCATGCAAGATGAATAGTAGTCACCAATTTTCTGCGCAGCCGCGCTGCGCTTGGCATCGGGCACCGCAGCCGCCTCCAGAATTCCCCGTAGCCTTCGCAGATTCTCATCCTGCATTTTCGAATACGTATCCCACGAAGATTGATCCGGAGGAATGGGATTGTTCTTGATCCACCCCCCGCAGGAATACTTAAAGAAGTCGACGCAAGGATCGACAGTCCGGTCCATCGAGTTTACGTCCAGCGCCGAATCATGCTTCGGAGTTGAGGCTGTGAGCTGTTGCGCCACGGCTGGAGAAAGGAGCGAAGCGACCAAAAGCGCAGTGACACAAAGACGCAGAATTGTCATAGAGTTTACTCTCCCTTTTCCTGACGTCGTCTCGCAAGGCAGAAAATCGCCGAAATCGATACCGGCGCAACCCAAGAACACAAGCTTGCGTTCATCTAGTGCAGAATACCGGCCAACACGGAGCGAATTTTGCGAAGCCAAGAAACGGGAGCTAGTTCTTCCTCAGCCGGATCGATCCATCCCCGGTGTGAATCATTAGTAAATTTCCGCCCCCGTTAAGCTTGCCTCGAATTTCATTCTCCCGAACCTTGCCTTCGGTCATAACCGGTATATCCAGATCGATGTGACCATCGCCCGCGTGCAAATCCACATCTGCGGCCAGATTTTCCGGAACCTCCAGCGTGACTGTGCCATCGCCACTTTCGAGCCTCCAGCCCGTGGCCAGAGCTGATCCCGCATTTGCCCGCGCTTCCACACGCCCGTCGCTTGTTTTCAGATCGAGCTCGTCGAAACGACCGTTGGCGCGGATATGTCCATCTCCGGTTGTCGCCCGGAGTTTGCCGTCCACGTTGTTAATTTCCTGTGAGCCATCTCCGCTCCGCAACTGCATCTCGCCCTTGAAATTTCCCAAGTCAATCTCGCCATCACCGGTGTGCAGGTCGATCCGTCCCTCGCGCGGCATATGAATATCGACATCGACGCGGTGACTGCCATGATTGCCCCAATTGATCGTGATGCCATGGGAGTTCGGGAAGCGCACAGCGATCTCCACTTCATCGCCGGTCTGATGCTCTTCAATCCGGATGCCGCCGTCGCCAATCTTGTAACGCGTGGTGGTCACCTTGGTTTCAATCGTGTTCTGCTCCCATGTCGAGACATGAATGTTCGCGTCGGATGTATCCACCCGAAGATCGGGCTTCCCAGTCAGGGTGTAGGTCTTCGACCATTCGTCAGCCCGCGCCGGCAGCGCCGCCCACGAGCAGACAAAACCGACAGTCATCAGACCCATGAACAACCAGCGTTCGAGACGCATGCATTTCATAAGGTTCCTCCGCACAGGGCAGGCACACTTCCTCCCAGCCTCTTAGACGTCATTGCGCACGATTGGTGAGATTGGTTCCTCGAAAATCGCGCTGACGCGCGATTGAGGTCCCGCTGTGCGCTACTCCTACCTCTATTCGTAGACCCAAATATCCAATGTATTCCCGTTTGCGCTGCTCATCCAGAGCTTGCCCCCGACGATGCCGCCGCCGGTAAATGGCCGCTCCGCCGCCAGAGGAGAAGACTTCGCGGTGTTCACATTCCAGATGGATTGTGTGGCGGTTTCTTGCCGTCGCCGTCGCCATAGAGAATTACCGCCTGACCGTCGTTTCCGAAAGGAAGCAATTGCAGAATCCTATCCACATCTTTCGGAAGCTTCTGGACTTCCGCGCCGGTCACGGAGTCGAGCACGGTGATGCGATCATCGGGGCCGCCTATCAATGTGCGCCTTCCGTCGGTCGCGATCGCTACTGCGAAGGTCTCAACCTTCAGGCCGCGATTATTCACGCACCATCTTCCAGTTTGTGGTGTCGTAGAAGCCGAACCACCGTGTCTCCATCTGCGGTCACCAGGAGCTTCCGTCCGGACTAAAGCTGCAGGCCAGCAACCCGGCAAAATCGGAGCGCAGGCTAGCCAGTGGCTTCGGCGTTCCCTGCAAATCCCACACCTGTCCCGGGGTCGAGCGCACCCACAACTATCCGGCTTGAGTCGGGAAGGAATTCAAGGGTTTCAACGCGGCGGGAATCGCTCTTCCACCGTTTGGCATCGGCTGTTCCCGAAGTCGGGACCACTTGCACCGTGCCGTCCCACAGCCCCACCGCAAACCAGTGACCGTCGCGCGAATAGTTGTAGGCTTCGATCTGCGGCTCCGCGCTGAAGGTGTGCTGCGTCGTTCCTGAACTGACATTCACCAGGCGCACAGTGTGATCCTTGCACCGCAGCGCGACCTGATTTCCACCCGGCGAAATCATCTGCAGGTCAGACTCACACGGCAAGGGAACGGTGGCGGCAGGTTTCATCCCCGGGCTTTTCGGCTGAGCAAAAGAGACCATCAAGAGCAGGAGAATTGAGACCGGCAGCGCAATTTTCGTGGGCATCAGGCTTTCTCAAGAACGATGTCGAAGATCACAGCGGCAACAACCTGTTGCGGATCGCCTTTTAGCATAACCGGCCGAACCAGTTCCCGGCTGGTGATCAGGGGGTCGCGGGAAAAATTCTTGGCGGGATGGCCTTCGAATACCGGATCGCTCGCGAAGTAAAGCTGCGTGGTCAGAGGCTTGTGTCCGGGCGCGGTTACCAGGTAATGCACGTGCTGGCACACCCGGTCGGGATAGTGTCCGGGAAGCACGCTCTCGAACCCGTATTTGCTTTTTTCGTCAGGCTGTAAGCTCGTACGGAAGTGGTAGCCCGCGTTGTCGTAGTGGCCGAAGTGGTCGGTCTGCCAGATTTCAAGCTTCGCGTGCGGAAGAGTTTCTCCGCTCGCGCTGTAGACCACTCCAGCAACGGACAGAGGCATGCCCGGGTCGCCGGGCGCACGCAACATGGAAACATGCGGCGCATCGCGTTTGTAGAACGGGCCCAGTTCGCAAAATGGAGTGGGTTCGCGCCTGGTCTCGGCCGCGTCCCAGGCTCTGGCAACGGCCGACAGCGAAGTGGAGCTTGCAAGGGTCACCGCTCCCAGCGCAACGCATTTCTCCAACAGTTCCCGCCGTGTCTGACTCATGGCACCCGCCTCCGGCGCACCGAGTATAGACCACACTGTTCAATTTCGATATACGCCAGGCTGAGTCAATTCCCTAAAGTCCTAACGCTTTCTGGATCTCGCCCGCAATATTCGCCGCCAGCGCCTTCATCCTGTCTTCCGACTCCGCCTCCACCATCACCCGCGCCAGCGCTTCCGTTCCCGAATAACGCACCACAATCCGCCCGTTCCCATTGAGTTCACTCTCCGCCGCATCGATGGCTCGCTGAACGTCAGGCACCTGCGCAAACGGAATCTTTTCGCGGACGCGTACGTTCTGAATCTTCTGCGGAAATACCTTCAGATCGCTCACCAACTCTGCCAACGACCGCCCGCTCCGCACAATCACGTCCATCACCCGCAACGCGGTCAGCAAGCCATCGCCGGTAGTAGCATCGCCATCGCGAAAAATAATATGTCCAGACTGCTCGCCGCCCAGAGTCGCACCCTTCTTAAGCATCTCTTCCAAAACGTATTTGTCCCCCACATTCGCCCGCAACATACGAATGCCTGCATTTTTCAATGCTATCTCGACTCCCATGTTCGACATGGTCGTCGCGATCAGGGTAGATTGATTTAATTTTCCCCGAGCCTGCAGATCGCGCGCCGTCAGCAGCAGCACGCCATCTCCGTTCACCACGCGCCCTTCGGCGTCGCAAAACAAAGCGCGGTCCGCATCGCCGTCAAAGGTGACACCCAGGTCAAACTTTCCGCCTGACTCGGCCACCGCTCTGCCTAACGTTTCCGGATGCAGCGCCCCGCAGCCTTCATTGATATTTCTTCCGTCCGGCGTTACGTGAATAAACGTCGCCTGGATTCGCATGCTGCGAAATAATTCCGGAGCCTCTGCCGTCGCCGCTCCATTGGCGCAGTCCACCAGTACACGCAACTTGCTCAAGTCAGAAGACACGCTGCCGGCCAGCGCTTGAATGTATGCCTTGCGCAGCCGCGTTTCTCCCGGCAGGCAAGGCGCTGCCGTCTTCAAAGGTAGCTCCTCGGCCGCTCCAGGATTCTGCAACAGCGCGAAAATTTCCTTTTCAATCGCCAGCTCCCGCGCATCCGTCAGCTTGAATCCATCCCCAGAAAAAACTTTGATCCCATTGTCAGTCCACGGATTATGCGACGCAGAGATCACCAGACCCGCCGCCATTCCCAGCGACCGCGCCAGATACGCGATTCCAGGCGTCGTAATCACACCCGCGCTATGCACCTCCACGCCCACCGATGCCAGCCCAGCCGCCATCCGGTCCGCAATCCAGCTGCTCGATTCGCGTGTGTCCTGCCCCATTACCGCTTGCGCCGTCCTCGTGGTGCGGACCAGATCATGGCCCACCGCCCGCCCAATCAGGTAGGTACTCTCCGTCGTTAGCGGAAACTCTCCCGCCACGCCGCGGATTCCGTCCGTACCAAATAATTGTCTGACCTGAGTGCTCATAGATTCGGCTGGTCCATAATCTGCTGGTTCATAATCTGCTGGTTCATAAGAAGGGTTGAACGCGGAGTCTGAAATGTAATCTGGGGATCGAGCGCGCTAATGTCCGCTCGTGGACGGCACCTTTTCCATGATCACGGTCACCCGCACCGGGGTCGGTTGCACCACCTGCACCAGTGCATCGGTAACGTATACGTTGGTTACAAATGTTGCCTGTGTCCTGGTTCCCGAAGCATCCACCGGATCGGTGGTCGCCGCATCCACCATTTCCACATGATGTTGTGGTCCTGTGATCGTGATTTTTCTGGGATCCACGATTACGCTGGCAATCTGTTCCCCTTGGACAAAGTTTCCCGTCACTCGCGGACGGATCTCCACCTCCCTCGTCAGCCGCGTGTCAAAGCTGAGATGCACTTGCCCCGGCACCACCTGCACCACATGCAACGCGCGATCGTGGCGAATCTGCTGCGCGGTCAAATCAAACGTGCGTTCGCCCGGCCTGGCATCCCCCAATTCAAGCTCTGCGTGTATGTCTGTCGAGCGCAGGCCTCGAATCAATCGCTCCGGCCCGCGCACCCGGATCTGAGCCTCCGGTATCGTTATCGAACTGATCTCCAGATGTGTCGGCACATGTTGAAACTCAATCGGTACTCGCACCTCCACTTCCGCCAGTTCCTGCTCCGGAGAAATTGCCAGCCACAGTCCCGTCGCGATCAGCAGCGACAAAACCTTCAGCCAGAAGTTGTGGACCACCCACCGCCGCAAAAATTCCTTCATAGCGGACGCTCCATGTCCGAATCGGCATCCCCATCAGCACTCATCGGGGTGCGCACTCGCAGCGGCGATTCTTCTCCCGGCTCCGATTCATTGCTCTGCGCCACAGAAGTCGGCAACGTTACCGGCGGCATATAGCGTCGTAGCTCGCTGCTCAACCGCTCGCGCAGTTGTTCTGCCGTCAGATCACGTTCAATCTTGCCGCCCACCGCCATGCTGATCGCGCCCGATTCTTCCGAGACAATCACTGCAATCGCGTCCGTTTCCTCCGTGATCCCTATGCCGGCCCGGTGGCGCGTTCCCATCTGCGTGGACAGCACTGGATTCATCGATAGCGGCAAAAAACATGCCGCCGCCGCCAACCGGTCTTTCTGTATGATCGCCGCCCCGTCGTGCAGGGGCGCGCTTGGCCGGAAGATGGTGGCCAGCAGATCGTACGACAGCTTCGCGTCCATGGCTACGCCGCTTTCTATGTACGTCCGCAAACCAATCTCGCGCTCAATCACGATAAGTGCGCCGGTCTGATGCTGCGAAAAAAGATTCGCCGCCAGCACGATGTCATCGTACGAATCGCCTCCTACGGGCGTGCCGCGTAGGAAACTTACTCTTCGTCCAACATCTGACAGGACGTGCCGAATCTCCGATTGAAAAACCACAATCAGCGCGAATACCACGTAAGGCAGCAGATTGCTGAGCAACCAGTTCAATGTAACCAGTTCGCCGATCCGCGCCAGGTAAAACGCCAGTGCTACCGCCGCTAGTCCTGCCAGCATCGGCGCCGCCCGCGTTCCACGGATCATCGCCAGCACTTCGTAGATGATCAACGCCACCAGCAGAATGTCGAGCACTGTGAACGACACTCTCAACCATGGCGCCATCAGTTGCATTACCGAGTCTCCCCAGCCGCGAAGTTTTCACGTCCAGAACTCTACATTCTAATGCACTACCAACGAAGGAAAGATATAGATGGGAGATAATAAGAGAAACTAAATCGGCATTAGGGATGATTCTTCCGCAGAGGTCGAACCACTCTACCTTTCGCTCTTAGTGGATCGATCTGGTTATCACGCTCGGCGGACCAAGCATCCACATTCTCAGTGCCCACGAGTTGCTTTCCCAGGCGACCGACTACGGCTTAAAGCCTCATCTCGTCTTGACTACTGCTTTTTCTCATAACCACTGGCGTCGCCGTCAGCAATTGTCTTCTTCACGGTAGCCCGAATCTCTCCCCGCGCCACGCGTGCGGAAATTTCTTCCCCAACCTTCACCTGCGCCCCATCCTTTATTAATTGTCCCGCGCTATCGAACAGCAGAGCGTATCCCCGCTCCAGAATCGCCAACGGCGATAGCATTTCCAAAGCTCTGCTCATACGCTCAGCGCGTACTTTATATTGCAAAAGCAAATTTCGCATCGCCGCTGCCAGCGCCGCGGTTCCAGCTTCCAGTTCTGCACGGATTCCCCCCAGCACCCTGCGCAAATCGTAATGCCGCACCGCGGCCGAGACAGTCTCCAGGCGCCGCCGCTTTTGTTCCAGCCCTTGCCGCTCGCTCCGCTCCAGCCGGAAAGTCAAGTCATCAACCTTCTGCTGCCGCTGCCGGATCAGGTCCATAATGCGCGCGAACGCCCCGTCCTGCGCCCGTTCCATCAGCGCATGACGAGCCTCGAGCAGTCGCCGCTCCATCGCCCGCACCAGCCTCTCCCGCACCGACTCGGCCTGACTCTCCACTTCCACGCGTGAGCGGATCACCAGTTCCGCCGCCGCCGAAGGCGTTGGAGCCCGCAGGTCCGCCACAAAATCTATAATCGTGAAGTCGCTCTCGTGCCCCACCGCGGAAATCACCGGAATCTCCGACGCCGCCACCGTCCGCGCCAACCCTTCATCGTTGAACGCCGCCAAGTCTTCCGCCGACCCTCCGCCGCGCCCCACAATAATCACTTCCACGCTGCGGCTTTCGTTGAAATAACGCACTCCGCTCGCAACTTCGGCCGCCGCCGCATCACCCTGCACCTGCGCCGGATAAATCACCGCGTTCGCCGTGTGATGCCGTCTCTGCAAAATGTTGAGGATATCGCGCAGCGCGGCCGCCTGCGGCGAAGTCACAATCCCGATTCGCGCCGGCAAGGTTGGAATCGCCTTTTTCCGTTCCGCCGCAAACAATCCTTCCGCTTCCAGCTTCGCTTTTAGTTGCTCGAACGCAACCTGCAACCCTCCCGCGCCTTTGGGCTCGATATACTCCGCCGCAATCTGCAACTCGCCGCGATCTTCATAAATCGTCACCCGCCCCCGCACCACCACCTGCATTCCATCCGCCGGACGAAACCGCAGCAGCCGCGCCGCCGACCGAAACATCACCACCCGAATCTGTGCGTTTCCATCCTTCAACGTGAAATAAAGATGTCCGGAATCGGGCGCCCGGAAATTCGAAATCTCTCCCTCCACCCACGCATCGGAATACTCCCGCTCCACATGAGTCCGCACGGCCGCAACCAAAGCGCGCACAGTCCACACCCGCCGCTCCGGCGGCGTGAACCTGAACCCGAGTTGATCGGTTAACGACATGCGTCGAGTGCAGTTTAGCCTCCCCCGCGTTCGTTTCCAAACGCAAGACAAGATAGGTTCTGCAATCGTCGACGGTTGTCATCCTGAGCGGAGCGAAAGGACTGAAGCTAGCCGCAACGCAGACCTGCCAGCCATGGTTCAACATTTAGAAATCGTGATTGCCGCAGAATGGCGAAGACAAGTTCCAGACCACGCGTCTTATCGCCGCCACCAGCTGATCACATATAGCAAAAGCGAAAGCACCACACTCACCAGCAGCGACGTCGCCAGCGGAAAATACACCGTCGTATTCTTCCCGCGATAAAGCAAGTCCCCTGGCAGCCGCCCCAAAGGAAGATGCATCCGACCCAGCAGCATTACCACAATCCCTGCCACAAAGAACAGAATCCCGAACAAAACCAGCAATTTACCTAATTCCATTGAATCCTACCAATCTCATCTCTATCTCAGGATATCAATCCCAGCGCCCTGGGCTTGCAATTTTCTGCTCCATCCCGGTGCTACAATTCGTCGCATGGAACGCCTTGTTCTCCTTTGCCTGGTCGCCACAATCCTGGTGGCGCAAGCCACTGCTCCCGAGGTCGAGATCACAGCCGAGCCTCATCATCACCTCACGCTCGAAAACAAATCCGTCCGCGTCTTCTACGTCGAGGTCGATCCCAACACCGAAACCCAGATGCACTGGCACCGCCACGATTACATCGCCATCGCTCTCGGCCCCGCCGAAATTTCCAACACTGTCAAAGACGAGCCTCCGGCCACGGTCAAATTTCAGGACGGCGACACCCGCTTCACTTCCGCCACCTTCGCTCACTTCGTGCGCGACATCGGAGATCAGCCCTTCCGCAACGTCACCATCGAGATCCTCGACGACGCTAACCTCCGCAACTCCGCCGCTAAATGGGATCCCAGCGACAATGAAGACCGCGGCCTAAAAGTCCTCACCAACGGCACCCAGCAAATTCTCTTCGTCAAAGACGGCATCCGCGTCACCGAATTCGAACTCCAGCCCGGCGGAATCGTCCCCATGCATCACCACGCCGGCCCGCACCTGCTCGTAGCCGTCAGCGATCTAGACATCCGCAGCGACGTCAAAAGCGATTCCCCGGACGGCCCCCAAGGCCCCATGCCCGGCCACTTCAAATCCGGCGACTCCAAATGGCTCCCGGGCGGCTACTCCCACACCATCACCAACACCGGCGCCAAGCCCGCAAATTTCGTCACGTTGGAGTTTCCGTAGGTCGAATCAGCCGCGAAGCGGCGAAATAATGCAGCCCACGGCCAAGCCGTGGGTGAGCTCAGAGCCGGCCAATACGCCCCGAAGCCTCGAAAGAAAATCTGTGAGGATTCCAGCGAGGGACCCTGCGCCGCACGAACCAAATTGATTATCTTCCCCGCCCCACAAACTTTTTGTTGCACAAAACCCCGCACTTCTGCTATAAACAATTCACCGAGAGAGTAGTGTGGCTAGTCGGGCGTAAAATTCTGCAACTCTCGGCGCTGCCCGGCATCTAAGTATTAAGAGGCAAACAGTCCTCAATCGTCCCGGCCACGGGACTTCATTCGGAAAGCAACTCAGTTTCCGAAGGGTACCTTCAAAGCAAGGAACCTCCAACTAGGATCTTTTCTCAATTTCTTGTCTTCCGTATCGGCGTGCGCCGAAAGTGGCGTCTTACTCCGGACGGAAGGCCATTACTGTTGCGCGTATTCGAGCGCCCACCCAAAACCCTTGTCATTCCGAGTGTAGCGAGGAACCTTGGTTTTTGTTGGCAGCTCTCCTGTCGCCGCCTACTTGACTTGGGAATTCCTGCAGATTAGCCGAATTGGCATGGATACGTCGAAACACATTTTCCAGCTTCACGGAGTGAACACCGCCGAGCAGCCGGTTTTGCGCAAGAAGCTGCGCCGCAAGGAGATGTTCGCATTCCTCGAGAAGCTGGCGCCGACGGTGATCGCGATCGAAGCCTGCGGTGCAAGTCACCATTGTGCGCGGGTGCTGCAATCGTTCGGGCATTCGGTGAAGTTGATCGCGCCGCAGCTCGTCAAGCCGTATCTTAAGCGCGGCAAAAACGATGCGGCGGACGCCGAAGCGCTGTGCGAGGCGATGAGCCGACCAACGATGCGGTTCGTGCCGGTGAAGACGGCCGAGCAGCAAGCGGCCTTGATGCTGGTCGGGGTACGTGATCGGCTGATCCGCAATCGTACGCAGTTGAGCAATGCCATCCGCGGCTATGCCGGCGAGTTCGGCTTCACCGCCGCCAAGGGGAAGGCTCACCTCTGTCCTCTGCTTGAGCGCATCCAAACCGATGAGACCCTGCCCGCCTTGGCGCGGGAGCTGTTCGCGGCCCAGGCCGCGGAATATGCGCAACTGCAGGCGCAAATCGACCAGATCGAGGCCAAGCTTATGGCGTGGCATCGCGCCGATGAATGCAGTCAACGGCTCACCAAGATCCCCGGGGTCGGCCCGATCGGCGCGGTGCTGCTGAAAATGAAGACCCCAGACCCTGAGCTTTTCCGTTCAGGACGCCAGTTCGCGGCCTGGATCGGCCTGACGCCCGAAGGATCACTCGACCGCGGGCAAGGTCAGGCTCGGTGTTATCACGCGAGCCGGCGACGAAGGATTGCGCAGTGTTCTGGTGGTCGGGGCTACCGCCGTGATCCAGCATGCTCAGCGCGGCGGAAGACCGTCGCCTTGGCTTACCGAACTCCTCAAACGCAAGCCGCCGAAATTGGCCGCCGTGGCACTGGCCAACAAGATAGCGCGCATCGCCTGGAAACTGATGGTGACCGGGGAACACTATTCCGCAAAAGCTGCGTCCGCCGCATTGGCCGACGCAGGTTAAAGTCAGCCAGACACGGGGAGCAACGCAACTGCAACCGTGCTGAGCTGATGCCAGAACTTGCAAGATAATGAGCAGATGGTGTGATCAATCGATCCACGACGAGAGTAATCCCGCATTTTCCAGTGGCCCTCGATGAGGTCGCTCTTTCTGTTTGGAACTCTTGTCGCGGAAACCATCTTGGCCAGCGTTCATGTGCGAGCGCACCAACAGGCCGAACATATGGACGCAAGCGA
>CAVREP010000034.1:0-112912 GCA_963720155.1 uncultured Acidobacteriota bacterium
GTCCAACCGAAAACCGAGTGTATAAGCTCTGCTGCGAGATACGCGTGTGATCCGAAGGTCATTTCCGGGAGCTTGTGCTTTAGTTCGAATCCAATCAGTGCAAATTTGGGCCCGTGAACCCAAAGCCTAGCTCGCGTACGTCGTTCCCCTGCTAACGGGCGTGCGATGCAGCTTCTTCGATCAGAGAATCATGTGTCTTCTTCCGAACAGGAGGACATCGATCGACCAGGCACCAGGCCCGAGCATAGCGAGCGCAACGCCCACTGCGGCCAGCAGGATTAGGGCCCACGGATCGCCGGTTCGAGAAAAGACGGCCCAGACTGCGACGCCGGTTTTTTTTCAAACGGCAGCTGGCCCCAAGATGAGCGTACCATGACTGGCAGGATCGACCGCCTTCAGATCACAGAGGAGCGCCTGCTCCTGAACATCAGCGGACGGAATCCGCTGCAGGACATGATTTGCCAACTTCCAACATCACCGCAGAGGAGGAATCTATGACCGCAACTATCGCTGTGCGAGATAGCAGCACGGTAGCAACTGGCAACAGCGCGATTCGTCCGTTTCAGAAAGTAAATGTTCCAGAGGCGGAACTCACCGAATTGCGCAGGCGGATCAACGACACACGGTGGCCGGAACGAGAAACGGTCACAAATTCAACCCAAGGCGTGCAGCTCGCGACGACTCAAGCGCTCGCTCGCTATTGGGCGACAGAGTACGACTGGCGCAAGATCGAGGCAAAACTCAATGCCCTGCCGCAATTCATCACCGAGATCGATGGGCTAGATATTCATTTCATTTACGTCCGTTCGAAGCATGAAAATGCTTTGCCGCTCGTCGTCACCCACGGATGGCCGGGCTCGATCATCGAGCAGATGAAGATCATCGATCCGCTCACCAATCCCACCGCGCACGGCGGGAGCGCGTCGGACGCTTTTGATGTGGTGATCCCGTCGATGCCGGGCTACGGATACTCAGGCAAACCGGCCACGGCCGGCTGGGACCCCGACCACATCGCGCGCGCCTGGGTCACTCTGATGAAGCGCCTTGGATACACGAAATTCGTGGCGCAAGGCGGCGACTGGGGCGCGGTCATCGTAGATCTGATGGGTGTGCAAGCAGCTCCCGAATTGCTCGCTATTCACACCAATATGCCTGGCATCTTTCCAGCCGAGATTGACCAGGCGGCTTTTTCCGGGAAGCCGGCGCCATCGGGTCTCTCAGCCGATGAAAAGGTCGCTTACGAGCGCGTGCAGTTTGTATATCAAAAGGGGATCGCCTACGGGTACCAGATGGGGCTGCACCCTCAGACGCTTTACGGAATTGCAGATTCCCCTGTCGGCCTTGCGGCTTATTTCCTTGATCACGACGCACGCAGCTACGAGCTGATCTCGCGCGCCTTCGCGGGAGAATCCAAAGGCCTCACCCGCGACGACATTCTCGACAACATCACAATTACATGGTTGACGAACACGGCGCTTTCTGCCGCTCGTCTGTATTGGGAGTATTGGGGCAAAGGAGGGTACTTCAATGTGAAGGGCGTCTCCATCCCAGTGGCTGTAAGCGTCTTCCCCGACGAACTCTATCCTGCTCCGCGGAGCTGGGCAGAGAAGGCGTATCCCAAACTGATTCACTACAACAAGCTCCCGAAGGGTGGGCACTTTGCAGCCTGGGAACAGCCGAAGCTCTTTTCAGAAGAGGTTCGCGCGGGCTTCAGATCGTTACGATCGGGCGTGGCAGCGTCTGCAGCATAACTTGGTCGCGGCGAAGACTAGCCTTGTGTGCATTGTCACAGGAGAGTGCGGATGACCGGGCTCTCCTGTCTTTGCCTCAACTAGGTAGCGAAAAAACAAATGCGAAACGCAAAAGGAGGGAAGAACATGGCAAATCCGACATATGACGTCCACGCCAACGACGCCGCCAGCGAGGCGAGCGTGGCGCAGTTCAACATCGACCGCACCTATCCGGGCCGCTGGACGATCACCTTCAGCAACCCGCCGATCAACATGTTTGTTCCCACAACGGTCGTCGAATTGGGAGCGCTAATGACCGACCTCGAGGCGGACCCGTCCGTGAAGGTCATAGTGTTCCAGTCGGCGAATCCCGATTTTTTCATCGCCCATCTCGACGTAGCCAAAGCAGCTGAACGGCCAGAGGTGCTGGGCCTTTGGCGCGAATTTGTGCTGCGCCTCTCGTCCACGCCAGTCGTGAGCATCGCCAAGATTCGCGGCCGCACGCGCGGCATCGGGAATGAGTTCGTGCTGGCCTGCGACATGCGCTTCGCCAGCCGGCAAAGCGCCCTGTTCGGCAACCCCGAGGTCGGCGTCGGACTGGTTCCGGGCGGCGGAGCGCTGGAATGGCTCCCGCGTTTGGTCGGCCGCTCTCGGGCACTTGAGATCGTGCTTAGCGGTGACGACTTTGACGCTGATATCGCCGAGCGCTATGGCTGGGTGAACCGCACGCTGGACGATGCCGACCTCGACTCGTTTGTCGATACTCTCGTCGGGCGTCTGGCCTCGTTCGACCATGAAACGCTGGCCGCGGCGAAGGCCCAGGTCAATCGGTTCGGGACGCCGACAGCTACCGAGCTTCAGTCGAGCATCGACTTGTTCTTCCCACTGCTGGCTTTGCCAGGTGCGCAGGCGCGCCGTGTGAAGGTTCGTGATATGGGTTACGGAGTTCGAAGCGACTTCGAATTGAACTTCGGCAGGTACCTCCCTTCGTTCGGGCGGGCGGACGACGATGCCACGGGACAGGAGAGGTAGACATGAAACCCTGGAAAGCAGTTTCGCTGATTCTGTGTGCTCTTGCGGTTGCAGCCGCTGGATACGGGCTGATTCTCGTGCGACGAGGCTTCAGCGCACTTGCGACACCATCAGCGATTGAGGAGCTCGCGGCCACAACGGCACGCAAATTGGCCGTGCCATCCACGTATCGCCAACTTCGCAATCCCATCGTGCCTTCAACGGAGAACATTCGGGGAGGCATGGAGCATTTCTCCTATCATTGCTCCCCGTGCCATTCGAATGACGGAGGGGGCCAGACGGTATTCGGCAAGGGCCTCTATCCGAAACCGCCCGACTTGCGCGCAGCCGGGACGCAGAACAAGAGCGATGGTGAGCTCTACTACACAATTGAAAATGGAGTTCGTTTGAGCGGCATGCCAGCCTTCAGCGGAACGCACACTGTCCCGCAAACCTGGCGCCTGGTTTTGTTCATCCGGCATTTGCCTCAGATCACGCCCGAGGAACTCAATGAAATGAAGGGGTGGGACCCGAAGAGTGAGGCGGATCCAGCGCATTTCTGAAGGGCACTTCGAGACAGCCCTCAGGCAGCCGCATTGGGTTGACTCTCAACGACGCTAGCCACAAGTTGGCATCTGGGAAGTCATCTCGGAATTCTCGCCGCCGACTGACCGACAGTCAGTCGTCCAAGCGCGGAGAGTGCTACCTTGCTAAATTCGATCTCAACAACCTAGAACCCTTTGCCTGTCTTGTCTTTCCGGTACAGACAGCCTCTAAAATGGCTTAAAGAGGGTCCGGTTTTGGTGACGTATTGGTGACGAGTTTCCGCCCGATTGTTCGCGAACTACCAGGTTTTCATCCTGAAGATGCGCCCCTGTTCGGTTTCATCATGGAGCGTCAGTATGATCTCGTCCAAAGTGAAAACAGGCCCCTCCTTCTCAGTGCGCGGGGGCAGATCAGAATCGATGAGCGTGATTATCGACTGGATACCAAGTTCAGCGTATGCCCGGGTAACAGTTAGGAGATTTTCTTTCTTTCGGTCGTCTAGAGATTCGAACACACCATCGTGATATACGAATCGTGGAAACTTTTGGCCTAGATGTGCACGCAGCAAAGCCATGTCGAAAGCGATGCAAAGGAGCTTGCGATAGGTGTAGCCACGGTCGGCACTTGTGGTGTTTCCGGATTCATCGAGAATTTCGACCTTGAAATCGAGATGCCCCTCCTTGTTTGGTGACACGCTTAGAAGGGCCTTGCGAGTAATGACCTCTTCGATTATCTCGCTGAAAAACAACCGGATGGTGGAAAAAAGACTTTTGTCGTCGGAATTCTGTTGCTCAACGTCCTGTTCGATCTGTGTCTGAAGATGTTCGCGTTCTTCATTCATTGTGCGTATTTCGGTGCGAAGCTGCTGCAGCCTGGTCAAGAAACCGCGCTGGCGCTCAAGGGATGTGATATCTGCGCGTAAAGTGAGCAAATCATCGGACACCAGCTTGTACTTTACGAAAACATCAGTAGAGCAGTAGAGCTGAGGAACGCCAGCATGTCCGAACGCTTCTTACCGAGAGTACTGAGGTCGGTGTTGAGGGTTCTAAGTCGCGCCTCTAGCTCCACGCGTTCCTCTTGCAAGTATGCCCGTCGCTCTTCTGTGATGGACTTGTTAAAGGAGATGAGTTGCTGAAAATCCTTTTTGATTTGGTCCTTGAACAGAACGCCGACTTCCTCGAAGAGCTGCTGGGCCTCGTCCGGATTGAATAGGATTTGATCGTCTTCAAGTGAGGTTAAAATCTTTTTCCGGTTCTGGTTTAGGGAATACCTCTCGGAGTTGAGTCCTGCGATTTCGGTGTCGATCTCGTCAACGATCCGCTTCTGCTTCTCCTCGATCTGACGGGCGGGACGCTCCTTCGCCTGGAAGGCGGAAGCTCCGTTCTCAAAAAACTCCTTCTGCCAGCGGTAGAACACGGTGGGTTGCAGCCCCTTTTCCTCACACAGAACGGAAACTGGGACCTGGTCTAAGAGGTGTCGCCTCAGGATGGCTACTTTTTCTTCTGCGGTGTAGTGATTGCGCTCTTTTTTCATACGTTCTCTCCGTTATCTTAACGGATGAACGCTTTCTCCATTTCCAACTGAGGCAACACATCCTTTGTGTAGTGTGACTTCACAAGCTCGGCGTTAAATCCCAAAATGTGAGCCAGAAACGGTTTCCAGTCAGAATGTGCCGAGGCGAACTTGTTGAGGTGAAATACATCGCGATAGTCGTCCTGCGAGCGCAACAGATATCCAATCTCTTTCCGATAGGACCATGGCTTTAAGGCGCGCCAATCGAGTAGGCTATCGAGCATTTCCTTTGCGCGATCGAATGGTAATTCGAAGTGATCCCAGGCCGAGTCTGGCAAAGAAGTGAAATCCTGATGGCTTGCTTCGTGCTTCTTGAAGCTGATTTTGGTGGCCTCTTCGACTCCGCGCCGAACGGTCAGAAAGGACGCGTCTGATAGTTCAATCTCAAGGAAAAATACAAATTCCTTGAATATATCAAAGTGCTTGAACATGAAAGACTTCGCGTCCTTAGTGTCCTTGGCACGGTTTTCCGGTAGGCGGATTTCCGCCATGACTACGTTCAAACCCTGCACGAAGTCAACTGGGCCGAAGATTTCCGGTTTATTGGAGTAAAGCTTAGACAGCCTCATGGGGGCCCAAATATTCCACGGAATCCGTTTTAGGGCGATAGTCGATCAGACCCATCAGAAAAAGAAAATTGAGCGCCGGGAGGAATAATACGTCGCCTCATTGACGACTTTTTTGGCGTGTTTGCGGAGGCCGAAGGAGGAGAAGAGAATGGCACGAAACATCCTGACCCGAAGTTCTATTTTCCTCCTAATAAATGGCTGCGGGACGCAAGCTCGTATGGATCGAAGAAGACCGCTTTCATGGTTGGGGTTGCTCCGAATGCGCTTGGGTGTTCAACGCTTCAGATCCGCCAATTGGCAAATCTCTATGGCGAAATGTTCTCCACGACTAGCTTCCGCGCCGACAATTCCAAAAGCCCAGCTCAAAGACAGCGAGCAACTCAGGCATTTGCTGGATTTAAACCGGAGAGCGGCGGCATTTTCATCGCGACCACCACCTCCAACAACGCGGCAGTGTTACGAACGCTTCCAGAGATGGTGATGAGTGCTTCGGAGACGTGAGGATGTTGTTCCGCCAGCAAGTTAAGACGGTCGCTCACTCTGTAGAGTTGCTGAACCTCGTTCAGGATCGCATTCGAAGGCATGGGGTACGCGGCTTCCTGGGAACCTAACAGCCCGCAGCGGAACTGCGCCGAAAGTTCGGGCGACGGCGAGTTAGGCAATTGTCACTCGGGAAGACGGAGTTAACCGTCCTCCCGCGCGACATGTTTACAGGCCTCTACGCTGCTTGGGCGACGTTATGGAAGGTCGAAGTAACCGCCTCAAACGTCTGAACCCTGGGCGTTCCATCGATCATTCGTGCAAGTGTTCTCAAGACTTCTGGGTAGGTACTGGTGTTATATGCTTCTGCATTGGCCTTGCTGTCCCACAGACTGATGGCAACAACATCCAGGCTGCCGGGATTCGACAATGTGATTTCGTCTTTGAAGCCCTTCTGCTTGCGAAGCAAAGGAAGAGTGTCGTTCTCAAAGGTTTGGGTGTAATCAGAGAGCATATTCGATTTCAGATGAATAGAGACATTGCGTGCAAACATATAAACCTCCTAAAAGGTTTGTTAGCGCTAAGAGGAGAGAACTTCAGATGGGCTGACTTAGTTCAGGGAACCTGAAAGAGGAGTAAGGATGCTCAACTCCACCTAACTGCAGCATTTGAGTGGCCCTTTCCCTCAGACCGCAAGTTGTTGTTTTGATACGCCACAGAGCAGATCAGGTACCGCAGAGTCCCGGTTCCATCGCGCACCTTTGGCGGAAAACGAGCACAAAGGGCTGCCAAAAAGAGACCGCCCTGGGCCGTGACAATCCTCTCCGATTCTCAATGGCCATCACCTACCTGGGGGCGGAGAACCCCGACGCTTCAGCGCCTGCAGTCAAGGCCTAGTCCTGCTCGGCCTGGGCGGTCGGATTCATGGCGGCGGACGGACAGTCCAGAAACAGATCACGGTTCCTTTTGAAACAGAGTGACACCAGTATTCAATCTGTTAGCGGAGTGAACTGGCCTTGGTCTTGACCTTCGCCAGCAACGGTGACGGCAGTTCAGCGTAGCCGTCCTCTGACGCAAGTCGCTGGCCATCGGTGAACATCCAGTTCAGCAGGTCAGCCAGGGCGGCGGCGCGTCGAGGATCGAATGAAGTGGTGCGCAGGTACAGCCAGGTGAAACTGGTGATGGGGAACGCATCGGCCCCCGGGGCATTGCTCAACGAAGCTGAAAACTTGTCCCACGCCGGCGCCTCTACCGCGCGGCAGGCGGCTTTGATCGTTTCCGGCGAAGCCTCCACATACTTCCCGGCCGCGTTTTGTACCATGCCATGTGGGATGTTGGCCTTGACTGCATACTGAGCCTCCACGTACCCAATCGAGCCCGTCTCGCTTTTCACTTTGTCGGCCATATCCGAACTGCGTTCCGCGGGCGCTCCGACGGGCCAATTGGGAGAGGGACTAGTCCCGATCTGTGTGTGAAACTTGGAACTGGTCTTGGAAAGAAACTCGCTGAAAACGTAATTCGAGCCTTTGCCCGCTGGCCGGTAAATCACCTTGATTGGCAGACTCGGCAAAGATGCGTCTGGGTTGAGCTTCGCAATCTCGGAGGCATTCCAGGTCTTTACCTGCCCAAGAAAAATTTCGGCCAGTAACTCTCCGGAGAAGCGAAGTTCAGTATGCACTCCGGGCAGGTTGTAGATCGGAACGATGCCGATCACCACGGCCGGCAGTTCGATTAAGTCCCCTGCCTTGCGCTCCCCGGCTGTTAATTGGGCCTCACCAGCACCAAAGTCGCCGCTGCCGTGCGAGATATGCTTTATACCCTCGCTGGCGCCGATCGGAAGGTATTTCATCTGGATCCCAGGGTTGCGTTTGTTGTACTCCTCCGCCCACTTGTTGTAGAGCGGGGCGGGAACACTGGATCCAGTCCCAACCACAATAACTGCTTCTTGAGCAAAGCCAAGCGGGGGACACAACCCGATCCCAAAGACCAATGTAAGCCATGCGAGCAAAACACTGCATCGGCCGGAACTTCTCTCCGAAGCCATTGGTGTAAAGAATTTTGCTTTGGTTTTCATCGCGGAGCCTCCCAGGCCTGTTGGCTACACCCGCCAGTTAAGAGACCGTCATCAAGGCGTGACATCTGTCTATTTCGCAGGGGAACCGTCACCCTACGGAGCGCGCCGGCGGAAGGATTAGAAGAGACGGCGCAAGACTACTCCTTTTCGCGCCCTTGTGTTGGAAATAACGAGTGAGCTGTCAGAAGATAGCCCGGGAGAAGGCCACCTCTTCACCGAATGTGGGCAAGAAAGAAAAGGCTCAGCAGGACTCAGCGGGCCGTGACGCCGCGATCCCCCCCTTTTTGCTTGTACCGAATCTCTCATCGCGATGCGCAGGACCACATTAGAATTTCAAGGTTTAGGCCGTGAAAGAACTGTTCCGTAAACAAGTGGTTTACGAACGCCAAAAACCGCAGTCTGCCAACCACTTGGAAACAATGACTGGCGATTGCTGCTTTTCGAGGTGTTTTCCGAACGCCTGGCGGGGCAGGTTTGTTCGGTTTTCGTAACGTTTCCGCAAGAACATGGCAGGTCCATCGAGAATGAGGAAAGATGGACCTCATTCTCGATGGACAGCCCTGATGGTACCGGCTCAGCGATGAACTCGCGACGATTCCCGCGTTATGAGTTCGATGCGGCAGTCGACATCACCGCGTTCGGAATGAAGAACGAGCGGGTCATTCGCGGGCGTTCTCTAAACATCAGTGAGGCGGGGATGGGGGCTGTATTCGTTGGCGAATTGCCAGCGGGCACGGCTGTTACTCTCAAGTTCTCCGTGCCAGTAGTGAGCAATCTGCTGCGCGTGGATGCAATTGTTCGGAGTCGCTCAGACCATCGCTCCGGATTCGAATTTGTGGAACTGAATCCAGCCCAACGCGAGATCGTCAGCAAGACTTGTAGAACTCTTGCCCTCCTTCAATAGACTCGTCTTTCCCTGGGATTGTAAACCACACTAGTGGCCCCGTTGACTCCACCAACTGTCAGTGACAAACTTCTATCGTCGTAATTCCTTCCCCAGAAGGAAGTAGTCAACATGACGGACAACCGTATCCGGTTCCTCACCCATCAGGGGAAACAGATTCTCCTGATAGATCTGTCAAACTGCTCCCCAAGCGATGTCGCGCACACAGTACGAGCTATTCCTGAACTTGTGACTACCCGACCGCGCAATTCAGTACTGATACTTTCCGATTTCACTGCAGCCTCGTTCGACTAGGAAGCGATTCGGGCTATGAAGGAAAGCGCCGTGTTCGACAAGCCTTTTATTCAGAAATCCGCATGGGTGGGAACTGAGAACTTCCCGGAGGCGTTCTCTGGGGACATAAGGAGCTTCTCCCGTCGCGAATTTCCGACTTTCAAAACCCGCGAAGTAAGCGCTCCCGCCAACTGGATATTCGCCGGTGGGCATCCTCAATCTGGGCTGCTGTCATTCGCGATCCTATGACCCTCAATCGGTCGTTGTCGTCTCCTCGCAATCCTGTAGCGATACTGGCCCAGGTATACGCACGTACGTAGTCTCTTGGAACGCCTCGACCGCTCAAGTAAAGGTCACTGAGAGCACTCTGAGCTCGGATATCGCCGTGGTTTGCAGCTCGTTTGAAGCACACCACTGCCTTGCGCTCATCATGTGGCACTCCGATACCGTTGATATAGCCTAGCCCGAGCTTCCACTGCGCATTGTCATTACCGTTTGCCGCCGCTTTCGCGAACCATGCCATTGCATCCCGGTAGTTCTGTGGCACGCCTTCACCATCAGCATATCGCAGAGCCATTTCGTATTGAGCAATGGAATCACCCGCGTCTGCTCGGTTGAGTATGCGATTCACATCCGTGCCCTGAACTGCTTCCTGGATCGCTAGAATAAGCTCTTGCCTGGTGGCTGTTAGTACACTATCCAACGCTTTCGGTTGCCCATTGGTCTTCTTGTCTTGTTCCGACAACATATGCTGCTGGTCCGGGATAGCCGGCTTGTGGTTCGCGGCCGCAATTGGAAGTATTGAGACGTTGGTTGCTACTCTTGGATGATTGAAGTGATATCCGTAGCCGCAGATTACCAGAGCAAGGGCAGTGACTAGTCCTGTTGTTAACCAGCGAGTCCCACTCGGATGCTCCTGGATCGTCATAGTCACCGGCTGATCAGGTAATTGTGATCCGACGTAGTGCCCGTTGCATTCGGGCGCTTCAGCCGTGTCCGTGGTCCGTAGGCGGTTGTTTTGCTCCTTGAGTAAATCGGCATGGGCCAACAGGTTTTGGGGATCCCTTACCGCCCCAATATCCTGGCTCGGCAGCTGATCAAGGCAGCGATCCGGTATTGTCGCGGACTCCGAAAGCAATGGTAATACCCGATCGGCTAACTTACTCATCGCGGTCGCGTCATGCTGATTGAACGCATTCGGGTTGATGGACAGTACTTCAAGGACTCCCACCACCTTGGCATTCTGCTTAATTGGCAATATCAGCACGGACCGGATGCCCATTTCTTTGCATAATTTGGGGTCAACCCGCCGATCGGTATTAGTGTCGTTGCAGAGCAGGATTTCACCGGTACCGAGACAAACCCCGGTCAGGCTGATGCCCGCATGCAAATGCGTCCCAACCTCTGGAGCGGGGGCACCAGTGGAGGCTCGGCAGCACACAGCGTCTTCTGTGCTGAGCGCAATAGCCGCTCCGGTTGCCCCTGTTCCCTCCATTGCCTGCTCCAAAATGGCCTGAAGGTCGGGTTCAGGGCCTACCGACTCTTTGCCTCGAGAAGTCGTGATTGGACTGAATTGGAGTGTGCTGTGCGCAACGTTTCGTGGTGGCTTCTCAGGAGAGCTGGTAATACTTGAATTATCAGGCAAGGGAAAGCTCGACATACCCACACCTTCACCACAGTTTAGTATACTGCTGTGTTAGCCGATCTACTACCCTCGTCAAGTCAGTTCCGTAAGCCGTTACCTCTGGTAGTCCCTGCGCCCCGAGCTTTGGCTGAACTCCCGTGGCAAGCCTGGTGCGTTAATCTCACCTGAATCGAAGCTGCAAAGGATGACCAAACGCCCTTGTCACACTGCGCGAAGAAAGTCGTGCTTCTTTCCCTGGTAGCCAGCTCAATCGGGAGCGCCTACCCAGCCAAACATGTAAAATCCGCAGCATTGTCAAGTATAGGGGGAGCCGCCCGTGTGCTGGACGAAATTTCCAAGAAGTCTCAGAATGCGGTCCCCGATGCGGTCCTGAACAGCACGAAGTGCGTTGTGGTGATTCCATCAATGACGAGGAGAGCTGTGAATATCAGCGCTGGCGGAGTGGCTAGCTGCCGTGAAGCAGCGGATAGCTGGAGCGCTCCTGCATTCGTCAAATTCAACGGGCGTGGTATTCGGGCTCACCGTACTGATTTGCTGCTTTTTGTGTTGAGTGACACGGGAGTGCGGGCATTGCGGTCTGGCGAATTGCAGATCGGAGGACAGAAACGGGCGGCCGCGCCTATCGTGAGTACAACTCCGGTTACCACCCAGGTTGAACTTACCGCCGAGTTGCTTACCTATGAAGGCGCGGCGGGCGTGCTCTCTAGCAGTGAAGCCAGCGGCGTCATTCGGCACGACGCGGACACCTCGGATGCGGTCCACAACGCAGTACCGAGAGAAACGATTGAGAAATATCTATCATCGGTCGTTTCTTTCTTCAACACGATCACAGTGACCGGGATCGTGATTCACCACACGGCGGTGATTCCGGGCGAAAATACAGTGCCCCGTAGCGAGCGCGATATTGACAAATATCATCAGGCGCGCGGCTTCGAAATCTTGTGTTTCGGTCGCGTTTACCATGTGGCCTATCACTACCTCATTATGCCCAACGGCAGTGTGCAAGCGGGCAGACCCGAAAGGTGTGAGGGAGCGCATGCGCAAGGGTACAACTCATACCTGGGAATTTCGGTCGTGGGTGATTTCAGCAGCGAAGATAACCCAACCGGGGAAAAGGGGCCGATCAGCCCGAGCGCGAAGCAGATTGCCTCCCTAATTCAACTCTGTCGCCGCCTGAAAGAGTTTTACCACATTCCCTTGCAACACATCGTCCGCCATAGTGACATTTCCAGCACCAGATGTCCCGGCGACCGATTTCCCTTCAGGTCTGTTCTGGATCAACTTCAACGGAAACCGGGAGGCGTAAAGCGGAAACGTCGATGATGGACTCGAAGCGTCTGATGGCATGGCTTACGGTGGCGGCTTTATCGACGACTTTGGTCGCTGCACCGAAACGGATCCCGGACAGCCCGAAAGCCTCTAACGGGGAACCATTCCGCAGTTTTCGCATGCTGGACACTAAGCTGACCCTCCTTGCGCAGCAGCAGGAGGCTTTGAACGCGGCTTTCAATCCAGTGCAGGTGGGTTCTCGAAGCGAAGCGGCCAATTCAGGGCGTCGGACGACGACTTCCAGCAATATGAACTCCACAGCCGCTGGAATCGTTCTCGTAGCGGGTGGGCTGGAGCGTTTGTACCAAAGCCGCCACCAGCCCTTCGGGGTCCAAATGTTTAGAGCTCTGCGCATCAGAGCGGAGGAAGTTCAGCGGGGCGTCAGTGCCGTGACCAAAGCACAAACGCGAAGCGCCGCAGAGTTCGCGGCAAAGAGGCTGGATGAAGGGATAGTCTCCCTTGTTGTTCAGTTCCAAGCTGCGTCGGGCGGATACGGAGCGGCCCGTTGTTCCCCGGGCGCATGGACGTGTTGCGAACCAAAGCGATCCAAAGACTTGCTTCAAAGTGAACAGGTCGCATGCATGTGGGGGTGTGTGAGAACGGCGCAGACGTGTACAGGGTTCCTAGGTCCGCGTATCCGACGGCCCTGAAATTGATACCGACATTTACGGGCACCTGATCCCTGGAGCAAACGTGTCGTTTGTCGACCGATTAGACGAGATGCCAAACCAGGAAGAGAAAACAACTCCGCAACAAAATGCAACCCAGGCGCAACTGCCCGAAGAGAGCGAAATCGAGATTCCATCGGAAGCTGCTGATTTGATTGGTGGCGGCGCGTGGACTCGAACCACGGACCTACGGATTATGAGACCGTCGCTCTAGCCACCTGAGCTACGCCGCCGTAATGAAACAAGGCCTCGTACGAATATATCAAACAAACGTTGCACGATCGTTGCGTGACAAATTCATGATGCTGTCGGGAGGGGCGACACGAGGGCATTATCAGCGAGGCCAAGTTTTTAGCAGCATGGAGCATTTCACGTTCGATATTTACACGACCAAGCTTGTTGAGAACCAGAGATCCAGCGGTCCGAACCAGAAATCTCGCGGAGCAGACGAAAAAATGTGTATACTTCGTTTTTTCGGGGTAGAGAAGGGAATCTAACTGCTGCCGATCGCGGGATTTGCGCTCGGACCATACTAGCCAATGAATGTGACCGCGGAATACCGTGAGAACTAGTCGCAGTCTACAGTTTCACCGTGAGGGACAGGGACACTCACTTAAGTCTTGTTACGGCTATCGGTACATTTCAAAGATGTGAAGAAAAAACAAGCGGGAGGGAGCCCGCCATCGATGGATCCACTTTGGCTGATGTTAGGCAGCTTGGTTTGTAGTTTGAGCGGGCTTATTTTCGTCGAAGTTCGCCGCATTCGGAAAACATTGGAACAACGAGTCTCGGAACCCACCTCCACAAAAACAGTTGCCTGACCCTTAACCCTTGGGCGGCGCCGGAACCTCCTTTCGTAGGCCGCGCAACTCGATTGCGGTCATCTCCCAGTTCGCCCGGAATTGTGACATAACTGACAGAGAAGGACGCAGGGGTTCGGCGCTAACGCCGCAGCACCTCCAATTGCACCGGCGACCGTTGTAGCGCTCTTCGAATCGACACCTCTGAATTCAAACGGATGGAGCAAGTCATTGTTTTCCGGCGTCAGGATGAGTTTTTCCGCCGGTTTGTCATTGAGCAAGACCGCTAACGTGCCGCGCAGGTCCGCTGCCGGTAGCGCTCCTCGCTCTCGTAAAGAACTGATTCGATACTTGCCAGTTGCAGCGCGAAACGGGAAACTAATCTTCTTATGCAGATCGTTGCCGTAATTCCGGCCCGCCTCGCCTCGACTCGTCTGCCCCGCAAGATGCTGCGCGAAATCGCCGGGAAGCGGCTGGTGGGTTGGGTCTACGAGGCGGTTCGTTCTTCGTCGCTGCTATCCGATGTGATTATCGCTACGGATTCCGAAGAGATTCTTGAGGTCTGCCGCAAACACGGGTGGAAAGCGCAAATGACTTCGAACGCTCACCGCAGCGGGACTGAGCGCGTGCATGAGATCTCTAATTCAATCGCAGCGGATGTTTATTTGAACGTGCAGGGCGATGAGCCTCTTGTGCGCCCGGAGCAGATCGCCACGCTGGTCGAAGTAATGAAGAATCCGGCAGTCCAGGTGGGAACTGTGAAGACGCCTTGCCCGCCCGAAGAAGTTCATAATCCGAATGCAGTCAAAGTCGTCAATGCGCTAGACGGCAACGCTCTCTATTTCTCACGCGCTACAATTCCCTTCGACCGCGACGGCATCGAGCCGCACTACTTCAAACATCTCGGCCTCTACGCCTACCGGAAGCCCGCTCTTGATCTTTTTGTGAGCCATCCGGAATCAGCGCTGGAAAAAAGTGAGCGGCTGGAGCAACTTCGCTTCCTCGAGAATGGAATTCCAATCTATGTGGGCGAAACGCCTTGCGACTCTGTGGGTGTGGATACGGAAGACGATCTGCAGCGCGTGGCGGAAATCCTGCGCAAGCGTTGATTTTGATTTTACGGACTCACATTTTGCGCGCGATTCCAGGCCTCCGCGGCCGCCACTCTTTTCGAGATCGCGGGATGTGAGTGGAACAATGCCTCCACCCATTTCGAAGGCGTCCGCTCCGCCAGGTTTTGCTGCGCCAGCTTATTCATCGACGAAATAAAAGGTTCTACGCTGGCGATGGATTCAAAAGCATAGCGATCGGCCTGCCGCTCGTTATAGCGAGAATAAGCATTGAGCGCCGGCATCAGCAGCAGTGAAAGCACAGTTGCGGTAATGGCCAGCAAGGGGAAGTTGGCGAAGTCGGAAAGCTCTTCGAACATGTGATGATCGACCGAATAATGCAGCACCCAGTTCGCCGCCCAGAAGCCTAGCAAGGTAATCCCGGCCTGCACCAGAATACTCTTCAAAATATGCCGGTGAACGTGATGGCCGAGCTCGTGGGCGAGCACCGCCTCAATTTCCTCGGGTCCGTAATTATCGAGCAGCGTATCGGCCAGAATAATCCGTCGCGTATTGCCGAGACCGGTAAGGGCCGCATTCGCTTTCTTGCTCTTCTCAGAAAGCTTCCAGCGATAAACCCCGCGCACGCGCGTGCCAGCGCGCTCGCTCAATTGCACCAGCCGCCGGCGCAGATCCTCATTATCCAGTGGCTCGAACTTATAAAAGATCGGCAGTAGCGCGACCGGAGCAAGCTGGGCCATCAAAATGAATAGGACCATAAACAGAGCCCATGTTATGACCCACCAGTGCTGTGGGTACTGGCGGATCATGAAATACAGTAACTCCACCACAATTCCAGCCAGCACCAGTCCCACGAGAAAACCTTTAACTTCATCCCAGAGCCAGGAGCGAATTCTCTGCGTGGAGAGTTGAAATTTTCTCTCCAGCTGGAACCCGTAGTAATCAAGTCCAAAACCCAAAGCTTTACTGATTAAAAGCAGAAAAAATAAATAGACAAAGACAGCCAGCGTGTAATTCTGAAATCCGCGGCGTAAGGCAAGGTCGCGCAACCAGGCCGTCCAACCGGTTAGCAGCAGAAAGACAAGGAATACCAAGCCAAGGACAAAATCGGCGACCCCCAGCCAGCGGTGGATCCGATTATAACGGCGCGCCTCAGGCGAGTCTTCTGCAGTCGAAGGTGTGCTTCCAACAAACGTCATGGCTAAGTTAGAAGTATCGCATTATCGCCGCGCCAAATGTGGATTCAAGGCAGAATTAGGGGCGGCTAACCGCCGCCCCTGACAAAACTTTCCCCCGCTGTCAGGATTTCTGTCACCAACTCCGGCGACGCGGCCTCCACGTACGCGCGCAGCAGCGGCTCCGTTCCCGAAGCGCGAAACAGAATCCACGCCTCCGCTCCGTTGCCGTTCGTCGGTGCGTCGAGAAAAAACTTGATGCCATCGAGATTTTCTTTCTTCAGAACACGATAACGTCCCAGTTTCTGCGTGCCTTCGGCTCGCGCCCGTTGAATCGCGGCTTGCTTGATCTCTTCCGCAATGTGCAGATCGCGCCGGCCGTAATAGTGCGGACCGAACTCACGTTGCAGATCGGCAACTAGTTGCCCCAGAGGCTTGCCTTCTTTCGCCATAACGTTCGCCAGCAGCAGGCAATTCAGGATGCCGTCGCGTTCCGGAAGAAAGCGCGAGTAGCCGATGCCGCCGGACTCCTCGCCACCGATCAGAATGTCGTGCTCCATCATCAGATCCGCAGTGTACTTGAATCCAATTTGCGTTTCGTAAAGTTTGCGGCCGTGCTCGGTGGCGATACGGTCCAGCATGCGCGTCGTATTGAAGGCGCGCACCACGTCTCCTGACCACTTCTTACGTTCGAGCAGCCAGCGCAGCAGAACACAGAAAATCTTATGCGAGTCTACGAAGGTGCCATCTTCGGCAACCGCGCCAATGCGGTCGGCATCGCCGTCAGTGGCCAGTCCCGCGTCGCACTTTTCGCGAACTACCGTTTGCTGCAGAAGAGAAATGTGCGGCTCGATGGGCTCGGGATTGATGTCAGGAAAAAGCGGATTCACTTCCTGGCGGATGCTGACGTGCTGAACTCCACGATCACGGAAGATCCCGGCAAGAATTCCGCGGCCGGAACCGTACATCGAGTCGATTGCTACCTTAAACTTGGTTTTGCCGATCAACTCCATGTCGGCAAAGTTGCATACCGCCGCAATGTACGGAGTCTTGACATCGTCCTCTTCGATGGCGGCTTTCGCCCTTTGCGGCATCGCACCGGCCCGCAGCTCTTCTTCCACTTTTTTCATGATCGCGGGAGTCGCAGAGCCGCCGAACTTGCCTTTGAACTTAACCCCGTTCCAGTTCCACGGATTGTGGCTGGAGGTAACCATCACTCCACCCGCGGCGCCGTTATTTTTCACCGCATAAGAGACCGCCGGGGTGGGTGCGTAATCGTTAGCAAGTCGAACAGGAATTCCCGCGGCGGCAATCACTTCGGCCGCCACGCACGCGGCGCGTTGCGAGGCGAAACGAGTGTCGTAGCCGACGAAGACTCCGCGATGCGCCTCTTCGTATTTCAAAACATAGGAAGCAATCGCACCGGCAACACGACGCACGTTATCGAAGGTGAAATCATCGGCAATGATGCCTCGCCATCCATCAGTTCCGAACTTGATTTCTTGAGCCATGAAAGATCGTCGTTAGTCCTGGCTGTTCGTCGTTAGACTTTCTTCAATCGCATCTTGACGCGCCGGCCAACGACCAATGGCCAGCGCCTCACGACTTAAGTAAGTTTGTGTAGTTTCCTCTCGTCCAGATACTTCACCACCTTACCAACGTCCTGTGCCTGCTGGTGGGTCGTGATCAGCAAGGCGTCTTCAGTTTCGACCACCACCAGATTGCTCACGCCCACGGCCGCAACAAATTTGCCGGGAGCATGTACGTAATTATCCCTGGCATTGAGAGCAAATACGCCGGCACCGTTTATAAGGTTGCCGTCGAGCGTACTGCTTTTCGAGGTGTGATGCTCGTGCAGCGCAGTCCATGAGCCTAAATCGTTCCACCCGAAATCGGCACGGAGACAGAAGATGTTTCCCGCCCGCTCGCCTTTCGCCGAACGCGGCTCAAGAACGGCGTAATCGATGCTGATGTTCTCGCAGTTGGGATATAGCCTCTGAAAAGTCTGTGTGAACTTTCGCGTGCCAAACGATGCAGCAATCTCTTCCAGGATCTGCGCCGTCTTGGGAAGATGTTCGCACAGCGCATTGGTCAGAGTCCGAGCACTCCACAAAAACATTCCGCTGTTCCAGAAATAATTTCCCGCAGCCACGAATTCCGCGGCCTTTTTCGCGTCGGGCTTCTCGGTAAACCGGCGCACGCGGAGCGTGTGCCCGCTGAATACGCTACCGGCCTCAATATAGCCGTAGCCGGTTTCAGCGCGATTTGGCCGGATCCCGAGGACCACGATATCTTCCCCTGAAGCTGCGAGTTGGATTCCGCGCTCGATCGTCGCACGATACTTTTTCTCATCGCCGATCACGTGGTCAGAGGGAAACATCCCAATGACGGCATCGGGATGTTTGCGCAACAAAAGAAAAGCGGCGAGACCAATCGCGGGTGCGGTGTTGCGCCCCAACGGTTCAGCCAGCACCTGCGGCTTGGGTAATTTCGGAAGTTGTTTCAGGATTGCCGGGCGTAGATCGTCGTTGGTGATGATCCAGAATTGTTTCCCTGGCGCCAGTGGCAGCAGCCGCGCCACCGTCTGCTGAATCATGGTTTGCTTGCCATCGAGCGCCAGCAGTTGCTTGGCGGATTTCTTGCGGCTCAACGGCCAGAAGCGCGTCCCGCGGCCCCCGGCTAGAATGACAGGATAGAAGTTTGAGTTCTTAGCCACTTTTCTTGGATTCTACCTGCTACATTCGCGTTTGCGGTTCAGGCAGCGCTGCACCTGGGACACGCGATCTCAAAAACTCAAGAGCCCACTGCGGGCGGACGGTAAAATTCTCAACCGACGCCGGAACTACCACCGCATCGCCCTTCGCCAGAGTCACTGGCTCCGCTCCAGCCGCTTCCACTATGCCACATCCCTCGACTGCCACCAGCGTCTGCGCCGAGCTCTTTCCGGAATCGTCGCGCGTACTGAGTTCCTGTGCGTCCTTGATCTCAAACATATCCACAACAAAATAAGGTGCGGCTACGAGTGTACCTCGTCGGTTGTTGCTGCCGGGAATTTGCGACGGAGCCGGCCTCACAACCTTACCCGATGAAACTGTCACCTTCACCGCGGCCAGCCCTTCTTTCAGATGCAGCTCGCGAGGCCTTCCGTAATCGTACAAACGGTAAGTTGTGTCAGACTGCTGCTGCGTTTCGACAATCACCGAACCCGGCCCGAGTGTATGGACGGTCCCGCCGGAAACATAAATCATGTCGCCGGTATAAACGTTCAGCCAGTTCAACAATTCTTCAGCGCGCTTCTCCTGTATCCCTTGCTCCAACTGCGCAACAGTCACACCCGGCTTCAATCCCAAAGCGATCTGCGATCCGGGCTTCGCGTGCGCCACATACCAGCATTCGGTCTTGCCCCAAGGTTGCGACACACGGCGCGCCTGCTCATCATCGGGATGAACTTGTACAGAAAGCTTCTCGTGCGGAAAAAGAAATTTCAGCAGCAGCGGAAAACGCCGGGCATCGCGGGCCGCTTCACCTACAAGCTCTCGCTGATACTTCTCGCTTACTTGTGCCAGCGTCTGTCCTGTGAGTGGCCCGTTCGCAATCTTGCAATCGTCTCCGGTGAGCCAGGCCTCGCCAATCTTTTCCTCGAACTTCCGATTCGGATAGATCGGAGATAGATCGTGAGTGCCCCACGGGCGCGGATCGAACCCCGGAAGCATCAACAATGGATATAACTCGCCCATTAGAATTGCTTACATAAAAAAGGCCGTTCGCGAACGGACGGCCTTAGCTGAACTAAAACATCAACCAAAATCTCTGAAACATATACCTACAGTGCGGCGAAGAACTTTCGCATGCGTTCCAGTCCGCGATCCAACTCCGCCTTCGAGGTCGCATACGAAACGCGGATATGCTCGCCGGTTCCGAATCCTTCTCCCGGCACAGTAGCCACGTGCGCCTCCCTCAGCAGCCGTCCCGCCACGTCTGACGCGGACTTCACGCCGCCTCGTCCCAGAAACGCCGAGATGTTGGGATAGGCGTAGAACGCCCCCTCCGGAAGCGTACAGGTCATGCCTGGGATTGAGCGCAGGCCTTTAACAACATGATCGCGCAGTTGAATGTATTCGCGTCGCATTTGTTCGACGCACTCCTGCGGTCCCTTCAGCGCGGCCACAGCGGCCTTTTGCACAATCGAAGTCGGATTCGAAGTCGACTGGCTCTGCAACTTTGACATCGCGCTCACGACCGCCGCCGGACCTAGCGCGTAACCCAAGCGCCAGCCCGTCATGGCATATGTTTTCGAAAGAGAACCAAGCACCACGATGTGTTCTTTGAACTCGCGCAGCGAGCCCACGGAAAAATTCTTGCCTGTGTAATTCAAGTAGACGTAACACTCGTCGGAGAGCACCCAGATTCCACGCTCGTGCGCCAGGCGAACAACTTCCGTCAGATCCTGCGCACTCATCACCGCGCCGGAGGGATTCGATGGTGAATTCAGAATGATGACCTTAGTCCGCGGCGTGATCAGTCGCGCGACCCTCTCGGTAGTGACGCGGAAGCCCTGCACTTCGTCCGATTGCAGCAAAACGCATTCGCCGTCCGCATAGCGCACGATGTCTTTGAACGAAACCCAGTACGGCACGGGCAAAATCACTTCGTCGCCATGGTCGACAAGCACTTGAATGGCGTTGAACAGCGCGTTCTTCCCGCCAGTCGAGGCGATGGCTTCTTCACGGCGATAATCTGATTCGAAGTCAGCCGCATGACGGTGCACGATCGCATCGCGCAACTCCGGCGTGCCCGGGACGGCCGTGTACTTGGTGAAGTTGCCCTGGATCGCGGCGATAGCTGCGTCCTTGATGTGCTGCGGTGTGGCGAAATGCGGCTCGCCGGCGCCAAAGTCCACCACGTCGATGCCCTGCGCGCGCAACTTGTCGGCCTCGGCGACAACGGCCATCGTGGCTGAGGGTTCGATGCGGTTGATTCGATCGGTAAGTTTTAGCGCTTCGCTGGTCGCAGTTATCATGCCTTTTTCTTCCTCTTCGTTCCTTTTGGATCCAATTCTTTACCGCCAAGATCGATGCGATCAAGGATTTCAATTGCGCGTGTCTCCCGCTTCGGGGGAACAATTTTTTCGCGCAGCTTTTGCTCCACCACTTCCGGGACCAATCCCTTCACCGGACCGCCTGCCTGCGCCACTTCCCGCACCAGGCGCGAGCTAACGTAAGAATACTTGTCGGCAGGCATCATGAACACCGTTTCCAGTGTCGGCTCGAGCTTACGGTTCATCAGCGCCATCTGCAGTTCATATTCGTAGTCGCTGATGGCTCGGATGCCTCGCAAAATGCAGGTCGCCTCCAGCGATTTCGCGTATTCAACCATCAAGCCATCAAACGTATCGATGCGCACATTCTTCAGATTTGCCGTGAGTTCGCGCAACATTCCCAACCGCTCACCCACGCTGAACATCGGGCTCTTCTCTGAGTTTCGCAAAATCGCGACCACCAATTCCTCAAAAATCTTCGCGCCACGCTCGATCAAATCGAGGTGTCCGTTAGTAGGCGGATCAAACGACCCGGGATACATCGCGATGCCTTTGTGCAATCGTCCTCACAGGAACGGCGGGCTGAATAGAAGATTCTATGCGGGCGAGAGTGGGAATGGCAATTGGAGTACTTTCTTGCGAGAAATGAGCTTTCTAAGGTTGTCATCCCGAGCGAAACGAGGGACCTTGGTTTCCGCTTGCAGCGCACCTGAGCGATCAGGTCACCGCTCGCTATGCAATCTTCGGCGTGAAACGAAACGTCTGCGGCTGATCCCATTCTCGCGAAAGATCATCCCACTTAGGATTCGTCGATTCAACGAGCGCAAGCCGCTTAGCGCGAGTCCAAGCCCTGATCTGCTTCTCGCGCTCGATCACATTACGAACGTCCTCGAAACTCTCGAAGTAGACGAGCCGGGTCATGTTGTACTTCGCCGCAAAACCGGGAGTGAGTTTCAGCGTATGCTCCCGCACACGGCGGCGAAGGCTGTTTGTTATACCCGTGTAAAGCCTGCGGGGAAGCGTTGGACATGATGTAAACGAAGTAGCGTCGCTCCTCGCTCATCGCACACCTCCAACGAAACTGTCATCCCGAGCAAAGCGAGGGATCTTGGTTTATACCTCCGCCACCCAAAGTTGCGCTGCAGGCAAACACCAAGGTCCCTCGCTTCGCTCGGGATGACAACCTTTAAAGACAGCATCGCTAGCGCTTCGCCGCTACCGGCACCCTGGCGGTTTCCGGGGGAGCACTCGGCATGGTTGTCACTCGCGCATTTTGTGGCGGAGTCTGCCCTGAAGGCGCAGCCGGCTGAGCTTGCGCCTGAGTCGCAATCAATCCTAGCGCTTTGCGCACTTCCGTGTCGAGCTTGGCCATGGTGTCTTTGTTGTCTTTGAGGAACTGCCGTGCGTTTTCGCGGCCCTGGCCAATTCGCTCGTCTTTGTAACTAAACCATGATCCGGATTTCTCAAGAATGTTATTGTTCACCGCGATATCGAGCAGGTCGCCCTCGCGCGAAATACCCTCGCCATAAAGAATGTCGAATTCAGCCTCGCGGAACGGCGCCGCCACTTTGTTCTTCACCACTTTCACGCGGGTGCGCGAGCCGGTGACTACGTCGCCATCTTTAATGGCGGCAATGCGCCGAATGTCTACGCGCACCGACGAATAAAACTTCAACGCACGCCCGCCCGTGGTGGTCTCCGGATTGCCAAACATCACGCCAATCTTTTCGCGGATCTGGTTGATGAAAATCAGGCAGGTGCGCGACTTGGAAACCGTTCCCGTCAGCTTGCGCAGCGCCTGCGACATCAGCCGCGCCTGCAGGCCCATGTGGCTGTCTCCCATTTCGCCATCGAGTTCGGCCTTAGGCACCAGCGCCGCCACCGAATCCACCACCAGCACGTCGATGGCGTTCGATCGCACCAGCGCTTCCGTGATCTCGAGCGCCTGCTCGCCGTAGTCCGGTTGCGAAACCAGCAGGTTGTCCACGTCGACTCCCAACTTCTTTGCGTAGCCGGGATCGAGCGCATGCTCGGCATCGACAAACGCGGCCATGCCGCCAGTCTTCTGCGCTTCGGCAATCACCTGCAGAGTGATGGTGGTCTTGCCGGAAGACTCCGGCCCGAACACTTCCACCACGCGCCCCCGCGGAAAGCCGCCCACGCCCAGCGCAGCGTCAAACGAGATCGCTCCGGTCGAGATCACCGAGATGGGAACGATCGCTTCCTTCGACCCCAAACGCATGATCGACCCTTTGCCAAACTGCTTTTCAATCTGCGAAACCGCCAGCTCAATTGCCTTGCCCCGTTCATCCGCCATGGGAGTGTGGCTCCTTTAAAATCGCCGAACTAAGGTGCAGAACTAATCTGGCCGGATTATACATAGAGATCGAAGCGAATAAAAGGCGAATCTGAATAATAAACAGTGGAAATCATCCCGAAATGGGCACAGGAATGTGGCGCGGGCACTTCTGCCCGCGAAATCTATCCAGGAAGGGGAATGAGGTGGGCTGCAATCCATTCGTGAAGCAAAACGAATCGAAACTTGCCTTCGGCCATCGTTTTCATCATGAATTCGAAGGCAGCTTTGCTGGTGACGTCCAGATCGAATCCGTTCATGAGATGCAGGACCTGCGTGATCCGGCAAAGTTAGACCCGAGTGTGCTCAAAATACGAAAGCGAACTCACTGACTACCTCTGTAGCAAATCCACCGGCGCCGCCACATCGTGCACGCGGAAATACTTAGCCAGGGCCGGATACTTCCGCGCCACCGCCTCATACATCGCATAGGCCACGTTGCGGTAGGAAACATGGCCGGCCGGCGTGGTGCGCAGCTCGGAGATGTAGACAGCCTCGGCGAAGTCCATCTTGAACAGGGCGCGCTTGCGATAAGCCAGCGGAATCGCGTACTGCGAATTCTCCTCCGCTTCGGATGGTGACTTCCTCGACGCTAATTTCTCGACCGCGCTTTGAACTCTCCGCATGGCGGCATCGAAGCGTCCGCGCATGCCGGCATCTTCCACATCGAGCAGCATCTCGTACCCGTGCTGCGTGGTGAATCGCTGCATCACCTGGATGCAACGCCGGTGACGGTGCATGTCGCGGAAGCCGCCCGTATCCATGAGAATGTCGAACCGGAACTGATGCCCAGCGCGGAAGCCGCGCAGCATTTCGTCATGCTTGCCGCGATGCCGCAGGCCGAGGTCGATGATCTCCCGCCGATATCTCTCGCCTGAAACCTGCAGCGCCTGCCGCACCTGGCGGTAGGAATGGTGGCAGTGCTGGTAGAGCAAAGTGGTGGCGATCTCCACTTCGAGCGGCTCTTCGTCCAGAAGATCGACGATTGCCTTCGACGGCGCAACCGGCTCACTCTTCATCAGCTCACGAGCCGCCTGCCGCAAGTCGCGCCGGGTTTCCCTCTCGTACGGATTGGGGTCCGCATACTTCACCAGCGTGGGCGCGACCCGAACCTCATGAAGCAATTCCTGCTCGGCCCGCGCGCCCAATTCAGAATTCACGGCCCGAATGTCCTCTACTAATTTCTTCAAAGACTCTGCATTCACGTTATAAGCCGCAGAAGTTGCCGCCTTCTTCAGCGACTCACCGAGAACCCGCACTTCTTTATGGGTATGCGAAAGCAGGTGCGCAACTTGGCTTTCTAAAGTCCGCGCATTGACGATCTCCCCCAGCGAAGTATTCGTAGCCAGCGGCAACAGGTAGCGCGTGATGTCGAAAGCCCGCGCCTTCAGCGTGCGCTCGTACGCTTCCTGCTTCATGTCGGCAGGCTTGGGCGTGATGCTGATCAGGTGCTGCGTCATATGTGCCGACAGCGCTTCATACTCATCAAAAAGAAAATCGAGCGTCTCACAGTAGAGCTTGCGCGCTTCGTCGTCACTGCCAAAGTCTGGGACGTAATAGCCACTCTTCTTGAAATCCTGATAGCGCGTCGAGCGCTCCTGCCCGTCCCAGCGCTGCTCATCGACCAACTCGATCGCTGCAAGAATCGAGAGCCTCTCGACAGCCAGCGCAATGTGCGCCAGGTCGGCAATCGAGCGATGACCGTATTGAAAATAAAAAGTGTTTAGAAACTTCTCCGCCTTCTGCGAGCTGATCTCGCGCAGCGACTCCTTCATCGAGAGCGCCGAGCGCGAATACTTCGCCATGGCGTAAGCCTGGATCTCCGGCTCGACCCCATAAACCGCAAAGACCTCGGTAGAAGGAGCCAGATCGCCCGCCCCGTAAGGCATTTCTTCTCGCACTTTTTCAGGAGTAGAAGAGTTTTCCACGCCCGGAGCTCTTTGCGGCGACCGGTGCCCCGAGCCAGCCGAAGCCGCTTCAGACACCGTGGTTGAATTCTTGTTGGAAGTCTCGGGCATGATGATCACTTCATTCGTTACAGTTTGAGGCATGGGAGTGTTCGAATGTTAATTGGCTGACGAACAATGCGCAATCCGTTAGAGAAGTGACAACTCATAATTCTGCGAGAGTTATAAACTCGCAAGCACGGAGGAGGAATGTTGGTTGGATCCCTTGCTTCATATCGTGGCGCATCGACCCTGGCCGCTGCCATCCGGCCCGTGGGTGATGAAGCAGATTTGGCGTGATCTGCTTTTTGCACACTGGCCACTGCCCCAAGCAGTGATGCGGCCTCTGATCCCCGCGCAACTCACGCTCGACACCTTCGACAGCCAATGCTGGGTCGGAATCGCGCCATTTCATATGAGCGGAATTCGCGCTCGCGCATTTCCGCCGCTGCCGGGCCTTTCCCGCTTTCCCGAGCTGAACGTCCGCACCTATGTGACCTACGCCGGAGAGCCCGGCGTATATTTCTTCAGTCTCGACGCGGCCAATCTTCCCGCAGTCTGGGCTGCACGCATGTTTTATCATCTGCCTTATTTTCACGCAGCAATGCGCGTTAATAAACGTGAAGGTACTGTCCTCTACTCTTCGCGCCGCTTTCATGCGTCCGCGGAATTTCGTGCCCGCTATCGCCCAAGCAGCGAAGTCCGGCTCACGAGCCAAGGTTCACTCGAACACTGGCTCACGGAACGTTACTGCCTCTTTACGACACATAACGCCGCCGTCTATCGCGGCGAGATTCACCACCAACCCTGGCCGCTACAAGATGCAGAAGCGGAGTTTGAAACCAATACCGTCGCCTCAGCCCCCGGGATCCCGCTTCCTCACATCAAGCCGACATTGCACTTTGCCCGCAAGCTCGACGTTCTCATCTGGCCGTTACGGCGAGCCGAACCGGAGCCGCGGCAGGTATAATTCCACGTTCCAACGTAAAGACTTCCTAATAGCAACTCAGAATAAAGCCATGGAGAAGCTCAGGTCCCTTTCAGGACGGGTGGCGTTCGTCACAGGCGCATCGCAAGGTATTGGACGAGCCTGCGCGCTGAAGCTCGCCACTGCGGGCGCGACGGTCGCCGTAGCCGCCCGCAATCAGGAAAAGCTGAGTGAACTTGTGAATGAAATTACCGCCTCGGGTGGCAAGGCCGCGCCTTGCGTCCTTGACGTCACCGACGAAGAGCAAATTAAGGCTTCGATCAAGGCGGTTATCGCGCAGTTCGGCAAGGTCGACATCCTGGTCAACAATGCCGGAATCACCCGCGATCAGCTCGTCGTGCGCATGAAGCGCGCCGACTGGGACGCCGTGCTGCAAACCAATCTCACTTCCGCGTACCTTTGCATTCAGCAAGTCACCAGCTCCATGCTCAAACAGCGCTGGGGACGCATCATCAACATTGCCAGCGTCTTCGGTCAGATGGGCCAGGCGGGTCAAGCGAACTACTCCGCGTCGAAGGCCGGGCTGATCGGCTTGACCATGGCCATCGCCCGTGAGTTGGGATCGCGCAATATTACTTGCAACGCCGTCGCCCCCGGCTTCATCGAAACCGCCATGACCGAGGCTCTCGGCGACGAGTTCAAACAAACCGCTGCTAAACAGATTCCCCTCGGCCGCGTAGGCGCTCCCGCCGACGTGGCGAGCGCGGTGGCATTTCTCGCATCGGACGAGGCTTCCTACATCACTGGGCACGTCCTGAACGTAAACGGCGGCTTGCTGATGGGATAAAAATCCTCACCCAGAGGAACTGTAGGGAGATGAAAGCCGATCCGCCGAGCGCCGCGAGTTACCCAGTGACCCCTGTGTTGAAGCCTTTGACCTTGACTCAAGCCGAGTCGCCATCACAGCTCGGCGAGGCCCGCGAACTGTTCCTGGAATACGCGCAGTCCCTAGGCTTCAGCCTCTGCTTTCAAAACTTCGATAAAGAGCTTGCGGGACTCCCCGGCGACTACGCTCCGCCCGAAGGCCGCTTATTGCTTGCAGAATACGACGGTCAACTCGCCGCCTGCGTCGCGTTGCACAAATTAGACTCTGGAATTTGCGAGATGAAGCGCTTGTATCTACGTCCACAGTTTCGTGGCAAAGGTCTGGGACGCATCCTGGCCGAGCGCATCATTGCCGAAGCGCGCCAGATCGGCTATCAGCAAATGCGCCTTGACACCGTCGAGCCAATCATGAAAGATGCGGTCGCAATGTATCGCAAGCTGGGGTTCAAAGAAATTGCCCCCTACCGCCCAAACCCGATTGCGGGCGCCATGTACATGGAATTGAAATTGTGAATAGTGAAGGGATCAGAACCATGAAAAAAATCTTTTTGCTGACATTTCTCGTTATCCTCCTGCTCGCTTCAATCTCGTTCGCCGCCGATGGCAAACCCGTCTCCTACAAAAGCGGTGACGAAACCGTTCAGGGCTTGCTCTATACGCCGTCGGGCAATGGCCCATTTCCCGCCCTCATCGTCATCCACGAATATTGGGGACTGAATGATTGGATCAAAGAACAAGCCTCAAAGCTGGCTGATCAAGGCTATGAAGCCCTCGCCGTCGATTTATATCGCGGCAAAGTCGCCACCACGCCCGACATGGCGCACGAATTAATGCGCGGGCTTCCCGAGGACCGCGCCAAGCGCGATCTCCACGCCGCCTTTGAATTTCTCCAGTCGCAGCCCAACGTCAAGAAGAACCGCATAGGCTCGATCGGATGGTGCATGGGCGGCGGTTATTCGCTCGATGTAGCGCTACAGGAGCCAACTCTTGCCGCCGACGTCATTAACTACGGCCATCTGGCGACCGACCCCGATGCGCTCAAAAAGATTAATGCGCCCATCCTCGGGATATTTGGCGGCCAGGATCGCGGCATCACGCCCGACGACGTGCACAAATTCGAGGCCATCCTGAAGCAACTGGGTAAGAAGGTCGAGATCAAGATCTACCCCGACGCCGGCCACGCTTTCGAAAACCCAAACAACAAAGAAGGCTACCGGCCCGAGGATGCCGCCGACGCCTGGAAGCGCACCGTCGCTTTTCTTGCCGAGAATTTGAAAGAGTAATCGCATCTATTTTGCCACCGGGCGCGGTCTCTGGCGGCAAAAGTTTGCTTATACAGCGTCTAAGCAACCTGCTCTCCGCCTCTTTTGACATGCACTTATTTTATGGCACTAATTTCCACTTGCCAGAAAATCCCGATCTGGTTACTATGTCGCATCTGCAATGCTCCCCACGATAAACATCGGCGAGACCATTCGAAACTACCGGCTGCAAAAAGGTATGTCCCAGGGCGACATCGAAAAGCGCACTGGCCTGCTGCGTTGCTACCTTTCGCGCGTGGAGAACGGCCACACCATTCCCTCGCTCGACACGCTGTCAAAAATTGCCGGGGCGATGGAGATCGCGCTCTCGCAGTTCTTCTCCGAATCTGGCCACACCAACGGCTCCAAGGGACTGCCGCAGCTCTCCGATGACGAAGTCCGCTTCCTCAGCCAAGTCCGCCGCTACTCCGCCAGTCTGAATGACAGTGACCGCAAACTGGTCCTGGCCATGGTCAAGAAGATGGCAGCGAACTCGAAGTAGTTTTTAGCCGTTAGCTCCTAGCCTTTAGCTTAGCTAGTTCCTACCTGGTTGGCGTCCGTGGCAGTACTCGTGCGACGCACTCTTTAAAATTGTTTTTTCCCTGAAACAAACCGCTGGCCTCGCTTGAATTCGCACGCGGTTGGGTTGAGCTATGAGGTAATAGCTGAGTACTTTCGTACCATGACTTCAGTGACCACCGGATACCTCGCCGCCGCCGCGCCTTATCACTACACTGTTGACTGTGACCATCGATGAAGAACTGAGCGTTCTCGAGACTCAGCTGCGGCGGCTGAAGATCGAGTATGAGGTTTACTTCAGTAACCCGACCAAACGTCCTCCCACCGACATCGAGTGGAAGGTGCTTTCGCTGTTGCGCAAGTTCTCTGACGGCGGCCGCATGAGCTTCTCCCAGCGCTTCCGCTACAACGAAATGGCCCAGCGTTACGCCATCTACAGCGATCTGTGGCGCAAAAAGTCCCGCATTCGCGAAGAGGGTTATCGCCGTCCCCAGGATGCTCTTCTTGCCGTGCAGGGAGTTCGCCCTGAAGATGAGCACAAGCCCCAGCACAATCCGGTCTACGGCTTAAGTCATGCCGCCGCCGCCGCGGTAGGCGGAGCCACTTCGCAGCCTTTTACTTTGCACAACGTAGACCAGTCTGAGCACGAACAGGTAGAGCGCCTCTACAACACTCTAGTTGCCGCCAAGAAGAAAGCGGGAGAGAATGTTTCTGGCAACCTCGATTCCTTCTCCACCTTCGTGCAGAAAAAAACCGAAGAGATCCGCAAGCGGTACCGGTGCCGGGACGTCGAATTCTCTGTCGAACTCACCGAAGGCCACGTCAAACTGAAGGCCAAGGCGAAGACGTAGGTGCTGTGGCTGCCGCTAGTCGTTCGACGAACATTCGGGCATCGAAAGCCGACTCGTGAACAGCTGTTTGGCGGCAGATTCGGTTATGTCCCGACTGTCTTCCTTTGGTTGACCATATAATCTCGCGACATGCCGTCACTAGCTGAGATCGGAACGGTGAATTTCGATTCAGGACGTCGACTCATCTTTGCTAGCAAGCCACCTCGCTGCCTGCCTGAGAAAGGTCGACGCCAATGCGGTTGAAGTTAGGGACAACCGCGTGACGTTCGAGGCGGGTATGTTTCGCTTTGTTACCAATTTGAATGTTCTCGTGCCCTTCGGGTTCGGCGATCTCACGGTCAATTCCGAGACCCGCGAAGTTCGTTATTGTCTGAGCTACCGGCAACTCGTCATTTCCTCAATAGCTACTTTCGGGATCACATCGACATTCGTGGCATTCTTCCCCGGTTTCCGAGGTATGTCCGGGTGGATGCTCTTCTTTCCCATCCTGTGGTTCTTTGGGACGATGGTCAACCTCACTATCGGGATCTCCCGATTCGAAGGCTTCATAGGCCGCGCCGTGGCGAGCGCGCCACGCGTTCCGAAAAGATCGTCTCAGTAATTTGAGGGCACGGACTCCGACTACCGCCCCGATTGCTGATAGAATCTTCGGTCGCTCCGCACTCATCCTTCATACCAGAGGCCGATCATGTCCCCCAGCAGTTCCCGCATCCAGCGCGCCATCCTCAGCGTCACCGACAAGACCGGCCTCGCAGATTTCGCCCGCAGACTCTCCGGCCTCGGCGTCGAACTCATCTCCACTGGAGGCACCGCCAAGCTCTTGCGCGATTCCGGCATCGCCGTCAAAGACATCTCCGAACTCACCGGGTTTCCTGAAATGCTCGACGGCCGCATTAAAACCCTACATCCCAAAGTACACGGCGGCATTCTGCATCGCCGCCAAAATCCAGCGCACACCGCCGCCGTCGCCGAACAGAGCATTCAGCCGATCGACATGGTCGTGGTAAATCTTTACGCCTTCGAGAAAACTGCCGCCAAATCGGGCGTGGCCTTCGAGGAGTTGATTGAGAACATCGACATCGGCGGACCCTCCATGATCCGCTCCGCTGCCAAGAATTTTCACGACGTCGCCGTCGTCACCTCGCCCGCCGACTACCCCGCTATCGCCGAGGAACTCGCCCGCTCCGGTGGCGCGCTCTCACTTGAAACAAAGTGGCGCCTGGCGCAGAAAGCCTTCGCCACCACGGCTGCGTACGATTCCGCCATCGCCTCCACTCTTGAACAAATTCCTGATGTCAATAACTTTCAACTCACGACGAGCAGCGAGTCTTTCCCGCAAACCCTGCGCCTCTCATTCCAGAAAACCCTCGACCTGCGCTACGGCGAGAATCCGCACCAGAAGGCCGCCATGTATTCCGACGGCTCAGGCGTCGGCGTCGCCAATGCCCATCAGATTCAGGGCAAGGAGCTTTCGTACAACAACATCGTCGACCTGCAAGCCGCCTGGGATCTCGCCCAGGAATTTGATCCGCAAGACGCCGCTGTCTGTGCCATCATCAAGCACACAAATCCCGCCGGCACAGCTACAGGTAAGACTCTTGCTGAAGCATACAAGCGAGCTCTCGCATGCGATCCCGTGTCTGCGTTTGGCGCCGTAATCGGTGTGAACCGTCCCATCGACGCCGAAGCTGCCGAAGAAATGCACAAACTATTCCTCGAAGTCATCGCCGCCCCCGCTTTCGATGAAGCTGCCAAAGCCCGCTTCGCCACCAAGAAAAATCTACGTCTGGTCGAAGTCAAAGCCGCCCCACAAAAGTGGACTCTCAAGAACATCTCCGGTGGAATCCTCTTGCAAGACGCCGACTCACGCCCCTTGCAGGACGTCGACCTCAAAATCGTCACCCAGCGCGCCCCCACGCCAGAAGAAATTCGCGCTCTCCTGTTTGCCTGGAAGGTCTGCAAGCACGTCAAGTCCAACGCCATCGTCTATGCCCGTGATGGGCAGACCGTTGGCGTCGGCGCTGGCCAGATGAGCCGAGTCGATTCGGCAAGAATCGGCGCCATGAAAGCGCAATTGCCGCTGAACGGAACGGTCGCCGCCTCCGACGCATTCTTTCCTTTTCCCGACGGCGTCGAAGAAATTGCCAAAGCCGGCGCAACCGCTATCATCCAACCCGGTGGCTCACAGCGCGATGCCGAAGTCGTAGCCGCCGCCGATCGCCTGGGACTCGCAATGCTGTTCACGGGAGTCCGCCACTTCCGCCACTAGCAACGCAATCGTTGCCCCAATCCGTGCAGTTAAACGGTGCTCTGAACCGCCAGCAAAACCTTTCGTGATCCTTAGTGTCCTAGTGTCCTGGTTAATGCCTTTACCAAACTTGACAATCGCTAACTTCAAGTCCCCTCGGTCGCTGTACTTCTGGGCGTTGCATCAGCCCATGCCGAGCGCAGTGTTTTTTCCAAATCCGGCAGGTGGCGGGTTAGAATTAAGAAACACCAACCCGGGCGGTTTTGCATCCAATGTTTATGGTTTCACGAAGTACGCGCAGCGGTAGCAAGATCAAGTCCAATAAAATAATTCCAGCACTGTTAGGTTGAGTATGAATAGAATTTTTCGCGCCGTTCTAGTGTTCACTTGTTTGGCGGCGGCCGCGGCCGCGCAAACCAGCCCATCCTCGCCGGCGGACTCCAAATCAGATCAGTCCAAATCGCCGCAGTCCGCAGCCTCCAAATTGGATCATGCCGCCGCGTATTACCACTACACGCTCGCTCACATGTACGAGGAGCAAGTCACAATTTACGGCCGCAGTGACTTGGCCAACAAGGCTATGGACGAATATCGGCTCGCCATCGAGGCTGACCCTTCGTCTGAATTTCTCACCTCGGCTCTGGCCGAGCTCTATGTGAAGACTGGACGCATTCGCGACGCCGTCCTGGAAGCCCAGGACATCATCAAGCGCGACCCCAGCAATCTCGAAGCCCACAAATTGCTCGGCAGGATTTACCTGCGTTCTCTCGGCGACACGCCCGGCAACGGCAATGGATCCGACAATGTGCTCAAGCTCGCCATCGAGCAGTACGAAATGATCGTGAAAATTGAGCCCACCAATGTCGACGACCACCTTCTGCTCGGTCGCCTCTACCGCCTGAACAATGACCTGCAGAAAGCGGAGAATGAACTTAAGACAGCGGTGAAGCTCGATCCCGATTCCGAAGAAGCCGTCACCACACTCGCCCTGCTTTACACCGATGAAGGCGACACCGCTCATGCCTTGCAGGTGCTCAGCTCCGTGCCCGATGCAGGACGCTCCGCCAAACTGTACGCCGCGCTCGGTACTACTTATGAGCAGCGCAAAGATTACAAGAGTGCCATCGACGCCTATAAACACGCGATCCAGCTGGATCGCGACAATCTCGATGCCATTCGCGGCCTCGCCGAAAATCTTTTGAACGATGGCCAGATCGATGCTGCCCTTGATCAGTACAGAGTAATCGCCGATGCCAATCCGGAGGACGCGCAGACCTATCTCCGCATCTCTGAGATCTACCGCCGTCAGGGCAAGTACGACGAGGCGATGGATAGCTTGAAGAAGGCGCAAGCTATGGTCCCCGACGCCCTGGAAGTTCCCTACAACATTGCCGTGGTTTACCAGGCTCAAGGACGCTACGAGGAAGCGGAAAAGATTTTGCAGGATCTGCTCAAAAAAACGGAGAAGCCTGACAACAGTTATTCCCAGGCCGACCGTAACAATCGTGGAATCTTTATCGAGCGACTGGGAATGGTTTACCGCGACCAGGAAAACTATCAGGCCGCGGTGGATACCTTTCGCAAAATGATTCCGCTCGGAGACGAAAACGCCCGCACCGGTTATCAGGACGTCATCGACACTTACCGCGAAGCGAAACAGTGGACCGAAGCTACATCCACCGCCAAAGAAGCTACGCAGAAACTGCCCAATGACCGCGATTTGCGAATGGTGCTCGACGCCCAACTCGCCGACACCGGCGATCCCGAGAAGCCTCTCGCCGACGTGCGCTCGCTGCTCAAAGGCACCCCCGAGGATCGTGAAGTCTACCTCCGGCTTGCCATCATGAATACTCGCCTCAAGCGCTGGAGCGATGCCGAAGAGGCACTCAACAAAGCCGAACAGCTCTCCACCAAGGCCGACGAAAAAGAGTATGTCTACTTCTTGCGCGGCTCAACTTACGAGCGCGAGAAGAAATACGACCAGGCCGAAGCGGAATTTAAGAAAGTTCTTGCCATCAATCCGCAGAGCTCGGCCACCCTCAACTATCTGGGATATATGAATGCGGACCGCGGCGTCCAACTGGAAGAGTCGCTCAATTTCATCAAGCTGGCCGTCAGCCTGGAGCCCACCAACGGAGCCTACCTCGATTCCCTCGGTTGGGCTTACTTCAAACTCGGCAAGTACGACTTGGCCGAAGAGGCCCTGAATAAAGCGTCCATGCATATGGGTTCAGATCCAACCGTGCAGGATCATCTGGGCGATCTCTACCAGAAGACCGGCCGCCTGAAGCTGGCCGCTGCTCACTGGGAGCGCGCCGTCCAGGAGTGGAACAAGACCGTGCCATCGGAAGTGGATTCTGACTTGTTTGCGACCACACAAAAGAAACTCGATGCCGCCAAAGTCCGCATCGCCCGGGAAGAATCAGGGAAGCAGTAGCGACGTAGCGTTCTCGATCTCGCCTATAAGCTCCGCATTTTGCGGGGCTTTTTTTTCTGCGATTCGTAACGATCGTTTTGCTAAACTCCGCGCATGTCCGACAGTTCAGAACGTTTGCCGCCCAACCTCGATATTCGCGTGGCTACAACAAACGATGTCCCTGAAATCCTGCGGCAGCGCCGCGCGATGTATGAAGACATGGAATATCGAGATGCCGGGGTGCTGGCAGCAATGGTATCCATGTCAGCCGGCTACCTGACCAAAGCCTTGTCCGATGGATCGTTCCGGGCGTGGCTTGCCTCAGCCGGGGATTATGTCGTTGCCGGAGGTGCGATCGTTATTGGCCCGCCCATCCTTACGATCTGGATTGTCGCCGTGCAACCATTCTGAACGTTTATACGTATCCGGAGAATCGTCGTCGTGGCATCGCCCGTCGTATCATGCAGACGATGATTGATTGGTGCCGGCATGAAGGCTTCACACACGTCAGCCTGCACGCGAGCGCGGATGGACGTTCCCTTTACGAATCGCTCGGGTTCGAGCCCAGCAACGAGATGCGCCTCAACCTGCGGTGAAGGATGGTTGATTGATGCTAAACTTTCCCCATGCTCGCCGGCTACGCGGTGCAGGTGGAACACTCCCGCGGTCGCCGCGTCCCTGAACCGCCGCATCCCTACCGCAACGATTTTCAGCGCGATCGCGATCGCGTCATCCACGCCCGCGCCTTTCGCCGCCTCGAAGACAAGACCCAGGTTTTCACTCGCCGCTATTCCGACCATTTCCGCAACCGCCTGACCCACACGATTGAAGTGGCACAAATTTCGCGCACGGTCGCGGCCGCGCTTGGACTGAATGTCGATCTGGCTGAAGCCTTGGCTCTGGTACACGACCTCGGCCATCCTCCCTTCGGACACTCTGGCGAAAAAGCCCTCGACGCCGCCATGCACGCCCACGGACTCTTCTTCGACCATAACCTGCACGCCCTCCGCATCGTCGAAGACTTCGAGCAGCGATACGCCGCCTTTCGCGGCCTCAATCTCACCTTCGAAGTGCGCGAAGGCATCATCAAACACTCGCGGGATTACGATGAGGCGAAACATCCGGAACTGGCTGACTATCTCCTCGATCAACGCCCTCCACTCGAAGCCCAACTCATCGACTTAACCGACGAAATCGGTTACAACACCGCCGACCTCGACGATGGTTTCGAGGCCCATCTGTTGACGCTCGAGCAAATCCGCGCCGGCGTGCCAGTCTTTGATCGTTTCTTCCGCGAGGTCGAGCAAACTTATCCCCATGCGCTCGAAAAGCTCAAATTCAACGAAGCCCTGAAAGGCGCATTCAACCGTCTGGTTGGGGATCTGATCACGAACACGCAGGCTCAGCTTAAGCAGGCAGGGATTGAAACTCTGGCCGATGTGCGCGCACACAAAGATCGACTGGCTGCATTCAGCACCGCAGCGGAGGCGGAGCGCAAGCAGATCAAAGATTTCCTCTACGAGAATCTCTACTACAGCCCATCCCTCGCGGAAGAAAAAGACGACGCCGAACGCATCGTCGCCGAACTCTTTGCCTTTTGGATGAAGAATCCTTCAGCTCTGCCGAACTACTACCGCGAAAAAGCGGAACAGGAATCCCTTCCCCGCGTGGTCTGCGATTACATCGCCGGCATGACCGATCATTTCATCATCGAACAGCATGAAAAACATTGCGGTGGCAAAGAGGCTTCACCAAAAGGGACCACAGACTAGGGAAGCCTAACCCTGCGCTCCCCTGTGTTTGCTTGAGCTTTTTGTCCTATTCCCTCCGGCATCCTCTCCAGAAGCCTAGCCCGGAAGCGCCACAACTCGAACCTTTGGATTCCAAGTAGCCCTCCCTATACCTCACCAACACGCAGTTTTTATATCAGCTTTGCCAAAATTACCCGCCTGAGGTTACGAAGGCTACCCCTCCCGCCAGTTCGGGGGTACAATGTCTATGGATATCAAGGATTTAGCGTTCCAACCCTCGAACCCGGGTTTGGCATCCGAACTGTACTAGAGAGCTGTGGCGCGGGCATGTTCTTAGGCGCCGGTTTTTAGAGTTTTCAGGTATGCGTTGCGTCACCGCATACCCGGCAAAGCGAACATCGCTTGCTTCGTCGCATTGTTTTAGGGGACGCAATCAAATCACGCAACACGCCTGTTTTGGCGTGCTGGAGTGGAGCCCCAAAACGCTCCCCCAACATCGGAGGAAGTTTTTTATGTACAGCCGCATCTTCGTAACTCTGCCCTTGGCCGCAGTGCTGGCATTTCCAGCCTTCGCCCAGACTTCGTCTACCCAGGATCAATCGAATCAGGCAACCGCTTCCCAAACGACCCAGTCAACCGATACGGCCACCGGCAAGCAGCCCTTGCAACCACCCAGCCGTGAAGGTTTCTGGGGCCGCGTGAATCCGTTTGCCCGCAAGAACTACGTGAAGCGTCAGACCGAACCCATCCGTGACCGCATCAATGAATTGGACGATCTGACCGCGGCCAACAGCAAAGCCACCAAAGACACCGATGCCCGCGCGCAAGCTGGCATCAAAATGGCTTCCGACAAAGCCAATGAGGCCGATCAGCACGCCATCGATGCTGGCAATAAGGCCACTATGGCGCAGCAGAGCGCGCAGCAAGCTTCCACACGTATTCAGACTGTAGAGACCGTTGTCAGCAACATCGACCAGTACAAGGCCTCGAACCAGACCGAGATTCGCTTTAAGCCCGGCCAGACCGTCCTCAGCAAGAACGCCAAGGACGCTCTCGACGAGATGGCGAACACCGTCAAGGGACAGAGAGGCTACATCATCGAAGTGCAGGGATTCTCTTCCGGTAAGGGCCAAGTCGCAATTTCGAACTCGCAAAAAATGGCCGAGTCCGTAGTCCGCTACATGGTGCTCAACCACGAGATTCCCGTTTACCGGATTTACCTGGTAGGCATGGGCAATGCCCCGGTCGCTGGTGCGGATCAGGATGCGAAATCCAAGCACATGAGCGGCGGGCGCGTGGAAATCAGCCTGCTGAAGAATGACCTGGAACAACTCTCCAGCAATTCTTCGGCGCCCGCGACGACTGCTGATCAGCAACAGCAGCCGAAGTAGTCATCTAGTATCGAGTTTGGGACCAAGGGCGCCTCGCCCAAGTCCCTCCCCCAGAAAAAGCCCCTCGCGCAAATGAGGGGCTTTTTCGTGTCGCGAATCTCGAAGACGATGCGCTGAATCAGGTACATGTCTAATGCGCGGTTCGTATCAGGGTGTGCCGTCGGTCGACGTCCGAGGCCTGGTCGACTGGGCTCGACCGCGCAGAATGCTGGCGGGAGCCTGCAGAGTGGAGACACGCTACCCGGTCCGATCCAGACGGAAGGCACGTCTACAGCAACAAATCGAAGATTTGAGACGCCCGGTCCCACTGTTCCATCGCAAGATGCTTAATTTGAGGATCGATGATTTTGAAAGTACACGCGAATGCCAGGCTTAACCCGCCCGCAATGGCCGGCAGACGAGCCTCAGTTGCGTCACCGTAGAGCAGATCGATCTGCGGCTCGGGAGCAGCTTCCTTCAATATGCGCCTGAGGCCGATATCCAGATCCAGCGCTGCAAAAGCGTGGATGCTCTCTTGCAACCCCTTCGTGATCGGAAGGTCGCGCGGCTCTACTACGAATCTGTCATTGGCCTTCGCCGTGTGCTGCGCTACGAGTAGCAAATCATCAATTTTCTTGTCGATAAAGACGTAGTAACGCTAGTGTTTTATCGGAAGCGCGCACGCGAGAACGAGTGCGTGTGACGACAATGCTCTGCGCGCTTTTGATAAAACCGTTAGAAGGAAGCCGCTTGTGTTTGCGGCGGACGCGGTCTATGGGAATTCAATCGATTTGGAGCTGGAAGTCATTGCAAAGAAGGGAGTTGCGCGAAAAGCTTGGTTATTGATGCTCGTCAATGTACTGCTCCCGGCGTTCACCCCGGTGATGGTACGCCGCGGCTGTTCTTCTTTCAAGCGCAGATACGCTTGCACCTATACACGCGGCAGCGTCCGCCGCGCAAGCGGCTTCGTTCTGACGCTTGATGTCGTCTTTATCGACGTCCAGGCCGGCAGCAGCGCCAAAGAAATGCTCTATCTCCTGCGTGCCTTCAACCCGCTTGTATGGTTTCAGGTTATGAACTGGCTGGTAGGGAGTTGCAGCTCGATCTAGCATTTTGTCCTCTTCCTGAAACTGGGATAATCCGGGACCAGGTCCGGAAACAAGACGACTCCCGAATCATTTCGAACTAAGACTTCGGTTGTAGGGAACAGAATCGGGGGACTTTCTTTTGGCATGTCTCCCCGGCCGCGCCGTAAGCGGATCTCAGCACTACGGCAGCGGCAAATTCTTTCAATAACCCGGTGGTATCCCCTGAGTAGAGATCCCAAACCTTTGAGACCTATGCTGTCCGGAATGGGTGCGGGTAAACTCATTGCCATCCCAGACAGACCGGCCAAACGGAGAGCAAGGCTGCATCCTACACTTGGCCAAGTACCAGGATCGTCGCAAGAAGATAGTCGCAAGAAGATCGAAGCCGAGAATCAAGCAAGCAATTTCAAAAATAGAAGAGCAAGCAAGATCCTTAGCAACTCCGCTCCTGAGGACTCATGCGTCGCACACAACTCGTTGCAGTTCTGCTCCTCGCCCTCTCGGGGGTGGGTTGGGCTTCTAATTATGTCGTCCCAACCACAACCCTCGCCGCTCAAACCGCCAATAACACCAGCGCTGCCAGCAGTTTCCTGAGCCAGACCAACGGCAACCTCGCCGCCAACAACGTCAGCAAAGTGGACGTCCACTCCTTGCTCTACGCGGGTGTTACGACCAAGGTCTTCGCGCATCTAATGCTTTGGTTCGGGAACTCGGGCCACATGAATGTGGGATACAGCTCCACTGATCCCGCGCAAGTGCAGCGCCAGATCACAGACATGATCAGCCGCGGCATCGATGGTGTCGTCATCGATTGGTATGGTCCGGACAACTCCATCGATCAGGCCACCCAATTGGTGATGAGTGAGGCGGAAAAACATCCCGGCTTCACTTTCGCCATCATGATCGACGCGGGAGCCATCCGCGAAAATTCGTGCTCTGGCTGTTCGCCACAACAGACCCTGATTCATCTGCTGCAATACGTCGAGCAGAAATATTTCGTCTCCAGCGCGTATTTCACTATCGACGGTCAACCGGTAGTGACCAATTTCAATGTCGACGGTTCCGGTCGCATCGATTGGAACGCGGTGAATGCCGCCGTCTCGATCCATCCCCGTTTTTTCTTTCAAGACAGTCAGGGATTCAGACACGCGATGAGTGACGGCAGCTACTCCTGGGTGATGCCTCAGGCGGGCGACTATGGCTTGAGCTATCTATCGAGTTTCTACGACGCCGGCCTGGCATTCCCTAACATTGAGACTGTCGGCGCCGCCTATAAGGGCTTTAACGACAGCCTCGCATTCTGGGGTTCGGGACGCGTCATGAGCCAACAGTGCGGTCAGACGTGGCTGCAAACGTTCTCCGAGGCGAATAGCCTTCACAACGCAGGAAAACCACTGCCTTACCTTCAACTCGTAACCTGGAACGACTACGAGGAAGCGACAGAGATTGAATCGGGCATCGACAGTTGCTTCTCGCTGAACGCGTCGGTATCAGGAAGTGCGCTGCAGTGGGGCGTCAATGGCAACGAAAACACAGTGGATCACTACAACGTCTACATCAGCACGGACGGGCAGAATCTGATGGCGCTGACCACGGCGAACCCGGGACTTCATGCCGTCGACCTGTGCAGCTTCCCCATACCGGCGGGAAATTACAAACTATTCGTGCAAGCTGTCGGCAAGCCGATGCTAGCGAACCGAATGCCGGGACCGGTGAGTTATAGTCCCACATGCATCAACACCGCCGGGGCAGGCACAGGGGCATCGCAGAATTTATCCTTCACGGCTTCTCCAACTACGCTATCGATTCCAAATGGACAGTCAGGACAGGTCACAGTCACTGCGACGTCTACGTCGGCCGCAAACAACGGCAGCATCTCACTCTCGTGCGATTACCTGCCGGCCAATCTCGTGTGCTCGTTTTCACCCCCAACCATAGAGCCCGGCTCCGGAGCAGCTACTTCCACGTTGAAGATTGCAAACGCTCCTGCCGCGGCCAAAAATTCACCTGGTCGCACCGGTGGGTTCATGTATGCAAGTTGGATTTTTTCCTTTGGCTTCGCCGGTATCGTGTTCGTCGGCAGTTTCAAAAATGCGCGGCGAGTTCTGCCTGCGGTACTGGCATGCGTCGTAGCGGGCAGCATCATGCTGACGGCGTCGTGCGGCGGTGGGAAATCCTCGGGCACAGGCTCCAATGGGCCGACCAGTTACACCATCTCGGTTCTGGGGAATTCCGGTACTACGCAGATCTCCACCGATGTGGTTGTGTCGGTCCCGTAGAGAAGGAGGCTTGCCCCTGAATCGCCACGAATGTGGGTACCACGGAGAATGGCTTCTAGGGAGTGAATTACGGCGTGTCTCCCAGCTTCGCGAAGCCTTTCCGAATCACGTCAAGAGTATCTTCCGCCAGATTGATCTCCGGCAGTTCTTCCCGGCTAAACCATCTGACTTCGGCGGCGTCGCTGGCGGCGGCGAGATCTCCCGCAACCCGGCGGCATAGAAAATCAATCAAAACATAGTGATATTGCACGCGCCGCTCGGGATTGCGCAGAATGCGGTCGTAGACACCGAGAAGCTCGCCGGGCTCGACGCTGAGTCCGGTTTCTTCGCGGGCCTCGCGGATGACGGCTTCACGCACCAGTTCGCCGACTTCGAGCACGCCTCCTGGGATGGACCATTCGGCCTGCAGAGGTGGGTGCGCGCGCTTCACCAGCACGACGCGGGAGTCTTCGAGGATGATGGCGCCCACGCCGACCAGCGGCACTTCGGGGAATTCGCGTTGCATGGTGGAAGGATTGTAAAGGATGGTCCAACCTTGTGTTCTACCTGTGTGGTGTCATCCTGAGCGGAACCGTTCTTCAGGCGGAGCGAAGGATCTCGCGCGGGCCGTCTACGCGGTCCGAAACTCCACGCGAGATCCCTCACCCGGCTGAACTGCACCGGGTTTCGGGATGACGCCGCTTTATATGTGACTGCGCCTCTCTGTGGTTAAATGGTGTTCTCATGGCACTGGAAGAATATAAACGGAAACGGAAGTTTGAGCAGACGCCGGAACCTCCGGCGAAAGTTGAGGCCAAGGCCGGACACCGCTTCGTAGTGCAAAAACACGACGCCACCCGCCTGCACTATGACTTTCGGCTGGAGTTGGACGGCGTGCTGAAATCGTGGGCGGTGCCGAAGGGCCCGTCGCTCGATCCGGCCGACAAGCGGCTGGCCATGCAGGTGGAAGATCATCCGGTGTCATATTTCGATTTCGAGGGCATCATCCCGGAAAACAACTACGGCGCAGGCACGGTGATGGTGTGGGACGTGGGCACATGGCAGCCGCTTTCTCCGGCTCCTGTGGAAGGAAAATACGTTCCGGGAACAGATGCCGAGGCCCGGGAAATGCTGGCCAAAGGGGATTTGAAGTTTCGCCTCAACGGGAAAAAGTTGAAGGGCGATTTCGCCCTGGTGAAGATGAAGGGGCGCCGTCCGGGAAGTAAAGGCAACGAATGGCTTCTGATCAAAAAGCATGACCAGTATGCGGTTGAGCGTTACAACATCGATGAGTGCGACGAGTCCGTGCTGAGCAACCGCAGTCTGGCGGAGATTGCGGGGGATGAGGGATCGAGGGAGTGGAGAAGCCGTCCATCTTCCGGACGGGGCAAGTTGAAGGCAGCCTGGCTGGCCGATGCGGTGGCGAAGCTAGACAAGAAAAAGCTGGAAGAGAAGAAGGCTGAGACGAAGCTGTCCGCTAAAAAAAAACAAAAGACGCAACCACGGAGCAGAAAAGCAAGTTAGCCGCGCAAGCAATCCACACTGAAACGAAAACCAGCCCTCCGTCTTCAGCCACGTCCGTCACACCGAACGCCGGCCCAAGCAAAGCCGCCACATCGAAGACCGCATCGGTCTCTATGTCGTCTGCGCCCTCTCTCGCCAAAAAAGCGACCGCAATACCAACGCGGTCCGTTTGGGTCAAGCGTCCCATGCCTACCGCAATTCACCCCATGCTGGCCACATCCATAGACGAGCCGTTCGACGGCCCAGACTGGTTATTCGAAATCAAGTGGGATGGCTACCGGGCAATCGCTTTTATCGAAAACGGCAAAGTGCGCCTTGTCTCGCGCAATCAGAACGATCTAACCCCACGCTATCCCGAGTTGAAAGATTTGCCAAAGTTCGTCAGGGCCAAGACCGCAATCCTCGACGGCGAAGCGGTGGCCCTCGATGAACAGGGCCGGGCGTCGTTCAGCCTGATGCAGCAGCGCACGGGCTTCCGTCCCGGCGGCCGCCGCGGGGCCGCGAACGCTGACGTTCCGGTGCTGTACTACGCCTTCGATCTGCTTTATCTCGACGGTTACGACCTGCGGAAGGTTCCCCTCGAGGAGCGCAAGAAGAAGCTAGCTTCCGTAATCGTCACGGGAGATTCCCTTCGCTACTCCGATCATTACGAAAACCAGGGGAAAGCACTGTTCGAAATAGCGCGCGAGAAGGGTCTCGAAGGCATCCTTGCCAAAAAGCGTGACAGTACCTACCACGAGTACCGCAGCAGCGAGTGGCTGAAGATCAAGATCAGGCATCGCATGGAATGCGTTATTGGCGGGTACACCGAACCGGAAGGAAGCCGTGCACATTTCGGATCCATCGTCCTCGGACTCTATGACAAGCAAGGCCGACTGATTCACGTCGGACAAGCCGGCAGTGGATTTACGCAAAAGTCGCTCGGCGAACTGTGGAAGCTGTTGAAGAAACGCGAGACCAAGCAGAAGTCGTTCTACGGAGAAGTGGAAGCCCTGCGGAAAGTAAGCTGGGTGAAGCCCGAGCTGGTAGCGGAAATCGAATATGCCGAATGGACCGAGGGCGCCAGCGGCGGCAGCGGACCGAAGTTGCGCGCTCCAGTATTCCTCGGCCTGCGCGACGACAAGAATCCAAAAGAATGCCTGCTAGAGGAACCACTGAGAACTGAGAACTGAGAACTGTCTATTTAATATCCTTCATCGCCAGCATTGTTCCGTAGTCATGTCCGTTGGGATCGACCGCCCGCGCCACAACTGCCGCAAACGCGTCACGGAGTTCCGGATACTTTGTGAGCAGTGCCTTCATCACCGCAACATTGTTCTGATAAGTCTGGTTAGGATTGGAAACATCCGCAGCCTGGTACCTCACAATCAAGTCCAGATCATTGCCGACCACTTCGGGAAAAAGCGCGGTGAGTTTATAAGTCGCGGACCCGCCCGCAGTTCCCGCAGAAAGATCTGCCGTCTTGCTGTCGGTGGGGAAATCGGCCGGCTGCAGCTTCTGCGAGTCATCGTAAAGCTTGTCGGTAGCGGCCGTGCTCATGAACGGCAAAGGCGAAATCAGGGAGCGCGCCACCAGATAGTAAAGCCATGCATTGTGCGTTTGGCCCTTGGTTTGGAAGTCGTGGGCGTGGGTGATGAACCAGTTATTGTCGTGGCCGTTGAATTGTCCGTTCTTAATATACAGTCCACCAAGCTTCCAGTCCGAACCCTGCTGCTGCAAAATCTGCGAGACCATGTAAGCGCCTTTGGCCGAGGGCGCGTCCAAAATCACAACGGCATACTTGCCGGGCGCGAGCCCGTTCAGGGAGAAGGCTGCGCTGTCGGAGGTCTGGCCATTCCTGCCGAAAACGCCGCAGAAAAATTCCGCGCGTGGAATAGTGGCCGTACCTTCCGCCTCCAGCAAGAACGGAGGACGAGCCGTCGCCTTGGCGCCCGCGAGGGCCGGTTGGTTCTGTTTAACGGTACCCTCGATGCCAGAAAAATCTCCGGCCAGACTGGGGATCGAGCTCTGACGAAGCGAGGCGGTGTCGCCTTTGGCAATCAAGTCGAAATAGTGAAGCGCAGTGTTGGTTAGCGCAGTGCGCGTGGCCGCGTCCATGTCGGTGGAGGTCAGGCAATTCTCGGCGAAGAGGATCGGTGTGGAAAGCACCAACAGAGCACACGCTACGAATGTGCGAAGCGGCAGGTTCTCGCGTCGACTGGCGAACAGCGCCTTACCGTTTACGACGTAGCGGTTCCAATGGTTAGCGAGCACTTTTTTCGATTCCCCCCGAGAATGTATGTCCCGTATATACCACTAAGCGCAAGACGCTGCACGTTTGAATCCTTGCACAAATCGAAATTCCGCCCGCAAGAGGGCAAAGTCAATACGTTCTGTAGGGTACGGACAGGTAGCACGGTTGGGGCTGGCGTCAGGGTGGGGCTGCAGTGCTAGAATTGCGTTATGAGCGCGCCAATAAAGCTTACGGGTTTTCTGATGGCTGGTTTGCTGTGTCTGCCAATTGCATCCCAGGCCGACACACAGACAACGCATCGCGCTCACAAGGCCAAGAAAGCCACCCCACCTCCGCCCTTGCCCTCGGGACCGCGGGGGCCCGTGCCCCAGGTTCCCCTGGATGCCATGCCGGCCGTAGCGCCCCAAGTCACCTTCCAGGACGGATTGCTGACGATAGTCGCGCCTAACTCTACATTGGGGGACATTCTTCGTGGAGTGCGCAAGCACACGGCTGCCGACATCGATATCCCTGCTAGTGCCAATGAGCGAGTTGCGACTCATCTGGGTCCAGGGCCGGCGCGCGAAATTGTGGCCGAACTCCTGAACGGATCACACTTTAATTACATCTTGCTGGGCTCACCGGATAACGCCAACGCTCTCGTGCGCATCGTGCTGGTGGCCAAGACAGGACCTGACACTCCCGATGCTCCCTCTCCGACCGGAGCCCCAACACCAGCCGTAGCCAATTCGGCGGACGCTTCCGAAGCCGAAACGCCTGATGAAACCGTCGATGAGACCGCGGACCAAGCGGCCACGGAGGCCGACCAAACGCCATCAGACCAGCCCGGGGTGAAGACTCCGCAGCAAATGTTGCAGGAAATGCAGCAACGGCAACTGCAGATGCAACAGCAGCAACAACAGCAGAATGCCCAACCGCCGGCTTATCCTCCTCCAGGCGGAGCGCCCGTGCCGCAGCGACCACCGCAGGAACAATAAGCTGGTCCAGAGAAGTGGATCGCACAAATCAGCGCGGGTGATTTGCGTCCAAGAGGGGAATCAGTTCAGGGCCGATTACCGGCGCGAAAGTGTGATCGCGAGAAAGGCAGCGGTCTGTGGCTCTGCGCAGCCAACTCTTTGTCAGAGCCATTCAGGGCTTTCTGAAGTAGATTCCAGTCGCGCGTAACATCACTTTCTGAAACTTTCGGAGAACCACGTCGCAATTCCACACGCAGCCGGGCCTCGAGAAGCTGCTGAGTGAATTGTTCTCCGGCGTCGTTGTCGAAAATGTTGCTATCTGCAACGCCGACACTCACCAGTTCCTCGCCCTTGTGTATTCGCAGAATGGGGCGTCCCTCAGCATCAAGACCGGGTGCCGCATTGCGCAATAAGCGGCTTAACTTTTCAGAATGTGCGCCGCTGCCTTCCGCAGGAGCTGCGGCCACAAGGTGATTCAGTTCCAGCTGATAGGAGCGGCGATCCTCGGACCCAAGCGGGGACTCAAGATCCCGCTCGGCGTTGAAAATCAGGGCCTGCCGCGCCGGATCAAAATGCCCGGCTCCGGTGCCGACATAAACCGCCGCCACACAACCGGCAAAGATCGGACTCACCACCGCACTGGGAACAATGTATTTCTTCGATTTGAAGAAAGACTCCACCACTCCATGCACCGGAGTGCTGCGGGCCTGGGTGCCCGGGACCTGCGGGATCACAAACCGCGAGAATTCCAATTGCGGATGGCGCGAGCTGAACTTGATCATAGTCTTCGCCATCTGCTTGGGGGTAGTGATGCCAACGTCGGCGACCGCACTGCGATGCAGCGCTCTGGGGTAGTAAAAGTTTATGACGTCCTTCACGAAATCGGCGCAGTTGCGCGAGACCGTTCGGAAATGCGACCGGTTCGGAGACGCATTGTACTTCTGGATGAAGGCTCGATCCTGAGCCGGAGAAGTTTGGATTTCAAACGCATACGTCGTACGGTCGTAAGCGGTGCCCACCAGTTCATACCAGTTCCCGCCCGGAGTTCCTCCGTTTGACGAATCCTGTGCCACATCCTCCAAGTGCTTACGCCGGTAGTGGTCACGCAGAAAGCTGACCATTTTCGGCTCCGCAAACAGGGGAATCTCATCCGGCTGCTCGACCGCGTAGAGGTAAGGAATCAGGGGAATTGCCACCCAGTCGTAGCCGCCAACTCCGTCATAGCGGCTGATCACCGCTCCCAGTTCTTCTGGGGCACAGGGCCGCAGCACCAGCGGCGTCTCGGCGCAAACTCCAGACAAATAGACAGCAGCATGTCCCGTGGCTGTGAAAAATCCCAGTTTGCCGTAAGGCTCTTCCAGCAGCAGCGTAGCCGACGCCCTCGCCCAACTTGCAGACACCGTCAGGAGCACACATAAAGTGCACAGGCCGCGTCGTATTTTCCACCCGGAAGACATTGCTATCCCCAATACGATGAACCCTTTAATAGGAACCCGTTATAGAAAGATTAGTTGCCGGTAATCGTAAATGCGAGTTACGAAAGTTGGGCAACCATGGGCGGGAATACTCCACTTTGGCCCCTCAATAAAAGACGGTGGCTGGGGGTGGGAAATCGAGGTGCGGCGCCGGAACTGTGTCTTTACGTCAGGTTTCCCGGTTCGGGAAAAAGCACTCTTCGGGCTGATAATTGTTGCAAGATCACCTCTGACCTTAGGCCCAAGTGGTTACAGTTAGGGTAGGAATCTCTTTGTGCTTCCTGGCCATACATTTTCCGGACGCGTGTTTGCAGGACGTCCGACCCGGGCGGTGCTTCGTTTTCTAGATTGGGTGGCAGAGCATGCGTTGGCGGCAGAAAAGATTGCCGCGCATCATCGCACGGGGAGGCGAGGAGAAAAGGAGGCATACTTTTACCTGAGGAAACTGGGGTACACGATCGTGGCGCTAGGAACTTCCGGTCGCCGCGCTGCCAGGGAGAGATTGACCTGATCGGGGGGAAGACGATGTTCTTTGCTTTGTGGAGGTTAAGACGCGAACAACCCGCGATGGAAAGACCGGTGAAGCGGCGGTTGACCGGCACAAGCGGCGCGAGGTGGCGGCGGTGGCGCGGGAATACCTCCGGCGCTTTCCACTTTCGTGCCAGTGGCGATTCGATGTGGTCAGCGTATACTGTGACAAGTCAAAAGCCAGCCAGCCGCAGATTGAAGTGTTTCGGAATTCCTCCCTGACGGCGTAGAATGAAAAATTCGTCCATCTTAAATAAATGAGGTTTGGTTGAGTGCCTGAACTTAGAAAAGATCCTATTGTTGGCCGGTGGGTGATTATTTCCACGGACCGCGCGAAGCGCCCCACGGATTTTGCGCGTGAAAACGTGAAGTTGAAGGGTGGCTTTTGTCCTTTCTGCTACGGAAACGAGGGCAAGACTCCCCCGGAGATTCAGGCGTACCGGCCAGGATCGAATGGCGGGCCGGCCTCGCAACGGGACACGCCGGGCTGGACAGTGCGCGTGGTGCCGAACAAGTTTCCGGCGTTGGGGATCGAAGGTACTTTGAGCCGCCAGGCGGAAGGCATGTTCGATCGGATGAATGGCATTGGCGCGCACGAGGTGATTGTCGAAACGCCGGACCACAATGCCAGTCTGGCGACTCTGCCGCCTAAGCGAATCGAAGATGTGCTGTGGACGTTCCGCGACCGCATTCTCGATCTGAAGAAAGACCGGCGGTTCAAGTACATCTTGCTGTTCAAGAATCATGGCGAGGCGGCGGGAGCATCGCTCGAGCATGCCCACTCGCAGTTGATCGCGCTGCCGATTTTGCCGATCAACGTAGTCCAGGAGCTTGAAGGCGCCAAACAGTACTACCTCTACAAAGAGCGTTGCGTCTTTTGCGACATCATCCGGCAGGAAACGGAAAACGGAAGCCGCGTGGTCGCCGAGAATGAGAACTTCCTCACCATCGCGCCTTACGCGCCGCGTTTTCCGTTCGAAACCTGGATTCTGCCGAAGCAACACGAGTCAGCATTTGAGAACTCGTCGTCGCACATGTTTGAGAATCTGGCTAAGGCGCTGAAAACGCTGCTGATTAAGGCTGATCGCGTACTGGATAATCCGCCCTACAATTTGGTGATCCACACTTCACCGGCGCAGGACCCGACCAACGACCACTATCACTGGCACATGGAGTTCATGCCGAAACTGACCAAGACGGCAGGCTTCGAGTGGGGCACGGGATTTTACATTAATCCGACCCCTCCGGAGGAAGCGGCGAAATTTCTGCGCGAGGCTAGCGTGGAAGAGCCGGTTCCGGCGACGGTTGGGTAAGACGGTCAAGAAACTTGTGCTAAGGAAAAATAGGGCACGGCTCCAATGCCGTGCCCTTCTCAGTTGGACGGAGAGAGATACTGGTGGCGAGAAACCGGGGACCCGCCACACTAGTATCAACAGAGACTAGGCCGACACTGCGCGCAAGTTGTCACAGAAATGTAAAAAATAAGCAAACGTGCGGATGGCTTTGTTCGAATGGGAGCGAACTCCTCACCCTTGAGTTCGATCCTGGAATTCTTCGTGCCACGCCATTTGAATGGCTTCGAGCTTGCCTTCGTTCGAGGTTTTCGGATCGCCTTTGAACTCGGGCAGTTCGGTGACGTAGCGGTGCAGGTCGGTAAAACGGACGGTGAGCGGATCGAGCTCGGGATGGGCTTCTGATAGTCGGATGCCGATGTCTTCGGCGTCATCCCAGGTAAGAGGTTTAGGCATGGATGGCTCCTCGCTAGGCAGTGCTTACGCCCGAGTGCCTAGCATTCAGCACTCAGCTCTTTGGGCATTTGCCCATGTCGGCAAAACCTTAAAGGGCTAACTGCTAATTGCTGAGTGCTAGTTGCTGCTTTCAGTGTTCTTCAGATATGTAGTTGCGATTCCAGGCTGGGATCTCGACCACTACCTTGCCGGGCTTCGTGATCTGCACCTGGCAGCCGAGACGCGAGTTTAACTGCAAGTCGGCGGCCATGTCCAGACGATCGGCTTCCTCATCATCCATCGGCGAGAGATTTTCGGTGCCTTCTTTGATCCAGAGGTGGCAGGTCGTGCAGGCGCAGTTGCCGCCGCAGGCGTGGTCCAGCGTTACGCCGAAATTCAGAGCTACGTCGAGCAGCGATTCGGGTTTGCCGTGATGTTCGTACGGCAGCTTGCCATGCTCGAACTGTGCGGTCTTGCCATCCGGCAGGAAGGTGACCTGGACCGTGTTCTCGCCAGGAGCTTCTTCGGTGACCGTGCCGGCGCCTTGCGTTTTTTCTTCTGACATTACGTTGCTCCAGAAAGTCTAGCAATTGGCATGTCCTGCCAAATGCTAACTGCTCTTGTTACTCAAACTCCGCCTTGGCCACGGGATGCGGCGCCATGGGGCCTTCGCCCATGTCAGCCTCGTCCATGGTTTTGCCCTTTAGCGCAGTGGAGACGGCGCTGTCCATCATCAACTCAGCCAGTCTCGTGGTTCCCTGGTTGAGCGCGTCAATGGCTTTGCGAATCGCTTGGTAATCGTCTTCAGCTTTCACCGCGATCAAAGCTTTCTCCATCTTCGCAATCTTTTTCTTCTCGTCGGTGGTCAGGTGAGCCCATGCCGGACTCTTCTTACCCTTTTCGAGTGCGGCCAAGATCGTCCCGGCTTCGTTACGCGCCTCGATGACCTGGCGCTGCCGGAAATCTTCTTCCGCGCTGTCGAAGGAATCTAGAATCATGCCTTCGACCTGCTCGTCGGTAAGGCCATAGCTGGGCTGAACCTGAATTTCGGCTTCTTTGCCGCTACGCTGCTCCCGCGCCGAAACGTGCAGGATGCCGTTGGCGTCGATCAAGAATCTGACCTCGATGCGAGCCATTCCCGCGGCCATGGGCGGAATGCCTTTGAGATCAAAACGCGCCAGTGAGCGGGAATCTTTTGCCAACTCGCGTTCGCCTTGCAAAACATGAATCGCAACGTTGGCCTGCCCGTCGACTTGCGTGGTGTAGAACTGCGTAGCCGATGCGGGAATGGTTGAGTTGCGCAGAATAATCTTGTCGGTAACTCCGCCGGCCACCTCGATGCCGAGCGACAGGGGCGTGACATCGAGCAGCAGCATGTTCTCGGTGGCTTCAGAGCCGCCGCCAAGGATGTTCGCCTGGACCGCCGCGCCCAGCGCGACAACTTCATCAGGATTCAAATCCGTGTGCGGATCGCGGTGGAACAGTTCTTTCACCAGAGCGCGAACTTTGGGGATGCGCGTCGACCCCCCTACGAGCACAACCTCGTCAATCTGTTCGGGCTTGAGGCCCGCATCTTTCAGAGCTTGCTTACAGGGCCCAACGGTGCGGTCGATGATCGGCTGAATCAGTTGTTCGAACTGCTCGCGTGTGATCTCGCGCAGATAGCGCTTTCCGCCGGGCAGTTCAATATCGAGCTTTGCCGACGACTGCGATGAGAGCGCGATCTTGGCCTCGATCACCGCTTTGCGAATAGCTTGCACGGCTTCGGTGTTGCGCCGGAGATCGAGGTCAAGATCGCCCAGCGTGTCGTCGAGCGCAATTGTGATCAGCAGATTATCGATGTCGTCGCCGCCGAGATGCGTGTCGCCGTTGGTGGCGATGACTTCGAAGATTCCATCGTGCAGCTTGAGAATCGAAATGTCGAACGTGCCGCCGCCTAGGTCGTAGACGGCGACGATTCCGTTCTGCTTTTTGTCGAGGCCGTAGGCAAGCGACGCGGCCGTGGGTTCGTTGACCAAGCGCAGAACTTCGAGGCCGGCGATGCGGCCTGCATCTTTCGTGGCTTGACGCTGCGCGTCATTGAAATAAGCCGGCACGGTGATGACAGCTTTGGTGACTGGCGCTCCAAAAAAGCGCTCGGCGTTGCGCTTAAGCTGGCGGAGAATCAGCGCCGAAATTTCCGGCGGCGTGAAAGTCTTGTCACCGAGCTTAATGCGAAGGACTTCACCGGCTTGCAGGTCGTCCGCGAGGCGAAACGGGAAGAACTTCAACTCCTCCTGGACATCGTCGACCCCGCGTCCCATCAGGCGCTTGATCGAGTAGACGGCGCGTTCGGGCGTTGCGATCAGGGAATTGCGAGCGGCGCTGCCGATGACGGGATGGTTGTTCTGATCGAGCGCGACGACCGACGGAACAAGATTCAAGCCATCGTCGCCGGGGATTACGACAGGGCTCTCCCCTTGCATGAAGGCCACAAGAGAATTCGTCGTGCCCAGGTCGATGCCGACGATGCGATCAGTTGCCATAAAAGTCTAAATGCCTGCCTTTGAGCACTCAGCATTCCGCATTCAGCTAAAACGCGATCAGTGCCAGCTCACCAAAAACCAAAAGGCTGAATGCTGATTGCTACTGTTCCAGCACCTCTCCCACATCCCGCACTAGATTGCGGATATAGTTGCGGCGGTTCAGCAAGTCAACCATTTTGTCGCGCTCTTGCCGGCGCTCTTCTTCTGAGACGGGCTGCCCGTTTTGTTCACGCTGGATCATTCCATCCCACATCCCCCAGTTCCCATGGAGTTCGTGCAGGAGAGATTCGTGCTTCTCTTCCAGCTCAAGCTTCTGCCGTCCGATTTCTTCGATCAGGGCGGGATCATCCTCGCCCGCCTTTTTCAGCCCACGCAATTCTTCGAGCTGCATATTCAGTTCAAAGACTTCTTCCAGCAAATCTGGTGGAACGATCTGTTTCTTGACTTGCCCGGTGGACCGAGCCTGCTCCGTCGCCGACTTCGACTGCTCTTCCAGTTCCACGCCTTCGAGTTGCAAAAGATATTGCGTGCGCTTGATCGGGTCCTTCAACGTGCGATACGCGTCGTTGAGCAAAGAACTTTGTTGCAGGCTCCATTCCTGCTCCTGGCTGCCGGCCCTGGCATTGAGATCCGGATGCAGCTTGCGGCTGAGCTCGTAGAAATCTTTCTCCATGGCGGCGACATCCAGGTTCAGTTTGCGGGGCAACCCGAAGAACGTGAAATAATCCCCCGGCGCCGGAGGCTGAACTTTTCCACAGGCATTGCAGAAGTGCACGGCCCGCATGGTTCCACACGACCAGCAGGACTGAGTCTCCTCTGGTGCGGGTTTCGCCCTAATCGCGGTTAAAGATGAGTTCGTCATTTCTTGCCTGCTTAACTTAAAGCACAACTCCATCACAACCCGGCAACGGTGCAAGCCCAGGGCGCCGATGCTGGGCGAGGACGGTCGCGCCATAAACCTTCGCGGGCGAGAGCCTGAGCGGAGTCGAAGGATGCGCCCTCGATCAAGCCGAGAACGAGGTCCCGCAGCCACAAGACTTTGTGGCCTGGGGATTCACGAAGACGAATCCCTGCTGCATCAGAGTTTCCTGGTAATCCAGGATCATGCCGTGCAGGTAGATGAACGACTTCGGATCGACGAACACGCGCACATCGCCGTACTGGAAGATGCGATCGCGTTCGCGCGGCTGCGTGTCGAAGCGGATGTTGTAGCTGAGACCGGAACAGCCGCCACCCTGCACGCCCAGCCGCAGTCCGCCCTGTTCGGGGGAGATGCCCTCCTTAGCCATCGCGCTGCGCACCTTGCCCAGGGCCTTTTCAGTTACCTGAATGCCCTTGGCCGGCGCCGCTTGCGAAGGTTGCGCGGGTTGTGTGGCCTGTTCCGTTGCCATTGTCATGAACTTTCCACGCGACTACGCCTTGCAAGCAAGGCCTCGCCCTGCGCGAGACCTTCCTGAGCGCGGCGAGCTTATTGCGCTACCGCCGCACTAACCGGCTTCGCGCTTGCCTGCTTTTTCTTCCAGTCGCCGATCGCGGCGCGAATGGCGTCCTCGGCCAGCACCGAACAATGGATCTTCACCGGAGGAAGCGATAGCTCCTTCACGATATCCATGTTCTTGATGGCAAGGGCTTCATCCACCGTTTTGCCTTTGACCCACTCGGTGGCCAATGAGGACGATGCAATCGCGGAGCCGCAACCGAAGGTCTTGAATTTAGCTTCTTCAATGATATTCGTGTCGCGGTTTACCTTGATCTGCAACTTCATGACGTCGCCGCATTCCGGCGCGCCGACCAGACCAGTGCCCACATCAGTGCTGCTCTTGTCCATCGAGCCGACGTTGCGGGGATTGTTGTAATGATCGATTACCTTATCGCTGTATGACATTCGATTCTCCGATACCGCTTTAGAATTCGTGTTTTTCTGTTCTCTCGCTACCTGTACTTAAATACTAGGTACTGAATTTACTCACCGGCCCACTTCACATCCTTCAGGTTGATGCCTTCTTTCGCCATCTCGTAGAGCGGAGAAAGTTCGCGCAGTCGCTCGACGGTTTCGATGACGCGGTCGGCTACGTAATCAACTTCGGCTGCGGTATTGAAGCGGCCGATGCCGAAACGAATCGAACTGTGCGCCAGGTCGTCGCCCGTGCCGAGAGCCTTTAGTACATAAGATGGCTCAAGCGTCGCAGAGGTGCACGCCGAACCACTGGAAACCGCAATGTCATTAATGCCCATTAGCAACGACTCGCCTTCAACATAAGCGAAGCTGATGTTCAAGTTGCCAGGCAAACGGTGTTCCGTAGTGCCATTGATGTAAGTTTCGTCCAGACGGCTCATGATGCGGTCGCGAAGGCGATCACGCAGGCTGGCTAGCTGCACCGCCTCACGGGACATTTCTTCCGCAGCGATGGCGCATGCTTTGCCGAGGCCGACGATGCCGGCAACGTTGAGCGTGCCCGAGCGCATGCCGCGCTCGTGGCCGCCACCGTCGATGATGGCCGAAATCTGCACGCGCGGATTCTTGCGCCGAACATACAACGCGCCCACTCCCTTGGGACCGTACATCTTGTGAGCCGAAATCGACATCAGGTCGATATTCTGCTTGTTTACATCCACCGGAATCTTGCCGATAGCTTGCGTCGCGTCGGTGTGAAAAATGATGCCTCGCTCATGGCACAGCTTGCCAATCTCGGCAATGGGCTGTAACACGCCGATCTCGTTGTTCGCGGCCATAATGGTCACCAGGATGGTTTTGTCATCCATGGCGCGCTTAAGATCTTCGAGATCGACCAGTCCATCTTTCTGCACCGGTAGGTAAGTCACGCGATAGCCGTACTTCTCCAGGCGCTTGCAGGTATCGAGCACAGCCTTGTGCTCGGTGACCGCAGTGATAATGTGATTGCCCTTCTCACGGTACATCTCGGCCACGCCCTTAATAGCGAGGTTGTCGCTTTCCGTGGCGCCCGAGGTGAAAATGATTTCTTTTGTGGTGGCGCCGATCAGCTTGGCGATTCGCTCGCGAGCCGTCTCCACGCCCTCTTCGCCTGCCCATCCGAATGAGTGATTGCGGCTGGCGGCATTGCCAAACTTTTCCATGAAATAAGGAAGCATCTCCTCCAACACCCGCGGGTCCATGGGCGTGGTGGCGTGGTTATCCATATAGATGGGTAGCTTCACTCCCTGGGGAGCGGCGTGCTTGGTGACCGGGAGTTGCTGGGGGACCTTTACATCGGTGCTCATAATTGCTTCTCCTACCTTAGTTCGTTAATCTGAACTTCTAATCTTTAACGCGGGTCTAGACGATCGTCACTAATTCGTGCGCCTTGATTGCAGCGCCTTCCGCCAGCTCTGGTTCTTCCCGCATATGTGATATCTTGATGCGCTTCAGCACCGCTTCGATGCTGTCATTTACCTTGCGCAACGGTTCGCGGATGTTGCACCGGTCACTCTGACCGCACTCCCCGCGAACGGTGACGCAGGAGGTGATAAACAACGGGCCATCGATGGCCTGAATCACCTCGAAGGCCGAAATGGTGTGCGCGGCACGCGCCAGCCGATAACCGCCGTTCGTACCGTGCTGCGATTGCAAAAGACCAGCCTTGGCCAGCCGCTGCAAAATCTTGGCCAGTGCCTCAGGTGGAATGCCGAAAGAATCTGCAACATCCTTCGCGCTGGCGCTACGAGTTCCCTCATGAGCGTGGTCGGCCAAGTGTTTCATGGCCATGAGCGCGTAGTCCGCCTTTTTGGTCAGTTTGAGCATCTGAATCCCCAGATCGTTCCTTCCCAGCTTGCTGGAACTGCGAGCTTGGATTGAACTACGACCTTTTCCGTCGTAATTCATTCTACGTCCCTTACGAGAGTTTATGCAAGGCCCCACAGTGAGCAGTTAATCCCGTCATTTAATGATAAATATCAACGAATCAACGGTTTAGCTTTGGCGATCATTTTGGTCGGAATTCCCGCCATCTCGAACCGAAGTCCGGTGCAGGACCGCTGTCGACCGTGAAAAAGAAATTTGGCGCATTTCTGCAGAAGGGCTTGACAAGTCGAAAAGCAGGGCTAAAATACCGTGAAATTCCTGCGAATCTGCCTTCCGAGCATTGCATGAGGGCGGCGCTCCCGGATTTATGACCTCAAAGCCGTTCCCGCAGCCCCAAAAGGCAACTCAGCCACCTTGTAAGCACCCACGTGTTCAGATCGTGAGTCGCGAAGAAGACGCTGAGTTTGTTGAGTGCCTGGAATGTCGCGAGATCTTCGAATCGAGTGAGCTCAAAGATATGAGCATCGAGGAAAGCGCCAACGGCGAAGCCCAAGAGTCGTAAGACCCCGCTTAGAGTCGATCACCACAGTAACCAGTTTGCTCGATTCCGTCTTGTTACCGCCGGAACCGCCCTGTTAGTCTGCGGGCCGGGGGCGTGCATTTTGCACGTGTAAACTCATGTCTGCCGTCGCGCTGGTTGTCGACGATTCCATGCTGATTCGTTACACCGTCTGCCGCTTTCTGGAAGAGCGCGGTTTTGCGGTGGAGTCGGCTACGAACGGCGTGGAGGCGTTGCAGATTCTGGAGCGGGTGCGTCCTGACCTGATCGTTACCGACATGCAGATGCCAAAGATGACGGGCAGCGAACTCATCACGGCGCTGAAGCAGAAACCCGAAACTGCGAACATTCCCATCATTATTGTTGCAGGCCACGCCAGCGGCTTCGACGAAAAGGAAAACCGCGCCACCTTCGCCATCTATAAAGATATCGATCTGCAGGGGCAGCTCGAAAAAGCGCTGGATGCGGTGATGGGAAAGAGTCACGGGCAAGGCACGGGCAAATAACCTGGCCTTGGCGTTGTCTCTGACTGATCTCTTCCGTAGAGTGAAGGCTATCGCAAGGCGAGGCTCGCTTCGGCCGAAAAGTCCATCGGCGCAAAATCCTTTGCCAGGAATTTAGGATAAGCAGCGGCCGCAATCATAGCGGCGTTGTCCGTGGAAAGAGGCCGCGATGGGAAATATACGGGCAAGCCGTCCTGAGCGCCGTCGCGCTCGAATGTTTTGCGTAATTCGTCGTTGGCCGCCACTCCGCCCGTAACAAAAAGCGTGGCAACGTCGTAGGCGCGAGCCGCCGCCAGAGTCTTGCTCACCAGGTCTTCGACGATCGCCCGCTGAAATGAAGCTATCAAGTCAAGAGTCCGCTTATCGCAATTCGCGAGGTAATCCTCGAACTTCGGTTTGGAAATTTTCGCCACTACCTGTCGGCGCATCGCAATGGAATTATGCATTTCATGCACTTCGATATAACGCAGCACGGCAGTCTTGATGCCGCTGTAAGAAAAGTCGAAGCGCGGGCCGTCGTGCTCTACATCCTTTTGTCCGCGCTGGTCGCGGCGATCGCGATGCTTGATCTGTGCGGGGGGGAACTTGACTGCGGTGGGATCGCCGTGCGGAGCTAGCCGGTCGATGATTGGGCCTCCGGGATAACTCAAGCCCAGCACCTTCGCGACTTTGTCGAAAGCCTCGCCCGCAGCGTCATCCCGTGTGTGTCCGATATTGTCGTACGTCCAACCTTCATTCTTCTGCGCGGCCAGATACAGATGCGTGTGTCCTCCCGAAACCACCAATGCCAGCACCGAAAATTGCAACTCACAATTGCCCTTCTGCCGCTCTTCCAGCAATACCGCGTGGATGTGGCCTTCGAGATGGTTGACCGCAATCAGCGGCTTGTCGAGAGCGAAGGCCAGAGCCTTGGCGTAGCTGATGCCAACCAGCAGCGCTCCCGCGAGTCCAGGGCCCTGCGTGACAGCAATCGCGTCGATGGACTTGTAGGTCTGACCAGCCTCAGCCAGTGCTTGCCGCACGACGGGGACGATCGCCCGCAGGTGTTCTCGCGACGCTAGTTCAGGTACCACTCCGCCATAAGGCTGATGCGCCGCAATCTGCGAAGCCACCACATTGGAGATCACCTGCTCGCCCGACCGCACCACTGCCGCTGCCGTTTCGTCGCAGGAACTTTCAATGCCGAGGATATAGGCGTCTGGCATAATCAGTTTGAGTTCTGGACTCTAGCTTAATTCAAAACGTACTGCGACAGTGCGATTGCCAACCTCCACGCCTAATGCTGAAAGATTTTGCCATCTCGATTGTTCAGACGCTACGCCAGCACGGCTTCCAAGCCTACCTGGCCGGCGGATGCGTGCGCGATCTTTTGCTCAAGCGTAAGCCCTCCGACTACGACGTGGCCACCAGCGCCACGCCTGAGCAGGTTATGGAGATCTTTCCTGAAACATACGCGGTTGGAGCGCAGTTTGGCGTGGTATTGGTGCCGCTGCCTAAAGAATCTGAAGAAGATCAGCGCAGACGCGAAGAGGGAAATGAATTGCCGAAAGCGAGCGCTGTAGAGGTAGCGACCTTCCGCAGTGATCTCGGCTACTCTGACGGTCGCCGTCCCGATGAAGTGCGCTTCAGTAAGGATCCGCGAGAGGATGTTGCCCGCCGCGACTTTACGATTAATGGCATGATGTTCGACCCCGTCAGCGGGGAAGTGCTCGACTTTGTCGGCGGACGCAAAGATCTTGAAGCCGGCATCATCCGCACCATCGGCGATCCAGAGAAGCGGTTTGCGGAAGACAAACTGAGAATGTTGCGCGCCATACGATTCGCGGCGCGCTTTGAGTACGAAATCGAAGCAGAAAGCTTCGCCGCGATCCGGCGCCATGCCCAAGAAATTCAGGTCGTTTCGCGCGAGCGCGTTCGCGATGAGCTTACCAAGATGCTCACCGAAGGCCATGCTCGACGAGCTATCCTCCTGCTCGATGAGAGCGGGTTGCTGAAGCAAGTGCTGCCGGAAATCTCAGCGATGAAGGGTGTCGAACAGCCCCTGGAGTTTCATCCGGAAGGCGACGTCTTTGTGCACACGCTGCTGCTGCTCGATAATCTGCCGTATCCTTGTCCGCCCACGCTGGCCTGGGGTGCACTGCTGCACGACGTGGGCAAGCCCGCAACATTCCGCTTGGCGCCCGACCGCATCCGCTTCGATAATCATGTGGACGTGGGGGTCAAGATTTCAGAAGGGATCTGTGAGCGCCTGCGTTTTTCCAATCATGACGCAGCCCACATCCTCGCCCTTGTTGACAATCACATGCGCTTCGGTCATGCCACGCTCATGAAAGGATCAACGCTGAAGAAATTTCTCCGCATGCCCGCATTCGATGAACATCTCGCGCTGCACCGGGCAGATAGCTTGGCCAGCCATGGAAATTTAAGCACATACGAATTTATTCAAAAGAAGCTCACCGAGATTCCGGTGGAGAAGATTCGCCCGGCGGCATTGGTTAACGGCGACGACTTGATTGCTTCCGGATATGTGCCCGGACCCAGATTCCGCGAAATTCTAGAGGCCGTCGAGGATGCTCAACTGGAGGGGCGATTCGCGTCGCGAGCCGAGGCCCTCGATTTTGTCAGGCGCGAATTCCCGCTCTGAGCAGGCAATATCTCTGAGTCCACTTGTATGCAACTGGATGCTAGAATCAGAATCTCCGGCTGTCTACTTCGTTGCTTAACCTTAAATTGCTTCAATTGCTTCATCTTAACTTGCGTAACCTTACTTGCTTAACAAGGTCGCGGGAGAAATGGTTCTTCGGAGACTCAACATTGCAACAGGCAGGCGCGGCACTAGAAAAAATCATGCTGGCCGCGTTGCGGCGCGTGCCGCGGGATCAGGCGCCAATGCTCGCATGGCCACTGGTTTGCGGGTCGGTAGTGGCAGAGCGCACGCGGGCTCTCGATTTTGCCAATGCGGTGCTGCGCGTCGAGGTTCCCGATGCCGGATGGAAACGCGAGATGCAAGGCCTGGCTCCGCGTTATCTCGCCGCGCTGAATCGTTATGCCGGACAAAAAGTGGAGAGGATCGAGTTCGTGATTCGGCAGGGCTGAGCGGGCGACGATTTTCTGAAGCTCGGTTTTCTAACAGACAAATAATGAAAGTCACAGAAAAAGAAGTTGCATACGTCGCCGACTTGGCCAACCTGGAGCTTAGTGTGGAGGAGCGCGCCGGAATGGTGCGCGATCTGAATTCCATCCTCGGCTATGTCGACAGGCTCAACGAATTGGATACGTCTAACGTTGAACCGATGGCGCAGGTGTTAGACCGCTATGGCGTCGACGAATCCAAGCCGCCCAGTGAGAAATTCGCGTATGCCATTCGTGATGATGTACCGGAAGGATTGCGCAAGTCATTGTCCCAGGAAGTCGCGTTGGAGAATGCTCCGGACGCCGACGGGAGGTTCTTTCGAGTGCCGAAGGTGATTGAAAGATAGCTTACGGTTGCTGTTCTAATTCTAAAAGCGCCAGGCTATCAGCATTTCCCGACCTCAGCTCAACCGTGATGGACCTCTCTCAACTCAATATCGACTCCGCCCGCACCTCCATTCAGGAGCGGAGGACAACCGCACTCGCACTCGCCGAGGCCTACTATGCGCGCATAGAAAAAGAGGATAGACGGATCGGAGCCTACCTCACTTTGTCGAAGGAGCGTGCACTGGAGCAGGCCGACCGCATCGACCGCATGGTCGCCGAGGGCAAGTCGTTGCCGCCTTTAGGCGGAGTTCCAGTCGCAATCAAAGATGTGATGTCGACGCGCGGCCTGCGCACCACAGCCGGATCGAAGATTCTCGGCAACTACATCCCGCCTTACACCTGCACAGCGGTGGTTCGGATGGAAGCTGCAGGTGCCGTAATTCTTGGGAAAACGAACTGCGATGAGTTCGCAATGGGCTCGTCTAACGAGAACTCTGCCTTTCATCTGGTGCGCAATCCGCACGATTTGCACCGCGTGCCGGGAGGATCCTCGGGTGGCTCAGCAGCCGCAGTCGCTGCAGATATGGCTGTGACCGCGCTCGGCTCTGATACCGGAGGATCGATCCGGCAGCCGGCCTCATTCTGCGGCGTAGTTGGATTGATGCCAACCTACGGCCGCGTTTCGCGCTACGGGCTGATCGCCTTCGCATCTTCGCTCGATCACATCGGACCGCTGGCGAAAACCGTAAAGGACGCTGCGATTGTGCTCCAGACAATTGCAGGGCGCGATCCCATGGATTCCACCTCCGCCGATTTGCCCGTGCCCGACTACGTTGCCGAACTTGAGAAACCGGCGCACCGCCTTAGATTGGGAGTAGCTGAAGAATATTTCGGCGACGGACTCGACGATGAAGTCCGCCATGCCGTCGAGTCGGCAATCGATAAGTTGAAAGGCCTGGGCTGCGAAGTGGTGCCCGTGTCATTGCCGCATACGGCCTATGCGATTCCTGCCTATTACGTGATCGCAACCGCGGAAGCATCTTCGAATCTCGCTCGTTATGACGGTGTGCGCTATGGCTATCGCGCTCCGGGCGTGAAGTCGCTTTCGCAAATGTATCACCGCACCCGCGATGAAGGCTTCGGCGCCGAAGTGAAGCGTCGCATTATGCTTGGCACATACGCGCTCAGCGCAGGCTACTACGATGCGTATTACCTGAAGGCGCAAAAAGTGCGTACGCTGCTCGCGCGCGATTTCGAACAAGCTTTTCGCAAAGTTGATGCGATCGTCACGCCGACGAGTCCCACGGCTGCGTTTCGGCTGGGAGAGAAATCCAATGATCCGTTGGCCATGTATCTGGCCGACATTTACACGGTCACGGCAGATTTAGCGGGGATCCCGGGAATTTCCGTGCCTTGCGGCGAGACGAAAGTGAAGCTGCCGATCGGATTGCAGATTCTGGGAAAACATTTCGACGAAACAACGATCCTGCGCCTGGCCCATGCCTACGAGCAGGCGGCCTAGATTCGCTCGCAGTTTAGATCCGTCGTAGTCTAGAGCTGTCTCAGTTTAGTTCTGTCGCAGTTTAGATCGGCTCGTAGTAACATTCTCCCGCGCAAGAGCGGCATAGCACTTTTTCGCCCGTGCGCACTTCTCTACGGAAGTTGATGCCCTCGCCACACGCTTCACACACTACCCGCTCGCCCTTGTATCCCGGAAATTCCTCGGGAGGCAGTTCGACTTTCACCCACTGAAATGTGAACAGATCATCATCGGAGATTTCGCGGTAGGCCAGCATCTGCTGCCGGTTCTTGTCTGCGATTTCGGGATGCATCTGGCGGGCAAGAGCCTTTGACGATTCTTTGGCCGCAATGCGAATCCCCTTGCCCGTGCTCACGTCCACAAAAGTTGCGGCAACTTTTCCCCAGTCACGAAACTTGAGAGCCCGCTTCCCTAAACGGCAGCCCGTGACCACGGCCACTGCATCAGTGGCGCAGCGATCGATTTCGACGAAAGTGACGAGCCGCTTGCGGTCCTTGCCGTCCGGATCCTCGATGCCGAGTTTGGTGAGCCCCAGCATCGCCAACCGCACGCCGAGTACCTGTCCGGCGCAGAGGTGGCCATGGGCATGTTCGGCCTCGTGGAGGTACTCGTCGAACGATTTCATAGGCGCCGTCAGCTATCAGCTTACACCGCGCCCACTACTTTCTTCTCCAGCGGACGCCTTCCTTCGTGTTCTCGATGACGATTCCGGCGGCGGTGAGGTCCGCCCGCAAGGCATCGGAAACCTTGAATTCACGGGCTTTGCGCGCCGCTTCCATTTCCGCGACTTTCTTTTCGATGTCAGCCTCACTAACTTGTCCAGATTCCACCAAAGCACGCAGTTCGGGGCTTATCTCCTTTTCGCGGCCCTCGGTCCGGGCCCACTCGATAACACGCTTCATCTTCGGGACGTCGTCATCGGTGAGCACGGCGAAAATCTCATCGAACTTCTCCAGCGCTGCGAGCAGTCGTTGCGCGTCCTCTTTTTTGATCTGGTCCGAATCGAGCGCGGCATTGGCGGTCCGCACCATCTCAAAAATGGCGCCTTGGGCCTGCGCGGTGTTGAGATCATCGTCGAGCGCAGTCCGAATACGATCAATGGTTTCATTTGCGAGCGCTTGCATTTCCGGATTGGAGCCGGCAGCAAAGTTGCATGTACTCAAACGCTGGCGGAAATTGCGCAGGCGTTCCACAGAAACTGCGGCTTGCTTCAGCCCATCGAAGGTGAAGTTGAGCTGATTGCGATAGGGAACTGACGTCAGCAAGTAGCGTATCGACGAGGGTTTATGACCTTTCAATACCAGGTCGCGCAGCGTGTAGAAGTTTCCCAAGCTCTTCGACATCTTCTCGCCTTCGACCAGCAGAAAGCGCACGTGAAACCAGAAGCGCGCAAAAGTTCTCCCGGTCATCGACTCGGACTGCGCGATTTCGTTTTCGTGGTGCGGGAATATCAGGTCTTCCCCACCTGCGTGCAGATCGAAGTTCTCGCCCAATTCCGCCATCGACATAACCGAGCACTCCAGGTGCCAGCCGGGGCGTCCAGGCCCAATCGACGTGTCCCACGAGGCCTCACCCGGCTTCGGGGCTTTCCACAGCGCAAAATCGCGAGCGCTGTCCTTATCGTATTCATCGAGGTCAACGCGTGCTCCATCGAGCATTCCGCTGAAGTCCTTCTTCGAAAGCCTTCCGTACCGTGGAAAACCTGCTATGCGAAAGTAATACGATCCATCGTCGGTGCGGTAGGCTAGCCCTTTCTCGACAAGCCGGGCCACGAAAACCGCCATCTCGTCTATATGTTCAGTAGCCCGCACCAGCTTCGGTTGCTCAATACCAATCATCGCGGAATCTTCTAAAAATGCTTCTTGGTACTTCTCGGTGTATTGCTGGACGCTAACTCGGTCGCGGGCTGCGTTCCGAATGATTTTGTCATCCAAGTCGGTAATATTCATCACATAGCGCACTTTGTAGCCTGACTGGCGCAAGAATCGCTGCAGCATGTCAACCGCGATGAACGTTCGGAAATTGCCAATGTGCCCGTAGTCATAAACGGTTGGCCCACAGGCATACATGCGCACCTCGTCGTCGCGGAGCGGATGGAATTCCTCGACCTGCGTTGACATTGTGTTGTAAAGGCGTAAGGCCATAGTTGGTAAGGCGTTCGGAGAAGAACTCCCAATTCTAGGGGGACGCCGGAAACAGGGTCAACTGGCGCGCACGTCGGGAGTGTGGCCAGCGGAAGAATGCGTAGCGAGCGCGTGAGCGTGCGATCGCAACCGGTGCTGCACGAGAAAAACGTAGTGCAACGCGGAAATAATGGTGAAGGCAAAGGTGGCGCGCAAGAACACGGTACGGGTAATCCAGATCCACCGCGTTGGCCTTATCGAAAAAACCATCACGAAGAATACAGCGGCGATCTGCGAAAAAGTATTCGCTTTCCCGAAGATGCTCGGCCGGAAATCGCGTAACCCCGCAATGGCAAACAGTACCGCGCTGGCGGCCAGGATCGAAATATCGCGACTGAAGACCAGTACAGTAAACTTCCACGGAATCTTGTGCAGAATGGAGAGCACCAGAAACATCGTGCTCAACAAAAGCTTGTCCGCGATGGGATCGAGATATTGCCCAAGCAAAGTCTGCTGGTGTAATTTGCGGGCTAACAGCCCGTCCAAACCGTCGCTGAATCCCGCAATTACAAAGAGAACCAAAGCCCAGAAATAGCGGCCTTCCACCAGTTCGATCACGATAAAAGGAACAAAAACCATCCGCAACAGCGTGAGCTGATTCGGGGCAGTAAAGATTTGGGAAAGTTTCATGCCGGTTCCCTGGTCGCACGCACCGCGCGCTTCGCGGATCCGGTCTGGTAACCAATGGTTCCGTCAACACCGCAGGAACCCAGCGCGGCAGCGGGATCGAGTCCGGTCTTCGCGGAAAAGCGCTGCGACAGTGAAGGCAAACTGCCATCCGGAAGGTCAAGCTCGATTCGTTCGATCCTATGCATGGGAAAAAAGACCACTGCGGGACTGAACGATTCGCCATCTTTCACCATCACAACCAAATCTTCAAACGACGCCAGTTCGATTCCGGTCAGGCTTAGCCCCTCCGGAGCCAGAGCCAGAATCATTCCCCAAAATTTGTCTCTTGGATTTCCCAGGGTTACGACCACCATGGCTCCAGGCAAGAATGGGATAGAGACAGTCCTCGGAGTAACGGAACCGGCATTCTTCCGCGGAGAGCCTTTTGCCATGGAACGATTGTCGCCGCCGCAGGTAGACTTGGCAACTAGCAACCGCGGAACGAAGTGTTGTCCCGCCCGCCCAGGAAACACCGCAACCAGCATTGCGGGAAGCCGCCAACGACATTAGAATAATTGCACGTAGGCGCGCAGTTGGTTAGAGCGCTACCTTGACACTTCTTCCCTATTCAATACTTTCAACGACTTAACTGGGCTACCGGGGACTGCCAAGTACCTGATAATACGTGTAGCCGAAAACATCTACGGGTGCGAGTGCGGGTGCTGCGAAAAAGTGCGAAGGCGCACTCTAGAGAAAGAAAATCCAACGTTATAACGGGTGGCAGCGTGCTGCGTGATCCGTTTATAAGGTCGGCGTCGGTCAGTCCACCGTCGCCCTGCAGCAGCACCGCTTGTATATCTTGCCGGAGGCGCAGGCATCGCGTTCCGTTCAGGCGGTGTCCGAATCCTAATCTTGCCTCAGCTCCCTTGCCATGAGAATCTCATCGTAATAGCGACCATCTTGCTTTAGGGCTTTCTTTTCAATTCCATATTCCACGAAGCCCAGGCGCTCATATAGCCGCCGCGCTTGTTCGTTCTCGCTGACCACAGCCAGCTGGATCAATTCGACCCGATCGCGTGCAAATTCGACTATGGTCTCGACCAGTCGCCGCCCAACTCCAGCCTTCCTTGCGCTAGGCCGAACGTACATCCCGACGAGCAGGCCCTTGTGAGCCTCTTTTCGTCCCTCTCGAATCAACAATCCAGCGATGCCTACGAGTTCCGAGTGATGGAAAGCGCCAAACGATGCGGAACCGCCGAGCCGTTTTGCGAAAAAACTCACGGGTCGGGCACTCTCAGCTTCGAATGTGCTGCCGAATGCTTCTGAGTTGCATCGAAGTCCTTCCAGCCGAATATCACGATACAAGGCGGCGTCAGCTGGCTTTAAGCGTCGTATCTGAATTCGAGCAGCATTCACATTCCATTGTTAACGGAAACTTCAATTGAGGACAATACCCGGCTCGCGAACTTGCAGGTGTCCGACATTCTCGCCGCCAAGAACCTCCTTGCTCGGCGTCCAAGGTTTCCAGTTCCCAGAGGGAAGGCCGAGTTGCTACTGAAGCTCCCGGCGTTCATACTCCGTCATGACACTAAAAACCGCAGCATTGCTAGCGTTGATCGGGACGATTCTGATGACGGCTCTCTTGTTGTGGACGTTCGTCCTCACGATCCTCAATGTGATGCGGGACTTGGTTCCTGCTGTCACGCTGTTCTCCTCCTTATATTTATGCCTTTGGGTGCTTCAGCGTGGCTGTGTTCTTTTACGTGTTCCACCGATGGCACTAGTCCTGAACCGGCGAAGGTTCTTTTCCACGAACGGCTCTGGGTGGTAGTCCGTCAGGAAGGCGATCTGCGGGGATTCGGCTGCTTGGAGGGGCTCAGGTCGGGTCAAGCGTCTCAACCAGCGTTGGAGGGCTTTGGGGCCAAGTAGAAACCACCTCACGTTCTTTCCGAGCAACGGTACTCGGGCATCGAGGGCTGTTTCCATACTGTGCCGAAAATGGCCCTTGAATCGAGGTACTAGACCATTGATTTAACTACCCCAATTCAGCGGTTTTCGGGGCGATTCAAAATCACATTTTTGTGGCGCGCCGTGAAACCTCTTCTGCGACAAAGGCATTTTCAGGAAGTGGCAACGTCAGTGCTTATCAGTTAATATCCAAGGTAACCCGAATACCTGTTTCTTGGGGGGGGCGGGCACGCCAGTTTCGCAGTGTCCCCAGAGAGGTTCGCCCCAATTCGACACGAACTCTGTTGCAGGAGGCATAGAAATGGCCGGCTCCGCCCGTGTTTCTCCCCACCGCGTTTGCATTTCTATCCTCCTCTTCTTCGTGTCAATCGGCCTGGTCTGGGCGGCACCCGCTAAGGCACCTGAGAACCCGCCGGAATCTGTGGTGGCCATCGGCGATGTGCACGGTGACTTTGACGACTTTGTCACCATCCTCCAAAAGGTCGGACTGATTGATGCTCAGCATCACTGGACCGGTGGTAAAACTACCCTCGTTCAGGTGGGGGACCTTCTGGATCGAGGCCCGAAGCCTCGCGACGTGATGGATCTGCTGATGTCTCTGGAGAAGGAAGCGCCGCAGGCGGGCGGACGGGTGGTAAGCCTGTTGGGCAACCACGAGATGATGAATATCATGGGAGACCTTCGCTATGTCACCCCTGTGAACTACGCCAGTTTTGCGGACGCTAATTCCGAAGAGCGCCAGAAGTCTGCCTTTCAGGCGTACATGAAATGGCGCGGTAGTCACGCGCCGCTTTTGGCCGAGCTTCCCCAGCCCATGGAGCTGACCGAGGCGGAGTGGATGGCACGGCACCCGGCGGGCTACGTCGAGCAGCGTGAGGCCTTCGGTCCGAACGGGATTTATGGCAAGTGGCTGCGTGAGCACTCGGCCGTGGCCGATATTGGGGGAGTGATCTTCCTGCACGGCGGAATCAGTCCTGAGGTGGCGAAGATGAAAGTTGACAAGATCAATTCTCAGATCCGCGACGAAATCAAGACATTCGATGCCACCAAACAATACTTGCAGGACGAGAAAATAATTCTCCCGTTTTTTAACCTTCAGGAGATTACCGGCGTCGTCCAGGCGGAAATCACGGCTGAGCGCAAGTCGCTGATGCCATCGGACCAGCAACGCCAAACCAGGCTCATACAATTCCTGAGGTATGGAGAGTGGCTCAGCGTAAAGGTTGATGGTCCACTGTGGTTTCGCGATTACGACCACTGGAGCGAAGAAGAGGGTGCCACGAAAATGGGCAAGATCCTAGAAGTCTTCAAGGCAACACACATCGTGGTAGGGCACACACCTCAGCAAGGTGGTCGCATCCGGCCGCGTTTTGGAGATAAGGTGTTCCTGATCGATACAGGCATGCTCAGCAGCTACTACCATGGAGGCCGGGCGTCAGCCCTGCAGATCCAGGACGATGCTAAATTTACGGCTAACTATATGGATGAGCAGATAGTGCTTCTCCCACCCAAGCAGAAGGAGGAGGTTGCTCCACCGGTGGCCACACCGCAATAGAGCAAGCTGATGAAGGCGTTCTGCCGATGAAACGGTGGATCGAGCGCGGGCTGAACATCCGGATACCAAAGTCTACTCGGGTCGTCGGGGCGAGGCCGACCGTCGTTCATGTCAATTCAGTAATCCGGCAGGTTGGGTCTAAATGCTGGTTCTCAACAGGAATCGGCTAAAACCGAATGCTGCTTTTGTGACGTTTATTTTCTTACCAGCAATTTGGAGAATTGGAACATTCGGTCTACGGTGACCACAACAATTCCTGTGTCGGGAGATTGAGGTCGCCGATGTCATTGAAGCCATCGAGCTTCAGGCGGCGGGAGCTTACGATGTAAAAACCTCAGTTGCCGCCTCGGGATTTGTGCTCGAAGCCGAGCGTACTGTGATCCGCTGAGCCTGGGCATTACCTATCTTATTGAATTGAACTGGCTGTTTCCGAGAACACATTTTTCGCGTTGCTTCCGATCAAACGAATCGTGCCTACTACCAAAACCAAGATAACGGCTAGCATTACGGCGTACTCGGCAATGTCCTGGCCTTCCTCCTCCATCCATAGCCTGTGAAAGATACGAGTCATGGCGCTACCTCCGATGTCCGCGATCACGTTTTTATGAAGGTCATCGGCTGTGCTCCGAAAGCCGATACCACCACAGGCGGAGATTTTCAAGGCGAACTTAATCCCGTTGGAGATATCTGTCAAGCCCGCTTTTTGTGCTTAACGAACAAACCCCGTTTGTTAACATGCACGCATGAGTAGGGCGAATCCCCGCATCATAGAAACAGTTGCGGCCACTTTGACAGGCAAAAATAATTACGAAGTCTCAGCGGTCCTGCACATTCGAGAGTTGTGGGGTCATGGTGCCGTGCGGGAAGACTTCGTTATAGAAAGTGAGCAACTGACACCCATCACCAGCGCAAACGTGGAGCCGGGTGAGTACACGTTGGATTATGAATATGGTGGGAAACACATCCGAAAGCCGGTTAAGGTGGCGAGGTAACGCCTAGGCCTGGTCGCCTCTTTTGTGGGAGATTCTTTCTTTATCCTGAAGCCCGCTGCATTCTACATTGCTTATCGCCTGGTTTGCATGGCGGTGGAAGGAAACCGAGGCGGCTGCAACCGCTAACGAGTGAGTTTCTGACGGTCTGGCCATTGCATGAAGCCACCTGCGGTGGGGACATCGCTCGCTGATCGCTCGCAAGGGATCTTGGTGCTTTCCCAGGTCACAGAAACGAGACTTGGGCTACCCGACTTTGCCACAGATCGTCAATTGCACATAGTCATTTTCATACACACACTTGTCTAAAAGAAAGTACAGTTCTTGGCATCCATGAGCGACACCCACCCTGAGACCCTTGCAGAGATAATTGACCAAAATAGAACGCATCCGAGAAGAACTTCTTACACTCCAGAGAGCGCTTAAGAAGATAGAACCTGAAAGCGAGCCGGAGTGATCGGCGCATAAATATCCTGTAGCTCCCAAGAGTGATGAGCTCTCACATCTTGCTTGAGTGTTGCTCTAACTTCTTTTTCTCGCCCTCAATCCAAGCCTCAATCCGTTTCCGAATGCCTTTATCGGTGCAAATCTTGTGAAGCTCTTCAAGCCGCGCAATCTCAGCCTTGATCTCAGCAATTTCTTCCGGGATAACATTGTCGGGCCTGTTTTTGGGAAGTGTACGACCTTAAGGCCCTCTCATAAAACTGATCCGTATCGCTCAGACTCGGCTTTGGACGCCAGGTAGCGTGGTCTTAGCAGAAATGGAGGCCCCGCTTATGGCCCCGAAACTCACCGATCCAGAATGGTATTCGATTGCAGAACAAGCAAGTAAGGAAATGGACTCAGCGAAGTTAACGATCCTTGTGGCCCAACTTTGCAGTGCGTTGGATGCGAAGCGTGGCGACTCTGCGCCTCAGCCCAACGAGTGATGGGTTGCTGGCTTGGCAACTACCTTGACTTCCTTCTTGCTGATATGACTTTCCCCATCGAAGTGTGACCATCGTTCCAATGAACAAGTTCCGCCCCATATAGACAGCGAAGGGAACTCTCAAAAAAGCGGTGGGAATAACCGGAGGACTCGGAGGTCTAGGATTGGCCGAAGAGATGAAGAGATGGTTCGACGAGGAATAAAAAGACTCAGCGATTAGGCCCAAGAAGACCCGACCAGGCAACGATAAAGCTGCAAATCAACAACCCTACGAAGCACGCGCCGATAGTAAACATACCTTCGATTGTACGGATCTGTACAACGGATTTCTATAGCACCTTCTTCCTATTACCCTCATAACCAAGGAGCGTATCCAGATGTCTGTCCCTGAATTCCGACCGGCAAACGCTCCTAGACAGAGAAGCAGCCCTGCGCGAAAAGGGTTTCGAGGTCATGTCTGTGGATAGTCCCTTGCAGGCTCGCTTCGAGATCGAAATGGGCAGGTGTGGGATTTTTATGACCTGCTTTACAACGCCCGGCCCGGCCGGAGACCTTCCGCTTAATTGCTTGCGAGATTGCCATGCCCTTCAAGTTCCGCGATTCGTCTTTCTATAACGTCCAGTAGACTGTTGATTATCAAAATGAATTGGCACAGCCACAAACCCAATCTAAATGTGGGGAGGGGATTTTCGACGGAGTGTAATCGCCTGGTTGCAACAGTTACGTCCAGGTAGCCCGGTCACTCGGTCATATCGGCGGTTGCCGAAATCGTATCAGCAAGATTAGTGTGGGCATAATGATCTCGATTCGCACCGCAACGGAGCACGATGCAGTCGCAATCTCACACGTGCGTGTGCAAAGCTGGCGGACGACCTACGCAGGCATCGTCCCCGAGGAACACCTCGCCACTTTGAACGAGGCAGGGCGTGTGCTCCTGTGGCGAGAATGGCTCACCCGTGACATACGGGTCTATATCGCCGATCTGGACGGAGAGACTGGGTTTTATCAGCGGAGGGGCGATTCGTGAGCCACTCCAGACATACGATGCCGGGTTGTATGCAATCTACTTGTTAGAGCAGGCGCAACGACAAGGGATCGGAACAGATCTTCTCAAAGAGCTTGCAGAATCGCTGTTGAGCAAAGGCTTCACAAGCATGATCGTTTGGGTCCTGGAGAAGAATCCTTCGAGACACTTCTACGTGAGATCGGGCGCGCAGATCGTTACGACCAAAGAGATCCAAATCGGGTGTGACGCTATCTGAAGTATCCTACGGGTGGCCTGACCTGCAAGCCGAGTATCCGAGCCTGATCGTCCTTAACGAAGAGGAGCGACAAGAGCAAGAGTATCAGCAATTGCGTCGCAAAGCAGTCTCGCTCGTGGTGTCTGCGCTTCATGACAATGGCGCCCCAAGTTCAGCGCCTACTTCACACCGAGTTGACTTGATTTCAACAGTTGCGATGACACGGAGCCAGAAGTTCCTGCACCTCACATGGGGACCCATCAAAGGCAAGAACAACCGCTACCGACACGCCTCCGGATTCTGGGACGACATTCTTGTTTCCGAAAGCGAGAACGGGATTGTGTCGGCTGCAAGGAACAGGGCCTTGGGATAGGCGAACTGCGCACGCCAACCGCGTTCGTGCTCCACGACCTTGCCCCACAGGTAGACCTCGCCGTGGACTCCGAACCTTCTGTAGCCGCACTGGCGCAGGTGCTCAGTTGTCTTCGCGGCGTAGACGCCATAAGTGCGACTGAAATACGGCGACTCGGCAGGATTATGTGTGGCCTTGGAAAGACCTGCGATGGAACCGCTAGCGTCAGCCCCGCATACGGCAGAGAGCGGCTGCTGGGCAACCCACCGCTCGCCATTGAGCGAGGTTAGGCCAGTAGCGTCCCAGTGCCAGACCCGGTAGCCCACGACAGGCGATATGTAGTCCGGGACCGTCATTGAGAGACTGGTGCCTCCGTTGGCTCTGGCTCATTCGCAGGTTCCGGTTCGGCTTTCGGCTCTTGCACCGGAAGCTCAAGCGGTTCCACGACGATGGTTCGAATTGGCTCACCGATTTGCATATCTTGCTGCTCCTCCTCGCTTAGCCTATCTGCTTCGCATCTCCGTAGTTTCGAAGCATGAGAAACCTTGCTGTGTTACCGCCGATCAAGACCAAACTTCGGGTCGCCCTGCTGAGCCTCGCCGCTTACAAAGAGATTCCCACTGAGCAACTCATCGCGGCGGCTCGCGCCCTGCCGGGCGGGACCAAGGTTCATTGCCCAGATCGCCTCACCGCGATTGTCCTCCTGTTGGGAACCCGGCTTGTGGACTTGAGCTAATGACAGACCCCCGGCAGGAATTGGAATCCACACTGTCGCCGCTGGCATGGATCCTGAACCTCATTTGGGGCACTTTCCGATTGATGTTCTGGTTCTTCATGTCACCCATTTTGATCATCAATTGGTGCTTCCACCACCCGGTCGAGGCCCGTCTCTATTTCGCCAGCGCGATTCCTCTCCTCTGGAACGGCAATTGGGTACTCGTGGACTCTTGGTTTTCTTCGTGCTTCTCATCGCGTTCCGGTTTGGGAAAACCATGCACGGGATCTGTTGGGGGATCATCCGGCTTGCTCTCGTTGCTGGCTTGATCTGGTACATCTATACGATCTTCAAGCTGGCGTGATTCCGTTACATCCGCCTTCATCTCACGCATCCTTGATCAGTGTTCTCGAACCATAGCTCATCGATTCGAGAAGTAAAGCGGAACTTTAGCGGATACCTGCCTTGGAGCTGCTTAGGACCTTCGTGAAGGTCGTTACCTGATTGGGCAAAGCAGGGCAGTAGATTGTTGACGGATGCTGGTTGAGAGGAAGATTGCCCTTCGGGTCAACGGATTGCGGGTGTCGAAGGCAAGGGTACGCCGTCGGGAAAAGAGGCCGAAATTGGTCATCACGGACCCGCTTCTCGGTGACTTTGCCGTTGATGACAGTTTCACCTTGGAATTGTTGGAGCTTCTGTTTCCCCCTGAGATGCGGCACAGACTACCGAACGGCGGCTGGAGGAAAGTGTCGCTGAGGATATTGATGGGACTGCTCCGGTGCGAGCTGGTCAGGATAGCGGAGAAGAGTTGAACTCCAAGCGGCCCGTTGGGGAGGTGCCTGCCAATTGTACGGTCCGTCAGTCACGGAAGATGATGTCGGCGGGCGGATTACTACCGGTTTATCATTTTTGGGCCTGCGGCCCGCGAAACCTTATGAAAATCCCTCAGAGGTAACATGGCGACAGGTAGCAGCGCCCAGATGTACCAGTCGCTTAAGGAGAACTTGAGGATCATCCCCAGATGAGGACTGTCTGGCTGGCAAAGAAAAGGCCGACGAGAGTCCAACTGAGCAGGTAGGCTACCCAACGTGTCCAGCGATGGGCCAGCATAGCAGGAGGTTTCCCCGCCCTTAACCCTAACACATCGGAATGCAGCTCTCTTAGCATTCGGCGTTCAAGCAAACGGGCGTGTCGGAGGGGAAAACGAAGTTCTGGACGAGTTGTCGGCAAACCTCACCTTGGGATTACTTCGGGGTAGCCTGTCACTCTGGAACAGTCGCCTAGGTATCGGGAAATGGCCGGATCTCCGCGTTGCCGATCATGACGAAGCCCTGAGCGTGGCGGACGTGCAAACTCACCGCATAGCTCTCACACTTATCCGCTTCGTCTGCCATCCTTGTCCATTTTTGTCCGTCGCAAGGAAGAGTTTCGGGTCAACCTTCTGAGCTCCTCGCTGAGGAGCACCAGTTCGGATTCGAGTGTTGCGCATGCCTCTCCGGCATTATGGAGATCTCCGTCTCTGCCCATGATCTCCAGCCGCTCGGCAGCCGCAAATGCATTTCTTGCCGCGAAGTTGCCGACTGAACCCTTCAGCGTGTGCGCAGCTCTCCCCAACGATCCGGCATCACTGCGGCGGATTGCTTCCTTGATTTCCGACAGCGCCTGAGGACAATCGGCGAGGAAAATGCGAACAAGCTCGCGCAGGAATCGACGATTACCATCGACGCCCGCCAGCAGTGCCGCATGATCAATCACGCCGTCTGCCTGGTCCGCCGCTGCCACCGGTGCTTCGGCTGGTTTCGGTCGGCTTATCAGTCGACCGATCGCCTGCTCAAGTTCTTGGGTGCGGATCGGTTTAGAGATATAGCCGTCCATGCCAACTGCCAGGCAACGCTCGCGATCTCCCTTCATGGCATGAGCTGTCATGGCTAGGATCGGGATGTGTGTACCTGCTGGCTTCTCCCAGGCACGGATCGCCGTGCTTGCGTCCAGCCCATCCATTTCTGGCATCTGCACGTCCATGGCGATGAGATCGAACTTGCCGGACTGGACCGCAGAAAGCGCCTCGCGACCATTGCCGACAACCGTAACTTGGTGGCCCAACTTTTCAAAGATCCGCGTGGCTACCAACTGGTTGACCTGATTGTCTTCCGCCAGTAACACGCGTAGCCTGCGCTGTGCACGCTGAGACCCTTTCGATCGTTGCGGAGCAAGGGGCGTTTCTCCCACGGAATGTCCGATGGCGCTGACAACCACGTCAAAGAGTTCGGATTGCTTGATCGGTTTGGTGAGATATGCCGAGATGCCCAACTTACGGCAGCGGCTGACATCTTCGGGCTGACCCGCCGAAGTCAACATGACTACCCGGAGGTCGGCGTAGCGGCGCTCCTGAGAGATACGCTCCGCCACTGCGAATCCGTCCATATCCGGCATGTGTCCGTCCAACAGCACAATCGCGAACGGTTGGCCGGCGCGCCGAGACTTCTCCAATAAGCCGAGGGCAGCCGCGCCGCTTTCGACGGCAACCGGACGCATATGCCAGTTAGTAAACACCTCCTCCAGAATGCGGCGGTTGGTCGCGTTGTCGTCCACAATCAGCACGGGCAGATCAGTGAGGGCACGCCAGCGGGCTCGCCGTTTCTCAGCCCCAGGTTGCTGAAGTTCAAATAGCGCGGTGAAGTGAAATGTGCTGCCCTCGCCCGGTTGGCTCTCGACCGAGATCGTGCCGCCCATGAGTTCCACCAGTTGCGCCGAGATGGCCAGGCCCAGCCCGGTTCCACCGTAGCGGCGCGTAGTGGAGCTGTCGGCCTGGGAGAATGCCTCAAAGATCACACCCTGCTTCTCCGGTGGAATGCCGATTCCGGTATCCGCGACGGAGAAATGCAGTTGGGCGTTGCCGTTGCTGCGCGACTCGACCTGCACGCGCAGCACGACTTCCCCGTGCTCGGTGAACTTGATGGCATTACCCACCAGATTCATCACGATCTGGCGAAGGCGCAAAGGATCTCCCACCAGCGCGTCGGGCACATCAGAATGGATGTGGCACGCCAGCTCAAGGTATTTCTGGTGAGCGCGTGGAGCCAGCACCCGCATGGTGTCCTCGAGCGCATCGCGGAGGTTGAATCCGACGCGGTCCAGTTGCAGCTTGCGCGCTTCGATCTTCGAAAAATCGAGGAGATCGTTGACTAATGTAAGCAGGGCATCGGCTGAACCCTGAATCGCGTTGAGATATTCCCGCTGTTCGCGCGTGATCCGCGTCTCCAACGCCAGCTCGGTCATGCCAATCAGGGCATTCATCGGGGTACGGATTTCGTGACTGATGTTCGCCAGAAACTCGCTCTTGGCGCGGGTCGCTTCCTCCGCGCGTTTTCTGGCCACTTCCAGCTCGCGGGCGTACACGCGGAGCGCATCTTCCGCCTCCTTCCGTTCGATGAACTGGCCGATCTGGCTGCCGATCGCGCTCATCATCTCCAGCAGCCTGTGATCGGGCTGTTGGATCTGGGGGCTGAAGAATTCCAGTACGCCCAGGACTTCAGCCCCGACAAGGATGGGAAAGCCAAATGCTGCGTGCAGACCTTCATGGGCGGCAATCGATGCGCGTGGAAAGTTCGCGTCGCGGGTCACATCTTCTATCCAGACTGGTTGAGCTTGCGACCAGACCCGGCCCGGCAAGCCTACGCCCGGAGGAAAAGGTCGGGAGCGCGTACCCTGGTCGAACTCCTGAACCTGCGCCGATGGCATGCGCCAGGTTTCCACGCAGCGCAGGAGCTTCTCTTTTTGGTCAATTCGCCAAATGGCTCCCACCGACCAGTTGAGGCTCTCACAAATTGCTTGCAGGATCTGGGGAGTGGCCCCGGCCAGGGTTGGAGTGTCGGCGAGCACGCGCGTAACCGCATACTGCGCAGCCAGGCGCGCCGCTTCCCGCTTGCGTTCGGTGACATCCTGGGCAATGGCGTAGATCAGTCCTTTTTCAGCGCGGACAACGGCCGACCAGAGTAGCCATTTGTAGGACCCGTCTTTACAGCGGTAGCGATTCTCGAAAGATAGCGTGCTGCTGCCAGCCGCAATCATTGCCGCTTCGGCGCTCGTGGCCTGGCGGTCATCGGGGTGCACAAATTCCAGATAGGGACGCGAGAATAGTTCTTCCCTGGTGAAGCCGAAGGCCGCTTCCCAGGCCGGGTTGAGATGTTTGAAGTAGCCATCCGTCCCGGCGATACAGATCAGGCTCAGGGACAGATCGATAAACTCGCGCAGGTCGTCTTCGGTTGGCGGATTGAAACTGGCTGGTTCGCTCACCGCTCCCCCGATCGAAACATCCAAACTCCGGACGAGAGACTCATTTTGGTACAAAGCTGGAAATCGCGCAACTTGGGTGTTCTTGCCGCTGACTGGCCCAATGAGTCGTCGGTGTTTGACCTCCGTCTCTGGCGGAAGTAGCATTTGGGCGAAATTCCGATTCGTAGAATCCAGCCCCATGAGGTGGCATCGCGATGAGCCACACCCCGGTCTTAGCAGAGAGAATTCTGGTCGCCGATGATGACCGCACAACGCGCTTTGCCATCTCCAGCATGCTGAGAAAAGCCGGCTATACGGTTACTGCTGTGACCAATGGCGCGGAGGCGTTGCGCAGCATCCAGCAAAAGAAATTCGATCTGGCATTCTTGGACATCTGGATGCCGGAGTTGACTGGCCTCGAGGTACTTGCCCGGGTTCGCGCAGGCGAATCTCACCCGAAAATCATCATCATGACCTCCGACGGCACGCCGGAGACCGTCCTCCGCGCCATACGGGAACAGGCGTACGAGTATCTGAGCAAGCCGTTTCCGCCGAAGCAGGTGGTCGAAGTGGCACAGCGCGCACTCCAAGAAAACGCTTCTCCCCCGATCGAAGTCATTTCCGCGCGGCCCCATTGGGTGGAGTTGCTGATTCCGTGCACGCGCGAGGCGGCCGAACGCATTCCAACCTTTCTCATGAAGCTGGAAACCGATCTTCCGGATGACTTGCGCAACATGATCGGACTGGCCTTCAGGGAGTTGCTGCTCAACGCGGTGGAGTGGGGAGGAAAGCTGGATCCGAACCGCAAAGTGCGGATTGCTCACGTGCGTTCCTCGCGCATGCTGCTCTATCGCGTGGCCGATCCCGGCCCGGGCTTCAGCTTTAAAGGTTTGACCCATGCTGCCGTTGGTCAGCCTGCGGACGACCCGATTGCGCACGTCACCGTCCGCGATCAACTCGGCATACGTCCGGGCGGATTCGGGATTGCCATGACTCGCGAGATGGCCGATGAACTGCTCTACAACGAAGCACAGAACGAGGTGATCTTTATTAAGTACCTGACGTCATCTGCCGGAGTGTCCGGGGCAACGGAAGGGTGCTCATAACCGCGACGCCGCGCAAGAACAGGGTTCGCCGAGGTACTAAACAACCTTAAGTTTGGCTCAGCTCACTTCTTTATCCTGCTCCGCAGCGTCTCATTCCTGAAACCGTGAGCCAGTGAAATGGATTGTTTGAATGCTAACTAGATGTCTGAGTAAGTCTGTCAAGAGTTTTTTTGACTGCTTCGCGATTCTGTTCACAGGGTATCCACAAAAAGTTCACAGATTGTTTCAACGACGACCGCACTCAGCTGCCGATTCCGGCGATGTGAATAAAGTCGGAGCTCAGCGGGTGAGATTACAGTCATGCTCGATACCTTCGAGATCAATCAAAGTAGTGCGCGATTCATATTCAGCATGGTTTCGTTTCCGTTTTTGTCATTGTTTCGTCTCTCAGTTACCCCTGACGTGAAACCAGTTTCTTTCGTTCTTTTTGTGCCGGTCCCGTTTTTCTCAGAAAAATTTCGCGCTAGGATCGCCTTAGAGCGACGATTCCCGACTCGGTCGACCCACAGCATCCCTGGTTTTGTCCTCTTTGGTCGCATTTCATTTCACTTTTCCAAAGTGGATCGCCGCCGGCCTGGGATGGGGCGACATAGGTCCAGTACTAACCTCTTGGACTTCGTCGAACAAGTTGGTGAAGTAGTGCAAGCTACTGATCGACGTGCTGTGTCCGTTCTCGTGGACGGCGGCGTACTTGAGCACAGCGCCCAGCAACACTGACCCGGGGTTCCAACCCGCCTCTTTCATCGCGGGTCGGATTATTCACATCCCCGGAATCTTTATTCACATGCCCCGGAATACGCACTCAGCGGTGAGTGTCGTTTGGCGAGCGCAGCCAGATATTTGCTTTCGTCATAAACGACCCCATCTTTCCAGCAACGGAAAACAACGCGAATCCATTTGAAGGCCAACCCTCGTACCGCCGCGTGGTGTCCCTTGCCCCGCTTCCGCTGTTGTTGATAGTAGCTCCGGGCCCACTGTGAGTGGACGATGGAATGACCCGCCCACTCGTGAAAGCTCTGCCGCAAAAACTTCGGACAGGCCCAGCGAAAATGCACCCACTTCTTTTTCCCACTCCGTTCCGTCACCGGCGCAATCCCACTGTAGGACTGCACTTCCCCGGCGTTGCCGTAGCGATCCCGCTGCGAGCCAAACGCCGCTAACAAGCGTGGCGCCAGTGCCGCACCCGCTCCCGGGAGCGACTCAAAGATGAAAAAATCCGGATGCGCCGCCGCCGCCTCCTCGATCTTTCGGTCGAGATCCGCAATGCCCCGGACCAGACTTCGGATCAGTTGAGCGCTCACTTTCACCACCGCGCTCTTGGCCTCGATCACCGCCCGATCCCGAATCGCTGGAATCGCCTGCTGGATTCCGACCAGGCGGCGCTCGATAAGTTCTTGATCGCGACAGTGGTGCTTGACAAAGAAGGCACGTAGCCTGGCGGAGGGAACTTTTTGCAGTTCCTCCAGCGTAGGCCAGCGCTCCAGCAGCGTGCACACCAGCTCCGTGTCCAGCCGGTCAAACCAATCCAGCATCTGCGGGAAATAAATCTTCAAGTGGTTGGTCAACCGATTGCTTTGCGCCGTCTTTTCATCCACCAGGTTGCGCCGCTCCTCCACCAGATTTTGTACCCGACGGGTGGCTTCACTATCGGGCGACAAACGGCGCAGCTTGTCGCGATGCTGCAACAACAGATCCAGCAGCAGATCCGCATCCCGGGGATCATCCTTGGCCCCCGACGGATACAGCGCCTCTCGCATGTTGGCGGACATCGCCGACGGCACCGGGAACAGATGCAAGGGCTCATACTTGCTGAGCATGAACACCAGAGCTCCCTTCACTTGTTCCACCGCGACCGCGATGGGGCGATTGGCGAATCGTTGACAAAGCTGCCCCACCCAGGCCTCGACCGCTTCCGGCGTGTGCTCCACCTCTCCGCTTTCACGCTGCATCCCGCCGGCTGATTGCAAACACCACGCATGTTTTTGATCTGCCCAATCGATACCCACGAACGCCGCGAACTGGGGCTCCGGCCGCAAGATTTCGATTTCTGACATACTCCTACTTACCCTCCTTAACTATCAGCTATCAGCATCGTGCAGGCCGGCTTTGCTCCCGCGAAACCCTTATAGTAGAGTCTTGGGTGGGTGTTGCTCCAGACGTCATCTGAGTATTCGTTCTGGAAGCAAAGCTCGTCCCGCTGCTCGAGACTCTAGTTAAAAACATCTCGTGTTTGCCAAGGGCACTCGTAGCAGCGGGACGCCTGCTGGCTGCCATTGTAGGGAGCCAGCAGAAAACTTCATCCGAAGTTCCTCCACAGAGATTTTCACAGCGGCACGGCGCGGCGGCTGCTGTGGAAATCGTTCCTCGAAATCTCACTTCCTGAAGAACTATAAGCCAAGGGCTATCGCCCTTGATATCCCATCGAGTGCTATGGCTTTCCTGGAGTGATGCCGTAGAAGCGTTCATGGCAGTAATCTTCTGGGTATTCCACAACACAGGAGATCGCCATGAACGCGTTCTACGAGCACCATAAGAGTAGCATCGAGTTCGCATATCGATGTTTCGATCGGATCCTACTGAACGGACTCATTCAACCCTTCCAACAACCCGAACGGGTAATCGGGTTCTTCAATACGTATCGGGATGGAAAGCGGGTAATCCGTCGGACCCTCACCGAGATTGCCGACCAGTTTCACCATTGGGTTATCAATCGTGCGGAGAGATGGGGTGCACCCATCGTCGAAGCTCCGCAGCAGGAGCGGCGCGACGATTTCGTGCTGCCGTACTTGCAAAAGACCGACGCCGATCATGTGGCCGTCATTCTGAAAGCTCGCGAACCCGCTCGCATCCTCGTTGCCATTGGCGGAAAGCAGAACCAATGCCCTCATCTGGAACTGAAGCAGCGCTGGGTGAATCAATACAATTTCTATCTCAACGACCAACACTGGGGGCCCATGTTTGTTCGCATGTGTCCTTACTTTCCTTTCTCCGCCCGAGTATGCCTGAATCAGCATCATTGGCTGGCTCTTCGCATGCAGCAGGAGGGCATTTCCTTTCGGCAATGCAAAAACGCCTTCCTGCAATGCTCCAACCCCGAACGGTTGCAACAACTCGCCGACTCTCTGACTGCTCAAGATTTATTGCGCTGCGGGCAGAAGTGGCTGACCGCCTTCACTCCCTTCTTCACCTCCCAGGAGCGGCGACAGGCTGGCTGCCAGCACCGGCTCTTCTTTTCCCAGGTCGAGCTTTGCGACAACCTGATCTTCTTCCGCCGCGCCGCCGTCGACCAGTTCGCCGAGCGCTTGCTCGACATGAACCGAACCATCGGACAGCCCAAGAAAATTACTCTCATCTTTGGTCGGAAAGTGACCCGGCAATACAAAGGCAAGCTGCAAACTGAGCTCGAAGACCTCGATCTTCCCAATCCCGTCATTCGCAGTCACTATGCCCATGGATTCGCCAAGCAATACGTCCGCGATGACCGCTTGCTACGAACCGAGCCGGCCACCAATGACGTCACCGACTATGGTGTCAAAAAGAACGTCGAGAACCTGCCGCAGTTGCGCCAGCGCATGTCCCAGATCATTGACCACTACCACGATGCCCAGCAAGACATCCTGGAAACTTTCATCGATCGCGGCCAACTCCAAAAACTGGCTGAGCCCACCACCCTGACCAACGGAAAGCGCATCCCGGGCCTTAAGCTCGATCACCCTCGGCAACTGGCGGTCATGCATGCTCTGGTCCGCTATGCCAACATCTCCGCCGGCTCCACCTTCACCACCGCCGATCTCTACCCGCCGGTGTTGGACGCTCTCGGACTTCCCCAGTCCCAATACTCCCTGGCATCGCTGCGCTACGACCTCTCCAAACTGCGCGCCAAGCACCTGGTAGACAAACTGCCCCACTCTCGTCGCTACCGCCTCGCCAACAAGGGCTATTCCATCTGCGTGCTCTTTCTAAAGCTATTCGAGCGCATCTATGCTCCGCTCACCGCCGGTCTCCTCAAGCCTTTCCCCGGCGATCGCAACCTCGCCCCGGACAAACGTTGTCAACTGGACCGCCTCTATCAACGAGTCACCGACGATCTCGACGCTCTTTTATCCGCCGTCGGCCTCAAGGCCGCTGCTTAACCAATCCAACGAGAACAAAATTCTCGTTTCGAGGTGCATAAACGACTAAGTCTAGCGAGGAGCGCGTGGTGTACAAAAAGCTGAACTCAACGGGAACGTTGATTCAGACAACAACCACGGAGGCTCCTCAACGGACATATGTATTACATCGGGCTATCGCGTTGGGAAGTTCGGAAGAGGAGGAACTGATGATGAGTTAGAGAAACCTCTTAATCCAGTCTAGCGGGTGCAAATCCCGTCTGACCAAAGTCGAACAGACAGGTCAGTAGCAAGCGGATTTTGGAATTTCGTATCGTGAAGCTCTTTTCGAAGGAGCCTGCCGGACAGCGTGACTTGTCTGATCCGCGAGTTCAGCAGACTATCCGTTCACAACTTCACGACCGACGCGAGCAATTGCTGAAGGCGGCATACTACGAAGTCTTGAGGGATAACACTAAAGTCCAGAACTTCTTTGCGAAGCAGCTGTTGGATAGCCGTGGAATGGAGAAATAAACGGCGGTAGACTCAGTTGACGTTAACAGGCGTTTACGCTCCGTCGAAAATCCTCTCCTAGACCTAAATAGTAGGCTTGGCCGCAAGTTGGTTTATGGGAGTGATGGTGACCTCATAGCCGAGCTTCCGAAGGGCGCGCGCCAACATCTGGGCACGTTTCTTTTTTTCCCGGGGACCCACTCCGCAGCCTTGCTCGATAAATCGCACCCCTTCATGCAAAATCTTCCAAACTACACGACAGAGGCGATGGGCAACGGCCCAGATGGCGGACTGATAGCCTAGGCGGGGCAGCAGACGGCGGAATACGGCTTGAAAATGACTGCCTTTCTTCGCGACCGCAGCGTGCGCTGCTTGGTTCAGCACTCGACGCAGGTATTTATTGCCTTTCGCGGAGCGACGGCTATGGTTCTGCTCGGCGCTTTCATCCTTACCCGGACAGGTTCCCACCCAAGACGTCAACTCCCCTGCCGAAGGGAACGTACTGGCCTGCGCCCCTACCTCGGCGATGATCTGTTGCGCCGAATCCACTCCCAGGCCAGGTACTTCCGCCAGTCGGATCACGGCGTCCTGATGCGACTTCATGGCCCGCGCGATCATGCCATTGAGCTGAGCCATTTGCGGATCGATCAACTGTAGCCGCTGCAGTTGTAAGGCCAGCATTTCCCGGTGCATGGGTTGCACTGTTCCCGTCAGAGCATCGACCAGTTGCTCCTCCGTGCATTGCAACCGCTCATCCCCCAGCTCTGCCAACTTCTTGGGATCGGTCTCGCCTTCAGCCCAAGCAGGCAGAATGCGAAGCCCACTGGCACCCAGTAAATTACTGACGACGATCGACAGCTGGATGCGCATTTCTTCCCGCAGACACTCCCTCTGGTTCTGCCGGCGTACTCGGTCGCGCGTGAGCTGCACCTTCATGCGGGTGAGGCTGCGCCAAATACGCTGTTCCCCGTCGGGCACAAAACTCAATATCAGCTCATCGACGATCAGCCGCCGCACCACTCGCTCGGCATCTTTGAAGTCCTGCTGGCGCCCCCGCGGGGCACGGTGGGAGAACGCCTGCGCCAAGTGCAAACCCATATGGGGCTCCAGTTCCAGCCACACTGACCGCCAGTACTGAGCGGTCGATTCCATGACTGCCTCCTCCACCCCCTGCTCCTGTAACCAGATTCGCAATCGCTGCAACTCGCTCGGCAGCGTGACCAATCGTCGCCCTGCCGGCTTCTCTTCCGCCACACTCGCATCCACGACAACTACCATCAAAACTTTCTTGGGTACGTCAATCCCCGCGATCTTCCTCGCTTCCGCCTGGCGTGGAAGCGGCAGAACGCACGCGTAATAGGTTACACACCGTCACCTGCTACCACCCTTCCTACTCGGAGGGGTGGCGCGACACCGATTGGTTCAAAACGCGCGTTCCCGATCAAACTCAAAAACGGCCTCACTTCCTCCAGAGTGTAAACAGACCTGCGCCGTCCACGCCCCATGAGCGTACACCACAGACTCAACCCGATTTTCATGTCAATGGGTGGGCCGCGGCCCATGCAAACTCAAAACCCCCTCGACGGGGTCGGTGAGTGAAATCGCGATATTTCAACACCAATCCTTCGGAGACGTTGCCAACTCCACGGCTTTCATTGACTTGCCAGTTTGGCCCACGTAAGATTCGCCACGAGTGATTGGCCAGACGATTTCGCACTATCGCATCGTCGAGAAATTGGGCGGCGGCGGTATGGGTGTTGTCTATAAGGCCGAAGATGTCAAACTCGGTCGCTTTGTCGCCCTCAAGTTCCTGCCGGATAATGTCGCCGAAGACCCTCAGGCTCTTAATCGCTTCCAGCGCGAAGCCAAGGCTGCCTCTGCTCTCAATCACCCGAACATCTGCACCATCTATGAGATCGACGAAGTCGATGGTCAGACATTCATTTCCATGGAACTGTTGGAAGGGCAGACGCTTCGTCACCTGATCGCCGGAAAGCCGTTAGACACCGGGACCGTGCTGTCACTTGGCATCGAGATCGCGGATGCATTGCACGCCGCGCACGCCAAGGGCGTGGTTCACCGTGATATCAAGCCCGCCAACATTTTTGTGACGGAGCAGGAACACGCCAAGATTCTCGATTTCGGATTAGCCAAGGTTGCGTCTGCCCGCGGTTCTTCGAGCCGGATCGCATCTGCTGACACACAGACCATTGACGAACAACACCTGACCAGCCCCGGTTCCACGCTCGGCACCGTCGCCTACATGTCTCCGGAGCAGGTGCGAGCTAAAGAGCTTGATGATCGCACGGATTTATTCTCCTTGGGTGTTGTGCTGTACGAAATGTCGACGGGCATACTGCCCTTTCGCGGGGAAAGCTCGGGGGTGATCTTCAAAGCCATCTTGGATGCGACGCCAACCCCAGCGGTGCGTATGAATCCCGATCTGCCAGCGGACCTGGAACGAATCATCGACAAGTGCCTGGAGAAAGATCGCAACCTGCGCTACCAGCATGCCTCCGACATTCGCACCGATCTGCAACGGCTGAAGCGAGACACGGATTCGGCGAGCGGAGCAGTGGCGAGTGTCGCGCCGCCGGAAGCAACCACCAGACCGCAGGCCGGCACTTCCTCCAAGGCCGGATCGGCGACGGGGAAGACGAAGATTCGGATTGCCGTGGCAGCGCTCCTTGTCGCGCTGGTTGGGGGATTTGCCGTTTACCGCTGGTACGGGGCGCGTTCTCGATCGTCCTCAGCGACCGTAGCTGCCAAGCCATCGATCGCCGTACTACCTCTTCAAAATCTCAGCTCCGATCCCGATGGCGCTTATTTCGCCGATGGAATGACGGATGAAATCACGACGAAGCTTTCCAAGATTCAGGGCCTCAATGTGGCTTCGCATTCGGCGGTCACTGGGCTGAAGAGTACGGAAAACGATGCCGCCGAAATCGGACACCGGTTTGGCGTACGCTATCTTCTCGAAGGAAGCGTGAGGAAGTCCGGGGATCAGGTGAGAGTCAATGTGCATCTGGTTGACTCGTCCTCGGGGTTTGACGTGTGGGCCGAGGATTTTAAGGGTGAGACGAAGGATGTGTTTTCGTTACAGGAGCAAACCGCGCTGAAGATTGCGCAGTCACTCAATCTGAAGCTGAGTCCCCAAGAAAAGCAGGGATTGGAGCGGCGCTATACGCAGAATCCAGAGGCATACGAAGCGTACCTTATTGGGCGAGCGCTTGCGGAGCATGACGACCAGCCCGACAAGTTAGAAGCCGCCCGCAGCCACTTTGAGCAGGCGCTGAAGCTCGACCCGGAGTATGCCCCCGCTTTGGCCGGTCTCGCTCAGGTGGAAGGCTACTACTATCGCAATGTCGATTCACAGCCGGTTCACCTGGAGCGCGCCGATCAACTTGCCCAACGGGCGGTTGCCGCCGCACCTGATCTGGTGGAGGCGCGGATTGTCCTTGCTTACTCTCACGGTTGGAAATACGACTATGCCAAAGCGGCGGAGATCCTCCGGGAAGCCGTTCGGTTGGACCCGGAGAATTCGCACGCGTGGGACGCGCTTTCGTGGGTCCTGGCATACGAGCAACCACCGCGGGCTGTCGAAGCAGAGGAGGCTGCGCGAGAGGCGATCCGTCTGCAGCCGTCCCTTGCAATCGCCTATTACCACCTCGGCCGCGCGCTTCTATTTCAGGGACGCTATGAGGAAGCTAGCAAGAGCTTCGAGCGCGGAGCAGAATTGGGGGACGCTAGGTACGCGGATCTTGGAGAGGCTCAGGTTTATCTGGCCCAAGGGAACTATGACGCGGCGGTGGCCCGTCTGCTGAAGAATGGTGAACCGAAGGAGGCGATCAACTGCTACTTTCTAAGCGCTGCCTACGCTGTGAAAGGTGACAAAGAAAAAGCCTTGGCCGCGTTGCAGAAGACCTTCAACCTCGGTTACCGTGATTTTGCCGCCATCGACGCCAGCCTGTATTTTGTTTCGTTGCGCTCCGATCCGCGATTCCAGCAACTCATCCGACACTACCGGCAGTAAGTGGAGTTTAACCTGTCCACCTTTGCGTTCTGGTACGCCCTTCACCGATAATTGTTGTAACCAGGCGTTTACGCTCATTATCCAAAACGGCTAGAACTCTCACTCGATGGGCTTTCCCAATTTTTCCAAGCGCCAACCATACATCTCCTTGAGGTCATTGGTGCGCTTGCGGGTCTCTGCTTCGATGCAGGCAGCGTAAACCGTAGGCGTGGCACTGCCGCTTGAGTAGAGATTTCGTTCCGCTGAACAATTTGCGTCGCGGAACCTAAGCCACAATCGTTGTGCTGCTTGCAAATCATTTTGCTCGTCTGGGGACAATACCTCTCGGATTCGAGCGTAAATCTTGTTGAGCCGTCCGTCGGCGGTTTTCGACTCCTGAATGAAGCAAGCTGTCTTCTCGGCATTGGAAGCGGGGGCTTGGCACGGCGCATCCGGCGCGTTCATGTGCTGTGCGTATAAAGCTTCCCCAAGAAAAAGGAGGATTAAGCAGAGGAGTTGTGGAGCAGGCTTCGATGGCATGTGCGTCATGGTACGGGAAGCCATTCACTGCCGCCAAGATGCTCAACTGACGCTATCAGGCGATAGCGCTCATTGAGGGATTCTGAGTGTTAAGGCGATTTTGCGACAATAGTCCGCTATCGTGGTAATCATTGGATGCTGCAAGATCCATTTGTACCGGGGACGGCTGTTGCCTTTTAGTGATGGTTGAAGATCGAAGTTTGGCCCAGTCCTACAACACCCCGCAGCCCTGTCGACTTCTCTAGTTGCTGCGACTCTGGAAAGGCTCGGCTCTTGGCTTCGGCAATCTGAGTTCGCGACATTAGCTGCGAAAGAGTCTTCAATTTTCCGGTAGCCCGCTGGTCTCCTCCCGCCGCTCCAGCGCTGTACCAAACGTAGGCAGTAACGTAATCAAGCGGTACACCTTTCCCTTGTTCGTATAGAAAGCCAAGATCCGTTTCTGCCGAAGCGTACCGCTGTTCCGCCGCCAGTCTTGTCCACTTCGCCGCTTCCACATAATCCACGGTCACGCCCCTACCGTTGTAGTACATGTATGCGAGGTTGCTCTGGGCCTCAGGAAGTCCGAGCGCGGCAGCTTTTCCAAACCAGATTGCCGCCTTCTCATCGTCCTGTCTAACACCACGGCCCAGAAAGTACAGAGACGCGAGATTACTTTGTGCTATTGGCTCCCCGCGTTCCGCTGAGATTCGGTACCAGTTGAGGGCCTCGGTTAGGTTCTTTCGAACGCCGCGTCCATGTTCGTGAGCCGCCTGGTGACAGGCTAACCAGACGGTGTTGACACTGATGGGCACGTCAGCGCGGTATCCGTCCACTGTTCCCGGGAACAAATAGGTTTTTGGCTTCATTCAGCGCCAGTAGATTCGCAGGGTCTTGAGCAAGGTTGGACTGAGCGGTACCTCGCGATCGCGACCGCCTTTGCCTTGGGCAATGCGAATCATCATGCGCTGACTGTCGATGTCGCTGACTTTGAGCCGGCACAGTTCCGCGCGCCGCATGGCTGTGGAATACAGAGTCATGATCAAGGTGCGGTGAAAGAGGTTACTGGCGGAGTCAATCAATCGACCTACTTCCTCGGGGCTGAGAATGGTAGGGAGTCGTTTGCGGAACTTGGGGAACGGGATATATTCAGCGCGGAAGTTCCGGTGGAGAGTCTTGAAGTAGAAGAAACGTAGCGCGGCGGTGTGTTGGCGGATGGTGTACGGGGACAACTTCCGGTGAAACAGATGAAGCTGATACTGCCGGATGTGTTCCGGACCGAGCGTATCTGGTGACCGCCGAAAATGCTTGGCGAAATCGCTGATGACGTGAAGGTAGATTCTTGCTGTAGACTGTGAGTAATCACGACGCTGGAGTTCTTCCAGCATCCGTTTTCGTAGTTGGGTCACAGTGACCTCCTTAAGTTCTGTGACCCACTTATCTCAATCTCTCGATACCCTTTACAACTGCTGCCCCCCGCCTCACGCGAAGCGTCCGTCGCGCCAGCGACTTCGTTCAACAGGCGTTTACACGTTTTGACCGCTGGTCATTGAGCGCTATCGCGATTTATCGTCAGCTATCCGGCAAACGGAGCAGCGCAACCGCTGCACGCCGCGCCCTTATTGCCTTGCCAGACTCGTTTAGTCCCGCAGCGGCCGCAGACTAGCAGCTTGTTTCTGGTAGCCCCACATTTCTGACACGCGTACTTGCGCCGGCCGCCTTTCGCAGTCTTCTCAATACTCTCACCACAGAGTGGACATGCTTTTTGATCGTGCTTCATTGTTCTCAGGAATTTGAGTGTAAACAGGATTTTCCGCCAACTGAGGCGGAGCGATCATTGTCCTACCGCTCTTGCGGAACTCGATAGCCATCGTTGATTTCTTTTGTACGCATTCTTGTCAGGTCAGTCTTACAAGAATTCACTTCAGTCGGTTCTAAGCTCCCGCCGCCAACGCGTATCGCCCCGACGGTCTGGCAGTGGAGATCACGATATTGCAGCCACGCTTTTTGCGCAGCCCGAACACTCCCTTGGTCCTTTTCATCCAGTTGCCTTAGTATTGCTTCCAAGGTCGAATTCATTTCCCGATTCGCATTATCGAACTCAAGAGCGAAGCATGCATTCATCACATCTTGGGTTTCTGCATCTCCGCAATGCCCGAGCAACCTGCTAGCCGCGTCTTTCGCCTCTGGCATGTTCATCAGAACGTCCCAGGAATGTTCTGGGACGCTGCCAAAGTAATCCTTCACAACCTGCAAGATGTCAGTGTTGGTCATAACGCCGTATTCAATCCGTGGCTTCTTGCCGGGGACTATCAGGTAATATCCGACGTTCTCCTTCGTTGGTGTGAACACCGTGACTTCTTGCCCGATACGTACCCGAAACGAGTGTGCATAGACTTCCGAAAACTCGATCCCTATCTTTTTGAGCGGCTCGCGGACCTTCTGCGCGTAGAACTGAAAATCGGCTAAGGCCTCATTGGCATCGGCATCCTTCTGCAACTCGGCCTTCGTCACCGGGAAGAAGGCAACGATTGTTGGACCCGCAACCACTCTAACGGGCTGCTTCTCCGCTGCTACAAGCGATATCTGCATGCCTAAGACACAGCCAAGTGCCATACCGAAAAGCGAAGTCGGGCGATTCATCCTGCACTAAATTTACGCCGATGATGGGGAGAGTTCCAGACGGTCCTAGTCAGATGTTGCTATCAGGCGTTTACACGTTTTGACCGCTGGTCATTGAGTGTTAAGGAGATTTATCGTCAGGTAAGGCTCGCATCGGAACTAAGGAGCAACCCATATGACGAACGTGAGTTCGTCGTTTTCAAAGTGTCCCGTGATTTCCCAACACCCCACTGTTGGAAAATTGATACCCGTCATGATGAATTGATCGTCCCTTGTCCAACTCCCGTTGCCTTTTCCATCGCTCTGTAGCGGTCCTGCTGGGCCGTCAATTCGACTTCCTGTCACGGTCAGATTAGGTTGCGGTTCAGTGTGTGGGTCGTAGCCTTGTCGCCAGAAGGGTAACTTTTGCCTATAGGTCGGATCGGTCGGTGTGTAGTGCGGCAATCCCCACCATGTTCCCGTCGTCGGAAGAGTCGTCCAAAGTTTATCCGTGCCGAACCAAAACTGGCCCACAGAAGGTTTCGGGGCATAAGGCGCTGGAGGAACGAACGGCTGATCGGCAGCTTTCGTAACCGAGCACGAACTAGGCACACGGGGTATGCTCGTGCGCTTCTGCGCCACAGACACGGTTGACAACGACAGACAACAGAGCACAGGGAGAAGGCGGGTGAACATAGAGCCTCCCGTAGAGCACATATTCTACACTCCTTCAAGACGAATCAAATGGTAGAAACGTTAGCTGTCTTAAACAGGCGATAGCGCTCATTGAGGGATTCTGAGTGTTAAGGCGATTTTACGTCAGTGGCAATTTCGCGACACTCCCCCACTCACTGTCCGGTCTTGGGATTGGAGCTTGACTACTCTGGCGCGGGGAAACCAAACGCGGTCAGCATAGATCGCACCGATTCGACACGTGGCTATGTGCCGGGGAATGTGGTAATTATGAGCAGACGGGCGAACACATTGAAGAATAATGCCACGGTGGAAGAGTTGCAGAAAGTTCTGGACTACATGCGTCGCCTGTAGCTCAACAGCCACACGCAACTTAGCTCACAAACATGAACGCGCTAATACCCTCGGTGGTGGGTTTCGGTGGTGGCTTTCTTACGGCGTTGTTCGCGGAGCCACTGCGACGCTTTACGCGCCTAGACTCGCACTCACCTTTGGGACCTCGAACCAGTTCCTTACGAGAACACCAGAGCTCAGTCCAAGCAGCCAGAGCGAGGCCCTTTACGTCCGCGTCAAAGTCGTGAATACCCGGTCGGCACTCGCTAAGAGCTGCCGTGCGTATCTTGTCAATGTCGAGCGCAAGGGCCAGTCAGGAAAGTTCGAACTGACTGAATATTGCGAGAGTCTGCAACTGGGCTGGTCCTCGCAGGCGGAACTGACATTTAGCGCCTTCGACCTTCCGCGGGACGTTCCGCACTTTGCAGATATCATGTCAACTAGACCAGCTTCTGAGGCATTCGCCCTCTCAACCAAGGTGACACCCTTGCGGTACCTCCAGATGCTGCGTACACCCGGCGTCTATCGCTTTACGATTGTGGTGTCGGGTGACGGGGTCATGCCCGCCACTATTCGCCCGGCGATTTCATGGACGGGTGTGTGTGGGACCAGATCGTCAAGGTTGATTCGTAGGGATTCACAATTCGGAGTCGAAGACAGGGGAGTACCTCTTCACACTCGGTCAATCAGCGTAATGGCGATGTTACGCCAACAACTAACCGAAGCTCTGCAGGCATTGTTCCTCCTGTGGGCCTACCAACCAAACCTGCAAATATGAGGTTTGGGGGCCGGCAGTCGATTGTCGGCCCCCCAAATGTAGTAACTTCAGTACTAAGGTGAATCCTTAGGCTGCGATCTTCTGGCCCAGGAAGTCCTTAGCTTTGGCTTTTTCGTCGTCCCACTTCTTCAGCTGCTCGGGACTAAGGAAGCTGACGACCCGCTGGCGAATCGCGTCGCGATTTTCAACAACCTTGCTGATGACGTCGGCTTTGGTCGTGTTGGGATTCTGTTGCATATACTCTGCGATCTTTTCTCTTGCTTCCGTAAGCGCGCCGTGAAGCTTTTGCTTTTGATCGTCGGTGAGGTTCAGGTCGCTAGCGAAACGCTTCAATTGAAAAACCCCCTCTTTTGAGAAAACCGTCCCAACCGAGGGATACAAAATGTCCAACAAAATCGAGAACGTCGTTTATAAGGCATCCTAGCGCGATGAAATTTCTGCGGATTTCTCGCGAGTGAGTTTTTCAACAGCCACGTGATTTATCGCCAATTGAGACGATTGCCCTTGTCGGAGACTCGCATAGCTTCCGGTTGGCCGACAACACATCCAATCGTCGGATCGTCGGCAACGTGGTGCACGGGCTATAATTGCGCCCACGAATGACTCTAGCCTCGGGCACGAAACTCGGGCCGTATGAGATCCAATCTGCGCTGGGCGCCGGCGGCATGGGCGAGGTATATCGCGCGCGCGACGCGCGTCTCAACCGCGAGGTCGCAATCAAAGTTCTGCCCGCAGCGTTCGCCCGCGATCCCGAGCGGCTACGGCGCTTTCAACAGGAGGCGCAGGCGGTCGCCGCCCTGAATCATCCCAACATTCTTGCGGTCCATGACTTCGGCGAACACGAGGGTTCGCCGTATCTGGTGACGGAGCTTTTGGAAGGCGAGACCTTGCGCGATCGGTTGCGTCCCGGCGCTCTGCCGCTACGCAAAGCCACCGATTACGGTGCGCAGGTCGCGCGGGGCCTGGCGGCGGCGCACGAGAAGGGAATCGTTCATCGCGATCTGAAGCCGGAAAATGTTTTTGTCACACGCGACGGACGCGTGAAGATTCTCGATTTCGGCCTGGCCAAGCTCACTCATCCGGATGGCGCGGTCCTGTCCGATGCCGCGACCCTGGCCTCGCAAACCGAGCCGGGCATGGTGATGGGAACGGTCGGCTACATGTCGCCGGAGCAGGTAAAAGGACAGAACGCCGACCACCGTTCCGATCTTTTCAGTCTCGGTGCGATCCTTTACGAGATGCTTTCCGGCAAGCGTGCATTCCATGGCGAGACTTCCGTGGAAACGATGAGCGCGATTCTAAAACAGGATCCGCCAGAGCTTACTGAAACCAATCGCAGCGTGCCTCCGGCGCTGGAGCGGGTGGTGTGCCATTGCATGGAGAAGAATCAGGAAGAGCGCTTCCAGTCGGCACGGGACGTGGCTTTCGATCTGGCAAATCTCTCGGAGACTTCGGGCAGCACGGCCGTGCGTGCAATGAAAGAACCACGGCGGTTGGGGTTGTTTCCGGTAGTGACTGGACTGTTGCTTGCGCTGGCGATCGCAGGCCACTGGCTGTGGCCGCGCAACCAGGCCGCAGCTGCTCCCGTTTTCCATCGCTTGACCTACGAGTTGGGAACGCTGAACACCGCGCGTTTCTCACCCGATGGCCACACGGTGGTTTATAGCGCGGCCTGGGATGGGCAGCCCTCACAGATCTACACAACGCGGGCGGAGTATCCCCAGCCACAGGCCATTGGCGTCCGCGGGTCCAAGATCGCGGGGATTTCCCCCAGCAACGAGATTGCATTTGTCATTCGTAAGAGGGGAGTTGACGCGCCCGGCAGCGATCTCGCTGGAACTCTGGCGCGCGTACCCCTCTCCGGAGGTTCCCCTCGGGAAGTGCTCGATCAGGTGCGGGATGCGGCCTGGGGCCCGGACGGCAGTCTCACGGTCGTGCACATTGTCAATGGCCGCGACCGACTGGAATATCCTATTGGCAAGGTTCTCTACGAGACCGCGGGATGGATCAGCGATCCTCGATTTTCCCGGCAGGGCGACAAGATTGCCTTTTTCGACCACACCGCGGAGCCCGACACTCGTGGCACCGTGGCGGTGGTGGACATGAGCGGGCACAAGCAGACGTTGACCAGGGAATGGGAGGACCAGCGCGGACTGGCTTGGTCCCCCAACGGCGAAGAAGTGTGGTTCGCGGCTTCGGAGAATGGGGGGGAAGATTCTTTGCGCGCCGTAACCCTGTCGGGCCGGCTGCGCCTGTTGCTCGCCATTCCCACCACACTTATGCTGGAGGACATCTCCGCCGATGGGCGCGTTCTCGCTATGTCCGCCGACGCACGCTTCCGGGTCGCCGGTCGTGCCGCCGGAGCCAGGAGCGAACAAGACCTTTCCTGGTACGAATACACACTGCTGGATGACCTTTCCGCCGACGGACAGAAAGTTCTTCTGGAGGAGCAGAGTGTGATGGGAGGACCCAACTACGCGGTGGGCGTACGGGACCTCGACGGTTCTGCGCCCATCCGTTTGGGGGAGGGCTATGGAGGCGGCTTCTCGCCCGACGGAAAATGGGTCCTTTCCTTTATTTCAGGGCCGCCGCCAAAGATCACGATGTATCCAACGGGGACAGGCGAACCGAAGTCCGTGCCCATTCCTGGAATTGAGCGGGTCATCGCCGAGCGCCCGGGCTTTTTCCCCGATGGCAAACGAATCTGGTTTACGGGCGCGGAGGCTGGCCGCCCCCTCCGCACTTACATGCAGGAGATCAGTGGTGGTACGCCGCGCCCCGTAACCCCCGAGGGCGTTTTCGCCGTCAGGACTTCACCCGACGGCAAGTTCATGCTCGCTCACGATCCGGATGGCCACTTGGTCCTGTTTCCGGTGGACGGCGGGGAGGCGCATGGAGTGACCGGACTTGATTCAGGTCAACTCTTCGTGCAGTGGGGTGAAGATTCGCGCTCGCTGTATGTGCGCGATGACGGCATACCCGCGTCGGTTTACAAGGTTCATCTCTCGACCGGCAAAAAAACATTGGCGTTGCGATTGATGCCGGCTGATCCTTCCGGAGTGGTGAATGTGAACATGGTTTTATTGTCGCGCGACGGCAAGACTTACGCCTACGATTACAGCCGCATTCTGTCGGAGCTTATGGTGGTGGAAGGGCTGAAGTAGGACCTGCGGCCTGCTCGTGGTTACGCGCCGGATGCCAACCGGAAGTTAATTAATGTCAACTGACGCTAACAGACGATTTCGCTCATCGACCGGGCTCTTGTGTACGTCACTTTGACGACATACACGTCCACCGGGATTTCAGGCTGTTCAAGCGGCTGTATCCTCCGCCAAGAATTTGGCGAAAGAACGAATCGGTTTCAGCTTGTCTTCCCGCAAGCCACGCAGCTCCTCCTCACTGACTCGGCCTTCGTGCAAGAGTCTCCCAAAGACGTGTGTGAGTTGGGAATACCGATAATCGTATTTGCGGTCCATCTCTTTACGACGTTCGGTCAGGTAATGTTCCAACTCCCAGACGTCCGCGGGTTCCTTGATCTGGTTCGCCATCTGCTTTGTTTTCCGCACGACTTCCTGACGCTCCCGCTTCAGAGCAGCGTCGAAAGCTGTGCGGGCGATAGCTTTTTCCGATTTCGACCACATCGGTTCGTTCTGGTAGGGATACGTGTTTTGGGTCGCAGATGGGCTGCTCATGTTCCGATCCTCCGTGGCCGCATTTTATGCCTTGCCCGAATGCCTTTTCTACAGCTTCGCTGGCCTCGTCCGCCGGGACAGATTCCACATGTTTCGCCTGGTACTGATCGGTTGGCCAGGGGTTCTTCCGGGAAAGAGCCACTCCGTGGGTTGGTTGTATCGCCAATACTGCCGCAAGGTGTCAAGTAAAACGGGCGACAACATCACCACTCGATCCTTTTGGCCTTTGCCTTGAGGGACGGTGATGGTCATACGCGCCGAGTCGATATCGTGCACGCGTAAGCGGGACAGTTCCCAGCGCCGTAACCCCGCCCCGTAGAGGGTCATTAACAGGGCACGGCTTTTGAGACTCCTAGGGGCGGTGAGGATTCGTTCCACTTCCTCCTTACTGAGGATCAAAGGAAGTTGCTGCTCCTTCCTGGGGAAGGGAATGTCCGATAGCAGGAAAGCACGCTTCAGAGTCTTGGCATAGAAGAATCGCAAAGCACAAACGATCTGGTTGTAGGTTGACCAAGCCAGCTTCTTCTGCTGAATGAGGAAGAGTTGATACTGACGAATCTGCTCGCCGCCAAGTTGATCGGGTGAGCGGTGAAAATGTTGGGCAAAATCGGCAACGTGACGGAGGTACAATCGAATGGTTCCGGAACAGTAGTTGCGCCGCTGGAGTTCTTCCAGCATGCGTTGTCGGAGCGGGGTCATCATAACGCCTCCTAAGCGTGATGGCCCCACTTTATCCCTCTGAACAAATACGGGTTTGTCTGTTTTCTGCTTTTCTGCCGCGGAGCGGCTTCGTTCAACGCCTGATTTCGCCAGTCATTGTGTCCTTCCGCACTATTTGGGTAGCCGGTTGCTGATGAAATCTGATACCCGGCTGGCGGCGGGAGGATCCATGTTGGCCAGGACTGCGACAACGTAGCCGGGCCCAGGACAGATCTCCAAATCGCCATTCATTCCGGGAGCGCCACCATTGTGACCGAAGCATCGCGTACTGTCAATCTTGTGGTCTCCAAACCCAACGATTCCGTAAAGCGCCATCTGCCTATCGAGTACGCCGCTGATTTGACTCCGGTTGTGGCAGGCAAGGAAGCTGGAGCGAGTTGGAATGCTCGCGGGATGGAGAATGCGCTTGATTTTTAGAGTCGGAAGGAATACAGCGTCAGGGCGTCAGGACGGACACCCGGAAAGATTGCCGGACACGACGAAGGCCAGGCACGGCGGCTCGATCAGCTGGTGTTGGGCGAAACAGCGAGGAACCAGTAGGCGAAGCGCTTGGCCAGCGCATGAAAGGTGTCGCATTTTCGGCGGGCATGGCTGCGGACTTGGCGGTGGTAGAAGACCAGGGACAGGGTATAGGCCAGAAACCGGATCATGGTCAGCACCACCAGGGCGGTGGTTTGGTGGACCGCGGGGTGTTTGAGATGACAATCGGTGGTGATGGTCTGAAAGACTTCTGTATCGATTCGCCAACGGCTGCGACTGAGCTGATGAATGAACAGGGGCGGGATCGAGCCCAGTTCGAAATTGGTAGCGTAGAAGTTAGTGCTGGGGAGCAAGATCGCGGTCTTGCCTTTCATTCGAGCAGCGTCTTTTCCGCGGACCGTGACCCGACGCTGCTGTTCGATGCGAACCGTTTTGACCACCCGTATCTGGCGATCAGCGACCGGCCAATCAACCTCCGGCAAGTGCCAGTATCGAATTTCCCGGTCCGGTTCTGCCTGAACGCCGGGGGGAGATTCCTGGGTGAGACGCTCCGCCTCGCGCAATAAGTCGGGCTGGTTCTCTTTCAAGGTGAAGGCCCAAACCAGACCCAGACGTTCCACTTCTTGAACGAAGGGGGCTTGCAGATACAGAGCGTCCCCCACCAACACATCCAGGAAGCGGCGGCCCAACTGCCCGACCAGGTCTTGCAACAGAGCCAGGGCGCAGGCGACCTCGCCTTCGCCGTTCTTCTGAAAGCGGACACCCAAGGGAATGGGGAACTCTGTGCTCACCAAGACTACGACGACGATGCGGTGATAATACTGAATATCGGTTTGCATCTCGCCGTTCACCTTGTGCTGCACCTCTCGCTCCATACAGGCAGCGCAACAGCGGGCAAACGAACTGCAGATTTCAATGCCATCGACCGCCCCCACCACCAACCCGCGGGACCAGTCGGAGCGGAGCACGCCGTTGCGTTTCAGGCGGCGAGCAATTTCACAACTGAGCGCGAACACAGGTTCGGGAGATTGTCTTTCGAGCGAATAACCCAGGGTGTCGTCGCTGATCGGTCCGATGCGCTTGGCCAGCGCCCCATGGTGACACTCGGCCTCGATCTGCAGCAGACTGGAAATCTGCATGGCCGCTCCCAAGAAGACTGCGTCAAACACTTTTTTCCACGCGTGCTGGGGAAACTGCCGTCCTTCGGGCAGAGCGCTCACCAAATCCGAAAAGCCAAACACCTTGTCGAGATAAGCCTCGAACCGATGCCGGTGTCGGCTCAAATGGGCCGATCTTCCTTTTCCCTGAGCTTTTCCTTAAGAAACCGTTTCAGGTTCACGCTGCAGATGGTCGCGGCGGCAGCCTCAAAGCGTCGGCGCATCTCGATCTTTTCGCGCACCCTCTCCACCCACTGCGCCGGAACGTTGAGGGTCTTCGGCTGGCCCTCCACCAGCAGGGAGATTTGATATTGCACGTGCAGGCGTTTGCCGTCGGCGCAATGACAGGTGGGCCGGCCACAGGCCCGTTGGCGTTCGACAAAAGAGCCGGGCAACATTTCGCGGAACAAACCGAGGCTGCGGACGAGTTTGCCGCGCAATTCCAGGTCGGGTTCGCCGGATGGTTTCATATGACAGGCATGATAGTGTCAGACATGCAAGAAATCAAGTACCTTCCGAGATTCGCAAGAATGACGTCAATCTGCAAGCGCAAGTGAAACCCTTGCCAATATACGGACCGGCCTCGGACCTTACCCCCACCTTACGGAATCATTGTCTCCAAACCCGTATGCATAGGTGCTATCCGGCGTCCCAGCCTTGCCCGTGGTCAGCATCTCGGTGTAATGCGCATTGAGCAGCTTGTTCTCCTGCAGCGCATTCGCAAACTTCAACAGATCTTCTACTGTTGAGTAACCACCTCCCGCCGAGGTGCCGCGATATGGCAACGTATCCGTATTCGGTTGCCATTGACTGTTCCCGCCCATTTTCGTGTATCCGATACTGCGATCAGCTACCGCCTGATCTTCTGGCTCCGAGCCGGTTGAAGCCATGCCGGCAGGGATGTAGATGTGCTCCCGAACGTAGTCGTAATAACTCTCGCCGCTAACTTTTTCGATCACTACGCCGAGCAGGATAAAACCGTAATTGCTGTATTCCCAGCGGCTACCTGGCTCGTACTTGGGCGCGCGGCCGCCATATAGCTTGACATAATCCTGCAGCGTGCGTAGCTCCAGCCGATGTGCGTCAAATTCTGGGCCGAAGATGTCGCCAGTGCCGCCGGTATGCGTCAGCAGTTCATGGATTGTCACCTTCGCGGCAACGTCCTTGTTGGGATAGTCGGTCAGGTATTTCCCCAAGGGATCGGTGAGCCCCAGCTTGTTCTCTTGCACCAGCTGCAAAGTCGCCACCGCCGTAAACATTTTGTTCATGGAGCCAATGCGAAAGCGCGTTTTTAGCGTGTCAGGTATTTTGTGCTCTCGATCAGCCAAGCCATAAGCCTCGGCAAAAATCGGTTTGCCGTTCTTGGACACCAGCACCGCGCCAGCAAAGTTACCAGCGGCAGCATCCGGCTCCAGCTTCTTTCGCAGGGTAGACGTCAGCTCGCTCTCACTCATATGCGACAGCGGGAACTCGGCAGGTCGCGGAATCGCCCTCAGCCCCAAATTGCTGATGCGGTGGGGCTCGGCGGCCTCCACCTCCAGAGTGAGCCGCCCGAACTGATCGGAGAGGCGCTCCTGTAGCAGCGCAACCAACTTAGTCGGTGTGGATTCTTCCACCTTTCTGAGTTCAAACCCGCCCGTGCGCTCGCGAAAGTCCAGATCCTGGTCCAAGTGCTCCGCTCTGGATGGAAAATTCTTTTGCAGGAAATCACGGTAAGCTTCCCGATCGCCGCGATTGAAAGCCTGCAACCACGCGGCACATTGCCGAGCGGCAGGTGTATCCGGCAGCTGCACTTGCGCGCGGCAGATCACACCGGCAACATGCAGCACCAGGAAAACCGTAACCAATAGCGGAATACTCGGCTTCCTCATGGGCCGCAATCCTCTCCGGGGCGCAAAAGATGACAATGTTATCTCATACGGCAACCTGGTAGCTGTTGAAATATCGCCATATCGCTCATCCTATTAAAGAGGATGTCAAGAAAAAAAGATTCTCCCCGCCCCTCTGAGAGATGCGGGCGTGGTGACTTACATCCAGCCCCACCTCATTCCTCACCTCATTCTTAGAGGGGTTATTGGTTTGGTCGCTTTGGCTCGCCGCACTGTCCCGCGGCGATGCCAACCCCAGTTGCTTGTCCCAACTCGACGGTTTCATGAGGTCAGTGGCGCACGACGCCGTTCGGTTGCGAAGCTACGCAAGCTAAGCGTTGGCTTAAGTGCCAACCATGATCCTATCTGAGGCTCGAGGCCTACAGCTTTTTTCGGTTATCCGAGACATCTGAGTGTTTCTGTCAAGCTTTTTTTGATCTCTGCTTACGTACCTCCCCAGCTGAGGATTCACAACAATTTCACAAGAAATTTCACAAGGTCGCTCCCGTAGGTATGACGAGCAGTGCACTCAGTGGCGAGCCTCGCTTAGCGAGTGTGGCCAAGTATTTCTTCTCGTCATAGGCCACCCGATCTTTCCAGCAACGGAATACGATGCGAATCCATTTAAACGCCAAGGCTCGCACCGCGGCGTGGTGGCCCTGACCCTGTTTTCGCTGTTGCTGGTAGTAGGCCCGGGCCCACACTGATTTCACCATCGAGTGGCCCGCCCATTCATGAAAACTCTGCCGCAGAAACTTCGGGCAGGCCCGGCGGAAGTGCACCCATTTCATCTTTCCGCTCGCCTCTAGGACGGGCGCGATCCCGCTATAGATCTGCACTTCGTTGGCGCTGCCATAGCGGTCGCGTTGCGAGCCAAAGGCCGCCAACAAGCGCGGCGCCATGACCTCTCCCGCTCCCGGCAACGATGCAAAGATGAAAAAATCTGGATGCGCCGCAGCCGCTTCCGCAATCTTCCCATCGAGCTCCGCAATCGCCACGCGCAAACTGCGGATCAGTTGCACGGTCACTTTCACCACCGCCCGCTTGGCTTCGATCACCGGCCGATCCTGAATGGCCGGCCTCGCTTGGCCGATCCCCTGGATGCGATGCTCGATGAGTTCTTCTTTCCGACAGTGGTGTTGGTGGAAGAACGTACGCAGCTCCTCCGGCGATGCCTTTTGCAACTCCTCCAGCGTCGGCCAGCGCTCCAGCAGCCCACACACCAGCTCCGTGTCCAGGTCCTCAAACCAGTCCAACATCTGCGGGAAATAGATTTTTATATTGCTCGTTAGCCGATTGATCTGGGCCGTCTTCTCATCCACCAAGTTGCGCCGCTCCTCCACCAAGTTTTGCACCCGCCGGGTGGCTTCGTTATCCGGCGCCAAACGATGCAGCTTGTCCCGATGCTTCAACAAAAAATCCAGCAGCAGATCAGCATCCCGCGGGTCATCTTTCGCTCCCGACGGGTGAAGCGCCTTCCGCATGCTGGCCGCCATCGTCGAAGGCACCGGGTACAAATGCAAGCATTTATACTTGGCCAGCATGTACACCAGAGCCCCCTTCACTTGCTCCACGGCAATTGCGATCGGGCGTTCGCCGAATCGTTGACACAGCTGAGCCACCCAGGCCTCTACCGTTTCCACTTTGTGCTCCAGTTCGCCACTTTCGCGCTGCCTCGAACCGGTGACTTGCAAACACCACGCATGCTTTTGATCCGCCCAATCGATCCCCACGAACGCGGCAAACTGGGGCTCCTGCGCTTGCTGACTGACTTCATTTTCTGGCATAGCTTTTACTCATCCTCCTTGCCTATCAGCATTGGGCAGAGGCGGGCTTGCTTCCACGAATTCCTTATAGTAGATTCTTGTTGCTTTCGCTTACGCTCAGAGGTCATCTGAGTATTCGTTCTGGAAGCTAAGCGCGTCCCGCTGCTCGAAAGTCTCGGATAAAACATCGTGTGTTTCGGGGCATAATTCGTAGCAACGGGACGCCTCTGCTGGCCGACATTGTAAGTAACCAGCAGAAAACTTCATCCGCACCTTCATCCACAACCTTTGCACAACCCGGCCTCTCGGGAACGCCTTTGCTCCACTCCTCCCTACGTGTTCCAGAAGAGAACGACCAATCCACCCATGCCGTGCAAAGCCTCTACCATGACTAAAGTCGCTGAGCAGGGGAAGGGGGGCATTTCATCTTGCACAACTTGAGCACACTAGGCCCCCCTTCCCCTGCACCCCATCCCCCCAGGGAAGGCAATGATTTTCACAGCTCATGAAACGCTAGTGCTGTGGAAAATCTGCTTTCAGAATCTCTCCATGTCTGGATGACTATAAGGGGGCATAGGATTGACCCGGAGACTCGGTGCTGGACTACAGCACACAGAGTGCCTGAATGAGCGTTTGGATACTCTCCCTCGAACCGGAGCATCGCAAGAACCGATTGGCTACCACCGAGGCATGAAAAACCTTGGGCGATCACCTGGGTTCTATTTGATGCTCAAGCTGCTTGCGTCTTCAGTTGTTCGACGTCGAAACGTACCTCCTTTTTCCAAAGTGTCAAAGCAATGGCCGCGATCTTGCGTGCCAGTGTCAGACGCGCCATCTCCGGCTTCATCCCCTTGGCCAGCAAACCCGTGTAGAAATCCTGGAACGGTCCCCTGCCACAGCTGGCCCTGGTGGCCGCACTCTTGAAGATCTCTTTCATCTCGTGGTTGTGATTTCGATTCAGCCCACGAATCTGCTGGGGTTTTTTGGAGCGTTGCAGTTGTCCGCTCACAAAGCGGTATTGCGCACTGTCGTGGGTCTCAACGCCCAGGCCACTGTAGGTCCAGAGTTGCCGCTTGCTGCGAAACCGGTGCGGGGTCTGCATCAGCCCGATCAAGCGGGCGGCTCGAACCGGACCGATGTAGGGAATCTGGCGCAGCAGTTTCGCGGCCTTATGTTTCCGGCTCTCGGCCAAAAATTCGGGTCGTACGTTGCGCCGCAAGGCCTGCAATCCATCCAGCTGTTGATAGAGCAACTCCGCGCGGCGGCGCACCCCGGCCTGCGGAATCTTGCTCAACCATTCCTCTCTCGCGCGCGCAGCATAGACCTGGGTGCCGGCACAAGGAATGCCCCAACCGCGATACAGCGCCTTCAATCGATTCATCACACGCGTCAAATCTTTGCTGATGGTCTGATAACTGCGCCCCAACTCGCGTAGCGTCCGCAGTCCGTTTTCCCCGTGGTAGACCGGTCGCAGCATCCCGGTGCGTAACAAGTCGGCCAGCTTGCCCGCATCCACCTTGTCGCTCTTGCTGCCCTCCTTTAACAAGGCATTGCGCCGCGGATTGCACACCACAATGTGCTGCACCTGCGGCTGCAGCAGATCATAGAGCCAGGTGGCCCAGGTGCCTTCTTCCCAGGTCACATGCAGCTCGCCCCCTAGACCGTGCAGAAACTGCAGAATGCTGCTGGCTTTGGTTTCGATCACCGACTCCATCACCAGCTTCCCGCTCTCATTCTGGACGGCGATCACAATGGCTTCCTTGTGCACGTCCATTCCGATATATTTGACGTCATAACTCATTTGAGTTGCCTCCTTGGGGGGAGAGTATTCGTCCTAACGCTTATCTTTCCCCTCAAGGTAAAAATGCCATTCTCCAGACGATTTGCCTATGTCCTTCTGCAGTTCTTCCCACCGCGTACACCGCAGCGGAGCGGAGGCGGCGCACATCACAGCCGCGACCCTCTGAAGCGGGGCGCTCTTTCATAATGCATTGACCGAGGACTTGGGCCAATTGTCCCTGGCTTTTTCGTTTGCATCGACCCCAGGCAAACGCCGCAGGGCGCGACAAGAGCCAGAAGCAACGCGGCAGAAATCCGAAAGAAGATATTTTCACGAATCCGAGGGCCCAGGGGCGTAAAGTGCAGTAATCACATTTTAGGGATGTGTGCAATGACCGCGATGCTCAGTCGACCTGCATTTCGCGTTGTCCTGATCGCTGTGGCGATGGCGGTGCCGGCGCGCGCAGAGCAGCTCTCGCTGCAAGCTCTTGTCATCCCTTCCACTGTGCTGTTGTTGAAGGATGGTCATCCGATCACATTCGCTCTTCACGGTTTCCTCGAGTTCAAATCGCTCAACGAAATGTTTTCCTATATCGACTCTCAAAATCAGCGCTGGAGATCGAATGCAGGAATCAATGAGGAACAGCGCCAGGCTGCCATGCGAGATCTGCTGCGCCGGGGAGTTGAAAGCCGCGTCGTCTCCATGATTGATGAGGGCCCGCTGGAGACGCTGGTGACACACACGCGCGAAGACCTGCTAACAGCGTTGGCAGCTGTTAAAGAACCGGTTCCCGCTGGATATGCCGAGGCGTTCCTTGCGGTACAGGAAAAGTGGAAGCACTCATTGAATTGCTGGAGTGCTTCACCATCGATCGCGGCCCGGGTGCTCTCTAACTGGTATCCGATTAACGAAGGCGTACAACTCTACGGAGCGACGTATGACTCGACCGAACACTTCTGGCAGGCGGTAAAGTACCACCCAGACACCACGGTTGGTGAGGTGACGGCTTTGGTCTCAGTGCTCGAGAAGCAGGATTGGGGAACATGGTTGGCGCGGTTGGATGACGACCCCAAGATTTACTTGCCCAATGCATACGCGGTCGAGTTCCTACGCGCCAATCTTAAGCCTGAGCGTCTCCGACAGTTTCGCAAAGACTTGGGCGGTCACGGCTTGCGTCCTGACGAAAAGGCGCGAACTGCGCAACAGCGTGGAGAGACGCCGTTCCGTTTCAGTGCGTTTGAGGAAAAGACTTTGTGGGGAGATCTCGCGGACACGTTTCACCTTGTGTATACCTTCTCGTCGGCGGACGATGCCATACGCAAGACACTGACCGAGCACCATTTTGACGCGATCTACCTTGGAGAGAGCAGAATGGGCTTCATCAGCGATGAATTCCGTTCTTTGATGTTAGAAATCTGGCGTGTGAAATATCTGCAGATGGCGCGTTTTCGCGAGGTGATCTCGTCGATTCCGCCGGAGATCCGATTGGAGCACTTCCTGAATGACGGCGACTCTCCCGACATTCCGATTCCGGTCTATGTTGGATATTTGAACCAGATTCGAGACATGGCCCGAGCGCCCAAGTAATACTCACGGGTCCTGCCGGTTGTCGCGCGGTTTTTGCTCATCCCCTGGCCAGCCTTTACTGTTGAAATATCGCGATAGCACTTTTTGACCCGGACGGGTGTCGAGCAATTCTCGGTGAGTGCAATTGCCAGTGGGTGTTGAAAAAGTCCAATTTTCTCCCAAACCGCCAAAATTGGGGGGGATCCAAAATGCCTAGGAAATTGAGAAAGTCGATTGTAGGGCATCCTAGCGCAATCTTGTTTTTGCAAATTTCGCGTGCAGGAGTTTTTCAACAGCCACTCCCGATTTCGTCAACTGAGATACGATTTGCGTATAGCTGCAGACCCCGGTCACCATGCGCTTTGAGGTCAAACTCGGAAATCAGATCGTAGGCTTTTCGGAACTTGAGGGAGGCGACGCACTGTCGGTTGGCGAATCCCGATAGCACTCAAAATGAGAGTCCAGTCGTGGTGTGCCCCGTCCTACTCTTCGGACTTGTAGAAGTAGTCCGACAAAGGCGCTAAGCAGCAATCCCGAATTCTCAGAGTGGGGACAGCAGGTTGGCCGCGACAGAGTTGACAGCTATACGCTATTAGCGTACTATTTCAGCTATACGCTAATGGCGTATAGTCGCCCGTATGGAGTTCATCGGAAGCACCGGCCTTTACGCGGCATCTGTCGGACTACCTAAGTGACGATGAATACCGGGCTGTGCAAGAAGAATTCGGAACGAATCCGGAACTGGGAGATTTAATGCCCGGCACCGGCGGCTTTCGAAAGATGCGCTGGGCGGATGCGCGGCGCGGTAAGGGTCGTAGAGGTGGGTTGCGAATTATCTATTACTACTTCAAGTCGGATCATCAGATATGGCTGATGACGGTTTTTGATAAAGACGAAGCGTCAGACTTGCGTCCGAAGGAAAAGAAGGCTCTAAAGACGGCAATTGAGGGCGAATTGGCAGCGCGAGCCGCTAGGCGGGGTCGACCGAGGAGATCACGGAGGATATGCTGATGGCGAAGAGGGACATTTTCGGCGAGTTGATGGAAGGCGCGGCTGCAATGAAGAGCCATCGCGAGGGCAAGCTTACACTGCGCAGCTACAAGGTAGCTGCGGCACCGCTCCCCAAAGTTGATTCCAAGCTTATCCGAGACACTCGAAAGCGGCTGCGCTGTTCACGGGCAGTGTTCGCACGCAGACTGCGCATCAACGAAAGAACTTTGGAAAAATGGGAACAAGGCCGTGCGAAGCCGAATCCTCAGGCAGCGGCTCTCGTTCTTCTTGTCCGCAAATACCCCGATACTTTAGCCCGCTTGGACGAAGTTGCGGCGCGCTAAGCGCATGTATGGGTATCCTGAGGCGAAGTCGATTGGTAGTTTCATGGATCAGGTCTGGCGGCGAACCAAACGGCTACGACCTCTGCACACCGATTGCAGAACTTAATCCGCCGTTGCCGGGCTGGGGAGAGTACTAACAAACGCGCCCACGTCCGAAAGCTCTTCCAAAGTCTCGACGGTTGGGAGGTGAGAGGAGTCCGGTGGAAGGTGTGGCGCGCTGATCCAAATTACCGCTTCAGAGTGACAGTGAAGGGGCCGATCCTCCACGATTCAGCCCCGAGCCTACTTGCCATGTTCTTGGTAGCAATTTGGTAGCAAATTGCGCCGAGTATTACGGTTCTGCCGGTTCCTTCGGTTATTAACTCCTTTAGAGTCAATTACCGGCTACTACAGCGCTACCTTGACACGGCAGAAACCAAAAATCCGAAAACGCTCGGATGACGATTGTTTCCCTACAGCTAGAGAGAACACCAAGAATTCTCCAGCCCGTGATCAGCCCGTGATTCTGAGAGCTGGGGCGAACAAAAAGCAAAGTACACATTGCGCGTCAAAATGGGCTAGGCGGCTCGATCTTGAACTGCAACGTGCTTTCTTTCACCTGAGGTTGAGGCCAAAACGAGAAGAAGGTTGCGACCGCGACTATAACCGCTGCCGCAGTGACGACCCACGACCAGGGTAAAGCGGCTCGTGTTCGCACGGAGAGGTTCGGCTCAAACGCTAATTCCAGCGCCAATTTCAAATCGCGCGCCGACTGCCACCGTTCCTCCGGGTCTTTTGCCAAGCAGCGACCCACGACATGGTCCAACGTCAGAGGTGTCGTAGGCTTAATCGTGCTGATCGGTTGCGGGTCTTTTTCCATGATCGCCGATCCCAGGCTGAACTGGCTCTTTCCCTGGAACGCTTTCTTCCCCGTCACCATCTCATACAGCACAGCGCCCAGACAGAAGATATCGCTGCGTCCGTCCACCTCTTTGCCTTCGACCTGCTCCGGCGACATGTATTGAAACGTCCCAACGATCGTCCCTTCCTCCGTCATCGGAGCGCGCGGCGTCGCAGAGGTCAGCGTGGCGCCGGTGAGAACAGGTGCGGCTGGTTTGGCTAGGCCGAAGTCGAGGAGCTTCGCGCCGCTGGGAGTGAGCATGATGTTGCCGGGTTTGAGATCGCGGTGCACGACGCCACTGCGATGGGCCTTGTCGAGCGCGTCAGCGATTTGTGCACCGTATTTCCGCACCTGTTCCAAGGACAGCGGGCCTTTCTCCAGCCGCTTCGCCAGCGTCTCCCCGTCTAGAAACTCCATCACCAGATAGTCGATTCCGTCTTGATGGCCTACGTCGTAGAGCACGCAGATGTGGGGATGATTGAGGCTGGAGATGGTCTTGGCTTCGCGCTCGAAACGCTGTTTGCGAACGGGATCCGCGGAGAACTGCGCGGGGAGAATCTTGATGGCGACGCTGCGGCCCAACCGTGTATCTTTGGCGCGGTAGACCTCTCCCATCCCGCCCGCGCCGAGCAGGACGCCGATCTCATAGGGACCAACCTTTGTACCCGGAGCGAGAGACATTGGTGGGCGCGATTATAACTCCAGGAAAGCTTCCAGCAGTTCCGCTATGTCGCAGGCGCGGACGCAGAAGCCATGTATGCCATGCGCTTGCAGATACGAGATGAGGCTTTCCGCAAGGCGATCAATCAGCGGTTTTTCGGACAACAGCGGGTCGCTGCCTAGAGCCGGCTTGTTGCGTCGGCAGCAGGAGCAAATCTGACGTGCCGCTGCGCATTGAACGGAACACAGGTAGGAAATACGGCGGAGACTGAACTGGTAGGCCCGAATGGACTCGAACCATCGACCTCATCCGTGTCAAGGATGCGCTCTAACCAGACTGAGCTACGGGCCTACATGGATGGCTGCGGTTTCAATTCTAACGGGTGTCGGGTGATTAGGGCAACGTGGTCAGCGCCGGCGATTTGTCGGTGCTGTTCGCTAGTCGGAAGCCGCGCGGAGCGGCCAACAACGGCTTGGGTGTGCAAACGGGGCTGCGATTTCCGCGTGCTCAGTTCAAGCGGTTCCGCCGGAGCCTCACGGCGGTCGCCGAATGGTGCCAAGAGCACCGACATGCCCCAGTGGACGAGCAGCAGAAGACCCTCAACGCCAAGCTCCGAAGCCACTACCAGTACTACGGCCGCCCGACAAACTCTCAGAGCCTTCTGAGGTTCTATCGGGGCGTCGTAAGGATCTGGAGGAAGTGGCTAAATCGTCGCACGCGCGGAAACCGGTTGACGTGGGAGTGATATGCCGAGCTCCTACGACGTCATCCGTTGCTGCCGCCTCGGATTCGCCATGACTGGACGTAACCGGAGAGTCCTGCTTGAGGAACCCGCTGCGGGAAATCTGTATGGTGGGGTCTGTGAGGGAGGAGATATCCCGGTGGTGCCAAGGTGGACCTAAACGGGCACGAAGCTGGAAACGGCGGTCACAGCCAAGGAAAACCTACAGCCTGTCGGGACTCCTCTACTCGGAGAGACGCCTGTTAACAACAGTTAATCATTTTCCAAGGTTCCCCAAGGTTCCGGGAGCGCTACTTTCTAACGTTCTGTGGCGCTATAATGGCAAGCGTTCTTTTCATTCCCGGTGAATGGAGCAAAAACTTATGACAACACCTGAGCAAAACACCTGTGCCCACATTCCCTGCACCTGTGTCGTGGAACGTGGCCAAAAATACTGTAGTGAATCTTGCAGCGATGCCGGATCGGGTGAGGCGGAGATCGCTTGCGAATGCGGTCACGCGACCTGTTCGACAAGCATCGAAGAAGTAGCCTAGAACACCCCAAAAAAATTCTCGTGTTTGATCTGCCGGGCAGGCTTTTTTACACTCCGTCGAAAATCCTCTCCTAGACCTAAATAGTAGGCTTGGCCGCAAGTTGGTTTATGGGAGTGATGGTGACCTCATAGCCGAGCTTCCGAAGGGCGCGCGCCAACATCTGGGCACGTTTCTTTTTTTCCCGGGGACCCACTCCGCAGCCTTGCTCGATAAATCGCACCCCTTCATGCAAAATCTTCCAAACTACACGACAGAGGCGATGGGCAACGGCCCAGATGGCGGACTGATAGCCTAGGCGGGGCAGCAGACGGCGGAATACGGCTTGAAAATGACTGCCTTTCTTCGCGACCGCAGCGTGCGCTGCTTGGTTCAGCACTCGACGCAGGTATTTATTGCCTTTCGCGGAGCGACGGCTATGGTTCTGCTCGGCGCTTTCATCCTTACCCGGACAGGTTCCCACCCAAGACGTCAACTCCCCTGCCGAAGGGAACGTACTGGCCTGCGCCCCTACCTCGGCGATGATCTGTTGCGCCGAATCCACTCCCAGGCCAGGTACTTCCGCCAGTCGGATCACGGCGTCCTGATGCGACTTCATGGCCCGCGCGATCATGCCATTGAGCTGAGCCATTTGCGGATCGATCAACTGTAGCCGCTGCAGTTGTAAGGCCAGCATTTCCCGGTGCATGGGTTGCACTCTTCCCGTCAGAGCATCGACCAGTTGCTCCTCCGTGCATTGCAACCGCTCATCCCCCAGCTCTGCCAACTTCTTGGGATCGGTCTCGCCTTCAGCCCAAGCAGGCAGAATGCGAAGCCCACTGGCACCCAGTAAATTACTGACGACGATCGACAGCTGGATGCGCATTTCTTCCCGCAGACACTCCCTCTGGTTCTGCCGGCGTACTCGGTCGCGCGTGAGCTGCACCTTCATGCGGGTGAGGCTGCGCCAAATACGCTGTTCCCCGTCGGGCACAAAACTCAATATCAGCTCATCGACGATCAGCCGCCGCACCACTCGCTCGGCATCTTTGAAGTCCTGCTGGCGCCCCCGCGGGGCACGGTGGGAGAACGCCTGCGCCAAGTGCAAACCCATATGGGGCTCCAGTTCCAGCCACACTGACCGCCAGTACTGAGCGGTCGATTCCATGACTGCCTCCTCCACCCCCTGCTCCTGTAACCAGATTCGCAATCGCTGCAACTCGCTCGGCAGCGTGACCAATCGTCGCCCTGCCGGCTTCTCTTCCGCCACACTCGCATCCACGACAACTACCATCAAAACTTTCTTGGGTACGTCAATCCCCGCGATCTTCCTCGCTTCCGCCTGGCGTGGAAGCGGCAGAACGCACGCGTAATAGGTTACACACCGTCACCTGCTACCACCCTTCCTACTCGGAGGGGTGGCGCGACACCGATTGGTTCAAAACGCGCGTTCCCGATCAAACTCAAAAACGGCCTCACTTCCTCCAGAGTGTAAACAGACCTGCGCCGTCCACGCCCCATGAGCGTACACCACAGACTCAACCCGATTTTCATGTCAATGGGTGGGCCGCGGCCCATGCAAACTCAAAACCCCTCGCGGCGTCAATGCATTATGAAAAAGCGCCCCCCTGCAGAAGGTCGAGAGGTCGAGGCCGGATGAGGCGCCGCCTCCGCTGCGCTGTGCAGTGGCTTCGCTCCGCTACGGCGGCGCTTGGGAGTAACTACAGTGGTGTACGCGGTGGGATGAACTGCAGAAGGACATAGGCAAGTCGGCTAGAGAATGGCATTTTTACCTTGAGGGGAAAGACAAGCGTTAGCACGAAGATCTTTCCCCCAAGGAGGCAACTCAAATGAGTTACGACGTCAAATATATCGGAATGGACGTGCACAAGGAAGCCATTGTGATCGCCGTCCAGAATGAGAGCGGGAAGCTGGTGATGGAGTCGGTCATCGAAACCAAAGCCAGCAGCATTCTGCAGTTTCTCCACGGTCTCCGGGGCGAGCTGCATGTGACCTGGGAAGAAGGCACCTGGGCGGCCTGGCTGTATGATCTGCTGCAGCCGCAGGTGCAGCACATTGTGGTGTGCAATCCGCGGCGCAATGCCTTGTTAAAGGAGGGTAACTTATGCACTGCACAGCGTAAGTTACCTTGAACTAAACCGCTGCGCGGTATGAGCTGGCGCAGACGTTTGTTGCCCCTGTCTCGTTCCTGTTTCTGTTTCGAGTAGACACTTCTCGCCCTCTCGTTTCTTTTCTCCGCAGCCTCCTTTGCGAAACCATGGAACGGCTGCTTGCCAGCACATTCTATTTTCGCAAAGGAGTTCCCATGACAGCACTGCGACAACGCATGCTCGAAGACATGAAGATCCGCAATCTTGCGCTTAACACGCAAGACTCCTACTTGCGGCAGGTCTCTCAGTTCGCTCGCCACTTCGGTAAGTCACCCGACCTTTTGGGCCAGGAAGAGATTCGCTCCTACCAGATCTATCTCACACAAGAGAAAAAGCTCGCTCCCGGCTCTGTCACCATTGCCGTATCCGCTCTCCGTTTCCTCTATAAGGTGACCCTCCGCCGAGAGTGGAACCTCGACGACATCATCCCCGCTCCCAAGACGCCCAAGAAACTGCCCGTCATCCTCAGTCCCGAGGAGGTGTTGGAGTTCCTCAGCTGGGTGCCGGAAGGCAAACACCGCACCATCCTCACCACTTGCTACGCCGCGGGCTTGCGCATTACCGAGGCCGTTTCTCTCCAGGCTCACCACATCGACAGCCAGCGCATGGTGATTCGCGTCGAGCAGGGCAAGGGGCAGAAAGATCGCTACGTCATGCTCTCCCGCAAACTGCTGGACATCCTTCGCCAATGGTGGCGCGTAGCGCGGCCCCAGATCTGGCTCTTTCCCGGTGATCGCCCGGAACAGCACATTGGCAGGAATGCGGTCGAGTTGGTATGCAAGCAGACGCGACGTCTCTACCGTATTGCGAAACCGATCACGCCCCACTCCATGCGCCACGCATTCGCGGCTCACCTCTTAGAGCGGGGCGTTGACATACGCACGATCCAGCTCCTGCTCGGCCATCGCAGTCTGGCCACAACTGCTCGTTACTTGCGCATGGCCACCAGCAAAGTCTGCGCGACCCCCAGTCCTCTGGATCTATTACCGCAGCCGCTACCGCCAGCACCCAAGCCGACTCCACCTCAAGTGTTTTGAGAGCTGGCCTCCATGGAGCGCCCTGCGCTGGAAGTAGGAGACGTGTTTCGTCGCTACGGCGATGCCTATCGCCAGCAGCATGCCGGATCTTTGTCCCGTGCCCAGCTCCGGGTCATGACCGCCATCGAACGCTGTCGTACCTCCGCCCTCGGCGGCCATATCGAACAGTGTGATCAGTGCTCTTATCAACGCAACGCTTACAACTCGTGCCGCGACCGGCATTGCCCAAAATGCCAGTCTCTGGCTCGAGCCCAGTGGATCGAGGATCGGCAAGCTGAGCTCCTCGATACCCAGTACTTCCACGTGGTCTTTACCGTGCCGGAAGAGATGGCCGCCATCGCCTACCAGAACAAAGAAGTGGTGTACGGCATCCTCTTCCGGGCCACCTCAGAAACCTTGCGCATCATTGCCGCCGATCCCCAACATCTCGGCGCTGAGATTGGCTTCTTCGCCGTCCTGCATAGCTGGGGACAAAACCTCATGTTTCATCCCCACTTGCATTGTGTCGTGCCCGGGGGTGGACTGTCTCCCGACCACACCCGCTGGATTCCGTGCCGGCGTGATTTCTTCCTCCCCGTACGCGTGCTCTCCCGCCTTTTCCGCCGCTTGTTTCTGCAGTTGCTGGAAAAGGCTTTTGCCGATGGCCAGTTGCAGTTCTTTTCCGTCCTCCAAAAACTGCAGGATCGCAAAATCTTTCTCCGCTACCTGGAGCCCCTACGCAACCGCAAATGGGTGGTATACGCCAAAAAGCCCTTTGCTGGACCCCAGCAAGTACTCGATTACGTGGGTCGCTATACCCACCGCGTGGCCATCTCCAATAATCGTCTGCTCGCCATCGAAGACGGCCAGGTTCAGTTCCGGTATAAGGACTACCGCGATCACAGCCAACAGAAAACCCTGCCCTTGTCGGCTGATGAGTTCATCCGCCGCTTCCTCCTCCATGTGCTGCCCGAAGGCTTTCATCGCATCCGTTACTACGGTCTGCTCGGCAACCGGTACCGAAAAGAAAAATTGGAACACTGTCGGCGACTTCTGGGGATGGTTCCTCTGGAAGAAATCATCGAGGAAGCACCGCAAGATTATCGCGACCGTTACGAGGCTCTCACCGGTTCGTCTCTGTGGGAATGCCCAGTCTGTCACCGAGGGCGCATGATGGTGATCGCAGTGATCGAGCCTTTCGCCCGTCCGGCGTTAACCGACACCTCATGAGGACTGCCATGGCTTTCCATTCCGCTATCCCCCAACTTGGATCCGCCAAGGCGGCGGCGAAGTGTTCTCTCAGCAGTCTCCGATGTTCATTTACGAGTTCATTCCCCCATCCAGATTACTCGGCAATAACTGCCCCGCCAGCTTCTTACCCTTCCCTGACTTCCTGGCGAACATTCAATACCCATAAAAGGACCGCGCAGCGGTTCAGTTCAATCCATTTTTAGCCCACCGCCGTGGCTCTCAAGTTTCATCGCGTACGCCCACGTTCACCATGCCACGGCGCTGGGCTAAA
>CAVREP010000035.1:0-15296 GCA_963720155.1 uncultured Acidobacteriota bacterium
GCCCCGCCAGCGCTTCCCGAAAGATCGAGTCGAATGAACCACTTTTCCCGCCCTTGGCCGTATTTGCCAATGCTTTCTCGGCTATAGGCCGCTGGTAGCCCAGGTTCATCAGCGCAGATAGCACATCCTCTTCCAGCGGACTCGTGGTAGGGGCTGCCGGCGTGGAGGTGCCTGCCGCCGCAGGCAATTTGTCGCGCAGCTCCAGAACCATGCGCTCCGCGGTTTTCTTGCCAATGCCCGGGATCTTGGTCAGGCGAGCCACGTCGTTGCCGCGGATCGCGCCCGCCATCTCGTCGGCCGCCATCCCGCTCAGAATCGTGATTGCCAACTTCGCTCCGATTCCACTCACGGTCATCAATTTCTCGAACAACTGCTTCTCGGCGGAACGCAGAAACCCGTAAAGCGCGATCACATCTTCACGCACGTGGGTGTGGATGTGCAGCGCGACGTCGGAGCCGTTGGCGGGCAATTCCGAAAAGGTGGGAATGCTAATGTTCACTTCATAGCCGACGCCGCCCGTCTCTACCACAACTTGATTGGGATGTTTGGCCAGCAGTTTTCCGTGCAGGTGGGCAATCATGCTGAAGTCATTGTAGCCGTAGGCGGCTGTTCACGATCAGCTTTGGCAGACAACGAAAAACGGCAGGGCCGACCCCCTGCCGTCCTGAGAATTCCGGACTCTGTTTTCACTACTTTTTGTTGACCGTTTTCTTTAATTCGGCCCCAGGCGTGAACTTCGCGACCTTGCGGGCAGCGATCTTTATCGTGGCTCCGGTTTGTGGATTGCGCCCGTTCCGTGCCTTTCTCTGCGATACCGAGAAAGTGCCGAAACCAATCAACGCTACTCGATCTCCTTTTCGCAGGGCACCAGTAATGCTACTCACGGCGGTATCAATCGCGGTTGTGGCCTGCGCCTTGCTGATTTCGCAGGCGCCAGCGATCTTATCAACCAGATCGGCCTTATTCATAGTTTCTCCTCGCAGGTCTCTTTCATACCCAGCACAAACGGGATATAGAATCTTTTGGCTGAGTGGGAAACCCGACGGCTGGTATTTTCCTCTCTCTGAGCAGAATGTCAACTGTGAAAATCCGCGCCGGAAGCCTGTTTCACAACCCCGGGTCCCGGATTGGGGCGAAGGGGGCGGGTTCTGACGTTAGACAATGCTTCAAGAATCAATGCGCAACCGTGTGCGCCCTCAAAACATGCGCCAGGTTTTCCTCCGCCGTCCACAGGCCGGCTCACGGCTGCACAGGTTGTACACAGGGTTCCTGTTGTTTCGCACTTGCGGGAGGCTGGCACGCGGGTGCAAAGTCAGAGAATACGATGCAAGTAAGGATTCAAACCGAGAAGGATTTAACAACAAGATAAATGTTGATTAAGACACGAATAGAAGTTTGTCCGCTGTGCGAAGGCACAGGATGGAAGACACTTCCTGCGCCCTCCAGCGCGCCCAAAGACCGGCGAGTCACCCGCTGCGATTGCCGACTGCAAGCTCGGAATCAAACTTTGCTGGCCGCGGCGAACATACCTCGTCGTTACGAGCATTGTGAACTGGCAAGTTACACCACCGACTTTCCTGGAGCCAATCCCTCGCTGGCGTTCGCGCATTTATCGGCTTCGAAGTTCGCGCAGGAGTACGATCCGCAGGATGGCATGGGCTTGCTGATCATCGGAAAGATTGGCACCGGCAAGACGCATCTCGCAGTAGGCATTACAAAAGATCTCGTCCTCACTAAAGGCATCTCGTGCCTGTTCTACGACTATCGCGAACTGCTGAAAGAAATTCAGAATTCGTACAACGCCGCGGTTCAAACTACCGAATTGGATGTTCTTCGTCCCGTCTTTGAAACCGACGTTCTGGTTCTCGACGAGTTGGGTGCGGTGAAACCGACGGAGTGGGTCTGGGACACGGTCAGCCTCATCTTAAACACTCGCTATAACGACAACCGCACCACCATCATCACAACAAATTTTGAGGATCAGCCGGCAGCCGGCGCCAATGGCTCGGTTTCTGCAGCGCGGGCCGCCACGCGTTCTGAAACGCTGGGTGACCGCATCGGAGAACGCATGCGTTCCCGTCTCCACGAGATGTGCCGGGTCATCAAAATGGAAGGCGAAGATTTTCGCCAGAAATTCCGCAGCGCCAGCTTCCGGTAATAGCGTTGGCCATGGATCGACACGGATTCGCACGGATCAAGAAACAGGTATTACTAGTCTCAGTGCCTTTGTGGTGGGTTTCTGCAGATCCGCACTAGAATGATTTCGTGCTAACTGAGCGCCTGGAATTCGCGCCTGAACGCGATGCGGAAATCTTTGCCGCCGTTCCGGCAGCTCCCGCGGTCTTCTTGCTGCGCGGAGACGCTCACGCCGATCCTTATGTCAGCAAAACTGCCAATCTTCGCCGCCGTCTGCAACGTCTTCTTGGCCCGCTCGAAGAGCGCACTAGAAAACTGAATTTGCGCGATCGCGTCCGCTCGGTCGAGTACACTCCTACCGGTTCCGACTTCGAATCTGGCTTCCTGCTTTACAGAGTGCTGCGTGCAACATTTCCAACAACTTATGCAGACCGCTTGCGCTTCCGCCTCGCGCCGCTAGTCAAGCTGCATCTCGAAAATGAATATCCACGTGCGTCCATCACTACCCGCCTGGGACGACTCGACGGCCGCGCGCTCTACTACGGGCCGTTCCACTCCCGCAATGCAGCCGAGAAGTTCGTGAACGACTCGCTCGACTTCTTCAAGATGCGCCGCTGCGTCGACGATCTTCATCCCGATCCCAAGTTCCCCGGCTGCATTTATTCCGAGATGAAGATGTGCCTGGCGCCCTGTTTCAAAGGCTGCACCGACGAAGAATATTCCGCCGAGGTAAACCGGGTGCAAGCGTACTTCGATTCCGGAGGAGAATCTCTGGCCCGTGAGTTTTCCGTGCAGCGCGACGCCGCATCTGCGAACCTGGCATTCGAAGACGCCGCAGCGATTCATGTTCGTCTGGAAAAATTAAAAGCAATCCTGAATCAGGCTCCCGAGATCGTTCGCCGCCTCGACCGCCTTTCGGCGCTGATCGTTCAACCGTGTCAACAGCCGGATTCGGTCACTTTCTTTCGAGTGCAGAACGGTACCATCTCGGGCCCCGCCGTCTTCTGCATCCAACCCGCCGAGCACGCGAAATCGCAATCCATGGAATCGCGTGTGCAGGCCGTTCTCGATACATTTCCGCCCGCTAACACACATCCCGCGCTCGAAACCATGGAGCATCTCGCCTTGCTCAAGCGCTGGTACTATCGCGGGAGCCGCACCGGCGAAATATTTCTGACCGATGACAAAAATGTTTTTCCCATGCGTCGTATCGTACGCGGCATTGGTCGCGTCTTGAGAGGTGAAAAGCGAGAAGACGATGCCCTCCTACAAATTCAGCGAAGCGGCGACTCACATCAGGACGCACCGCCAGGCCATCCGCCAAAAACCGCGCAATGAGCAGCTAGGGCCAGTTGAGACTTCGCGAACGACTCTTCGGCGGCATCGCGTTTTGCAGCGAAAATTGCATCGCTTATGTCCGGTCAGGCAAAGAATTCTTTCCGCAAACTTTCACGGAAGATGCCGGTTCAGATTACAGCTTAGGCGGGCGAACAAAAATAAGAGTTCCGAGGTGATGTTGGGTCCATTCGTCTCGGCCAGTAGCTCGCTTTTAGACCCTTGCTTGACCTGCTATCGCAGCTTCCCTTTCGGGATGCCGCGCGCGATCTTCGCTCGGGCTCCGGGCTTACCGCCAACCGGAAAAACCTACCCAACGCCTCGGAACTCTATCCTGCCTTCGACGTTTCTTCTTGTTCTCCTCGACCAGCGCTTTGCTATAGACCCTTGCTTGCCCTCCCTGTTCATTTTCATGAAGAGGGTGACTGCGCTTGAGTCCCGGACGCCGCACCAACCGGAAAAACTCTAGAAGCTGTCAAAGAACGATTATGTTTCTACTCTTTTTGTTTTTGCAGTCAATGAAAAGTTTGCGTTTGTAACTTGCGTATTTTCAATCGAGTGCATGGCGTCCACAGGCGGCTGACCGGAATTGGTGCAATGAGCGGACCGGACTCTCGCAGAAGGCGCGCTGGATGCGGCTTTTCGCACGTGCGAGCTAGCGAAAATAAAACTCGGAAGCGTTTCTTCATTGCTTTGACATTGTGAAAATCACGCACAAGCAGTGCCAGGCACGGAAGTTCCACGTGCTTGTATGGCGCGGACTTCAGCTGATTTCGATTCTTTCGTCGAGGAGTTGTTTATCGGCTTCGTCGGAGCCGGAGAGCTCGAACGAGTTGGTGACGGCGGCTTTACCTTTCTCCACGCTGGTGATGACGTAGGAGCAGCCGATCCAGTGTGCTTCAGTCAGATCGGTCTGCGACCACTGGGCCGGATGGTCGGGGTGGGAGTGGTAGAAACCGACGATGTCCTCGCCGCGCTCGCGGCCTTCGCGCTGGATGCGCACGAGTTCGCGAGGATCGATGTTGTAGCGGTTCTCGGGCGAGTCGGTGCGAGTGTTGCCGCAGCGCGCCGTCGAGGTTACAACGCGGCTGCCGTCGTCATCCATGCGGCCGAGCAGCACGCCGCAGCACTCATTCGGATAGGTTTCTTCGCCGTGACGGCGGAGGGCTGCGTAGTCTGTGGGCGCGATCTTCAGCATTATTTGTCTAGCTGGTTACTTGATGAGGGAACCTCAGTCGAGTCTGCATCCGCTCATCAAGAGCTGACTGCGCGGGTTACCTGTGCAATAGTTTTCACAGGAAAGTTGACAGAGTTGGCGATGAAGCAGTTGTGGTGGGCGTCTTCATGAAGCGACAGCGCCTTGGTCTCGTCAGAGTCCGCCTCGATGGTCACATTGGGATGAAGAGTTACTTCGACGAACCTTGCTGATCCATCCGGATCCTCGCTCATCACGCCAGCGGCGTCATCCTGATACTCAATGACCACGATGCCATTGACGGCACAAAGGTGGAGATACGACAGCATATGACAAGCCGACAGACTCGCCACCAAAAGTTCTTCCGGATTGTATCGAGTTGGATCACCGCAAAACGCTGGATCGGATGAACCTTTTACCGGTGGTTTTCCTGGACCTGTGATGGAATGGTCGCGCTTGTAGCCTCTGTAGGTCTTCGTGCCTTCGCCCTCATTGCCAGTCCAGGCAATTTGGACCTCGTAGTGGTGCTGCTTCAAGGCTCCTCCTCGTACGCGCACAGCAAGCGCAGATATTCATTCTTCTGTCCAAAATCTCTCGCTCAGGTATTTGTCGCCAGAGTCGCAGAGGATCGTGACAATCGTGTGTTCTTTCCCCAAGTCAAGTTGCTCGGCGACTTTCAGACTGCCGACGATCCCAGCCGCGGCTGAGATTCCCAGGAGCAATCCACACTCACGCGCGATGCGGCGAGCCATCGCATGAGCGTCTTCGGTCGCGATCTCAAGATTGTCATCCGCAAGCGTGGGGTCATAAATCTTGGGGACGATGGCACTCGCCATGTGCTTGGCGCCTTCGATGCCGTGAAATGCAGAATCGGGCTGAAGTGAGATGCAGCGGATTGTAGGATTGAGTTCCCTCAATCGCCGCGTAGTGCCCATGAACGTTCCGCTGGTACCGAGCATCGCGATGAAGTGAGTGATCCGGCCTTCGGTCTGTTGCCATATTTCGTTGGCGGTGCCGTGATAGTGGGCGAGCCAGTTAGAGTCGTTCGAGTATTGATCGGCGTAGAAATATAAATCCGGATGTTTGCCTGCAAGTTCCCGTGCCATCCGGATGGCGCCGTCGGAACCTTCTCCAGGATCGGTATAAATAATGTTGGCGCCGTAGGCGCTCAGAATCTTTTTGCGCTCAACCGAGACGTTGGTTGGCATGCACAGAGTGACGGGGAATCGCTCAGCCGCGCCGAGCATGGCATAAGCGATGCCGGTGTTGCCGCTGGTCGCGTCGAGCAGGATCTTGCCGGGCGCGAATCGTCCGCTGCGCCGGCCTTCAGCGACAATGTTGGCCGCCGCGCGATCTTTCACGGAGCCACCGGGGTTATGCCATTCGGCCTTGCCCAAAAGTGCAACTCCAGGAAGATCTGCGGTGACCCGATCAAAGCGCAGCAGCGGAGTGCTGCCGATGCGCTCGAGCAAACTCTGCCCCGGTCGCGGCGCGGCGACTGCGGGCGTACGATGCGCCGGGAATGTTGCCGCCAACCTGGTTGAAGTCTCACCCATGTCCAAAGCGTTCTTTTGTGACTATCGTAATATGCAAAGATTCGCCAAATAGGCTATGTAGTATGGTGTCTTTAGATGAGGAAGATTGCAAGTCGATGCATCCGAAAAATAAGCATTACCCAGTTTGCACGGAGCCGGCATCTAAGGGAGAGGTTGGAAGCGTAAATAAAAATGTCGAAAGCAACTGAAGCACGAACTTACGAGGAGGCGCTGGCCTGGCTCCGCGACCACGGTTTCGATGTAACGGAAGCGCCGAGCACGAACGGGCGTGTCTTCATTAGAAAATACAATGTGTCAGCTGCTCTTCAGAAGACGCCTGATGATGGCGTAAAGATTTTCGCGTACCCCGGATACTTGGTTGGCAGCGAGATCTCGAAGTTGGTCAACCGCGGCTACCAGCAGTTCTTGAAAAACTCGAAGACGGAGATCCCAGCGACGGCCGACCACCTGGGAGCCCTACAGTCGTTTACCGAAGAACTGAAAGAAGCGCTCGGACTACCGAGCCTCTATAACGAATCACTCGGAACAGTGAGTGAGTCCTATCAATACGACCGCATCGAAGACCGCGACAAAGCGCCGGTCAATCGGCCGAAGCGCCCCTGGGAAGTTGCTGGCACGGCAGTCGCAGCCAAGGCTGGTGCCGCCAAAAAGGGCCGGGCGTAATTCTTAGGAAACGCGGCTAATCTTTCAAATCTTTTCGCGATTCCCTTCTGCTGTGCGAAACTGGTGCGCCCGTTAGCGAACGCTCGGAGGTTTGCATGCGCAACCGGTTTGTTCTCTCCTTCTTTTTTTATTCTTGCTATTTGCCGATCACGCTCTTCTTAACCGGTGATCCGGCCCATGCCCAGAACGCGTCCGGCGCCTATGGTAATGACGGAAGAGCCATCGAACATGTTCTGCGCAAGCAGCAGGAGGCATGGAACAAGCATGATCTCGAAGGCTTCATGGCGGGCTACTGGAATTCTCCGGCGCTGACTTTTTTCTCTAGCGCGAAAGAACAAGATGGATGGCAGGCCACGATTGACCGTTATCTCGCCACGTATGTTAGTCCCGGGCACGAAATGGGGAAGCTGGAATTCTCCGGCCTGCGCATCGAAGTGCTGGGTCAGGAGGCGGCCTATGTGCGCGGTTCGTGGCAGTTAAGCATGTCAGACGGCAAGAAGCCACACGGGTTGTTCACGCTGGTATTCCGCAAGTTTCCTGAAGGATGGAAGATTGTGCACGACCACACTTCCGTGGCCGAGTGAAGCAGGTCTACTACACCGACCGTTTTCCGTTTTCCATCAGGTTGGCCTCGAATTCGAAAACCAGGAAGAATAGAGGTTTATGTTCTCCAAGCCAGGGATTCTATTGCGCAAGAAGGTGCTTTCGCTCTCGCGCTTAGCGTGTTCCTCTACCGATCCGGCGGAGCCGGATGGGGAATTTTCTTCTCACTTTTCCTGTGGCCCGACTTGTCGATGTTGGGATATCTGGTTTCGACGCGACTTGGCTCTATGCTCTACAACCTTGTCCATACATATCTCTTTCCGTTGGCACTGGCGGCCGTATCTTTAAGTCAGCACAAGGCGGGACTATTGGCGTTTGCGCTTATTTGGCTCGCCCACATCGGATTTGATCGCGTTCTCGGGTATGGCCTTAAGTATCCGACGTTTTTCAAGGACACACATCTTCAACGAGTTTACCGGCCGTAGACTACGGTCCTCTTTTCGCTCGGACTTGCACTCGCGTGCCCTCGGGAAGTCTGCCGTTCACCAACTCCACTGCTCCATTGCGGACGATACCTTCAAACTCGGGTTGGGCAAGATTCGCATTAGTTGATGGATGCAGGGGCGAGCCGTCGGCGCCTATACGTTCCTTGCCTTCGCCGGCATGCACGGGCGAGGGCGCCCGTGCCACACGATCGCGGCCCATGCCTTTGTCCATGGCTTCGTTAGCTAGGCGGTCGGCTTCTGTGTTGTGTTCGCGGAGAGCGTGGCCTATCGAAAACCATTGCAGCTGTGCGATCAATTCTTTGGCACGGCCGTAGAGATCCTGCAGCGTTGCATTTTTTACTTTGTAAATGCCTTTGATCTGGCGAACGAGCAATTCTGAATCGCTGATGACCTTGAGAGCTCTTGGACCGTGTTGGAGGGCGTATTCGAGCGCCGCGATCAAGCCTTGATACTCGGCGAAGTTGTTGGTCTGGTGGCCGAGGTATTCGCTCAGTTCCGCCAGCTTGCGTCCCGATTGATCCTGGATTACTACTCCATAGCCGGCGGGGCCGGGATTGCCGCGGGCACCGCCGTCGATGTGCGCGATGAGGTAATGCTCAGGCGGATTCTCGCGCGAGGAATCGTCACGAGCAAAGAGAGATTTGGTTGCGGGCCGGCGGGGATAAGGCATGCAGTCGAGTTTACAACGGGAATTGTATCGACAGCGAAGGTCCGGATCGCTACGGGAGGAGAGAAAGTCGAAATCGTGAAACGTGGTGGAAACGCCTTGCGATGCTTTTGATTGTGCGAGCCGGTATGGGGTTCTTCGACTATGTTTTCGTTCGCTTCGCGAACGAAAACTCCACTCAGGATGACAGCCGTTCAGCGACCGGCAGCGAGGCGCGTGGCCAGGCGAGAAGGCAGGTTAGCGGCGAAGATTCGGTCTTGCGCGGCTTTCAGGTTGTAGGGTGTGCGGTGGAAATGGACTACCTGGGCTTCTGTGTCAAACAGTGCGAAGGCGGCGCGCCAGTCTCCGTCGCGCGGCTGCCCAACCGAGCCAGGATTGATCAGATAACGGGTATTCGGCTTCAGTTGCAAGGGGACTGACTCGGCTTGTCCGATAGTGCGGTATTCCGGACGAAAGCCGTCGGCACTGTCGCCGTTGGCAAAGAACCCACCCTGCAGATGGGTATGGCCGAAGAAAGTCAGGGGGGTGGTGGTTGCAATCAGAGGGACCAGGGCATCTCCGAGGGAGACAACATAGGCGTCTTCGTCGTCCGGCGAGCCGTGAACGAGCTGAACTTGAGAAAACCCCTCGAGTGAAAGCGGGCCTTGCGGCAGAGCGTGCAGCCATTGGTGATGCTCGGGAGTCAACTGGTCGCGTGTCCAGATAGCGGCTGCCGCGGCCATCGGATTGAAGTCGTCAAGTTCGAGCAGGCCGGTTGCAGCCTTGTCGTGATTGCCGCGCACGAAAATCTTTCCCAGACCGCGAGAGCGATCGACCACTTCATTGGGAGAAGCGCCGTAACCGACAACGTCGCCGAGATTGGCTACAAAATCGAAAGACGGAGCCGCCGCGAGGGATGCCTCCAGCGCTTCGAGGTTGGCGTGAATATCGCTAAGCAGCAATATGCGCAATGAACACCAGACGGATGGCGATTATAGAACGAGAGAGAATGGAGAGGATACAGGGGCAAAGTTTATTTGGCCATCGCTATTTTCCATTAACGACCGGGCAGCGGGCCCAATGCCCGTGCACAACTTCGATCAGCGGCGGCGGGGTGCGCGAGCATTCGGGCACGCGGAATCCGCAGCGCGGCTCGAATGCACAGCCGGGTGGCATGGCGCGTAGCGGCGGTACTGTGCCTTCGATGGTGCCGAGAGGAAGTCCGCGTTCCGTCTTCAGGTTGGGCACAGCATGGAGCAGTCCGCGAGTATAGGGATGAGCCGCAGCCTGAAAGATTTCACGCTTGGAGCCGAGTTCCGCCAGGCTTCCGGCATACATGACGGCTACGCGATCGGCGACCTGCGAAACCACGGCGAGATCGTGCGAGATGAAGAGCATGGCCAATCCAAACTTGGCACGAAGTTGCGCGAGCAGATCGAGGATCTGAGCTTGAATGGTCACATCGAGCGCGGTGGTGGGCTCATCGGCGATAAGCAAGCGAGGACGATTCACGATGGCCATCGCAATCATCACTCTCTGGCGCATACCGCCGGAAAGCTGGTGAGGATAGTCGCGGGCGCGGCGGTCGGGCTCAGGGATGGCGACGTCATTCATGGCTTGAACGGCAAGGCTCGCGGCGGCACGTTTGGAACGATTTCCGTGAGCGAGGACTGCCTCGGCTATCTGGTCTCCAACCCGCATCACCGGATTGAGAGCGGTCATCGGCTCCTGAAAGATCATGGCAATTCGCGAACCGCGCAGCTGGCGCATGGAGTCGTCGGCAAGCGTGGCGAGATTGCGATCCGCACCATTCTCCGAAAAGAGAATCTCGCCGGAAACCCGTGCCTGCGGCGGTAGGAGGCGCATGATGGCCAGAGAAGTAATCGACTTGCCGGAACCCGATTCGCCGACCAAGCCCAGGACTTCGCCGGGAGCGATGGAAAAACTGAGATCGCGCACAGCGGGAAGAGCCCGTGCGGTCAGAGGATCTTCCGCCATTCCATAGCCTGGCAGGGCGGCGATGGGGAAATCGATATTCAGATGGCGGAGCTCGAGTAGCGGATGCACCGTGTCATGTTAGCAGCCTTCTGCGACGCTTTTTTCTTGTCAAGGCTTTGGGATGCTGCTGGAAACTGCCGGCTGCAGACGCAGATGCGCGAGAATCCTCACGCGATCTCCTGTAGGCGGGACAGGAACGGCGGTGCCGACACTGTTAGGCACGAAATTGTAAGGCGGCGGAGGTGCAGGGTGCGGCCCGCGCTCGATGGGCATTCCCGAGCATGACGGTCCGTTGTAGTCCCTTGCGGTGAGCGCCGGGTAGTATGGCATTTGGCATTCCTCATCCAGAACAACGACGGGCCAATTGCTGTCCCTGAGGGCTGCCACCAATCCGGGGAAATTGTTGCGCTGGATGATTGCCTGCGCGGTAATTTCCGCGCTTCGATTCTCCCGTCCTGCTGGGAAAATAAGGTTTGACAGATCCGCAATGAATGTAACCTCGCGAGTCATGGTATTCGCCACTGGTTCGGTGGGAACGGAACCGTCGTAACCGATATTCCATGGCACAGTGGTCTCACGTTGCACATGAACGAGTGTGAGATCACCAGTGAATTCAATCTCGCCTTCGCGGTTGACTACGGCGCTCTTAGATTGGAAGCTCATGACGGTGTAACTCGGCAGAGCTGCCAAAGCGCCATTACGAAGGCTGCCGTCAGGATTGAGCAGGCTTGACTCCTGCCCTGCCGGATAGATAGTGAGCCGGAGCGAGGGCTCGACATTCTTGCTCTCATCATTCCTGCTCTCATCCAAGGAGACGCTTCCAGCCACCTTGGCAATCGCAATATCAACGGGTGCAGTTGAGTTGTTTGAGGAAACTACAGACAACCTGGCAGTAGAATGAGCAGAATCAATGTGCCAGGTTCCCGTCTGACCAAACGAGAGAGTGGCGGTGGCGGCCACTAACCCCGCGGTCATGGCGAGTTTTGCGAGGATTAACTTCATCTCCCTCTCGCGCCGCGTGTCTCTAGTATGCTATCGAAGCTGGGGCATCGGCTGAATCCTCCTTATTCTCTAGCGCATCTTTATGCTTAAGACGTATGAGATCCTTAGACCGATGAGCAAGATCCATATTCCAACGCCCCTTCGACAGTACGTGGGCAAGCAAGCTACGGTGGAAGTAAAGGCCACGACGGTGGCGGAAGCCATGACAGCATTGGTGGCACAGCATCCTGAACTGCGGCGACATCTCTATACCGGCGACGGCAAGTTGCGCGCCTTCGTCAACGTATATGTGAACGATGAAGACATTCGCTATCTGCAAAAAGAGGAGACCGCGGTGAAGGAAGGTGATAGCATTTCTATTGTGCCTTCCATTGCTGGGGGCTGGTACTAAGTGGGGATTGTGGTTCGGCAACTCAGAGACTATTTCTTTTGTTTATGGATCAGCAGTTGAAACCTTCCGCTCTACATACTTGTTGCATGTGTCCTGCCTGTTGTTAGCATCCTCACTTCTGGATGATTCGAAAGAACGCAATTGTAAGATTGCAACCGAGGACTTTATGGCCACCATCGCAGAAATTCCGGCAACTTTAAACAAAGATGAAATCCTGCGTTATTCGCGCCACCTGATCATGCCCGAGGTCGGGATGGAGGGTCAGCAGAAGCTGAAAGCTGCGCGCGTGCTGTGTGTCGGCACTGGTGGGCTGGGATCTCCGCTGGCTTTATATCTGGCTGCCGCGGGCGTGGGAACGCTTGGCCTGGTGGATTTCGATGTGGTGGATTACACCAACCTGCAGCGGCAGATTATTCACTCCACAGCCGACGTGGGACGGAAGAAATTGGATTCCGCGGCGGAAAAGCTGACGGCGATTAATCCTTTCTTGAATATTCGCAAGTTCGACCTGCGGTTGAGCAGCGAGAACGCATTGGAAGTCTTTCGCGAGTTCGACATCATTGCCGACGGCACGGATAACTTCCCCACACGCTATCTAGTGAATGACGCGTGCGTGCTCACCGGAAAGCCGAATGTCTACGGATCGATCTTCCGCTTCGAAGGGCAGGCCAGCGTGTTCGCTACGGAAGATGGACCGTGCTACCGCTGTTTATATCCGGAACCGCCGCCGCCCGGGCTCGTGCCTTCTTGCGCGGAGGGCGGTGTGCTGGGAATTTTACCGGGCCTGGTCGGGGTGATGCAGGCGACCGAGGTCATCAAGTTAATTCTGGGCGTGGGCGAACCTCTGATTGGACGGCTGCTGCTGATTGACGCCCTGGGCATGAAGTTCCGCGAACTTAAGCTGCGCAAAAATCCTGATTGCCCGGTTTGCGGCATGCATCCCACCGTAACCAAGCTGATAGACTACAACCAATTTTGCGGCATTCGCGGGGAGGAAAAACCAGTGGAAGCAGGAGTTCCTGAAATTCAAGTGGAAGAGCTGAAGCGGCGGCTCGATGCGAAAGAGGACCTCTACGTCCTCGATGTGCGAGAGCCGCACGAATATCAGATCTGCAATATCGGTGGACATTTGATTCCACTGAATGATCTGCCGAAGCGCGTGAACGAACTGGATTCCAGCCGCGAAATCGTGGTGCATTGCAAGATGGGCGGACGCAGCGCCAAGGCTGTCGCATTTCTGCAGCAGGCCGGCTTCAAGAAGATTCACAATCTGGCGGGCGGAATCAATGCCTGGGCCGAGCGCGTGGATCCGAAGGTCCCGAAGTACTGAAAGGTACAGCACTTAGTTGAGAGTGGTAAAGTTTCAAAATGGGAGCGCGAGAGCGCTCCTTTTTCCATTAGTAGCGTGTGGAGCGCAGAATCGGATTGACATCGTTTTCGCCTATACGATCATTGCGTATCCCCGGGTTTCCCCCAACATTCAGAAGATTTCTACGGATCCGAGGATCCCTGTGAAAATGTATCTGTTTCTGTCGCTCGCGTTGCTCTCGTTGTCATGCTCGGCTCAGACCGCGGGGGCCCCACCTTCTAGTCCCACGACAACCCAACCCACGCAAACCGACTTTACTTCGAAGAAAGGGTCTGTTCTCGAAGAGGAAACGCCCGTACGGCTTCGACTGAATCGGACTATATCTTCCGCAGATGCGCCTGTGGGCGACAATGTGGATTTTGAGGTTCTGGATGACATTACAGTAAACGGCACAGCTGTCGTTCAAAAGGGAGGACTGGCTTTCGCGACCGTCACCGAAGCGCAAGCGAAAAGACGAATGACTCGGGGCGGAAAGCTGGACATCAACATCGACTACGTGAAACTGGTATAGCGGCGACAAAGCAGCCTTGCGAGCTGTTAAGGACGTCAAAGGTGGCGGCCACACTGGCGGCATGGTGGGCGGAATGGTAGCGACGAGTCTGATTTCTTTCCTGCTCCTCCGTTCTTCCTGTTCAAGCACGGCAAGGACATCAGCATTCCGAAGGGGACCGGGATCACGGCGTATGTCAACGGAGACGTGAGACTGGACCTCGCAAAATTTCAGCCCGCTGCGCCGGCACAGCTTGCGATGGCGAGTTCGAGCACCAGTGCAACTTCTTTATCCGCGAAGATCCAGCTAGAGTCCGATCCTGCGGGTGCCGATATCGAAGTGGACGGCAGCTTCGTCGGCAATACGCCTTCCGAGGTTCAGGTCAGCGATGGCGAGCACACTGTCTCGGTGAAGAAGACGGGCTTCAAAGATTGGGAGCGGAAGCTCAAAGTGAGCGGCGGCAGCAGCGTGCATCTACCGCGGAGCCGGAGAAGGCAGCGACTGCATAGTGACGGGTGTATTGCCCGGCGCACCTCGCTTCGCTCGGCTCGGCAGGCGCAGAAGAAAAGGGAGCACGATTCATGTGCTCCCTCTGATTTTCCCGTTATTTGCTTTTGTTTTCTACTTGCTCGAACCGCCCTCCATCGCTTCGCTGGTTGAAGCCAAATCCAAGGCAATCTTCTTGCCCTGGAAGCGAATACCGGTCAGTGAGTTCGGTCCGCTGTCATTCTTCGTGGTGACGGCAGCGTTGTTGGGAGCCGGCAGCTGCAGTTCGACCACATGCGCCTGTGTTTTTACCGCCACATTCTTGCCTTGTATGATGCTCAATTCCACGTTAGGACCGCTGCCTTCCCACTGTACCTTGTAGTCTCCAGGTTGCAGCGTTGTTCCCTTGACCGTCACAGGATTGTAGAGTTGCAGGCTGGCTTTGGTTGCCGCAAAAGCGCTCGAGGCCAACAGCAGCGCCAACCCTATAAGTAGACTTTTCGAAACTGTCGCGAACTTCATGACTGCTCCTTTTTCTTCCCCGAATCTCGTCGGGGAGCGGTTGGGGCGGCCCGGTTCACGACTGGCGATAAAACTTTGTGTTTTGCCGCGAATCGCCTACAATGCAGCCGTCGGGGTTCGGCAACAGGCCGCAAGGTTTGCCTCGCCGTGCACGGGGGTTTTCTCACCTGGGCCGCCAAACCGAAAGTGAGAGAATCCCCAAAACCCCGTTGAATTTTTGGTGACACGCGACCGGTTCTTAACTTCAATCTGCCGGCCGCTTCCTCATTACACTACGCAGACCAAGCCCAGAAAGTTCCACGTTTCCGCAACCTCATCTTGCCTGTTCACGTTGCCTGTTTTGACGAAGCGCGCGCGTCTCGGTTAGCAAGAATGTGGCACATCATCTTGGATACAGTTCCGATGTGTCTTGTATGGTCGAACGCAAAATGACCGAACTCGGACAAGACGCAACTTAC
>CAVREP010000036.1:0-3283 GCA_963720155.1 uncultured Acidobacteriota bacterium
AAAAATCACTAACGTGATTCGACCGCAATTCCGCTTGACTCTGGACTGCACTCCAAGTTGTAGAATTGCCTTGAACGTACCGAAGCAGAGCTGTACGCAGTATGAAGTCTGACTCCACAACCTGTGAATCGCGTGACATCCTATCAAGCCGGTGGCGTGTTTTCATTCTGTATTGGCTTCCGGCCATCGCGATTGTCGTGGTCGGGCCGCTGGACATCAGCAGCGGTTGGCGAGCAGTCGTTTGGACAGTCGCGCTCGCCACAATGGGCATGGCGTGTATTGTGAACGCGCTCCGCTGTGGGCGCATGCACTGCTTCCTCACCGGCCTTCTTCTTCCTGATGGCTCGCGTCGCATTATCGTACGGTCTCGGCATCCTGCATCTCGGTCGGAATGGTTGGAACCTGCTCGGCCTAATAACCCTGATCGGCGCCATCGCCCTGTGGTACCTGCCCGAGATGTTTTTGGGAAGATATCGAAAGGGCCGCGCGGATAATGGCAACGCTCACTGAGTCATTCCTTCCGATTTGCTCGTTACTCGTCGCGTTTCCAACGTTGCGGGAGCCCGTCCTTCCTAGCCCAGGTAGAATGGCCTGTGCAGGGGCTGCTAATGCAACACGACCAACGAAGCCGGACGATTCAAATTCCCGCGATCATGAGAGCACTCCATCAAAGCACCGATGACGATCCAAAAATCCTTAATGATCCTGTTGCCCCTCGGTTGATCGAAGTTGATAACGATCGAGGATGGCTGGTACCGCTGCTCGATCATCCTTTCGCGAAAGGGTGGCGAGCGGGATTCGCGCTGCGCGCTCGGTATGCAGAGGACTGTCTCGCAGAAGGAGTCCAACGCGGCGTGAGCCAATATGTAATCCTGGGGGCCGGGCTCGATACATTCCCTTACCGCCAGCCTTCGTGGGGTCGTTCCCTCAGGATCTACGAGGTGGATCATCCGATTACCCAGCAATGGAAACGTGACCGACTGAAAGTAGCGGATATCGCCGTTCCTTCAAACGTGAGATTTGTGCCAGTCGATTTTGAGGGCACTTCGATCCCGGAGGCTCTCCGTCTCAGTGACTTCGCGTTTGCGGCGCGGACACTCTGCTCGTGTATGGGAGTTACGCAGTACCTTACGCGTGAAGCACTGGAGGCCACGTTGCAATTTGCGCTTTCGCTCCCACCTGCTAGCGAGATCGTTTTCAGCTTTATCCTTCCCGAAGAAGCGGTCTCGGGCGTTGAGGCAGCGGCGCTCACGACCGCCGCGGAGCGTGCAGCCGAGGCCGGGGAGCCATGGCTGACTAGCGCATGTTTGACACTTTTGGGAGGTCCGTAGTCGCTAAGCTTCGTGTTTTCAATGCCAGATCTCTCCGCAGCAAAAAAGTGTAGTGACAAACAATCGTGCGAGTGTGCTCATATTCCTATTGAATATGCGGATAAAACTGCGGTATATGTAGTGCCGCAGGAGGGCCGTATGTTCCTTCGCTCGGTCAAGGCCCCCAATGGTCGTCATCAGTACTTGCGTTTGGTCGAGTCGGTGCGCGAGGGCAAGAAAGTCAAGCAGCGCGTGGTCGCCCATCTCGGACGCAAAGATCAACTGGCTCCCCACCTGGACGCATTGATTCGCCTGCTGCAAGACGAAACCCAGGCTCCGCGCTGGGTGCCGATCCAGGATGTCTCCGCGCCGCGCGCCTCGACTTGGGGTCCCATCCTGGTGGCACGCCACTTGTTCCACCATCTATCGCTGGGCACGATTCTGGATGGCGAGCGTCCCTTGCGGCGCCACGGACAACTGCTGTCAGAACGCATTTTCCCGTTGCTCGCGAATCGTCTCACTCGTCCTGGCAGTGAGCACGCTCTGGCGCCATGGCTGGAAGACTATTTCGTATGCAATGCTGAGGGCAGTCGCTGGATGCCGGTGTGGAAGCAATCCCGCCGGGTGAAGGTGGACTTTGAACAGTTGCGACTTTGGTATCAAAGTCTGGATGATCTGCGCGCACAAAAAGCGCGCATCGAAAAGCAAGTCTTCTTGGAACTGCGGAATCTGTTCAGCTTGCGCCCGGACTTGGTGTTCTATGACATAACCTCCACCTTCTTCGAAGGAGCCGGACCGACGGAGTTGGGGCGATTCGGCTACAGCCGTGATGGCAAACCCCGCAACCGGCAGATCGTGATCGGCGTCGTCATGATGGATGGTTGGCCGATTGCCCATCATGTGTTTGCCGGCAACCGTCTGGATCAGACCACGGTCCACGAAGTGGTGCAGGACCTGAACCGGCGATTCCAGTTGGAGCGAGTGGTATTCGTGGGCGACCGTGGCATGATGACGATCGGCACGGTGAAGCAACTGCGAGAGAGACAGCAGGGGTACTTGCTGGGACTGCAACGCCGCAATCGCAAGGACACTTTCGACTATATCCAACAGGCAGAGACGCGCCGCGACTGGCAACTGTGTCCGGGGGGAATCACGGCGGGGGAAAAGGCGGTGGTGCCGCAGACGCGGGTGATGGAGGTTGCGGGGAAAGAAGCCGGGGTGCGCGTGTTGGTCGTGCATAGCGAAGAAAGGGAGCTGTACGAACGCAGCATGCGCGAGCTGGCGATGGGACGAGTGCGCAAAGAACTGGAAGCCTTGACCGCCCAGGTCGACAAGGGGGAGTTGAAAGAACCGGACAAGATCGGAGCCGCGGCGGCCCACAAACTGTCCCGCCACCATGGCCATCGCTATTTCGCTTGGGAGTTGCAGCACGGCAAGTTTCGCTTCTTCGAGCACCCGCTCCATCTGACCCGGGAGAAGGCGTTGGAGGGCAAGTACGTAATCCAGACCGAAGAACAAAATCTTTCCGCCCTGGAGGTGGTCGCCCGCTACAAAGAGCTCAACGAAGTCGAGCGGGGCTTCGCGCACTTGAAGGGCTTGTTGGAGTTGCGTCCGATTTATCACCACAGCGATGAACGCGTCCAGGCACACGTGTTCGTGGCCGCACTGGCGCTACTGTTGGACCGGGCGCTGGAAAAGCAACTGCGCGCTGCCGGTAGCCCTCTGTCCAGTCCATTTGCCTGGCAAGCTCTGGAAACGATCCGCTGCGTCGAACTCGATTTAGGATCTCGCCGCAAACTATGCGTGACTCGCGGTAATCAAAATGCCCAGCAAGTGCTTCGCATCCTGGGCATCACCCAACTGGACCCGCCCACCCCGGAGAAGGGACAAGAATCGCTCATGTAGTGACCAACCTCAAAACCCGCCTCCTTATCTTCTTGGAGTTACGGGCCATAATGTCAAACATGCGCTAG
>CAVREP010000037.1:0-51191 GCA_963720155.1 uncultured Acidobacteriota bacterium
CATCATTCCAAAAGGACTTGGGCGTTTTCGCACACTTCCGCCCGGGCTCAGCGGTCTTAACACCGAAATCGCCGAATGCTGTTAATTATTCCCTGTTGGGGGTAGAAGATTTCCATGGAGACCATCAATATACACCGGCACAGGCTTCAGCAGTTGCAAATCTGCCGCTGCCTGCCGTTCATAAGCTTATCGAACGTCGCCTCATTCGGCCGCGACGGCTCCGCACTGGTCGTTTGATACAACGAATGCTGAGCCGCGGCGGGTTTTATATCTGCGCCTCGAAGCGGAGGGCGTTCGCCTATTGCCGATAGCCGCCCGTCGGGCGATCGCCAATAAGATTGAGTCAACTCCCGGAATTGACGCCGTAGTTCTTACGGAGGGTTCAGCCCTGGTAATTCAGGTGAAGTCGGTGCGCCTGGAACTCGACCAGGAGCTCAAGAAACTTGAGCGCGTAGCGAACATAGTTATTTCCGACCCTGAGATTATGCGTGGTACACCCGTGTATCGCGGGACGCGCATCCCGGTCGACTTATCGCTGACATGTTGACGCAGAGGGGCGAGGCCAGACGAGATCTTAGAGGGTTACCCAGCTCTTGATAGAGAAAATCGAGTTCGCTCCTCTTTATGTTCAAGCCTTTCCCCGCCGTGGGCGTCCTGCTTCTCGGCCGTGGGCGAAGCAAAAACCGATTCGTGCAACTCGACGCACCCGTGGCCTTTCGGGGACACGGTGAAACTTTTGATCGATGAGTGCCCGCACACTTCTCTGGTTGAACTGGCGCATGCTGCTGGTCACGTAGCCCATCATGTCAACTCTCTCGGTTTCGGTAGTTCGAAAGACTGGCTGCTGATGGCCACTCTCTGCGCGCCGCGCCGACTTCGGATGCTATCTTTCACGAAGGTCGACCGGTTGGGGTGTAGGGCGAGAGGAGGTTCGATCACCAAGCGATTCTTGTGACACCAGAAACCGCATCGAAGTGGCGGTCGCGGCTGACGAGAGGCAAAGAATGCTGGCGGCATAAGGCTGCGATCCAAACATCATTGGAAGGAATCGGCGTGCCAGCTTTTCTAAGCTCGCTGCGTACCACGCTATAGGAGACCGTAGTCCGCTCATCGACATCGAGAATCCGAAACCTGGGCAAGTATTCGGCCAACCACTCCTCGTAGTCCTTGCGATGGCGGGACTGTGGAATACCAGTACCCGGTATTCGCCAATGACAATGACAGGAATCGCGAGCTGCGAAGCTTTGCGGAGGACCGATTCCAGTCCGAGTCGCCCTCTGCCAGAGCTGAAAGCCCATTCGTGTCCAAGATCACAGTCGATCTTCCGCTTCGACCTGCTCGAATTCTTCCTCAATCAGCCGATTGATCTTGGCGCTTTCCTTGCGCATGTGCCGAAGCCTACCAAAAGCCGCCATCCATGGCTTGTCGCCCTCCTTGCGCGTATCCGCCAGCTTGTCCTTTACCGCCTCGGTGATGAACTCGCGGAGGGGGATTCCACGCTCGGCGGCTTCCGACTTGGCGCGGCGGAAAATGGCGTCGGGAATTTCCAGCGTTGTCTTCATGGTGTTATGTTCCCATATTTATGGGACGGCGATCAAGTCCTCCGTGTTGGGCGGGCGCAGGGTTCGAATCCTAATCTCTCCACTGTCCGAGACTTGGACTCGCCAGTCCGTTGAGATGCGTCGGAGTCGAATGAGGCGAACACCGACGCTGCTTAATCGTACTCTCGGACCTTTAGTCCCGTTTTAGGTCCAATAGTGTGCGCACCACTTCTGGTGCAGATTGTTAGCGTAACTTGTTTGGGATTAACTAGATAACCTGAAAAGGCTGGCGTCGGCGGTTCAACTCCGTCCCTGGCCACCATCATTCCAAAGAACTTAGCGGAATCCCGTCTTGCCCTCCCAGTCCGCTCACAGTCCGCCATTTTTCAGCGAGATCCGGTTCGGTTCCTGGCTACGATGATGGTGAAGGACTTAAACTCGAATTGCCTCTCGCTCAGTCCGCTTTCAGTCCGCTTCTGTCTGCGGCGTGGCTGAAAGTTGCAGTCAGCATTGCCCCTGCCGCAGCCATGCGATCCTCGCTGACACTGTGGGTGTAACACTGCAGGGTCAATTTAACATCACTGTGGCGAAGCAAAGTCTGTACAGTTTTTGGGTCAGTTCTAATGCGGACCAGAAACGCCCAACACACATGGTTTTGTCGAAATTTAGGTGAGCTAGCACTTGATCGTACTAAGAGGAGCGCGGAGACGGCCTTGCGGATGAGACCGCAAGACTAATAGAGTACGAACGAACGGGATGTATGAAGGAGTCGGAACCGATCCTGGCCGGCGCAAGTTGAATTTCAATAGGAATGTGCCCAGGCCATCCGTGGGGCACCCCCATGCAGCAGGCTGTTTTGACATTCCGTTCGTCGGGCCAAGGCGCTGGCCTGATCGCGGCCAATTCAAAACGTAGACAACCACAAGGAGAGTCTTGCGATGAAGGTAGTTGCCCGTCGCGTGTACACGATACTTGCCGCTTTGAGCCTGTTCGCTATTTCTCCTCTGTTTGCGCAGAGTTTCGCAGAAGCCGTCGCCGATGCGCGCCCGACGACAACCGACTCCGTTGCCGATCCTTCTGCGGTGGTCAGAGCCGGTCATGCTCGGTTCACGGTGCTCACGCCGGAGCTCATCCGCATGGAGTGGGCTGCGGATGACAGATTCGAGGATCACCCCTCGTTTATTTTTCTGAATCACAAATTGCCTGTGCCGCAGTTCACGAAGAAGCTCTCTGGAAATACGGTCACGATCGATACCGGTAAGTTGAAACTGGTTTACCGGCGCACCGCTAAGGCTGCCGGCTTCACTGCCACCAATCTGGCAATCACGCTCCAACTGGACGGCAAGGCCGTTACATGGCGACCCGGAACGCCCTCGACCGGCAATCTTCAGGGAACGACGCGTACGTTGGACGGCGCGCGGGGCGCCGAGCACCTCAAAGAGCCCATCGGAGAGGGACTGATTTCACGGGACGGATGGGTCTTAGTGGATGATGCCGGGCCGCTTTTTGATTCCTCTGATTTCAACTTCAGCCATGGCGATCCCACAACCCAGCCGTGGGTGTTGCCACGGCCATCGGGTGCGCGACAGGATCTCTACTTCTTCGGCTACGGTCATGACTACAAGCGGGCCCTGGGTGACTATGTACGCGTCGCCGGGCGCATCCCGCTGCCGCCGCGCTATGCTTTCGGAGCTTGGTGGTCACGCTACTGGGCCTACAGTGATCAGGAGCTACGCGATCTCGTAACCGGCTTTCATCAGAATAGTGTTCCGTTCGATGTCTTCGTGATCGATATGGACTGGCATAAGACTTTTGGGCGGCACTTCGAGATCGACGATGCCTCCGGCCATCGCAAAGGCTGGAGCGGCTATTCATGGGACGCTGCGCTCTTCCCCGATCCCAAGGACTTCCTGACTGAGTTGCACGACGAAGGTCTGAAGGTGACGCTCAATCTGCATCCCGCGAGCGGCGTGCAGCCCTGGGAAGATGCGTACCCGCAGTTTGCGCGCAACATGGGAATCGATCCGGCGACGCAGAGGTATGTTCCGTTTGACCTCACCGATCGCAGTTCGCGAAGAACTATCTGGATTGCTGCATCACCCACTGGAGGCACAGGGAGTCGACTTCTGGTGGCTTGACTGGCAGCAGGAGAATAATACGAAGGCCGCCGGCGTGAATCCCACGTGGTGGCTCAATTACGTCCACTTCACCGACCAGGAGCACGAGGGCAAACGCCCGCTTCTCTTTCATCGCTGGGGTGGCCTCGGTAATCACCGTTACCAGATTGGCTTTTCGGGAGACACGATCTCCACTTGGGATTCTCTGGCGTTCCAACCATGGTTCACGGCAACCGCTGCCAACGTCGGCTACGCCTTCTGGTCGCACGACATCGGCGGACACATGCCGGGCGTGATCGAGCCAGAGCTGTATACGCGCTGGATCCAGTTCGGCATCTTCAGTCCGATTCTGCGCACACACACAACCAAGAATGTGGATAGCGAACGTCGCATCTGGGCATATCCAGAACCTTATAGCGATATCATGCGCGCCAGCTTCCAGCTTCGGTATGCGATGCAACCGTATCTTTATACGGAGGCACGCCGCACCTTTGACACCGGAGTCGCGTTCTTGCGTCCTCTTTACTACGACTTCCCTGAGGCTCCAGAAGCGTATGCGGCGAAGAACGAATATCTTTTCGGCGAGAACATGCTGGTCGCGCCCGTGGTTCATCCCGTCGATGCGGTGACCGGTCTGGCAACCGAACACCTCTGGCTACCGGCAGGTGAATGGATCGAGTGGTCGAGCGGCAAGCACTTCCAGGGGCCGCTCCAGGTTGATCGAAGTTACGCGATCGACCAGTTGCCGGTGTTCCTCAAGGCAGGCTCGATCGTACCGATGCAGCCAACTATGCTTTACACGGGCGAGCGCGCGGTCGATCCTCTGATTCTCTCGATCTCTCCCCTGGCGGACGGCCAAAGCTCACACTATACGGTCTATGAGGATTCCGGTCACGCTGAGGACTATCAGCAAGATATTGGCACCGCGTGGACTGACGTTACCGCCACGCAGTCCGGCGAGGAACTGACCGTCACCGTCGCCCCAGTTCGCGACGGCTATCCAGGGATGCAGCCGATGCGCAGCTACGAAGTACGCCTCCCGGCGGACTGGCCGCCCGCCTCCGTCACCGCCAACGGAGTATCGCTGCAGTTCACACTCGACGGGAAGCAGCCCGGCTGGCGCTTTGAGGGCAACACGCTGACCACCATTGTGCCCGTCGCCGCTGCCGATGTACACCAGGCGACGACGATCGTGGTGCGCCGAGCGCCCGCCTCAATCAGTTCCCGGAGCCTGCTGGACGGCTTTACCGGACGCATGCGGCGTCTGCGCGAGGCCTACGACACGCTCTCGGCAGATTATCCCGCGACCCGCGCAGTTCCCGACGATGTCACGATGGGAATGCAGACGGGCAATCGTATCGGATATCACCCAGAAACGGCCCGTGTTGAGATAGAAGCCCTTGCCGGTCGATGCGCGGCAGCGCTCTCCGCCACCGAAACTGCGCAAAATGACATTAAGTCGCCCACATCCTACGCGTCCCCTTCCGCTGTCGCTGCTGCCCAGGGAGATCCTGAGCGGACTAAGGCACACCAAGCTCGCTTGCAACGTGCTCTCGCAAACCTGCATGATGCGCAATGACTATTGAGACGTCCTCAACCCTTCGCGTCCCGTAGCAGCGTGAAAGGACAGGATCGTAAATCGACGCGTTTACCTCGGAAACCGGATTGTATGTTCTGAGTATGCGCTACCAAGAGCAGCCGGATAACAGCCTCAGAACGATTCGATTTCAATCAACCATAGACCGTCGCCCGGCCCAAGATCCCGGCCCAAGGTGAGCCTGTCATCAACGACTTTTGAAGCACTTACGCAGCCACCCAAGACCTGTTAAGTCATTGCAAATACTCTACTGAAAAGGCTGGCGTCGGCGGTTCAACTCCGTCCCTGGCCACCATCATTCCAAAGCAGTTAGCGGAATCGCCCCTTGCCGTCCCAGTCCGCTCTCAGTCCGCTATTTTTCGACGAAATCCGGTTCGGTTCCTGCCTACGATGATGGTGAAGGACTTAAACTCGAATTGCCTATCGCTCAGTCCGCTTTCAGTCCGCTTCGGCCTGCGGCGTGGCTGAAAATCGCAGTCGGCATTGCCCCGCCGCAGCCATGCGATCACGCCGACTGTATTAACAAGCCCCCTCAAGCGCAGCTCCATAGGGACGGAACCTGTACTGATCTGAATTCCGTCATGCTGGACCTATGCCACCGCTGCCCTTCGTCGTGCAAACCCATCCATCTCCATCAGCTACTCCGTCCACCATGAAACTCAGGGAGTCGGGCCGGGCGCCATTGACACTCACCTCGGTAAAAGAAGTGTTCAGGCCATGATTCACCCAGCCCTCGGCTTGGGCGCCGCCGCTGAAGTTAGCAGCCCCCGCTGTCAAGTTCAGCAGGTTATTGAAATCCCGGCCGCTAGAGGGCAGCTCTTCGATCGTTTTCTGATCCAACACAGTGCCTGTCGTCGTGTTGTCGGTTTGCACCATCTGTGCGTCGGCGGTGACATAGAGCACTTTGTGGATTTCTCCAACCTCGAGCTTAAAATCCTGGCGCAAGGTTTGGTCAACTTCCAAAACCAGACCTGCACTAACCTCGGTCTTGAAGCCGCTCGCTTCGACCTTTACCTCGTAGGTACCGGAAATCATGTCCACGAACACGTAATCGCCGGCGCTGTTGGTAGTGAACTGGTTGGTCACGTTGGTGTTGACTTTCGTGGCAGTTGGGTTCGCGCCAGCGACGGCGGCGCCTGAAGAATCCGGCACATGCCCGAGAATCGTTCCTGGGAGTTCTGGCTATATGCAGCGATCGAGGCAAAACCAACGAGGAAGAATACGCACAGCAGAGAGAGAATGAGCTTCTGCGCGGGGGCGGCTGTTCTTTTCATACCCCCCTCCCTTTTTCGGGATGACGAACTGATGTAGATTTTCGACGAACTCGCAACAGGTACCGTATGAGGCTGTCCCGCCGATTGTCAAGCGCGAAAGATTGTGCGTTACTCGGCGACGCGATTCGCAGCCCTTCGAAACCGCTCTGCGCTATGATTTCTCCGCAGTCGGTGTACGTCCCAAAACACTTATGAAATATTTCGATTACATGGCCGCACAAGAATCCGGGAACAGCACAGGCGGAGTTGATCGGTTCGAGAACACTGACAAACAACGATGAGAGTGCTAAATTCGCTGGTAACAAAAGTAGTTGCTCTTGAATCGAATCATAGTGTCTGACCCCGATCGGCTGCGAATTAGAAAATGGCTTCTCGCCGAGCGCTTCTGCTTCGCTTTAACTGGCCCCGCAACATGGCCGGGGCTGCATCGTACTCTTGTCTTACCTCCGTGTCGTTTCTGGCAAGCGCGGTTCTTTTGGTTGTTAGTCTCTTAATCGTTCCTCTGCACGCACAATCACAACCCTCGCAATACGTCACAAGAGTTTGGCACACGGAAGACGGTCTGCCGCAAAACTCGGTGAATGCGATGCTGCAGGACCACCACGGCTATATCTGGATAGGCACGTTCGGGGGGCTCGCGCGCTTCGATGGCGAGCGCTTCACGGTTTTCGATTCGGCGAATACGGCAGGTTTCGGCAGCGATCAGATTTCCTTGTACGAAAGTCGCTCCGGGGCATTGTGGATCGGCACTGTGGATGGCGGTCTCATCCGGCTGCAGGATGGTGTTGCCACCGCCTTCACCGAACGCGACGGCTTGCCAAACAGGTGGGTCACCTCGATCCGCGGCGATGTCGAAGGGAAAGTCTGGATCAACACAGCAGTGGGCGGTGTAGCGCATTTTGCCGGCACAAAGCTGGAAGCCTATCCCACTCACCGCGGAAAAGCGGTCCGAGAATTCTTTCTGCAAGCGCGGGACGGAAGCATGTGGTTCCGTTGCGGACAAGATGTTGTGCGTTTCGCAGCCGATGGCTCCATTGCGACCCTGCATTCCACCCAGCCTAGCGTTTTTCTCGTACACGAAGCTCGCGACGGAAGTGTCTGGGTTGCTTTTCGTGACCAGTATCGTCTAGTGCGCTATGACCAGGGCGTATTCTCGGATGTTCCGCTGCCGTCGGCTAAGCGCCGCGAGTTGACGGGCGAGCTTCTTCTGTACTCCTTTGCCATGACGGAGGCTGCAGATGGGGAATTGCTGGTGCGCACGCCAGGCTGGCCTCAGCCGCATTGTAAATGGCACGCTCAGTCCTCCCGAAGCACTACCGTTGGCAGCGAATGCCGGCGAATTGCTCAAAGTACGCAGCCTGTTCGTGGGCCGTGAAGGTAATCTATGGGTTGGAACCATTGGAAGAGGGCTGATTCGTCTCCGGCGAGCCCCCCTTGACAGCCTACGGAAAAGACCAAGGTCTCTCGGACTCAAACTTCAGTAGCGTGTTTCAGGATCGGGAAGGTCGAATCTGGCTGGGCGGAGATTTGCTCTACTTCTTCGATGGGCATCGGTTTCGCCGGGTCCCGCGCATGGCGGACATTCTCACTATTGCGCAGACACGCGATGGCGACCTGTGGTTCGGCGGGTACGGCGGCCTGGATCGCCTTCGATCGGGTGTACTGAAGCATTTCAATGTTAACGCACCTGCCGGTGAAAATCATTTTTCAGGACCGGAAGGGCACGCTGTGGATTGGTTCGCTGACCGAGGAGCGTCCCGGCGGCCTGTACCGCTTTCGCGAGGGAAAATTGGAGCAGGTCCCCCGGCATCTCCGACGTGCGCGCAATCGCCGAGGATCGAGACGGTGGCCTGTGGCTGGGCGGCCTCGCAGGGCTCAGGTACATGCGCGGCAGCGAAATTGTGACGTACGACCAGAAGCAAGGGTTGTCGAGTAACTCCGTGTATGACGTCCACCAGGATTCGACCGGAACTCTCTGGGTTGCGACGTACGGCGGGGGATTGAACCGTTTCCGGGATTGGAGGACGGCGAGGGCAATCTCTGGTTTAGCTCCAATCAGAGTGTATTTCGGCTCACTCTGAAGGAGCTAAATGACTTTGCCGATGGGAAAACCTCTTTCCTTTTCACCCTTATCGTACGGGGCCACGGAAGGCATGAGAAGCACCGAATCCAATGGTGGGAGCCCGGGAGGCTGGAAAACTAATTTGCAAGCGGCTGAACGCACGCAGCTGGAACAATGGGAATCCGCCCACGGTACTCCGCGACAGGTAGCCCTGCGCTGCCGGATTATCTTGGACGCCGTGGCGGGTGAGCAGAACGTGGCGATCGCCGAGAAGCTCAGGGTGAGCCGCCCCACCGTGCTGCTGTGGCGCAAGCGGGTACGCGAGCAGGGCATCGGGCAGGTTTGGCACATCGCCCCCGGACGGGGGCGCAAGCCGCAGTACGATCAGGCCACGCGCGAGCGGATCATCCAAGCGACCTTGCAGACTAAGCCCCAGGGGATGACCCATTGGAGTTGCCGACTCATGGCGCGGGCGCAACAGGTCAGCAGTAGTACGGTGAACCGCTTGTGGCAACTGCACAATCTCAAGCCGCACCTCAGCCGCACCTTCAAGCTGTCGCGGGATGCGAAATTCTTGGAGAAGCTGACCGATGTAGTGGGGTTGTATTTGAACCCGCCGCAGAAGGCGCTGGTGCTGTGTTCGGACGAAAAGAGCCAAATTCAAGCGTTGGATCGCACCCAGCCGGGGCTGCCCCTGAAGAAGGGCCGGTGCGGTACGAGGACGCATGACGACAAACGCAATGGCACCACCACGCTGTTTGCGGTGCTCAACGTATTGGACGGCAAGGTGATCGGTGAATGTCACGCCCGGCATCGCCATCAGGAGTGGCTGAGATTTCTGCGTCGCTTGGACGGGGAGTTTCCCCCGCAGATTGAATTGCACTTGGTAATGGACAACTACGGCACCCACAAAGAGCCGCAGGTGCAAGCGTGGCTGAAGAAGCATCCACGGTTTGTGTGCCACTTCATTCCGACTAGTTCCAGTTGGCTGAACTTGGTGGAGCGCTGGTTTAGAGAATTGAGTGAGAAAGCGATCAAGCGCGCCAGCTTCTTAAGTGTGCCGGATTTACGACAGGCGATCGAGGAATTCATGCGCAGCTGGAACCAACATCCGAAGCCCTTCATCTGGACGGCCACGGTCGAGGGCATCATGACGAAAATCGAGCGGGCGCGGGTCAAGATGGAGCAGATCAAGCCCGGATCCACCCTGCCCCGAGGCAGAAAAAAGAAAGAAATAATATGTAAAGCTATTTAAGATACACTCCACTAGCTGCAGCGGTAGATCGGAAATGAATGCCACAAAATGCCACCACACCTTTTGTCCCACAAAGCAATGAGACGAGAGAGCAAGAGAGCAATTCATAGCGTGTCCCGGCTCAGAGTCGGGCCACCCTTGCGGAAATCATTGTTACCGGATATATTACAGGATATATAAGGAGGCTGGATGTGTCCAATACAGCCCAAAAGCGTGCGATTAAGAACTACCGAAGCCGGCTTCGGAAACGGGGCATTGCACGATTTGAGGTTCTCGGCCTCGAGTCGGATCGCCATCTGATTCGTTCCTTGGCAAAACGGCTCGCGCAGAATGACCCGGATGCAAATCGAATTCGGACGGAGGTAATGCGAACAGTCTCCCATACACCCAAGGAAGAAAAAGGTGGCATTTTGGCAGCTCTTCGTCGTTCACCACTGGTTGGCGCCGAGCTGACGATCGAGCGTCCGTTTGATGCGGGCAGAAAAATCAATCTATGACGCGGTATCTCCTCGACACCAACATTATCAGCAACGCCACAAAGCCTCTCCCGTCCCAGCCGCTCACTGAATGGATGGTCAAACAAGTGGACCACGATCTGTTCATTTGTTCCTTGAGCCTTGCCGAAATATATCGTGGCATTTTGGAGAGGCCGTCAGGGAAAAAACGCAGGGAACTTGAAGAATGGTTCAAAGGTCCCGAGGGTCCCCAGGCGCTCTTCCGCGGACGGGTATTGGCTTTCGACGAGGAGGCGGCACTCATCTGGGCACGTCTCATGTCCCAGGGCACGCACGCAGGGCGACCGAGGAGTGCTCTCGACATGGTCGTTGCGGCGATCGGGGAGGCGAACGACTGCGTTGTCGTCACGGACAACGAAAAGCACTTTTCCGGCGTGAACCTCCTCAATCCGCTCCGCTCGGCGTGATCTCAGGCCTAACGTTGGGACCGAATGGGATGAAAACGCAACGGGTAACGCTAAGTTACGAGAAAACATGGTGGCCAGGGACGGAGTTGAACCGCCGACGCCAGCCTTTTCAGAGCTGAATTAAAACGCATTTACAATGACTTGGAACGCACGGACGGACACAGTGAGTCGTTGAAGAGCACCACGGGAATGAGTTCTGCGGGCTTTTTTTGTGGGCTGCACCTGCGCCGGTTTTCAATCCCACGCCCAATCCCTCGTGATCACCGGTCCTTATGAGGGCGTTCGGAACACGGGTAGCCGTCTGATCCTCACTCCATTCTCCGTCAGAGACCATCGCCCCTTTCAGCAGGTCGTCATCGCAAATCTGCAACACGCTGACCAGCAGCCGGGCAAGATCCTCTCCTCGCAGGCCTTCGATCCGAATGCGGATTACAGATGGCCCGGCAACGCCGGACAAGGTCAGCAGCGCGTGGAAGTCAACATCCAATGTGACAACCACCATACCTTCCTGGCGGCCGACGTCGAGAATTTTCGAATCAGTTGCTGTCGCTAAACCTCTGTCGCCCACGTGGACTGCTTCAATCTGCTGGTTACGGAGGTAAAGGACAGTTGAACGCGGGAGGCCCTGATCGAGCAGAAGTTTCATCGTGTCTGCGGCAGGGGCAAGACCTTGTCATCGACCAAGGCAGCTGCGAAGGCCAGCGCTTGGCGAATGTCTTCGTCCTCAAGCTCGGGGTATTCGCGTTTGAGTTCAGCTCGATCGGGATAGGTAGCCAGCGCCTCGAGCACTCGGCGCACCGTAGAAAGTCAGCGGACACAAAAAGCCCACGGTGATGAGATGGCTCATCCCGTGGGCTTCGTGTTTGTGGAGCTATCTACCCGCGCTGAATTCGTGGCAAGGTGCGTGGCGAGACCTGACGATCAGCCTTGGCGATGAGGGCCTTTGCTAGTTGGTCAATCTTTGTGCCCTTGGCGCGCGGGAGCTCTTGTTTTACGATAGCTGCGACTTGGCTACCAGTGAGAGCGTTAATATCGCGGTGGAGCTTGCGGCGTCGTGCCTTGGTTGATTGGCCCTTGGTTTTGTAGCGCTTGGCCAGTCCGATGTTCCGGGCGACTAACTACGAATGGCTTCGTAGGTCTAGCTGCTGATTAGCAGCCCAGGGCAAGAGTTGGAATTCGGGCCAGCAGTGGTATGTCCCATATAGCGTCTTAGGGGATGCTGTCTATGGTTGAATGCCCCTGGTATGGATTGCGCCCGTTGGCCTGGTAGCCATCTGGGTAGTCAGTTGCGGCCTGCTTTGGGTACGGTGTTTACTGTAGTGCGTAAATGTAGGGAATCTGAAATAATAGTGCTTGTTGCTAGCGCCTCCCTCCTTAGCGAACCAAAGGAACATCCCACATGAAAACGCTCAAGGCTACCTTGCTAGTACTTGCCCTGTCTCTTCCCCTATGGGCGAACAAACCCGACAAACCTAAAAAGCAAGATCCGGCGGTTGCGGTCCCCGAGGGCGGAGCGCCATTGGCTTACGTGCTCGTTTCTGGGGCTGCCATGATTGGCGTCTTGGTGGTTCGTAAACGTTTGTCCCGCAGTGCTCGGTAACGGGTCACACGACTCCGGCGCTCTGGCTTAAATCTTGGGACCGGCTCGGGCCTGGACCAAAGCTCCAGATCCGACAGCGCCGAGAATGCACGCGACGGCGCCCATCCTTCCGGGTTCTTCTCGCCCTGGGCGATTGCTTGCCAGAGGATCGTGCGCTCGAAACACAATCGGTTCACCCAACAGGATTAGCTGCTCGACGGTCTCCTTTGGGAGCTCAAGAATCTCCTGTTCCCGTAGTCCTTCGAACAGTACTTCACGCTGGGGCACCTGAGCCTCCATCACTCAAACAATTTAGCATCAGGCAATGATTGCGATACTCCCACATCGGGTTCACTGTTGCGAGTACGTCAGGAAATGTGCGGCGCTTGCCCTAAGTACAAGGTAGCGCATAAGCGCCCTTGTTGCCTGGAGTCGAGCGGTAAAACCCGGGGACGTATGGGGCCTGCATTTTGCGCGTGTGCGAGGCCGCACTTCCGACCGGGCGGGGGCCCAGCGACGGGCTGTGATTTGCGGGTTAAAGGATAGGGGGCCCGGATCTTCAGGTTGACCTAACGTTCATAATAATGTACATTAAAGCTGTTAGTGACCATTATTCTGGACATTAAATATGAGGACCAGCCGATCATCTGTGGTAATGCCGCTCCCGGTAAGACATGCCCTGCGCAAGCTCGGCCGCGACATCCGTGACGCCCGGCGGCGGCGGCGCATCCCGGCGGCCATCGCGGCGCAGCGCGCCTCGATCAGCCGCACGACCCTCGTCAAGATTGAAAAGGGCGATCCCGGCGTCGCGATCGGGATTTACGCCACGGTCCTTTTTGTGCTGGGCATGGCGGACCAGCTGGGCGATCTCGCCGCGCCAAAGAACGATCCCGTGGGCCTGCAGCTCGAAGAAGAAAACCTTCCGCAGCGCATTCGCGTGTCGCGCGGGCCGAAACGTACGAAAGACAAGTGATGGACAGAGAGGCTCTCGTGTACGTGGATCTCGATGGCGTCCCGCACCTCATGGGGCATCTGTGGGCCCGTACGCGCAAGAACAAGGAAAGCGCCACCTTCGAATACGACAAGACATGGCTGGAAAATCCCGCGCGATTCTCTCTGGAGCCAGCCCTGCAGGTTGGTCCCGGCCCGTTTCACACGCCGGCAGACACGCCCATGTTCGGCGCCATCGGCGACTCCGCGCCCGACCGTTGGGGGCGGGCGCTCATGCGCCGCATGGAACGCAGGCGCGCGGAGCGCGAAGGCGGGGCGCCGCGCACGCTCCAGGAAATCGACTTCCTGCTGCTGGTGGATGACGAGGCTCGTCAGGGCGCGCTGCGCTTCGCGGAAAAAGAAGGCGGACCCTTCCTGCGGGAGGAGGGAGTCAAGCGCATCCCCCCGCTGATCGAGCTTCCGAAACTGCTCTCCGCGGCGGAACATGTGATGGAAGAAAAAGACACCGATGAGGAACTGCGGATGCTGTTCGCGTCCGGCTCCTCTCTTGGCGGCGCGAGGCCCAAGGCTTCCGTCAAGGAAAAGGACGGCCATCTCGCCATCGCGAAATTCCCACGCAAGGACGATGAAATCAACACTGTGGTCTGGGAGGCGGTCGCACTGTCCCTCGCGCAGAAATCTGGCATCCTTGTTCCCCAGTCCCGTGTCGAAAACATCGCCGGCGAGTCTGTACTCCTCCTGCGACGCTTCGACCGCGACGGCGAACGGCGTATCCCGTTCCTCTCCGCGATGAGCATGCTCGGATCGAAAGACAGAGAAACCCGAAGCTATCTGGAAATTGTTGACGCGCTGCGCCAGCACGGTGCTGCGCCGCAAGCCGACATGGAAGCGCTGTGGCGGCGGCTGGTTTTCAACATACTGATCTCCAACACCGACGACCACCTGCGCAATCACGGCTTTCTGTACGAAGGCCAGGCGGGCTGGCGACTGTCGCCCGCTTACGACCTCAACCCGGTGCCAACCGACATCAAGCCGCGCGTTCTCAGCACGGCAATCAATGAGGATGACAACACGGCTTCACTCGCAATGGCGTTGGAGGTGGCGGGGTATTTCGATCTGGACGACGGCAAAGCGCGCGACATAGCGAAACAGGTCGGCAAGGCTATCTCGAAGTGGCGCGATGAAGCCGTACGGCACGGTCTCGCTAAAGGCGAAATCGACCGTATGTCGTCGGCATTTGAGCATGATGATCTGAAGGCGGCTCTCGCAGAGCGGTAAGTAGAAAGAGCAGCACGATGCACGGGATGTTCTTTGCCTTCATAAGGTAATTTTCTTTTCCCGCTCGGGGCTAAAGGCCTACGTCGACTGGCAGACCCACTCCATCAAAATCCTTGCATTCAAAACCGCCAAAGTTGCCAGGATATCCGAGCTGATTTGAAATGATCCGGGTTGGGCCAATCGTCTGATCGTCGCATTCATGCGTGTGGCCATACACCCAGAGGACAGGCTGGTGGGTCTCAATGATCTCCACCATGTCCAGGGAATTGAACGCCGGCGTGAGAGGGCCGCCCTTGTATTTGGAGTTGGGATTGATGACCGGTGCATTATGGCTGATAACCACGCGTGGACCACTCAGGTTCTTGCCAAACCAGTTCAGCAATTTCGATACGAAGTTTTTATGTAGCGCAATCGAATCTGCCGGCCTGAAAGGCGTTTCGTCGGGGTTATAGATGAGGCGGTAATCATTCATTTGAGAGCTGGCGGTCTTCATGGCGCGCTAATCACCGCCGTTGAAATCTGTCCACATCGTGCCGCCGAAGAAATTAACACCCCCGATCGATGGCAGTCACTTAATTTGATACTTCGTGTGTTCACATAAATTGACGATCCCTTCAAAACAAGTAGAGATTGCTTTTTTCTTTCCAAGCAGCTTTTTATGCCGTTCGCTGGATCGGATATGCAGTTCGACTGGTAGTTCATGCGCCTGAACAGCTTGGCTGATCCTCCCGGGTGAGTCAAATTATGTGAGGATAGGGCGGGTCAATTGTGCTGACCGCTATCGCCCGATGCTCACCTCTTCATCAAGCAGCAGTTTCACGTGCGGATGTTTGGCTTTGAGAATGCTCTGGCTATCCGGGGCGTGTCATTGGAGATGCCGCATCACAGACCTAGACCGAAACCCTGACTGATCTGATTCGTGTGCGTGGTTGTGGTTCTATCTTGCGCGCTCCTGGCTCTTGCTGAATCGCAGGAGAATGGGACACGTCGCGGCTGAGTTCTTGCCCGAACGTCTGTGCATTATTCGTATAAATCTGGGCGTCATAGCGTCCACGCGAGACAGAAACGTATGCCATGCGGCTGTTGAGTAGATCCTTAGCGCCTAACTCGGTGTCCACGTGAATGAGGACACGGTCGGCAGTCTGTCCCTGGCTGGAGTGGCTAGTCATGGCATAACCGTGATCGAGATGCGGATGCTTGCATAGGTCGAGGCCACAAGGATGTGAAGACTGCCATGCAGTACCAGCATCCAGAACTAGAGATCGTGCGCGCAGCGCTCGATCAAGACACAGCAGTAGAGAAACGGGCGTAGCCGGATTGAGTTACGGCACACTTTACGGCACACCCAAAAAATCGACTCGGGTAAGTGATTGAAAAGATGGTGAGCGCGGAAGGAATCGAACCTTCAAACCTACTGATTAAGAGTTATGGTTCTCGATTCGGCTGCAGCGTTATTAACTGCGGTCGCCACAATAACTTAACAATCAACAGACCCGCATGGACGGCTTCCGAAAAGCGTTGGAAAAGTTGGCGAAATCGAACAGCATCTAATTGCGAAGGACACAAAAAGGACACAGCGGGATCAGCGCGCCGGCAGTGAAGCACGATGCGGCAGTTGCCTTGGTTTGGATGGCGTAACCCGCGTCCCGTGTTCGTCTTCTGCCAGAACGACCACCGACCGAGCCAGAGAGTGGGATTCTCTAAGTCTAAGCGCCTTAAGTCCAGACTCTGTGGGTTCAATGAGATGCCGAAAACCGAAGTCCTCACCGGCAGTCTGGTAAGCTCCAACAATCGAACCTTGATCTGGGATGTTGCTGATTCTTAAGCTTTTCGCAGCTGTGGTTCGCGAAACAGCTTCATCGCAGTGCCTGGCGGGGATTGACAGAAGTCATATGGCAGCTTATGATCTTAACTGTATAGATGTTTATATGACAATAAAATCTACCTCCGAACTAGAAACCACCCGCCTGACCATTACCTGGTCCAAAGAGGCCGATCATGCCTTGCGCTCCTTTCTTGGCTCCCAAGGCATGAAGAAAGGCGACATTTCGAAATTCATCGAGGAAGCCGTCCGCTGGCGCATCTTTCATCAGACCGTCCGCGAGGCCCGCGAATCCTTCGCCGACGTTTCTCCCGACGAGCTTCAGAAGATGATTGACGAGGCCACCGAAGACGTCCGCGCAAAACACTACCGCGAGCGCGCCGAACGGTCCTGAATGCGCCTCATCCTCGACACCAACATCCTGATCTCCGCCCTTCTCTCGCCCTTGGGCGCGCCAGCCCAACTTCTCGACGCTTGGGAGCGCAAGCGGTTCACGCTCGCTGCCTGTGACGCACTCATTGCGGAACTCCGCGACGTTGCCGGGAGGCCGTTCTTCCGGGCGAGACTTCGCGCCAGCGTGGCCGAACTGCTCGCCGCCGGCCTTCGCGACTTCTCTTTTTTTTGCCGAGACTTGCCCTCCGGCTCCGTCGCTCCGGACCCCAAGGACAGCTTCCTGCTCGCGCTGGCTGAAGCCAGCCGGTCCGAGTTCCTGGTGACCGGTGATAAAGAACTCCTCTCCCTGAAACAGCACAGATCCACCCGGATCGTCACTCCCGCCGCGATGATCGAGATCCTGCTGGAAGCTGAGCGTGGCGAACGAGGGAAGAACCAGTGAAGCGAACAATATTTGCGCCATCTCCACCTCATTGAGCATGAAGGTTTTCCACTCGCATAAATTCAGAACTCCTGACATACCCCCTTTAAAATAGTCGATGGATTCGGTTTTATTTTCTTGCGTGCGAACCAAAACCCGTCCGCTTTTTTGCGTTTTCCGTTGAAGGTTCGCGGCTCCGGTGTTTGAGCCGATCGAGGAACAGCCCCGCATGGTTGCATGCAGCAGGCTGGCGCTACCACCTTCAACCAGTCGCCCTTGATTCGTGGAGTGAATGACAGCGTTGACGTGATTGCCGAGTTGTTCGTCCGCCTATCCTGGCTCGGTGTAACTCCTTACTATCTCTTCATCTGCCGCCCCACCGGAGGCAACAAAGGCTTTGTCGTCCCCATCGAAAAAGCGCTGTCAATCCTTGACCAGGCCCGGGCAAGGCTCTCCGGAGTCGCAAACAGCGCGCGTTTGTACATGTCGCACCACAGCGGCAAGATCGAGGTTATTGGAAAATACAAAGAGCCAAGTTGTTGAAAAGATAGTGAGCGCGGGAGGAATCGAACCTCCAACCTACTGATTAAGAGTCAGCGAGGGTTCATCCCTCGATGTTGCACGAAGTCACAATTAACCAGTAACTTACAAGAGTCTTGCGCGCACAGAGAGCTGCTTGCAAATGCTTGAAACGTTGGCGATGTTTAGCAACGTACAGCCACAGTTACAGCCACACCCCAGCCGTCAAGGCGTAAGCGATGGTTGTGAAACGCGCGGGGAATTAGACGTCTTAACCGACGGCCCTGCCACCCAGGTTCTTCGTGACAAAACGGCATCAGAGTTCTAGGCCTCGTGCCGATATAATGAATTTTAGGACTAGTCCATGATTCGCCGCACCAAAGACCTCTCGCCCGACCAGAAGACCGTTCTCGAAAGCCTGCTAGGACGCCGCATACTGGCAGATGAGGCTATCAGCGTCCGTGCTATTGGGCCCCCAGTCCTCTCTGAACATCGGCGGCACGAGCAATTCGAGCAACTGAGGAAGTATTTCACCGAAGTAGACTCCCGCCGCAAACCGGGCTCCGTAGAGGAGGCCGACGAAACCCTCACCGAGGCCTTCAGAAGCACACGTCCCAGCTATCGCCCGCACCAGTGAAAATCGTCCTCGATACGACGATCTTGGTTCGAGCCAATGAGCGCTCGCACGAGTTCAAACTGCTACATAAACCAGCCCTGAAAATGCCGGATGGTTCGACGAAATGATTCCTTCGCATCACGAAAGCAATTCACGGGCGAGACCGATGTGAGAGACATACGAATCGTGGGTTGGAATCGTGGGTTTAAGAACTGGAGCAGAAAGCCGCCAACTTCATGTTGTACTGGATCCCATTACAATGTAACATTGACAGCATGGCCATTACTCGTACCTCCCGCGTCTACACTATCAGCCTTCCTCCCGAGTTAGCGCGGAAGGCCGAAGCTTTGGCCAAACGCGACAGCCGCACGATGAGCGAACTCTTCCGCGAAGCATTCCGCACCTATTACGCTCAGCAATCTCGCAAAATCTTGGAGGAGATCGGCGAATATGCGAACCGCCGCAATCCCGGTTACACGGAAACCGACGTACCACGCCTCATCAAAGAGGTCCGCTCTGTAACGCCTACTCGTCGGCATATCCGCACCCGCCAGTGATCGTTGTCCTAGATACGAACGTTTGGATTTCGGCTCTTCAGTTCGCGAAGCATCGCGGAACGCCGACGCGAGCGCTCGAAAAAGCTATGAGCGAGGATGTAATTGCCAGTTGCCGTGAAATCGAAGCGGAGATTCTCCGGGTATTGACTGCCAAATTCGCTTGGGAGTCCACTCGTGCCCGTGCCGCGCTGGATACGGTGTTGGCGTGTGCAGTTCGTGTTCAGCTCCGCGGGACAGTGAAAGAATGCCGCGATCCAAACGACGATATGTTCCTTGTGTGCGCCATGCGTGCGAAGGCTGATCTGCTGATCGCCCCTACAAGCCAGCCATCATTAGAACCATGTTCATTATTTATTCTTGTTCACGTATCGTGAACATTACTTGAATATGAACACAATCATAGGTTTCTACGTAATACGCTGATAATAAGACAATTATTAGAATTGGTTCAATTTTTAAACATGTTCACGGATCGTGTACACTTGAAATATATGAACAGTGCCGGGTGTCCCTATGGGTGAAACCACAACAGAACGCGCCACTCTCGAACGCGTGTTGGAGGCGGTCGGCAGAGAAACCGGTCTCACCGCAAGAGTGTTGCAGTGGCAACCGCAACTCAATTGGCACACGCCGGTTCGCCCTGACGCTCTGGTTGAGATCGACGTACCCCCTCACGCGGAGCAGTACGCAGTGGAAGTGAAGAACGTCGACCGGTTCGAGATTCTGCACCAACTTCGTGCCTTTTGGCCGCGGCAGGCAAAGCCGGCTCTCCTCATTGCCGCTCCCTATATCACGGCGCAGATGGCGGAACGCTGCCGCGAGATGGAGCTGTATTTTGCAGACACCGCCGGCAATGCATACATCAAAGCGCCAGGACTGCACCTTTATGTCACCGGGAAGCGCAAACCCGACGATCTCAGAACCGCTGAAGAAGGCAAGATCACCAACCCAGCAGGTCTCCGGGTGGTTTTTGCCTTGCTGTGCAAGCCAGATTTGTTGAATACCACTTATCGAGAGATTGCGGCGGCTGCTCGCGTCGCACTGGGGACGGTTGGACCAGTGATGAAGGAACTGGAAACTCGCAGGCATATCACACCGCTGCCCGAGGGAGGACGAACACCACGAAAGTTCTTAGAGCCGCAACGACTCGTACAGGAATGGGTAGCGGTTTATCCAACTGTTCTCAGACCGAAGCTCAATATCAGGAGATTTAGAGCGCAGCAGGCTGGCTGGACCAAAGGTTTAGATCTTCAGCCCTATCACGCATTTTGGGGTGGGGAGGTGGCGGCCAATCGGTTGCTCCACCACCTTGAGCCGCAAACTGCGACGATATATGCAAGAGATACACCGAAGCAGCTAATCACGGAATACAAGATGAGGGCCGACGTAAACGGGGATGTTGAGATTCTCGATGCGTTCTGGAATCCAAATCATGCGCCGACAATCCACGATGTAGTGCCACCGATCCTGGCCTATGCAGACCTTACGACAACAACAGACGGTAGGAATCTCGAGGCTGCGAAGATGATCTATGACGACTTCATTGAGCCCGCCCTTAGAAATTAAGCATGACCAGATCGATCCGGTCGTTCTCGAAGCCATCAGAAAGATCGATGAAATTGCACACAAGCACGAAACAAGATATTTCCTGGCTGGTGCAACCGCGCGGGAAGTGATTCTCAGGCACGTTTTCGGTAGACCGCCCGGACGTCGCACTCTGGATGTTGACTACGGCATTGCGGTGCGAGACTGGGACCACTTCAACACATTGCAGTCATCAATGGAGCAAGCCGGTTTCAGGCCATATCCGCATAAGATCCACCGGCTGATATACAACTCGACCCCTGCTGTAATTGTTGATCTGATCCCCTTCGGAGGTGTGGAAAGCGCGGATCGAACCATTTCCTGGCCGCCCGAAGAGGACATTGTGATGAGAGTTACCGGCTTCAGCGACGGACTCGAATCTGCAGTCGCAGTCCGCCTCGAAAAAAATCTGGTTGTTCCGGTGGTCAGCCTTCCGGTGCTGCTAGTCCTCAAGCTTCTTGCGTGGGTAGATAGAAAGCACGAAAAACGGGACGCTGCTGATATACATACGCTGTTGAAAGAGTACGGTGACGCAGGAAACGAGGACCGCCTCTACGGAGAAGAACTAAACGTCCTGGAAGCTGAAGGCTACGATTTCGAACTTGCAGGAGCGAGGTTGATCGGCCGCGATGCTGCTCTTGTGATCTCGCCCGACACAAGAAATCGTGTTCGGGACATTCTGCAATCTGAGCCTCTAATGGCAGAACTGACCAACCAGATCATCCTTTTGTCGGTACGTAACGATTCAGAATACATCCGCAGGCAGGAATCGCTCGTGAGCAAGCTCCGACACGGCTTCCTGAGTGCAGAGTAGCTGCGGTATCGTAGACAGGGTCGCAGACCACCTAAGTCGTGAGCCCAAGCTCCAAGAGCCGCTGAACGACGGTTGCTTTCTGTTCACGTATGAGATAGCCCCGTATCAAGTCGTCCCCAAAGCTGTCGCCGATGAGCGTCGGGACTTGGTCGGACAGTCCGATTGCAGCGGACGCTACCGTGCTCACTTTCGATACGACATCGGCTGCATGAACTAGCGCAACGTCGGCCAGGGATGCCAGCCGCGGAGACTCATCACGGAACGGCATGTCGACGTCACGATATCCAAACTCGTAGTTCGCGTACTCTCTAAATTTCTTCAAAGTCCTAAGGGCGTCGATGAAGTCTCGACGAACGAGCCCTCTCATCATCGCTGTCCGTGAGGATTCTCTCAAGAGCTCCGTGGCCGACCCGGTTGAGCGCAGTTGGACAGGCGCGCCGCCAGTAGGCGCCCAGTCGGATGCGGCTACGGCACACTTTACGGCACACCTGGAAAAACGAGTCTAAAAACAACTGGTAAGTGATTGAAAAGATGGTGAGCGCGGTAGGAATCGAACCTACAACCTACTGATTAAGAGTTATGTTTCTCGATTCGACTGCAGCGTTACAAACTGCAGCCGCCACAATAACTTAACAATTAAAAGACCCGCATGGACGGCTTCTAAAAACGTTGAAAAAGTTGGGGAAATCGAACCGCGTCTAACTATAAAGGACACAAAAAAGACACAGCGCTTCTTGGCCGACAGTGTCCTGATTCTCGACGGATATGCTGCGCGCGGGCTGAGAAGCCTCCGGCATTGCCGGTTTTTGTGGCTGGTAAGTGAAGCTGATCTGGCTCACTTGAGTCGTCTTCTCAATAATTTGGGTTAAATCTTGGGGTTGGCGCGCGCCAACTCGAGCCTCCCCGAGTTTTCTGCACGGTCGTCCCCGACCTAAGCCCAGGTTCGTATTCCGATAATGCCCCAGTAGGTCAAGTAAGCGGCGGCAATCAAGAGTGCCGTTGAAACGATCCCCGAGAACCTGCGGACGCCTGGACGGACTCCCGCGCTTGAACCTCGTAGAGCAACCAGAAAACTCACAAGCGACGCCAATCCGAACAGAAGAGACACCACCCACAACGCAGCCGACCACACGGTGAAATTACCCAGCCGTTCAATCAGGTCTTCGCCGCACAGGATAAAGATCACAACGAAGGCAACCAGACTAAAAACCGCAATTAGTGGCCACCAGCGCATGGCGCGCTCGGCGGGACGGCGGCGGCTACGCATTAGGCCGCCGATCATCCAGAATGGCGCGTAGAGAACGATCGAGAAGATTGAGAGCACCACGAACCCAACAACAAAAATCTCTCCGATCGCGAACCACTCCGGAATCTTTTTCATCGTTGTCTCCGAATCGGTTTGGATGAATCGACCCTCTGTGTTGCGGGTCAGCAACTCAAGAGTTGCGACCGGGTCGGGCGGGGCTTCCTTATCCTCGAAACGAAACTGTGCCCCTTCGACCGGTATGTGGACCTGGTGCCAACGTCCTAGTGCAGAGGAGATCATCTTGCCGTCTTCGAACCGAACCCGGCTCAGACGCACAAGGCGTCCAAGAAAATGTGAGAGTTCGGTGCGAGGGGAATCGGGCTCATACCATCCAGCGTAGTCCGCTGCATTGACCGGTGATTGGGCGACTGGCGGCACCACCGGTTTCTGTAGGCTGTGTGTAATGTAAGCCCGGACCGCTTTGCCTACTTTTTCGAAGGCATCCCCACTTTCGCTGTTGATGCTGAAAAAATATCCGACGCCGTAGTCAGGCATGTAGGACATATCGGTGAGGCCTCCATCGACTCCGCCGTCGTGGCCGTGGTAGACGAAGCCATCTTCAACGCTCCAGAAATTGCTGAGGCCGTATCCGGCTTTCAAACCCTCTTTGGCGGCCCAAGTGCTCTTGGGACTCTCCATACGATCGATGTCGGGGGATGGGACCACCTGCTTTCCATTCGCCGCGCCGCGACTGAGATAGAACTCCAGATACGCCGCCATGTCGTTGGCGGACACGTTGATGGCCCCGGCTGGGCGCATGATGATGTGCGAGTACGGAAAAGGAGTCTTGCCGTCGGGGTGATAAAGCGTGGTCGCCGTGCCCGGCGCGGGCTCGAAGTAGGTCGCAGTCTTCATCCCGATGGGATTGAAGAGATTCTGCTGCACAAAGTCCTCGAACTTTTGCCCTGTAAGTTTCTCGATGACGTAGGCCGCGACCGCCGGTCCAGCGTTGCAATACGCCATTCTCGTCCCTGGAGGCCAGCGGGACGTACGCGAATGATGATCGTAGTCGAGGCCCTCACGCAGGCTCATGGAGTCGGGAGCCTGTTTTGCATACTCGCGAAAGTGCAAATCGTCCCAGCCGGTGGTGTGCTCGAGCAAATTCACCACCCGGACGGGATCGCTCGATTCCCATGGATTGTCGAACCACACTTCCGGCGCCAGTGTGTGAAGGGGATCGTCGAGAGACAGCTTGCCCTGGTCGACCAGCATTAGGATCGACAGCGAGATGAAGGTCTTCGAGGTAGAACCGATGCGGAAGAGCGTATCGGCAGTCGCGGCGCGATTACTTGCCAGGTCGGCCATGCCGAGGCCGGTAACCCATTCAGGCCCGTTTTTGTGAACGATCGCGATCGACACCCCATTCGTGTGGGTGTCTTTGAGGATCTTTTCGACTTGCTGATGGAGTTCGTCGATCGATTGAGCCGGTTTCGGCTCTTCCTCCTTACCAACGGGTTTATCCGCGGCGAGACAGCTCCAAGTGAGCAACAAAAGAAGAAAAACGCGAATGATCCATTTCACGCGAGCGAACCTCCGTGTCAAGACTGAGGGCTGAGCAAACCATCTTACTTCACGGCAGCTAGATCTTGTGGTCGAGATCTTCCATGATGCGTTGCAGCGATTCTTGGCAGCGGCTCATAGGGAACTCCGGCCCCTTCGAGAGGGATTGGAGCTCGATTCCAACGCCATCGTTGTGGGGGAGCCTACGCTGCAATGGGAAGCGTCCGAAGGAATACCATTGGCCACTACATACAGTTTGCAAGGTCCTGCCTCAATGTTCGCGGGCACATCGAAGTTGGTGGATACCGGAGTCGTACCCGTTGCTACTCCCATGGTGCTGTGTCCGTGAGTCCTGGCGTAGAAGACATGTCCAGTGGCATTATTTACGATCCGAACCAGCGGATAATTGGTGGCGTCCTGGAAATCATCGCCGTAGGCAGCTCCCTGGCTTAAGCCATTGAACTGCGTACCCTTGATCGAATACGTCTCGCCGGGAACCAGTCTCGTGGGCGAGCTCGTTATAGTCGGCTGCCAAGATGGCTCGTAGGTGCTGGCCGTCGTAAGAACCTCGACCGTAGTGCTAAAATCCGTGAACAAGATCTGTCCTGTGGGTAGTACAAGCAAGTGTCCAAAGTACGAGGCATCATACGGTGCGTTTTCCGGATTGGGGAATGTTTTTAAAGTGGTGCCATCCCATTCGTAGAAATAGGAAGGCGGCGTAAACGTACCATAATAGGGATTGGCCATCACGATGACATTGCCGTTGGTTTCGATCGACGCTGGGGCGTCGTTGGCCGCCACTCCCTCCTCCCCTCCCTCACCGTTGGACGCCTTGGGGAACGGGGACTGAGCTGTCCAAACCCCGGTGCGCCAATCGTAGGTGGCAATGTTCCCTGCATGGCATTCGCTGGCGCCCGCGTAAAAGACCGTCCCACTGGGCATTAAGACTGCAGGCCCAACTTCATGACTAGCAAAATCTGGATTACAGAGCGCAGGGTCCCAGAGTTGCACCTGCGTACTTCCTGCGCTCTTCCACGTATTAGTCGATGGATGGTACAGCTCCGACTTTTTACCTGTAAAAACAGGGGTATTCAGGACATACGTATCCACAGTGAGCACATCCCCATTCGGAAGCAGGTTCCACCCTTCCTCATCGAAATCGCCATCGTTGGATTTTCCGTCGCTGGCATTGGCTTGAATGGTAAAACTCAATGTGCTTTCATTGAAGTAATAATAGACAGGGTAGGTGCTGCCGTTGCGAAGCAGCGCGCAGCAAGAGGCAAGCATCCAGGTTCCGTCGGGTAATACGACTGACTCCGCGTCACCAATTAAGTCGTCAGGAGGTGTCGTGCTGGTCCAAGTATTAGCAACCGGATCATAGACGGCACCCAAACTTTGCCAAACTCCGCTGCCGCAGCCACCAATCGGGCAATTGTACTCGCCTCCTTGAATCACTACTTTGCCGTCAGGCAATACCGCAGAGGCGAAAAAGAGAGGCTCGTAGCCTCGCGGCAGTGACGCAACCTTGGCCCAAATGCCGTTAATATAGCTTCCAGTTTTGTCCGGCGTTAACGTATACCAGACACTATAATCGTTGCCGACGCAGTGGTGAGTACTGAAGGTACTGCAATTTGGCTCCTCATGCACAAGCACGCGACCGTCGGTGAGCAACAGCATTGCACCCATAGAAACGGGTGCGCGGTGAGTCAGAGGGGTCCAAGTTTGGCAGTTTCCTATTCCTACTGAACCCAAAATCAAAAAGGCGACGGCAAATGCAGAAAGCCTCATCTAATTCCTCCTCATTTATGGGTCCTCATTTATGGGTTGAACGAGCTTTCCTGATGCTGTATTGTGCGGACCGCCTAGCAGGTTTCTCAGCGGCCGAACGAGACCTATGGCAGCTTCGCCTTGAGTAGGTACAGCTCTTTTTCAGCGTAGACAGTCACAAAAGTGAGGCCCTCCGAATCGTAGCAGGCTAGAGTCGGCCAGTCTGGCTTGTGACGGTCTACGGTGTAGGTCGCGATCGTCTTCCCTTCCAAGTCGGTCACCATGACGAGGCTGTTCGGCCCATTGAACCCGATGGCAAGCCGTCCCGCAAAGGATTTTATATCCCCGGCCACGAAGTCTGGGTCCCCTGCGTCAATGTGGAGCTTCCGTACCACGTCTCCGGCAGGCGAGATGACATAAACCAGGGCCGGAGTTGTGCCGCGCAAGAGATAAACATTACTATCTGAGCCAGCGGCAACGTCGCCAAGGCCCATGAAACGGTCGCCGGCGTTTGAGCGGGTATACTCCGCGTCGCCGCTTTCTGCCCTTCGTCTAGCTTCTTCGTCTTCTGGCTCATAAATCTTCTTCGCCAGCTTGCCATTGGCGTCGAACACTGCCGTATAGGGGTGCGATGATCTTTTCCCGTGAGGCCACTGAGCAGATATCCGCCTCCCTTGAAAACCGCGAACTGCCAGGGATCCACTGAACGAGGGTCGGCTTCCAGCTTAATAGTTGACCTCACCGAGCCGTCCTTGGCAAATTCCAGCACGTAAACACCGTTCGCCATTCTCGCCGCCTGGTACACGTCGCCGGCGTTGGAAACAAAAATACCCTTGGCCATATCGTTGTCTTGGGGAGCGTCCGTGACGCGGAAGGTCCTAGCCAGCATCCCCTCGGGCCTTATTTCCTGGACTGGGAGCGGGGCCGTCCTAGAATCGTCGCCAGCCCACACGCGCGCATAAATATTTCCGCTGCCGTCGCAGGCGATCTTGTCAATCATCTGAGTGGGATGGCCTAGGGGCAATTCGACCTTAGTTGCTCTGATGGTTAGCGCCGACACCGCCGCACTCTGCTGGGCGCAGAGAATCGGGGCCACACCGCATAGGCTGCCTACAAGAAGAAGCGCCGACATGCTCATGGTTTCACCTCCGGGGTCATTGCATTCGACAAAAGACACATCAGCAGAATGCAGTAGGTCCAGTGGGCTAGGCCGCCCTCCCGGATCAAGAAAACCAAACTCAAAGCCATCATAAATCTTCCCGTTTCGATAATATCCGCCGTCAACCTGAAGGCGCAGCTTGACCGTGGCACTGGAGGAACGGCCGCGCACCTGGTCGCAGCATTCCGCACTGCAGGTACCGTCTCCGCACGAGCACTTATCAGGGGGGCAACCAACGCCACCGCCGCCACAGTCGCCGCAGGCATCGCTACAGCCCGCGTTCGCGGTGTAATAAACCGTCCCATCGGTGCACCTGCCATAGCCTTGGACGCAGACGTAGTCCGGAGGGCCCGGGTCGGCACATGTGTCGCTATCGACTTCGGTCTCCTCGCCTTCGTTCACGCAGTGGATCAATCCGTAATGGACGTCTGTCGCACACCTGTGGAAGCGCCTTTCCGCTGGCGAGCAACAAGCCAAAGACCGCTCCAAGCCGGCACAAAAGAAACAAGGTCTTCATCGAGGTCTCCCTCACCGCGCGGGAATACTGAGCAAAGCCACCCCAGAATCTAATAGCTGCAATCGCCAATCGCGTCAGAGTTTTCCTAGTTTTGCTGCGAAAAACGAACACCCGCCATCGCTAGGGCGACTAACGTCCCGCGCTGAAGAGGCTTAAAACCCGCGTCAGCGAACTGCCGCCCCGGCGGCGCTCTTGTGAAGTAGCTCTGGCGTGTAGCGGTCACGGCACTCCCAAGGCGGCGCAAGTACTTTCAGCATCAACCCTGCGCTCGCCTTGGAACCCCCTCTCCGAACTCGCTCCAGTCCAAGCGGGCCCGTTTAGAAGCGGAAGCGCAGGCCCAATTCGATGGCTCGCGGACCAGTCGGGTTCGCCTGCCCACCCAGAGCGCCGAAACCGGCGTCATTGTAGAGACCAACGTAATTATCGAGCCACTGATCATGGTTTAATACGTTTGTGAAGACCCCCTGCAATTCCGCACTAACGCTTTCCGCAATCCGGATATTCTTCTTGACGCTGAAGTCCAGATTCCAGTAGTTCAGCCCGGTGGCAATTCCATAGCCGCCGTCCTTGTTATCCAGCCCTAGAATAGGGTTACGCCAGTTCGCGGCATCGTTCGCCCCATTCGAGAACATATTGACGGGATATCCGTTCCCGGGCGTTTGACCGGGGCAGGCGGCGATGCCACTGGTGTTCCCCGCGGCGACGCCGCAATAGTGGGCGCTGGTGTGAAGGGTCTGCGGTCCAATCGGCACGGCATTCTCGGAGTCGTAGTTGGCGCAGGTAACGCCATCGCATGCGCCATAGGACTGGTAATTGCCATAGCTCGTAACGACCTGGATCGGAAGGCCCGTCCCCGCAGTGAATATCCCTGCGAACGTCCAACCGCCCAGCACCCGCCCCATCATTCCCGATTGTCCTTTGTAGAACGGGGGCTGGTACACGAGGAACGCGTTATAGATGAACTTGCGGTCAAAGGCCTGTTTACCGTACATCGTGTTCGGATTGTAAGGATCGAGGGCGGTGAGTTCGCTGGAGGATTGCACCTGCGCTCCCGTGCCCAGCGCCTTCGACCAGGTAAAGTTGGACTGCATGGTTAATCCGCGCCAATCCGCCATCTTGACCGTGGCGAATCCGGCGTTGTAGTTCCCGTAGCCGTGGCTGGCATTTTCAAAGATCCCCGACGTGTATTGTCCGGTGCAGCCGTTCCCGACTCCGCCTACGCACTCGGAGGGGATAGGACTGTTCATCATGGTGCTGGGGAAGATGAACTTTCCGTTGTCGAGGTCGCTCCAGAGGCTCCATACCTGGGCGTTGGTGAGGTTCCCGGTGCCGCTAGCGCCTTCGTTCAGCGCGACGGCCTGGGTGCAGTTTGCCGGGGTGACCATCGTGTTTCCGACAGCGACCGGAGTACTGCAGTAGGTGGAGTGTGGGCCGCCCAGCGCGGCCTCAAAGAAGGGCTGTGGTGTCACAGCACCCAGGCTGGGCCCAACGCCTGGGGTAGCTAACTTCGAACCGCCGCAACCGCCCCCGCCCAGGCCTTGGACGCCGCCGCAGTATTGCAGCACTAGATTGGCGTAGGCCTGCTTGAACTGCTGCCCACCCATCGTAAACATGTAAGGAACCGAGTTAAGCATGATGGGCTCGTACTCGTCGGTGATTCTGCGTCCGAGGTAACCCACCTCCAGAGTGATCTTGCGATTTAATTGCCGCTGGATGGTGAAGTTGAACGCGTCAATCACGTTGGGCCGGAAATTCGGATCCAAGCCCTCCGGCGCGGCGGAGACGGCGTTGTTGTAACCAGGGTATACCGGCTGGGGCAGCGTCGCACTCGCCAGATTCGCCAAGGGGACAGTCGGGCCGCCGATGGCAGATGCGGTTGGCTCAATGCGGAAAGCCGCGTTTGGACCCGCCCCCCAAGTGCCTGTACCGGACGCACCGCAGGACCAGGCGCCGCCGGCGCCGACGATGTTCGAATTGCAACCTATCGGTTGTTCGAGGCCGAGGCCCAGCAGCGGCACCAGAACCTGAGTCACGCCGTTCAAGCGGCCATAGCTGCGGCCATAGCCGCCGCGAATGACCGTGTCCTGATGGCCGAAGATCTTGCCAGCCACCGACTCAGGGTCGAACTGCGGATTCCAAGCGACAGCGATGCGCGGGCTGAATTCGCCGTAGAACGGGTTATAGGGATACTTCTGTCCATTCGCCGTATTGCCCACCAGGGCAAAACCGAGTTCGGGATTGTAAGACAGACCCTGCAGCGCCGCCCGCTCGCGAGACTTCAGGTAGCCCTCCGTGGTCACCGGTGTATCCGACGAGTCTACTACCACCGCTTGCTTTCCATTCGCTTCCACCGGCGGCATCTCCAGCGTCCAGCCCAAACCGTAAGTCAGTGTGAACGTGGGCTTCATATGCCAGGTGTCGCTGAAGTACGTGTTGTAGTAAGGAATCACGACCTGGTCGAAGGCGTTGGACAAGGGAGGATTCAAGGCCAAACTCGGACCGGTACGAGTGAAGAGCTGCGACGCGATGGAGACCACGCCCAGCACAGCCGCAGCATCGGAGCTGCAGTTGCTGATGTGAGTCGTCGCCGTTGCTGCGCAGGGAATAAAACCCGCAGCGGAGGTCAACGATCCGCTCGCAGTGTCGCCAAGGGAATACACCGGGAAGGCGTCGATCGTACCGCCGCTGTCGTTGCGTTGATGGTAGTCGAAATTGTGCTGATAGGTACCGCCAAACTGGAACAAGTGGTTGCCCTTCAGCATGGAAAGGTCGTCGCGGAACATCTGATCGTGCCCATCCCAGAAGCGGCGGCGGATATTTATATTGTCCGAGTTAAGCGGGGTGAGGTCCTCGGTCTGGTTCTGGCCAGCCATGATCTCAAGTGCGCCGCCTAGACCGGGTATCTGCGGAGGAGCTCCGTACCGCTGCCAAGCCCACCAGTTCCGGAGCCAGCTGTAATGGATGTCGTTGGTGGTGTTGCTGGTAATGTTCGTGGTCAACCCCGCAACCAGGTACCAGTCTTGCACTGGATCGTTGGACTGGGAAACCGGCACGCCCTTCGTGTCGCCGGCCACTTCGCCGCCAATATCAACTTGGTTGTTGGAAGCAAGCTTAATGTTGTAATAACGGTAGCTCGCCATGAAATGCTGTTTGGAGGAGAAATCGTGGTCGATGCGCCCCACGGCGAATTTGCTGGTAGTCGGTTGAGGTAAATTGCCCGCAAACCCCAGAATGTTAGCCCCGTCGCAGAGTTGGTTGCTTGAGTTGCAGCCAGAATTCGACGCGGGCTCGTACTTGCTCCATATCTGCGAAACCAGGGGATTAAGTCCCAAGCCTTGAGGGTCACAGAGCGCCCCGCCGCAACCGTAATTAGCTGGGTATACCGTGCCATTGTAGGTTACGGGAGCGTTGTTCAGGTTGTAATCGATTGCTCCGGTCGTGGAGTCCGTCAACAGCCCCAACTGCAACGCAGGCGAGGGCACATTTCTAAAGATGGTCAGGGAGTTCGGGTAATTGAAACCCTCATAGTTGAAAAAGAAGTAGGTCTTGCCCCCGAGGACCACCTTCGGAATGAGTGGCCCGCCGATCGCGCCGCCATAACGGCTGTAATGGTAGGAGGGAAGTCCGATATGTTGTCCGGGTATGTAGTTCTCCCAGTTATTTTGCCAGGTGTTACTCGACCAGTTGTTGTCTTTGTAGTATTCGTACGCGGTGCCGTGGTAGGCATTGGTTCCACGCTTGGTGACCACTTTGATTTCGGCGCCCGCCGAACTGTTGAAGTCGGCCGTCTGCCCGGCGCTATTCACCTTGAACTCTTCCACACTATCCGCCGGAGTGGGCATCACGCCCGAGGGAGGGTTGGCGGCCTGAGCGTTACCCGCGGCAACGCCGCCGGTCGGGTCGCCGACACTGAGCGCGGTTTGCGTCGCCATATATACGCTATTGCTGCCGTCCATATCGTTGGTGTTGTTGCCGCCATCGAGTGAGAAATAGCTTTGGTCGTTGACCGCGCCCCCGACGTCGCCACTAGTGCTTACGCCGGGTTGCAACTCGATGAAGGTGTTGACGTCGCGGCCAAGGCTCGGCAGGTTGTCCAGGGCGATGCTGGTGAGCGTGTTGCCCACGGTGGCATTCATGGTCTGCAGTTCCGTGCCAGTAGCTTGCACCTCCACCACCACGCTCGATCCGCCAACCTGGAGAGACAGATTGAGAGTGAGTGAGGCGCCGACTTTTACCTCCTGGTTCTCAACCTTCGTGGTGGCAAACCCCGCCTTGGTGGTTGTGACGTTGTACATGCCTGGGTTCACGTCCACGAGGATGTACCGCCCCGTTGCGTTGCTGGTGGTGGTCCGCTGAGTGCTGGTCGCGATATCGGTCAGTGTGACCGCGGCGCCAGCCACCACCGCGCCTGTCGCGTCAGTGACGGAGCCGGCGACCGTGCCGGTTGAGGTTGACTGCCCCCATGCGGACAGAGTACTGCCCACAGAAACCACCAATAGCAGAACCAGAGCCAACTTCACGCTGCGGATGTACATTGCTTCCTCCGACCGAAAGATTGAGGGTTGCGACTGGCCGCGAAAACCAGGCAAGACGCCAACCACCTGCACGACGTTGAGTGTTTGCAATTAGCAAACCAGAGTGTGGTCGTCGAGTTTTCAATCGGTTACAGCGATGATCGAATCTGAAGTTATGAAATGCTGGATGACAACTAGACAGCCTCAGCGCGTATATCGTGCGCTTGGGGTTGCGCGTCTGTCGGAGTGTTAGTGTGGCTTGCCGGACTGCATCAAACAGGAGATGTATTTCCCAAAATCCTGATTTCCGGAGATTCCGTTCGGCAAACTGGCTCCAAAGTGGTAATGATTGTACAACTAGTTGCATATGCTAACTAGTTGTGTTATAGGTTTGTTTGGCAAAATGAGAACGGGGTAGGGCGATCAACGAGCTTCAGCCAAGCTTTGCCCCAGACACGGACGCTTGCGATGGGGGAGTCTGTGCGGATTGCGATCAAAGCTAGGAGGAGAATTCTCTTCATCGATATGGCGGACGTTATCGCGGTGGAAGCCAAAAGAAGCTATACCGTGTTATCGGATGCCTCAAGTTCGCACCTGCTGCGAGAGTCGATCTCGACCATGGAGGAAAAGCTAAATCCGCACGGGTTTGTGCGAATTCATCGATCTGTGTTAGTGAACGCGGCATTGGTTGAAGAGATTCATCCAGTGTCCTCGGGCGATTATCTGCTCCGCGTGCGGGGAGGAAGAGAACTGACGGTCAGTCGTACTTACAAGAAGAATCTGCAACTCCTGGCGCAGTTGTGGATCGGCACGGAGGGCTTTGTTGCTGAGTAGGAATTCAGACGCCAAAAAGGCAATGAGCCCTGGAACAGTGGAGTTTGTGGGAAGCAGCAACGCGCACGTTCAGGAAGTTGTGAAAGCAGCAGAAGAAGATCTGCGACGACTCATACGGCAGCGCGCTGACATTGTGAAGCGGATTGGCACAATAAAGCAAACGATTGTGGGACTGGCCAAGGTATTTGGCGATGATTGGCTGGGCGAAGAGCTACGGGAATTGGTCGGTCGGAAAGAAGAAGCACGGCAACGGGGATTGACCAAGTCCTGCCGCACGGTGTTGATGGAGGCTAACCGCCCACTAGGCGCCCAGGAAGTATGCGAACAGCTTCAGGGACGCATTCCGCTCGTATTACTCCACCACCAGGACCCTGCTGCCTCCGTTACCACGGTGCTGAACCGACTAGTGGCGTATGGAGAAGCCCTCAAAGTGCATGATGAAAATGGACGACGGGCTTGGCAATGGTACGGTCGGGGGCGTACGGGATAAAATGCCGGTCGAGTGAGTCGTGCCTGTCCACCATCCCTGTCCACCATCATAGATATCGTCCGGGCAAAGTTATCATGAAGCTGACATTACTGCTGTGCTCGTCTTGTGCTCTGCTGTTCTCTTCTCTGTCACTGAACGCGCAGCAGGAGCGTGAGGCGCGGATGTGGCTGACGACGCCCGACCGGACTGCCCTGGTTGCGCCGCAAGCCGCGCTGCACGTTTCCCCGAAGGCCGAACTGCCCGTGCTTACTGTGGACGATGCGCAGCATTTCCAGTCGATCGATGGCTTTGGCTTTGCGCTGACCGGAGGAAGCGCGTGGTTGCTGATGCGCATGGGCGCTTCACAACGTGCTGCGCTGCTGAAGGAATTGTTCACGACCGGTGACAATGGGATCGGAGTGAGCTACCTGCGCGTGAGCATCGGCTCTTCCGATATGAACGAGCGCGTGTTTTCGTACGATGACCTGCCTCCTGGCAAGACCGATGTGGAGATGGTGAAGTTCGACCTGGGACCAGACCGAGCGGATGTGATTCCAGTGCTGAAGGAGATCCTGGCGATCCGGCCGGACATCAAGATCCTGGGATCGCCGTGGTCGGCTCCGGCTTGGATGAAGACGAACAACGACGTGAAGGGCGGCGAGCTCAAGCCGGAATATTACGGAGCGTTTGCGAAGTATTTCGTCAAGTACATCGAGGCGATGCGCGCCGAAGGGATTGCGATTGACGCGATCACGATCGAGAATGAGCCGCTGAATCCAAAGAACACGCCCAGCATGGCGATGTTTGCGCAGGAACAGGACACGTTCGTGGCGAAGGATCTGGGGCCTGCGTTTGAGAAGGCAGGAATTCGGACCAAGATTCTGCTCTATGATCACAACCCGGACGTCTTGTCCTATTCGTTGTCGATTCTGGGAGATCCTGCCGCGAGCAAGTATGTGGATGGAACGGCATTTCATCTTTACGGCGGTGATGCAAGCCTGCTGGCGCAGGTGCACGATGCGTATCCGAAAAAGAATTTGTATCTGACGGAGCAATCGGTGACCGAGGGGCGCTCCGGACCCCTTGGAATTGCCGAGCCGGTAAGGCGCGTGATGATCGGCGCAACGCGAAACTGGTGCCGCAACGTGCTGCTGTGGAATTTGGCGGCTGATCCGCAGAACGGGCCGCATACCAACAATGGCGGATGCACCGAATGTTCCGGAGCCATCACACTGGATGGCGATTCTGTGACCAAGAATGTTGCATATTATGTCCTCGAACACTTCTCGCAGTTTGTACCCCCGGGATCAGTGCGAGTAGCGTCAAGTGAGATGGAGCAGTTAGCCAGCGTCGCCTTTCTTACGCCGCAGCACAAGTTGGTGCTGGTGGTTTCGAACACGGCGAATTTCCCAAAGCCTTTCGCGGTGAAGTATCACAATACATTCTTCCAGACCATGTTACCGTCGGAGTCGGTAGGAACCTTTGTCTGGTAGGCGCGCTTCGGCTTTCTGCAACGCTTGGGCTTCGCGGCCGGTTGCTCTCAGCGGCGATGGCGGCGGGCTATCGAGAACCGCAAACAGGCCGGAGATGGAGAGCACCCCTGCAACTCATGCTTCCGTACCTAAAAAGACCTCAGGCACACCAGCTCATGAGCGTGACTGCAAAACGAAAAGCGGTGTGGTGGCTATCCTGGGCGATTCTCGTTGCTCTTTGCACAGAACTCGCCGAAGTCTCAAAGGAGCAGTTCTTGCGAAATTACAAGGGGACTCCGTATCGAGACAGCCGTTATCAAGGCGGCCCTCAAGAAATTCCGGGCAAAGTTGAGTGTGCTTACTACGATTTCGGTGGGGAAGGCATCGCCTATCATGACTTCGATACCAAGAACAATGGCAGTGGCACTCTCAATCCAGCGGACGGAAGCTACCTAAACGAATTTCGTATGCATGAAGGCATCGATATTTCGCACACCAAGTTCCACGACTCGATTGACAATAGTCGTTATGACGTCGTTCAGCCTCCGGAAAATCAACTCTATGTGGGATGGACGGAACCGGGAGAATGGTTCAACATCACGGTTCAGGTAGCTCATATCGGTTTTTACAACGTGGATCTTCTCTACACCTCAAATCGTGGCGGAAGCATTTCGATCGATGTGGAAGAGCCGCAACTCGCCCGCTGATGATCGCATCCACCTTTGACGCGTCTGATCCGATTGCTTGGCGGCAATGGCATCACTGGAACATCGCTCATAATTTAGTAAAGCTTCATCTGCCTGCGCGGAGAACTAGTGGAGGCTGCCCCCCAGCATTGCTCGGTTCCGATTCAAATCCAGTTGCGTAGCCCTCCGCTCCGGATCGGTTGAATCAACCCTCGGTTCGTCCAAGTTGATGGCGCTCGCCCTTCGTTTCTTGAAGGGTGGGAACCCGGCTGCTCTGAAACTCACAACGCTTTTCTGGACTGCGAACGCACCTTTGCCCAGCGCCTTCTTTGCGCTGCCCCGATGCGCTCGCGCCCTGCAGCCGACAACTGGCGTTTCATGCGGTCGCCTGAGCGCAGCGAGGCTTGTGGGACTCGGATCTTCACCTTGCTCAGCTGTGCAATCACTTTCTCCAGTTGCTTAAGCTCGCCCTCCGCACATTTACGTACTGTTCTCAACTGCTCTAGAACCGCATCTAGATCAGCCATACACGCTCCCTTTGCTCAAGTTCGACTTATCCTTTTGTGGTCCTCGTCTGGTTAGTTCTTCGGGTGTAACGACCTAACTGGTTCGGCTGGAACCAACCCTTCGCCTTCTTTCACTGCATAGAAATGGTCGGCCCCCAAGTTAGTTAGAGTTTCAGCTTTCCCTGTGGGCCAGAAGACTTCGACTTTATCGACGCGTTCCCTTCCACCGAGACCGAAATGTATTCGGAGATCGTTCTGCGAGAGATAACTCCCCCCGCTCAACACCTCTCCGGTCTGCACGAGATCTCCAGCGGACGCTCTTATTCGTGCGTTCAAAGCAAGCCGATTGCTCTTCGTGCCGATTAATTCCAAACTGATCCAGTGATTCGCAGAACCGCCTTGTGGCTGGAGAATCGTAGGTTTGCCCTGCAGATTCTCAACGACAATGTCAATTCGACCATCGTTAAACAGATCGCCGATTGCCACTCCGCGGCTGACTCGAGGGACTTGAAGAGCCGGGCCGACAAGCTTGCTTATGTCCTTGAACTTGCCGTTGTGCTGATTCAAGAACAGCAGCCCCGGCTCTCGGTACCTGGCTCCAGCCTCACCGGTATCCACCTGCGGGTAGACATGACCGTTCACCATGAAGAGGTCGATCCAGCCGTCGTTGTCAAAATCGACGAAAGCGTCGCCCCAGCCGACGTAGTGAGTCGTGCTCGGCGCAATTCCGGCACCATAAGAAACATCGGAAAAATTCCTCTCGCCGAGATTCAGGAATAGTGCCGCATATTCGTCGCTGAAATGTGTGATTGCGATCGAAGGATGTCCCGTGTGCTTGTAATCGCCGAGGGCGACCCCCATGTTGGCCTGTTCATTCCCGTCTTGATTGACAGCTACGCCTGCAGAAAATCCGATGTCGGTAAAGTGGCCATTTCCGTCGTTCTTGTACAAATAATTCCGTCCAGCGTCATTGGCCAGGAAGAGGTCGAGATGTCCATCGCCCCCGAAGTCAGACCAAACAGCGGTCAACCCAAAAGAATCGGGGGAGTCGCGAATCCCGGCCTTCTTGGACACATCCGAGAATGTGCCATCGCCGTTGTTGTGGTAAAGACTTGAGGAAGAACCCTTCAGACCTCGAGGTCCGCATTGGACGGCGATACCGCGAAACTTGCATGTCGGACTGGAACCGAACGCCGGAAGATCTTTCAGATTAAAATTTACATAGTGCGACACGAACAAGTCCGCCCAGCCGTCGCCATCGTAGTCGCCGAAAGCTGCGCCCGAGGCCCATCCCGAGTCGTTGCTCAGGCCCGCTTGCTTTGTGACATCGGTGAACGTTCCATCGCCATTATTGCGATAGAGCACCACCCCGCCGAAGCAGGTCACCAGGAGATCTGGCCAGCCGTCATTGTTATAGTCTCCGACAACCGCACCCATGGCCCAACACGGATAACCGACGCCTGCTTTATCGGTCACATCGGTGAAAGTTCCATCGTGATTGTTATGATAAAGAGCGCTTCGCGACTTCCTCCCGGCCAGCGCCATCTCTACACTCTGCGCGTTGGTAAAGTAGATATCGGGCCACCCATCACGATCGTAATCAATGAGAGCAACTCCTCCGCTCATCGACTCCACGATGTATTTCTGCTCCGGACTCGAAAGATGCTCAAATTGGATGCCCGTCGAATCCGTGATGTCGATCAACTGAGGGAATGCAACGGCTGCAGGGGCGGTAACATCTGATTTGCTCTCCGATAAGTCAGCCTTGAATCGTGGGTTTTGCGAAGACGAGGAGGAAGTCGACGGGTAGCCCAATAAGATCAGAATGGCCGCGCACAAGACAATCCTCACGTGAGAACCCACATAATCCGATGGCTCGGGCAGATTGAGATCTATTTCTTCAGCGACCTTTATTAATGGTTTGGACGGCATACAAGGAACTGCGCGCTAGAACGAACAACGTATGGCCATCACGGCCTCCAAACAATAATTGCGACGGACGCTCCGGAATGTCGATGGTATCGATTAGATCGCCCGATGAGTTGTACACGAAAACCTGTCCGGCAGCGATATAGACGTTGCTCCGGTCGTCCACTGCTAGGCCTTCTCCGCCCTGTTCGGCAAAAAGCCTCAAGTCTGAGAGTGTTCCATCGGATTCGACCGTGGCGGCGTAAATCTTCTCGCCGTTTTCATCGGATACATAAAAGGGCTGGCCCGCAACTGCGGGGGCCAGGCCGAAAGCTCGCAGTGTGTTATTCAACTTGGAACCATAATAGAGCTCCCCAGTTACAAAGTCTGTTTCCGCGGGGAGGAAAGTCGTCCCGTCCGGAGAGATAAACTGAAACGACTGCTTTACGGGAACTGTTTCGAGGAAGTCGTTTTCGTTTCTCCAATAGTCGATGGGCAAGACCGGCGTCATTCCCGGGCGCGGCAAGGCCGCCACAGCGGGGAGCAGAGTAATATCGTGGTCATCATTCTGCGTGCCGGGCTTGAAACTATAGACAGTTCCGTTGCCCGCATACGAAACTACCATTAAATCTCCGGACTTATCAAAGAACAGCTGCACCGGATCTAGTGGATTGTCACGAATCTGCGACAGTTGGCGAGTCGCGGCGGACCAGCGGTAGATGGTCTGCCATTTGGCGTCCACGAAATAAATGTCTCCGGAGCTGTCAACCGCTCCACCGGAAATATTGAAGAAACCGCTCGCGACTTTCTCCAGCTTCGCGCCTTCGGCTAGAACCAGGGAGGGCTGCTTCGGCCGGACTTCCGGTGGAGCGCCGGAAATAGTCAGCCAGGCGAATTCGCGCTGTCTTATCTCGACGTTGTAGGTTTGATCGTAAACCGCATTGTCGAACGACACTTTGCTATCACTGTAGCAATGGACGTTGCGAAACCGTATGTTCCTGGAGTTTGTAACCGCGATCGCATAGGGGAACGGCTGATAGGCGCTCACGACGCGATACATGTGCACGTTCGCGAAGGTGATGTTGCTCGAATCCCGGATGTCGAGCGGCAAAGCGAACCCGCCCTCGCCTCGCTCCTCTTCCGTCTGGAGCGCGTAGATTTGCCAGTTGGAGGCGTGGTCCAGAACTACCTCGTTGCGAACGTGGTGCTCGCTCGACAGTCCGTAAATCCGTCCTTCGGTGGAAGTATTCGAGATGTACAGGCCCGCCTGTGCGAATGTGCTAGGCGTCCAGAGGCCCACGAAAGTGCCGCCGCCGGTGATCCAAAGGCTGGGATACTGTCCGTCCCAACGCCGATTTAGGTTGGAATCGGCAGTATGGGTGTTGTTGTAAATCTCGCGCCATATTTTGGAGCTCTCTTCCGCAGTCGCGTTCGGATCGATCGTGCCGTGACCTCCCAGAAACCGGACATCGTTCATCATCGAGTTAGTGCCGGCCGTCCACTTCGCCGCCAAGGCTCGCGGGTTGATGCCGTTGGTGTAGAGACCGATGCCAGTCACGATGTTCGTCCCGTCTTTTGGGGTTTCAAGCAGCGGCTTAGGGCTGCCAACGCCTTGAAAGGCTGGGGTTGAATCGGCCAGCAGTATGCGCGTGACGCTGGGATGCAAGCCGATGAGAATCGTATCCGGCCGCAGCGTGATTGTGTCCGTCACCCTGTACTGGCCTGAGGGCAAGTAAATCGCACGGTGCTGGGCGATGGCGGTTTTGAGAGCATCCGTATCGTCGGTGGTACCGTCGCCCTTAGCGCCAATGGAGCGGATATTAACCCAAGTGTCGATCGGCGGCAGATTCAGAATGTCGGACTTGACCGGTTTTGGTAACGCACTCAGCGGCGCGGTTTCGTAGACGTCCTGAATCGCGGGTACGGAGCCAATGTCCTGATAGTGAAGTCCGTGAGAAAATGTCTTCACCTCGTACATTTCTGCTGGACCTGCGGTACGCTTTCCGCTTTCGCGATAAGCCACAAAAACCGGCACCTTCCGGCAAACGATGCCCTCCATGTTGATCTCGGTGCGGGCGCTGTTCCCGTTGCTGATGATTACGGCCGGGCCAGTGATGTTTTCCATACGCCCATCTTTTATCCAGAGTTCGTCGGAGTACTGAGGGTCGATGGAAATCGCCGTAGGGACATTCTTGAATTGCGGGCGGATCAGGGTGAGCCCGGCTTCGTGTTCCCGGATCGCGGCTTCGCGCTGGCCCTCAAAGGTTGCATCGATCAGAGTGAATTGCCACCCTGGCGAGGGTTTCCGAGTCCAGATGCCGTACTGGCCGCCGTAAAAATGCAGGTCTTGCGCGACGTTGCCGCCATCGTGAATTCCCGCTAGTCCGGATCCGATGTGAAAATCCATGTGAGCCAGGAAACAATGCTGGGCATAGTGGGCGCGTATGCCCACAGCACCGGGATTTCCATCTTGAATTTCGATATCGATGTTGCTGATCGCGGAATAAAACGTGCCGGGATGCGCATCCGGCGGAGGCGCATCATCGTGGGGGCGCGCGCCGGCGAAAAACACCATGTAAGCGGTCCCCTGCTGAAAACCCGGCGTGTTGGCGGCGAGTATAAATGTGGGCCTCGCCGCGCCGAATCCAATCAAGCGAATCCCGGGCCAGATATTGATTGTCTTACTGAGGCGGTAGCGGCCGGAGGGGACGAACAGAATGCCCTGGTTGGTCTTCTCCTGAACCTGATTGATGGCCCGCTGTAAGGCGGCGGAATCATCGGCGCTTCCGTCTCCCTTCACAGGAAAATTATCCTGCGTCAGATAAATTGCTTTGGGATCGTCCAAGCGGGCGGGGTAGTAGGAGCTTGCGAACAGCGGAACAACCGATTGCAGGATTGCAAACACAAGAAGTATCTTCCTTATCGAGACGCTGTTTGAGACAAAGACAATTGCTGAAATTCCCAGCACGCGACAACCTTTCAACTATTTCTTAGGAGTCGATTCGACGTTCTCGTCCACCGGCTGGTCCTGATGCAAATCGTGATAAATCTTCCGAAGCTTCTCCTTCATGTGGTTGTACTTCTGATATTCCTCGAGTTCGTGTTTGGCTTCGACGGTGCGTCCCTCCTGTCGATAGACCGTACTCAGACGGAAGTGAGCCACGGCGCTGGTGGGGTCGAGTTGAATCGCGTGGTCCAGCAGAGGCTCGGCTTTCTGCGGTTGATCCATCGCTATCAAAACCTTAGCCAAGCCCATGTTGGCTTCGGGATCGCCCGGCTGCAGCTTGACGGCCCGGGTGTAACGCCCGAGAGCCTCATTGAAATCGGCGCTCTGAAAAGCGATATCTCCCAGCCGGCATTCCGCCTGCTCATCAAACGGATTGACCTCCAAGGCAGCCTTGTACTCGTTCTCGGCTTCTTCCCGGCTCTCCGCTGTCGACAAGGTCCTGAGCATATCGGCGAGCTCGAAATGTAATCCGGGAAGCTTGGGATCAATCTTGAGCGCTGCCCGGTAGTGCTCGATGGCTTCCGCAGCATTCCCTCGCTTCGCCAGCTCGTGCGCCATCGCTTGCTGCATGCGGGCGGAATTCGGATCCACAACTGACAAGCTCAGCAGCGACTCGTTGGCAAGATCGGAATAGATTCGATACGCGGTATAGAGAAGAGCTTCGTTGGTAGGCTCCAGCTTTCGAAGCTCGCTCACGATGGCCGCGGCCTTATCCAGATCGCCCGTCCCGGAGTCGATTTCAATCAGCTCCATCCCAGTCTCGATCCGAATCTTCTCGTCCTGCACTTTTGGAAATGCTTTCTCCAAATCGCGGCGAGCCGCGGTGAGGTCACCCGTCCGCTTTTCGCCGATGCCCAGAAGAGCCTGAATCTTCGACAACGTGGGCCGCAATTTCAGAGCGGCACGGAGCTGTGGAATCGCACTCGTATAGTCCCCCTGGAAGAACAGCAGCACGCCGACGTTGCCGCGGGCGTCCACATTATTCGGGTCGAGAGCAACAATCGCCTTAAATTCGGGCGCCGCCAAATCCGGTCTGTTCTCTTTCAAGTATTCCGCAGCCTTGCGCTTGTGGGACTCGATCTCCTGCTGGCGGCCGGGGCTAGATTGAGAGACAGACGACAGCAACCCGAGAAAGAGAACCACCCCCAACAAGACAACGGCTTCCTTTGTCCTCATGTCGAGATTGTATGGCGGACGCGCCGCGTTTCTCGTTCGTCCCACGCAAAGAGAAAGACGGCAGAACGCCGCCGTCCTTCTCGCGTTTCAGACATTCCAGTCGTCAGAACGAGATGCGGGCATTCAGTTGGAACTGCCGCGGCCCGATCGTGGTCGTGGTGATACTGGATGCGCTCGTAGGCGCGCCATTGGCGAATGCCACGCCGGTGTTCGGAATTCCGAAGCTCGGGTGGTTGAAGATGTTGTAACCGTCGATCCGGAACTGCAGTCCAATGCCCTCCCTTAGGGAGAAGTTCTTGCCGAGCGAGAAGTCGATCTCCGAGAGATCTGGACCCACCAGTTGGTTGTGCCGTTCGTCGCCGAACGTGCTGGGAGCTGGTTGAGCGAAGGCTGAGACGTTATACCAGTTCTGAATAGTTGGGTGGCCGAGATGAGGATTGCCAACAAGGTTGGGGTACTGGGAAGACTCCGAGCCGGCATTGTCCGCATGGGCATTGTTGTTGACATCCTCTACAGTAAACGGCTGCCCACTATGTACGAACATCGTCGCTGAGGTTTGCCACCCGCCCACAATTGCATCCAAGAATGGGTTGCTGTTAAGGAACCTCTTGCCCCTGCCGACCGGTATCTGGTAAACCACGCTCCCCTTCAAAGCATTTCGCACATCGAAATTGGAGTTGCCGTAATTGGCATGGTAATTGTACGAACTTTGGAAGTTCTGCGTACCACCGCGGCTACCCCATCCGGCTGAATCCTGGTCATCCAAAAAGTGAGACCAGACGTAGTTGGCGTTGAAAGTCAGCCCGCCACTAAATCGGCGATTAACCTGCAGTTGCAAGGAGTTGTAGTTCGAAACGGAGGCGCCAAGCTCTCCCTGAATCGTTCCATACTGCGGATATGGAGTGTTTGCGGGATTAAACGCCCCCCCATTTTGCGTGGCCTGAGCCGCCAATGCGGCTGCTGGTATTTGGTTGATATCCGCCGGGAAGGACAGATGGGCGCCGTGACTGGCTACATATGCAATTTCGGCCTCCATGTTGGTCCCTAGCTGACGCTCTACGCTGGCCGTCCATTGGTACATCTTGGCAACGGGAAGGTTGTATTCGTTGTACGGCACGTTCGTCCCGTTGTATGCCGTGGGCGACCGGTTCGTCACCACGTAGGTCAGAGGCTGACCGGTCTGGTTATTGGTTCCGGGGCCGTCAAGCTGGGTGATTGGAGTTATTCCTACGCCATCGGTCGCGCTACCCGTACTGTTGTTGCCTAACCCCACCCCTTGACCGTAATCATCCATGCTCCAAGTGAGGGCATAAACTCCAAAGCCTCCTCTGACCACCGTGGTGCCCACCGGGGTCCAGGCGAAGCCGAAGCGAGGCAGCAATACATTTTTCGGTTGCATCAACGTGGTTCGTGAGGTTTCGCCTGCGAACCACATTGCACCAAGGGCACCGCCGGCGGCGGCATTCGGGATAGTAGGATCGAAGGAGCCCAGATGGTTCTTAACTTCGCTCCACCCACTTTGGTATTCATAGCGCAGGCCGAGGTTTAAAGTAAAATTCGGACGGACTTTGAAATCGTCTTGAACAAAGATTTGCGGACTCTTCATCCGCATTCCGGACTCGGGCTGGTTCGTCGCATTCCACTGGTTTACATCGCCCAGCAGGAAGTCCGCATACGCGGATCCCCCGGTTCCTATCGTGTTGTTTTGCTGAGTGTAAACTCCCGTGAAGGTGAAATTTCCCGACGTCAAATTTCCCCAAGGGGTATAGTTCGCCTGATAATCGAGCAGTTCGCCGCCGAAATGCAGGATGTGCTTACCCCGGATCATGGTAACCACGTCGGAGGGCTGGAAGGTGTTCTCGATGTAAATGGCGTTGGTACCTGGCTGTAATATGTCGGAGCAGCAGGCCGCTGTGTTACCAGAAGTACCGACGCCAGATGCTTGCACTGTTTGGAAGACGTTGAAGTCTGGGAAAACATCGCCCTTGGAATATTGCAAGCCTAGCTTCCCCGGGTAGCCTTTCCCAGCGGTGAAAGGAACGAACCAGTTACCTTGCTTGGTATAGCCGAACCGTGCTTCGTTCACCACATGGGGGCTGATTGAATACACATCGGAAACCTGCGTATTGTACCTATCCACATCTCCGGAGAAACAGTCAATCGGACAGATATTAAAGCCGGCATTGACGCCAGGATTGTCGCCCTGAGTAATGGAGAAATTTACTCTGTTTTTCTCCGATTGAACGTAATCGATTCTTCCAAACCATTTATGGAATGGGACCAAATCCGGCGAGGTGTAGGCGTAGTTATTAACTACCACGCCGGGGTACAGTGTCGGGTTGGGCTGTTGCCCCGTGGTGTTGGGCATGGGATAGTACTTTAGAGCGTTAAGCGCCACTGTGTCGAAGGCACTCGCCGGGATCGCGTTTACGCCACCGTTTTCGCTGGCGAAAGATGTCCGTGAACAGACCGGCGGACTCCCCGAACACACGATGGGAGAGGTGGGGTCGTAAATGGTGGGCATGCCCGTGAAATCGCCGGCCCGCATGGCCGCGGTGGGGACGGTTGCAACGAGACTTGCACTGCCGCCGTTGGCATAGATCCTGTCAAAATTGAAATAAACGAACAATTTGTCCTTAAGAATGGGGCCGCCGATCGCTGCCCCGTAGTCGTCGTAGCGCAGAAACGGCTTCGGCTGCGGAGTGCTGGAAAAGTTATAAGCGTCGGCCTTCAGTTGGTCGCTCTGGAAGTATTCATAGCCTGCGCCGTGCCACTTATTGCTGCCACTTTTGGTGATCTGGTTGAAAACCGCTCCACCGATCCCATATTGTGCCGAGAAGGTAGAGGTGCTGATTTGCAGCTCTTGTATAGTCTCAAAGGTAGCGATGTCGACGTTGGCGCTGATGGGCAAATTGGTGGAGGCGCCGTCTTGCAGGAAGTTGTCATAAAACGGCAGGTTGCCATTTACCGAGATAGCAATTCCGGGGTCGCCCGAGATGCCGGAAGCCGTGGGCATGCTGCCACCGGTGCCTGCGGCGCCAGGAAGCAATTGCGCTAAGGGACCCCAATTCTGGCCATTCGAACCTACCTGCGGGAGGTTCACCATGGTTTGCGAGTCAAGGGTTGTGGATTGTTCGGCGCTCTCGGTCTTCAACAAGGGGATGTCGGCCGTAACTTCAACCGTCTCAGCGATCTTACCGACCTTCAACACTCCATTTACTGTGATAATCCCGACTTGCAGCGTGATCGGGCCGCGCACCAGTTTGTCGAAGCCCTCTTTCGTGAAGGTGACTCGGTAGTTTCCCGGCAGAATGGAGGCGGTGTCATAGAGACCGTCACTGTTGGTGACGAGGTTTTTCGTCGCGCCCGTATCGAGGTTGGTGACTGTGACCGCTACTCCCGGTATCAGCGCCCCCGAAGGATCGGTTGCCGTGCCACGAATGTCACCTGAATTCGTACTCTGTGAGAATACTGTTCCGGCAAGGCAGAGCAGAAGACACAATACAAGCGCCATGCGAATGAAGCTCATCATGGAGTTTCTCCCGCTAGAAGTTAGTCCCGTCCACAGAGAGTGTTAGCAATCAGCGAACCAAAGTGTGGTCGTCGAGTTTTCAATCGGTTACAGCGATGATCGAATCTGAAGTTATGAAATGCTGGAGGACAACTAGACAGCCTCAGCGCGTATATCGTGCGCTTGGGGTTGCGCGTCTGTCGGAGTGTTAGTGTGGCTTGCCGGACTGCATCAAACAGGAGATGAATTTCCAAAAATCCTGATTTCCGGAGATTCCGTTCGGCACAAACTGGCCACAAAGCGGTAATGATTGTACAACTAGTTGCATGTACTAACCAGTTGTGTTATAGGTTTGTCCTAGCACAATGAGAACGAAACAACATCGCCGCACATTGGTCCACTACAGAGCAAAACCGTTGAACCAGAAGAAATTCGCAGCTGAACTTCATCCTGATCCTTTTTTGAAACACCAACTGATCGGAACACTGTTGCCGAAAAGGGACTTCAAGTCACCGCCATGCGAAGACGATCATCGAATCTCTTAGGCTCCGATCCCGCGCGGTCAGCCGAGCTGTGTAGGACGGACAAAACATCGACATCCTCACTTTTGCTGGTACCATCGCCACCATTGCCTGGGAGAAAGGAAGCTGATGAGTCGGACGAGCGTATCCATGAGCCTCTCACGGTCGCGTTCAGGCAACCGGTGGTAGGGCGATCAACAAGCTTCAGCCAAGCTTTACCCCAGACCCGCACGCTTGCGATGGGGGAGTCTGTGCGGATTGCGATCAAAGCTAGGAGGAGAATTCTCTTCATCGATATGGCGGACGTTATCGCGGTGGAAGCCAAAAGAAGCTATACCGTGTTGTCGGATGCCTCAAGTTCGCACCTGCTGCGAGAGTCTATCTCGACCATAGAGGAGAAGCTTAATCCGCACGGGTTTGTGCGAATTCACCGATCTGTGTTGGTGAACGCGGCATTGGTTGAAGAGATTCATCCATTGTCCTCGGGCGATTATCTGCTCCGCGTGCGGGGAGGAAGAGAACTGACGGTCAGTCGTACTTACAAGAAGAATCTGCAACTCCTGGCGCAGGTGTGGATCGGCACGGAGGGCTTTGCTGCCGAGTAGGAGTTGTTATTTTTAACGTTTGCAGCGGACAAGGGGCTAAACCGGCTGAGGTCCATCTCGATGGCCTGGAAGGGGCTGCCCTGTGAAGACAACGTTAATAGGGCCCGTGTTGCTGTGGTTATTAATGAACACTTCGATGTTGTGCTGCTGTGGTCGAGTGATTTGAGACCTGGAATGTTCGGACTAATAGCTCCATGAAGTATCAGGTGAACAGTTGTTACGAAGAAATGCATAGTTGAGGTCAGCGGAACAGTCGATGTCAGAACAGGTTGCTCTGCCAAATACTGCTTTACCACCACCATCCTCTGCCGAATTCCCCGCTTTACCTGTCACTACCGAGGACACAGGCCGCGTTATCGGACGGTTACAGCAGCATTTGCAACTGCTGTTGGTTGAGCAGACGGCACTTCTGAAACGAATCAGATTGATCCGGCACACAGTCGCTGGCCTTACCGATATTTTCGGCCCCGACATTCTCAACGAGGAATTGAAGCGCCTGCTCCGCAAACCTGGACGCCACATCAGGGAACGTTCTCACCTTGGGCTGACTGAAACCTGTCGTCGCATATTGATGGAGGTTTCCCAGCCGCTTACGGTTCGTCAGCTATGTGACAGGATCCGACAAGACAACCCCGACCTGTTTGCGAGACACAAGGACCTGACAGCATCGGTGGCGGTCATGCTGAAACGGCTGGTAAGTTACGGAGAGGTGCGGGACGGTTTGAATGAAAGAGACGGGCGAACTTGGCTATGGTCTATCAAAGCAAAAGAAGGAACCCACCCGCTCGATCTGACATCCGAGGTCTGCGATCCAGGCCAACATGGCTCAGGATTGGGTACCGACGGGATAGCGGATGCTGGTGAAGCCCGTGTCAGGAGCACAGGCGAGCTATGACAGAGAAACGCAATATCGCGCCGAAGCGTTCCTGAGGGCAGGGGCCTGCACACTGGTCAGCACATCAGGCCTGCGGCAGGCGATGGGAGCAGTCGCATCAGAGGGAGGGACCTCGGTTGTGCCGTTCACGTACCATGCCGCAGAAAGAGTCCTCGACGATCTGAGATTCCGTTTGCAACGTACCTGCTTTCCCGAGCGCGAGACAATGGCCGACTGGTCGAAGGGCGTGCCGCTGCATAAGCTTCGCGCCCTCGTGGAATATTGGCGGACCGGATATGATTGGCGGCGCCGCGAGTCCACGCTGAACGGATTCCCGCAATACCGCACTACCATCGATTCCTTGGGTATCCACTTCTTGCATGTGCGATCCCCACATGCGGACGCTATGCCGCTGATCATTACGCATGGCTGGCCCGGTTCGGTAATCGAGTTCGTTTTTTTGGAATTCTTGGACCCTTGACGAACCCGACCGCGCATGATGGGCTGGCGGAAGACGCATTTCACGTTGTGGCCCCGTCTTTACCTGGATTTGCCTTTTCTGACAAGCCACGTGAGCGCGGATGGAACGTGGATCGAACCGCGAGCGCATGGGCGGAACTGATGCGGAGGCTTGGCTATTCCCATTATGTGGCTCAGGGTGGCGACTGGGGGGCCTGGGTAACGACACGGCTCGCGCAGCAGCGTCCCGCCGGCTTGATCGGGATTCACCTCAACATGCCTCTCGTGATTCCGGATTCCATTCCAACCAAGGGCCTCTCGGCCGAGGAGCAGCGCGCCGCAGATTCCATTCGGCGCCTGCAAGCCGATGGCTTCGGCTTCTTCTACGAGCAGGCCACGCGTCCGCAGACCATTGGCTATGCGCTAGCAGACTCGCCTGCGGGAATGGCCGCCTGGATCTACCAGCTGTTTCACGCCCACACAGACAACAACGGGGATCCGGAAACGGCGTTTTTCCGCTGGATCAGATGCTCGATGACATTACGCTCTATTGGCTGACGGTCACCGGGGCTTCGTCCGCCCGGTTCTATTTTGAGAACGCTAGTCTCGGCTCAAATGGCGGGGTAGTTAATCTTCCCGTGGCCTGTAGCATCTTTCCTCGAGAAGATCTATCGTGCTCCCCGCAGTTGGGCGGAGTCTTGCTACCCAAACCTAATTTACTGGAACGAACTGAATCGCGGAGGCCATTTCGCCGCGTTCGAACAGCCAACACTCTTCGCGCAGGAGCTTCGCTCCTGTTTTCGCTTACTACGCAAAAGCGCGCTGTCAGCCGTCGCACCAGATTCATCACAGGGAAAGGATCAGATATGACCAAGAAAGAGATCATCCGGAACTACTACACAGGCTGGGAGAAGAAGGAGTGGATCGCTGTCGAACAGTTGCTGGCCGACCAATTCACATTTTCGAGCCCAAACGACGATGATCACATCGATAAGCGCACTTTTCACGCGAAATGCTGGCCCGAGGCGGATTGGATCGAGCGCTTTGACCTGGAAAGCGTCTTCGAGAGCGACCATGAAGCTGTCGTCAAATACCTCTGCCACACCGCCAAGGGGACATCGTTTCGGAATCTCGATATTTCCGATTTGCCGGTGGAAGAATTAACGCGATCGAGTGCTATTTTGGTTCACAACATGGTTATCCGTCGACGTCCGCCGCGAGCCCACAAGCGGCGAGTACCCAAGGCGCACCGGCCGTATGAACAAAATAACCAGGAACATCGCATCACCCAGCTTCGTGTTGGCCTTTGTGTTGAATCCCGCGTGGACAAGTGCAAGCACAGGACGCCAGCTGACTTATCCCGCCATGGCCTCCGATTGAGCAATACTGATGGCGGATCGGAATGCCGAGATAGCCTTGGCGCGAAGCGCAGCGCCGGTTGCCATTGCGCGCGATGCCGAAGTCGTGATCCTCGGTCATCATGGTTACGAGACGGCGATCAAAGGGACGAACGGGTTTGTGTGTATCGTAGAACGATCATGGATGCTCCCTTACGACGACCCGGAGTTCTGGGATCCACAGGTGCGTTTGCCGCTATGCCTCAATCCGCCTGCCGGGCGGTCTCATCTGCCACTCACTTTGCACCAGACGGAGTTGGCGTTGTCCGGGCTGTCCAAGAGCCACATGTTCGACAGGACGAAGGCTGCGTTCGACAAGAATGAACTGCCGGTTCCAGAGCGCGGTTCGATGTGCTACATGATGTCGAAACAGCAGAACTTCGGACCGAAGTACGGGAACGCGGATCCCCATTTGATGTTTTGGTTTCCCCAGAAAGACCATGTGAATTGGGGCGCGGTTTTCCCCGGATCACTTGTAGACGTGCATCAATACGGTACTCTCCGCAGCCAATTACAGAGTTTTATATTTCAGTGTCCAAGTGGTCGGACGGAACCGCCGCTCATTAGACGACACCATTTTGAGGAAGCAAGTATGCAAACCCTGTACGAGTATGCTGGCTTGTCTGAGTTTGGAAGTCCTATGTACCTAAAACAAACCGTGATTTTTCCCCTCATTTTTTCATTGGCTGCGGTTTCCAATTCCGCGCTAGAAAAGAAGATGGAATCAGTTGTGGAGCGCGTTGCGGCGGCAGAATGCTCTGTTTGACGAGCAATATGAATCGGATCTGCGTGAATTTCCGGGAGCGAGCAACTGATGTCGGCGACTATCGTTATAACGACAAGCTCGCCGATGAGTCACTGGCTGCCATCATGCGGCGGGAAGAGCTTGATGAGAAGCTTCTTACGCCGGCTTCAGGCGATCTCAACCGCAGACTTCTCCGAACAGGACCTGCTTTCGCACGAGATTCTCATGCGGGGTCTCGAGGCAACGGATCGCGGATTTCCAGCTCAAAGAATACGAGATGCCAATCAATCCGTTCAGTGGGTACCACACCGAGTTGGCAGATCTGCCAAACTCTGTTCCCCTGGACTCTGTCAAGCATTACGAAGACTACATCGCTCGCCTCCAGCAGTTCCCCCGTGTCCTCAGTCAGACCATCGAGGTCCTCCGTCACGGCATGAAAGACAGGCTTACGCCCGTGCGCTTCCTCATTGAAAAAAATACCAGGCCAGTGTCAAGGCATTTATTGATGAGGATCCCTTCTTAAAGCCAACCAAGCAATATCCTCCGGGCATCTCGACTGAAGACCAGAAGCGGTTGACCAAACAAATGACCGACGCGGTCAATATCGATGTAATCCCCGCATATAGGTCGTACGCTGACTTTGTGCGGACCGAATACGCACCTCACGGACGTATCGCTTTCTCTGTCACCTCTGTACCTGATGGCGAGAAACGGTACCAGAACGACATCTATAAGCGGACTACCACCCACATGACTGCGGACGAGATTCACCAACTTGGGCTGCACGAGATGGATCGGATCCAGACCGAGATGCTAACGATCGCAAAGAAGGAAGGCTTCACCGACCTTGCCTCGTTCCGAGCCTGGGTCAAAACCAATCCAAAATACACTCCCACTTCGGCCGAACAGATCCTCAATGATTTCCGGCGTTACGTCGGACAGATGCGCCCCAAGCT
>CAVREP010000038.1:0-147469 GCA_963720155.1 uncultured Acidobacteriota bacterium
CGCTGGAAATCAGGACTGCTGCGCCCGGTGGAACATGTAAAAAAACACAGTTACGCTGAAGCAGCCAAACGCATAGAATGTCCTGCGGGACTTAGTTCCTGCGGTGACGCTGTTACGAAGGTTCTTTTCCCACGAACGGCTCTGGCGTGGATGATCCATCAGGAAGACGATTCTACGGTAATGTGGCTGCCGGGCAAAGGAAGGTGAGGACGAACGTCCAAACTAAAAGAGCCGTCATCAATATCGTCCCGATCAGTGCCAGCAATGCCGCACTTTTGAGTGTCATGATCGGAGTATGAACGCTGTAAGTGTTAGTCGCAACTTCGGCTCCGGACTTGGGACTGGTGACTTCGGACGGCGAGCCAAGGAGGTTCCTCGGCGGCGAGAGAGTCGGAGACCTGCAAGTTCGCGAGCCGGGTATTGTCCTAAATTGAAGTTTCCGTTAACAATGGAATGTGAATGCTGCTCGAATTCAGATACGACGCTTAAAGCCAGCTGACGCCGCCTTGTATCGTGATATTCGGCTGGAAGGACTTCGATGCAACTCAGAAGCATTCGGCAGCACATTCGAAGCTGAGAGTGCCCGACCCGTGAGTTTTTTCGCAAAACGGCTCGGCGGTTCCGCATCGTTTGGCGCTTTCCATCACTCGGAACTCGTAGGCATCGCTGGATTGTTGATTCGAGAGGGACGAAAAGAGGCTCACAAGGGCCTGCTCGTCGGGATGTACGTTCGGCCTAGCGCAAGGAAGGCTGGAGTTGGGCGGCGACTGGTCGAGACCATAGTCGAATTTGCACGCGATCGGGTCGAATTGATCCAGCTGGCTGTGGTCAGCGAGAACGAACAAGCGCGGCGGCTATATGAGCGCCTGGGCTTCGTGGAATATGGAATTGAAAAGAAAGCCCTAAAGCAAGATGGTCGCTATCACGATGAGATTCTCATGGCAAGGGAACTCAGGCAAGAGGGTGCACGTCATAGAAAGGGAGAAAGGCGAAGAGCGTTCTTTTTTGTGTTGTTCCTACGGCATATAATGCCGTAGGATAGATCCATGAAAATTCCTCCGGATGTACCTTCGTCCGTACGTGAACTGGCCGCAGTTTTGTCTCAACCTAAACCGATGCGCCGGGGGTCGGTCTCCGAGCGCACCATGAAATGCGGTAAAGCAGGCTGCCCCTGCCAAGAGGATCCCAAAGCGCGTCACGGCCCCTATTACAGCTTGACACGGCCGATGGCAGGCAAAACCCACTCCCGGTATCTGAGCCCGGAACAAGCCGAGCTCGCGCGGCAGCAAATCGAACAAGGGCATAAGTTTCGGGAACAGGTGGAGCAGTATCGGGAGGCTTGTGAACAATGGGCCGATGGCCAACTGGAACCGTCCCCGGCGGCTTCCAAAGAGGCGGCCGAAAAAAGGGGCTCCAAACCGACCTTCAAAACGAAATCGTCCAGGAAATCGAAACACTCTTAGGGCGCCAGTCGATCGCCGACTTGGATTTCGAAGCCATCGAAATGGCGGCACGGCGCCAGACTTTGCGCTTGGCAGCGCGTGCCCTGGAACAAGGGCTCAACACGGACACCAGCGATCACGTGGGACCGCAGCTGCCCTGTCGCTGTGGAGGTTCCGCCCAGTATCATGGCCGTCACGAAAAGACCTTCGAAAGCGTACTGGGACCTTTGCACCTACAACGCGCTTACTATCACTGTGAGCGATGCGAGAGCGGATTCTGCCCGCGGGACCGAGCCCTGGGGCTGGAATCGTTTTCGCTGACGCCCGGCGTCTTGCGCATGACGGGCAGCGCGGCAGCGCTGGTGAGCTTCGAAGAGAGCAGCGGGTTATTGCACGAATTGGCGGGGGTGGAAGTCAGTGCCAAGCAGGTGGAAAGAGCAGCAGAAGCGCTGGGGGCCGAGGTCGCCGTCGATGAACACCAGCCAATGGAAAAGAGCGGAGAAGTGGCTCCCACCATGTACCTGGGAATGGATGGAACCGGGGTGCCGATGCGCACCCAAGAAGTCGCGGATCGCGCGGGCAAGCAAGCCGACGGCTCGGCCAAAACCCGCGAAGCCAAGCTGGTCACCGTCTGGACCGCAGAATCGCGTGATCCGGAAGGCAGGCCGGTGCGCGATCCGGGATCGGTGACCTATTCGGCCGCGATTGAAAGCGCGGCTGCTCTGGATACCAGCCCTAACCTTTCCGACTTCGCTGAGCGCGTACTGCGTGAGGCCAACCGCCGTGGTTTCACCGAAGCTCAGCGCCCGGTGGTGTTGGGCGATGGTTCCGCCTGGATTTGGAACTCGGCGACAGAACTATTCCCGCAAGCCACTCAGATTCTCGACCGCTTTCATGCTAAAGAACATCTCAGCCAGGTGGGAAAGGTCATTTATGGGGACAGCCCAGAAGCCAAGTCCTGGACCCAGGCGCGCTATGATGAACTCGATGAGGGCCGTCTGAAATGCCTGGTGCAAGCGCTGCACCGCCACGCAGGCCAGCACAAAGAGGCACGGGATTGTATCCGCTACCTCTGGAACAATCGATGCCGAATGCGATATCCAAAGTTCCACAAACAAGCCCTGCCACCGGTTTGCACCGGATTGAATAATCTGTGACTTTCGGCAAAGTCAGCGGTATCGTTCGAGACAGCGCGACCGCAGCTAAAACCCTACGTTCATTCGTGCTTATGCCGCAAAAACAAGCATGGTTCCAGGAAGGCGATTGTACATTGGCGAGACTTTGCTAAGTTCTCCCCTAGATCAGAATCCACAAACGGCCAGCCTGGGCGGGCGTGCTCAGAAGGGTGGGTAAAGAGATGACAGAAAAACACGAGATAGAGAGCTCGGAAGGCAGCCGAAGACAGCTCCAGGGATTGCCGGTGATTCGACGGAACGTGGCCGGGATCGACCTGGGGAGCGAGCAGCACTGGGTATGCGCTCCGACCGCGGATGGGAGCGGCCGCGAAATCGCCAGCTTCGGGGCGACGACGGCGGAATTGATTCGTATAGCGGAGTGGCTGAAAGCGCGACAGGTAGAGTCGGTGGCGATGGAGAGCACAGGAGTTTATTGGATTGCTCCGCACGAGGTGTTGGAAGCGCAAGGTCTGCAAGTGCTGCTGGTGGATACACGGCAACTGGCGCGGGTGCCCGGGCGGGACAAGAAGACGGACCCGATGGATTGCGAGTGGATTCAGCGGCTGCACAGTTGCGGATTGCTGCAGGGTTCGTTTCGACCGGAGGAAGCGGTCTGCATGCTGCGGACGCTGGTGCGGGATAAGGCCAACCTGGTGGCGGAGCGTGGAGACTGGTTGCGGAGGATGCAAAAGAGCTTGGACCAGATGAACGTACGCGTGCATCGGGCGGTCTCCGACCTCGATGGCGTGACGGGAATGGCCATTCTGCGCGCCATCGCGGGAGGAGAACGGGATGCCCAAAAACTGGCCAAGCTGCGCGACCCACGCTGCAGCAAAACCGAACAGGAAATCGCCGAACAATTGCGTGGGCACTGGCGGGAGGATCACTTGTTCAGCTTGCAGCAGGCGCTGCAGATGTACAACGCGGTCGAGGAACGAATCGCCGCCTATGAGAAGGAGATCCTGCGGAAACTCAGGGACATGGAACGGGAAGAGCAGCGGGGACAAAAGGCACCGCCTCTGCCGAACGCCAACAAGGCCAAGGCGATCAAAAGCCGCGGGCAGGAGCCAATGCGACAGGCGTTGTACCGAATGAGCGGGGTCGATGCAACTCACATCGATGCTATCGGAGTGGAAACGCTCGAAGTGGTACTCAGTGAATACGGCCCCGATTTGAGCCGCTTTCCCACGGAGAAGCAGTTCGTCTCCCACGTCACCTTAGCCCCGCATGTGCCCACCAGCGGGGGCAAGCCGCTGAGAAAGAGAAAGCGTAACAGTGCGAGCACCCGTGTGGCGGCGGCTTTGCGCATGGCAGCGCTTTCCCTGCGCCACAGCCAGACCGCTCTGGGAGCGTACTATCGCAAGATGGCGCAACGGCTCGGCGGAGACATTGCGGTATTCGCCACCGCGCGGAAGTTGGCGACTCTAATTTATCGGCTGCTGCGATGGGGCCAGCCGTATGTGGACGAAGGCGCAAAGGCCTACGAAACCCGCTATCGTCAGCAACGCATCGGACGCTTGGCGGCCACAGCCAAACAACTCGGCTATCAGCTGGCTCCCATAAATGCTTCAATCGCATAATAGACGAGGAGAAGTCACAGATCAGGCTTCTGCACTTCGACTGGCGTGGTGGAGGCCGGCTGTAAAGTGGTGATCGGCACCCGGCTCAAGCGGGCGGGCATGCACTGGACCGTAAAGGGCGCAAACGCCATCATCGCCCTCCGCTGCAGCAAGCTCAGCGGACGCTTCGAGGATTTCTGGGAACGCCGCTCAGATCAAAGTAAGGTGGCCGCGTGATTTCACCTCCCAAATCCGGCGTGCGCCCCAGGCAAGATTAGGATTCGGACACCGCCTGAACGGAACGCGACGCCTGCGGCTTCCGGCAAGATATACAAGCGGTGCTGCGGCGGGGCGACGGTGAACTGATATCCCTCAGCCATTCTGGATGGATCGCCCCGACCTCGCTAGCAGCCTCCGAGTGTTCCGCGTTGAGGGGAGAAGAGGGCGTGAAACCCACAGGCCACCGTACTGACTGTTTACTGACTGTTGGCGATTCCTGCAGTGTCTTACAGCGTTTTTAGAGCGTCCCGACGCTCTGCATGTCATTGGATTCAGGGTTTGAGGTGTTTTCGATTCCCGTTTCCCACCCCAGATTTTCCCGCCGCTTAAAAGATTTTCCTCGCTGCTTAAAAGACATCCCGCCGGGTTTTGGGCTTATATTCATTGAGCGGGTAGAGGTAGGACTGAGACTCCCTGACGTGGCAACTACGCAGCCGGACTCGCGGTAGAATGCGGAGGTCGCCGGAAAGCGAATGAAACGCATTTTGCATCCATTTCGAAAGTCTTCGCGCCAGCTCGGGCCACTGGAGCAGCGCGTGCTCGACGGGTTATGGGCCAGAGGCAGCGCGACTGTCCGCGAACTGGTGGAAGGCAACTACCGGGACCTGGCGTACACGACGTTGATGACCACGCTCGACCGATTGTTCAAGAAAGGTCTTCTGACGCGATCGGAGGAAGGCAGGGCCTTCCGCTACAGCCCTCGATTCACCCGGGAGGAACTGCATCGAGAGGCTGCGAGTCATGCTCTTTGCCAACTGCTGGATGCGAGTCCGGCTTCGTCGTTGCCGCTTTCGTTTCTGGTGGAAATCCTGGGAGAGCGCGACGCGCAGCTGCTCGACGATTTGCAGAAGTTGGTGGAACGCAAGCGCCGCGAGCTAGGTCAACAGAATATGAATCAAGAGAATACCGATCAGCAGGAAACGGGCCAACGGCGTTTTAGTAAGGAGGACAGAGAGTGATGTTCGCGGTGCGCGGACTCGCAGTTTCTTTCTCGATCTTCATCCTGCTTTATGGCGCGCTATCGGTGGCCGTTAGAATGGCGTGGCGAAGGGCATGGCTTCGCGCCCAGCACTATTCGGCCCGACGCTGCGCGGACCTGCTGTTTGCCTTGCGTCTGGCTCCATTCGTTATTGCGACGGCGGTGACGTTCGCTTTTGTCGTGCCTTCCTTTCTGCTGCTTGAACCTCGCACTGTGAGTGAACCCATCGGCAGCTTACCCGTGGTGCTTGGCCTCTGCGGGATCGCCCTAGCGATGGCGGGAACATGGAATGCGGTATTGGCATTGAGGAGAGCTTCGCGAACGGTTGCGCAGTGGTCGAACGCGGCACAGCCGATCAGTTCGGGCTCTGTCGCGAACAACTCAGTTTCACTGCTGAGAAGTTCGGCGGTCGCGCCTCCCCTCAGCGCCGCAGGCATTCTCCGGCCCACCGTGTGGTTGTCGCAGGCAGCGGAATCTGTTCTGAGCCAACGGGAATTGCAAAGCGCGTTGCGGCATGAGGTCGTTCACATCCGCCGCCGCGATAATCTGCGAAAGCTAATTCTGTGCCTGCTAGCGTTTCCGGGAACCGCGGAACTGGAACGCACGTGGCGGGAAGCCACGGAAATGGCCGCCGACGATGCCGCCGTATCGAGCGCTTCCGAAGCGCTGGATCTGGCCTCGGCTGTGATCAAATTGTCGCGCTTAGCCCGGCTCGATCCGCCGCCAGAACTCACAACGGCTCTAGTCCGTGGCCCTGCTGAATCGGTGAATGAGCGCGTGGAACGGCTTCTGGCATGGACGGAACGGCGGGAGAATCCGTCGCCGGCTTATTCGCTGGGATATGCGTTGGGCGCTGCTGTAGGGGTGGTGGCGACACTCGCTATCACTTACAGCGAACTGCTGGTGCGGATACACACGGCGACGGAATGGCTGGTGCGCTAAGGCGCGCTCTGACTAAGTCACCTTCTAAGAAGTACCGGAACCGTCGCGCTGCCAAACAAGATCCCAACTCTCGCGTCGATCCACAAACCCGGTGATTCTTCATTTGGGTCCCGCTGAAAGATTTTCCGGATTCGTGGCTGACCAGAGATGAAAAGGACGTCGCGAACTTCAACCATCAGGGGTTTCATGGCGGCGCCTTGCCGCCGGCCCATCAATTGTTTCCCGTCCCACTCAATCAAGTAGACAAGATCATTGCCTGCCAGATAGCGGCCCGCGTACTGCTGCAGGATTTCCGGAGATAGCGATATTGCTGGAGGGTCTTTGAGTACTGCGAAGACATGAATTAAATGGAGCTTCCAGGCAGCCGCTTCCCTGCGCCACGTCTCAGTCGTGAGATAGCGCGCGAGCAGCGTTTGGCCGTGGTAGTACTCCTGCTCGTCGTCGGTGTGGATCACGGTAGCCAGGTCTCCTGAAATCTGAGCGGAGTAAGACGCAATCTGAATGTTGCCGGCAACCCCGGCCGGCAGGGGATCCAGTTTGCTTAAGGAATTCGGCGCGATCCATGATCGTGCCGTTCTCGTCCACATAGAGGGCATCGGGAGCGAGTACATCATCCCAAACTTTTCGATTGCCGGGGGCATAGGCGTCCAGGAGCGCTTGGTCCTGCGGACGCAGCACCTTCGCCTGATCTGCAGCGTTGGGACGCTTGAAGCGAGAGAGCGGCAAGCAACGCAAGAATGATCATGGACGCATTCTATGCGGAACGGCGGTCAACCAGCGACCTGAGCCGGCGCGATGTCAGAAACTAACCCGAACTCCCAACTGTGCAGCGAAGGGAATCCCTACAGTTGTGCCCGGACCAAAGAAGTCTCCCAAAGCCCCGCCGGGCACTCGCAACTGATTGATGCTGCTGATTGGTTGGGTGGTAGTGCAAGCCGCATTTGTACAGATAGATGTGATATTGCCGGCTGCAGCCTGGGCCGCCGGAACCGGAAGGTCGCCGATGGCGGTGACATAATTTGCGCCGGGATTGTTACGGTTGAAGAGATTGAAGAACTCGGCGAAAGGCAGAATCTGCCACCACTCTCCGATCTTGAAAGGACGGCTCACTCGCAAGTCAGCCTGAATGTAAGGCGTTCCGCGGACTTCGTCCAGGCGTTCGGGCACTCCGTTCACCGAGATCCTTCCGATGCCGTCTGCATTGGTGATCGTGAACGGGCGCGCACTCTCCGCTTGGGTAAGCGTGGTCAGTTCGAATCCGCCTGGAACATGAAGAGTTCCGGCGAGAACGAAGCGATCGGTCACGTCCTCGCCGGACGGCCCGTAATCCCCAGGCCCGAAGGGATTCAGCGGGTCACAGACTCCATTCACGTAGTCAAAGAGTTCACCGAGAACGCATCCCCACGTTTTTGCCTTCGATAGTGTGTAGTTTGCGGTCAGGTTGAAGCGATGAGAAACGTTCCCCTGCAAGCGCAACATCAGAGCGTTATAGCTGGAGCGGTTATCAGACTTGAAAAGATTCAGGTCGGGAACCACGCTTGCCTGATCACTGGCAAAGTTCGGGTCTGATGCAGGAATCAGCGGCGTGAACAGATTCGTGCCGCCCGTATAGGCGTAAGCGCGATAGCCGTGGTTCCCCTCTTCATGCGTGTAGTCGGCGCTAAGCGTCCAGTGCTGGTTGAAGGCATGTTGCGCTCCGCCGGTAATGTGGATGGCGTAGGGAGTCCTGTAGTGGCCGTCGATCAGGTTGCCGGTGCCACCGGAAGTATCGCCGGGGATGCAACCGGCGCCGGTGGTTAGAGGCGGGCTGCCGGCCATAAAACTGCACGCGCCGCTCGCGAAATTTGTCGAGTTGACGGCTTGAAAGGCGGTGGCCCATCCGTTCTGTGCCAGATCGTTATAGAACATCCCAAAGCCTGCCCGGACCACGGTCTTGCCGCTGTCGACGGGAGAATATGCGATGCCAAGGCGCGGACCGAACTGCGCTCGATCGTCGTGCGGCACGCTCACCGGAATCTGCAGCGCTTGCAACGTGACAAATGCGGGATTTTCCGCCTGGCTTCGGCCCGAGCCCACGAACAGTCCAAACGTCGTTTGATAACGCAATCCATAATTCAACGTGAGGTGCCGGGTCACACGCCAGGAATCCTCCGCGTAGAGCGCCAGTCGCTGCACGTCTTGCGAGAAGCTGCCGTCGCCGGCGGGAGTGGTCGAAGCTCCCGCCGCCAGGTCGATAGGAAACTGGAAGGGATTGGCGACGTAGTACGTCGGGTTCTGCGGAAATAAATACAAAGTCTCCGCATTTCCCGGAAACGCTCCACTCAGCACCGGCTCATGGATGAAATTGATGCCGAACTTAACCGCATGATCGCCCGTTGTGTGGCTCACGTCGTAGCGTAGCTGGTATTTTTCCTGGTTGCGCAGGTCAGGGAAAAGCGTGATCGGCGTGGCGAACTGGTTATCGCCGAAGGTTTCGAATCCCGAAATCGTTTGCGAAGTGGAACTGAAAGGGAACGCTAGGGCAAAGCCCAGAGTCGAGTTGCGCGCCTGGGTCAGGTGCAATTCGCTGACGTCGAATACAAAAGCTCCCAACCAGGTTGGGCTGAAACTGTCTTGATTGCTAATGACAGCGTTCCAATAGTTGTTATGCGTGGTCAGCCCAGTCGAGGGCAGCGTGGCTTGCTGCACCAGCGCGTTGTGCGTGAGGTAGTTGTCTTCCGAAGTCCGCAAAAACCATTGTGACTTTGAAGACTGAGCCCAATCGAAACGAACAGAACCGATGTAATCGCGAAATGGAATGGGTACGCTCTGCGGCACGGCAATTGAACTCACACCGGGAATCAGTCCCTCTTCCGCGAGCTGCGCGAGTGCGTCAAACTGGGTGGTGCTGCTTGGGCTATAGGCAATGCTGGCGTTCTCGTGCACATATTCAATCGATGAAAAGAACCACACCTTATCGGTTTTTATTGGCCCACCCAGCGTGGCCACGTAGTTCTGGCGCGAAAAGGGTTGTTTAGGGTTCGGGGCAGGATTCTCGATAGGGAAGCGCGCGTTGAGCGCCGCCGCGCGTTCATAGAACGCGCCACCGCCATGCCATTCGTTGGTTCCGTGCTTAGTCGTGATCACGACTGAGCCTGCCGTGGTCCCCCCGGTATCCGCATCCTCCTGAGCGGTACGCACGGCGAATTCCTGGATCGCATCGGGAGAGAAGTTTTGCAGAAAGCCGCCAATCCAGTCGTCGGAATTATCGCCGCCATCTACCGACAGTTCGTTGTTCAAGCCCGAGCTTCCGCCAGTGGAAACCGCAGTGATGCGCGCCTTCGTCGGATCGGAGGGCTCGACTGGTTCCGTGCCCGGCACCAAATAAGCGATGTTGGCAAAGCTGCGCGCGGCCAGAGGAAGTGTCTCAAGATCCTGTCTGGAAACCACGCCCTGGTGCACGGCGCTCGCGAGATCGATGGGCTGGGTCACGATGGAGGAGCTTTCTGCTCGAACGTTTACGGTCTCCTGCACGGACAACGGCTTCAGACTGACCGTAATGTCGCGGCCCGTAGCAACGGTGACTGAGACATCTGCCTGCGCCTCCGCGAAACCCGCGGCGCTGATGTTGATGCGGTAGTTGCCAGGCTCAAGATCATCGAAACGAAACTCGCCGCGATCCTCAGTGGTGGCTTCGCGTTGCACGGAGGAGCCCGCCAGTTGTGCCACAATTCTGGCTGATGGGACGCGGGCTCCCGTGGCATCCTGCACCGTGCCGCGCAGCGTTCCGCGCGAGTTCTGAGCGTTCAGAGTTGTCGCCAGCAGGATAGCGAAAAGAGTCAGGGCGAATGCGGTCTGCCGCGAATTTGTTTTCATGGTTCCGACAGAATGGCTCCGGACAGACGAGAGTAGACTGCCGCGTCTGCTACTACCAGAGGTCGTAGGGACTGGCTTGAATAGCGGCGGGCGGGACTAATCCGACCAGTGCTGCGGCTTGCGATCCCAGCGATGATTTTTCAATTCGGCGAGCAATCGCGAATCGAGCGGTCCGGCATTACTGGCAGCGACATTCTGCCGCACGTGCTCCGGACTGCGCATACCCACGATCGTGGTGCTCACCGCAGGATGAGACAAGATGAAGCGCAAAGACATCTCCGGAAGAGTCATGCCTGCGGGCAGAATGTTCTTAAGCTTTTCCACGCGCCGAATCGTGTTGGCCAAATTTTCCGGCCCAAAATAGCCGGAGCGCCAATCATTTTTCGGAAAGCGGGTTTCCATGGTCATCTTGCCGCCCAGGCTGCCTTCATCGAGAGGCACGCGCGCAATCACGCCCACATTGAGTTCCTGGCATAGCGGCAGCAGTTTGTCTTCGGGCGCCTGATCGAAAATGTTGTAGATCACTTGCACCCCGTCAACTAAGCCCGTGTGCAGCGCCTTGATGCCATTCTCGGGTTCCCAGCGGTTCAAGCTGAGGCCGAAATAGTGAATCCACCCGCCGTCTTTTAATTTCTCGACGGTCGAGCGGAATTCTGGTTCATCGGCCCAACTGTCATCCCACACGTGAAACTGCAACAGGTCAATCGAGTCCACGCGAAGTTTCTTGCGAATCAGGTCGGCATACTTGAAAACATGGTCCGAGGAAAATACGTCGCGGTATTTATATCTCGGAAGCGCGGGCCATTGTCCGTTGGCCGGAGGAACCTTCGAAGCGGCATACAAGCGTTTTTTGGCGTTGCGCGCCATGGTTTCGCCGAGCAGACCGTCGCTCTTGCCGTCGCCGTAAGCCCACGCGGTGTCGAAAAAGTTGCAGCCTGAATCGACGGAGAGCTGTAGGGATTCCAGCGATTGCGTATCGTCAGATCCGCTCCAGCCGCTCACCCCCCAGAGTCCATAAGCAATGTCGCTGACTTCGAATCCGGTTCGGCCCAGCTTGCGGTATTTCATGAATAGTCTTCCTTGACCATGAAATTTATGAAGTCCGAAGAAGCGCTACGCGACTGACATCGTAGCAGCTTTGTCGCATCGCCCTGAAATTCCGCCAGAGACTCTAATTCTGTGCAGTTGATTTTTCGATGCAAGGCATCAAGATTTTGCGGGCCACTCGCCGTTGTTCCGGTGTTTCAATGAATCTAGATCATAAACAATGTGGAGGTAGGGATGAACTCGGAATATTCGTCTCCTATGACACCGGCTTACCGCAGCGAAGATGAGCTCCATGCGCCTTCGTCGCGTTTACAGGACGAAAAAATATCGGACGATTCTGGCACGGAAGCAAAGTCGAACAGCGCTCTGGCGCCGGCCGGCCTAAAAAATCCTTTTTGGAAGTAGTACCCTTCCTAAGGTCAGTCAGAGTATGTTAAGTCTCGTCGAGAAGTCGGTTGCATTGCCCTAGCGCAAGATCGGCAGACAAAGGCACGGGCGCAGGGCAAAGGGCAGGGTCGACATTTCGTGCAGCGCTGGGTTTAACTGCGCGTCGCGGCAAGGCTCGAGTGTGATGACAAATGGCAGCGCGTTTTTGTCGAATCCCGGCTTCTGCAGGACGGCGTCAATGTTCAAACGGTGAGCCGAGAGGATCGCAGCCAGACTTGCAATAATGCCTGGCTGATCCTTCACCACCAAGCGAAGATACCAGGGCGTCTCAAAGTCACTGCTTATTTTGGGCGACGCGAGCTGCAACGGCTGGCGCGGTCGCGCCCGTGCCGTCAAACTTTCCGCGACAAACATTAGGTCTGAGACTACCGCAACCGCGGTTGGATATCCTCCTGCGCCCGCGCCTAAAAAGGCCATGTCGCCGCCGTATTCTCCCGAGGTCAAAACCAGATTCAGATTTCGCTGCACGCGACCGAAGGGCGATGACGTGGGAACCAGGCTGGGTCCAACCTCCGCAAACAGTGTCGTCTCTTTCAAATCGGCGCGCGAAATTTGACGGATGGTACAGCCCAGATCGGCGGCATAGTCGAAATCGACGGCGTCAATTGCGCGAATTGTACGAGCGCGAATGTCTCCCGGAGACACGTGGATCTTCAGCCCGGCGAGTGCGAGAATCGATAGTTTGGCTCGAGCATCTCCGCCGTCAAGGTCTTCGCTGGCATCGGCTTCAGCATAGCCGCGAGCCTGTGCTTCTTCGAGCGCTTCGCTGAAAGGGATGCCGGCGGTCTCAATGCGACTCAGAATGTAATTGCATGTACCGTTCAGAATTCCGGCAATGCCCTGCAATCGATCTCCGCAGAGCCCGGTTCGCAGCGCGGGCAGGACGGGAACTCCTCCCGCGACGGATGCTCCAAACTCAAGCTGGCAGCCATTGGTGCTGGCAAGCTGCAACAACTCTCGGCCGTGACGGGCAATGAGCTGCTTGTTCGCCGTCACCACTGACTTGCCTACGTTCAAAGCGCTTCGCACCAAATCTTCAGCGGCCGTCAAGCCGCCGATCAGCTCGATAACGATGTCGGCATCCGAGTTCGCAATCGCGTGAACGTCTTCGGTCCAAGCTACGTCGCTGGGCACCCAAGGCTGTTTCTTGCGCTCAACGTTGCGATTACAAATGTGCGTCAAGCGGAGCGCGCCGTCGTTGCGCTCACAAAGAATTTTGGCCACAGCGCGGCCCACGGTTCCGAAGCCCACCAGGGCAACCCGGACTGCGGGACTGTGCTCCTGTTGGGCGGCCTCGGGCTTGGCATCTACTGCTTGCGCTGGTGGAATCTTGTGCAAGGTCTGTTCTCGAGTGAAGCTCATTTTTATCATACGTGGGGCATTTGCCTGCGCGAAGCGCAACGCCAACACAAGTCAGGCGGCTTGCCGGGCAGAGTCAGCATCAAAGTTGGTAAGATGATGCGATCCGCCGCAGGCACGTTGATGCGCGCTTGCGAGGAACCACAAGCGGAACCTTTACCAGACGGCGCCTCTCCATGCCGAGCGCTGCGGTCCGCCACCACGCCCGGTTATGGGAGGAGAATGGATGATGGGAAAGTTCGCGACTGCGAGTGCATTGACGCTGCTGTTTCTAGCAAGTTTGCTTCTGCTAAGTCTGTCGGGAGGGCCAGCATTTGCCCAGACAACGCCCGCCGATCAGACTCCAGCCGCGCCAGCGCCGTCGGTCCCCGCTGCACAACAACCGGAATCGCCAACCCCCACCGCACAACTGCCTGCAAACGAACAGGAACCTGCTGACGAGGAGTCAACTTCGCGCCGCAGGAAGCGCCCGCACGATTACAGGAACTGGAATTACAACATCGGCGTTGGTGCCAACGTAGACAGTGGCGCGACCAAGACGTTTGTGAGGGGCGGAGGCGTCCTAGGCACGGTCGGCGTCGCTCGCAACGCCAATAAATATTTCGGATTGCGCGCGGATTTCATTTTTGCGGACCTGCCGCTGCGCGTCTCCACTCTGCAACTAGCCCAGGCAGGCGGGGCTAGAAGTTACGTAGCAGCCTTCACCCTCGACCCCATCATCAACCTTCCTGTGACCAAGCTCTATAGCGGATATGTGATCCTGGGACCCGGCTTCTACCATCGCGGCGGGAGTCTGAGTTCCGACACAGCGGTTCCCGGTTCCGGGTGTAACCCGTTCTGGATCTGGTGGGGCGCGTGCTCCAATCTTAGGATTCCACTCAACGGCAGCTTCGTCGATTCCAGCCAGAATGAATTTGGTTACAACGTTGGAGCAGGCGTGACCCGCAAGATGCCCAGTGGCGTCGAAATTTACGCGGAATATCGGCTTATGCATGGATCGGCCAATGGCACAAGTACCGATTTTCGTCCGATCACGATTGGCGTGCGATGGTAGGGATTCGTGGCTCTGCGCCGCTACTCCGCGGTGTCTACTTGGGATTGGTGCGGTAGCTCCAGAGATTTTCGCTTCGCTGCTGTAACTGCACGAACGATGCCGCTGGAACTGGTTGCGAAACCGCCGCGCTGGAGTTGGCTAGAGCCAATGCCGCCTCCACAATGTGATGTGCAGGTGCGAGTGAGCAGGCAGGATCGGTAGCCGCAGCGTTTCCGGTCAACAGCAGAGCCTGGCAGCGGCATCCGCCAAAGTCTATCGTGCGCTGCTCGCAACTGCGGCAGGGCTCCGGCATCCACTGTTCTCCGCGAAAGCGCTGGAACGACGAAGACTGCTGCCAGATGAACTCAAGCGTCTGCTCCCGAACATTGTCGAACGTCATGCCGGGGATCACTTCCGCGGCATGACAAGGAAGAACGTTTCCTGCAGGATTGATGAGCATCAATCTACGACCCCATCCGCCCATGCAGGCTTTGGGAAATCGTGCGTAGTAGTCTGGAACTACGGAGTCAATGCGGATGCGCCCGGCGAGCCGTTTTTCAGCGGCCGTCACCGTCTTCACTGCCTTTTCAAGCTGCGCTCGCGTGGGAAGCAATGCACTCCGGTTCTTTAATGCCCATCCGTAGTACTGCGTGTGGGCAATCTCCATTCGTTCGGGAGCGAGTTGTTCGATGAAAGAAATCATCTCTTCGAGGTGATCGATGTTCTGCCGGTGGATGACAAGATTTACGGTGAACGCAATCTTCTGCTTTCGAATGAGGCGCGACAATTCCATTTTGTGCGCATGCGCTTTGGCTCCCGCAATCCAGTTTGCCGCGTCTTCGCGCGAGTCCTGAAAGCTGATCTGAATGTGATCGAGTCCCGCATCGACTAGCGCTCGCAGTCGGGTTTCGGCAAGTCCGATACCGGAGGTAATGAGGTTGGTATAGAGCCCGGCAGCCCGCGCACTTGCAATGAGTTCCGTCAGATCGGCACGCGCCAGCGGTTCGCCGCCAGTGAAGTGCGCGTGCAGCATCCCGAGCTTACCTGCCTGACGAAAAATATCGACCCACTCATTTGTTGAAAGCTCCAAACTCACGGCGGCCAGTTCTAGGGGATTCGAGCAATAGACGCAGTGCAGCGGGCACCGGTGCGTGATCTCGGCAATGAGCGCAAGCGGGTTGGGAATCATCAGTGCTGCCCTGGAATCATGAACGAATTAATAGTCGACAATCCGCTTGTGCCGGAGTTGCTCGAGAAACTGGCTTATGTCGCTGCGAATTTTGACGGGATCGGCATCGCCGAACTGAGCCTGCAATTCTCCGATGATCTGGCCGAAGGTGCGCTCGCCGTCGCATCGCTCCAAAACCTGTCGTCCTGTCCCTTGCAGCTTGATCGCGCCCTCGGGAAAAAGAATAACGCGGTCTTGTTCAGTGCCGCCCCAGCGGCAGCCGGCTGCCAGACGCGGCTGGCTCGAATCCTCCGGAGGCGCCATACTAGCCGGCCTCAATTTGGAATGCTCCGGGCGGCGGCCATCCCGGCTCAACATAGGCGAAGTAGAGCGCGTCGAGTTGCGCCCACAAAATGTCACATTTATCGCGCAGCGCCTGGATTGCCAACTCCTGTTCGGCCCTCGTCTTGGCATTGTCGTAGACGTAATTCATAGCGAATTGCGAATCTTCCGGCGCCTGATAGAGTCTGGCCTCAAAATAGTCCAGACCACCCACCAGCCAGGGATAATGCTGGCGCAATCTCTCCACGCGCAAGGTAATTAACTTCGTCGAAAATAATTCTGTCAGCGAGGAAGCAACTGCTTCCAGCAGCGACCGGCTGCGAACAATGTTCAGATATTCATTGACCGCGAAGCGCGTCGCAGGAAGAATTCCTTTACCAGCGCGCACCTGCGCCGCATCAAGACCCGTGGCCTCCGCCAGCTTTATCCAGCGCTTGATGCCGCCCTCACTCGTGGCATCGCCGTCGTGATCGACCACGCGCTTGCGCCAGGCGCGGCGAAAGACCGGATCCGGACCGCGCGAGAGGATGATCGAATCCTTGATGGGGATAATGCTCTGATAGTAGTAGCGGTTCAGCGCCCAAGCCTGCAGTTGTCCGCGGCTAAGCTTGCCTTCGTGCATCCGTATATGGAAAGGATGTTTGTGATGGTACCGCTCTTCGCCGGTGGCCTGGAATTGAGCACGTAACTCATCGAGTGAAAGCAAGCGGGCGGTTCGCGATGCGCTCTCAGTTTCTACAGGTCGAACTGCCATCCATCCTCCGCGACTTCCCAGCCCGCGCTCTGCACCCGGCGATATTGAGGACTTGCCTCGTCCAGCATGGGATTAGTATTGTTGATGTGCAGAAATATTTTACGCGGGCGGCGCACTTCCGCCAACCTGACCAGAGTGTCTTCAATGGGGATGTGGCCCATCTGTTGGGCGGTTTGCCCGCTGCCTTGTATGCGAATCAATTCATCATCGCTCCAGAACGTACCGTCGAATAGCAAGACGTCGCAGGTATCGATCTGTTGCAGAAGGGCATCGTCCAGTTGGGGAACGGCGGCCATATAGCCTAACCGCGAGCCTGAAGGGGCTTGGAGGATGAAGCCCAGGGATGCTTCCCCGGGCTCCAGTTGCGCCTGCCGTCCAGCCGTGACGTATGCGGGATAATGTGGACTTAACGACCATGCCTGGCAGCACAGACCAGAGTCTTTGCCACGAACGTCGCAGAGATGGAATTGCGTGCCTGCTCCAAAGTCGGTCCATAACGTTTGATTTGGGATTCGTCGCAGCATGCCGAACATCGAATTGTCCTCGCTGAGAATGCGGCGAACCGAAGCGGTGGCGTGGATACGCAGTGGTTGGAGTTCGCGCAATAATAGCAGCCCGAGGACATGGTCAAGATCGGCATTGGTGAGCACCACGCCAGCGATGGGCGATTGGCGCAGGCCCTCGCGCGGATGCAACTCTGGCGTGGCTTCGATTTGCGCGCGCAGGTCCGGAGACGCGCCCACCAGAAACCATGAACGGCCATCTTCAGTGATCGCTACTTGGGTTTGCGTGCGCGGCTTCCCATGAAACGTTCCGGCTCTCACAGCCTGGCAATTCGCGCATGCGCAGTTCCATTGCGGAAACGCGCCCCCAGCAGCTGTCCCAAGAATCTTTACTCGCATCTCTGCGAGTTTACAGCCTAAGATTGCTGCTGGAGGTTATTTCGCGAGAACCTGGCGGTGTGCCACCTCTCAAGAATTGGTGAGATTGAGCTTCGAGCGCGGTCAGATGGCTCCCTGGCTGTTCTCGGGCTATCCTCGGCCTACCGTTGCCGCACAACGCAACGGATCGATATCCCAAAGCCTGACGTCAGAAGTGTTTTCAAGGCCCACTTCTCCGGCCATTTCAGTTCCAGGTTGTCCGCACCACACAATGCGGAATTGTCCTTTGGTGCCCTGGTAAAGAACATCGATCAGTTCGCCCGGCTTTAGTTGAGCATCCACGCACTGCAGGGTGGCTCCACGGCCACTAATAGAGCGCAGGCTGGCAGGCTGAGTGAAGGGGCGGGAATGAGCGTCCATACCCCAGATTTGTACAGGAAGGTCAACAAAAACACGGGACTGACGGCGCCGGTCCATGTGATGCTCCTTGGCTGGGGGCAGTGTCCAAGGCATGGTAGGGGCGCACGGCAGGGAAGCAAAGGTAACCGCGGTCACCGCGAAACAGTTCCGAAAGTTTGGTGACTGGCGTGCCACGCGAGCTCGAACCCGCTAGTCGAGGTCGCCGAGGGAGCAGGCTCCGGGACCGCGCGGGTCGCCGCATGAGCCGCACGCACCAGTAGAGGCCGGTGCGCCTCCGGAGCTTTTTGCCGACACGGCGAAAACGCTGAGTTGTGGACTCAGCTTCTTGCTATCGCATTTAGGGCACTTCGCCTTGTCGTGACCGAAGACCAAAGCTTCAAACTCGTGGTGGCATTTCTGGCAGATGTATTCAAAAATCGGCATCACTGGCTCCCGTGGACCTGACTGATCCTATTAGAATCAATTCGTGGGAACTTCGCAAATTGGCGCACTTACACCTGAGCCTCCCGAGCCTCGAATCGATCCGGGGGATGAAGTGAAAGGCGTTGTCGCCCCGCCTCCGCAGCTTGCCCGCAATGTTTTCCGGCCACGTCGCTGGCTTGCGGGCGGGCATGTGCAAACTCTCGCCGCATTTTTTCTTCCGAGACGAATCGAGCTGCCGCCGGCAGAGCGGCGCTTGATCGAAGTGGAAGCCGGCGTTCCCGTGCTCTGCCATTGTCACTGGCAGCAGGACCTGCGCGCTCTGACGCTGATCGTGGTGCACGGGCTCGAAGGCTCGAGCGAATCGCAATATATGCTGGGAATCGCGCGCAGCGGTCTGGCTGCAGGCATGAATGTCGTGCGCATGAATCAGCGCAACTGCGGCGGTATGGATCATTGTGCCCCAACACTCTACAACTCAGGCCGTTCCACGGATGTGGCCGCGGTGGCGCGCGACCTCGTTGAGCGCGACGGCATCCCGGGTTTCGTGCTTATTGGCTTTTCCATGGGCGGCAATCTCGTACTGAAGCTCGCAGGGGAGTGGGGCAACAACGGCCCGGCGGAGTTCCGCGGTTTGGCGGCGGTTTGCCCGGCGATTAATCTGGCGGCCGGGGCCGACGCGCTGCACGAGCCCGCTAATCGCATTTACGAATACTATTTTCTGCTGCAGTTATTCCGAAGATTTCGCCGAAAAGCGCGGCTCTTTCCCGGCGCCTTCGACGTTTCGCGTCTGCGCCGCGTGAAGACTCTACGAGACTTCGACGACTGTGTGACTGCTTACTACTGCGGTTTCACAGGCGCCGACGATTATTATGCCCGGGCCGCCGCCGCTAACGTGATCGACCGCGTCGCGAAGCCGGCACTCGTGATCCACGCTGTCAACGATCCCTTCATTCGTATTTTGCCCGAGACACGCCAGGCGCTGATTTCCAATCGCAACATCAGCTACATCGAAGTCGAGGATGGCGGTCACTGCGCGTTCGTCGGAGTGCCCGATGGCGATCCAGCCTATGATGGCCGCTGGGCGGAACGCGAAGTCGTCGAGTTCGCGAAACAGTTTCGGTAGTCTTAATTCCATTCTTTATTCATCAGTGCGTGTCATCCCGAGCGAAGCGAGGGACCTTGGGGTTTGCTTATAATTCGACACCGACGGCGCAGACAAACCAAGATCCCTCGCCTTGCTCGGGATGAAAAATGCAGAAGGATTCAGTTGGCGCGGGCTGGCCGCAAAAACCATGCCAGTACATCCGCTCCGCGCCCTTTCAATCGCGTTCGCAGGTACGCGAGTGTCAGCATCGCGAGGGAGATCGTCAGCAATCCCAAGGACCCGGTGCGTATGTTCACGCTGTGTTTAGGCAGGATCGACGCCCGTCCGTAAACGAATTCGAGGTGTACCCAATAGACCAGCAGGGAAGCCTGACCCAATTGAATCAGAGGACTGAAGCCCCACTGTCCCGCGCCCCAGCGGCACCATGCATAACTCGCCATCAGAATGATGAGCAGCATGCCCATTCGAATCAAGAAAAAGTTTGGGCTGGTGTGCCAATAGTCGTAGACCGCGTAAAGCTGCTGCGGACGGGCATCAAGCCAGCGCGCGGCTACAACTAAAACAAATCCCGCTGCGCCGGCCAGAAGAAAAGTCATGGCTTCGACCTTGTGTGTCCACTCGGCTTGCAAGATGAAACCGGCGGCCAGCCCGGCCAAGGCAAATGCAGTCCACGGGAAAATAGGGAAGAGCCACGCTTGCGGCGTGCCCAGATTATGTACACCGTTGATGTAAGACTCAAGAGGCCACGGCAGCCAATCCGGACGCCACGTTGTCCACAGCGGCGGAGTGAGCAAAGAAATCAGCAGGGCCGTTCCCGCCGAGGCGAGAACCAGCGCGAGCCTAACCTGCGCCCCGTGGCGAATCCACAGCACCAGCCAGCAGAGCACGCCCATGAGCATCATCGAGAGGCCGATGGTGTTGAGTACATCCACACGCAGCAGGTCGCTGAGTGGGGCCCAGCCCCAAGCAATAGCATATTCCTGCAGACGAAAGAGCAGTCCGAAGCCAAAAACCTCAGCGCCCCGGCGAATCGTGGTGCGAGCAATCTCCTCGGGCGCCAGATTCTTCTTCCACAGTTTTTCGGTGACCACCGCGAACGAGATGCCTGCCAGAAACAAAAACAACGGAGCCGGGAAGGTTCCGCCCAGTTGCGAGTACATGAAGAACTTGCTCTGGCGAGCTCCCGGGCTAAGCCAGGAGTCATAACAATGCGTCTGGAACATCAGGACACAAGCCAGTCCCCGCATCCAATCAATGTAAGCGAGCCGGCGGAATGAGGTAGCGGATGTCACGCGACACCGCATAATACTCCACCCGGAGCTTGATAAATTTTGCTAAGGGGCGCGTAGCTCAATTGGATAGAGCAGCGGATTTTTAATCTGCCCTAAATCAGTGCATTCAATAACTTATCGTCCCGTCTTTTCTCTATAGTTCTGTCTTTTTCATACAGTTTGTGCTTAATGGACCAGTTAACGGACCGGTCCATTAAGCAGATTCTCTATCGGACTCAACAGTAGGACGGTCCTCTTAATGTCGAATGGGAGACTTGCTGGCAATCACCTTTTGCAGGTAGCAATTAATATGGACTGTTTGCCCGCTTTCGTCCGCACATATACCTTTTATCTCTCGCCCAATGGGGTTGTGACACACGTTGCAGGTTAGAGGGTCGTGTGGTGAATGTTGGGATTTTATTGTTTTGCGAATCACCGCAAACAGTCTGTCTACGGCATTGGTGTTGACTGGAGTTTCCTGCGCTTTATCATCGTACGTGTCCCCCATTAGGAGCCTCAATTCATGCCGCATGTTGATTCGTTTGCGCCACCCGATGCTTACTTTATGCTGAAATGTTGTTCAACGAATCGCGGCGACTTGGTAATTATCCAGTTTGGATTTTCTGCCCGGACCGCAACACACCCCATCACCCAGCGGGCTACTTTTGTGCAGATTTTGGCCAACTCTTCGTGGCTGGGCGACTCTATCCCGCGCTGAAGGTTCTCCGCCATCTCTGTCATCTCCTCGATCCTGTCTCTTGTCTTCTGGATTCATCCAATCGCGCTGCAAAGTTGAGCCACAAGGATCGTTAACTTTGCTGGGTCCATTGCCTTACTTGCTTGTTCTGCAATCGAATACCATTCTGGATCGGTGATTTTCCGGGCTATAGCGGAGTCTCCGTTTCTAGTACTACACGGTACTATGGCGTCTGGAGCCGAGTCTGAGCAATACGGATCAGTTTGGTGAGAGAGGCTTAATGTCGTACACTTCCTTCAAACGGGCCCAACAATGTTATTCCCGGAAGAAATTTCGAGGATTAGAGCTGAAATTGAGCGGCCGGGAAAGAAAAAGAAGTTGAAAAAGCAACGTTAGATTAATCGGAGATCAGACCAGCCTCATGAACCCAATTTCGGGCAAGACTATGGGAGATTTGACTTCCGGCACAATACAGTTCCGAGTGTATGCCAAGATCGAATACACCGATATTCGCACCAATGCGCAGCACTGGCTCACGTGTGTTGGAGATATACGCCGAAGCACACGGCCATCAATAGTGGGTTTACCAATTGCACCAACAGTCAGTGATCGGCGCTTGGGAAAAAGGAAGAAGTGCCGCCCGCGAGAATGGTGCTGCCGCGTGCATGGCTGGCGACGCTGTCAACCTAACACCGGCAACTGACAACAGCTTGTATGGTAGGCGCGGCAGGAATCGAACCTGCAACCACCGGATTAGAAATGTAGTACCCAGCTTGACTCTACAGGCACTTACGCTACATTTGAGTACTGAGGTTTTGGGTGGTTTTGGCTGATTTGGAGTAGCAAATTTTTCCGGATGATCGGAATGATCGGTTCGTTTATCCTTCGCTTTGAGACAATGCCCCGCAAAGCGAAAATCAATCTCGCTAAAGTCCTGGCGTCACTCAATACTGTCTGTTCGAAGTGCGGACATTCCCTCTCGCCCGACAAGATCATGCGCGTTGATTCCGAGCATCTTCGAGTGCCCGCATGCCGGGAACGTTTTGTCCCTCTTAAGAAGTCGCACTCTGGGCCGCCAACACGGCACGCAGGTAGTGCTCATCGGACTGTAGGTTCCCATTGCTATGGACAGAATCGGCGGGATAAGGTTTACAAAGAACGCAACGAGACCGCGGCCGTCGATGGAACCTCGAAACCACATTCGCGTCACCGGCGTTGCCCTTAAGAGCTGGGCGGTCGCACAGATGCAGGATTCCATCGCCGTGGCGATACTGTGGCTCGTGGGTCTTTGGATCCTCAAAGTGCCGTTGTCGCCGCTTTGGGCAGTGCTTGCTGCCGCGCTGCAAATCGTCCCGCACCTCGGGCCAGTACTCAGTTTGGTCGGCCCGGTGCTATCGGCATTGCTCCGCTGGCACGACTGGCAACACCCCCTCTACGTGCTGATCCTTTACGCGATAATCGTCGTCGTCGACGGGCTCCTGCTACAGCCATACATCATGCGCCGCGTTGCCAAAGTGCCAATGTGGGCCTCGATATTGGTACCGGTCATCCTGGGGTTTGCAATTCCGTTCTGGGGATTCATTCTCGCTCCACCGCTGCTGGCAGTCATATATGCATACAAAGCAAGACGAACTGCGTAATACGACTCAACAGGCGTTTACACTCGAGAGGAAGTGCACACTTTTGGTTACGAAGCCATCTCGCGCGTTTTGTTCTACGTGTGGTTCCAAATTGGTGCACTTGGACACCACGTTTTTCTCGCTGACCCGAGCGGGAAAGTCTGCACCGTTCCCTTACCTATTTGCCCGAAGTGCGACATACGGGAAGACTCGGCGAATTTCATTTCTCCCGCAGTGTGTTAGCTTTTTCGCTTGGCTAAGGTTGGTCTTTTGCGTTCAATCTACGGTCACGGTGCGGCTCTGTGGATGTCCCCTTACATTACCCCACGCGCCGCTTCCAAGGCGTTGCGGCTTTGACCCGAGGGTGCTCGGCGCAAGAGTGGGAGGCAAACTCTTCGGAGAGTTGCGTTTTGAAGGTCCGCTTCATTTCATCTAAAGATTCACCAGCAGCAGGCGGACCAGAAGGGTTAAACACCCAAGCGCATTCAGAGCAACCCTGCTGCCTCTTCTCCCACGCGCCGAATTCCTGCTCCCGGTGAGTGTCAACCATGAACTTGAGGAAGCGGGCAATCAAAGCGGTTCGCGCCAGAGAGCGCAAAAGGCGGCATCAAGTTCCAAAACCTTCTCGAAAGCGCTAACACGTAGCGGGGTTCTGAGGTCAACTTTCGAGAGATTGAGTACACCGCGCCTATAGGCTCTTGCTCAGTTCTGCTTCGTCTTACCTATTGCCTGTACAGAACCGGACAACAGGCGTCGAACGCGGGCGGTCTTGCTTCAATCCTGATTGGAATGTTCCATTTCAACGTGGGCGCGAAACGCTTGATCGAGCATTCTACTTGTTTCTCGCTGAGTACTCGGTCCATCGGCCACGGCCTTTTCGACGCAGATGATCTCATGGCACTCAGAACACTTGCCGAAACGATGACTGGCGCGATCCATTTCGCTCCGTGGCCCAAGCCAACCCGTGTCAATCAATTCTGGCTTTTTCATGCCCTCAGTTTCCCACAGTCCAGACTCCCATTGCTACCCCTCGGTTTGCGTGCAAGGATTGGTTATGGTTGGAGGCAGAGCAGATTGACAACGGTAGCGCACACGCCTACCATCGGAATTGAGCAAGCTACCTCTTCTTACTCTTTCAGGTCCTCTGAACTAAGTCAGCCCATCTGAAGCTTTCTCCCCTTAGATTTCTCCAAGGAGGAACTACGTTATGACCCTATTAACCCGTTGGGAGCCTTTCCGTGAGTACTCCACCATGCAAAACCGCATCAACCAAATGAACCGTCTTTTCCGTGAGTCGTATAGCCCCGAAGCCCCGGAAGAGGCGTTGACAACCACCAACTTCGCACCGCCGGTGGACATCTATGAAGACGAGCACAACATAACTCTAAAGATTGATGTCCCCGGCATCGACGAAAAAGACATTGATGTCCGCATCGAGAACAACACGCTGATCGTCCACGGCGAGCGCAAGATCGAGAAGGAAGAGAAAGAGGAGAACTTCCGCCGCGTCGAGCGGCAGTACGGAGAGTTCACCCGTTCGTTCACTCTGCCCAGTTCGGTAGATACGGGGCAAGTGAACGCCCACTATGATAACGGCGTGCTGAAGATCACCTTAGCCAAGAAGGCTGAAGCCAAACCCAAGCAAATCCAGGTGAACGTGGGCAGCGCGAACACCCTCGAAGCCAAGCCTCAACGCAAGGCCGCGTAGACCATCACCTCATCAGAGATTTGGGAGGCGGCTTATCGCCTCCCTATTTGTTCATATCTCCGTCAAAGCGAGGCCGCAATGGAACCCACCCTGTTCGATCGTATTGTGCATTCCGTCTTCAATCGTCGGTTAAGGGAGAGGACTTCATTCGTGGCTTCTCTCGACAGGCATCCTAAGATCGCGGCTTACGGATCACAAAGGATGTGCCGGTCGTGCGGGGCGATCACAGCGCGCTCAAAGCCATTTTGCTTGGAGTGTGACACATTGCTGCCAGCAGTCTAACGAGGAGAAGGTGAACTCGGTTCCGAAACTGACCCATGAGCAAGCGAAAAAGTTCGTAGTGGACCGTACCGATTACAGCGGTCAAAAAGCCGAGGATTTGCTGGAGTCACTACGCCAAGAACAGCAGACGACGAGCAAACGGGACCGGAAGGCGAGCTAGTGCTCAAATTGTCCGTTTCTTAACGGAGCGCCGTTAGAAAAAGACCCGCGCCCTAAAGGTGGATGCGTGCGCTCTTTCATGGCACTTTCGCGCTATTATCCACGGCACTTTCGCGCTGCAACAAGCCCTGTATATGAAACGATCTTTATCTGTATGAATATGCGTGTGTGCCCTCCCATCATCTCGAAGACCGCATACGCGAACTCTGCGCCCAAGCCATAGCAGCGGACGATACCAACTTTGCAGAAGCTCTTTCGGAACTCCAGTCGACCTTGCACGAGCACGCGGCACGACTACGCGGGATCGCAACGCGGGAATTAGTTGGACGAAAGCAACCTAGGCTCCGACAGCCGGAGGAGGATCGTGCAATCCGCTAACGACTCGAACCGAATAATGGAATTGGTTGAGAAAATTAAACTGGAGCAAGACCAGGGGAGGTTTACCGCTCTGGTCGAAGAACCAAATCAGCTCCTAGACGGCGACCCGCTAATCAAAAAGCCCCCCGCCGAAGAATGCCTAGACTTCCTGCCAGCTAAGTGGCTTATCCGCCATGAGACGACAGATTAGAGCCTCGACCGGCTAAGGATCGCATAATCAGCTTTCGTCCGTTTGTACGGATGGAACAGCGTACGCCAAACTGAGTGAATGGTCAGATGATGGTCGGAAAGTAATCTCGGTAAGGTGTTGAAAAGATGGTAGGCGCGGCAGGAATCGAACCTGCAACCACCGGATTAGAAATCCGGTGCTCTATCCAATTGAGCTACGCGCCCCTTAGCAAAATTTATCATAAGCTCCGGCTCAAACTTTTTGTGGTTGCCGTGAAGAGCTACTCAGCGTCGTTGTATTCCGGATTGCTGACCAGTGGATTGCTGACCACTTGATCGCTGACCACTTGATCGCTGACCACTTGATCGCTGACCACTGCTCTTCCGGTGCTCGCACGCCTCCGTATTCAGGCAGGAGTCGACGAGCACCAGGCGCCCGACCGGCTTGCCTCCGATGATATGCGACTCAATGATTTCGTCGACGTCGGCCTCCGTGACATGTCCATACCAAATTGCGTCGGGATAGACGACGAGGTTCGGGCCATGTTCGCATTGATCGAGACAGCCCGACTGGTTGGCGCGTACTTTGCCCTTGAGGCCGCGTTCCGCCAATTTCTGTTTGAATAGTTTTTGTAGTTTTGCCTGGCCGCTGGGATCGCAGCATCCGCGCGGATTTCCCGGAGGGCGCTGGTTGCCGCATACGAAGATATGTTTTTCGAATTTAGGCATGAGGGTAATCTGAAATTCAGGGTTCGGGCGTCAGACTACGGACTGGTTCTGCAGAGCTTCTGAGCTTGCGATCTCCGCATCCCAGATGCCATCAAAGTCCACAAAATATCCCTGCACTTCTAGTCCGGGGATGGGTGCCAAAAGATTTGCAGCGGCGCGAGCCAGTTCCTTCGTGATGGTTGGCCTCGGCTCGAGCGTCGCCGCCGAAACCGGCCAGGCCTCCATACGCGCCGCAATCGGAGTGCACCATGAGGATTACCGGCTTGGTGCCGTGTAGGCTAATGGACTTACGAATCTGCTCCAACACAAACTCACGGTCGGTCTCAAGTTCTGGCGAAGCCAGACTTTTGGCGCCGCCGGCAATCTTGATAGGGTCGGAATACAGGACGCCGATGCGCTTGAGGAATTTGCGAAACGCCAGGTCAAACCGGCTATCGAAGCACCAGCGGATGGCCGCGTCGCACTGATACCTCTCGCGCGAGCTTTCGAAATGAAAAACCTTCTTCACGATCGGCTCCCCTTCTGCGCGTGAATTCTTTTCTCCCAAGCTTCCTGCTCGGATTTCCCCCAGTGACCGATCTCGATTTTGTAGCCGTCGGGATCGGCAAGGTTGATTTCACCGCTGGGCATGTATTCCTGATACTCGATCGCTGACACTTTGACGTATTGCTTCAGCAGATGCTCACGAAGAGCAGGGAGATTCGGCGTGTACAGGTAGAGCATAAATGCCTGAGCGGATGAATCAACTGGACGCTCCGCCCTTAGGAACATTACCGCGGAGCCGTCATGGCAGTGGAGACGTGCCCATCCCAGAGGATTGCAGCCATCAGTGTCGATAGTGGCGAATCCTAAAAGTTCGTAGAAACGGATCGATTGTTCGATTTCCGCCACCTGCAGTAAAGGAGTTGAATAGCCGGCTTTGGCGCTCATTACGGTTCTTAGTGTAATTGAAAGCATCTTTCCTCAGGCAGCCTTAGCCCGCATTCCGCCACTCGTTGCCATTCGCTGCGCGGGCGCGATAAGATATTTAGTACACATCTTTTCCGCTTTTCATCCCAGCTAGCCTTTCGAGTATCCGCGGCGACAAGACGTGTGCGGCACAGGCTGTGCGTCCGCAAATCCCTGTAACGGAGTTGGCATTGAAACGAGGCAAGACCGCGGTAATTGTCGGTGCTCAGTGGGGCGACGAGGGCAAAGGAAAGATTGTCGACGTTCTTTCGGAAAACTTCTCCGTTGTGGCCCGCTATGCTGGAGGCCATAATGCCGGACACACGGTAATCATTAACGGCAAGAAGTTCGTGCTACAGCTCGTTCCTTGCGGCGTGTTGCGCGCCGCGTGCCGAAGCGTGATCGGTAATGGCGTGGTGCTCGACCCCATGGCATTTCTGAAGGAAGTGGAAGCGCTGCGCGAGGGCGGCGTGAAGGTCAACGGAAATCTTTTTGTTTCCAACCGCGCACAGGTGATTCTGCCCTACCATCGCATGATCGAACTGGCGGCGGAGAATGCTCCTGGGCGTGTGAAGATTGGCACAACCTCGCGCGGAATCGGCCCGGCTTATGAAGACAAAATGGGTCGCCGCGGGCTGCGCGTTTCCGATCTGCTCGATCTGCAGTTGCTGAGAAAACACATTGAAAATGCAGTGCGCGAGAAGAACATGATCGCACACGCGCTCTTCAATTCCGAGCCGCTCGACGCCGACAAAATGTATTCTGAATACGCTGCGGCAGCCGAAAAAATCGTCCCCTTCGTCTGCGACACAGCATTCCTGCTCAACCAGGCACTCGCGGATGGCCAGGCCATCCTGTTCGAAGGCGCTCAAGGCACGATGCTCGACATCGACCACGGTACGTATCCTTTCGTGACTTCGTCCAGCGCCACTTCAGGGGGCGCGGCGACCGGAACCGGTGTCGCTCCGAATGCTATTGACTCGGTAATCGGACTGACCAAGGCGTACTGCACGCGGGTGGGTGAGGGTCCGTTTCCCAGCGAGGATAAAAGCGTCGCAGGTGAGCAGTTGCGCAAGCGGGGAAACGAATTCGGCGCGGTTACCGGACGTCCGCGCCGTACCGGCTGGCTCGATTTGCCACTGTTACGCTACGCTGGCATGATCAACGGCATCTCGTGGCTGGTGGTCACCAAGCTCGATGTGCTCGATGAACTTGCGGAAATTCCGGTCTGCGTGGGCTACAAGATCGACGGCAAGAAAACAGTAGAGATTCCAGCGCAAGCCAGTGGCTACGAAAAGATCGAATGTGTTTACCAGAAAATGCCGGGCTGGCGGAGTTCCACGCAAGGCGTCACGCAGTTCGACCAGTTACCTGATCCGGCTCGCGAATACCTGGCATTCGTGGAGAAAGAAACAGGAGCGAAGATCGGCATGGTTTCAACCGGTCCGGACCGGGATCAAATAATCTTCAGCGACCAATTCACAACTGAGATGCAGACAGGTTCATCCCGAAGAGTCTAGAATGTCTTCCCATCTTCCCATATCGCAGGAGCGGAGACTGCGTAAGGAGCGCACGATGGTGGTTTTGGCGGTAACGTGGATGGCGAAAGCAGGCCACGATGCGGACGTGGCACCAATTTTTGTGAAGCTGACCGAGGAATCGCGCAAGGAGCCAGGTTGCCTGATGTATCAGGTCCATCGGCACAAAACCGAACCGCGTCGCTTTTTCATCTACGAGCAATACAAAGACGACGCCGCCCTTGAAGCCCATCGCACGGCACCGCACTTTTTGCAATACGCCCGCAAAGAGTTGCCAAAAGTCGCGGACCGTGTGGAAGGCCACCTCTACGAAGCGCTGGGGTAGCCCGTGTGGCGCGGGCGCCCTCGCTTGCGAACCGCGGTTAGCGAGCCGACTCCCGCGAACTCCTGAACCGACCGCCCTACTGGGCGAGTTCGTAACCCGCGAAGAAAAAACTCAACTCAAAGTGCGCCGTATCTTCCGCATCGGAGCCATGGATGGCATTGTGCTCGATACTCGAAGCCCATTTCTTCCGGATGGTGCCTTCCTCGGCGTTGGCGGGATTGGTTGCGCCCATCAGTTTACGCAGATCGGCAATGGCGTTCTCTTTTTCCAGAGCCAGAGTTACGATCGGTCCGCTCGACATGAAATCGGTGAGCGAGTTATAGAATGGACGGCTCGCGTGCACCGCATAAAACTGCTCCGCCTGATGCTTGGAGATTTCCAGCATCTTCATGGCGAGAATGCGGAAGCCATTCTTCTCGAATTGCTCAATGATGTCGCCCACTGCGTTTTTGGCGACGGCGTCAGGTTTCACGATGGTAAGAGTGCGTTGCAAAGTTTTCATAGTTGGTCGTTAGTCGTTAATCTGTAGTCGTCTTTTTGGCTCGCTGCTCGGTACTTGCTACTAGACCTTCACTGCCAGTGCCGCCACCAGCGTTTCCCCAATTGCCGCTGGAGATTTCGCTACCCGAATACCCGCCGCTTCCATGGCCTTAATTTTTTCGGCCGCCGTACCTTTACCGCCGGAGATGATTGCTCCCGCGTGCCCCATGCGCCGTCCCGGAGGCGCAGTCTGCCCGGCGATGAAGCCGACCACCGGCTTCTTCATGTGAGTCTTCACAAATTCTGCCGCCGTTTCCTCGGCGTCGCCGCCGATTTCACCAATCATGATCACGGCTTCAGTTTCAGGATCGCGATTGAACAGATCGAGCGCATCCAAGAAGTTGGTCCCGATAATCGGATCGCCGCCAATCCCAATCGCGGTGGACTGTCCAATGCCACGCTGCGTAAGCTGATGCACGGCCTCATAAGTGAGCGTGCCCGAGCGCGACACGATGCCGATCGATCCTTCCTTATGAATGGACCCGGGCATAATTCCGATCTTGCATTTACCCGGCGAGATAATACCGGGACAGTTCGGCCCAATCAGGCGCGAGCGCCGGTTCTGCAAGAACTCCCAAGCCTTAACCATGTCGAGCGTCGGAATACCTTCCGTGATGCAGACGATTAGATCAAGCTCGGCATCAGCGGCCTCCATGATGGCATCCGCTGCGAACGGCGGAGGAACAAAAATTACGGTTGCATCTGCTCCGGTCTTCTCCACCGCCTCCTGAACTGTGTTGAAAATGGGCCAACCCTCGTGCGTGGTGCCACCCTTCCCGGGAGTCACTCCACCGACCACCTGCGTGCCATAAGCCGCACAGGCTTTGGCATGGAAGGTGCCTTCGCGTCCCGTTAGTCCCTGCACGATCAATCGCGTCGTCTTATTAACCAGGATTGCCATAAGAATGATTCCTTCTGTAAAGCGTCGAGCAAAAATCCCTTGTCATCCCGAGCGACGCGAGGGACCTTGGTTCCTGCTTGCACTACCGCGATTGCCGCCGCACTCAAAACACCAAGGTCCCTCGCTGCGCTCGGGATGAAAGCTGCCAAACAGATTCACCGCGCCGCAGCCACAACTCTATCGGCCGCATCTTTCATGGTGTCACACACTACGAAGTTGAACCCGGATTCCGTCAGAATCTTCTTCCCTTCGTCCACGTTCGTACCTTCGAGCCGCAGCACAATGGGAAGTTTGATGTTAGTCTTCTTCGCCGCTTCCACCATGCCCGTCGCCAGCGTGTCCACGCGCAGGATGCCGCCAAAAATGTTGATCAGCACTGCCTTCACGCTTTTGTCACTGAGCAGGATTTCAAACGCGTGCGCAACCTGCTCCGCATTGGCGCCGCCGCCGACATCAAGAAAGTTCGCCGGCATGCCGCCCGCGTACTTGATGATGTCCATCGTCGCCATGGCCAGCCCAGCGCCGTTCACCATGCAGCCCACGCTGCCATCGAGTTTGATGTAGTTCAAACTGTATTTTGAAGCCTCGACTTCGAGCGGATCTTCCTCGGTAATGTCGCGCAGTTCGCGAATATCAGGATGGCGAAACAGCGCATTGTCATCGAAGGTTAGTTTAGCGTCGAGCGCGAAGAGCCGGCCGTCCGTGGTGGTGATGAATGGGTTGATTTCGACCAGCGATGCATCGCTATCGAGAAAAGCTTTGTAGAGATTAGAAAGAAAATTCACCGCGGGATTGATCTGCTGCGCCTTCAGGCCAAGGCTGAAGGCCATCTTGCGCGCCTGAAAGGCTTCGAGGTTCATGCCGGGATCGATGTGCTGCTTCAGAATGGCATCGGGATTTTCAGCAGCCACCTGCTCGATTTCCATTCCACCAGCCGCCGAAGCCATGAATACCGGTTTGCCTTCCGCGCGGTCGATGAGAATTCCCAGGTAGAGCTCTTTTTCGATGGGTAGAGTTTCTTCAATCAGTAACCGCCGCACGACACGGCCTTCGGGGCCTGTCTGATGTGTGACCAACTTCATGCCGAGCATTTTGTCGGCGATTTCTCCTGCCTCATCTGCAGACTTGGCGATCTTTACGCCTCCGCCCTTGCCGCGACCGCCCGCATGAATCTGAGCCTTCACCACCACTCCGGTCGCCCCCGCGCTGAACAATTCTTTGGCCGCATAATCCGCTTCTTCGCGCGAAGCCGCCATCCTCCCGCGGGGCACTGTCACACCATACTTCTTAAGAATTCCTTTTGCCTGGTACTCATGGATTTTCATAATGACGCTCTTCAGCTAACAATCGGAAGGACTGCTTGCGGCGATCGACTCAGGGCAGCAAACGTTTAATTTTATAGAAGGAAAACGCATTAGGGCAAACTTTGCGCTTGCGTCTTTTCACCGGTCCTCACATCTAAGCCTAAACTGGCGTTGAACTCGGAATGAACTTAATGCGCCCTGCGTGCAGCGGAAAGATAGATCGTGAAATTAATCTCGTTGAATGTCGCCAGGCCGCGCCTTGCGGTCTATAAAGGAGCAATCATAAATACCGGCATCTTCAAGAAGCCGGTCTCTGGCCGGGTTGCGCTACGCACGCTCAACCTCGATGGCGACCAGCAAGCGGACCTCAGCGTTCACGGCGGCACCTACAAGGCTGTCTATGGTTATCCCTCTGAGCATTATGGATATTGGCGGGGAGAACTGCCCGAGATGGATTTGCCCTGGGGAACGTTCGGCGAGAATTTTACGACCGAAGGTCTGCGCGAGGATGAACTTCACGTTGGCGACCGCTTCCGGATCGTATCGGCCGTAGTGATGGTTCGGCAGCCGCGCATGCCATGCTACAAGTTGGCAGCAAAGTTTCAGCGGGACGACATGATCGAACGATTCTTGCTCAGTGGACGCAGTGGATTTTATTTTTCGGTGGAAGAAGAAGGCGAAGTAGGAGAAGGAGATTCTTTCGAACTTATCTCCCAGAATTACGAGGGCATCACCATCACCGAAATCAATCGGCTTTTCGTCCAGGAGAAATACAATCGCGATCTGCTGCAGAAGGCGATTGCCACGGCGGCCCTGCCGGCGAGCTGGCGCGAGTACTTTGCTCCGAGATTGAAGAGACCCGCGAATAACACCTAACCCTTTGGTCGCCTCATCGCGAAGAGGAGTTATACCTTACAATTCCGAGTGAGATGATTCTCGACGCGCTCCATCGCATTGCCAATCGCAGTGAATCGCTCGCGCGGGCGGAAGCGCGTGCAGTGATGGCGGAGGTGCTCGCGGGAAACTGCACCGACACGCAAATCGCAGCACTGCTCGTGGCCTTGCGCATGAAAGGCGAAACGGTCGAAGAAATCGTTGGCTTCGCCGAAGCGATCCGTGCTGCGGCAACTCCTTTGCCGATCTCAAGGGTAGGCAGTGAGTCTTCGCAATCCAGCAGTCTTGACTTGAGCGGCACAGGCCGCACCGCGCTCGTTGACACCAGCGGCACAGGAGGTGACGCCAGCGGCACCTTCAACATCTCAACCGCCACAGCATTTGTTACCGCCGGAGCCGAGGTGCGCGTAGCCAAACACGGCAACCGCAGCATCAGCTCGAAGTGCGGCTCGGCTGACGTGATGGAAGCACTCGGCGTGAACATTCAGATTTCTCCGGAGCGTGCGGCTGAATGCCTTCGCGAAGTTGGAATCTGTTTTCTATACGCTCCCGATCTGCACGCCTCCATGAAGCAAGTGCAGAAGGTCCGGCGAGAACTGCGTCTCCGCACCATGTTCAATCTGCTCGGCCCGCTCACCAACCCGGCGCGCGCCTCAGGGCAGGTTGTGGGCGTGTACGCGCTTGATATGGTTGAAAAGCTAGCCGAGGCGCTCAGCATGTTGGGATTGCATCGTGCCCTCGTCGTACATGGCCTCGATGGCCTCGATGAGGTCACCATTACAGGTCCCACGCGCGTAGCCGAAGCCAGGGAGGGCTCCGTGCGCACGTATGAAGTTGATCCCGAGGAGTTTGGCATGCGGCGGGCCACGCTTGAAGATATTTCAGGCGGCGATGCCGCCGACAATGCAGCCATTGTTAGCGAAGTGCTAAATGGCCATAAATCCCCGCGCCGCGATGTGGTTTTGCTGAACTCCGCGGCCGCTCTGGTAGCGGCGGGACGTGCCGATCGTCTAGCGGATGGAATTCCTCTTGCCGTTCAATCCATCGATTCGGGCGCGGCGGCTGGAAAGCTCGCCGCATTGGCGAGCTTCACGGCATCTACTTCGCAGAATCGCTAGCCTGAAGCTTAAACACATTATTCGCCAAGTTGCTTTCCGGCACGCTGCCGTCGTTGACCACGATTTCGTCCGGCGTCTTCGGAACTGGCACTCGAATCACGCTGGAACTCTTGCCACGCACCACGAGTCGCTGGGTAACCTCTCCGCCAGCAAATTTAACCGTAAGCGGAACTTCCGCTCCTGCCGCACCCAGATTATCTACGGTGATGGTGAGCATGTAACCCTCGGGCAACATCTTGCGGGTGAATGCGGACGCCACTTTGAACTCAGGCAGGCCTCGGTCGCGATAAACCCAGTCGTCGAAGAACCATTCCAGATCGCGCTGCGTCTGCGCCTGGATCAATCGCGGCAGATAGGACGGTTCCTTGTCCTGCTCGGGATGATACGATGCGAGAGCTTTCTTCAGCGTCTGATCGCCGACCATGTCGCGCAGCATCCACCACACGTACATCGCTTTGCTGCGGTAAAGTTGCTCGTCGGCGGTATTGACTAAAGAGCGGTTCACCTCATCTTCGGATCGTGGCGGCGCTGTCTGCTTCTCTTTCTCGCCTTCAACCGCGCTGAATGCGGCGCGGTGCAATCCCATATACTCAAGTGCCGCCTGCCGTCCGCTCCGATGCTCCAGATAAAGAGCCTGCGCGAAGTGAGCGAGACCTTCATTGACCCATGGCCGAGGCGAGGAAAAAGCCGCATGGGTCAACTGGTGCGCAGCAACTAAGCCCGCCAGTTTCGGATCGCTGCTGGTCAGCGGCGTAAGCAAAAGGGCGCCGCTTTCGAAAGGCGCCGCGTTACGATCGGCGAGATCAGCTGTTTCCGCTTTGCTTCGTGGCGCTCCAAACCACTCGGTGATAAATGGGACGATTTGTTCCGCAGCATCGGCGTAGCTTACCGCGGACAAATTATGACCAGGCAGAAAGTGCACTGCGATATCGGGCCGCTCTGCGACCTCATAGTTAGCAATCACAAAGGTCGGCACGCGCGATCCCAGTGATTGGTAGGTGCAATCTGCAACGAACTGATCTCCCGCTTCATGCGCCACCGGGCACGTCGTCGCATTCACCAGAAGTTCTGGAGGTTCACTTTCATCCCTCCGCACGGCGATCTGTACGCGCATCGTGGAAGCGCTCGTTCGCGCTCTCCAGCGGCCCCGAATCTCGAACAGGTCCATCCCTTCCGAAAGGCTTGCCGCCTCGGTCGCGATTGGATACCACGCCACATATCCCACTCCGCGCACTGCGCTAAAGTTTGCGCCGATCTGGTCCCAATCTGTGTTTTGCGCCGTCGCCTGCGGTGTGCCGATGCGCGTAAGCCGCATTGCATCCAGAACGATCACACCCTCATAGGCGATCTCCAGCTCGACAACGCCCTTGGGGGGAACTGCTTCAGGCAAAGTGACGACCGCTTCGGAAAGCGCACCGGTGTGATCGATGTCAGAGTTATATGGTTGCGAGACGAACTGTAATGGCTTGCCGCTGGCCTTAATCGAGAGCCAGTTCAGCGAAGAAGAAATCTGCAGGACGGCGATCTTTTGCGCCGTTGGCGAATCATTCCGGAGAGTAATCTTGCCACGAGTTCCCAGCCGCTGCAGCTCGGGCTCGATGCGGACATCCAAATCGTATTTGGTGAAGGTAAACGCCTCGCGGTCGAGAGAGAATGCGTTCGCCACCGCGGCGCAAAGAACGAAGAGAGCGAAGATAAAACCTAGTCGCACGCCGCCCAACTTCATTTCGCACCCGAATACGCCTCTTTACCTTGCAGCCGGTCTTGCGCTCCTCTCTGGCGCACGATTTCGTACATCACCACCGCTCCCGCGACCGACACGTTCAGCGAGGGCACCTTTCCCAGCATCGGAATCGAAACCAGAAAGTCGCACTTCTTTTTCACCAGATCGTGCAACCCCTTTCCCTCGGCGCCGAGAACCAGTGCACAATCCATGTTGTAGTCGAGGGCGTCATAAGTCTGTTTGCCGCGCTCGTCGAGGCCAACCGTCCAGATATTGCGCTCTTTCAATTCTTCCACGGTGCGAGCGATGTTCGTTACCTTCGCGATAGGCAGGTGTTCGCTGGCGCCGGCAGAGGCTTTCGTGACAGTGCCGGTAACGGCCGCAGCGCGGCGCTCCGGAATCACAACGCCATCAGCGCCTGCAGCGTCGGCGGTACGCAACAGCGCGCCCAGATTGTGCGGATCCTCCACACCGTCAAGCACCAGGACGAACGAATACCGTCCGCGCTTCGCGCCCACCACATCATCGAGGTCGCTGTATTGCTTCGCCGACGTAACCGCAACCACTCCCTGATGGGCCGCGTTGCCCGCCATGCGGTCAAGTTCAATTCGGGTGAGAAACCGCACAGGAACGCCCAGCCGCCGGCAATCCTCAATCATGCGTTGCAGACGGATGTCGTGCCTCTCCTTCGCCATGCCCACCCACTGAAAAGCTCGTCCCCGGGCCTTGAGCGCCTCGGTAACGGCGTTGATGCCGTAGATATAGTTCATGAAGTATCAGTGTACCGAAAGCTGAGGATTCAAACAGTTCTCCAGCACTCTCGCTTCGTCGAATCGGGAAGGGCGCGGGTCGGGTCGGTACGGGTCGGGTCGGGAAGGGCACGGTTCAGTCGAGCCATAAGACCCAAGATCAGGATCGGGCTTTAGCCGCTGAGGGGTGCACTGAGGAATCGCACGATATCCTCTGGTTCCGGACGTTCCGTGTAATCCTCGTTCGCGGAGACGTAAAGCACCGTCCCATCGCGGTCGACAATATAAGTCGCGGGAATCGGCAACTCCCAACTGTCGTCACCATTCACGAAAGGCAAATTGACGAACGCACGCTGATAAACCGACCGCTGTTCATCGGGGACGCGGTAGGCGAGCCCGAACTGTCGCGTCACTTTGCCAGCATCGGAGAGCAGCAGAAAGCGCAGCTTGTGCTGGTCCCGCATGAAGAACGACTGCTGAACGGTTTGCGGGGAGATGGCCGCGAAAATTGCCTCTGCTTGCTCGATCTCTCGCAGGACGAGGTTCATGGCTTCCATCTGAGCGACGCAGAACGGGCACCAGCGTCCGCGAAAGAAACTAAGCACAAGCCGTCCCTCGGCGAGCAAGTCCGAGGAAGAGATGTTCTTACCATCGTGATCCCGAAGATCGAATTCCGGAATCTTCGCGCCGACAGGCAGAATATTCTCCGCTAATCGTTTCTGTTTGAGCTCCACAACGACCCGCGCATGAATAGTCTGCGTCTCTGCGAGAACGTACTTCGCAATCAGTTCCTTGCGCTCAGCAAAGATTTCGCGCAGTGGGCGGACTTTAGTCTCGGGACTCGATTCTTCGAGAGAGCGCCATTTCATAAAAGCTGCGGCCAGTGGTCGTGGACAGCGATCTGAACAAAATGGCTGGCCACAAACCACCAGCGACTGATCACTGCTTACATCCCCGGCAGCTTCATCCCCGCCATCCTTCGCGCGAAGCTGGGTTTGCCCATCTGCTTGAACATCTTCCTCATCTGCGCGTACTGGCGAAGCAGATTATTCACTTCCTGCACGCTGCTGCCGGAGCCGCGGGCGATGCGTTTGCGTCGGCTCCCGTTGATCACTTCATGATGATTCCGCTCCTGCATGGTCATCGAGTTGATGATCGCCTCGACGCGGTTAATCTGTTTTTCGTCCACGCTATCGGCCGCCTTCTGCAGGCCAGAGAACGGGCCGATGCTCGGCAACATTCCGATCAGGCTCTTCATCGATCCCATCTTCTTGACTTGCCGCAACTGGTCGCGAAAATCTTCGAGCGAGAAGCCGTCGCCGCTGAGGGCCTTGCTGGCCATCTCCTGCGCTTTCTTCTTGTCGATCTGCGATTCGGCGCGCTCGATCAGCGACAGGATGTCGCCCATGCCGAGAATCCGAGAAACGATGCGGTCGGGATGGAACGGCTCCAGCGCATCGTACTTTTCGCCCACGCCGATGAACTTGATGGGCTGGCCCGTAACCTGCCGAATGGAGAGCGCCGCGCCGCCGCGCGCATCGCCATCCATCTTGGTGAGGACTACGCCGGTCAGCGAGAGCTTCTTGTGGAATTCGTCGGCTGATCGCACTGCGTCCTGGCCGGTCATGGCATCGGCGACGAACAAAATCTCTGACGGATTCAGCAGCTTCTTCAGAGACTGCATCTCGTTCATCAGTTCATCGTCAATGTGCAGACGTCCCGCCGTATCGACGATCAGCACGTCGCACCCGGAAACAATGGCCTCGCGACGCGCTTCTTTCACCAGCCGTTCCACTGCTTGTGTCAGCTCCGTAGCGGTTTTCGCCTCGCCTACTTCGCCTTCGTAGATCAGAGCCTTAACGCCCTGCGCTACAACTTTCAACTGCTGGCGCGCCGCCGGACGGTACACGTCCACCGAAACCAGCAGCGGACGATGCCCGCCCGCTTTGAACCAGTGGGCCAGCTTGCCCGAAGTCGTGGTCTTGCCCGAACCCTGCAGTCCGGCCATCAGCACAACCGTTGGCGGCTGCGAAGCGAACTTTATTCGCGCCGTGTCTTTGCCGAGAGTTTCGACCAGCTCATCGCGCACGATTTTGATGACCTGCTCGCCCGGCGAAAGCGCTGTCAACACTTCCTGGCCCACGGCCTTGGCCTGGATGCGGTCAATCAATTCTTTAACCACTTTGAAATTGACGTCGGCTTCTAGCAGGGCCAGCCGGATTTCGCGCAGCGCCTCCGCAATGTTTTCCTCGCTCAGCCGGGCCTGACCGCGAAGGCTCTTGAACGCGCGTTGAAGTTTTTCTTGAAGATTCTCGAACATAAGGGTAAGTTGCCATTTTAACAGCCGGGGACTGTGTAGGATGGGTTGTACCCTTGCAATGTATTTGCCCCCCAGAAACCTCCAGCGGAAAGTCCTATCGTGTCTGCGACTGTCGCTCAACCAAGCTAACCTACCCTTCGTGCGATTGCGCCTGCGTGGCATACGGTCGTAGTTCTGCTCTTCTTGTTCGGGCTTTCTGTGCTAGGCGCACGCCAACAGGGCTTGCCAGCAATCGGCCAGGGGCACGGGCACGCGGGGGCTGTATCTTTGTGATGGCTGTCGAATGGTGTCTAACAGCTTTTATCTGGTTTGGTATCCGGCGCCGGGGCATACGCCTCCGTGAATTGATCGGCGGAAGTTGGCCCAGCGCGCGGGCGGTGCTGCGCGATTTGGGCATCGCTGTTTTATATCTGATTGCTGCCAATTTGGTTTTAGCAGCTCTCGGCCACTTGCTGAGGGTGAGCCCAAATCAAGCTCTGCGCAGCCTTTTCCCAACGGACCAATGGAGGTTGCGCTCTGGGTAATGCTGGCACTGACGGCGGGTATCGGTGAAGAGATTCTCTTTCGTGGTTATCTGCAAAGGCAGTTTGCGGCCCTGACCAGGAGCACGGCAACAGGACTGGTGCTCCAAGGGGTAGCTTTTGGCGCGGCTCATGGCTATCAAGGCAAGAAGTACATGTGCGTCATTGCTGTTTACGGTTGTTTATTCGGACTTCTGGCCTACTGGCGACGCAGTCTGCGACCGGGCATGATGGCCCACTTCTTGCAAGACGCCGTAGGTGGCCTTGTCGGGAGACATTTTCTGAAATGACCCCGGCGGGAGAGTAGCTTAGAACTCGACGCGGGCGCTCACGCATGTTTCCCTGCGACGCTCGCCTCCTAATTCCCGTTCGGTCAATCCAACCAGCCTACGCCAGGATTTCGTCAAACTGAACGATCGGTTCGATGTTCGTGTAATTCGGAATGTCGGCGAGAATCTCCGCGCCATGCTGAGAAAATATGGTCTGGAATGCCGCTACGGAATCGATAGGAATGGTGGCCATACAAACGAATGCGGCAGGCGAACCCGTCGCAGTGGAGATTCCGCGCCGAACCTCAATGCTTTTCCCCACCAGCCCTGCCACAAATGGGATGTGCTTCTTCATGTAATAGTCGAAATCAAACTTCGCGTCAGACTTATTGGGATAAGTAACTGTCACCCGCTGCATTTCGATCTCCTTTCCACGGCTCGTATTGTACCCGGATGCGTCGAACGCACCGCCTTCTACCCAACCTTTGGCCTCACCATCTCGAATCGCTGCGTCGTCCTGGTGTACTGCGTCCCGCCCATGCGTCCGATGAGGTCCAGCGAATTTCGATCCAATCGGCCGTCCTTGAGATGCGCGTCGTTCATGTGAATTGACACAATTTCGCCGATCACAAGGCTGCCGCTTGTCGGCATAGGAGAGAAGTCGAGAATCTGGTGAAGCCTGCATTCAAAGCTGACCGGAGATTCGGCCACTCTGGGCGGACGCACGATCTTCGATGGTTGTGGAGTAAGCTTCGCCAATTCGAATTCGTTCACCGACGCGTCATATTCGCCACTGCTCAGGTTCATCGCCTCAGCGAGATCGTAAGTGACGATATTGACCACAAACTCTTTGGTCCCACGAATATTCCGCAATGTGTCCTTGGCTTCGCCGTGGCTGGCTTCCGCCTGTTTGGCTCGCCGAAGTCCGGGAGCAAAAGCCAGCAACGGAGGATCGACGCAAACCACATTAAAGAAAGAAAAGGGGGCAAGATTGAGCGGACCCGACGCGCTAACCGTCGAAACCCACGCAATCGGCCGCGGCGCTACGGAATTTAGGAGGATGTTATAAAGCTCGCTGTGCGAAAGGTCGGACGGAGTAACGATCATTCCATTGAGTATATCTTTGGCGGGTGGTTAGTTCTTTGCCGCGAATACTTCTTTGGCCGCGATTACCGTATTGCAGTGAATAGTCACAGTGTCTTCCACATTCCGTGCGTAGCCGCCGGCGAAGGTCACCATCACGGGAATATTGCGTGCGCGGGCCACGCGGAAAACCAGTTCGTCGCGTCGCTTCAATCCCTCAAGCGTCAGAGAAAGTCCGCCCAGCTGGTCCTCGCGGTATGGGTCAGCGCCCGCGATATAACAAATCAGATCAGGTTCGAACTGCCGCAGTCCAGAGCTCATCGCGTTGTCGAGCCAGGCCAGGTAATCGTCGTCTCCGATACCGTCGGGCAGGTCTACATCAATCGATGACGCCGGTTTCCACAGCGGATAATTGTTGTGCTGATGCAGTGAAATGGTGAATACATCTCCGGCGTGCGCCCCCCGCATCTTTCCCGCAAGAGCCGATCTTAGAGACAACGAGTCCTGCGGCGAAACTCCGAGAGTTGAAGCTCCCACCGAAGGCAGCGGCTCACTGGTTCTTCTCGTTCCGGCAAAAATGGCCGCCGTACCGTTTCCCTGGTGCACGTCGCAATCTACGGTCATCGCAGTGCGAATTTTGTCGTCGCGCTGCAAACGCCTAATGGCCACCGCTACATCGTGGATCATGCAGAATCCCTCGCCATGATCGGGGAACGCATGATGAAAGCCCCCGCCAATGTTCACCGAGACGCCGTCGGCCAGAGCCTGTTGCGCCGCCATAATCGATCCTCCCGCCGCCAGCCAGAACGCCTCCACCAGGTCGCGCGAGTAGGGAACCTCCAGTTCCATCTCTTCGCGCGGCGTGAGCGTACCGGTCTTTAGCTTGTGTACATACTCAGGCGTGTGAACCAGCAGGATGTCCTGATCCGTAGCCGGCTCGGGCTCGATAAAATCCTTCGAGTCAGCAATGCCCTCAGCCGCCAGCCGGTCGCGGATGCGGCGATATTTTTCAGCAGGAAAGACGTGCTCGCCGATCGGCAGGTAATACTCGTTGCTGTACACCAGCTTGAAGGGAAGCATGCAGCACCCGGCAGTCAACACTCAGCATTCAGCCATGCGAGTGTTCAGGAACTTCACATGATACGCGAGAGTCTGTTGGTTCTAGACTGCAATCGCGTGTTTGTAGTCGGTCAGGATCTAGGAAAGCGGGTGTGCAGTGGCTGAATGGTAACTGCCAAATACTGAATGCTGAGTGCTCGCTTTACCGCTTTTTTCCCGGCTGCACCGCCGGCACTACCATCGCTCTTCTTACCGGTACGATCGCGCCCTTCGCCGGGTCGGCGGCGGCATGGGCGCGGGTCAGCACTTCTTCTTGAATGTATTGCACGAATTCCTGAATCTGGCGCTGCATCTCCTCCATGCGCTCGCGCATTTGCAGGATGATCGCCATGCCACTGATGTTGACTGACAGATCACGAGCCAAGGTAAGGATGAACTCCAAACGCTGCAGGTCTTCATCCGTATAAAGGCGAGTGTTGCCCTCGGTGCGCGACGGTTTCAGAAGTCCTTCTCGCTCATAAAGCCGCAACGTCTGAGGGTGGATGTCATACATCTCGGCAACCGCCGAGATCATGTACGCGCCTTTGGATTTACGCTTAGTCATCGCTCCAGAACTCTCGTCGTCACCAATTTACAACAAAAACAAGTTGGCCACGGATCATCACAGATTCTCACGGATCAGGAAGCCCAATCTGTGTTATCTGCGTAAATCCGTGGCCAAGATTGTACTTAGGCTGCCGGTTCGGCCTTATGTTGGGCCGCCCATCCTTGTGGCTTCCACAGATGATTCACCGTATACGCCACAAAGCCCAGCGCAATCAGAATCATGCCGAAGGAGAACGAACTCATGTTCCAGACCTGTTCATGTTCGCTGCGGATGACAGAAAACCCGAGCAGCAGCATGGGTGGGATACCAATGGCGATCGCCCCAAACAATCCTCCCGGAACGCGGAACGGACGCGCCAGCTCCGGTTCGCGGAAGCGCAACACCGCCAGCGCCATAAACTCCAGCATCAGGCTGAAGCCGTAAAGAAGGATATCCAGTGTAACCAGCCGGGCAAAGCCCAAGCCGAGACACATTGCCCATCCTGCCGCCAGCGCGATAATCGCAACCCAGGGCGCCCGCGACCTCTTCTGCAGTTTGGCAAAGATTCCTGGGAGCATGCCGTCTTGCGCCATCGCCAGAGGCAGCCGCGAGTAGCTCATCACCAGCGCATTGAACATGCCAAAGGCGCTAATGATTCCCCCCAGCACAACTCCAATGCGCAGCAGTGGTCCCCCCAGCAGGCCGGCAATGTCCGCCCACGAGCCGGTTTCCCAAGCTGTCGGCTTAAGCCCGGTCATCCACAAGGCGGCGAAAGGAAGCACATAGCTCAACGCCACGATAGCAACCGCAACTAGCATGGCCCGAGGATAAGTCCGCTGCGGCCGCTCCACTTCAGTGGCGATGGTGGAGGCATTGTCCCAGCCCATGTAGTTCCACATACAGATGAGTAACCCACCTAAAATGTCGACCGTCGAGGTGGTTGGCTTGGTTACGGCATTCGCCAGCGCACCCAGCTTGAACGGCGCCAGCACCACTATGGCCACGAACGGTGCCGACAGCGCGAAGAAAAGCCACAGCGACGTCAGCGAGACCACTTTCACGCCGGCGATATTCAATATCGCACAGGCAATCACCACTGCCAGCGCTACCCACCATCCGCGATTTCCCTGCTGGAACCACGGGAACATTCGCGTCAAGTAAGCCACGAAGAGAGTGGGATAAATCGCCATATCGAAAATGGACGCAACCAGCGAGAGCCAAGCTTCCTGAAATCCCCAGAAATTTCCCATGGCGCGGCGAACCCAGGCGTAGTAGCCGCCTTCGTAGGGCAGAGCGCTCGACAGCTCGCCGATCATGAAGGCCGTGGGCAGACTCCAGAGCAGCGGCGTAAGCAGCAGAATCAGGATCGCGCGTCCATAACCGGCACCGTGCACAATGTCTTCCGTTCCATAGGTTCCGCCCGACACCATAAAGAAGGTGGCGGCGACCAGTGGCCACAAGGTCAGGCGAACGAATTTTTTCCGGTTGGGGATGACGGCGAGAGGTTGGAGATTCTCGGTTTCTTGTCGCGGGGCGCTAGCTGTTGCCAATTTCGATGTCTTCCTCCTCAAGCGACTCACTCTCAGCTACTCCGCAGCGGGCTGGTTCCTGCTCGAGCTTTCTGGTTTGTTTAGATTCCAGGAATTCCGCTGGAGTTAGTTCGCATTTGTGAGATTACGGCAAATCTCCAGAGATGCAAGAAAATTCTTGGAAATTTTTTCTCGGGAGAACGGTACTTGGGTAATAGACCGCCGAGGAACAGGCTTTCAGGCGAAAAGCCGCATCCAGACTTCATAACACTGGACCCGTTGCCGCGGTGATCGCGCAGATTTATCATGCCGCGACCGCTTTGGAGGCGGAGCTATGAGACTACCGTTTCTCGTTGTCCTTGCTTTCCCGCTGGCTTTACTCTGCTCCGCACAACCAACCCAGGCTCAGGGCGGGAGCGCAACTCGCCGTTCTGGAAGGCAACCCAATGGCGGCCTCCGGCGATTTCACCATCCGCCTCAAGATGCCGGACGGCTACAAGATCGCGCCTCACACTCATCCCAACCGGGAGAACGTCACCGTCCTCTCCGGTACCCTGAAAGTGGGTATGGGAGATCAATTCGACGCCAACAAGATGATGAGTTTCGGGGCTGGCAGTTTCGCTTACTTGGATCCCAGCATGCACCACTACGCGGCTGCTTCCGGGGAGACTGTGATCCAGATCCACGGCACGTTCCCGGTCAAGTTCAACTACATCAATCCGGCGGACGATCCCAGCGGAAAAAAATGAGCCGGCAAATTGAAAACGGCCCGGCTTTTGGCCGGGCCGTCGCTTTCCGGAAGACTCAGAGTTTGAGCTCCCGGGTCTCGGTTTATGACTACGTCATATAGTTTATTCGACTCAGTGTGGAGGCGACGCAGGAACCATGTGCGATTATCACAGGGTAAGGCTTGGTGTTGCCGAAGCAGCCATCCCCTCTGCATAACACATGAAGCACGATTTCTATGATCCCTGTGCCCTCTGTGTTAAAGATTTTAGGTGAGTTTCGTTTTGAACTTGCCGGGCGTCTACACCTTCTTCCAAAGCTCTTCCCGCGGGTCTTCCGGATTCAGCTTTGCCAATTCCTTCAGCAGTTCCTTGGTCCTCTCGTCCCGCGGCACAGGCACCCTACCTGTGATCTCGACGATCTCATCCCCGCGCACTCCCTCTTTGGTGGCCGAAGGAACGCCTTTCTCGCGCAGCCGCAACTTCTGTCCCGGCTGGGTTCCGGGAGGAATCTTCAGCAGCGCTCGCCCATCGATCGTTGGCACTTCGATCTTGGCGCCTAGCGCGGCTTCCGTGACCGTAACCGGGACTGTCAAGTAAATATCGTCCCCGTCGCGCCGGAAGACAGGATGCGGATCAATCCGGATAATGACGTAAAGGTCGCCGGCCGGACCACCGTGGGCGCCGGCATTGCCTTTGCCCGCCAGTCGGATGCGCTGGCCGTCCCGTGTCCCCGGCTTGATGCGAACTTCGAGCGGTTCAGTGTGGCTTACGGTGCCTTCGCCGTGACAGACGGGGCAGGTGGAAATATTCTTTCCCGTCCCGTGGCAGCGCGGGCACTGAACGTTGAACTTCATCCGCCCGCCGGTCTGCGTGATCTGCCCCGTGCCATTGCATTCCGGGCACTTTCCCGGCGCCTCAATGTATCCCTGCCCGTGGCAATTCGCGCAGACGTCCTGCCGCGTAATGTTGAGCCGCATCACGCCACCGCGGATGGCCGTCCAGAACGGCACGTTCACCTGATATTCAAGGTCAGAGCCCGGTTCAGGTCCCACCTCAGTCGCGGCAGCTCCGCGTCCGCCACCGAACATGCTCGAGAAGATGTCGCGGAATCCACCTCCGCCGCCCGTTCGTCTGTCTCGACCCGCGTTGTCCATCAGATCGGAGAAGTCGAACCCGCCGAAATCGAACGGAACTCCTTGCCCGCTTCCTCCTGGCTGCGCCCCGGAAACGTCTCCGAATCCGCCGGCTCCCGTAGCCCCGCCGCGTGCATAGGCCTCGGCGGCCGCCGGATCGATGTTGTCCGAATAGAATCCGATCTGATCGTAGATTTTGCGCTTCTTGGGATCGCTGAGAACGTCGTTAGCCTCGGAGAGCGACTTGAACTTCTCCTCCGCCGACTTGTCCCCAGGATTAACGTCAGGATGGTACTTGCGCGCCAGCTTGCGAAACGCCTTGCGAATCTCCTCCGCCGAAGCAGACTTCTTCAGGCCGAGGGTTTCGTAATAATCTTTTTTGGTGGTCGTTGCCATATCAAAGTCCGGCACATATGAAAGGCCGGCACAAAAACTTAGCCACGGATCACACGGATTTTCACGAATTGATCTTCAATCCGTCTCGATCCGTGCGAATCCGTGGCCGATTCGTTTCGTCTTACTTCTTGTCTTCCACGTCCACATACTCCGCGTCGATAACGCCTTCGTCTTTCTTCTGACCGCCGCCGTTCGCGCCGGGCCCAGCGCCTGCTCCGTCCGTCGGAGCGGCGCCACCAGGCGCGGCACCAGCCGGACCCGTAGTCTGCGCCGCCTTGTACATCTCCTCGGCGAGCTTGTGGGAAGCCTTGGTCAGGTTCTCGCGCGCCTTATCCATCTGCGCCTTGTCATTCGACTCTAGCGCCTTCTTGGCATCGGCCACAGCATTCTCAACGTCGCCTCGATCCGAGCCGGAGATCTTATCACCCGACTCACGCAACATCTTCTCGATGTTGTAAACCATGCTGTCGAGCTGGTTCTTGGCCTCGATCGCCTCGCGTTGAGCCTTGTCCTCGGCTGAATGCGCGTCCGCTTCCTTGGCCATGCGTTCGACTTCCTCCTTCGACAATCCAGAAGACGACGTAATCGTAATCTTCTGATCCTTTTGCGTGGCCGTATCTTTCGCGGTCACGTTCAGGATGCCGTTGGCGTCAATGTCGAAGGTCACCTCAATCTGCGGCACGCCGCGCGGAGCCGTCGGAATTCCGGTCAAATGAAACTTGCCCAAAGTCCGGTTCTGCGCCGCCATCGGCCGCTCGCCCTGCAGCACGTGCACCTCGACTGACGTCTGATTATCTGCCGCAGTTGAGAACGTTTCCGTCTTCTTCGTTGGAATCGTAGTGTTGCGTGGAATCATCGGTGTTGCCACTCCGCCCAGCGTTTCAATCGAGAGCGACAGCGGAGTCACGTCCAGCAGCAACAGATCTTTCACTTCGCCGCCGAGCACGCCGCCCTGAATCGCCGCCCCAATCGCCACCACTTCATCGGGATTCACTCCCTTGTGGCCTTCCTTGCCAAACAGTTCTTTCACCAGAGCCTGAATCCTGGGCATGCGCGTCTGTCCGCCGACCAGCACCACTTCATTGATCTTGCTGGCATCTACGCCCGCATCTTTCATGCACTGCTTGCATGGACCAACCGAGCGCTGAATGATATCTTCCACCATCGATTCCAGCTTCGCCCGCGTCAGCTTCTTCACCAAGTGCTTCGGCCCGCTTGCGTCTGCTGTAATGAACGGAAGATTGATCTCATGCTCCATCGTGGTCGAAAGCTCAATCTTCGCCCGCTCGGCCGCGTCCCGCAGCCTCTGCAGCGCCATCTCGTTGCCTTTGCCCCGCAAGTCGAGTCCTTCATCTTTCTTAAACTCATCGATCAGCCAGTCGACAATCCGCTGATCGATATTGTCGCCGCCCAGGTGCGTGTCGCCGTTGGTGGCCTTAACTTCAATCACGCCCTCGCCCACTTCTAGAATCGAAATGTCGAAAGTCCCGCCGCCGAAGTCGTACACGCCAATCATCTCGTCTTTAGTCTTGTCGAGCCCATACGCTAGCGCCGCCGCCGTCGGTTCGTTGATGATCCTCTTCACGTCGAGCCCGGCAATCTGGCCAGCATCTTTCGTGGCCTGCCGTTGCGCGTCGTTAAAATACGCGGGCACCGTGATCACCGCTTCGGTCACTTTTTCGCCGAGATAGTCTTCAGCCGCCTTCTTCAGCTTCTGCAAAATCAGCGCCGAAATCTGCGGAGGCGTGTATTCCTTGCCCTGCGCCAGCACCGCTACGTGGTCGCCCGATTTCACAACCTTATATGGGACCATCTTGATTTCTTCCTGCACTTCCTCATAGCGCCGTCCCATGAAGCGCTTGATCGAATAAACCGTGTTCTCCGGATTGGTGATCGCCTGCCGCTTCGCTACCTGTCCCACCAACCGCTCCCCAGTCTTGGTAAAACCAACCACCGAAGGCGTAGTCCGCCCTCCTTCTTCATTAGGGATAACTTTGGGCTCACCACCCTCCATCACCGCCACGCAAGAATTGGTCGTCCCAAGGTCAATTCCAATAATCTTGGCCATAATCGTCTCCTCTTTGTAACAATAAGTGCTTTGTAATCAGCAACTGTATCGTTGCCAACAACTTCATGCTAAGACCTGAGTGGATTGTTGTCAAGGTTTAGATGCCATTGGAACTGAAGAAGTTGCGGAGGCTGGAGCGCGAGCGATCCCGCCGAAGAAGGGAAGAACGAATGTGGGGTGACCGGTGCCGGCGCCCAGTTCGTCCTAGCTTCGATTTGTGTGACATCAACCTTGCCGTGCACAGCCTTGCCACCCGATGATCATTGCACGGCGCCGTGAGATCATCATCTGCACAAGCTGGCCCAATGCAAGTTCTTAGCAATCTATATTTTGCCTCTAATTCATTGATGCGAGATAATTTACAACCGAGGTGCAGATCGAGCTCCCGGCAAGTTTAACAAAGCAAGGAATTTAGTAAGAACGATCTAATTTTCTTGACCCGGATCTGACTCGCAGGAGGCGCGGAACCCGGCACCGTCGACCAGCCGACGAAAGGCTTGAGCACGGCTGACAACTGAGGCTGAGGTCGGCTTGTATTACCATCCAGACAATGAGTTCGCGGCTTCGTCGTTGGATGGCTGATCCAATCGTACTGCTGTGTCTTGCTGCAGGGCTGCTTGCGTTTGTGGTGCAGTCCGGCGAGTTGGGCACGGCTGACACCATGCACCGCCTGCAAACCACACACTGGCTCTGGACTTCCGAGCCGCAGGTTTTCCCCAATGAATATCCCGAGTTTGGTTTGCACGGCCGAGGCGGCGAACTGTACAGCTGGTATGGCATTGGTCAGTCATTGCTTATGCTGCCCGCCGATTTGATCGCGACCTGGATAGCGCACTGGAAGGTCTTTTCGGGATACGGCGACGATCCCGCTGTGCGCAGCATTGTGGTTAGCTACATCACCAGCATTTTCGTGAATGTGCTCACCGCTCTGCTAGGCTTTCGTCTGCTTCGCCAGTTGCGATTTAGCGTACGAGAATCGGTTCTGGGTGTGCTGGCGATGTTGTTCTGCACCACCCATCTGCATTACACGCAGAACATGATGGAGAACAACTACATCATGCTTCTAACGCTGGCCGGATTCTCTTTTCAATATGAATGGCTGCGGACGGGAAGCAGGCGAGCGCTGTTTGTGGGCTCCGCCGCGCTCGGGCTGAATTTACTGACGCGGCTCACCGCCGGCCTCGACCTGGTGGCAGCAGGTATTTTTCTTCTTCTCGTGCTTTGGTATGAACGAGTGCCGAGGCACGAACTGTGGCAGCGGTTTGTCTCTTACTGCAAAGTCGCAGTTCCGGTCTATGCGTTTTTCTTGATGGTTGACCGGCTTTACCAGTTTTACCGGTTCGGATCGTTCACCAATACGTATGTGTCGCTGTTTGCCAGGGAACAGCGATTGGCCGATCCGACACTGCCGGCGAATTTTCCTTGGAGCACGCCGTTTTACGAAGGTTTCCTGGGTCCGCTGTTCAAGCCGGAGAAATCGATTTTTTTGTTTGATCCTCTGTTGGTACTGCTTCTTGTGCTTTTGGTCCTGTTGTGGAAGCAGCTTTCGCCAGAAGTGCGCGCATATGCCCTGGCCTCTTTGCTTCTGCTGCTGGGTTACATCAGCTTTTATGCTCGCTATACCTATTGGGCCGGCGATTTTGCCTGGGGCGATCGTTACGTTTCGACGGCTGTCGAACTGGCGGCACTGCTGGCTGTGCCGTTGCTGCTGCGCTATCGCGACTGCTTGGGCACATGGATCTGGCGTGGAGGAATCGTACTAATTGCGGCCAGCCTGATTATCCAGTTAGCCTCACTTGCTTTCTGGTTGCCGCTGGAGATTTACCAGATGGAAACACTGGGCCATCCGACATTCGTGATCGTGCTGCGCTTCAAAAACATCGCCGCATTTGCGCTGGGAAAGATGGACGCGTGGGGATTGAACAACGAATCCATGACGCAGGATCCCTGGGACTATGTCCACATCACGACATGGAATTTTCTGCCATTTCTGCTACGGCGGGTGGGATCGGCGCCGAAGTGGGTCGTGCGACTTTCGCTCGCAGTATGGAGTGCAGGGATTGTTGCTCTGGCGTGGACGCAGATGCGCCTGCGAAGTGCGGTGCGAGGCGTGCCAAGCAAGCAGTTCGCCGAAAGCTGAGTTTATAAATCTGGCCAGCAACGGAATCGCGTCACGCCGCCTTGCGGCGAGCCACTTTGGACGCTTGTTTCCCCAACGCGGTGCGCGTCGCTTTCGGGAGGTGGGCGATGGTCCGTCTCTTTTTCGCGGCGCTAGCCGCCTTCTTTATATTTTTTCTAGCAGCGGATCGTTGTTTTGCAGCTTGGCCTAAGTTCTCCTACGTCGATTCGAGGCGGGAACGACCCGTTTGGATAGGCAAATCTTGCGGAAAGTTGTTTCCCAATATTTCCCGTTTGTGAAGCAACATCTCAATCATATTTTTCATACCGGATCGATTTCCGATCCCATCCTATTGATTTCAGCAGTTCCTGATTTGCTTTCACCATTTTCTCGAGCCCACAGATGGAAGCATGCATGTCGAGCCGCTTGTGTACGATTGATGGCACGTGCTCCTGCACATAACCGCGTAAGCCGTGCCATTCCTCACTTCCACGGCTGAGAGTGGGTAAGTAATGAAAGTTTGAGTGCTGCCCGGCAAGAGCCAGAAACTCGTCGTGGTAACAGATATCTCGTTCGTAGCGATTGCCAAACAAAAGCCAGAGCTGCTTCTGTTGATGCCGGTTTTCATCTGCCAGCAACCAGTGCAGCATGGAGCGAAAGGGAGCGATACCGGTGCCGGTTGCGATGAAGATCGTATCACGCATAGGCGGCCGAAGAATGAAATCGCCGAACGGTCCTTGACAGCGAATCTCATCGCCTTCTTTCATGTCGCAGAGGAAGTTCGACATGAAGCCGTCCTGCACGCGATTGAGGCAGAGCGCGAAGCGAGGGTTATCGCCTGGAGGTGAGGCGATGGAGTAAGCGCGGGTGAGCTCTTCTCCGTCGGCCTTGACTTGTTTGAACGACAGCCACTGACCAGCCACGAATCCAAAGCGCCTCATGCCGAGTATCTCGAACTCGAGGTGTTTTGTGAGCTCGGAGAGAGGCACCGAACGCACCAGGTGCGCGATGTGAGTTTGAAAGGCAGCCACTGATTATGTAGATGAGAGTCAGCGCAGCGAAGAAGCTCAATTTACGACGCGGAGCGTTCTATTCCACAGTCACGGACTTGGCCAGGTTGCGGGGCTGATCCACATCACAGCCGCGGCGAACCGCGATGTGATAGGCCAACAGTTGCAAGGGAACGATCTCCAGAATTGGCGAAAGCTCTTCTGCTGCAGCCGGAACATAGAGTACGTGGTCGGCTGCCTCTTTGATCTCCTCGTCGCCTTCAGTGGCCAGCGCAATCACTACGCCGGAGCGCGCTTTCACTTCCTTCAGATTTGACATCGTTTTCTCGTAGCGCAGCATCGATTCAGGATCGGTAGCATCACGAGTGGCGATGATCACAACGGGAAGATTTTCGTCGATCAAAGCGTTGGGGCCATGCTTCATTTCGCCGGCGGGATATCCCTCAGCGTGAATGTAGGAGATTTCCTTGAGCTTGAGAGCGCCTTCGAGAGCGATAGGGTAGTGGATGCCGCGGCCCAGAAAAAGGAAATCCTGCGCCCGTTGGAAGCGCTTGGCCAGATCTTCGCACTTTTCGTCATGCGTGAGAATGTTTTCCAGTTTGCCGGGAATTCGCGTTAGTTCCTGGGCAGCGGAGCGAATTTCAGCAGGCGTTAGTGTGCCGCGCACCTGCGCCAGATATAGAGCGAAAAGATATAACGCGGTGAGCTGGCAGGTAAAAGCTTTGGTCGATGCTACGCCAATCTCAGGTCCGGCATGGGTGTAGACGGTTCCGGCGGCCTCGCGAGTGATCATGGAACCGACGACGTTGCAGATGGCCAATGTCTTCGAGCCTTTGGCTTTAGCCTCGCGCTGGGCGGCAATAGTGTCGGCGGTTTCACCGGACTGCGAGATCACGAGGGTGATAGTGTCGGGGCCAACGATGGGATCGCGGTAGCGCCACTCGCTGGCGTAATCCACTTCCACCGGAACGCGGGCCAGACTTTCGATCATGAACTTACCGGCTTGTCCGGCGTGCCAACTGGTACCGCAGGCCACAATGTTGATCTTTTTCGCGGCGCGGAATTCAGCCTCGCTGATCTGCATTTCGTCGAGAAAGATGTGACCAGTGTCGAGCGAAACGCGTCCCAGCGTGGTGTCGCGGACGGCGCGCGGCTGCTCGTAAATCTCTTTCAGCATGAAATGCTTGAAGCCGCCTTTTTCCGCCATGATCGGATCCCAGGTGACGTGCTGCACCGGGCGATCGAGAGGCTTTCCGTCGAAATCAGTCAACTGAACGCCGGCCGGTGTAACGACGGCGAGGTCGCCATCGGCGAGAAAAAAGATGTCGCGCGTGTGGTAAAGAATGGCTGGGACATCAGAGGCCACAAAGTACTCCTCATTGCCCAGGCCAACGACGAGTGGTGGACCATTGCGCGCGGCCACGATCTTGTTGGGCTCGTCAACCGAGATGACCCCGAGAGCAAATACTCCAGTCAGTTCCTTAACTGCCTTGCGAACCGCCTCTTCGAGGGTGGAATGATGGCCATTGCCGGTCTCAAAAAGGTGTTTTTCGATCAAGTGAGCGATGACTTCGGTATCGGTTTCGGTCGAGAACTTGTGGCCCTCTTCAATCAGTTTCTTCTTCAGGCTGAGGTAGTTCTCGACGATGCCGTTGTGCACGACGACGATCTTGCCGGTGCAGTCCCGATGAGGATGAGCGTTTTCTTCCGTCGGACGTCCGTGCGTAGCCCAGCGCGTGTGGCCAATACCGTAGCTTCCATCTAACGGCTTGAGGCGGATGGCTTCTTCCAGATTGCGCAGCTTGCCCTCGGCGCGGCGAATCTGCAGCTTGTCTCCATTGCCGGCGACGGCAATTCCGGCCGAGTCATAACCGCGGTACTCGAGCCGCCGCAGGCCCTCGACGATGATCGGAACTACCTTCTTCTTGCCGACGTAACCAACAATGCCACACATAGGAACTCCCGGAATTCAGTCTGCGAGGGAGCAGCGAAACTCTTCAATGACCGGATTAGTGAGTACTTCGCGAGCAATACGCTCCACTTCACTCTGTGCTTCTTCCCGACTGAGGCCGCCGTCGAGCGTAAGCTCGAAATACTTTCCCTGGCGGACATCTTCCAGACCTTTGTAACCCATCTTTTTCAACGCGCCCTGGATGGTCTTGCCTTGAGGATCGAGGACGCTTTTCTTGAGTGAGACGTAAACATAAGCTTTCATGGGGATAAGGGCATTATACGGTAGGAAGATAGCGCGCCGGAACGCACTCAAGTCCGGCAACGCAGGTAACCAAGATTCGTACCCAGGTTTCGCAAATCGAGCCTCGGAAAACCGGATTTGGAAGTCCAGTCCGCAGCCCGGTTCAGCTTAGTCGAGCGATCTGTTCGTCGACTACCGCTAGAGCTTGCTCCAGAATTTTTCGGTAGCGAGGATTTTCCGCAGTGTGGAGCTGTTCTAAAATCCGGCTGCGCGAGAGTCTCAATCCTTCTTTGCGGGACTCGATTTCTCTTTGTTCGGGCGTCAGATGACGCTTCGGCTCCCCTGCGGACCTTGCATCATCTTGCTGCAGTTCAACTGACTTGCTCTCCCAGCCCCGCGCCACATGAGAATTATACGCCGACGAGTTTCGTTTCGCCCGCAGCAGCGATCCATAACAAGTTCCAATATGGAGGTCCAATCTAAGTCGATAAACCCAAGCCAAGTCTACCTTCAACCCTCACTAGGTATTAGGAACCTATACCGACGCATAATGGATTCGGCCGCCTCTTCCATGTACTTTTACTTCGGTTGCAGGAGGTGACTTGGCGGAAATTCCCCTCGTCTCGATCATCGATGACAGTCACTCGGTGCGTCGGGAGCTAGCCACAGTCATTTGGTCCGCAGGCTTTGTGGTCGAAGTCTTCGGATCGGTAAAGGAGTTCATTCGGTCCAATCAAGTGTCTTGCACCTCGTGCCTCGTAATTAGTGTGCAACTGCCGGGGATGAATGGACTTCAGCTTCAGAGTCATTTGGCATCTACTGGCCGCAAGATTCCCATCGTCTTTGTTAATGTTTCTTCGGATGAGAGAGCCCGCGCACTGGCGCTCGAGTTGGGAGCGGTGAACGTTCTCGACAAAGCGTCAGGCGACCAAGCTCTCTCAAGGAGATCTTCTTGATCCTAAGGCCTCGGGATGATAAGTAGCGATCGAAACCTTCAGTGCTGAGGAAAAGCCAGGCAAGGCCGACCGTCCGATTACAGTTACGAACCCATTCTGTTCGGAAAACCGAAATCGAGAGAGAAAATCATTGTTCTCCTGGTACTTGCGAGTATAATTCCCACGCTTCGTTGAAGTAAGCGGTCTGCTCTTTTGAGGGGGAGCGCAGCCGCCGGACTAGGGCCCGATATCCCCCCTGAGCTCGTCACGTTTAGAACTCGATGTGCTGCACTACGCCGTGCTGTTGAGGGTGGCCGATGTAGTATCTCTTCGCTACGAACCCGGCCATTTGTTTTCCGACCTGGCTTCCCACCTGCGCACGCTCGTTCCGCTCGACTTAATCAACCTCGCACGAGTCGACTCCTCCCGAAACATCATGAAAGCGGATATGTGGTCGGGCGCAGAGTCGCCCTGCGAGCCTCTGGAGGTGGCTGCCGAAGAGTCCGCTGTCGGGTCGGTCTGGCTGAATCAAGCCATCCTGTGCATCGATGATCTGTCAAAGGAGCGGCGATTCGAAGCGGAGCTGCGATGGCTGCGTGACCATGAGATACGTTACTACTGTGTGCTTCCACTAACCAATTTCCACGAAAAGCTGGGCGCGCTTGGCTTCGGAAGCAAACAGCCGCACGCATTTCGCGGTCAGGACATTCAGTTTCTACAGCGTGTAACAGAGCTGGTAGCGCTCTGCGTGGATCCCATCTTGGATGACACGACCCTGGTAGAAGAAGTAGGCCGGCTGCGTCTACTGATCGAGGTTGAGGGGCCTGAGACGCGAGGGCTCGGTTTGCAACAGTGTGTTGCTTCGATTCTCTCATCCATGCAGAAGTGGGCTGCGCAGGACTATGTTGGTGTCTACCTTTACGACGAGATGTCCCAATCGCTCCGTCTGCACATGTGCGACCCGGAAATGGCCGAGAAGTTGTCCCCTCGAAGTCTGAGTTCTATCGAGGGCACATTGGCCTCGACTCCCTATGGTCTCGAAATCATTGAGAGTTGCATGGGCTGTAAGGCAAGTCGCGAAGGTTTTTTCTGTCGCTTCTCAATCCCGGTGATGAGGGCGGTAGACGTGGTCAGCCACCATACCGTGATGCCCGTGGGGGCTTTGCTTTTTGTGGAGGGACACACAAAGTGAAATTGTCGACCACCTCGAAAGAGGGCAAAGTGCTTATCCTGAAACAGTCAGAAGCGGGTGAAGTGTTGGGCTTAAGCGCAGCCATTTCAGGCACGAACTACGAAATGACGGCAGAAACCGCTTCCGCATGTCAATTAAACTTTATTGGCCGCAGTGTGCTGCAGAAGTACGCGGATAGGGAGGTCACATGACCTAATCAATTCGTGGACGAGCTGTGCAATCGATGAGGGTGGGCCCCTTGAGATCGGCTTTCAGGAGCAGGTCACAAATCACCTCCAAGCTGCTATGGTCAAAAGCCGTGGTGGTGAGCGTTGGAGGAAAAGCGCAAGGAAAACTTGTGCAGGTGCGCATCCGAGAGACGAACGAAAGTGAACCCTTCGAAGACGCGTCGTTAAGAAATCAAGTGTCGTCGAAACCAGAGGCGTGTAGCTCTTTCTGGGATAAACCTGCTGGGTGCCTGATGACTGAGCAGGTGGCGACCGGCGTAGAGAGGGCGTGAAGCGGATGCAGGCGATTGCACGGAACTGCAGGAACCAGTCTCCGATGTTAAAGGGAGAAGCTCAAGCGGCCAAAACCGCGAGGCGAGAGTACCGAGGCGGAGCACTGGGACGGACCGACTCGTAGGAGCGATGAAGGCCCTGTAATGGGGCTGGAGCAAAGGGGTCGGGTCAGGCGGTCGCAGAACCGAAACAACTGGAAACAGGATGAACTCGATGCATGCGACAAACAAACCGTTCAATATCGATAAGCGTCTGGTGTACGAAGCGTATAAAGCGGTCAAATCCAATCGCGGAGCGGCCGGAGTGGATGAGCAGACGATCGAGCAGTTCGAAGCAGACTTGTCAGGCAATCTGTACAAGATCTGGAATCGGATGAGCTCGGGAACCTACTTTCCACCACCGGTGCGCGCCGTCGCCATTCCCAAAAAGAGTGGCGGAGAAAGGATTTTGGGTGTGCCCACTGTGGCTGATCGCGTGGCACAGACGGTTGTCAAGCTGGTCATTGAGCCGATTCTAGACCCTATCTTTCTGCCAGACTCTTATGGCTATAGGCCGAATAAATCGGCTCTGGATGCCGTAGGGGCCACGCGAGAGCGATGCTGGAAGTATGACTGGGTTCTGGAGTTTGACATCAAAGGCCTGTTCGACAATATCGACCACGAGCTCTTGCTACGTGCTGTCCGGAAACACATAACGTGTAAGTGGGCCTTGTTGTACATCGAAAGATGGCTCAAGGCGCCTATGGTGCAAGAAGATGGAACCACGATTGAGCGTAGTCGCGGCACGCCGCAGGGTGGCGTGGTGAGCCCAATTTTGGCTAACCTCTTTATGCACTATGCGTTTGATGTTTGGATGGCGAGGACACATCCGGATTTCCCGTGGTGTCGATATGCAGACGATGGGCTGGTGCACTGTCGGACGGAGCAAGAAGCGGACGCCCTAAAGGTTGAGCTTCAGGCCCGGTTGGCGGAGTGCCACCTGGAAATGCATCCGACGAAAACCAAGGTCGTCTACTGCAAAGACGGAAAGCGGAAAGGCAAATACCCGAACGTCAAATTTGACTTTCTCGGGTATTGCTTCCGGCCTCGTCTGGTGCGACGTTTCCGAGATAACTCCCTGTTTGGAGGATTCAATCCAGCAGTCAGCCCCTCGGCACTCAAGACCATGCGCGAGACGATTTGGGACTTGAACTTACGACGTCAAACACAGCTGTCCTTGCAGGACATTGCCCAGCAGCTCAATCCTCTCCTTCGTGGGTGGATTGCGTACTATGGGCGGTATGCCCCCTCGGCGCTGTATCCCTTGCTGCGATACGTCAATCAGATGCTCGTAGCGTGGGCGATGCGTAAATTCAAGCGCTTCAAACGCCACAAAGTCCGAGCGAGTCAGTTTCTTCAACGGCTTGCGACGGAGTGTGCGGATCTCTTTGTACACTGGCGAATCGGGATGACTGGCGTGTTTGCCTGATGGGAGCCGAATGAGGTGAGAGCCTCACGTTCGGTTCTGCGAGAGGCCGGTGGTGAAACTCCGTCGGCCTACTCAACCGGACTTCATGACCCTTCTGCAAAACGAGAGTGAAGTGGGTTCGCACGTTGCTCTGTGGTTGAGCCGCGAGTTCCAAGGCGCATATCGCGACATCCACGATCTTGTTCTTGCCCGTTCTTCCTCGGGAAAATTGGCCCGCCTGTTGTTGTCGTGCGCTCCTCCGGGAGCTCGAGAATCAGATGAACTGCGCTTGCGTTCCGCTATGACCCATGAAGAGATGGCGCAGAGAATTGGCTCCTCGCGGGAGACCGTCACGCGCTTGCTCAGTGATCTCAAGAAAAAAAGGCTGATCCGGCTGGAAGGAGCAACCCTGGTAATCCGCGACCGGATTGGGCTGGAAGCCTTGGCTGTTTGATTTCGCCCATCCCCCAACCTGGAGGGCGGCATTAAGTCTTAGCTGCCCTCCGATTTTGATAACTGTCGGGCCTTGCAAGTCTGAATAGTCCTGGGGAGATCAGAAGAAAATCAGAGTCCGAACAGTTCTCGCAGTCGTTTTGTCTGGGCTCGGCTGACTGGAATCTCGCTCTGCTTTTTGTCATCCATCCGCAACTGATACGAACTCTTAAACCAGGGGACGACTTCGCGAATGCGATTGATGTTCACAAGGTAGGAGCGGTGGGCGCGCCAGAACATCCCGGGATCCAGGCTGGAAAGGAGTTCTTCCAAAGTTCGACAGTTCGAATGCCCTTCCATACCCGAAGTGCCAGCCGTCACCACCGTGATTACTCCATCCTCGATGGAGGCGTAACATATCTCCTTCTGGTCCACCAAAAACATTCGCCCCACGGCTTTCAGGAGGATTTTCGAGCTCTGAGGTTTTGGCGCCTGTAGCATGCGGACAAGGTTGTCAATTTTTTCCGCCGGCAAGCCCTCCGCTTCCTGCTGCGTGCGGGCCTTGTGCAACGACTGCGCGACGCGCTTCTTGTCGAAAGGCTTCAGAAGATAGTCAACGGCGTTCACCTCGAATGCCTTTACCGCGTACTGATCAAAAGCAGTGGCGAAGACAATCTTCGGTAGCGGGATCTTCTTATCGAGAAGCCGCTTGATGACTCCGAAGCCGTCGAGGCCTGGCATCTGGACATCGAGAAAGACAAGATCGGGATTATGTTCTTTGATGAGGCTGATGGCCTCGAGACCGTTTTTCCCTTGCGCCACTACGTTGACATCGCCAGCGTTCTTGAGCAGGTAGGCGAGTTCATCGCGGGCGAGTTGCTCATCGTCCACGATGACTGCAGAAAGGGGCATTCCATCTCCAACTGCCAACCTTTGAGTATAGCGGGCGCATTTTGGCAGCGTCAACGACGTCGAATTCACCGCTTCTGCATCATCCCGCCCATATCAAACTTGGTGTAGCCGGCGGGAACCTCAAACAGACTGGATGGCTGCGAACCTTCTTGAATATTGCGCAGCTCGAAGCCGCCCGAGCTTTCATCCGTCTTCACAACGCAGCGTAGTTTCGTGGCCACCCATACATGAGTCTTCTCGCCCTTGTTGGAGACAGCCTCGTATTTGACGGTGCTCTGTCCGTTCAGAGTCTCGCTGCCTACCTTCGTGCAGCTTCCCCAGTTTTTGTCGGTTCCCGCCTGTTCCGCGGTTTTCTTCCACTCCGGGCAGGCGTCGTTTACGTCTTCTACGCGCCAGTAGTGAGTGATCAATGGCTTAACTATCCTGAGCGGCGCGTCCATATACATCTGCCGCGCCGACATGACCACGATGTATCTATTTTGCGTCTCATCAAGGATGACTGCCGTGGGTCCCATCCCGGCATTCCCAGTTTCGACTTCGAACCGTACCTTGTTCTTTCCTGCGTAGAGCTTTTTCAGCTCCCCATTGTCCTTGGTGTTCGCCACATCTGCGGAAAACTCCTGCGCCGCTGCAACTTGTGCGATTACGAGCAATACGACGAAACACGAACCATGCATGATCCATCGAATCACGGTAGCCTCCTTAATGCAGGACGGGAGATCCCGGCCCGATAGTCAACCTCAGAGCGAAGAGCGAAGAGCGAAGAGCATAGCAGAAGACGCGTTTATCACAAAGTCTGGCAAATAGTTAGACAGATCGAAATATAACGCGGCCATCACACCACGTTTTCCAGCGCCAGCGCCATACCCATCCCGCCACTTACGCAGAGTGTAGCCACACCGCGTCGTGTATTGCGCTTTAGCATCTCGTGCAAGAGGGTCACCATAATTCTGGTGCCCGTGCAGCCGATGGGATGCCCGATCGCGATCGCTCCGCCGTTCACGTTGAGCCGATCACGGTTGAGATTCAATTCGCGGTCACAGGCCAGCACTTGGGCGGCGAAGGCTTCGTTCAGTTCGATCAAACCGAAGTCATGCAGCTTGAGGCTGTGCTTCTCCTCGAGCTTGCGCAGAGCCGGGACTGGACCGATCCCCATCGTGCGTGGATCCACTCCTGCCGAAGTCACTGCCGAAATTCGCGCCAGGGGTTTCAGGTTATTCTGCTTCACAAAATATTCGCTCGCGACAACCACAGCTGCCGCGCCGTCGGTGATTCCCGAAGAATTGCCCGCGGTCACGGTTCCCGTTTTTGAGAACACGGGCGCCAGCTTGCCTAACTTTTCCATGCTCGCATCAGGGAAGAGGTGTTCGTCGTGGCTGAAAGTGGTTACTCCTTTCTTCGTCTTCGCCTCGATAGTCACCGGGACACGTTCGGCGTCAAATCGGCCGGCCGAAATCGCGCGTGCGGCGCGGCTTTGCGACGTCAGCGCGTACTCATCTTGCTCCTCGCGTGAGATCTTATAGTGCTCGGCCAGCACTTCCGCAGTTTCACCCATAACCATCTTTGCCATGGGACAAAAGAATCCGTCGCGATACATGCCATCGACCACTTCCTGATTGCCCAGCCGGTAACCCCAACGCGCTTCGAGATAATAGGGAAGCCGCGACATGGATTCCGTCCCACCCGCCAGAATACAACTCGCATCGCCCAGCAGAATCGACTGGTAAGCCAGTGCGATAGACTTCAGCCCCGAAGCGCAAGCCTTGTTCACGGTAAACGCCGGCACTTCGTGCGGCACACCGCTGCGGACAGAAATCTGCCGCGCCGGGTTCGGCCCACCGCCCGCCTGTCTGGCGTTGCCGAATATGGTTTCTTCCACTTGCTCCGGCTGAATTCCGGCGCGCTCCATCGCTGCCTTGGCAGCTGCAACACCCAGATCGGCTGCTGTCAGCGATGCCAGCGATCCGCCGAATTTCCCAATCGGCGTGCGCACCGCGGAGAGAATATAGACTGCCTGCAAACTCGCACCTCCAAACATTCGAGTCTAGCAGGATGAGGAAAGATGCTGGGGGGTGTGGGAAGGAATCTAGCGCTCGTTCATCTCATCCCTGACATAGGGGCCAGCAGAACGCACATGCCGTAACCCCCTCATCGCAAGGTTACTTTTTGCCTGCGCCGCATACTGAGCCAGCCTCTCGCAGAAAGCTGCGTTCAAAGTCGTGGCCGCGCTCGCGCCGCCAATCGTGCTTGCTCGATCAGGCTTTCGTCCGCTCTGAGTTGTGATATTTTTCATTTAGGGGCGGGCCTGTCTTGTGGAAATGCCAGAGAAAGAAGCAGGAGCACCGGGAAGGGTATGCGCATCTCGACTCCATTTTGCTGGGCACTGTCCTTGCCATTCGGCCTAACCTCCGGCATAATGAGTGTTTGTCTCGACCTCGCCGGACTCTTCCGGAACAAGGATATATCTCAGTGTTAATGATTCGACTGGCGCGCATGGGTGCGCGCAAACAACCGCATTACCGCATCGTGGTGATTGAGAAAGAGCGAGCGCGCAACGGGCGGCCGGTGGAAGTTGTTGGAACGTACAATCCTCGCACCAATCCGGCCAGCGTGGATTTCAAGCGTGACCGCGTCGACTATTGGGTCTCGAAGGGCGCGCAAATGTCAGAGCGTGTTGGCAAGCTTTACTCCAAGCCGGCGGCTGCTCCAGCGGCTTCCGTGGCCTAAGCAAACTATGGCTGAAAATACCGCAGACGTTCGCAGTCTCATCGAGAAAATTGCGAAGTGGATCGTCGACGCTCCCCATGAGGTTTTCGTGGATCATCTCGACGACGATGTAATCGAGTTGGAAGTAGCCGAAGGTGACGTGGGAAAGATCATAGGCCGGCAAGGACGCAACGTTCGCGCGCTGCGAACCCTGGTGAATGCTGCTGGTGTGCGGGCGCGAAAGCGATACACGTTGGAAGTCATCGATTAGGCGATCGTCAGCAGAACTGGTTACAGACGGTCTTGAAAGGGCGCGGCGTCCAGGCGCGCCGCTATCGGGGCAATCAGAATCCGGGCTTTAGCCCCCGAGGGAACTTTACGTTCCCTTCGCGAACAGAGCGCCGGGCGGGGAACCGGACCATTCGCGATCCTGAGACAAGTAGTGAATTCATTACGCTGGCCCGCGTGGTGAAAACGCAGGGCCGCCGCGGCGAAGTCGCTGCTGAGATTCTTAGCGATATTCCCGGACGATTTGTCGGAGGGATGAAGTTGCAGTCTTTGCCTCGTGAGCCGGAGGGGCGCCGCCGCGAACTGGAGATCGAAGATCTCTGGCCGCACAAGGGACTGCTGGTGCTGAAATTCGTTGAAGTGGATACCACTTCCGAGGCGGAAACGCTGATCGGATGCGAATTGCAGGTTCCGCGGAGCCAGCGTTCGAAGCTGCAACCAGGTTGGACCTATGTGAGCGACCTCGTGGGTTGTGTCGTATTCGACCATGAACACGAGATCGGACCTGTAGAAGATATTCAATTTGGAGCGGGCGAAGCACCGTTATTGATCGTGCGAGACGATGCGGCTAAGTTGTTGGAAGTGCCTTTTGCTGAGGCTTATCTCGATAGCGTTGACCTGGAAAAGAAACAGATTCGCATGAGGTTGCCCGAAGGCCTGTTGGAAGTGAACGCTCCGCTCACGCCCCAAGAAAAGCGAGAGCAGGCGCAGGGAGCCCGAAAAAAGCGTTGACCACAGAGGACGGAGAGGATCACAGGGTAAACCTCTTTGGAAGCCTGTGTCCTCGTTGATGAAGGTTTTATCCGCGATGAAGGCCGACATTGTAACGATCTTTCCGGACTTCTTTTGCGGGCCCCTCGATTACGGCATCACGCGCCGCGCCCAGGAGCTGGGGCTGGCGACAATTCAAGTCCACGATCTGCGGGAATTTACCCGCGATCGTCATCGCACCGTGGACGACCGCCCTTTTGGCGGCGGCGAAGGCATGGTGCTGAAGCCCGAACCGCTCTTTGAATGCTTGGAGTCGTTCGGCCTGGCGCCACGCGAAGAGCGCCTGGCGGGGCGGGCAAAAGAATCGGTAGTTTTGCTTTCGCCGCAGGGGCAGCGGTTTAGTCAGAGCGTCGCGTCGGAGTTGGCTATGCTGGATCGCATCGTTCTCCTGTGCGGGCGGTACGAGGGCGTGGATGAGCGGGTAACAGACTTTCTCGCGGATCGCGAGCTTTCCATCGGCGACTATGTTCTGAGCGGCGGGGAAATGGCCGCGGCCGTGGTTGTGGAAGCTGTGATGCGTTTGCTTCCGGGGGCCGTAGGAAACGAGGCGTCGACCCAGCAGGAATCGTTTACGCTGGACGCAAAAATGAAAGGTTTGGGCGGCGCGGATTCGACCTGCGGGTCAAACGGATTGCTGGATTACCCGCACTACACGCGTCCCGCAGAGTTTCGAGGGATGGCGGTGCCGGAGGCGTTAATGTCTGGCAACCACGAAGAAATTCGAAGGTGGCGTCGTCAGCAAGCGCTGCAAAAAACGCTGCGCAATCGTCCCGACTTGCTCGAGGGTGCGGTGCTGAGCGAGGAAGATAGACAGTTTCTGGCCGGGATGAAGGACTTTGGCATTACGCGAGGCGAGATAAATCCGGGCGAGACAGGAAAAGATCGCCGCTGAGTTTCGCAAACGAGGCATCAAGATTTCAGAGTCAGAATTAAGAAGGACTAATTATCATGTCGAATCTTGTCATTGAAAAACTGCTGGCGAAAACCCAACGAACTGATATTCCCAACTTCAACTCGGGCGATACGGTTCGCGTTCACGTCAAAATTAAAGAAGGCGATAAGGAGCGCTTGCAGGCGTTTGAAGGCGTAGTTATCAAGCGCGACAACGGCCCGCAGGCCAGCTTCACCGTCCGCAAGATTAGTTTCGGTCAAGGAGTGGAACGCATTTTCCCCATCCACTCGAAAGTGATCGATAAGATCGATTTACTGCGTTCGTCCAAGGTTCGCCGCGCCAAGCTGTATTATCTGCGCGGGCTCAAAGGCAAAGCGGCACGCCTGCGTGACGTCGAAAAGCCCAGCTGAACGGCGTCCGTTGCCGCACGGCGCTTGCGTCTCGTACAGGAAGCGGCGTGTCTCGAAGCAATCTATCCTGCGACCGCCGCTGCACCGTCAGTGACGACTTCGAGGTCAGCGAAGTCCTCATCCCGCGGTTTTTTCAATTTCCCCAGCACGTATTCGAGCAGGGGACGATCGCCCTGCCGGATTTCCTGAAACTCAACCCCCATGGCGCGGTTTTCGCACGTATATCGCACGTGTCCTCGCAGGGCCACGCTCACATCGCACATATTCAGGGTCAGCCTTAGCCCAGTGCCGGGCGCGAGCAGGTCGCTAATAGTAATCAGGCAGCCGTACTCGGATATCTGTTCCAGGCGACCTTCCATCCGGGAGCTTCCGCCAATCTCGGCTACATCCGCTCCTCCGTTTACCTGGTAGCGCGGTCGACGGCGCCGATTCTGGTCACTCCGGTGAAAAGCGTTCATCGCCGTTTTCTTATAGGGTCCGGGAATCAAGGGCAGATACTGCTCATGCATCTCCCGCAGTTCTTCTTCCCATGGGGTCTTGGATCCCTCGACGCATTCCACGGTGAACTGGCCACGGAGTGCGGAGTGGCGATCCGCGGCCCACACTACCTGGCAGACAGATTTAGTGCGTCCGCGCTCGACTGTTACCAAGTCGCCTACCTTCAAGTCACGGGAACTGCGGAGCCGTGCGCCGCGCGGGTGAATGTCATAGGTACAGGCCAGCTCCAGCCCGCTGCGCTCGCCGTTCTGCATGTGAATAAGACGAACCGGCAGCGCCAAGTGGATTAGCTTTTCGATTGGTGCACCAAGTTGCGGCGCACCATGTTGCTCCGGCTGGATTACTGCATCTCTCACAACTGCTCCAAGTGAAGGAGGAATGTCCTGAACATAGCAGTACATGTCCGAGTGGACAATGTACGTTCGTAATCGAAGTAATGGTTACTGCCGCGGAACTGGAGCTGCCGACATTAGCGCGAAGTCACCGAGGCAGGCGAGCGCAGCGGACTCAGAAAAGTTTATTCCGCATTTTGTTTCCCGCTTGCGGGAATTTGCGGAACGGGTGAAGATGGTGGGCATAGCTCATCTCCATGCGAGGTACTGCGAAGGCTTCTTCCGATTTTTCTCTTTCACCAGCGGCCGCCAAACTGCGGTTGTTGAAAAGGCTGCGCTGCACGCTACGTTATGAAAAAAAGGCGTGGGAGGCAGGGGCAGCGCTGGTGGCGGGTGTGGATGAGGTGGGCCGCGGATCTTTGTTCGGACCGGTTGTGGCGGCGGCGGTGATCCTCGATCGCGATTATCGTATTCGCGGGCTCCGTGATTCCAAGCTGTTGTTGCCGGAACGTCGCGAAATGCTGGCGCCGCGCATTCGCGAACATGCCGTGGCCTGGGCGGTGGCGGCGGTGGATGCGGTGCGCATCGACCAGATCAATATCTATCAGGCCTCGCGTGTGGCTATGCGAGAAGCTGTGCTGCGGCTACAGCCTGCGGCCGATCACTTGCTCATCGATGCCGTGCGGCTGGATTGCGAATTGCCGCAGCAGGCCATCATCCATGGGGACGCGCTTTCCGCCTCGATCGCGGCGGCCTCGATTCTGGCCAAGGTCGAGCGCGACCGGATGATGTGCGAGTGGGACGCAGTCTTCCCCGAGTATGGTCTGGCGTCGCATAAGGGATACAGCACGCCGCAGCATCTTGCCGCCTTGCAGCAGTATGGTCCGTCCCCGCTGCATCGGCAATCGTTTGCTCCGGTGTGGAGTTCTCCAGCGGAGCAAGAGATTTTCGAATTCGACTGAAATCGGTCTTGGCTTACGTAGTTCTAAATCATTTTCTCTGCACAGGGCTCTTGTGCAATACACATAAATGTGGAATACTTACACATCGGCGTATGCATGATCTTTTGATGTTGGAGTGATGAGTGCGGACGAATATTGATATCGATGACGATTTGATGCGGCAAGCCATGCGCAGCAGCGGCGCTCGTACCAAGAAAGCCGCTGTGGAAGCGGGCCTGCGCTTGTTGGCCGAAACGCACGCGCAAGCCTCGATCCGGCGTCTACGGGGAAGAGTGCTCTGGGAGGGGAACCTCAACGAGTCACGTCGCGGGCGGATTCGGTCATAGTATAGCCATGGTCATCGTTGACACGACCGTGTGGCTCGACTACCTGCGCGGCGCCGAGAATCCAGAAACGCGGTGGCTGGACGGCCAGCTGCAACGGCAGCGGTTGGGCCTCACGGATCTCATCTTGTGCGAGGTGCTGCAGGGTGTTCGGGATCAGGGCGAGTTTGCGCGGGTATATGCGGATCTTTCGAAGTTTCATGTTTTCTCAACTGGTGGGAGCGAGTTCGCCGTTGCCGCCGCGCAGAACTATCGACAGTTGCGTCAGGGGGGCTATACCGTTCGCAAGACGATCGATTGCCTGATCGCTACTTTCTGTTTGCAGGCCAAGCACGAACTGCTGCACCGGGACCAGGATTTCGATTGTTTTGAGAAGGCGCTCGGACTGCGAGTCATACGCCCTGCTGCATGAGGGAGACGTTTCGAGCGCGTCTCTGGCGACAGCCTTGAACTTGCATCTTTTCCAATCCCACATTCCGATTTACAATGCAACCTGGGCGGTAATACCCGGCACCTCATTTACCAGCCGGGGATATTCATAACGAATTCATCAGGGAAGCGGATGGCGACAACAAAAACCGATCCCAAACTGTCCGTCGTAGGCACTAGCGGCAACAAGTCGCGCAACTACGGCGGGCTGACGCGGGAGCAGCTGATTGAAGCCTACCGCATCATGTACACCTCCCGTCGCATCGACGACCGGGAGATCCTGCTCAAGCGTCAACAGAAAATCTTCTTCCAAATGTCGGGAGCCGGACATGAGGCTATCGGAGCAGCGGCCGGAATGGCGCTGAAGCCTGGTTACGACTGGTTCTATCCGTACTATCGCGATCGCGCGTTGTGTCTGGCGTTGTGCGCCAAGCCGGTGGAGATGTTTCTGCAGGCGGTGGGAGCGGCCAATGATCCCAGTTCCGGCGGACGGCAGATGCCTTCGCACTGGGGATACAGACGGTTGAATATCGTGACCCAATCATCGCCCACGGGATCACAGATTCTGCAGGCTGTAGGGTGCGCCGAGGCAGGACGGTATTTCTCGCAGCATCCTAAGGCTGCTGGGCCGCGCATCGAGTCTCCACGGTTTGCGAAGAAGGATGGCGCAGCCACCCCTGGAATCGATTCACAGGACTATCGCCAGTTCAAAGATGTGGTCTTCCATGGAGATGAGGTCACTTACGTTTCACTTGGCGACGGAACAACCAGCGAGGGCGAGTTCTGGGAGGCGATGAACGCCGCGGCTCTCAACAAGCTGCCAGTGATTTTCTGCGTGCAGGATAATGGGTACGCAATCTCGGTGCCAGTGGAAGTGCAGACCGCCGGGGGCAGCATTTCGCGGCTGGTTTCGGGATTTCCGAATTTTCATTTTGAAGAAGTCGACGGCACCGATCCAGTAGCGAGTTACGCTGCGTTTCAGCAGGCGGCGCAGTATTGCCGAGAGGGACACGGTCCGGCGTTTGTGCACGCCCACGTGATCCGCCCCTATTCGCATTCGCTTTCCGATGACGAACGTTTGTACCGTCCGGACTCGGAACGGGAGCGCGATGCGGCACGCGATCCGGTTTCGCGCACCCAAATGTTTCTGCTGCGCGAAGGAATTCTCGATGAGAAGGGCATCAACGAACTGGAGAAAAAGGTTGAAGAAGAATTGCAGGCCGCAGTCGACGAAGCTCTGAAGGCCTTACCGCCCGCACCTGAGAGTGTGATGCAATTTGTCTATTCGCCCGATCTCGATCCTACCTCAGCCGCGTTTGATACCCAGGCGGTTGTGGGGCCCGATTCGGCCGATGGCAAAAAGCCAGCAGCCAAAACGATGGCCGATTTGATCAATGTGACGTTGCGCGACGAAATGAAGCGCGACGAGCGCATCGTGATCTTCGGCGAGGACGTGGCCGATTGCAGTCGCGAAGAATACTTGAAGCGCAAGCTGGTCAAAGGGAAGGGCGGAGTTTTTAAACTTACCTTCGGATTGCAATGCGAGTTCGGCAACGACCGCGTATTCAACTCGCCGCTGGCTGAGGCTGCCATCGTGGGTCGCGCAACTGGCATGGCGACGCGCGGACTCAAGCCGGTGGTAGAAATTCAATTCTTCGACTACATCTGGCCGGCGATGATGCAGATCCGCGATGAGCTGTCGGTGATCCGTTGGCGCTCGAACAATGTGTTTTCTTGCCCAGTGGTCATTCGAGTGGCCATTGGCGGATATCTCACGGGCGGTGCGATTTATCACTCGCAGTGCGGAGAGAGCATCTTCACGCACATGCCTGGCCTCCGAGTCGTTTTCCCCTCGAACGCGCTCGACGCGGCGGGTCTGCTGCGCACCGCCATCCGTTGCGACGATCCGGTATTGTTTTTGGAACACAAGCGCCTGTACCGCGAAACCTATGGGCGCGCGCCCTACCCCGGGCCGGATTATATGATTCCTTTCGGCAAGGCCAAGATCGTAAAGCCGGGCACGGACTTGACCGTCATCACTTATGGGGCGGTGGTGCCACGCGCGCTGCAGGCGGCGCAGAAGGTCGAGCGCGAGCATGGTGTGAAAGTGGAATTGATCGATCTGCGCTGCTTAAATCCGTTTGACTGGGAGACGATCGCCGCGTCGGTTGGAAAGACAAATCGCGCTCTTGTGGCATACGAAGATACTTTGAGCTGGGGATATGGCGCCGAGATTGCGGCTCGCATCGCCGATCAACTTTTCGATCAGCTCGACGCTCCTGTCCGCCGCGTTGCCGCCAAGGATACCTTTGTGGCCTACCAGCCAATTCTCGAAGACGCCATCCTGCCGCAGGCGAACGATCTGTTCCTCGCCATGAAAGAGTTAGCTGAATACTAGAAAAGCTATTCAGGTTACGAAGGCTTTCTCCGCAAAGCTCCGCAAAGCTTCTCTGGTTGATCGTTTTTCCTATCGATGCTAGGCTGCGAGAAGTGAAATCCGTTTACAACGTTTCTGCGCAAGACGGCTCCTCTGGAAGCGGAGCGATGGCGTGGCTGCGATCGGCATCGGGAGGAGTGTGGGTAAAGTTTTTGCTGGCTCTGATGGGATTGGGGCTGGCATTCGTGGCGGCACTGCTTTCAACGGCATCGGGGGAGGCGGGCAATCTGTGGGTATCAGTAATTCTAGCGTCGCTGGCTCTTTTGATGGCCGCGTTTGTGGGGCTCGTGACGGTACCGTATCTGGCACGGCGCGTGGCTCTCGAACGTTTGCGCGAGACATTTCACTATGAAGTCACCAAGGCTGGCGTGGTTTATGTGCTGGTCACGCTGGTGATCGGCATTGCGGCGCTGAATACAGGAAACAATCTGCTGTATATCGTGGTCGCGGCGATGCTGGCGGCGATTCTGGTGTCGGGAATAGTTTCTGCATTGGTTCTACGCGATCTGAAACTCGATGTTAGGCTGCCGGAGCACATGTTTGCTGGGAGCCCGGTAATGGGACGCATAGTACTGCGTAATCCGCGGCGGTTTTTGCCGTCGTTTTCGATTCGGGTAGTACCGGCGCGGAGAGAGAAGAATATCCGTAAGCGATGGCGGTGGCAGCGAACAATATTTGCTTTCCCGCCGAACCGTCTTCCGCAGAATCAGTGGGTTCGGATGCGCGACTGGCGGGTGGGGAGGATCGAGCTGGCCCGCCCTGCGCCGGGAATTTTCGAAGGTATGGTTTATTTTCCCTATTTGCCGCCGAAGGCTCAGTTGGCAGCCGATCTACAATTGCGATTTGAACGGCGTGGGCGATATTGCGAATCGAGTTTTGGCCTAGCCACCCGGTTTCCTTTTGCTTTCCTGACCAAGACGCGGGATATTGCGCTGCAGAGCGAGATCTTGGTTTTCCCACCGGTTGAGCCGCCCGACGAGCTGTTTGAAATTTTGCCGCTGGTACGGGGCGAGTGGGAGAGTTTTGTGCGCGGTCGAGGCTCTGACTTATATCGCATCCGCGAGTACATGCCGGAGGATTCGGCGCGGCACGTAGATTGGAAAGCAACGGCCAAATCCGGCTCGTTGAAGGTACGCGAGTTCACCCGTGAGGATGAGCGCAAGCTGTGCATTGTATTCGATAATCCCGCGGAGGGTGCGATCTCCGAGCAGGCGTACGAACGAGCGGTGAATCTGGCGGCATCCCTGGCGTGGCATTTCTCTTCGCAGGATGCTGAAGTTTCGTTTGTAGTACCGGGCGCAGGCCGAGGCACCAATTTGAACGATTTTCTGGCACGGCTTGCTGTAATTGAGCCTGCGCGGGCTCCGCAAGCCACTGTGCTGCCGGAAACAGATGTTGGACTCTCGGGCGAATACAACATCGTCGTTACGGCGCGTTCGCGCGGGAGCTTGCCAACAGCATTGTGGAAGTGCTCGTATTTCGTGTTTGTCGGACACTAAAGTACAAAGCCGGCATGTCGCGCTGCCGCTTCCCGGCATTGGTTTCCACGTCGAAAACATCTTCCGGGAAGCGAGTACATGCCGAAAACCAGACGCGAGGGAAGATTAAATGGGTTTCCCAACCGATTTTCTCTTGCTCCCAATGCTGCATGATTTGACCGAGAAAGATGATGAAGTGCGCATGATGCGCTCTTATATCCATTCCGTCCCGGACGCGTAGATCGGCCAGGTTGGCACATAATTCGTCAACGTTGGGCGTATTCCTACCCATTTCCTGTGTCGTTAAATCATCTTTGGGAACAATCCCGGCTCCGCTGTGGCCCGAAGGTAACGTTACTTTCGGTTACTTGAGTGCATTGAACACTTGGGCAAAAAGGTTTAACTTTTTCTTAATTGCTTTCCTAGTTGACACGGTTCTGTGAGGTTGGCTCTCACCACCCAGATTAATTCGAGAGCCCAATGAATTGAGAGAATTCCTTGAATGAGCGAGAGACTCAGGATACTCTACTACGCGCTCTGGGTCGCACATCCCGTTCTCCAAACCGGGATTGTTATAGTTATGTTCCGGCGTGGCCAGCATCGTGTGTTCAAATATTTCTTCGCTTACGTCGTCATGCAGATCGTGACCTTCGCGGTAGTATTTCCTGCTTCCCGGTATAGCTATTCCACCTGTTTTTATTTTTCCTGGTTCAGCACGGCGATCAGCGTGACTTTGGGTTTCCAGGTAATTCACGAAGCCTTTCTCGATGTGTTCCGGCCATTTCACACCTTGCGCGACTTAGGAACCGTGTTGTTCAAGTGGGCAGGCCTGGTGATGCTTCTGGTGGCAGGCGTAGTCTCTGTTTCCAGCAACGCAACGGATACGGCACCGTGGATGCAGGCTATAATGACCGGCCAGCGCTGCGTACGTATTATCCAAGTCGGGATGGTACTGTTCCTGATATCTTTTGCCCGCTACCTCGGGGTAAGCCGTCGGCAACATAGCTTCGGCATCGCCATGGGCTTTGGAACCTTCGCACTCGTGGAACTTATTCTCAACGCATCCTGGGCGGGGTCTCATCTGGCTAACCTTTCGATGAGCCTGATCAATATGACCGCCTACAACGGCACGTTGCTAATCTGGTTGGGTTACACATTCATGAAGAGCCCCACACGCAATGCCGGATCGATTCTGTTGCGGCCGCAGCGGTGGGAGCAGAGTCTGTCGGACATCCATCATCCGCTGGCCGCGGACTCGCTAATCCCGATGTTCGAAGGCATGGTGGATCGTGCGCTCTCGCGGACTCAGTCTTCGCCCCCGGTCACACCCGAAAACAGCAGGCCCACAACTCATCCGAGCGTACCCCTGAACGGCCTTGAAGTCCCTGGCCTGTCTGCGCGTGCCGGCTCAAAAAAGTAGCGGGAGATGTGGCGTTGCCGAACCCTAGGCTTTCTATTCTCGTCGGATTCATGGGCGCAGTTCCGGATTTCGTAAATTACTTCTCTTCCATTCCGTCACTCGGCCTTGGCTGCCGGTCTCATCTATAGTGACAGAATTAACTATTTATAAACTACAGATTTTGCTGTATTTACCCTCAAGGGTGGATCGATTCTCTGGTTGTGCTCTAAGTGGTTGCGAGAAGACAGGCGCGGCCTTAGCAGTGGACCAAGCGGAAGGGGCTTGACTCTTACTTTATAATGCGTCCCTGCGCCGCGGATCCCGTTTTTGGGAATCCAAGTCGCAGTAGGAGAAAAACCCATGAAACAAGCAATCAGGATCTCGATCCTGATGTTTGGACTAGTGGGCACGTATGTAGCAGCCGCCGTCCCGCAGGTCCCCACCCCGGACGGAGGGCCCATTCTAACGTGCCCACCACAACAACAACTGCAGCTGCATTGCAACACCGGGTTACCACCGATGTGAAATAGCAGTTAACCCGATGTCAGGGGTGGCCGCAAGGTCACCAAAGTAACCTGTAGTAACTTGGGCCGAAAACTAGGGCTCGCACTGTTTGGGCTGACGGACATCATACATAAACCGTCAGTCCCTTTTTTTGGCATTTAGATTGATTTTTTGAGCGCCAATCCCACCGCGATCCGCAACTCGGCAGCGTCCGAGAGCGGCGGCTGGCAAGTCGAGCCGGAACACAGAACCGCGAAACACTTGCCTGAATTTAGCTGAGGCAGGTTCGGAATAGTGGCTGCCAGTGCGGGAGGAAGATTTTCGGCGGCCGCCTGGCTCGACGTCAGTTGCAACACGCTCTTATTGAACGCGAGGGCAGCACCCGCAACGGCTGCGAGACCGTCCGCCGTTTTCTCCGATTCCGCACCCGAAATGACCACCACCTGCACCGGACTCTCCAAGAAATGGAGAACGGCAATCCCATAAGTTGCGGCGAAAATTCCAAAATGCTCGGCCACGCCGGCAAAAGCTTCCAGAGTTTGCTCGGCTTTATCTCGAAACGCACTATCGCCCGTGTAATGATGCAACCGCAGCAGTGCAATCGCGGCCATGGGGTTTCCCGCAGGAGTGGGCGAATCCTGTAACGGCTTGCGGCGAGTGGAAAGCACGCCTAAGCTTTTTCCTTCGACTGCCGGTTCGGCGTCGAAGAACCCCCCGGAGACGGCATCGAAGAATCGTGCAATCATTGTGTCGCCGATGGCTTGCGCAAACTTGAAGTAGCTGAGGTCAGCTGTTGCCTCGTAGGCGTCGAGGCAAGCCAAGGTCGTAGCGGCGTAGTCCTCCAGCAAACCGGAAACTTCACGATGCTCGGCCTTGGGATCGGAATAAGCGACAATGTGCAAGAGTCGGTTGGCACGGGCACCTTCGCCCGTGTTTCCCTGAGGTTTCCAGGCTTCTGCCAGGATTCGGTCGAGTGAACGCAGTGCGAAGCGGCGCGCATCGTCCAGCCCAAGAACCCTCGCAGCTTCCAGATACGCCGATACACACATAGAATTCCATCCCACATAAACCGTCTTGTCGACGTAAGGGGTGGGCCGCTGCAATCGCGCGGCATACATTTTTTTCTTCGCGGAATCGAGCAGGCCTTGCACGCGCTCGGCGCCCAGGCTCAATCGGCGGGCAATCTCTTCAATTGGAGCGCGCACATAAAGCACGTTCTTCGCCGGATTGTGAGGCATCTCGCCGATTTCGTTAATGTCATAGTGCAGCGCAGCAACCTGCAATTCTTCGTCGGTGAGAACGGCGCGGGCCTCGTCAAGCGTCCAGGTAAAATAGTCGCCATCGTCGTCCATGGAAATGTCCGCATCCTGGGAGGCATAAAAGCCGCCGCGCTCGCGGTCGCTCAGCCACTCGTCCCCCCAGCGGATGATGTCGCGCGCCACATTGGCAAAGAATTCCGAGCCCGTGGCCTGATAGGCGTGGACATAATTCTTTAGCAGTTCGGAATTGTCGTAGCACATCTTCTCAAAATGCGGCACGACCCAGCGCTCGTCCACCGAGTAGCGATGAAATCCACCTGCCAACTGATCGTAAACTCCGCCATTCGCCATATGCTCGAGGGTGGTCACAATCAAGTTGCGCAACTTCTCATCTCCCTTGCGCGAGTATCGCTCGATCAGCAGATCCAGCGCCGAGGGATGCGGAAACTTGGGCGCTTGCCCGAAGCCGCCGTGTTGCGCATCGAACATGCTGAACGCCGACTTTTCGATTGCCGCAATGATGCCGGCAGAAATACGTCCGCCGCGGCCTGCAAACGACTCTGCCTGCGCGATCGCGCTCTCGACCATCCTCGCCTGCTCCACCACATCGCCGTTTTTTTCTTTGTAGGCATTGGCAATGCTCGACAGCACGCGTTTAAAGCTGGGGCGTCCATAACCGTCGGTCGGCGGAAAATACGTGCCTCCGTAGAACGGCTTGCCGTCAGGTGTAAGAAAAGCCGTCAGCGGCCAGCCGCCCTGTCCGCTGACAGCGCTCACCGCCGCCTGGTACCGGCTGTCGATGTCAGGGCGCTCGTCGCGGTCCACCTTCACGGCGATGAAATGGTCATTCACGATGGCCGCTACTTCCGGATCGTCGTACGACTCGCGGTCCATCACATGGCACCAATGGCACCACACAGCACCGATATCGAGCAGCATGGGCTTGTTCTCTCGTCGCGCGGAAGCGAACGCCTCCTCGCCCCACTCATGCCACTGAATGGGCTGGTGCATCGCAGAACGCAGGTAGGCGGAAGAAGCGCGGGCGAGGGAGTTGAGGGTAGTGGTAGTCATCAGTCAAGTCTAAATCCTTTTGGACACTGAGAGCGGGTTCAGGGTGGCATGCCTCCAACTGCTTAGTTATGAGCGGAGCCCGATCGCGATTCATAAATCGAATACTGATGTGTCCCACCGCTCTTGCTGAGCGCCGCGCTCTGGCTCAACACATGGTCAAGCAGCGGATTGTGATAAAGCACATACACTTCGCGCGGATGAGTCTGCAGACTCTGTTCCAGGTTAGCGACCACCAGTCTCAGCCCTGATTCTGGAAACGGATTGAAGAGATAGAGCACCGTTGGCTCGGCAGGAAGTTGAAACTCCGTCGCATTCGCGCAGATCGATTGCAGCGCGAAGCACTTCTGCGATTCGCTTTGATACTTGCGGAGATTCTCCTCAGCAGCCTGATGCAAGCTGGGCAAGAGTTCCACACCCAAGATACGGCGAAAGGGATAATCCGACGCCATCAGTAGCGTGCGTCCCTTTCCCGACCCCAGATCGATGAAGACGAAGTCGTGAAAGTCAATCTGACTTTGCTTGCTCAAAGTCTCGAGCATTTCGTGGAGCAGAGCGGATTCAGTTGGCTGATACGCCGAGTGGAAGGTTCCCAGCAGCCGGTCGCGCCAGCCTACCCCTGCGCTGCTGGTGTTGACGCGGCGATCCCAATCATATTCGGCGTCGCCATAGCGCCGCCGACGGTGTTCTGGAGTGGAGTCGCGAACGAACTCCCAGAGCGCAGCCAGCAGTTGACGCGTGGCGGCAACCCAGCCCTGGCGTCCGGCGATATCCTTCCACCATTGCCATGCCGAGCGGGACAGGCTGATTCGGTGCGACGCGGAGGAATTGAGGCACTTCATTGTTCGCCATCATAAGCGACGACAAGACTCGATCGAAAGGCTACGGCAGCGCGCGGTATTTGGGCGATGGCTTATATCCGGCAGGCAAGCCCCTGGTGGCGAAAGGGAAGTCATCCGGCACGCGAACTTGCACTCGGCCCTCGGGAGTCAACTTGTAGGGATGGCCGTCAGGATCGACGGGAGTTCCAGCCAACCGCTCCGCAGCCACAAGCTCCGCTATGCTTGTCGGCAGGCGTCCGCTACGTTCCCCGAAGCGGGTTACAGCTTCCTGCAGATGCTTGACGTCTTCGTCCACCCGAAGCGCGCGAAGATGTTCCAGCGCGTTCTCTTTGATCTGCTCATCCTGAGTGGTCTGGTAAGTCGCGGACCACAACATACGCGCGGTCTGATACTCGCCGGCATGCTGCGCCATCTGGGCAGCTAGGATCTTGAGGAAGGGATGAGCGTTCGGAACCTGAGACCCACGCGCGAAGGTCTCAGCGGCTTTCTTGTAATCCTTAAGATCCATGTAGTAGATGAAGCCGAGATCGTAGTAGAGCCTCCAGTTGTCAGGATTGTTCTGAATGCCGTACTCCATTAGCTCAATCGCTCGCTCCGGTTGGCCTGCTCCGTGCGGCGGTGGAGGCGTCAGGAAGCTGGTGCCAAACTCGTAAGCGACAATGAGCTGGGGATCGAGGTGGGTCGTGATTTCGAGAAGCGGTGCCAGCAGGTTGTAACTTGGAGCGAAGTAATGATGCCGCGAGCCAAAATACTGGACCGCACGAGTCCAGTAAATACAGGCCATCAGGCCGTCATAACCCAGACTGGCGCGTTTGATCACTTTCGGCGAACTGAGGAACATGACTTCATCCGCGGTGGCTTGCGGACGAAGTTGGTCGGCTCGGTGCAGGACAAATGAACTCGCAACCATCGACAAGACAAGGCAGAGGGCCGCGATCACGGTGACCTTCTGACGATGCTTCATTTCAAGTCACGGTGCTCAAAGATCAGCACCGCTCCGCTGAGAGCCATGGTGGCGTAGAAAAGGGCGTAGAGCGTATTCTGCAGGATGAGTCGCCCGGCGACCGGGTTTTCATGGGCAATGGAAGTGATCACGTTGAAGGCAGAAAAATTCGGCACCAGGTAAGCCGCTCCTGTCGCCAGCCAGCGCGAGATGCCGTGCGCCATTCCTGCGAAATTGCGCAGAGTCTTCGGCAAAACTTCCGATCACGAACAGCGAGAAAGCGAAGACCGCGGAAAGCAATGGCGAAGAAAAGGACGAGAATAACAATGACAAAGAGCAGATGATTAAGAACTCCAGAACGATGAAGTACAAAGCGACCAGAACCAGTGCGTCCGCCCGCACGAATTTATGAGAAACGTAGAACAACGCGGCGAACACCCCGATCGCCATGAAAAAAGTATTTACCACCAATGTGCCGGCCAGTCCGAAAAACTTGCCAACAATGAACTCCCAGCGCCGGACGGGGCGGGAAAGCACAGTGTAGAGCGTGCGCTTTTCAATTTCTTTTGAGACCAGACCGATACCGATAAAAATTGCGATGACAACGCCGAACAAAGAAACCGCAGTTAGCCCGAGATTGATGACGACCAATTTTTCGATCTCAATCGAAATCTGTCCTACCAGGATGGCTGCTCCCGAGAGCAGCAGAGCGAAGGCGATCAGGTTGTACAAGACCCGGTCGCGAACCGCTTCGCGGAATGTGTTGGAGGCAATATAGGCAATTCGCGTTCTCATGCTGTGTTCCTCATGCGGTTGTACCGGCGGTGGTCTCGGCGCGCCGCAACTTTTCGAAAAAATAGGCCTCGAGCGAAGTGCGTACCGGGGTGACCGCAATCAAACGCAGACGTTCGCGGCGCAGCGTATCGATCACGGCGTCCTGCTGGCTTTCGGCAACAACGGAACGGACCCTGTCTCCGGAAACATGGCACTCGGCGCCCAGCGCCTTAATCGATGCAGGCACGTGCGTGCCTTGCCAGATTACCTCCACCTTGCCCAGAACGCTCGATGTCAGATCGTCGATGGCTCCTACGCCGCGCACTTCTCCCTTGTGAATGATGGCGACTCGATCGCAAAGGGCCTCGGCGTCAGCGAGAATGTGTGTCGAGAAGAATACGGTCTTGCCTTCACGCTTGAGCTGCTCCATAAGATCGCGCACTTCGCGCCGGCCCATAGGATCGAGCCCGGACATAGGTTCATCGAAGAAAACGAGCTTGGGATCGTGAAGAATGGCCTGGCCGATTCCCACTCGCTGCAGCATGCCTTTGGAAAACTTACGCAACTGAAGCCCCCGGACGTCACGTAAGCCGACCTGCTGCAAAACCTGTTCGACGCGATGCTTGCGCTGTTTGGCCGCAACCCCGGAAAGCTGTCCATAGTATTCGAGCAGTTCGTGAGCGGTCAGGTAGTCGTAAAAATAAGGCTGCTCGGGAAGGAAGCCAATCTGTGCCTTTACCGCAGGGTCAGTCCATTCCCTACCCAGGATGCGCGCCGAGCCTGCGGTCGGGAAGACCAATCCCATGAGAAGTTTGAGCGTAGTGGTTTTGCCGGCGCCGTTAGGGCCGAGGAAGCCGAAAATCTCTCCCTCTTCAACCGCGAGATGCAGCGGGTAGAGAGCGCGTTTTGGACGCTTGCGCCAGAAGCCCACGCTGTAAGTTTTTTCCAGACCCAAGATTTCTATAGCAGACATGACAGGCAGACAATACTCCGCGCGGAATCACGCTTGTTTTACCTAAGAAAATTATATGCAAATCCGGTCAGCAGTAAAGTGGCCGCATTGGCACGGGACATTACGAAAGTTGAGAAATATGGCTCTAACTCGGTCGGTCTTGATATTTCTGCGGTTTGGAGGTCTAATTATTCATGGACGTCAAGGTCAGGCACGTGGCGTAGCTGGGTACCAGGGTTGTGGTCGCCAGGTGGCTGAAGGCGAATCACCATATCTTCGGTTGAGCAATAGGCGCGGCTCCCGGTCAGGTTACTGAGCGGCGTTGCGGTGGCATAGAACTGGTTATTGGTTGTACTTCCCGCGCTCGCGGATCCGGCGGCCGCAAAGGAGAAACCGCTTTTGCCATTTCCGCCGCCGTTGGCTGGCCAGGCTGTCGTCGATGAGGCAGGCCGTGGTCGAGCTTGGGCTGCAGGGGTCAGGTCCGCCCAAAGGCCCCAGTGTCGCCGGGAAGCCGATGACGCTCTCGTAGTTGCCGAAATAGCCGGCTTCGGCGACGTTGATGGCGTGCAGCGAGCCGGCGGCAGACGAGTCGTTGGCGGCCATGCGGGCCCGCATTAAGTTCGGGATAGCAATGGCTGCGATGATCAGGATGATCGCAACCACGATCAAGAGCTCGATAAGTGAGAAACCCTTTTGTTTCCGCATAACGTTCAGTCCTCCCCCATCTTCAGGCCGAGCAAAACCTCTCCTCCTCGGGGATACAAAATCTGTCGCACTTACAGGTCCAAACTGCTCTGACTTTGTTACTTTGCTTACGGCCGTAACCGTAATTTTTTCAATAAGTTAAGTTCCGTACAAAAAACAAAGTGCAAGCGGACCAATGAGACCAGAAAGAGAAAGAGCAGCGGATTCGCATCCGCTGCTCTTTAGCTTGTAAGCGTGCTTGTGAGAGCTACTCGCCCGTTCAAGCTACGTTAGTTCTGCGATGGGTTCCAGCCCTGGCAGTTGCCGTAGCCGCTGGCAATCGCAATGGTGCCCGGAGAGTTTACACGCAGAACTCCGTCATCCACTGCGCAATAAGCCTTGCCACCCGTCACGTTCGATAACGGGGTCGCAGTGGTGAAGAAGTTCCAGCCAGTCGTCGCGGTACCGCCGGTGGTGACGGCAAAGGTGTAACCGCTCTTACCGGGCCAGGGGCGTACCGTTTGTGGCCAGGTTGTTGTCGATGAAGCAGCCGTTGGCCGTACCCGGAACGCAAGGAGTGGCAGAGCCGCCCAATTGAGCGAGCGTGCCATAGCCTACGCTAGGATAAGCGCCCAGATAGCCGACTTCACCAACAATGATGGTGTGCTCGGAACCGGCCGCCGATGAATCATTGGCTGCCATACGCGCACGCATCAGGTTTGGAATGGCGATAGCTGCGATGATCAGGATGATGGCAACCACGATCAGCAGCTCAATCAGTGAGAAACCCTTCTGTTGTTTCCGCATCTCTTTTTTTCCCCTCGTCTTGGACATTTTTCGATTCATGCTGGTCATGGAATGACGCAGTCGGGCTTGATATTCGCACTTCCCAGGCCAAACCGGCTAGTTACCTTGGTTCCGGCTTCAATCCTGCAATCCCATTATTTTCAGTACAAGGCCAAACTTTGGACTTAATTATATCGTCTTCAAGGTGTTAGCTCGTTGCCAAAATCTGTCACAGAAGTGACGGTTCGCGGCAACTCCCTGGTAGTGGCGTTGCTAGGCAGCGAAGGGATAATGTTGCCCACAAAGCCTCCTCGGAACCACCCTAACTCCGCCACTGGCCAACTCTTGCGCGGACCGCGCACAGCTTCAGAACGCGGCAAAATCCAGATCTTGCAACCCGACATGGAGCCACACTCATCACAAAAGTAACCCAGCGGAGAGCCGTGACGGTCTGCGCTCTAGCTATTCGTGCATATAATTGCTTATCCATTTTTAGATCAACGTGAGGGTTGAGTTTGTCTTCAAGCGCGATCGCGACCGCGGCGGAACCCACAGCAGTTTCCCGCCCACCGGCACGCTTATTTATTTCCCGCGAGAAGCGAAGCACAGTCCTGTGTCTTCTACTGGTGCTGGTGACCCTCGCTGTCTACAATCCGATTGTCCATAACGCTTTCACGAATTTCGATGACGACAACTACATCACGGACAATGCCCATGTGCGCGCGGGTTTGACCTGGGACACCGTGAAGTGGGCCTTCACCAGCCGTGAGGCCGCCAACTGGCATCCGCTGACCTGGTTGTCACATGCTCTCGACTGCCAACTTTTCAAGCTGAACCCCGCCGGTCATCACTATGTGAATGTTCTACTGCATGCGGTGAATGCGCTCCTGTTATTTCTGCTGCTGGAAGGCGCCACAGGATTGACCTGGCCGAGCTTCATGGTGGCGGCGCTGTTCGCGCTCCATCCCATGAATGTAGAGTCCGTAGCGTGGGCAGCGGAACGGAAGAACGTGCTCAGCATGCTTTTCTTCTTACTTACGCTGCATGCCTATGGCTGGTATGTGCGCCGTGGCGGCGTCAGAAGCTACGCGGCAGTGGCTGCTCTCTTCGCGCTTGGATTAATGGCAAAGCCGGAAATCATCACGCTGCCATTCGTGTTGTTGCTGTGGGATTACTGGCCACTGCGGCGAATGTTTGGCGGGACATTCCGCTGGCGATTTCCGAGAAGCAAACACTCCGCAATCGTTTTCCTTCCTGCTGCTTGAAAAATTGCCGCTGCTGCCGCTGATGGTGGGCAGCGCCGTGATCACGCTGATAGCTCAAAGAGCAGGGAATGCAGTGCGAAGCGCGTCCACTCGCGTGCGATTCGGGAATGCGAGCGTGGCCTACGTGCGCTATTTGGGAAAGGCATTTTGGCCAACGCGGCTGGCGGTGGTCTATCCCCACCTCGGCCGTTTTCTTCCGACGTGGGAAATGATTGCGTCTACCGTGGTATTGCTCGTGTTGACCGCGCTTGTCCTGCGTTGGCGGAATCGACGTTATCTGGTGGTGGGTTGGTTCTGGTTTCTAGGTACGTTGGTCCCGGTGATCGGCCTGGTGCAGGTGGGCGTACAGGCGATGGCCGATCGCTATGCATACTTGTCCTTCATTGGCTTATTTATTTGCGTGGTCTGGGGAGTGTCGGACGTAGGCGCGGGAGCCGAAATATCCGGGCTGGGTTTGGTTGGCGGCGCCAGCGATCATGATCCTGGCAACTCTGGGAGTGATCAGCCGTCATCAAATGGCTTATTGGCATGACAGCGAAACTCTATGGAAGCATACGCTGAGCGTCACCGAGCGGAACTATCTGGCGCATGTAGGCTTAGCCCACGCCCTAGCCAAGCAGGGTCGGATCGATGAGGCAATTATTCACCACAACGCAGCCGAGGCGATGCATGCGTATTCTTCCGCCGAAATGGTCGAGGTTGGTATCTACGAGCAAAACCACGCGCATGTCGCAAGATGCAATTGCGCAATTCGGACGAGCCGTGGACGCGGCAACGGATACTAATTCGCGGGTGGCTGCCCTGAACTGTCTAGGGGCTGCCTTTATGCAGGCGGGCGACATGAGTCGCGCAAAAATGAGTTATACCTACGCGCTGCAGCAGAATCCTGACAATGGCGTCGCTCTGGTCGGCAGCGGCCTTCTGGCTGAACGGGACGGTGATTTGGCAGCTGCGACAACGCAAATTTCCCACGCCATGAAGGTCGAGCCAACCGATGTGGGCTATCTGCTGCTCGGGAAGGCATTGCGTCGAGCCGGCAACTTGACGCAGTCCAAGGACGCTTTGGCGCAGGCGCAGCGGATTTCCCCAAACATCACTCAAGCCCAGCAGTCTGCTGCGCAGATCCTCGCTACGGCTGGGATTCCGACTGATTAAGATACTTTGATGGCGAAGGCCATCGTGGGGAAGTTTCGTCGGCGCGGCCGATTGTTGTCGCGATAGTTGGATCCACTGAAATTTTTTCCCAGCGGCCGTCAAATGGTTGATTGGTCGAGCCAGACATTCGCACTTACAATGTTGCTGGCTCGCTATGCCTAATCCTTTTGAAAGTCTCCAGATTGAGCAGACTCTTTCGCGCGCGTGGACCCTGCCGGCGAATCTTTATTTCGATCCGAATGTGTACGCGGCCGAGAAGGAGAAGATCTTTGCCCGAACTTGGCAGGTGGTCGGACATCACGATCAGGTGAAAGAGGCGTGCGACTACTTTACGGCCGAACTGGAGGGCGAACCGCTGCTTGTGGTACGAGGCGCGGACGGCAAACTGCGTGCGTTCTATAACGTATGCCGGCATCGCGCCGGGCCCCCCGCCGAAGGCTGCGGCTCGTGCAAGCTGTTCCGCTGCCGCTACCATGGTTGGACCTACGGTCTTGACGGATCGCTGATCAGCGCCACCGAGATTGAGGGCGTGGAAGGATTCCGTCCCGAAGATTTCGCTCTGGTGCCAGTGCGGGTGGAGGAATTGTTCAACTTCATTTTTGTGAATCTGGATTCCGAAGCCCAGCCGCTGCCGGATAGTCTGAACGATCTCGCGTCTCAGGTCGATCGGGTTCCGTTCATCGGCATGAAGCTGTACGAGCGCCGCTCCTACGAGATGAACTGCAATTGGAAAACCTATGTGGATAACTACCTCGAAGGCTATCACCTTCCGAGTGTGCATCCGGGGTTGAATCGCGAACTGGATTACAACGCCTACGCGGTCGAGCCTCATGCGGACTACGTACGACAGTTCAGTCCCATTCGCGGGGCGCAACCAGGTGACAGGACTGCACGCCGCTATGAGGAAGCGGGCGATGATCTCACGACGGACTATTTCTGGATTTTTCCCAATTGGATGCTCAACTGCTATCCCGACAATGTTTCACTCAACATTGTGCTGCCGCTTAGCGCCGAGCGCTCAACGGCCATCTTCGAGTGGTATCTGCCCGAAAAAGACCACAGCAGTCCGGCGGCGAAGGCGGCAGTAGAGTTCAGCGACCAGATCCAGATGGAAGATATTGCCATCTGCGAAAAAGTGCAGAAAAATCTGAGGTCGCGCAGCTATTCCCGGGGCCGCTTCAGCGTGAAACAGGAAAAAGGCGTGCACGCTTTTCATCGGATGTACGCGGAGTGGATGAAGAAGAATTAACTGCCGAGACACTAAATGCCGGCAGAAGCCGCAGCGCGGTGCAGCATTTTATTATTCCGCTTTCACCAGCAAGCAAGTCACGTCATCGTGCTGCGGGCGTGGCGCCGACAAAGAGATCCAGATTTGCCATGAGACGGTCGAGTAATTCCTTGGGAGTGGTGGAAACGCCTGCTTCCAGTGCGCTGAGCACCCGTGGTTCGTCGAACTCTTCGTCATGCGCGTTGACCGCTTCGACCAGCCCGTCGGTAAAAATAATCAGCCAATCGCCGGGTGCAAGGGTGACGCTCGCCGACTCATACTTTGCTTCGGACTGAATGCCGAGGGGCAGGCCGCCGACATCGAGACGCTCGATCAGGCCAGTGCTGCGGCGAAGAATTGGATTGTTGTGCCCGGCATTGATGTATGTAAGGACGCGCCTGGCTGCGTCGTACTCCGCCAGAAAAGCCGTGGTAAAACGCAATCCGCCCTGACTATTGGAGCAGGCATACTTGTTCATGTTCGCGACCAGTTCGGGCAGCGCGACCTGCGCCGTGGAAAGTGTTTTGAGGCTGGCCTGGAAGGTAGCCATCAGCATGGCTGCGGGAATGCTTTTGCCGGCGACGTCGGCCACGGTGAACACGACGCGATTTTCCTCGTTCGTCTTACCGGGGCGCGGAAACACATCGTAGTAATCTCCGGCAACGGTGTTAGCGGGACGCGTGCTATAGGCGATCGAGATTCCAGGAATCTGTGGCGGAGCTCCGGGTAGCAGCCAGGTTTGAATCTCTCGCGCAATCTGCAAATCGCGCTTCATCACGACGCGGTCGGCAATCTCCAGCATGAGCAGCAGAAACAGCAACAGGCCGCCCCAGAAATGGAGATCGAGTTCGACGACGTGAACCTCATGTCCCGCATCATGATAGGTGAACCCGCTGCTGGGAAAAACGAGCATGACCAGCGCCGCCAGCAGCAGGACGCGGCGCGCCGGAGAAAGCTTTTCAAGAACTGCCCAGAAAAACTCTTTCACAACGTGCAAACGGTGTCCACGCCGGGTCAGCCCTTCAGGTGTCTTGGCAGCTACGTCGCGAGAATAGAGGCGGTAGCTGGCGCGGGCTTCGGTTTCGAACTGCGACCAGAGCTGGGTAAGCTCCATGCCTTCCGTGACCCGGCGCCAGAAGCGTTGCAGCCGCACTCGGAAGGGAAGTCGCGGAGCGGAGGCAGGTTCAGCCGGTGGGAAAGTGGTTGCCATGAATCAACTGATTATAGAAGAAGGAAGGAACAGAGATTTCCAATGGCCGATGGTCTAAACAATTGCCAATTATCAATTAGAGATCGACCGTCTTCAGAATAGCGGCAACTGTTCGTCAAAGGACTGCGCCGGCCACTTGTTGGCAAACGCCGGCTCCCTGCGCAGGTCGTTGCGCCGGATGCCGTATTTCTGGCGCAATTTCGCAATGAGTTGCGCGATTCGCTTGCCATAAGAAGCGGGCAGAAACGAGCGGTCGTGGTAGCACTGGCGATAGTTTGCGACCAAATGCGGAAAGTGTTGCTCGAGGAAAGGAAGAAAAACCGCCGCCGAACACGGCTTCAGGAATAATGGTCCGGCGAAAATGTGACGCGCCCCGGCAGCGGCCGCTGCACGCACCACGGCCTCGAGATTTGCAGGGGAATCAGTGATGCCCGGCAAAACGGGCGAGCAACTCACGCCCACGGTGATTCCAGCTTCGCTGAGTTCGCGAACGGCATCGATGCGTAAATCTGGACGAGGGGCGCGCGGCTCCAGAATCCGCGCCAGTTCCGCATCCAGGGTGGTCACGGTGATGTGGATCGAAAGTGGGTTACTCCGCGAAATCTGGCGCAGAAGATCGACGTCCCGGACAATAAGATTGGACTTGGTAACAATCCCCAGTTCGAAACCGCGGTGGCGCGCGAATTCTTCGAGGATGCCGCGCGTGACTTCATAGCGGCGCTCGGCTGGCTGGTAAGGATCGGTCGCCGTGCCCAGAGCAATCGATTCACCCGGCTTGACTCGACGCAGATCGTGGCGCAGAAGTTCGGCGGCGTGCTGCTTGACGTAAATTTTCTGCTCGAACTCCATGCCATCGCGCATTTCCATGAATTCGTGGGTGTAGCGGGCATAGCAATAGCGACATCCGAATTCGCAGCCACGGTAAGGATTGATGGTCCAGGTGAAAGGCATGTTACGGCCGCTGGTGCATCGGTTCAGCAGAGAGCGTGCCGGCAGAGTGAAATATTCCACGTTGTGCCCCTCGCGAAGAGACTCGCCTTGAGACGCGAGCCGGGCGATTCCCACCAGTGCGGACTTTTTCGGATCGGGGAACAAGGGCAACGAAGACATTAGTAGATTCGCCGTTTGTTCGCCTATAATACAACTTAGCCTGCGTCTCGTCAAGAAGACATTTATCGCAGTGAATCTCGAGCGAATGGGCCTTCTCGGGGCAGTCCAGCTTCGGCGCGAGCGTTTATCCGGACGTTACTACGCCCGGTTACTCCTGGTTACCTGCGAGGGATTACGAGGATGCAACGAAAAACCAGTTTTCCCGCATGCGCAAAGTGTTTCATCGGACTGACTTCATTAGAGAGCAAGTCAAACATTCCACGAGCGATTGATTTGGTTGTTCCGATGCACTTACAGAGAGTAGCGCACGATCGCAGGTGGTCCCGCATCAGCGTAGACACTTCGCCGAAGGGCGCAATTCGGCATTGACGAGGTTACTTGGCCGCGGGAGTAATCAGCTCTTATCACGCGCAAAGAATTATCCGTTCGCTGGGAGGCTTTAATAAAATGCGTCGACTTCGTTTCACAGTTCCCTCATTTCTGGTTTTGATTACGCTTTGTTTGTGCACCGGTTCGGCTCTGGCCAATTCAATCGTAAGCGTGAAGCTCACTGGCGTGGGCGGCAACAACGCGGGCGGGGTGTACACCTATCCGTACTTTCTTTCGGTCAAGGGTAACGCGTCGGTCGCAATGATCTGCGACAGCTACGACAACGAAGTAACGATCGGCGAAACCTGGAAGGCCCACGTGACCGGTTTGCTGAGCAGCCATGGACTCTTCGGCGGCCAGTTGCTCGAGTACAAAGCAGCGGGGTTAATGTTCAAAAGCATCCTTAACGGCACGTTGAACGTGAACGTCGGGAACTATGCCATCTGGGGATTGTTCTCAACCAACGCTCAGAATAGTTCGTACTTCCAGACCAGCGGAGCTGGAACAATGGAAGCGAAATATCTGGCATTAGCTGCGACTGCTTCCAAAAGTGAGTTCCGCGGAGTTGTTTTTTATACACCGATTGCCGGAACGCAGAGCTGGGGCTGCATTCCTCAGGAATATATTTGCGTATGCTCCAACTCCTGAGCCGGCAACCTTGATTTTATTCGGTACCGGCCTCCTGTCTTTGGCTGGAATGGCGCGCCGGAAACTGGGAAGGGTGTAGGGGTGGAGACGATCAGCAATCTAGCCGTCGCGGGTGGATTGATCTACATCGCGGTAGCCCTCTTGCTTTATTGGCGACAGCGTCACGGCTGACCTGGCGGTTTTTCTGCCGGCTTGTCGAATAACTTCGGATCGACTGCGGGATTTAATTCGAGCGCCGTATATTCTGCTGTGCTTAAATCCTGGCCATTCTGTTTGTTGTGACGCACAACCGGAAGATTCAAGCCGCCGATGGGCTTCCAGTTGTCCATGTCAGTCTCGCCCTGTGCCGGGCCACTCTGACTGAGCGTTCTGTAGGTCTCTTTCAAAATGTGCCCGCTCTGCGGATCGACGAACCATCGGAGAGCGACGCCGTCGGCGTTCACATCGACGATTTGAGCTTCGGTGTCTCCGATCTTCTCGGTTCCGGCCGCGTGAAAGAACATGTTGGGGTCTTTCCAGTGTGAAGCAATAAAGATAGGATCGCGCTTGATCTGTTCGAGCATTTCCACTTTCCGATCCTCGGGAAATGTTTGCGTCTCTCCGCCGGGGAGCGCGATGAAGGCTGTAGCCGGTGTTACCACAATGCTTAAGACTCCATTTGGAGTTTGCATTTCCGCCCGCAGGTGATCAGGAAAGACGATTGCGGATTCCATTGGCATAGGGAAGCTGCCGCCTTGGGGAGTCTTCTGCGTAATGGTTAGCTTCGCCTTCACTGTTTTGATCCCCGCCAGTTTGGCCTCACCACCAATTGCTGCCACCACTTTCGCCGCCACCGCCTTGCCTTCTTCATTCGATGCGGCGGGTTTTGAATTTCCCCCTTCTTTGGCGCCTGGCGGAGGCGGAATCGTGATATCGATTTCCTTCACCGGCCCCAGCGACGAAAGCGGTTTGTCGAATTCTTTGGTATTGCCGACTACAAGCACAGCCAACTGGTCGCGGTGTACATACTTTGCTGCAATGCGATTCACGTCCGCCGAAGTGACTTTCTGGATCTCTGCAGGTAGCCTGTCGAGCCAGTCGGCGGGATACCGGTAGAATTCGTACGTCATGCGTTCGGCGAGGACTTTGTCGGGTGAGTCGAGCCGAAAGATGAACGCATTCAGAATGGCGTCTTTGGCGTGCTTGATTTCGTCGTCAGTGATTGGATGCTTGGCTAGATCGTCGATATCTTCATCGAGAGCCAGGATCGACTCGACCGTGCTCTGGCTCTTGGTGCCCGCGACAAACTGCAGAATGCCGGGATGCCCGAAGTTGGTACCAATGCCGCCGCCGACGTTATACGCCAATCCACGCTTGGTGCGAATGTCATTGAACAGCCGCGACGAGAATCCGCCGCCAAACGCCTCATTGAATACTGAAATTGCGTAGTAGTCAGGATTGTTACGCGTGGTGCCAAGCCCCACCATGTGGATGCTGCTTTGATTTACATCCTCTTTTGAAATCTGATGGTAGCCCGGCTTGGCTGGGTCATACCGAACCTCGTCCTTCGGCAGTTCCCCGCCCTTCGGCCAAGACTCAAAGGCGGCGCGCAGCTTGGCTTCCATGGCCGCGGCGTCGAAATCGCCGCTGATGCCAAGGATAATGTGATTGGGATGAACGTAGATTTTGTGCCAGTCGATCAAATCCTGGCGGGAAATGGCAGCGATGGTGGAATATTCGGGTTCACGGGCATAAGGGTTATTCGGTCCGTATGCGAGCTTGGCGCTTTCGCGCGCGGCAATTGCGCCGATCTCATCATTGCGCCGCGAGATGGCGTCGTAGGCTTGCTTCTGCGCGAGATCGAGCTTGTCGGCGCGGAATTCGGGATTCTGCAGGAGGTCAGAGAAAACTTTGAAGACATCGTCGAAATCGTTCTTGAGACACGACAAGCTGATCGTTGTTGAATCCGGACCGCCGCCGGTTTCGACTTTTGCGGCACGCACTTCGAGATAATCATCGAGTTGATCGCCGGTTTGCGACTTGGTGCCGCCAGTGCGCCAGACTTCCCCGAAAATATCAACCAGTCCAACTTTGCTGGCGGGTTCATTGTGCGAACCGCCACGGATGCGAGCCGTGCCGTCAATCAGCGGCAACTCGTGATCTTCTTGCAGAAAGACCACCATACCGTTCGAGAATTCGACGCGCTTAGGCTGCGGCGGGTGGAAAGCGGGCAGCGGAGGCGTGGGAATCTGTTGCCAGCTTGTGGCTTGCGACATGGCTTGGGGAAGCGCGGCAAATAGAGTGGCAGCAACGAAAATCGTCGAAAAGACACCCCTCTTCAGCTTCATTGCGCACCTCCCTGATCCGGCGAAGCTTGATTCGATGGGGTCTGCTTTTCCGAACCCTGCTGACCACTCTCTCCATCGCCACCGACCGTTTCGATCACGCCGATTGTGCGATTTGTGTCATAGAAGGTTTCGTTGGCCACTCGCCGGATATCCGCTTTCGTTACCTTGTCGATGCGATCGACGGAGCGGAACAACTCACGCCAGTCGCCGTAACGAGTCTGGTAGGTCGCCAACTGGGTTGCCAGTCCCTCATTATCTGCCAGGCCGCGGAGGAGGTTGGCCTTGGCGCGAGTCTTGATCATCTTCAATTCGTCGTCGCTGATGTCTTCTTTCTTGAGCCGCTCGATTTCCACGTGAATGGCATCCGCGACTTCCTGCGGGGTGTGGCCGGGCAGCGGGAAGGCATAGAACGCGAACAGGTGCGGGTACTTGATGCCAGGCAGTCCGGTGAAACCAGCGGAGAACGACGCAATCTTTTTGTCGCGCACCAGAGCGCGGTAGAGACGAGAGGTGCGGCCCTCCGACATGAGATCGGTGATGGCGTCATACACCGCGTCATCTTTGGACATGTAGTCAGGACGATGGTATCCCTCAAGATAGAGCGGCTGAGTTTTTTCTTTCAGCTCAACCCTGCGCTCCGAGTTTTGCGGAGGCTCTACGGTGGTGGTTTCGTCGGGCTTTTCGCTCGCGGGCAGACGGCCAAAGTACTTCTCAATGATGGGCAACGCTTGGGAAGCTTTCAGATCCCCTGCCACTGCGACTACCATGTTTGCCGGCACGTAGTATTCATTAAAAAAGTTTTGGGCATCTGTTGCCGAGAAAGAATTTAGGTCGGACATCCATCCCACCGTCGGCCGATGGTAAGGGTGGGCCTCGAATGCGGCGGCGCCAAACTGTTCCAGCAGCCGTCCAATAGGGTTGCTATCGGTGCGCAGACGGCGCTCTTCAATTACCACGTTGCGCTCCTTGTAGAACTCGCGCAGCACGGGATGAAGAAAGCGTTCGGATTCGAGATACGCCCAGAGTTCCAGCCGGTTCGTGGGCAGCGAATAGTGATAAGTGGTCTCATCGTAATCTGTCGCGGCATTCAGGTCTTCGCCGCCGCTCTGCTCGATGATCTTGCCGAACTGGTTGGGTATCACGTACTTGTCGGCCTCAGCCATGGCGTCCTTCCAGGCGTTTTCAAGTTGCTTCAACTTGGCATCGTCGCGGCCTACGCGTTTGTCGCGCTCCTTTAAGTACGCGGCGTAAGCCTGTTCCACCTTGTCCAAGGCAACTTTCTCGGCTGCGTAATTGGTGGTACCGATCGTGTCGGTTCCTTTGAAGGCCATGTGCTCGAACATATGAGCCAGACCGGTTTTGCCCATGGGATCCTGCACGGAACCGGAATCGACCAAGGTGAAAAAAGAGAAGACCGGAGCCTCAGGCCGCTCGCAGATGACGATAGTCAGCCCATTCGGCAGCGTCTTCACCGTGATGCGCTTTTCAAAAGATGCGACATCCTGCGCCGCGCCGAACGAAACGAGAAAAATGATCAGAAGGAGGGGTCTGAGCAAGCGGTTTTTCATCGGACCTCCGGCAGGTAACTGCGCACAACCCTATTTAGCTGAATATGAAGGGCAGAAGTTGAAATTACGTGGCAGGGAGGGCGGTTGTCAAACTGGCTGAGTGCATTCCAACCGGAGCATTAGGGATAGATCCCTATTTTGCGTTGCGAGGCGTTTCAGGCACAATGGCTGCTGGAGTGTACGCGGGCAATGGATTCGACGATCGAGATTCAAGGGAAGCAACTCAAGCTGTCGAATCTGGAAAAAGTACTTTATCCAGCCGCTGGTTTTACCAAGCAGCAGGTTATCGACTACTACGTGCGCATTGCGCCGGTGATGATCCCGCATTTGAAAGACCGTCCGCTGACGCGCAAGCGTTATCCCAACGGTGTGGACGCAGAATTTTTCTACGAAAAGAACGCTCCCCAGCACCGGCCTGACTGGGTGAAGACTGTGCCCATCTGGAGCGAGGGAAACCGGCGGATGGTCCACTACATTCTGGCCAACGATCTGCCTACGCTGGTCTGGCTGGCCAATCTTGCTGCAATTGAGCTGCACCCTTCTCTATCTCTGGCGAAGGACATCACTTGCCCCACGATGATGGTGTTCGACCTCGATCCCGGCCCGCCGGCGACCATCGTGCAATGCTGCCAGGTCGGATTGTGGTTGCGTGAAATCTTCGAACACTTCGGTTTACAGAGTTTCCCCAAAACATCGGGCTCCAAGGGGCTCCAGATCTATGTGCCATTGAATACTCCGACCAGCTACGAATCAACCAAGCCCTTCGCGCATGCGCTGGCGCAGTTGCTTGAACACGACCATCCTGACATGGTCGTTTCCGATATGAAGAAAAAGATTCGGACCGGCAAAGTTTTTGTAGATTGGAGCCAGAACGACCAACACAAAACAACGGTGGCGGTGTACTCACTGCGGGCGCGAGAACGTCCCACAGTTTCTACGCCAGTGACATGGGAAGAAGTCGAGCGCGCCTTCAAAAAGAAAGACGCCGGCCTGCTCGTATTCGAAGCGGAACAAACGGTGAAGCGTGTAGAGAAGATGGGCGACTTGTTCGCTCCCCTGCTGACATTGAAGCAACGGTTGCCCGATCTCAAGAAACTTGCGGACTCCACGGCGTCGGCAGCGGAGGCGCCAATTTCGATTGCCGCTCAGGCAGAGGAGGAGCCAAAAGTCGCACGCCGTCGTGCTGTTCGAAAAACCGCGCAGAAACCAGTGAAGCGGCCCCAGGCGCGCAAGGTGAGACGCAAGGTATAATCCCGTCCGCAACGAATTCTGCGTCGAGACTTTGCCATGCCTCAACTCTTCACTGGAACTTCTGGATGGGCCTATCCAACTTGGAAGCCTGATTTCTATCCCGCGAAACTCGCACAGAAGAAGTTTCTCGGTCATTACGCCGCGCAGCTTAATACCGTGGAAGTGAACTTTACTTTTCGGCAACTGGTGAAAGAGACCACGATCCAGAACTGGATTCAGGAGACGCCGGCACACTTTCGCTTTGGCATCAAGGCTCATCAGGTGATCACGCACATCAAGCGTTTGAAGGCGACTGAGGATTTTGTTCAGCGTTTTCTGGCTACGATCGAACCCCTGGCCAGCGCTGGCAAGCTTGGACCTGTACTCTTCCAGTTGCCGCCGAATCTCAAGGCCGATGCCGCGCTGCTTAAGGACTTTCTCGTCCTTCTGCCGCGAACGTTGCCGGCGGCATTTGAATTTCGGCACGACTCCTGGTTTTCTGATGCGACGTGGGAACTGCTGAAGGCGCATGGGGCCGCGTTGTGCGTCGCGGAGACCGAGGAACGCACCACGCCGGATATGGTCACTGGTCCCTTTGCGTATTACAGATTTCGCAAACCGAATTACACGGCCGATGAGCGCCGCAGCATGGTGACCCGTATCGGAGAACACCTGGCTGCCGGGCGCGACGTATTCGCCTATTTCAAGCATGAAGAAACGCCGGAAGGGGCACTTTACGCCGTGAACTTGCTGCGTGAAGTGCGTGGCCTGGAGGGAACTTGATTACCATTTCCCACGGCGGCCGGGCTCTCGTTACTGCTTTGGGCTGCGCGGTGATCGGCGCGATTGCATGGTCCCAGGACACCCCTCCGCGTATCGTCCACGTCTTCGTCGCGCGCTCGCCGACAACCAGCACCAGGGCATCGTGCCAGTTCCAGCGCGGCTTGGGAATGGCGAGGATCCCGACCACAATCTCTATTGGGGGTCGGCATATGGGGTGAAGACTTTCTTTGCGCGAAGTGCAGATTGGGTCCGATCCGTTGCAGTGCGAAGCCCAGAGCCTGAAGTCCTGGAGCGAAGTGTTTTCAAACACCGTAAGACGAATACCTATATGGTTGCAGATGCTTATCGCGGAAGCGAAATCCGCGAAGCCGTTCTCGACTTTTTCGACGCGGCCGCAGGAGCCAGCCCGGAAACTATCGTCGCTCCACCGTCAGCCGTGCGGTTGACCATTCGCGGAGGCTCCAATCTCGTGGCGTACGTGGGGCATGACGGCCTCATGGATTTCAGTCTTCCTATTATCCCCAAAAAGAAAAACGAGATTCATCGCGACACGATCATCCTGGCCTGCGTCAGCAAGCAATATTTCGCTGACGTACTTCGTGGCGGGCGGTGCCTATCCTCTCTTGTGGACGACCAATCTGATGGCTCCAGAGGCGTACACTCTGAAATCCGCGCTCGACGGCTGGATTGGCGGCGAGAATAACGAACAGATTCGCGATCGCGCCACAGGGGCTTACGACAAATATCAGAAGTGCGGAGTGCGCGCCGCCCGCAGGCTCTTCGCCACTGGTTGGTGAGGGTTACAGGAGGCAGACGCATCAGCCTCGTCACTCTTATCAAGGTCCGATAACGAGCATACTCGATTTCTCTCACTACAATGCCATCAGCAGCCAACCCGCGCGTGCTCTCTAGTTTTCTTGACTATTTGCGGATCGAGAAGGGATTGGCGCCGCTTTCCATCAGCGCCTACACGACCGACATCGGCCAGTTCGCAGAATTCCTGGAAAAACGCAAGCGCAGGCTCCTAACGGCACGGCGGACTGATACGCGGGATTTCCTCCAACAGCTCTTCTCCCATCAAGTCGATGGGCGCAGCGTGGGACGGAAACTCTCGGCGCTTCGTCATCTCTATCGCTACCTGTTGCTGGATAAGAAAATCGAATACGATCCCACGCTGAACCTAGAGTCCCCGAAGCAATGGAAGGTTCTTCCGAAGGCGCTGGCTCGCGACGAAATGGAAGCGATGCTGGCCGCTCCACTCGATCGCCCAAACAACCCAAGTGCGGCGCACAACACTAAACATTCAGCCGCGCTAGCCAGCCGGGATCGCGCCATGCTGGAGGTTTTCTACGCGGGCGCCCTGCGCGTCTCGGAAATCATCGGCGCGAAGCTTGAAGATCTAAAGCTCGATGCTGGATACATGCTTGTGCGCGGCAAGGGCGACAAAGAGCGCGTGGTGCCGCTGGGTAGATCAGCTCAGGACGCGCTCACCGAGTACCTAGCGCAATCACGTTCGGTGCTGGCGAGAGGAAACAACTCGCCCCTTTTTTTTATCGCGCGCGGAGGACATAAGCTGACTCGCCAACGCGTTTGGCAGATGGTGCGCACGGCGTCGGCCGCCTCAGGACGCGCGGCTTCTCCGCACATGCTGCGCCATTCCTGCGCTACACACATGGTAGAGAATGGCGCCGACTTGCGCACGGTGCAGATCATCCTGGGCCACGCCGATATTTCGACCACACAGGTCTATACGCATCTGGCGCTCGACCGTCTGCGAACTGTGTATCGGAAACACCATCCCAGGGCGAAGGCCAGATGACGATGGCCGCGACCAAGCAGGTGAGGACCATCGTCGGCAAAGCCGTCACCGACTTCATCTGTCATTTACGCGAACGCAACGTCTCGCCGCACACCATCAAGGCTTACACGCGCGACTTGTCGCTCTTTACCGCCTGTGTAGGCTCCCGACGATGGAAGCAGATCGACCACATGGCGGTGCGGGGATTTCTTTCGCAACTTTACGAGAAGGGGTTGAGCAAGACTTCGGTCGCACGCTCTTTGGCTGCGGTGCGCTCCCTTTATCGCTGGCTGGCGCGGGAAGGTGTGGTGGAGCAGAATCCGGCTAAGCTGGTGGCCACGCCGAGGCTTCCCAAGAAACTTCCGCGTGTGCCCACGATTGAAGAAATGAACACTGTGATTGACGGTGAAATGCCCGAAGTGGCGGCATTTCCCGAGCGCGACCGGCTACTGCTGGAACTGCTCTACGGATGCGGCATTCGCAATTCGGAACTCACCAGCATTGACCTCGACGATATTCGGCTGAGCACCGAGGCTATTCTGATTCGCGGCAAAGGAAAAAAAGAGCGCTACGTGCCCTTTGGAGATTCAGTCAAGATGGCACTCGCAGCCTATCTTCCTCAGAGGCAGAAACTTCTCGAAACAATCCGCAAACACTCTGCCGCGTTGCTCATTAACCGACGCGGTGGCAGGCTCACCACTCGCAGTGTCGGCCGCATCATCAAGAAAATTGCTGTCGCCAAAGGCCTTTCCCCCGACGTGCATCCGCACACCCTGCGCCATGCCTTCGGCACGCACATGCTGGAAGAAGGTGCAGACCTGCGCGCCATCCAGGAGCTGCTCGGTCATGAACGCCTGGCAACAACGCAGCGTTACACGCAGCTGTCGATGAAACATGTGCTGCAAGTGTACGACCAGACGCATCCGCGAGCGAAATAGAGTCGCGGCGATCAGCAGCGCAATGCTTCCCACATCTCGACCACCCGCGCCTTCAATTCCGCAGTCAGCTTCTCGTACGCCGCTTCTGAAGCCTCACTCTCCGGTGGTGGAAGAATCGGATCGCCAAATGTCATCTTCAACGGCGTGAAACCCTGAAATGATTTGTTCCGAGGCCAGGCTTCGTAGAATCCCTCAATCGCCACAGGCACAATCGGCACCTGCATGTGAATGGACAATATGGCGGCGCCTTTCTTGAACACTCTTGGGGTGCCGTCAATCGACCGTTCGCCTTCGGGATAAAGAATAAGCGGGCGGCCTTGCCGCAGCCCGAACGCGCCAGCGCGCATGGCAGGAATCAAATTCGCGTCCGGATCCAAGACCACAACCCTCAGCGAACGCGCCAGCCGCAGCATGAGTCCTTCACCAAAAATTTCGCTGGTGGCGACGGCAAAAACCTTGTCGAAGACGGGCGGCGGCAGAACGCTTGCCAAGATGGGCGGATCGAGATAGCTCTGATGATTGGACGAAATAATAAATGCACCGGTCTGAGGCAGCTTCTCAATTCCGCGCACGTGCAAATCAAAACGGTCGAGCGCCATCACTTGTATCAACCGCGAAACCATATACCAGAATGCAGCGCTCAGCCGTTGTGGCCGGACTAGCGCAACGATGTCGGAGGGATCCGGCTCTTCGGCGAGAATTGCTTTCCAACCAGCGAACGCAGCGCGAGTTTGAGGCCCGTCGGTTCCGCTAGCCGCGCTTTGCAGCACAGCGTCAACCAAATCCCGTACCGTATAAATCTCGGCGAGTTGCGATTCTTGAACATTTCCTCCCAGTTGTTCTTCGAGATGGCTTAGCAATTCGACGCGCTGCATGGAGTCGAGGCCCAGGTCGAGTTCCAGATTGTGAGTGGGCCGGATTGTTGGGGGCGGCGTGCGTGCGACCTCGCGCACAATCTTGAGCGCCCGCTGCACGTCGGGCTGTTCGATCCAGGCGGTTTCGTCTGCAGTCAACTGCTGTTCAACCGCCAACTCGGAATCGTCCGAAACCTTGCGCGCCTGGTTCGCCTTGACGCGTTTCTCCACTTCGAAGCGCTTGATTTTGCGGGTGCTGGTTCGCGGCAAATCTTCCTGCCAGATTTCATAGCTGCCGATGCGCTTAGTGGAAGGTATTTGCTGCGACAGGCCTTCGATATCGAAACGGATAACCTCTTTCGCATTCACGATCTTCTTCTGCCGGAGCGCGTCAAAGTTAGGCACGATCACGGCGTAAAGGCGGTCGCGGCCTCCGCCGGGCTTGCCTTCCAGCCCCATCACGGCCAGTTCTCTGATGTATGGAGATTTCAGGTAGTGCGCCTCAACTTCTTCGGGATAAATATTTTTCCCATTGCTGAGGACGATCACTTCTTTCTTGCGGCCGGTGAGGAATAGATTGCCGTGGGCGTCGAAGTAGCCGAGGTCGCCGGTGTAGAACCATCCATCGCGCAGCACCGCAGCGGTTGCGTCAGGACGGTTCCAGTAACCCTTCATCACCACCGCGCCACGCAGTGCGATTTCTCCGGTCGCGGTCGCACCATCTTCACGGGGTTGCGGGTCAACAATCTTCGCTTCTACGCCCTTCATCGCCTTGCCCACAGAGCCGATCACGTTATTGGTGGGCGATGTCGCGAAAACGGCGGCCGTGGTTTCTGTCAGACCATAAGCTTGCAGCACGTCAATGCCGAGCGTGTAGAAATCTTGTGCGATGGCCGGATCGAAGCGCGATCCTCCAGTCACGAGGTATCGCATCTTCTTGCCTAAGATCTCGTGAACCTTGCGGAACAGAATTGGGCCAGCGTTCAGTCCCACTCTTCGCAGCTTGCGGTTGACGTTCATGAGCATGCGCAGAGTTCTTTCTGCGATAGCTCCCCGCTTCGTGACCTCCTGAAAAATGCGCTCATGAATCAAATAGAAAAACTGCGGTACAACGGCAAAGGCTGTGATGTTGCGCTCTTGCAGAACGCGCAGCAACTCGGTGGTATTCAGAGTCTCGAGATAGACAACGCGCGCGCCCTTAACCAAGGGAATCATTAGATTCGCCATCTGGGCCAGAACATGAAACATGGGCAGAACGCCGAGCAGGGCATCTCCTGGCCCAATGTCCACCCAGTTAAACACCGCCTCCACTTCGCCCAGCAGATTGGCGTGCGTAAGCATTACGCCTTTTGGATCGGCCGTCGTACCGGATGTATAGAGTAAGGAGGCAATACCATCGGATGCAGAAGGGAAAGGCTGAAATCCACCGGGTCCGCGCTCGAAAATCGTGGGCAAGTTCCCGAACAAATCCTGCTGGATGGGCGGCGGGGGCATGCGGTCCGGATCCATCAGAATGAGGCCTGCGGTGAGACTTTCAACCGCCTGCCGCGAAACCTGAGAATGTTTTGCGTCGCAAAACAGGGCAGAGGCTCCGCTATCGTTCAAGAGCTTGGTGAGTTGGTCGGCATGCAGAGCGGTGTCAAGCGGGACAGTGGTGCATCCTGCGGCAATGATCCCGAGATAAGCCGCTACCCAGCGTGGATGGTTATCGGCCACGATGGCCAACCGCGATCCACGAGCAAATCCGCTCTCAGTAATCCAGCGTCCGACGGATTCGGACATCCGGCGCAGCTCGGAGTAAGTACAACTTTCGAGGTGATCGCGGCGCTGAATCTCGAGCGCAATGTTGTCCGGCCAGCACTCCGCGCACTCGACAAAACGGTCATAAAAAGTTGGCATGGTTCGTGGGGAATATACACGAAAAGTGGCTAGCGCCGACGGTTTCTTAGGGAGGGACTCTGTTCGACAAGGCCCTGGCTTCCAAGGAACTCGCTCGTGCTGAACCGGTTCGTTATGCAGCCTTGGGTTCGATGGGGACAAGTTCGTAGCCCAGTTGTTTGGCTTGCCGTTTGAGTTTTGCACCCAACCTTTTCTCCCGCTGGGCGTCTCTGACGTCCCAGAGGGTCTCGTCATATTCGACTTGTTTTTTAACCATGGTGTAAAAGATCACTGCGATCTTGTGGGCGGTTGCCATGGTGGCAGCTTTGGGGCCGAGCTTGGCTTTCATTCGACGCAAGTAGTTGCCTAAGGGCGTGAGGCTATGATGGAGGGAATAGGCGGCCAAGCGGAATAAATGGCCAGCCCGGTTTTTGACCTTTCGTGCTCCTCGCCACAGCAGTTTTCCGCCGCTGATATCGTTGTCCGGACATAGTGCAAGCCAGGAAACAAAGTGTCCTGCGTTGGGCCACCGCGACATGTCGCGGCCGACCTCGCTGAACAATGGCAACGCGTTTTCCTCTAAGCCTGGAATCTGAGTGACATCCACTCCGAAGAGTTTGTAGGTTTCGGTACGCAGATCGAATTCGGGATGGGGATGCCCATTCTTTTTTCGCCTTTTACTTCCGCCTCGATATCGTTTTCGGTCGGGTGGTAACGGTCTTTCCGCGGTGTCGGCTTTGATGTGGGGATCGCGCAGCTTGGCAAGCTCTGCGCCGTCCCGTTGTCCAGCCAGAATGGCGTCCACAATGGCACGGCCTGTCAACCCGGTAATGTCACTGATGACATGGTGGATTTGCAGATTCATTTGCGTCAGCGCCTTGTGCATGTGCTGCACGTGTTGACTGGCCGCCGCCACCAATTCGTTCCGGTGCGGCAGTAGGGTCCGCACGGCACAGACGTCCTGCCCCGGTCGAAAGGCAGCCCGCAGTAATCCTACCGAGTGCAGGAACTGTAACCATTGGCATTCGTGCCAGTCAGTGCGCCGTCCGGGTACATTCTTCATGTGGCGGGCATTGACCAAACAGGGACGGATGCCTCGTTGTTCGAGAATCTCGAACAGTGGAATCCAATAAACTCCAGTGGATTCCAGCGCCACCGTCGTTACCCCACACTGTTCGAGCCAATCGGTTAAGCGCTCCAGATCTTCGGTAAAGGTTGCGAATACCCGCACGGGATTCTCGTCCCGTCCTGGAGGTACGGCTACAAACATTTCTCGCGCGCCAACGTCGATACCGGCTGCATTCGGCTCTAACACCGGCCGGTCTTCCAAACACATCCCTTTGTTTCGTCTCCGCCGCTTGGGCTTCGCGTCCCGCGCTTGCAGATTACTCCCTGTCCTTTTCACTGGTTGCTCGCTTTCTGAGCTGCAAGCAACGGCCAAGCTGCGCCATCGAAGATACTCTTCCAAACGGAATCAGTTGGGTTGCCCCAACTGTTAACCACTGCTCTGCGCACGGAACTTGGAACCACGCTAATGATCGGCGTTTTAACAACCCACCACTGCCATAACGGCCTACTTCCGTCGCTTGTCGCTCCGTCTCAGGATGCAGAAATGGCTTGGCAGAACACAAGTTCCTTTCCGCTTTGCCCCGACCACCGGGCCGGGCCCTACGCTAATGAGAAAGCACTGCCCGCCATAGCCGATACAAATTCGGATCGCTGTTCATCCAACGGCTGGCCTAGCTTAGCTAGTGCTGACCCGCGTTCCAAGACCCCTTACTTTGCATCTAAATATGCTAGGCTAAAAGAGATAAGCTAAGGGCAGTTCGCGCCCTCTGAAGGATTTCACAGTTTTGATAAACACTTTAATTGGCAAGGTCTTTGGGACCAAAAACGAGCGGGTGATCAAAGGCCTGATGCCTAAGGTCGAGGCAATCAACGCCCTCGAACCGCAGATGCAGAAGCTCACGGATGGCGAGTTGCGCGCGAAGACCGACGAGTTCCGGCAACGTATTCAAGAGCGGATGAATCTTGTTACCGAAGGCGCGGCACCTGATCCTGAAGCCGAGGTCGAAGCCGACGATCCCGACCGCGCGAAGCAGTTCGAGAAAGAGCAATATGAAGCGCTGCAGGAAGTGCTGGATGAAATCCTTGTAGAAGCTTTCGCCGTGGTGCGCGAGGCCGGACGCCGCGTGCTGAACATGCGCCACTTCGATGTGCAGTTGATCGGCGGCATGGTGCAGCACAAGGGCATGATTTCGGAAATGAAGACCGGCGAAGGCAAAACTCTCGTGGCAACGCTGCCGGTGTATCTCAATGTGCTCAGCGGACGCGGCGTGCACGTGGTTACTGTCAACGACTATCTGGCCAAGCGCGACTCCGAATGGATGGGGAAGCTTTATCGCTTTCTTGGCCTGACGGTGGGCGTAATCGTCCACGATCTCGATGACGAAGAGCGCCGCGCCGCCTACGCCGCCGATGTGACCTACGGAACCAATAATGAGTTCGGCTTCGACTACCTGCGCGACAACATGAAGTTCGACCTCAAAGATTGCGTGCAGCGCGGCCATAATTTCGCGATTGTCGATGAGGTCGACTCTATCCTGATCGATGAAGCCCGAACCCCGCTGATCATTTCCGGAGCCAGTGAGGAATCGACCGACAAGTATTACCGGGTGAACCGGATCATTCCCAAGCTTGAAAAGGGCGAGGAGTTAGAGGTCGCTCCGGGCGAGCCCTCGCAACTCACTGGCGACTTTGTGGTGGACGAGAAGCATCGCAATATTACTGTCACCGACGAAGGCTGGACGAAAGTGGAGCAACTGCTGGGCATCGGCAACATTGCCGATCCCGAGAACTGGCCGCTTAAGCATCACGTGGAGACCGCCATCAAGGCCCACGCGCTGTATCGCCGTGACGTGGAGTACGTGATCAAGGACGGCGAAGTCATCATCGTCGACGAATTCACCGGACGTATGATGCCGGGGCGCCGCTGGTCCGATGGCTTGCACCAGGCCATCGAAGCCAAGGAAGGCGTCAAGATCGAGCGCGAGAACCAGACCCTCGCCACGATTACGTTCCAGAATTATTTCCGCATGTTTAAGAAGCTTTCTGGCATGACTGGGACGGCGGAAACGGAAGCCACAGAATTCGACAACATCTACAAGCTGGACGTAATTGTGATTCCCACCAACAAGCAAATGCTTCGGCTGGAAAATCCTGACGTCGTTTATCGCACCGAGAAAGAGAAATACTTCGCGGTCGCGGATGAGATTCAAAAGCTTCACGAAAAAGGACAGCCGGTGCTGGTTGGCACCACTTCGATTGAAAAATCCGAGCGCCTCTCCGATTTGTTGAAGAAGAAAGGGCTGAAGCAACACGTTGTCTTGAACGCCAAGTTTCACGAACGCGAGGCGGAGTACGTGGCCCAGGCTGGACGAAAAGGCATGGTCACAATCGCTACGAACATGGCCGGTCGCGGCACTGATATTCTGCTCGGCGGCAATCCTGAGTTCATGGCTAAGCAGGAGTTGGTGAAGAAGGGAATTGCGCAGCAGCTACGCGTGGCTCAAGGCAAGATTGAAGGTCCGCAGGAAGATGGTACCACTTCTATCTTCTATTACAACGGCAATGAATACACCGTGCCGACCGACAAATGGAATGAGGTCTTCAGCCGCTACAAAGAGCAGACTGACAAAGAGCACGACGAGGTTACCGCTGTCGGCGGACTGCACATTCTTGGCACCGAACGGCACGAGTCGCGCCGCATCGACAATCAGCTTCGCGGTCGCGCCGGGCGTCAAGGCGATCCCGGGTCATCGCGCTTCTACCTCGCCCTTGAAGATGACCTGATGCGCATCTTCGCCAAAGAGTGGGTCTCGAAACTTCTCGAGCGTCTGGGCATGGAGGAAGGCATTCCTATCGAGTCCAAGCTGATCAGTCGCCGTATCGAGACGGCGCAGAAGGCTGTGGAAGGCCAGCACTTCGAATCGCGCAAGCACTTGCTTGAATACGACGACGTCATGAATAAGCAGCGCGAGGCGGTCTACGGCTTGCGGCGCCGCTTGCTTGAGGGCATGGATCAAAAGGATCTGATCCTCGAGGATTACGTTTCCGCTATTCTCGGCGATCTGATGGATGAGTACTGCCCACCCAAAGGACACGCCGACGACTGGAACATCAAAGGTCTAAAGGATGCTGTCTTTACCCGCTTCGGCGTGGATGTCTTAGCCGAAGGCGTGAAGCCGGAAGAGCTGAACCGGCAGGAACTTGGCGATGCCATTTTCGAGAAGCTGAAAGAGCGTTACGACGCTAAAGAAAAACTGATCGGCCCCGACGCCATGCGCCATCACGAGCGCATGATCATGCTCAGCGTGCTCGATTCGCAGTGGAAAGATCACCTGCTCAGTATGGATCACCTGAAAGAGGGCATTGGGCTGCGCGGCTATGGCCAGCACGATCCGCTAGTCGAGTACAAGAAAGAATCGTTTGAGATGTTTGAAGCCATGCTGCAGCGTTTTCAGGAGGACACGGCCCGCTATCTTTACTTGATGCAGATTCTTGAGCGTCCTCCCGATTCAGGCCCTGTCGGTCTACAGGGAGAGCCTGCTGGCCAAGGTCCGGAGTCTAGAGTGTCGGTTCGACAGGGCGGTGGAAATGGGCATCATCCGCCGCGTCTGGTTGCAACCTCCGCAGACGATCTGGAAGAAGCTTTCATGCGCCGCAAACGTCGCGAACTAGAACAGGCGCGCATGGCTGGAGCTGGGGACGTACAACCAGTGCAGCAAGTCGTTCGCTCGCAAGAAAAAGTTGGCCGCAATGATCCTTGTCCCTGCGGCTCGGGGAAGAAATTCAAGAAGTGCCACGGGGCACAAGCGTGATGCTGGCGAGTATTGCAGGAACATGTAGGGTAGCCGCCTCGGCTGTCCAGCGGAGCGAGGCTAACCTACTTCGAACGGCGGGCCGACCGGTTTCGACTCGTCACCACCTTGAACGTCATCTCCTGGGCACTGCTTTTCGTCTGGGTTTTCCAGTCCAGAAATAGAGTCGCGTAATTCTTGGTGATGTAGTCCGACGCCTTTACGCCCAGCTTTCTTGCCGTTGCATCTATCCACCAAGGCGCGCCTTCGATTTCGCAGAAATTTCCAATCGGCGTTTCATCCACGACCACCTGTCCCTTGCCATCCCTCCACTCGGCACGAAATTTCTCGTAGCGGAACGACGGGGAGTATCCCAGGGCGCGCAAGATTAAATCCATCTGTCTTCCGTCGCCCACGGAGGTTTCCAATTCCTCGCGGCTACTGTGACGCCCGCTCTTCTTATTGGACTTATGGGTCAGCGTCCACCCCGAACCGTACTTGCGCAGCCGCAATAACTCTTTGCGCTTGCACAGCACTTTCCCCGGAAGGTCATACAGAGTATTCATTTCGTGAGTCCGACGTGTGACCAGACGAAACTCCGCTGCGCGCAGCTTACGCGCGAGCGAACGCAGAACCGCTACGCGAAACTTGATTTCGATTTCTCTGTTCGAGGCCATAAAAGGCAGTATAGATTTCCCCGCAGATGCATCCAAATAATGAGAGAAGAAGTCACAACTGCAGAGGAGGATTTATGTCGCGTTTGCGGATGCTGCAAGTCTGGATAGGAGCAGTAGTGCTGAGCGCGGGAATGGCTGTTTTGCCCGTTCTGGCCGCGGGCACCCAGACCTTTACTGGAAAGGTCAGCGATGCCATGTGCGGCGCCAAGCACAGTGAAGGGGTCGACCCCGCAAACTGTGTTCGTGCCTGCGTGAAGAAAGGCGCCAAGTACGCTTTGGTAGTCGGCGACAAAGTCTATACCCTTGACACCTCGGAGCAAGGCACGCTCGACGAACTCAATAAGCTGGCTTGGGAAAAGGCCACGGTCAAGGGTACCCCCAACGGAGACACCATCTCGGTGAAGTCGGTTATGGCCGCCCAGTAGGCAGGTGAAGAATATGCTGAATCACGAGCGGCTAACTGAACGTGGGCAGCTTTACCAGATCGTTCTCGGGAACCGACTCAGTCGGTTCCCCGGCCTTGCGCCACGCGGTCAATCCACCGACGATCACGAACGTGTTGAATCCTTTTTCCCGCAGCAGATGCGCCACCCGGGCGCTGGTCGCTTCGCGCGCTCAAGTACAGTAGAGATAAATGTCTTTGTCTTTTGGAAGATTCTTGACTTCTTCCTCCAAATTATTGGGTTCGATGCGGATTGAGTTCTTAATCCGTGCGGTCCCAGGGTCGTAGTAGCCGTGGCTGCGGACATCGATAATCTGCACCCGGCTTGCATCGTCCGAGGCCAACCGCCGGACGAGTTCTTCGACCTGCACACGCGGCACCACGCGATACATCTTGTTCTTGCGATATTGCACTATGCGGTAAATGCCGTAGGCTAGCAGTGCCGCGAAGACTACGATTTCCATCGCCAAGCCGGCCGCGTGAAAGCCGCGCAGGATGACTGCCAGAAAATCACGCGAGAGGTATCCGACCGATAGGTAAGTGAGGGAATATACCAAGGCTCCCAGGAAATCCAGGCGCAGGAACTGCCAGAAACGCATCTTCATGCTGCCAGCAAGTGGCGCCGCCATCGTATTAACGCCCGGGATGAACTTCGCAATTACGAGCGTGACTTTGCCGCGTTTGTAAAACGACTCGGCCGAGCGCAGGATGCAGGTTTCAGGATTGATCGACACGCGGCACAAAAATCCCAGCAATAGCCAGCCCATGTAGCGTCCCAGCCAGAACTGCACCGTATCGCCCAAAAGCAAGGCCGACATAGCCGCTATCAACACAAAGGGACCCCACAACGCGTGAGCCCCCACCGCGGCTCCGGCAGCCACCAAAGCGATTGCAGCCGGAAAGGGAAGCCCCACCGCTTCAGCCAGCAATAGACAGAAGGTCAAGGCATATCCGTGACGTGCCATCAGCGTGAACAGATTCATAAGCAGTTTTGACAACTGACATCAGGAAAGGGTCAGTATATACAAAGCGAGATGTCCGTCCGAAGAACAGCACCGGGCCACTATTATAGGGAGGGCTCGTTTCCGGACTACCACTTCGAGAGTCGATGAATCGCAATTTCAAAAAAGCCGGCCGATGTTTGGGACACTCGGCCGGGCGCTGACGAAGGCGAACTCCCGTAACGTGAGTTCCGAATTACTCGTTCCATCGTCCACACACTTCCTGTTCTACTTGTCGCGTGAGACGACGAATTCCGGCGCCCACAGCAGCGCCCGTTTGATTTCAGAATCGGGGAAATTGATGATCGCTTTTTGTGCTGACTCCGCATAGCGGGCCGCGTGCGCATTGGCAGCTTCCAGCGAACTGTAGCGCTGCAGGATCTCCATGATCTGCTCATGGGTCACTCCGTCAAAAGCTCGGTCACGAAGGACGGTTTCAATCTTCCCGCGCTCCTCCGCTGTGCAGCGGTCCAGCGAGTGGATCACCGCCATGGTTGCTTTGCCCTCGCGCAAATCGCTGGCTACAGGCTTGCCCAGAACGTCTTCTGTTCCGGTCAGGTCGAGCACATCATCCACGATCTGAAATGCCATGCCGAGATCGTGCCCGTACTGGCTCAGAGCTTCTTCCTGGGCGGCCGTCGCTCCGCCTAGAATCGCCCCGAGTCGCATGCACACAGAAAACAGACAAGCGGTCTTGCGGAAAATCAAATCGAAATACTCGTCCAGCGCAATCGCCTTGCCGAGTTTTTCCATCTGCAACAGTTCGCCTTCTACCATCTGTTGTGTCAACTCGATCAGCGCGTCGAGAATCTGGAAGTTCCGCTCCTGCACTGCCACCTTAAAGGCCTGCATGTAGAGCCAGTCCCCCGCCAGCACGCACTTCGAATTCCCCCACTGGGTGTTGGCTGCGGGGCGTCCGCGGCGGGTCTTGGCTTCGTCAATAATGTCGTCATGCACCAGCGTCGCCGTATGAATAATCTCGACCACCGCACCCAACCGAACTGCGCCGCGGCCTTCGTAATGAAACAGCTTGGAAGAAAGAAAAAGAAGTACTGGACGAATCCGCTTACCGCCCCCGGCACGCAGATACTCGCCAATCTCCGTGATAGCTTGTACACCTGAGACGGCGTCCTGCCCGAACTCGTCCTCGAGTGCCACAAGGTCGTCATGCAGCAGGTCGAAGACTTCTTTACCGTTAATGATCGGCGGTGCGCTCAAAACTAACTACTCCCCGGTGCTGCTGTGATTAAGTTCTACCAATCAATTCGTCCGGTAATTCGTAAACTGTAAGTCGATCCCGAAATCGTGCTGCCGCAGCATGGCGATTACTTCTTGCAGCGTATCCCGGTCCTTGCTGCTGATCCGGACCAGGTCGCCCTGGATCGAGGCCTGCGCTTTTTTCTTGGAATCTTTAACCAGCTTGACGATCTCGCGGGCCTTTTCGATGGCAATGCCCTGCTGCATGGTCACGCGTCGCTTCGACGTTCCACCTGCTGCCGCCTCCACCGCGCCGTAGATCAATCCTTTCAGTGACACCCCGCGCTTGACTAACTTCTGCTGCAAGATGTCGTTCACTGCCTTCAATTTGTACTCGTCGGCGGAGTGTAGAACGATCGCATCTTTTTCCAGTTCGATATTTGATTTCGAATCTTTGAGATCGAAGCGCGTGTGGATCTCTTTCAACGCTTGCTGGATGGCGTTCGATACCTCCTGCAGGTCGATCTTGCTCACGATGTCGAAGGTGTTATCAGGCACCGGATTTCAATTCTTTCTGAAATTATGGAATATAACTCTTGAGGGTATCAGAAGAATGCATTAGAATGCTGAAACTTTGCTTTCAGTGGTTTCAGCCAATTTGAAAAAATTGTAGAAATTGCGGGTGGTTTGCTGCCCGATCTCTTCTGTCGTCAGACCTCGCAGTTCGCCCAGTTTTTTCGCGGTTTCCTTTACGAATGCCGGCTCGTTCCTCTTGCCGCGATGTGGCACCGGGGCGAGAAACGGTGAGTCGGATTCAATCAGCATGCGCTCCAGAGGGACTTCCAGGGCCGCGTCGCGAATTTGCTGAGCTTTGGGAAAAGTTACATTACCCGCGAACGAAATCATAAAGCCCATGTCGAGAGCGCTCTTAGCCTGCGGCCAGGCACCGGTGAAGCAATGCAGAATTCCCCCCAGCCCCTTCGCCGCCCAATGCTCTCGCATCATTGCAAGACAATCTTCCCAGGCGTTCTCGCTGCCTTCCGACGGACGGCAGTGAATCACGATGGGTAGCTTGGTGCTTGCTGCCAATTCCATCTGCCGCACGAAGACCTCTTTCTGCACATCGCGGGGCGAGTTGTCGTAATAATAATCGAGGCCAATCTCGCCCCACGCGATGACCTTGGGATAATGTGCTAGGCGCTGCATATTTTGGTAAGCGGCATCGTCCGCCAGCCTTGCCTCGTGTGGGTGAATGCCGAGAGTCGCGTAAATGAATTCGTATTTTTCCGCCAAACGAATTCCGCAATCCACCTGCTCAGGTCCGTCACCGTTGCCAATGGCAACCATGCTCTGCACACCTGCCTCGCGTGCCCGCGCGATCACCGGCTCGCGATCGGAATCGAACTGTTTGCCGTCGAGATGTGCGTGAGAATCTACGAACACGCAAATTACCTGTGCGGGGACTGATAAGGCCCTACTTCAACCTCGCCCCCACCGGAACATCTTCTAAAAAGCTCGCCAGTACTGGCTTTCCGCCTTCGAGCGAGGCGGCTACGATCATCCCATTCGACTCCATTCCGCGGAGCTTACGCGGCGCCAGATTGGCCACGATCACCACTTTCCGGCCAACCAACGTCTCGGGCGTATATGCTTCTGCGATTCCCGCCAGTACCTGGCGCACTTCGGTGCCAATATCAATCTCCAGTCGCAGAAGTTTCTCCGCCTTAGGCACTCTCTCTGCAACTTTCACTAGCCCCACCCGCAGCTCAATCTTGGTAAAGTCGTCAATCGAAATTTTGTCGTTTGCCGCCGGAGTTACGGGCACTGCGGTTGCCTGATCCTTCTTGGCCGCATTAGTTTGTGCTTCCGGGATCGCGGTCGCCGCCGGACCGTCTGCTACCGGCGTACCTCTCTGCTCTTCTTCCATCTTCTGCATCCTTTCAATCGCGCTCTTGTCGGCTCGCGGAAACACGGGCTGGACCTCGCCCAGCTTGGTTCCCAATGGCAGCTGTCCCCATGCCAGTTCGTTCAGTGCCAGTTTCTTGATATCTCCCAATCCCATCTGCAACCAGATTTTCGCTGTCGCCTCGGGGATAACCGGGTGCGCCAATGCCGTGGCAATCCGTAGCGCTTCGGCCGCTGTATAAAGCACCGTCGCCAGACGTGAGCGGCTATCTTCATCTTGCTTCTCGCCCAGCGCCCAGGGCTCATTCTCAACAATGTACTTGTCCACGGCCGCCACCAGCGACCACGCACTTTCCAGGGCGCGCGAAAACTGGAACTGATCGAACAGCGTCGCGAAGTCGCGAATTGTCCTACGCGCCGTTTCGGCAATGGCTTCGTCGGCCGCAGTCTTCGATGCGGTATGCGACGGATACGGAACTTCGCTCTTGAAATAGCGATTGATCATGGTCAGCGTGCGGCTGGCCAGATTTCCCAGCCCATTCGCCAAGTCGGAGTTATAACGCTGCACGAGCGCATCGAAAGAAAACGATCCGTCCTGTCCAAACACTACTTCGCGCAACAGAAAATACCGCAACGCGTCCGCGCCCAGCACGTCGAGAATAGTCTCCGTGCGGACGATGTTGCCACGGGACTTCGACATCTTGCTCTCTTCAAACAGCAGCCAACCATGGGCCACGATCGCCTTCGGCACAGGCAGACCTGCCGCCATCAGAAACGCCGGCCAATACACGCAATGGAAGCGGACGATTTCTTTCCCGATCATGTGTACATCTGCTGGCCAATACTTTTTGAACGCCTCCTGTGCTCCGGCGTGAGAAGATCCGTAACCGATCGCGGTGATGTAGTTAGCCAGCGCGTCCAGCCAGACGTAGATCACGTGTTTTGGATCGTCGGGAACGGGAATGCCCCACGTAAACGTCGAGCGGCTGATTGACAAGTCACGCAATCCTGAGCGCACGAACGAAATCACCTCGTTGCGCCGTGCTTCCGGACGGATAAACTCCGGATTCGCATAGAGAGCCAGTAACTTGTCCTGAAACATTGACAGCTTAAAGAAGTAGTTTTCTTCTTTTACTGTCTCGGTGATGCGCCCGCACGTGGGGCAAGGGTCGCCCGGTTGCGCGCCGTCCACGTAAAGTTCATCCGACACGCAATATTGTCCGGTGTAGGTTCCCTTGTGGATGTAGCCGTTGTCGCGAATGCGCCGAAAAAGTTCCTGAACGCGCTTCTTGTGCCGGTCTTCCGTGGTGCGAATAAAGTCATCGTTGGAGATGCCCATGCGCCGCCACAGTTGGCAGAACTCCGCCGAAATCTCGTCTGCATACTGCTGCGGCGTCTTGCCCGCAGCCTGCGCCGCCCGCTCGATCTTCTGTCCGTGCTCGTCGGTGCCGGTGAGAAAAAACGTGTCCGCTCCCAGCAGGCGCTGCCGCCGCGCAATGGTGTCGCAAGCAATGGTCGTGTAAGCGTGCCCGATGTGCGGACGCGCATTCACGTAGTAAATCGGCGTCGTGATGTAAAACTTTCTGCTCATGCTGTCTTCGTTGTCAGGGATGGCTTTCGGGCGAAAATGTAAGCCCGACGGCTCTGGTATTCCACTTCAGGAGCGTACGGTTCTCGCTCGATAATGTCTTCCACCTCAAAATTTGCGGCTCTCAGATAACCCGCCACATCCTTGGGCTGGAAGAAAAAGAAATCCAGACACACCGCGTGGCCCCAAAGCTCTTCTTCATGCAACACCTCGTCGCCAATGTGGAAACTCAGCAGCAGTGCCCCCCCTGGCCGCAGAACGCGCTGCATCTCGCGCAAAGCATGTTCTACATCCTCAGGCGGAAGGTTAACGATCGCGTAGAACGCTGCGATTCCCCCCCAACTCTCGTCTGCTACCTCGAGAGCCTTCATGTCGCCCTGATGGAACTCTACGCCCGGATTAAGATGGCGAGCTTGCTCGACCATCGCTGAAGACAAGTCCACTCCACACACCGCGACGCCGTGGTCGTGAAGATAGTGCGCCACCTGTCCCGGCCCGCAACCGAGATCGCATGCCGGCCCAATGTCCCGCACGCGGTCAGCGAATCTTTCGAGAAGCTGCCGGTCGACCGGCTTGTGCCGCAATTCGTCGTAAATGTGACGGGCGTATTCATCGGCCACGAGGTCGTAGCTAGCCTGAACGCTGCTGATCTTCTGGTCAATCATGGCTCGATGCACGTTGCGCGAAATAGTTTGGGATCCCCCGACTTCCGCGGCTCTGCTTGGTCTTTTCCGAACGTTCGCGATATCCTTGGCCGTTCTACCCCCGATTTTTGGCGAGATAGGCCTCGACTGCCTCGCCCATCACCTGCTTCAGCGGCACATGATGCTGCGCCGCGATTAATCGGCAATCTTCATATTCCGGTGCGAAGTTCGTGACCGTCCCGTTCATGCTCGCGATCTTGATCCTGACCTCGCCCCACCGCGTTCCGACATCTTCCCAGCGTCTCGCTAAAGTCTGCCGCATTTCCTCGCGCCGGCGCACGCCCAGAGTGGTCGTCTCGGTAAAAATCAGTTGCGTGAGCTTGCTCGCGTCCCCAGGTCTGCACAATACCGTTAGCAGCATTCCCGGACGGTTCTTTTTCATCTGCACCGGCATTCCGAAGGCATCGAGCGCGCCCTCTTCGAGCAGTCGGTCCATCACATAACCGAACACCTGTGGATTCAGATCGTCGAGATTGGCCTCCAGCACGGCAATCGTCTCGGACGCCGTCGTCGCATCCAGCGTATTCGAAATCGCTTCCCCTGTCGTCAACCGCACCACGTTTGGATGCCCCGGGAAATCCCGCGATCCAGCGCCATATCCTGATTTTTCAATCCTCATCTCCGGGAACGCCGCGAAGCGAGAAACTAACGTCTTCACAATCGCCGCGCCGGTCGGCGTTACCAACTCAGCTTGTATTCCGGTCGAGTACACGGGCGCGTCCGCCAACAATTCCACGGTCGCCGGAGCCGGAATCGGAAACGTTCCATGCGCGCACTTCACTGTTCCACCGCCGACGTTCAGGGGCGAACAAATAATCTCATCCACTGCCAGCGCCTCAACTCCCACAGCGGCGCACACAATATCTACCATCGCATCGACGGCGCCTACTTCATGGAAGTGCACGCGCTCGAGAGAGATATTATGAATCTTCGCCTCCGCCCCGCCCAAGGCCTCAAAGATGGTGATGGCGGTTTCCTTTGCGCCCTCCGAAATCGAAGCCGCTGAGATGATTTCGCGAATCTCCGTGAGGCCACGACGATGATCATGCGAGTGAGAATGCTCATGTGGCGCGGACACTCCCTTCGACAAGCGAAGGGCAGGCTCTGCCTGCTCATTCTGACCACGAAGAGAATACTCGTGCCCATGATGCTCATGCTCAGGGCGCTCATGGGAATGAGGATGCTGCTCTTGCTGCTCCCTGTACTCCTCGCGCGGCAAATCTTTTTCACCATCGACCCAAACATTGACTTTCGTAGCCGAAATTCCGCTACGCATTACACGCGCGATCTCCAGCCGCGCCCCGACGTTCAGAGCTGTAACCGTTTTTTCCAACGTTTCTGACGGAACTCCAGCATCCACGAGCGCGCCCAGGAACATGTCGCCACTTATGCCGGAAAAACACTCAAGGTAGGCTATACGCATAAGAGCCGTCGTTGGTCGCTAGTCGTTGAAGGTTGGTAATTCACACAGTGTCAGCATCGCAAACGAATCCGCGAACGCCTTACGACCAGCGACTAACAACCAATTTTTCATCATAGGGAACCATGCACCTTGCGTCAAACCAGCGTCGGCTGCGCGCTCTGCTAGAATCACTATCTTCTTAAACAGCTCAGAGGAAAGCCTTGTATCATTATCTTGAACAGCGTCTAGCCCGCCGGATTCTGGAGTTTCTTACCCACCGTTTCCCGGGCGCCGCTCTGCCAAGTCCGGTCATCGAACAGCCTCCAAAGGTGGAACTTGGCGACTTCGCCATTCCCGTATTTCCTTTTGCCAAGCCCCTGCGCACCGCCCCACTCAAGATTGCAGAAGCAATTCGTGATGACATCGGTCCGATCGAGGGCGTCGCCGAAATGCAGGTCGCGCCCCCCGGCTACTTGAATGTCAAAATCGATCGTGCCTGGACGGCGGCGGCGCTGTCCGCCGATCAGAAGCCACCCGCCGCGGCTCTGTCCGGAGAAATTCTGGTCGAGCACACCAGCATCAATCCAAACAAGGCTGCTCACATCGGTCACCTGCGCAATGCCATTCTTGGCGATACATTTGTCCGCCTGCTGCGCTTCGCGGGCAGGGAAGTTGGCGTGCAGAACTACATTGACAACACCGGCGTGCAGGTCGCCGATGTTGTGGTTGGTTTCACGCAGCTCGAGAAAAAATCCCGCGACGAGATCGAAGCCCTCGCCCGCCAGCCCCGCTTTGACTACTACTGCTGGGATCTTTACGCTCGCGTCTCCCAGTGGTACGAGCAGGACAAGCAGAATTTGCAAGTCCGCTTTCAGACTCTGCACGCTATCGAAGACGCGGCCAGCGAAACGGCTGCTATCGCAGAGTTGATCTCGACCGCCGTCCTTCGCCGCCACCTCGAAACCATGGACCGCCTCGATATCGAATACGATTTCCTTCCCCGCGAAAGCGAAATCCTGCACCTACATTTCTGGGACGCGGCGTTCACGAAATTGAAAGAAGCTGGCGTCCTCACTTACGAGACCGAAGGCAAGAACAAAGGTTGTTGGGTGATGCGCCGCGCCGGAACAGCCTCAATCGCAGCAGACACAGGTAACACGCAGGCGGGCGAGAAAATCTCCGAGGACGATCAGAAAGTCATCGTCCGCTCCAACGGTACCGTCGGCTATGTCGGCAAAGACATCGCCTATCACATGTGGAAGTTTGGTCTTCTCGGCCGCGATTTTGGATATCGCAAGTTCTATCGCTATCCCAACCGGCACGACTGCTGGATCTCTGCGACCGATGGCGACAAAAATCACCCTCACTTCGGCCACGTCGCCGAAATCTACAACGTGATCGACGCGCGCCAGTCCGAAGCGCAAAACACAGTGATCGAAGCCCTGCGCGGACTTGGCCACAACGAAGCCGCCGATCATTACACCCATTTCTCCTACGAGATGGTGGCGCTCACGCCGCGCTGCGCCGTCGAACTCGGCTACCAGCTCAGCGAACAAGACAAGACGCGTCCCTACATCGAGGTCAGCGGTCGTAAAGGGTTCGGCGTTAAAGCCGACGATCTGATCGATCAACTGATCGCCTCAGCCAAGAGTGAAGTCGACTCTCGTCACCCCCAGCTTCCAGACGCCGAGCGCCTTTCCATTGCCACGCAAATTGCCGTCGGCGCCCTGCGTTACTTTATGCTGAAGTTCACCAAGCAATCGGTAATTGCGTTCGATTTCAAAGAAGCGCTCAGTTTTGAAGGAGAAACCGGCCCCTACGCGCAGTACGCCGTCGTACGCGCCACCAGCATCTTCAAGAAAGCCGCAATCGATCCCGACACATTCTGTGCGACGGTTGCGAATAAGATCTCACCCGACGACTTCCAGGAATTTCTAAATGGCGAGAACGCAACTGAGATTTGGGAACTGTGGCTAGCCGCGTCGAAAACATCGTACGTTGTGAGTCAGTGCATCGCCGCCACGGAGCCGGCCTACCTCGCCAAGCACGCTTTCCAACTCGCGCAACTATTCAACGCGTTTTATCATCGCCATCCCATCCTGAGCGAGGCCGATGAGAGGAGAAAGCAATTCCTGCTCGCTACCGTGGCCGTAGGGCGCCGCGAACTCATTCGCTCGCTGGCGGTAATGGGAATCACCGTGCCGCCGCTCATGTAGGCGCAACCAGAATGTGTGGAGGGTCGCAGATGGCGACCCCGTGATCGAAAGAAAATGCCGCCGGACAATTCCTCACCTCAAACGCACCGCTGGCTGCACTCCATCGTCACCGGCGCGATAATCAGCGCTGTCTTGCTCGCCCTGAGCGGAGCCGTTTACCAATTCGTCTCCACGGCGCGCGACAAACGAGACCATCCCATGCCTGGCCAACTCGTCGACATTGGCGGCTACAAATTGCACATCAGCTGCATCGGGCAAGGATCTCCTACCGTCATTCTCGATTCCGGCCTCGGTGATAGCTATCTCTCCTGGCGCAAGGTGCAGCCACAGATCGCGCGGTTCACGCGTGTTTGCTCCTACGACCGCGCCGGCCTTGGCTACAGTGACTCCAGTCCGCGGTCGCGCACCAGCAAAGACATCGCCGAGGAATTGCACACCCTTCTGCACAGCGCCGGAATCCCACCGCCTTACATACTGGTCGGCCATTCGATGGGTGGATACGATGTCCGTCTCTATGCCAGCCTTTACCTCAGCGACGTTGCGGGCATGGTCCTGGTTGATGCATCACACCCCGAACAGCAGAAGCGTTTTCCTCCGGCTTTAAATGATCTGGACGCCAGCTGGGTGCGGGAACAGGAGTTTCTGGAATTCGCCATGCCCCTCGGTCTGCCTCGTTTGCTAGGATTTTGCGGCAGTGATACCGAAGTCCGGGCCGCCGAGTGCAATTTTCGCAACGTACATGAGAGTCTGGCGGAACTGAAGGCAACTTCGAAAAGCGCCGCGCAAACCGCGACCACCGGCTCACTTGGCAAGATGCCTCTCGCCGTGCTTTCCCAAGATCCCGATACGCCGCAGCTCGATCTGACCGAGGACCTGGTCAAGCCCGCCAATAACGCCTGGCAACAGATGCAGAATGAGTTGGCACAGCTTTCGACTCAAAGCACACATGGGATTGCAAAGAACAGCGGGCATTATATTCAGCTCGACCGTCCCGACCTGGTGATTGAAGCCGTTCGAAAAGTTGTGGATCAGGCCAGGCAGCCGAATTCTGGGCTGCAGCCCGCTCCCTAGGGCTTGTGGCGTGCAGTAGCATTTATGCGCGAGAAATAATCGGTAAAATATGTAGAAGGGAAGTAAATCTGCAGAACCTCAAATCTCTGAGATGTCGAGGTCATTCTGATGTGCAGGAACATCAAAACGCTGTTTAACTTCGATCCTCCGGTTAACACCGAAGAGATTCGCGCGGCCTCGTTGCAATTCGTGAGAAAGATCACCGGCTTTAACAAGCCGTCGAAGGCGAACGAAGAGCCCTTTCAGGCTGCGGTCGACGAAATCGCCGAGATCTCCGCTCGTCTTCTGCATTCGCTTGAAACCACCGCCGTGCCGAAGAATCGTGACGAAGAAGCCGCAAAAGCGAAAGCCCGCGCAGCCGAGCGGTTCGGAGCTTGATGCGGCTCGCTCTGAATTGTGACAGGGCAACGCCTGGAGGGTAGGGGTCATCTAAGTTATTGAAAAGGCCTAATCCGGCTGACTTTTATGAAAAACAAGATTAGCTCGCATGTTGCACTTGTCGTGTTGCTGATGGCAACGACACTAGCCGCCGCCGCTCCGAAACCTCCGAAGGCGCAGAACACCCCGCCGTTCCCGGGGACGCTGGTGAATTCCCGTTACGTGTACGTAACCAGCTACGATGGCAACCAGTTCGATCCCAATCTGTTTCCGGAAGACCGGCAGGCCATCAGCACAGTGCAGGACGCGATCCAGAAGTGGGGAAAATTTATTGTTGTGTATGAGCCACGCCAAGCCGACATCGTCCTGATGGTCACGAGCCGTCCGTCCGAGGACGTTCTTGCCGTCTACGACGCACACGGCTGGCCGCGGAATCAGTATCTGTGGCGCATGATGGGCCGAAGCGGATTGCAGGAGGGCGAATCTCCATTCGTTACGGATCTGGAGAAGGCGTTCGATCAGGCCACAAAGAAGTAGAATTTTCGGACAAGGATTTCTTCAGACCATTAATCCGTGCGGAGCATCACACATTCTTTTCTGCGTCTAACTTTTCCTGCCTGCGATCATCAGACCGGCCCCAATGACAACCAGAACGACGCTCACGGCTGGCGGCACTTTCTCCTCGTCGTGCGTCGTGATTCCGGCGTGCGCACCGCCAAGGCTGACGCCATGATGCTCGGTATGGGGAAACGGAACGAGGAATGAAACGATCCCCAGCACCAGCACTACCACTCCAACCAGCATCAAAGCTTTCAAGGTCTGCCTCCGGAGCGTTGATTGTCCATGCAACATCCGTGTCTATCTGTGAAAACCCGAGGCTGAGAGTTTCTATGTCGCGAAACTCCTTACGAATTCAACCACACTGCGCAGTGCGATTCCCGACGGACCCTTCGCGATCCACGGTTTTTGATCTTCCATCCACGCCGTGCCGGCAATATCGAGATGAATCCAGGGCGTATCTTCGGCGAACTCTTTCAGGAACATGGCCGCGTTAATCGCTCCGCCCCAGCGTCCGCCGGAGTTGACGATGTCGGCGATGGTTGACTTGATGTTTTCTTTGTATTCGTCATCAAGCGGCAGCCGCCACATTTTTTCTCCGGCTTCGTCATTCGCTTTGTGGAAGCGCTCATATATGACGTCATCGTTGGCGAAGACTCCCGCATTCGCGTAGCCCAGCGCCACTACGACTGCGCCGGTGAGCGTGGCCGCGTCTACCAGATGAGTGCAGCCAAGCTGCCGCGCATAGAAAAGACCGTCCGCCAGGACGAGGCGGCCTTCGGCGTCAGTATTAATAATTTCAATCGACTTGCCCGACATAGCGATCTGCACATCGCCGGGCTTCTGTGCTTTGCCGGATGGCATATTTTCCGTGGCGCAGACAATGCCAATCACTTTGACTTTCGGCTTCAGCAGCGCAATCGCGCGCATGGCCCCAATCATTGTTGCCCCGCCGGCCATGTCGTATTTCATTTTCTCCATGCCATCGGCCGGCTTGATCGAGATGCCCCCGGTGTCGAAAGTGATTCCTTTGCCCACAAGTCCCAGAACTGGTTGTTGAGGCGCGCCAGCGGGTTCGTACCGCATCACGATTAGCGCGGGTGGCTCGTCCGAACCTTGCGCCACGCTCCAGAATGCGCCCATCTTCATTTCTTTGATCTTGTCGGCGCCGTACACTTCACATTTCAACCCGACTTCCTCGCACATCTTCTTGGCGCGATCGGCCAGAATAGTCGGCGTCATGCGGTTGGAGGGCTCGTTCACCAAGTCGCGCGTAAAGTTCTGTGACTCACCGATGATCTGTGCTTCGTTCGCGGCTTTCTCCAGCACAGCTTGATTTGCCTCGCCGCTGGCGACAATCGTAAGCGCATCAATCTTTTGATCTTTACGGTCGCTTCGATAGTAGTCGGGATCGAAGTTGCCAACCAGCGCGCCTTCCACGATGGCTCTGGTCGCTTCTTCGGCGGGAAGTCCGGGCGGCGCGATAAAGGCGAAGCTGCGAATTCCGCGCGATTTGAGCGCGCGCACGGCTGCTCCGGCTATGCGCCGCAGATCGTAACTGCTAAATCTTGATGCCGCCCCACCGCTGATCAGCAGCAGACGCTTGGCCTTCAGCCCAGCTGGTTTATGCAGCAAGTTGATTTCGAATGGCTTGCCGCTGACTTCGCCGCTCGACAGTATTTCGGAAGCAACCGATTGCACGGCCGAATCGCCGGTGGCGAGTTTGAGTTGAGGTGTTTCTTTCTCGTCTTTGTTTTTTTGGGGCTGCTTTGGAGTTTTCTCCGAGTGGTCTTTGTCAGCACGACTGTGGTCCAGCACAATGGCGACGAGTGATTCGGTTTCGATTTGGGCGGGCTTAGAGAGGGAAATTATCGTTTTCATGATGTCGTTTTATGTAATCGGATGACACTCCAGTATCGTCGGCGAGGAGCGAATTGCGCAAGCCGAGTCGCCGAGATTTGCGATCCCACGCGGTCAGGAACCGACCTCGAAAGCATCAGATCTCCCGTCCAGATACCAAAATCACGACGACAGAGCGCTCGGGAAACGGGTCTGAAAATCCAACAGGCCGACCCATTCGGGCGTAATGGTGATGCGCACCTGAGATGAAATCAGAGTGCGGAGTTGACTGAGCCACGCTTCGGCTTGCTCCGGGCTGAAGTAGCGCGCAGCAGCCGCCGCGTATTCAGGCGCGATTCCTTTGACGGATTCGAGGTGGGCCGTACCGCGTATCAAGAGAACCTTGTGCGGAAAGACGTTGTCATCGATGGTCAAAGATACCTTTGGATTTTTTTTTAGAGCCTTCAGTTTCGGCGCTTTGGGCGGAGTGGCCATGATGATCTCCCGTCCGTTCCAGTGAAACCAGATCGGAATCACCCTGGGCGTTCCGTCCGTCCACACATAAGCGAGGCGTGCCGGAATCTTCGAGTGCAACAGTTCCTGCGATGCCGGATTCTGCAGGAGTTCGAGATCTCCTTGACGAACAGTCTGCATGTTGCGCTCCTATTTCCTTCTTCCTTCTTCCTTGAGATTATTCTTCAAGGCTAAGCCACGAAAGCCGAAACGCATGGGATTGTGCTCTTGCCCAGGAAAGAAGTCAACGGCGCAGGGGAGAGTCGTCGCCATGCCGCACACTTCCTCACATTTTGTCTGACCGTGCCGGATGACTGCGTTCGACCGCCTGGGGTATGATCCATTCAATTGTGAAAACAAAGGTTGATTCATGAAGATGCGGTGGATGATTGTCTTTCTGCCAGTGATTTCAGTGCTCGCGATTTCGCTCGCGGTACATGAACACGCAGCGCGGGCGGCTTCTCCGCAGGCTGTTGCGCCTCCCTCCGCTGCCGAGGCTGCCACTGCAGCTACGGCTATGGCCTCGATCAATTCCGGTGCCCTGGCCATTCCCGATACTACCCTGGCTATCAATTCGCCCACGCCCATGTCACAACGCATCGTGCATTATGAGATCGATGCGCGCTACGACGCCGGGACGCATACCGTCGACGCTACTGAAGTTCTTACTTATCACAACGTGACCGGGCAAGCGCTCGACCATTTTCCATTTCATCTTTATCAGAATGCGTTTCAGCCAAACTCCACCTGGGTGCGCGAGGCTAAAGTCGCCGGTAGCCGCGATATTGCATACGATAAGTGGGAACCGAAGGAATATGGATCGGAAGAGATCAAGAGCCTGGAAGTGGTGGGACAAGGCGACCTGACTTCGCAGGTGCGGTACGTGCAGCTGGATGACAGCAACAAAGACGACAAGACCGTGGCGGATGTGCGTTTAGCCAAAGCGATTCCGTCCGGCGGTCACGTTCAGTTCAAGGTCGCCTTTCAAACCAAGTTTCCTGAAACCCAGGCGCGCTCAGGATGGAAGCGCGATTTCGTGCTGGGAGGTCAATGGTTTCCGAAGGTCGGAGTGTGGTGGCACGGTGCCTGGAACTGCCATCAGTATCACGCCATGACAGAATTTTTTGCTGACTTTGGCGTGTACGACGTCAGGTTGACCCTCCCGCAGTATGAAATCGTTGGGGCAAGTGGAGTGAAAGTTGCGGAAGTAAACAATCCTGATAACACAAAGACTCTCACTTTCCACGGCGATGACATCCATGACTTTGCCTGGACCGCGAGCCCGCGCTACAAGGTGAAAGACGATGGAGTCTTCCAGGGACAAATGGGACCGGTGAACATGCGCATCCTCATGCAGCCCGCGCACTGGGGCCAGGTGGAGCGGCACGAAAAAATCCTGAGAGAGTCGTTGGACCATTTTGAGCGCTGGTATGGGCCGTATCCTTACAAGACCATTACGCTCGTCGATCCTGAGCCTGATTCGGCGGCGGGCGGCATGGAATACCCGACATTCATCACGGGTGAAACAAGCTGGTTCATGCCGGAGGGAGATCACGGGCCAGAGATCGTGATAGAGCACGAGTTCGGACACCAGTACTGGTACGGAATGGTGGCGACCAATGAATTTGAAGATGCGTGGATGGACGAAGGCATTAACAGCTATACGGAAGTGAAGGTGCTGGATTCGATTTTCGGTAAGGACACCTCTGTTCTGAACCTGGCCGGCGTCACCGAGGGCGAGCGCGAAGAGCAACGGCTGGGTTACATTCGGGTCGCTGACCTCGATCCTATCGCGCAAAAGGCATACGACTACTACAGTTTTAGCTCGTATGGCGGAATTACGTACGGCAAAACGGCGAGCGTGCTGCTGACCCTGGAAAGTATCATCGGCGAAGACACGATGCAAAAGGCGATGCACGCTTACTTTATGAAGTATCGCTTTACTCATCCCACTAAAGAGGATTTCCTGAAGACAATCGAGGAAGTTTCGGGCAGGGATTTGCGCTGGTACTTCAACCCGGCTATCTACGGAACGCAGGTGATGGACTACAAGGTGCTGAAGATCGAGTCCTTCCCCGTGAATTGGTATGAAGAGAAAGAGAGCGTGCGGCAGGATGAAAAAAATACCGTCCATCACTCGTACGTCTGGCTGCAACGCAAAGAAGATTTCGTCATGCCGGCGGAAGTCGAGATCAAGTTCGATAGCGGCGAAAAGGTTCGAGAGCATTGGGATGGCGCGAGCCGCTGGGCGAAGTTCGAGTATGTGAAGAAGGCGAAAGTAGTTTCGGCGGAGATTGATCCGGATCACAACTCCCAACTCGACCGCAATGACTTCAATAACAGCAACAGAGTAGAACCCAATGCCAAGCCGGCACGCAAACTGGAAAATTACTTTATGTTTATGAGCCAGTGGCTGGGCCAGGCGCTGGCATGGTGGGCGGTCTAACAGCATCGAGGGCAAGGAATTCATGGGTCACAACGACGGTTTGCTGAGCGGCGGCCTGAACAGGGTGCGGCACAACAAGCGATACATTGTTTGGTTCTATCTGCTGAATGTGGCTCTGGCATGGTTAGGCGCCGGCGCATTCGGTTCACAGGTCCACAAAATTCTGGATCACAGTGTGCATGCCGAGCGCCTTGTGAGTGGGTTTGATTTAGCGGCGTTAAGTGAGATGGTCGCCCTACCCGAATTTGGGCCGACCCACGCTTCCGCGGAGCCAGCGATGCATTTTGCTTTGCTCTTTTTCGCATTGACTGCGCTGTTTTTGCCTGGAGTGCTGCTGGGCTATTCCTCGACCTATCGGCTGCCGCGTGAGGAGTTTTTCCGTGCCTGCGGAAGGAACTTGTGGCGATTTATCCGGCTGCTGATTGTGGCCGAAATCGTAATGGGAGTTGTGGCCGGAGCGTTGCTCGGTATCCGCACTCCGCTGTTAAAAAAAGCGGCGGAAAGCACAAATGAATTATTGCCGTTCTATGTTTCGGTGGCGAGTTGGTGTGTGATCTTTCTGGTAATGACGGTCCTGCGCATCTGGTTTGATCTGGCGCAGACCGATGTTGTGCTGAGCGATCAGCGGGCGGTGCGCAGGTCAATTGGTGCGGGCTTTCGGCACGCCTGGCTGAGCTTGGGACGCCTGCTGGCGAGCTACGTCGTGACCACGATCGTAGCGGCGATCGTGCTGCTGGCGGGGATTTTCGCATGGATGAAATTCGTGCCGCCTGCGAGCTTACTGGGCGCGATCATTGTCAGCCAGTTGACGCTGCTTTTATTGTTGATTCCGCGTTTTTGGCAGCGCGGCGTGGCCGTGTCCTACTATCTGAAGAACATGGTCGAGCCGGTTGCCGTGCAGCCGTTCGCCCCTGCCCCCGAGGCAGCGGCCACAGTTGTCGAGCCGGGGCCTGCGCCGGTGATCTCAAATACGCCGCCGGAGCCGCCAGGTTCGTAGGGCCGCAAATCGAAAATATTTCGAACACCATTTTGTGGGCGACCTATTGTGCGAAGGCCGCAGCTCGCGCTCTATGCGGTCGTGGGTTTGAAATGAGCTGCGATCATTTCAAGCAACGTGGATCCGGCTTCCCCGGCATCCAGCGTGGAAAAGTCGTTGCCCAGTTCGATTATCGGGAGGCTGGCGCAGGCTGTCCGGAAGGCTTGGGGGGCGGTTGGAGACGCACTCATCTCCGGACCAGTCAGCACAAGATCGAAACGCGTGACGCGCATCAGCAACAGAGCATCGCCCAGGTGGCTGCTGGTGTGAACGTCATATCCCGCGCGCCGCAGCAGTTCGCGGAGATAGGCGAGGACGTCGGCATTACGGTCGAGGCACAGAATGCTGCGGCCGGTAAGGACTGGCGACTCGACGCGGGCACTAGGACGATAAAAGGCAGCGACTGCTCCCTCCTCTGATTCGTGCGTGTCGAATAGCTTGGCCAAGTGCGACAGCTCCAAAACTTTGCGCACATGTTCCGGCACGTTGCAGAGTTTCAGGTCGCCATGCGCCTGGCGGGTGCTGGTCAGGGTGCGGACGATGGTGCCGAGGCCGCTGCTGTCGATGAATCCCACCTCGCCCAGGTGCAGGACGATGGAGCGGCGGTCGCGCAACAACCAGGCTACATGTGCGCGCAGCGATTCGCTTTCGCTGCCCGCAACAATCCTCCCGTTGCAGTGCACGATGGTGACGCGTCCGACATCACGAGTGTCGAGCGAAAGGCGCAATGCACCCCCCGATGCGAGCTGAAGTCAAAGCCGCGAAGTCGCCACATTATACGCGAGGACGTATAGTTGTCTGTCTAAAGTAAAACGATCGTGATTCCTCGATTGCGGCGGCCGAGGTCGGAGTCGCTTTTGAGTTCGGAATGCGATTGCAGAAGCTTCCAGGCCACGTCGTCTGTTTTCGACCAGTTCTCGCCGAAGATGCAGCCGCGGATCTGGCCGTTCTCAGCCATCTCCAGCAAGCGCTTTTGTACCGCGATGCGAATGTCGCCGCCTTGGCCGGTCGAGCCATAGCCATGGACTAGCTTCAGAAGCGTCGTTTTCTCCTGGCGAGCCAGCGCCAGTTCGCGGTTCATGCGCTGCAGGGCCTCATGGACGAGCGGCATGTCAGATTTCAGGTTGACGGTCTTGATGGTGCGACCTCGGGTGGTCGCCATGATAAATGAAATTCGACAGCTGACTTCCGAAGGCTTCACGGCAAGCGCCGCAAGAGCGCCTTCCTAATCCGAATCAAAAATATTCCAGATCGATCCGATAAAATATCTGGAATCAGCGGGTTACGAAGACGCTGCCCGAATTGATCTAGCCCAAATCTTGGAAGCAAAGAAGTTGTCCGCAAAATATTGAAAGCAGAAAACTTAGCTCGGCATCGCGTCCGTAAGTACTTTGGAATCAGCCGCGGGACTGCAAAATATTGCAGCCGCATGACTTATAACTAATTGCTATTTTTATGTCAAAGATCAGATGCTTGTAGAAATAGCGCCGCAGTTTTGGGGATCGAAGTCAAGGAAATTCGGCGGCGGGCAATGGGGATCGATGCGACGTGCGATTCGGCGCTGCGGGCGGACAGTAGGTTCTTCGGCGATACGGCCGCCTCGGAAGGACAAAGCTATTCAAAACTAGCAGGGGGGCTACGGAAAGAGTCAGGTTTTTTCGCAGCCTGCTAGTTTAGGTGGCTGCGTAAGTACTTCAAAAGTCGTTGATGATAGGCTCACCGTGGGCCGGGATCTTGGGCTGGACGACAGTCTATGGCTGATTGAAATCGAATCGTTCTGGGGGTGTTATCCGGCTGCTCTTGCTAGCGCATACTCAGAACATACAATCCGGTTTCCTGCGTACTTGACCTCAACCACAGTATTGGTTAGATCTCTTGGGCCAATATGCTTGAGTGCTGCGCTGAAGAGTTCTCGCTGACGAAGAGGCGTTACACTGGGAACAATAATGATCACTCCAGGATGCAACGGTTCTTGTCCATGGAGAGTAAGAAAGTCGGAACGATTGTTCGTTACAAACGTGTAATCCTGCGCGCGGATAGTGGCCATCAGCTGCCAGTCTTTCGAACTACCGAGACCGAGATAGTTGACATGATGGGCTACGTGACCAGCAGCATGCGCCAGTTCAACTAGAGAAGTGTGCAGGCACTCATCGATCAAAAGTTTCACCGTGCCCCCGAAAGGCCACGGGCGCGTCGAGTTGCACGAATCGGTTTTTGCTTTGCCCACGGGCGAGAAGCAGGACGCCCACGGCGGGGAAAGGCTTGAACATAAAGAGGAGCGAGGTCGATTTTCTCTCTATCAAGAGCTGGGTAACCCTCTAGGATCTCGTCTGGCCTCGCCCCTTGCGTCAACATGTCAGCGATAAGTTCGACCGGGATGCGCGTCCCGCGATACACGGGTGTACCGCGCATAATCTCAGGGTCGGAAATAACTATGTTCGCCGCACGCTCAAGTTTCTTGATCTCCTGGTCGAGTTCCAGGCGCACCGACTTCACCTGAATTACCAGGGCTGAACCCTCCGTAAGAACTACGGCGTCAATTCCGGGAGTTGACTCAATCTTCTTGGCGATCGCCCGACGGGCGGCTATCGGCAATAGGCGAACGCCCTCCGCTTCGAGCCGCAGATATAAAACCTGCTCGCGGCTCAGCATTCGTTGTATCGAACGACCAGTGCGGAGCCGTCGCGGCCGAATGAGGCGACGTTCGATAAGCTTATGAACGGCAGGCAGAGGCAGATTTGCAACCGCCGAAGCCTGTGCGGGCGTATATCCGATGGTCTCCATGCAATTATTCTACCCCCAATAGGGAAGAATTAACAGCGTTCGGCAACTTCGGTGTTAAGGTCGCTGAAGCCGGAGGGAAAGTGTGCGAAAACGCCCAAGGCCTTTCGAATGATGGTGGCCAGGGACGGAGTTGAACCGCCGACGCCAGCCTTTTCAGCTACCAGCTTATCCCTACCATTCTTCAACAACTTAACTCAGCAGAGTGGCCCCAGTTTTGTGACCATTCTGTGACCAGCGCCGATGTTCGCCTAAGCGTCGGCCCCAATCTCAGCCGTGCTGCTTGCCAGCGACCCGTCGATCTCGCCGGCCCCAGGCGCGGATTAGTGGCGATCAGAACGCAACTCCCCGCTTACTTCCGGTTAAGCCCGTGAGAACGAAGCCGCTGGCGCCTTATCGTACCCAGATTCGATTCCAAAGATGAAATCTTCTCAGCGCAGATCAACATGGTAGGCAGGTCGTAGACCGAGCGACTAGCAAGTACGATCACCGCGCCGGCAACTAACCCGGCAACTAACCCCCGAGGGACAGGAGATCTTCGGAGCCAAGTAATTGGAGCCAAAATGGAGCCGAGCTGTACAAATCTGAGCCTGCCGAGATTTGCCTCAATTCGACACGGCTTCGAGGTGCCAGCGCACCTAAAGCGGATGCTAGCGGGCTCGTTCAACAACTGATTCCTGGCTCAAGCATGTTACCGCCATGAAAGCGGGAGCACTAAACGTAACAAAACTGCAGGCACGCCGACGCAGTGGATGCCGTTCGAGGAACAGCTGGAGCAAATTAATCGGTCCGAGGTGTCTCCCCGGCAGATCTGCCGCCTGTACCGTTCGGGGGTTGAGACCCACAGCCAGTAGCGATGCGTATATGCTGTGGTCAGATTGGACTGCCGCTACTGCATCGCCGTTCGCCGATGCGAAGCGGAAAAGATAGAATCGGAGTCATGCTGATTCATCAAGACCGTCTGTTTCCTGCCGAACCCACTACACGAAAGATAGCCAAGACACTCTTTGAGCATGTGCGGACGTTGCCCATCATCAGCCCGCACGGGCACACGCAGGCGGCGTGGTTTGCAAGGAACGAGCCTTTCCCCGATCCGGCGAAGCTCTTCGTGCAGCCCGACCACTACATCTATCGGATGCTCTACAGCCAGGGAGTCTCTTTTGAGGATCTCGAGATTGGGCAGCCGACGCTGAAGGATGCACGCAAGAGTGTGGCGCATCTTCGCCGGTCATTACTATCTGTTCCGCGGAACGCCGACGCGCCTGTGGCTGGACTTTGCCTTCCAGGAGCTTTTCGGGCTTGAGCAACGGCTGTCGCGAGGGACCGCCGATCTGTACTTCGACACCATCTCAGAAAAGTTGCGGACGCCGGAGTTCCTGCCGCGTGCTCTTTACGAGCATTTCAATTTGGAAGTGCTGGCGACGACCGATTCTCCGCTCGATTCCCTGCCCGATCACAAAGCTATCCGGGACTCGAACTGGAAGGCGAGGATTCTGCCGACCTTCCGGCCGGACCCGGTTGTCGATCCTGATTTTGCGGGATTTGCCGAGAATATCGCAAAGCTAGGCGAGAAGACCGGGGAAGACACCTCGACGTGGGCGGGCTATCTCGACGCGTTGCGAAAAACGCGCAGCCACTTTCGGCAACTCGGCTGCACGGCAACCGACCACGGGCATCCCACCGCACGAACCGCCAATCTTCCCCAAGCAGAGGCTGACGATCTCTTTCGTCGGGTGCTCGCCGGCAACGGGGATGCCCAGCAACAGGAGCTCTTCCGCGCCCAGATGCTGACAGAAATGGCGCAGATGAGTCTTGAAGACGGGCTGGTTATGCAGATTCACCCTGGCAGTGCCCGCAACCACAATCGCAAACTCTATGAACGATATGGCCGCGACGTGGGGGCGGACATCCCCACGTCGACGAATTATGTGGACGCGCTTCGCCCGCTGCTTGACCAGTTCGGCAATGAGCGCAACCTGACGATCATTCTTTTCACGCTGGACGAGTCGACCTACAGCCGGGAACTGGCTCCGCTGGCGGGGCACTACCCGTGCCTGCGGCTGGGCCCGCCCTGGTGGTTTTACGACAGCCCAGCGGGGATGATGCGTTTCCGCGAGCGTGTGACGGAGACGGCGGGCTTCTACAACACGGTGGGCTTCAACGACGATACCCGGGCCTTCCTTTCTATTCCGGCGCGTCACGATGCGGCACGGCGCATGGATTGCGCCTTTCTGGCGAAGCTGGTCGCCGAGCACCGGCTGGCGGAAGGCGAGGCTCTGGAAGTAGCCCACGACCTCGCCTACGGGTTAGTGAAACGCGCATATAAGTTGTAGCGAACGCGACATGACGGATAGCACAGATCTCCAGACCCGAACGGAAAGTGGCAAATCTCTCAGCTCATCTTCCGGCACACGGCTTGGACGCGTGCGCTGGACGATCTGCGCCATGCTATTCGTCGCCACCTCGATCAACTACATGGACCGCCAGGTGATCGCCATCCTTAAGCCTACCCTCGAGCACAGCATCGGCTTGACGGAAGTGAGCTACGGCTACATTGTCGATGCATTCCAGATCGCCTACGCGATTGGCCTACTCGCCGCCGGGCGGCTGATCGACAAGCTCGGCACGCGCATCGGCTACATGTTAGTGATGGCAGTCTGGAGCCTCTCCGCGATGGGGCATGCGCTGGCCAGCACTGCGCTGGAGTTCGGCTTCGCGCGCTTCTTCCTCGGACTCGGCGAATCCGGCAACTTCCCCGCTGCGATAAAGACAGTGGCCGAGTGGTTTCCGCAGCCCGAACGCTCACTGGTTACGGGCATCTTCAACTCCGGCGCAAATGTCGGGGAGATTCTCGCTCCGATTATCGTGCCCTGGGTGACGCTGCGCTACGGCTGGCATGCGGCTTTTCTGATCACTGGCTTCTTCAGTGCGCTCTGGATTGTGTGGTGGTTCCGCAATTACCAGCCAGCCGACCACGCTGCACTCACTGCCCCCGAACTGGGGAACATTTATCAAGATGCGGCCGTGGACATGGGCCCAACTGTGCCCTGGCGCCGGCTGCTGGGCTGCCGCCAGAGCTGGGCGTTTTCCATCGCAAAGTTCCTTACGGATCCGATCTGGTGGTTCTATCTCTTCTGGCTGCTGTCTTACTTTAGTTCGAAATTCAATCTGAACCTTTCACATCTTGGGCTACCGCTCATCATTGTCTACAACGTTTCGGCCATCGGCAGCATCGGCGGAGGCTGGCTGCCCGCGCCCTTCCGTCGCCGGGGACTCTCGCCCAACTACGCCCGGCTTGCAGCAATGCTGTTCTGCGCTTTCTTGGTGGTTCCCATCGTTACAGCCACGAGTGTCAAGTCGGAGTGGGCCGCCATCGCGCTGCTCAGCGTTGCGGCGGGCGCACACCAGGGGTGGTCGGCCAATCTGTTCACGACATCATCGGACATGTTTCCGCGCAGCGCGGTAGGCACGGTGGTCGGCATCGGCGGCATGGCCGGATCAGTCGGCGGCGCACTTTTTGCCTTCTTCGCGGGGCACATCCTGCAACTGACGCATAGCTATGCCAGCCTCTTCGGCATCGCGGCCAGCGTCTACCTCCTGGCCTTGCTCATCCCGTACCTGCTCGCTCCTGGACTGAGGAAGGTGGAGTTAATCGCATGAGCCTTTACTGCGCTACGGGCAGTGTCGAAACCGATCTGTTACCGCAGCAGTTGCGAGCTCTACTTGCGGAAAGCCTGGCCAAGCTGGGACAGCGGAACCGCGTGCTCGCCGTACCGCCTGACCAGAGCCGGTTGCATTCTCGCGCCGGCGATCTGACGCGCTTTGCCTGGGAGTACTATGGCGATCAACTCCAGGCAGTTCTGCCCGCCCTCGGCACGCATGCCGCCATGCAGCCCGAACAGATCGCGCGCATGTTCGGAGCCATGCCGGAAAAGCTTTTCCGAGTCCACAACTGGCGAACCGACGTCGAGACCCTCGGCGAGGTGCCGGCGGAGTTCATCCACGAGCAATCAGAAGGAAAGCTGAACTATGCCTGGCCCGCACAGGTGAACCGGCTTATTGCACATGGTGGTTTCGACCTCATCCTCTCCATCGGCCAGGTGGTGCCACATGAAGTCATCGGAATGGCCAATCACAACAAGAACATTCTTGTGGGCACCGGAGGTCGCGAAGGGATAAATCGTAGCCATTATCTAGGCGCGGTCTATGGCATGGAGCGCATCATGGGCCGCGCGGAGAATCCCGTGCGCAATGTTCTAAATTACGCCTCCGATCACTTCCTGAGACATCTTCCCATCGTCTACGTGCTTACCGTGGTCGGGCGCATGGCCGACGGAGGGCTGGCGGTGCGCGGTCTTTTCATCGGCGATGAAGTCGAATGTTTTCACCGCGCCGCCGCACTAAGCCTGAAAGTAAACTTCGAGATGCTGGACGCCCCCATCCGGAAAGCTGTCGTCTATCTCGATCCGCATGAGTTTCACAGCACCTGGCTGGGCAATAAGGCTGTTTACCGCACGCGCATGGCACTGGCCGACGGCGCCGAGCTGATCATCCTCGCGCCGGGGGTAAGAGAATTTGGCGAAGACAAGGCCATCGATGCGCTGATCCGCAAGTATGGTTATCGTGGAACTCCGGCGACGCTCGCTGCGGTGAGTGCCAATGCGGATCTCGCTAGCGATCTAAGCGCGGCGGCTCACCTCATTCACGGCTCCTCCGAAGGGCGCTTCACAATTCGGTTGTGCCCCGGACATCTCACAAAAGAAGAGGTTGAAGGCGTTGGATTTGAACATGGCGATGTGGAAACCATGCTCGCGCGCTACGGCCCGCAGAGACTTCGCCATGGCTATAACCAAGTCGCCGGCGAGGAAGTTTTCTTCATTGCAAATCCAGGGTTAGGGCTGTGGGCCTGGCGAGGCAAATTGTGATGCGAGATCGAACGTGGAAAATAACGGCTTAAAGCTTAGCAAGTATTCCGTTGGGACGGGAGACCGCTTCGCGCACCAAGCCAAAGCGCAGTTGCAGGCTTGCGTGCAGGCTCTGCGGAACGGCGTCGAAGTGATTCCGGTGTGGAACAAGTCGAACCGCGAGCACACGATCATCGGCTCCGAGCCCTCCTCGGTACGGCGGGCGGCCGATGCGGCCGTGAAGGCGCTGCATTGGAAGCTGCCGTACTATTGCGATGCCGACCACATCACGCCGCTGACGGTCGACCGCTTCCTCGCTTCGTGCGATTTCTACACCATCGACGTGGCCGACTTCATCGGCCAGCCGGCGCCGGCAGCCGATATTGAAAGCTTTGTGAAGCGACACCCGGATTTGCTGGGACGCATTCAACTGGAAGGGGCAGACGAGGCTTTCGAGATCACACACGAGCATCTGAAGCAAACCGCGCAGAAATTTCTCGCCGCCGTGAAGAAGGCAGGGGAAGTCTACCGCAAGATCGAGAACGTCAAGGGCGCCGGCAACTTTATTCCCGAGGTTTCGATGGACGAGACCGATCGCGCACAGAGCCCCGTGGAGCTGCTGATCATCTTGGCGGCTATCGCGGATGAGGGCATTCCGGTCCAGACCATCGCTCCCAAGTTCAGCGGGCGCTTCAACAAGGGCGTGGACTATGTGGGCGACGTGGCGCAGTTCGAGCGAGAGATGGCGCTCGACGTCGCGGCCATCGCCTACGCGGTCGACCAATATGGCCTGCCTGAAAATCTGAAGCTGAGCGTGCACTCCGGCAGCGACAAGTTTTCGATCTACCCCGCGATTCACGCCACGATGAAGCGGTTCGACGCAGGCGTGCATCTCAAGACTGCGGGAACCACATGGCTCGAAGAGCTGATCGGCCTGGCAGAAGGCGGCGGCGACGGTCTGGCGCTGGCGAAGAAGATTTATGCCGAAGCCTTCGCGCATCGCGATGAGCTTTGCGCGCCTTACGCCACCGTGATCGACATCGAACCCGGCCAAGCTGCCCGTCGCCCGACGAAGTGCGCGGCTGGTCTTCGGAGCAGTACACTTCGGCTTGCGCCATGTTCGCGGAGCAATCCGGTCCTACAACAGCAGCCTTCGCCAGTTGCTGCATGTTGGCTTCAAAGTCGCAGCCAAGATGGGGCGCCGCTATCTCGACCTGCTGGAAGCCAATGAAGCCGTGATTGCGAAGAACGTGACCGAAAATCTCTACGATCGCCACATCGCTCCCGTATTTCTGGGGCGAACAGGTTCGGGACGACACTCTGTAGGACGCAACGCATGATCCTGGTCTTGATGGGGGTGACCGGCGTCGGGAAGACGACCATTGGCACGTTGCTCTCCGCTCGTACAGGATGGAAGTTCGGAAGACGCCGAGGATTATCACTCCGAGGAAAAACGCCGGAAGATGGCCGCGGGCATCCCACTCACTGACCCCGACCGCGGCGCGTGGCTTGATGCGCTGCATGAGCGCATGCTGCAGTACCGGAAAATCCGCCAGAGCGCGATTCTGGCTTGCTCGGCGCTAAAGCAACAGTACCGCGAGTTGCTGGCCAGCGATCGGCAGTCCAAGAACAGCGCCCGCCCGGCTTGGGCGCAGCAGGTGACGAATTGGTCCATGATGCCGACTCGCGCACCGACGAACTCATTCTCAGCGCTGCGACATAACCTGGCTAGTTCGACACGATCGGTTACCAGTCCGGAATTATCGAGCAGCGCCAAAGCCGTTGCTACTTCAATCGCAGCCGATGAACTCAGTCCCGCGCCGATCCGGACATCCCCGCGAATCAAAAGATTCGCGCCTTGCAGGCGGCATCCCGCCCGGACCAGGATCACAGCCACCCCTTGGACGTAATCGCACCAATGATTCCGGGCGCGCGGGGCCGTCGCTTCCAGATCGACTTCGGCGGTGTCGGCAAAATTGATGGAACGAACAAGCAGCTTCCTATCAACCCTGGGAGCAATCGCAACCCAAACGCTCAGGTCGATAGCTACAGGCATGACAAAACCATCGTTGTAGTCCGTGTGCTCTCCGATCAGGTTGACGCGCCCTGGTGCGCGGTATACTCGCGCCGGTTCACCGTAGAGTTCGCGAAAACCATTTCGCAGCTCAGATGCGATCGTCGTGTCCACGGCGCTTAGTTCCATAGTGTAAAACGTACTTATTTAGTGCTGAGTCTTTGCTGGAGGGTCGCGGTCTTCGAGCTTGGAGCCATGCGGCACCCCACGTCGCCCGAGCAAGAACATGACCAGCCCGAAAACGAGCAGTACTATACCCCATACCAGGTTCACGTTGATTCCCCATCGACCTCTGGTAAATGGCGGCGTTGCTCACCAGGCCATAGCCGGCAAGCAAAACTCCCAATATGGTAAACAGGGCGCCGATAGGCAAGCGAATGTCGAGTCCCAATCCAGGCTCCTTTACCGAAAGATGAGGTTCAGTACCAGTGCAAATGCGATTACGCCAGCTCCCAGCGCTTGAGGCCGTTTATAACACGCCAGGTGTTCTTCGCTTGGACGTTCTGTCAGGGAATAGACCAAGCCGGCCAATTCTCCTTCCGGCCGCGGACGCGTCGCCAGGCTGATAACGATGGTCATAACAAAGCAGGTCGTCCACGCCCAGATCGCGGTCCAGAAGTTCTGTGCCATCTCGCTGGGATAAAGATGCAGCACACTACCCAACCACGCACCCTTGATCCCGGGCACGGCGCCAGAAGGCAACGTCAGACCATGATGCAAGGCCGCGGCGGCGGTGCCCGAAATCAGTCCAAAGAACGCACCATGCCCCGTCGCGCGCTTCCAGAACATGCCCAGCAGGAAGGTCGCGAATAGCGGAGCGTTTACGAATGCGAACACCAGTTGCAACATGTCCATGATGTTGTTGAAGCGTGTGGCGGCATACGCGGCTGCGATGGAGAGTGCAATGCCGAGAACTGTAGCGAGCGGTCCCATCGCCAGGTAGTGCTGGTCGCTGGCCTTTGGGCGAATGTAGGACTGATAAATATCGTAAGTCCAGACGGTATTGAATGCAGTCACGTTGCCCGTCATTCCCGACATGAAGCTGGCGAGCAGTGCCGTTACACCCAGGCCGAGCAGTCCCGTCGGAAAATAGTGAAGCAGCATGTTAGGTATTGTCAGGTCGTAGTCAAGAACGGGATGTCCATTTTCGTCGAGATTGGGCCCGCCCGTGTCTCGTCGATCTTGGCGGGATTAGTCCTCGCCCAAGTATCGGTGTTGTAGCGGGTTCGAGGATGACACGACGGTGGCGGGAGTCTCAGCCGGCACGGCGATCGCAATCAGTCCGGGCAGAATTACCAGAAACGGAAACAACATTTCAGGAACAGCGGCGATCAGCGGAGTGCGCCGTGCCGCATTCATCGAATCGGCTGCCATGGCACGCTGCACGACCAGAAAGTCAGTACACCAGTATCCGAATGACAGCACGAAGCCCAAACCCATTACCAAGCCGAACCACTCAACGCCCATAGGGTTCGTCTGCGGCTGCCCATGCCTACCCATGAGTCGGTGTAGGCTGCGGGAACTTTCCTGGCGAGTTCCATGCCATCCGCCAACATTCTTTAGCCGAACGAGACCAGCGGAGAAAAACCAGCCACAATCAGGAAGAACTGCAAAACCTCGTTATAGATTGCGCTGGAAAGGCCGCCGAAGAGGATGTATGCGAGGACGATCAGCGCCGAAAGCACAATGCTTACATGGAAAATCCATTGCGGGGAAACCGATAAGCGCTGAAAAGGCGCATCCAGAATGTGCAAAGTCTGGATGCGCCGCGCCATCGCATACATGGAAATGCCCGAGGAGAACACTGTCATCGTGGCGAAGGAGATGGCATTCAGCCCGCGCGTTTCTCTCGTCGAAGCGCAGACGAAGATATTCGGGCACCGAGCGGGCCCGCGAGCCGTAGTAGAAGGGCATCATGAAGATCCCGAGAAAGACCATAGCCGGGATCGCCCCGATCCAGTAAAAATGGCTGGTCGCGATGCCGTATTTTGCGCCCGAGGCGGCCATCCCGATCACTTCCTGCGCGCCGAGGTTGGCCGACAGGAATGCCAGCCCGCAAATCCAGGCTGGAATGGCCCGGCCCGCCAGAAAAAATCTGTGCTGGTCTTCACCCTGCGCTTGAGCACGAATCCAATGCCCAGCACGAAGGCGAAATACACCAGCATGATGATCCAATCGATAATGGTCAGGTTCACAGATCGAGGCCTTCAGGATTGCCGCAACTTCACGCAGTTCCTCACCTGTGACGACGAGGACGAGGAGTCGATATCGACAAAGCATTAGTGCTTAACGATTCCCACGCCTTCTTTGACCGACAGGATCTGATTAGCCGGGATGTCTTCTAACTTCTCCACCAATCCGCTGGGCCATCGGATTTCCAACACGTCAATTTTCGTCGCCGAGCCGAGGCCGAAATGCAGCCGGAAATCACTCTGCGAGATGTAGCCGCCGCCGCTGCGGACCTCTTGCAACTGTTGACGGCCGCCCGCACGCACTGTCGCTCGGGCGCCAATCCCGTCGCGATTGGACTTTGTCCCAACCAGCTTGAGCAGGATCCAATTACCGTGTTTGCCGTAGTTCTTTAACAGGCTCGGCGGATCATGGCTGTTGTTCACCAAGAGCCCCACCACACCGTCATTGTCGAAATCGGCGGCGGCCACACCGTGGCTATTGAAAGGTTTGGTGATACCCGGTCCGGCCACGAGAGAGATGTCCTTGAACTTGCCATCGTGTCGATTCCAGTAGAGCAATTTGCGCTCCCGGAAGGTGCTGCCCATGGCGTTTCGGTCCAGTTCAGGGTAGACGTGGCCATTTGCCATGAATAGGTCGGGCCATCCGTCGTTATCAACATCCACAAAGAGCGTGCCCCAGCCCAGGAACTGCGTGTTGCCTCCGAGGCCAGCCTCGTAGGTAACGTCGGTGAATGTCCCGTCGCGATTGTTGCGGTACAAGGTGGCTGTTTGGTCGGAAAAGTTCGTCTTGATGATATCTAACCAGCCGTCGCCGTCGTAGTCCGCGGCATCGGCGCCCATACCGGCTTGTTCATGGCCATCCTCGTTGTAGGCTACACCTGCACGAACACCAATCTCGCTGAAAGTCCCGTCGTGATTGTTGTGGAACAGAATACTGGGAGTGGAATCGCAGGCCACATAGATGTCGGGCCATCCGTCGTTGTCGAAATCTCCCGTAAGGGCCGTGAAGCAGTAATATGGTCCCGCCTTTGCCACTCCCGATTTTTCGCTGACGTCGGTAAACGTACCGTCCCCGTTGTTGTGGTAGAGCTCGTTTCTTGTGCCCTTTAAACCGCGGGGGCCGCACATGACAGGAATCCCCTTCCAACGGCAGAAACTGCTCTGCCCGGGGATAGGCGTCTTCGCGGGGTCAAAATCTATGTACTGGGAGACGAACAGGTCCAGGCGGCCGTCGCGGTCATAGTCGACGAAAGCGCATCCCGTACCCCAGCGCACATCATCGTGCCACAGTCCAGCTTTCTTAGTGACGTCTGTGAAGGTCCCGTCACCATTGTTATGCAGCAGCACGTTGTGGCCCCAGAAAGTAATGTACAAGTCCACCCATCCGTCGTTGTCGTAATCACCCGCGCACACGCCTTGGCCCCAGCCCGTCAGTGCGACGTGAGCTTTTTGTGTCACATCGGTGAAAGTCCCGTCGCGATTGTTGTGATACAGGTGGCTGGTTGGCTGCTTGTCCTTTGGGAAACCCTCAAGAGTAGTTCCGTTGACCAGAAAGATGTCCGGCCACCCATCATTGTCGTAGTCGAAGAAGGCCGCACCGCTGCCGGTGGTTTCGATGATATATTTCTTCGTCTTCTCGCCGCCATCCTCCGTCTTGGCCGTCAATCCCGCACGAGCGGCGATATCCACAAAATGGACACTGGGTGGAGTGGCAGGGGTACCTTGGGGAGCTATTGTCTCGCTGGGCCGTGACACGGAGGTCGAGACAGCGAGCAGAAAGCTCCCACATACGAATACCGCTATTGAGAAATGTGTTGCCTTTGACATCATGGCATGCTATCGACGGAAATGTACGATCATTGAGCGACCTGGGCAGCGTCCAGAGTTTGCAGGAAGTTTTCGCGTAGCATCTGAATCTCCCGCCCTTCCTTATCAGCCTTGAGTTTTTGGAACTGATCTTGCGCTCGCGATGCGTCCGCGCTGCGGCCCACATGGCGATACAGAGAAGCAAGGCGATACCAGGCTTCCGGAAAACTCGGATCGAGCCGAATGGCAGTTTCGAGATCAGCAATGGCCGCTTCAACATTCCCTTGCGCCTGATGCGCTTTGCTCTCAGCTAAATAGCACAGACTGCAGGAGGGAATCTCACGTTGGGCAATGCGAAGTTCTTCGAAGATCCGTTTGTATTGCTGCGATTGGAGCTTCACCAGAACAGAAGCGTCGAGGTAATACAAGTAGGGGGAAGGATGAGGAGAAGCAAGGCCTTGGCGCGCGACCTTTTCGGCATCTTCGAGCTTTCCCTCCGCAGACAGAGCAAAGGTCAGGAGAAGCTGAGCAGGAGCGAAGTCCGGCTGTATAGAGAGAACCTTTTTCAAGGTCTCAATCGACTGCTCATGTTGCCCCGCGAGGAATCGGGAGAGGGCGAGTCCGAGAAGAAGAAAGGATGAGCGGGGATTAAACCCTGCAGCGCGTTCAAACACTGCGGCCGCCTGGAGGTACGCACGCTCGTGGACGTAAAACAGGCCAAGGTCCATAGCGTAGGTTGGATTCTGCGGTGCACCCTCAAACGCCTCCGCAAGATCGTGTTCGGCTTCACTGTTCTTTCCCTGCGAATCTTCTACCTTACCGCGTAGATACGAACACGCCAAGACTTCAGCCCTCGATGACTGCGGGGCCTGGTGCAACGTCGCAAGTGCCGCTGCCCACTTTCGCTGGGCAATTTCCGCCAATGCAAGGTTGTAATAGGCCTCAAAAATCTCAGGATGCTCCTGAATACAGCGCTGGAAAGCCTCGGCTGCCTCTTCATACCGTTCCCGTTCGGCGAATTGTATTCCCACTCGCAACAGGAAGTCAGAAGTGAGATGAGGACGCTCTAAGATCTGGATTAAGAGATCGTGGGCTTTTTCCGCCTGCCCCTTGGATAAGGCTCTTTCAAGTGAGTCAACCACCGCATCGGACGAGGATTCCGGCATTTGATGACTCTGTGCCGGAAGCAACGGTGGCTCCATTGCGGCGTTGGCACTGATGCTTGCGCACGCAACGGTCGTCGCACAAACGAGAAGTGTCACCGCCAAAATGGCCTGCCCCCATTCTTCGCACAGGATCATACGACACTTTCTGGCCTCTCGATCCATCTGGTGTACGCGCCTGCGGTTCACCGCTTCTTCGCAGCGCCGCAGTAGCACGTGCTGCCGCCACTATCGGGATTAAGCTCAACATTAACCATAAGACTTGATTCATCGACTGCTTCCAATTCAGATGAGGGAACAGTTACTAACTCATTCACCAGGCTTCGTGACCAATCAGCATCGAGCATTCCGTCTATTTGCCAGTCGTCTCCTATGTCTGACATAAACATTCCGTACTTCATGAGTGCAATTAAAATAACTTGCGCTTGAGCAGAGTAATGGGATATATCAACAGTTTTCTTAAGTCTCCAGCGTGATCCCATCCAGAGAACAGTTGCATTAGGAGTATTCAGATATGTTGGGGTGTAGGTACCAGGCCATAAGACGCTGCCCGAGTATGCACTAGAGGCCTCAAAACGCAATGCATGATCAATGACACCCGCTTGTACTTCGTCAAAACGAACCAGTCCCGGGATAAGTGGTAATCCTGCATCGTCTGCAGAAGCGCTAGAAAATGACGGATTAGAAATTAAAGCATTAGACTTTAAGTCGTAGATCACTCCATTGGCGGCTTTCGGATTGCCGTCGTTCCAGTGAGCGTCATACAGCTCATAAAGGATGCAGGTATCTTTGTTGATCATGAGCGCATGGGCGTCGCCACCGTCAAAGGGTTCAATGGGTGTTGCGGAGCTAAATGGGTAAGGACCAGGATCAGATTCCTGACGATCACTGATGGCAACGGGTACCATAGGCGTACTGTTATCGACAACTTGGAAAGGAAAACCATAGTTCTTTCCGCCCGCAGGGCCAAAGCCAAGCGTAAGATGCTTTCCTGGAAGGCTCGCCCCCCATGCAGCAGAATTCCGATTAACCGGCAAGTCGTCAATAGGCGTATTCCAAACGTTATTCGCTGGAACAACAGAACATGTTGTACCGGGAACGGGTGATAGGGCGGTAGTGCTTGGTGCGTCCTGACTAAAAACATTTTCGCAAAGTAGCGATGCTCCGAAAGCAAGACTTGCGAGAACTGCTCTCCGCTTCGTCATTGTCCTCGCTCCTTAGATGTTGAAAGTCGTGAATGTGCGGCCCCGGTGCAGCGTTCGTATTTGCTTGTTTGAAGCACTGTACGTTGACAGGTCGGCCTGTCATCGTGTCATCGCGGGTGTCAAGGTATAAACACTTCACTGACTGCGCCGACCTGCAATGAGCATTTCGCCGAGGCCTGTTACCTGAGGCGGTCTCCTATCGTCGACTCCGCCGTTGCAGAAGTTGCTTCCGGGTTTTGTGGTGTTTGTCGGGGACCATTCCCTCGAGCTGGTCACCAAGGGATCTCCCATCCTCCTCAGGATACTTCCTTGCCAGCGCCCGGACGTCATAACTGAATTTCAAGAAACGCTTTTCCCACCTTTTCGCCTGCGCAGGCGTGTAATCATAAAAGCCTTTGGCATTGGCTACTCCTTGCGCCCCGGACTCGACTAGTCTCGTCATAAGGGGTGGAACCTGCTTGCTGCAATCGAGTTCTGGCAAAAGATCGCTCATGACCGCACAATAGGCAGGAATTCCAGTCAGGTCCATGAAGCGGAATGGTCCGGCAAAAGTGATCCAATACCCCAGATCGTTTCGCAATGAGCGGTCCACATCGGCGATGGAAGCTACTCCAGACTCGACCAGATGAAATGCCTCACGCAGCATCGCATACATGACTCGATTGGTGATGAATCCGCGCACGTCTTTGCGCAAAAGAGATGGCTCTTTGCCTAATTGCCCCGCCAGCGCGAAAGCACGCTCAGCATACACCGGCAGCGTATCTTTCCCGCAAATGATTTCCATAAAGCGGGTTATGTGGGCCGGTTCCGCCCAATGAATTCCCAAAATGCGCTCCGGATGGAGAGCATCTTGTTGCAGCGCGGTGGGTGGAATCGCGGAAGTATTGCTTCCGATAATTGTGTCTGGAGAAACAGCTTGCTCGATCCTGCGGATCGCCTCCCTTTTGACACTAAGGTTTTCCGTGACGCATTCGATGACAATCTGGCTTTGCTCCAGAACGGCATAGTCTTCAGAAATGGTCAGCTTTCTCAGAATCTTTCGTGGATCTAATGTTAGTAGACCTTCCTTTCTTAGACCTTCAAGCAGAGACAGCACTTGACGAGGGCATTTCCTGAGCCGAGTTGTGTCCGCCTCCACTCCCGCCACAGTGTGGCCGGCGGCGAGCAGGCAAACCGCGATACTGCTTCCCATCAGCCCCATTCCAACCACTCCGGCATTGTCACAAATAAGGCTTTGCGGCCCGTTCTGGTTGCGCTCAAAACCAGATTTGCCCGGACGTCTGCCTTTTCGTCTCCCTGTCATCTTGTCCTGTCCAACTCGAGATCGTGACCCGCTCACTAAGGTGCTGGCACTGCGGCGTATTTCCGTGAGGCCTGTCTGTTTTCCCAGACGGTAATCAGTAATGTGCTCCCCAAAATCAAAACCCCACCGATAATGGCCAGCAAAGTTAACTTCTCCTTTAGCCAGATGGCCGCGATTGGAATCCCAAAGAACGTAATCAAATAATTCGACAGCGCAGCCTGAATCGCATCGAGCTGTTTGAGAGCCTTAAGAAACAGAACCATTGACAGATAATTATGGAAGAAGGTGAGCAGCGCCAGTCCGATCCAGGTCTGGAGAGAGAAATGAGGAATGTTCGCGAACACCCCAGGTTCCTGGGCCAGAGTCAATGGAGTCATAACGACAAACATTGCCAGGTAGGTGAAAAACAGCATTTCTGTCGGCGAGTAACGTTCCAATATCTTCTTGCCGTAAGAGTTGTAAAAAGCGCTACCCAGGGTGCCTAAGAAAATCAGGACATTCCCGTACAGATAACCTTTGCCAAAGTTCAGAGTTCGAAAATCGATATCGGAGCACATTACAACGCCGATGATCGCCAGGCCGAAGCTGACCCACCTTACAGGTGTCATTTTTTCATGCAAGAAAAGAAACGCCAGAAATGCAGTGGACACCGGCAGTGTCAGCATGAGCAAAGCGGCGTTACTAGCTAGGGACATGCGGGTGCCCCAGGTTATGAGCACTTGTCCGGGAAACACTCCCACAACGGCGAGTAAAAGGAAAATCAGAATGTCGCTGCTTCGCCTCTCGCTGTTCTTGACACTTTTCGACTCGAGCCTAACCAGCGGGTAAAGCATTACGGTGGCCAGAGTCATTGGGCCCCAGACGGTAAACAGGGAGCCAACCTGATCCTGAACCAATTTGATACAGGTAAACTGCAGTGCCCACATGAAGTTGCAGCTGAATAGAAGCAGCCAGGAGCGCATGGGGGGCCTCACCTCAACATCTCGCTTAGCTGGTCTTGGATTTGCTGCAAGGTGGTTTCAATGTCTTCTGTCGTGTGGGCAAAGGAAATGGAACATTGTTTGGCGGCAACAGGAAAGAAGTAAGTGCCAAGCTTGATCAACTTCCTGCGCAGCTGTTCATCAAAACTGAAATTATGATGGCCTGCCAGATCATGCCAATCTCTCGGGCAATGGTCCATGAAATAGATACAGAAAGCAGAACCTTGCCTGGCGACTACCGCCTCAAAACCCAAGTTGCCAATGATTCGTTCCAGGCCTTCTTGCATCTTTTGTCCCAACGATTCGACATGCCGATAGACTTCCCCATCATTCATAAGCAGGCGCTCGATTGTGGCAATGGCGGCTGCGGTCGGAACAGGGTGTGCATTGTAAGTGCCGGCCAACAGTACCCGCTTCGAGGTGTCGGGATGGACGAACCAATCCATCAACTCCTTCTTGCCCCCGAGTGCGGCGATAGGGTACCCGTTAGCCATGGCCTTGCCAAAAACGACTAGGTCAGGCGTCACGCCGGCAATCTTTGCATAGCCGCCGATCCCATGGCGAAAGCCGGTTTTGACCTCATCCAGAATGAGGATAAAGCCGCACCGATCGGCCAATCGGTGGAGTCCTTCCAGATATCCAGCTTTCGGCTTGATGATCCCGATATTTTGGAGAATCGGCTCCGTGATGAGTGCCGCTATGGAATACTTCTGACACACGTACTCTACGGACTCCAGATCGTTGAAGTTAATGGGGTGAACGAGTTTTTGGTGCTCGTGTGGGATTCCAGCGCTGATCGGAATGTAAGGGTATTCACTCGGAGAAACCCTTGGCCCGATCACATCAAGCGGTGTCATCAAATTACAGGAGACGTCGTCATGCCACCCATTGTAGCCACCCTGCATAACGATGATGTGCTCCCTTCGGGTGACCGCGCGAGCCAAACGAATCGCTTGGTACGTAGCTTCGCTGCCAGTGTTCAAGAATTGAACGGATTCGACCGCTGGTATATGTCGGCAGATGAGTTCCGCCAGCTGCCCCTCCAGTTCGGTCGTTCCGGAGCCATAAAGGCTGGCCCCTTTTCGCAACACAGAGATGACTGCCTCAGTGATGTAGGGATCGTTGTGTCCTAAGAAGTGCGGAGCAAAAGCTGCATGATAGTCAATGTACTGATTTCCATCTGCGTCCCAGATGTGCGCGCCTTGACCTTTGATGAAGACGATCTCCGGTTGAACGGCCCGGTTCACTGAGACAACGCCGCCAGGTATGAAGTGCCGATTATGACGGAAGATTTGTGCGGACCTGGCATACGCAGGGGCGTCCGTGTCCATTGCGGCCTCGTGACAAAGTCCTTCTGAGCGCTGTAGACCAACGGAATCCGTTTGAGGGTGGAAAACCTTGTTACTATTCTGTGCAGTCATAGGATACTTATCCCATACTCCGGCATGTATTACAGTTCACAAGAACTCACCTCGCATCAGGGGAGCCTTACTTTGTCCGCATTGGCGTATGGCTGTTACTCTCTATGATCTGCTGAAGCGGCGGCAAAGTATCTCCCTCATGCGAACTATCGTTAAATTCCCGTAATTTGTCGTGAACGCCTCGCCAATACTGATATTCCGCATCCCATCGCCCCAAAGCTGAACCCAACCGGTACGGTGTGTACTCTTCCAACCACTCGCTACGATATTCAGGTCGCAAATCTGTGATTCGATCCATAAGATCGACGATGAAGGAATGATCATAATGCGTAACCTGGGATTCCCACAGATTCCACCAGCGTTCGGCGTCGGGACGCCTGGTGCCGAATGTTAGCCACAGATCCGAGAGATCAAGGACCGCCAGAAACCTGGCGCCGGCATAGTCGAGAAGCTGGCTTCCTATCATCAGGCTATTCACGGTCGCGGGATCCGCACCGAGACTTTGGGCATGAAAGAGAGACGTCTCCGCTCGCTCCGCGTTGAGCCGAGTTTCATGCAGATCCTTCCGGTGCGCGGCCAACCCCTTGTAGTAGAGAGGGGAAAAAGGATCTCCCCACAAGGCAAACTGCGTTTGCTCATTTCCAACCACCTTTTGAAAGTCAGTTTCGGCCTCGGACATATTGCTAAGCGCCGAGGCGATATCTGGAGCGATGGTTGCGGGGTACATCACGTGTGCGTAGTCCGAGAAAAAGTTTGTCCGGTCCATGGGGGCGGATTGCCATGGGGCCGCCGCTCCATAAGCCATACCGGGGAAGGACATGCGAAAGAGCAATTGCGCGTCGTCGGCCCAGACGGTGTTGACCAACCCCAGCGCGCCGGAACGTCGGCCGGCAGCCAGAAACGTGTCGATATTTTCAAATGTCGTATTGAGATCGGGAACAATATTGTCGTAGCTCATTACCCCAGGTTCTACGATGTGAGGAACATGGTTGGCGATCAATGGCGCAAGCCAGCGCTTGTAGGTTGGATCTTCTGAGGTGTAATACCAAGCGGCAGCAATCAGCCCCGTAGGAAGATCGGGAATGATCTGGGGATATTTCACCATGATGTCGTCGAACGCTATGACGTGCTTTCCACGTGCCTGAAATAGGCGCGTGACTGCCGTGAGCTGCTTCACAAACAATGCCGTTGGCGTTGCGGCCGTGCCAGACGCCTGGGTAGCCCGCTCGATTTGAAACGTCTCATCGAGCCCGATATGGACGAACGGACTGGGAAATAAATCTGCCAACTGGTTGACCCAGTCGGTCAGAAGAGGCATCACCTTTGGATTACTGGGGTCGAATTCGGTTCCGTGCAGCTCGTCGGACAACTCGGAATATTGTTCTATTCGAAACAGATCGTGCTGGTGACCGTATAGATCCAAATTAGGAATTACATCAATGTGCCGTTGGCGACCATAAGCTACCAGTCGCCGGACCTCATCTTGCGTCAGGTGGCCGTCTGGATTCAGGAGTGGGTATCCCAGCAACTCTATGCTGTCTTCCGAGTAAAGGTAGTATTGGTTAGCCTTCCAGCGCGCCAAAAAATCGAGCTGCCGCTTGATTTCATCCTCCTTGGGTAGAGGTCCATGGCTCATGTCCACCATGGTTCCTCGGTAGGCCAGCGACGGCCAATCGTTGACTTCCACCTCCGGGAGTATGGCCTGCGCCGCAGTCCCTTCGACTAACTGACAGAAGGTTTGTACGCCGTAAAACAAGCCGGCCGATGAACTTGCCTGAACTTCGCCGCCGTGGGAAGTCACGCTTAAAGTGTAGGCCTCGCGCGACGTTGGCCCGGGACGTTCGCCAGGAAGCGGTAGCGCGCCAACCTCTCCTGTCCGCTTCAGCACAATCGTCGTGTCCGAAGCTTCGCCCTGGGATACAGGAACCGGCTCTTTTGCTAGATCTGTAAGGCAATCCGACAGTTGTTGAGCAGCGAAGCGATCCTCAGCGCCAGGCTCCCCGACTAACCGGACACTCAAACCACGCACTGGAAGCCGGCCGGTTCCGTAGCGTATCTGTTGCGGCCGAGGCAGGAGCGCCTTGTGACTTGCATCTGCCCAGGCAGGAACCAGGGAAAGCCAGATCAAGGAAATGGCACATGGTAACCAGTGCGTAAGTCTTTGGCTTGGCGGGGTACCGCGTGCCTTGTGAAGCGCTGTTGGGATTCTTGGGACCATATTCTAAACGCCTCGCTTGAGTCTGACCAGAACCACTCCGTGTTGTGGGACGACCGCCGTATATTTCTCCTGAACCAAACCCAAATCCTTTCCGGCCCAAAGGTCACGAACGCTTGTCGAATCGGCCAGACCGGCGTCTCGAAAGTTCACGGTCACCGGCATTGCTCCCCATCCGCGGTTAAATAGACCCACAACGGTGCTTCCATCCTTCAGAGGCTTCATCCACACCTCTAAGGGCCCTTCTTGTTTGATCCTGTGTCCCTGAATGCCGAGCGGGTCTTGGTCAATCGCAATGACCTCCGGGTTTGTGAGCAGAGCCCGCGTCTCCGCATCCATGGCGGCGAGATTGTTGCCGGTAATAAGCGGAGCCGCCAGGATGCACCACAGACTCATGTGCGTCCGGTACTCGTCAGCGGTCATCCCACCGTTGCCGATTTCGAGCATGTCAGGGTCATTCCAGTGTCCAGGCCCGGCGAACTGCTCAAGGCCGTTTTGCCCGAATCCAAGTTCGGCCATGCTGTAATAGTTGTCACGAATATCGTCGTCCGTCCGCCACAGGTTGCCACCGACCGAGGCACCCCACTGCCAGCCTTTCTGCATTCCGTATTGGCAAAGGGCGTAGACCGTAGGCCGCCCGGTCTTCTTGAGCGCATCCCCCATCTTTTTGTACGCGTCAACTTGATCGCCCATTCCGTCATAGCTGCACAAGTCGTACTTCAAATAATCCATTCCCCAGCTGGCGTAAGTTTGGGCATCCTGTTCTTCATGACCATAACTTCCCGCATAACCTTCGCAGGTCTTCGGTCCAGGCGAAGAATAGATTCCAATCTTTAAACCTTTGTTATGAACATAGTCGGCCAGCGCTTTCATGTCAGGAAACTTTGCATTGGGACGAATGTATCCTGCGGCATCACGAGTTCCTTGCCAGCAGTCGTCGATCAGGATGTACACATAGCCGACGGACTTCATTCCGCTGGTAACGATCGCATCAGCCTGAGCCCGCACCACCGCATCGCTCACTTCACATGCAAAATGATTCCAACTGTTCCATCCCATCGGCGGTGTGCGCGCCAGCATCGAATCTTGTGCCCAGGCACTCCCGCTCCAGGACAGCAAGATCAGAACGCTCATCAGGTTGCAAAAACAGCCATATGTAATTTTCATGCTCATTCCTCGTCCGAAGACAAAAAGCTTGCTTGACACTGTTCTTATTCCTGTACCAGTCATGGGGCTGCGCAGGCCTCTTTTCAAGCCTTAAGGAAAATTTTCCGTTTGTACATCCAGAACAGGATGAACCATTCGACCGCAAGAACCGCGACCTGTTGGAAGAGCAGTGCGGAGTTCGGCAAAACTCTCACGATCCCCTGAGTAAAGACGTCGACTATTGGATCAAGGTGAATAAGGCTCGAGAACATGTAAATGAAGATGGCGTTCATCCCGATAACGGTCAGGGGAAACGCCCATTTCCGATACCCGAGGATGTCAATAACCCAATAGAAAAACAGAAGCATGAGGCACGCACAACCAGTGGACATGAGACCGTACGAAGTCGTCCACATCTTCATGACCACCGGCACAACCGGGCTTATGGCATAACCGAGAGCTATGCACATGAGTCCTATACCGCCGATGAACTTGGCCTTACCTTCCTTCGAACGCGGGCTCATTAGCAATTCGCCAATGAGCAAGCCGAGAAGCGTGGTTGCAATGGTTGGAATCGTGCTCAAGACGGTTCCCCAGCCTTCGTCTGCAAAAGGCCAGCGGTCCCAGTGAACCTGGCCGAGCAAAGCAATATCCACCCAGTGAACCAGGTTGTGATTGTAGACATAGCTCCCCGCTGCTATGCCCGGAGCTCGAATGAATGCTAAGACCAGCGCATAACCAGCAAGGATCCCGGCGCCAAGCCAAGCCTGGAAACGCCAGGACTTCCGAGCTACCAGAACAGCCACGAAATAGGCGATAGCGATGGGCTGCAAGGCGCTGCTCAATTCGATCAGGTACGGCGAACCAAGCAAAACCGATTCGCGCAGCGAACCAAGCAAGAAAAGGACGGCGGCGCGCTTTGCGGCGTGAGCCAGTTGTTGATGATAGGTCTGAGTAAGGGAACGCTTGGCAAAAGAGAGAGGAACTGAGACTCCGACCATCAGCATGAAGGATGGCCAGATGCAGTCGTAGAATCGCAGCCCCTGCCACGGACTGTGGTTTAGTTCGTAAACGACAGCGTCGATGACTCGGTTGTGTCCTAGGGCCGCTAACCCGCCCATCAACCCCTCGCCGCCGATAATCCAAAGCATCACGAAACCGCGGAAGGCATCGAGTGAACCTAACCGCTCGGGGCCTGCGGGGACAGGTATTCGTTTAATATCAGAGTCAGTGGCCACAACGTTTTTCGCATCTACAGCGGGAAGCGAAGCGAGATCTGCCATTTTTTCTCCAATCAGGGAGCACAATTGCTGGCAGCGATCCGGCTTCCCAATTGCTCGCGAACCGATTCCAACAAGCTTTCGTCTCTGGTCCAGTGGATCCAGTCCGGGCCGACTTTTCGGGCCTCAGCCAGCGCAAATTCAGCTTGGCCGCAGTTCTTGAGTAGCTGCACATATTCGTAATCCTCGACCCCATCCCGCAAGTACTTGAGCCGCATGGACGGGGCCACACCCTTGAGGCCCGCAGGCGCACCCGGATAGACCAGCACCCCTTCTCCGGGATAATCAGGGTTCTGATTGCCTTGAGGGTTTTCCCAAGGGTTAGCGGACCAATCGTCCACGCTCCAGTGAGGAGTCCCGTTAATCCCAGGCTCTGGCTGATAAAGCCAGCTTGGATGCGATAGTTGATTGGCAGGAAATCCAGCTCCCACTTCGGGGAATAAGAGTCTTGCACGAGGTCGTTATACGACCATGCCTTGTCCCCCTTTTGCAGGACATAAGTCACTCGCGGAGGGGAAAAGGACTGAGCGTCGTTATAGGCGAGCGGGAGCATCGTCCAGATATCGACGGCGGACCGCCCCGTCCCTAAGCCATCGGGTAAAGTTGGGGTACTGGTTCCTGGGTTACCAGGTTATCGACGCCGGCTCGATGCAAATTCTGTGCCCAATCGATCACCGAACGGTAAAACGCCAGGCTGGTGCAGCTACTCTCCGGGTCTGCGGTTTCGTCATAGAGGTACAAATCGGGTTGCTGGGTTGCCTTTACGCTTTCTATCACTTGAACTGAAGGAGGCTCAGACGCGTCGCACTGGCCAAAGAAAACCCCATCGTAGAACCCGAGGTCCGTACCATTGAGGCCATATCGTTTGATCAGATTCTCTTCAGCCGCCGGATCCACGGCGTCGGGCATTAACCTGTTCCTGAGGAGCTCTTCGTTAATGCCAGGTAGTGTTACATTACCGCCGTTGAAACTGGACTTGAGGGATGGCTCGAGCGGCAAAGTAAATCCCCACACCTGGACGCGAATCTGACCCTCAAACACCCCCTGATCACTGGTTACGGTATAGGTGCCCCCGATAACAGCCCGCCGCCGTGCCCCGGGACACAAAGACGTCGATCCAGATGACCGCGTTGTGCCCGGCTACCAGGTCGAAGGGAACTGCTGTGAATTCGGCTTCTACGGGCGGCTTGCCTGTGGCGGGATCAATAAAGGGAAGGAGCGCATCAGGGAACGTCCGAACCTTGGTGATCGGAAGATTAGGCGGGCCGTTGTATGTGGGACTGTGATGCTTCACCGTTAGGTAAAACTCCCGATAGAGGATCAAGTTTGCTGCAGAA
>CAVREP010000039.1:0-31921 GCA_963720155.1 uncultured Acidobacteriota bacterium
AGTATCCGCCGAAATCGTCACGACAATGTGCTGGGAGATCGCTAATCGAGAAACCTCTTCATCTCCAGCCTCGCCGATATTGTTGCCGACGCGCTGCCGCATTAGGTCCGACTCGTTAGTGGCTGGTTCAGACTGCCTTGTCCCACCAACATCGCGCCAGCTTGGCCGATTCCCGACAGCGATCTGACCACGACGTTCTTTCCCGTGTTCTTCCCTTCAACTTTTCCTTTGAGCGGCTGCAAGTCCAAGCCTGTGGCGGCGGCTTCGATGGGAACGACTGCACCATCCGGCATCAGCAGGGAATCGAACTGGATGTCAACGTAGCCGGAACGATCTCCGTTCCGTATGTGGCCAACCGCTTTTGCTCCTGCGGGGACGATAATTTCTCCGTCTCGCTCATAGTTGTACTCGATGACCGCCAGGACCGGTGTTCGCACTGCCGTGCTGGCGGCTGATTCTAGGCGTGCACGCAATCGCGTGCCAGTGGCCAGACCCAATCCCAGTTCCGGTGCTGGATCATTCAGACTTTCGCGGGCCTGAGCACTGCCCGAGTTGGCAGAGACGTTTCGCACGTAGATTAACGAAGACTTCTCCATAGCCTCGCACTCTGCCTTACCCACGTCTGGAGGCTCGGCACCGGTGCCGATGCCCGAGCCTGGCTGATACGGCGGCGCTTGCCATGGTCTGCTGGTCTCCGAAAGGCGGTATCGATCCCAAAGTTCCTGCTCCGCTCGCCACCTTCGTCCCCGCTGCCGGCTTAGTTGCAGTTCGTTGTAGATCTCGTTCGTTTAAGAAGCCTTCGTGAGATTCTTTTGTGACGGGCCGGCCAGAATCGGTAATCGGAAATAGGCTCTTGTCGTTGCTCGCGGTGCCGCTCTCCAAGGCCAAGTCTTCAGTAGCAGTGGCACCGCGACTCTTCACTTTCTGCGACACCCCGATGGGGCATAGACGTAGCAACGAAGATCAGCAGCGCGATGACGATCGCTCCAGCCCCGATGATTACAAACCGGTTCTGTTGGATCTGCTGCCTGGCTCTCTGTTTTGCTCTTGTTGCGAGGTCCAGGCAATGGGGCGGTTGCGTCCGGAGGGAGTGGCAGGTCGTTGTTCCGAGCTTCATTCTCCGCTGGCTCCTGAATGCCTGCAGCGTTGCCGTTGTCGCTGTTTCCGTTTGGATGAATCACTTTGCACCTCCCGCCGCCGGAGCCACAAACGCAATCGGGGCCAGGACAGGACGGTCGACTTCTTCCGCTTGGGCGACCGCTAGCAAGAGCCTTTCTCTGGATTCTTTGAAAGTGGGACGCTCGAACACAACGATGCCGTCGGCTCTGGCGCCGGGCGCGAGTCTACGCGAGGTGATCCAGTAGTCTTTGATCGCCACAGGCTCGGCTTTGATCGCCTTTCGATGCTTGTCTTTCGATGTCCCCGCAAGCTGTATTTGCGGCGGCAGTACTTCAATGGTCCGTGCAGAAGAGTTCAGAACGGCGAACGGCACGGCCATCTGTTGCTCTTTCTCTATCGCCTGCCCTACCGCAACCAGAAGTTGTTTGCCTTCCCAATGTGGATTCTCAATCCGTTCTGCCCTGAGCAAATCCTGTTCTGGTCTGCCAGGCTTCTCTGGGGCAGTGCTGGTTGGCTGATTCTCTGTAGCAACGTTTTTTGTTTCGCCAACCACAAACACGGTATGAGTCGACGCAATCAGAAAACTGCGCGGGCGCTCGCAATTGAGGACATAGTCTACGGGCTCACTACGGTCTGACTTGCCTTGGCTCACCAGGCTCAGCGAGATCTCATGGCCTCCTCTGGTGGTAATCAGGGCGTTGGTTTGCGCAGGTTTTGCGCTGGTTGCTTTGAAAAACACCAACTGCGGCTCGGCTTCGGAGTGGTCGGCCTTAAAAGCCCCCGGATCGCCCAGTACGACCGAGCTTACCGCCGCCAGCACCCGCACCGAACTGACGTATCCTGGCCGCAAGTGCAAGACCACAACTTGTTCTGGGTCAACGTTCAAGCTCACGATTCGCGCCTGTGGAAGATCGGACTGCGCTGAAGCCATATGCAGCAGCAGGAGACTGGCCGTTGTCAGATGCACCAAACTCAAACAAATTTTCATCTCACATCTCTTTCCGAACTGGTGTTCGTAGTCCTTGGTTTAATTCCGGCTTGGCGGAGGTAAGTCGTTCTAACTCCTGCCACGTAGACAATTACGTCGGGATTTCGATAGCCGAGGTCTCGTCTGCCGATTACGTCTTCGCCAGCATAATAAGCGGCAGCTACAAGCCTGAGATCGTTATGAAACTGTTGCATCAACCATGCGAGGTAGCGCAAGCCCCCGGAAATGTTCTGATCGATATCGCAGCGGTTTCCCACTCCCAGTCGCCTGGCCGTCGCCGGCATCAACTGCATCAGCCCTACAGCGCCTTTGGGAGAAACCGTGTACGGTTGCCAGTTCGACTCGCGTTCGACAATGGCACGAACCAGCGAGACGGGCACCCGATAATGTTGTGCGTAGGCTGCGACGTAGTACTCGGTTTCAACCCGTGGCTGTGGTTTGGGCGATTGCGCCCAGCAGTTCGAGAGGGCGAAAACTATTAACGGCAAAATGAGTACTGGCTTCATGCCGCGCTCCTTCGCAGAGCCTCGGCGCTGTACTGCTGCGCGTCATAGATCAAACTGGCAAACCCATCCCGCAAGAGCAGTTTGCGCCGGTCGGCCTCGGTTTTAGCCAGCAAGGGCAGGAGAATGTCTCTCATTTCCACCGTAATTTGTTCACTTCCCAGAACCTTGAGTGCCTGCGCGAGGTCGAGAATCTCTGAGACTGAGGGAGGCTTTTCCAGGCTCCAGCCGCGCAAAGCCTTGGCGAGTCCAGCCATGCCCGCATGGAATTCGTGTGTGGAATCAGGCGTTCTCAGCGCAACAATCTCTGCTTCTCGCTCCGCGGTGGGGTGTTCAACACGAAGATAAAAACTGCGCCGGCGCAGGGGATCGCCGATGCGCCTCTCTTCATTCGATGTCAACACAACGAATGGAATGCTCCTGGCTTTGATGGTGCCCAGCTTCGGAATGCTCAACTGCCACACGCTGAGCAATTCCAGCAACAAGGCCTCAAATGCGTGGTCCACCTTGTCCAGTTCGTCGATCAGCAGGACACAAGGCCTTTCGCACTGCAACGCGCGCAGAAGCGGCCCGGCGCCGAAAAACTGCTGACTGTGCAACTCCGTCCGCAGGGACTCCCAATCAACGCTGACGGACTTGGCTTTGAGTTCAACGCAAAGCCGTTGAAGGGATTCATCGAACTTGCCGATGGCCTTCTCTTCGTTGATGCCCTCATAGCACTGTAGGCGTTCGACGGTGGTGTCTGCTGCATCCGCAACTGCATATGCCAACTGAGTCTTTCCGCTGCCGGCAGGACCTTCGAGCAGCAGCGGCTTGTGTAGCTTCGCCGCCAGGTAAACCGTTGTCGTGGCAATCGAATCGGCAATGTAGCCGGTCGACCTAAGACGTTCGCTGACTTCTCCAAGAGATGAAAACACTCGTGGCTCCTGTCTCCGAGTCGAATTTCCCGGTCGCGAGCGTCAAGAACTTAAACCCGAATGGAATTTCGGTCAAATCAAGGGAACTTGACCGAAATTGAGCGGTGTTTTAGAAGCGACCTCAACAAAGGCCTCGGCAAGACGGCATTTATCGGCGCTCCTCTTATTGAACTGGTAGAGGGAAAGGTCGCCAACGGAAGCCGGGATGGAGAAGTGAATGCACCGACTAGAAGTAGCTGCAAGGCATCCAGCAGTTCCTCAACTCGTAGATACACGCAAGGCCGCCGAAATTCTTGGCCGATCGCCAGCCACCCTCAAGCGTTGGCGCCATGAGGAAATCGGACCAGATTGGATAGAACTCGAGGGACGGGTCAGCTATGATGTTAGCGTTCTTCTCGACTACATCAGGAAGAACACACGAGTTGCTTCCGTGCGGGCTGCAATGGAGGAAGCTCGTGAAGCTGTTTAAGAAATCGAAGTCTCACTTTTATTGGTACGACTTCACGGTACGCGGCCAACGCTATCGTGGCTCGACCAAGGAATCGAGTTCAACCAGGGCAGCAAAAATTGCTGGTCTGAAACTGGTACTGGCACTGGAAGGCAGCGACCCTCTGGACAGGAAGGCTCCGACGCTGCGGGATTTCTCGCGGCGCTTTCTGGAGTGGGTTGAAAACGTAAATCTTGAGAGCAAGACGAAACTGTATTACGAGAATGGTTGGCGGTTGTTGACGAAGGCCCGGGTAGCAGGAATGAGGCTAAACCAAATCAAAAAAGATGACGTCGAAGCGCTGAGGTTCGATGGGTCTGCCTCCAATGCGAATTGCGCTCTTCGGACTCTGCGTCGAATGCTGCACAAAGCAGAAGAGTGGGAACTGGTTCGGAGCGTTCCCAAATTCAAGCTGGTGAAGGAGTATGGCCGGTCGTCGAGGTTGGACGATACCGTAGAAAGGGAACTGCTCGCCGCCGCCGCGACTTGCAAGTGGCGGAAGCGTGGTTTGCTCCTTTTCCGAGACATCGTCATCTTGATGCGAGATACGGGAATGCGGAACGAAAGAGAGCTTTACCGGATGCGCATCGAGAATATCGACTGGAACAATCGAGTCGCCTTTGTTCCCGATAGCAAGACGCTTGATGGAAGGCGGACCGTGCCGATAAGCGACCGAGCCCTAGACCTGCTGCGCGCACGTTGCGCAGGCAGGCGCGAGGGATGGGTATTTCCCTCGAAGCGTTCTCGCGCGGGTCATCTCACCACTATGGCGAATCGCTTTCGCGAGGCCAGGGAAAAAGCTGGCCTTCCGAAAGAGCTGGTTCTCTATTGTGGCCGACATGACTACGGCACTAGGGTTTTGAGGCAGACCGGCAATCTGAAGGCTGTCATGCTCACGATGGGGCACAAGGATGTGAAGACTGCAATGCGGTATCAACATCCCGAGGTCGAGGTGGTTCGCCGCGCGCTCAATCAACCTGGCGGCTCCGCCACGGCCGGGACCTAGTAATAAGGTTACGGCACACTTTACGGCACACCGTAAAAACATCAACTCGGCAAGTTGTTGATAAAGAATGCTGAAATGAAGGATTAGACCTCTACCGAGGATTGACTCTTAATCAGTAGGTTGAAGGTTCGATTCCTTCCGCGCTCACCATCTTTTCAATCACTTACCGGAGTCGATGTTTTAGGTGTGCCGTAAAGTGTGCCGTAACTCAATCCGGCTACGCCCGTTTCTCTACCGCTGTGTCCTGATCGAGCGCAGCGCGCACGATCTCTAGTTCGGGATGTTGATATTGCATCGCAGTCTTCACATCCCTGTGTCCCATGGTTCTCATGACGGCGGCCAGGTTTCCGGTTCTCTTCAGAATCCGGGTGCCGTAATCATGCCGCCCACAATAGAGGACAAGATCTTCGGGAAGCCCAGCTTTGACCCTAGCTTCGCGAAATCTCTTCGCCATTGTGGTGAGATGAGCAGACTCGGCGCGTTTCGACGGGAAAACCCATCCTTCGCGTTTTTCTCCGCATCGCTGTTTAAGAACGTCAAAGACGCGATTGCTCATCGGCACGCGTCTCCTTCCTTCTTCGGTCTTGCTGTCCGGCACGAAGATCACGCGGGTTTCCCAATCCAGGTTCTCGATGCGCATCCGGTAAAGCTCTCTTTCGTTACGCATACCCGTATCGCGCATCAAGATGATGATGTCCTGGAAAAGTTGAAGGCTGCGTTTCCGCCAATTGCAGGCAGCAGCGCCGGCCAACAATTTCTTTTCCGCTTCATCGTCAAGCCTGAGTGAACGTCCGTATTCCTTCATCAGTTTGAGTTTCGGAGCGTGGCGAATCAGTGTCCACTCCTCCGCCTTGTGCAGCATCCTTCTTAACGTTCTCAGCGCGCAATTGGCGTTTGAGGACGCGCCCGAGAACCTCAACGTTTCGATAACGTCCCTGGTGATCTGATCCAATCGCATATTCACGACCGTTGTCGTCTTGAGGAGGCGCCAGCCATGTCAGATTCTTACTGCTCTTTCTACTTATTACCGCGCTGCGAGAGCCGCTTTCAGATCATCATGCTCAAATGCCGACGACATACGGTCGACTTCGCCTTTAGCGAGACCTTGCCGCACGGCTTCATCGCGCCACTTCGAGACAGCCTTGCCGACCTGTTTTGCTATGTCACGCGCTTTGCCGTCGTCCAGTTCGAAATATCCCGCCACCTCCATCGCCAGTGCGAGTGAAGCCGTGTTGTCATCCTCATTGATTGCCGTGCTGAGGATGCGCGGCTTGATGTCGGTTGGGACCGGGTTGAGGTCGTAAGCGGGCGACAGGCGCCAGCCCGCGTGTCCTTCGTACAGAAAGCCGTGATTGCGCAGGTGGTCGTCGGTGTTGGAGATCAGTATGTTGAAAACCAGCCGCCGCCACAACGCTTCCATGTCGGCTTTCGGCGCGGTGCCGTGCTGGCGCAGCGCGTCAACAATTTCCAGATAGCTTCGGGTTTCTCTGTCTTTCGATCCGAGCATGCTCATCGCGGAGAGGAATGGGATACGCCGTTCGCCGTCGCGGTCGAAGCGTCGCAGGAGGAGCACAGGCTTCCCGGCGATGGTTTCGACACGGGATTGGGGAACGGGGATGCTAGATTTCTGCGCGAGGGACAGTGCGACCGCCTCCCAGACCACCGTGTTGATTTCATCGTCCTTGCGTGGGAATTTCGCGATGGCGAGACTGCCGTCCTTTTCCCTGACGGAAGCCTTGGGTCTCGCGCCGCCAAGAGAGGAGCCAGGCGCGAACAGCATACGCAGTTCCTCCTCGGTGTCTTTCTCTTCCATCACATGTTCGGCCGCGGAGAGCAGTTTCGGGAGCTCGATCAACGGGGGGATGCGCTTGACGCCCTCCTCCCGCAGGAAGGGCCCACCTTCTTTACCCGCAAAGCGCAGCGCGCCTTGACGGGCCTCGTCGTCCACAAGCAGCAGGAAGTCGATTTCCTGGAGAGCGCGCGGCGCCCCGCCCTCGCGCTCCGCGCGCCTGCGTTCCATGCGGCGCATGAGCGCCCGCCCCCAACGGTCCGGCGCGGAGTCGCCGATGGCGCCGAACATGGGCGTGTCTGCCGGCGTGTGAAACGGGCCGGGACCAACCTGCAGAGCTGGCTCCAGCGAGAATCGCGCGGGATTTTCCAGCCACGTCTTGTCGTATTCGAAGGTGGCGCTTTCTTTGTTCTTGCGCGTACGGGCCCACAGACGCCCCATCAGGTCGGGGACGCCGTCAAGATCCACGTATACGAGAGCCTCTCTGTCCATCACTTTTCTTTCGTGCGTTTCGGCCTGCGCGGTACGCGAATGCGCTGCGGCAAGTTTTCTTCTTCGAGCTGCAGGCCCACGGGATCGTTCTTCGGCGCTACGAGATCGCCGAGACGGTCCGCCATGCCCAACACAAAAAGGACCGTGGCGTATATACCGATCGCTACGCCGGGATCGCCCTTTTCAATCTTGACGAGGGTCGTGCGGCTGATCGAAGCGCGTTGCGCCGCGATGGCCGCAGGGATACGCCGCCGCCGACGGGCGTCACGGATGTCGCGGCCGAGCTTGCGCAGGGCATGCCTTACTGGGAGCGGCATTACGACGGATGATCGGCTGGTCCTCATATTTAACGTCCACAATAATGGTCAATAAAAGATTTAATGTACATTATTATGAACGTTAAGTCAATCTTTAAAATTCAGGGCACGCGCCTACTGGTGGGGTCTGTATTTGGGGGCGGGCAGGAATGGCAGCCCGTTACGATCTACCGCATGATCGACCTGCGGCTGTCCTGCATAGAAGACTAGCTTGCCCATTTCACTAGCAGTCGGACGACTATCCCGAAAAGCGCGAAAGTACCCAGCGAAAATCCATAAATTGCCAAAAACCAAACAATTTGGCGCCGCTGAGTGCTCATGCTTCCCATCCATTCTCAGGTGTTTTGCCCCGGAAAATCCAATAAGCAAAAGCGGAATACGCGAGTACTACCGGAGTGACGCAAGCGGCACCGATCATCACCAATCCTTGGCTTGTCGAGGATGACGAGGCATCCCAAAGAGAGACACTGAACGGTACGATCTCTGGAAATACAATAAGAGCTATTCCTGAGATACCCACCACAAAGAGCAATAGGCCAAGCAAGAACGGAAATGCCTGCCTACTCTTTCCGGGAAGCGCCGTTAACGTTCCTGCCGCAATAATAAACAAACCAACAAGGCAAGCAAGAGCGATCCCATGTGACGCCCACTGCGCACGAATACCTGGCTGGATTCTGACTGCATAGATGCAAGCTATGCCGAAGAAAACCGCAAATGCGGCTGCAAAAACACGAAGAGAGCGACTCACAAAAGGCTGCAGCGATACATTCGATTTCAGTTTGAGCCATCCCGATCCAAGCACGGCATAGCCGAAAAGAAGCGCGATGCCACTCATTACGGGTAGAGGGCGAAAGATGTCTAGAACACTTCCTGCGAAATGCCGGTTTTGGACGGTCACCCCCTGCATGAGGCCACCCACAATGAGTCCCTGCATTAATGCAGCCACGAACGAGCCAACTCCGAATGCAACGTCCCACGCGCGACGATGCCCTTTCGACTGCGCACGGAACTCGAATGTGACGCCTCGAAATCCCAACGCAAGCAGCATCAGTATCACCGGAAGATAGAAAGCCGGTAATAAAATCGAATAGGCAATGGGAAATGCTGCGAGCAGTGTTACGCCGGCCATGATGATCCAAGTCTCGTTGCCATCCCAGGTCGGAGTAATCGAGTCCACCATATGGTCACGACCGCTCTCCGCTGGCTGGAATAGGAGCAAAATCCCTACTCCCAAATCAAAGCCGTCGAGAATCACATAAAGCGTAAGTGTGAACGCCAGGAAGGAAGCCGACAGCAGTGGGAGATCCATTTCTTTCAACTCCTTTACGAGAACTGGCTATCCGCCAACCGTTTCGGACTGTCTAGCACATGCGGCCGGAATGCGTTCTTTATAGAACCAGACGCTTCTGGGTAGACAGGAGCTTCTACAGGCCCGCGGCGAATAATCCGGAATGTGAAGACTAGGAAGGCAGTGATGAACACGGCGTAAACGCAGACGAAGGCGATCAGAGTCGACAGGAGAGCTTGCGAAGGAACGGGAGATACTGCGTCGACAGTTTTTAGGATGCCATAGATGACCCACGGCTGTCGGCCAGTCTCCGCAACATACCACCCAGCCAAGGTCGCAATAATCCCAGATGGGGACATGAAAACCAGCATCCAGAGAAACCATCGAGACTTGAAGAGCGTCCCGCGGAATCGTAACCAAAGTGAAGCCACTCCCACGGCGAACATGAGCATCGCCAAGCAGTACATGATTCGAAATGCAAAGAAAACTATTGCCATTCTGGGCTGGAGCTCGCGTGGTGTATTTTTCAGACCTGCGACACGTCCGTTGAGGCTGTGGGTCAGCCAAATACTTCCGAGATAGGGTGTCGCCAACGCGAACCGATTTCGTTGATCCTTTTGGTCCGGGATTATGAACCAGTAATACGGTGCCGGCGACTGCGATTGCTTTTCCCAGAAGCCCTCGGCCGCCTGCATTTTTGACGGTTGGTATTTGAGCATCGTGCCGTAGACCATGTCTCCGATGAAAACCTGTCCGGCGATCAGCACGGTCGCGAAAGCCGTTCCGAGAGAGACAGTCTTTCTTGCAAACTCCTGGTGCTTGCCCCGCAGAAGATACCAAGCACCTACTCCGGCGACGAGGAATGATGCCGTTAGGTAGGCGGCAGTCAACATATGAGGTAGTCGGTAGGGCCAGGACGGATTGATCAGCACATGAAGCCAGTTCACAACCGTCAATTGGCCATCATGAATCGTGACTCCAGCCGGTGTCTGCATCCAACTGTTGGCCGAAAGAATCCACGAAGCCGATAGAAGCGTACCGATCGCCACCATGCAAGTTGCGAAAAAGTGCAGCTTCGGGCCGACGCGATTAACACCGAAGAGCATGATTCCCAAAAAGCCTGCCTCCAGGAAAAAGGCGGTCAAGACCTCTAGAGCGATCAAGGGACCAATGGCCGGCCCAGCCATCTGTGCGAAGCGAGCGAATCCGAGACCAAACTCGAACGAAAGCACAATTCCGGTGACGACACCAATCCCGAAGCCCATCGCGAAAATATTGAGCCAAAACCGATAGATCTGGAGGTATATGGGACTTTTGGTTTTCAGCCAGAGCGCTTCGATCACTGCCAAGAAGGACGCAAGGCCGATCGACATCGTCGGAAAAATGATGTGAAAGCTCACCGTAAAGGCAAATTGGATTCTGGCGAGAATGGAAGGATCGAGTTTCATAGTTCCGCTCTCTCGGTTGGGAACGCGCGGCAGACAATGACAGCCCCGAGTACGAATACGACCAGACCGGCAATCGCGAATCGCAAGCCGAACACCCCAACGATGATGAACCAAACTATGCGCCCTCGTGGGCGCATCTGGGGAGAGCATACACGACCAATGCGTCACTTCAGTTCGGGGGGCGCGAGGACTACGGCAAAGCGCAGGTTGACTATGAGAAGGCGATTGCATTAAATCCCGCGCTGGTCGAGCCGCGAATCTATATGGCCAATCTGCTCACTGATACTGGCAGAGTGGAACAGGCCGTACCCTTGTTGCGATCGATTCTGCAGGATAGTCCCAATAACGCTGAGGCGCACTGGGAGCTGGGTTATGCCTACCGGTTTGCCGGGATGTTGAAGGAATCGGTAGCGGAATGCGAAAAAGCGCGTCAAATCGACCCTTTGGTCAAAATCAACAGCTCGGCGATGAACAGCTACCTTTACCTGGGCGAATATGAGAAATTTCTGCGTAGCCTGCCGGCTAACGATTCTGTTTACATCAGCTTCTACCGAGGCTTTGGCGAATACTACCTAAACAATCACGACCAGGCTGCCCAGGAGTTTGATCGCGCCTTTGAAAAGGATCCTTCGTTGCTTCCGGCCAATGTAGGAAAAGCCCTCAGCTACTCAATCAGGCGCGATAATGCGGGCGGCTTAAAACTGCTACAGCAAACGGAAAGCAAGATCGAAGAGCGCGGCGTTAGCGACGCTGAGGGTATATACAAGGTCGCTCAAGCCTATGCGGTTTTGGGTGACAAGGTTTCCGCCTTGCACATGCTGCGTCTTAGCGTCGAGAGTGGATTCTTTTGCTACCCCTACTTCGTGCGCGATCCGTTGCTGCAAAATCTTCGCGCCGCACCAGAATTCCAGACACTGATGAGCCAGGCTCTGCATCGGCATCAGCAGTTTAAGAGCGCTTTTTTTTAACGACCTGCTGAGTGCGACTTAGAGCCCGTCACTCCCGTTTAGTCGGCAACCCTTACTAACCGCGTTACGTCAGAGTTGCCCGTGAGAACGAAGCCGCTGGCGCGGCGGACGCTGCCGCGTGTATAGGTGCAAGCGTATCTGCGCTTGAAAGAAGAACAGCCGCGGCGTACCATCACCGGGGTGAACGCCGGGAGCAGTACATTGACGAGCATCAATAACCAAGCTTTTCGCGCAACTCCCTTCTTTGCAATGACTTCCAGCTCCAAATCGATTGAATTCCCATAGACCGCGTCCGCCGCAAACACAAGCGGCTTCCTTCTAACGGTTTTATCAAAAGCGCGCAGAGCATTGTCGTCACACGCACTCGTTCTCGCGTGCGCGCTTCCGATAAAACACTAGCGTCATCCGTCCGGAATGGCGAGAGATTACGCCACAGGTCAGCGTTGCTCCTAGAGCCGACTTGGGTAAAAAAATCTAATTTGAACTCAGCGGGGCGCTCACTTCACCGGCCCTAAGTAATTGTCTAGCCAGTTCAGGGTCTCGCGAATAATATCATTCCTCGGCGGGACATGCCCGCTGTCAAAGAGGGCGTATCGTTTGTCTGGTGCTTTCGTTCCCAGGAACCGGAATAAGGGCCGCTGAGAGGTCTCAACCGGAAAAATAAAGTCATACCGGCCATTGATCATCAGAGTGGGGATGTTTACACGTGGAGCAAAATTGATCTCCTGGATTTCCGCGAACTGCTTTAGCTGGCTGAAGCCTCCGCCAACGAGGACCGCCGTCCGAAAGCGTTTCTCCAGCCCCAGCATAACCGATGCCTCTCGCGCGCCCTGGCTAACACCGTAGTAGGCCAGCTTTTGGCGATCCAGATCAGACCGGGTAAGGAGGTAATCCACCGACCGCGCGAGGTCTTTGAAATCTTCGATTTCGAGGTCTCGTTCCCCGCTCGTTCCTTTCTCTAGACTTGCTGGGACATAGCGTTCGTACGTTCCCTTGTACACGGGAAACATCAGCGCCCGGCCACTCTTGATGATGAAGTCCAGAAAATAGAGCTCCGGATTGCGGCTGGAACCTGGAATGAACATTCCACCGTGGGCGAAGAAAACCACGGTTTGATACGGCGGCTGCGAATTCGCGGGCAGGAACAAGTAAGCCGTAACTCGCTCCTGTCCGTAGGCTGCATCAAAGGTGATGGTCTGCTTGCGCCAGCCCTCCGCCGAGTCCTCCGTTTCTTCTACTTTCGCATTGAGTGGTTTGTGGTCGTACTCATAGAGACCTCTGTAAAGGGCAAAGACGGCGTCTGAGACCGGCTTCTCCTTCCGGTAATCACGCACGAGAGTGTTCGGAATCGGCCCAGTAAGAGAATCCGGAAGGGGTGTTTGTGCTGCGACGGATTGCACCAGGCGGAAGCCATAGCCCGGCAAGCGCTCGATCGATGGATGGGCATCCGCATCCATGAACATGTAAGCCGCATCGTTCCAAGCCCCGCCCAGGATATAGCGCTTGTTGCCGGTCGCGTTCCAGCACCACTCCTTCACGTTTCCCGCCATGTCATAAGTGCCGAATGGGCCAAGCCCCGGGTAACTGCCGACGGGCGCAGGTCCTTTACCGCCAAAATTGCTAAGGTCGAGGATCTCGGAAAATACTGATGCGCCGGCAGCGACCCTCCATTCATAGACGGTCGGCAGCCTCTTGCCCACAAACTTCGCGTATGCGGCAGCTTCGTACCAACTGACGCCGCTAACTGGGTAATCCTCTTGCCTTGTCGGGTATTCGCCTAGTTCCCATGCAGCGGGGCCTGATCTTCCGGTGGCATCGCGGAAGCGGGACATCGCCTCTTGCCAGGGGAACTCCCGGCCATCTTCAAAAAACTTCTCCGTCCAATAGGCGCGATTTTGATAGCCACCGGCGTCCACGAATTTCTTGAACTCGCGATTCGTAACCTCGTATTTTCCGATCAGGAATCCGGGCACCTCTATCGGATGGACCTCTCCCGTTTGCGTACTCCCGGGCGGAACCAACAGCATATTCGGTGGAGAGCTGCCGCTCGGTTGGAGCGTGAATGAATAACGGTTATCCATGGCCTCCGCCGCGCTCTCGATCGTCTCAAACCCACCCATTTCCACCTTCCAGCGATAATTCACCAAGGGAAGATTCAGCTGAATCGGAGATTTTCCCAGATACTCCCAGTCACCTTTCACGTCGGAGTACTCATTCACGTGCACATCGGCGCCCGGCGGCTTGGTTTCTACGGTGACAGGCACGGAGAAGTTGAGGCGCAAGCGGACCAGGGTGGGATCGTCGGGCGCGTATCTCTCCGCTTTCCTAGCGAGCCGGAAGGCCGCAAAGTACTGACTCTTGTCCATTAGCTGTGCGATTTGGGGGATTGCCTGCTCGTGAGCCCACCGCCTGGGAAAATTGTGGTGGTACCACCACGCAGCACACAACGCTCCCGCCACCAGCAGGAGCAGTAACGGCGCTATTACACGTGGGTGCCACACGAGCTCCGAAGCCGGCACCGCCTGCACACCCGAACTGATCTGCAACTGCAGACGCTTCAAATCGTCCATTAGGTCGCGCCCAGACGAGTGGCGGTCCTCACATTTCTTCTGCATGGCTTTCTGGATGATTCGGTCCAGCTCGGCAGGGATGGCCGGATTCACGCGCGACGGCGGCTCGGGATCCTTGTGCAGAACGCCATCAAACACCACAGCACTGGTTGCTCCGGGAAACGCCTGCCTGCCAGTCGCCATTTCGTAGAGCACGACCCCGAGAGAGAACAAGTCCGACCGCACATCGAGTTCTTCTCCGAGCGCCTGCTCGGGGGACATATAAGCGACAGTACCTAGGGCTACGCCAGTGCTCGTCAACGACCCTTGCGCGACTTCCCCTGCCGTCATTGTCGGAGTGCTTTCGCTGGCCTGGCGATCTATCAGAACTTTGGCGAGGCCGAAATCGAGCAACTTCGCCTGGCCGCGTTGGGTAATGAAGATGTTTCCGGGCTTCAGATCCCGATGCAACATTCCCTGCGAGTGCGCGGCGTCCAAGGCATCCGCCAGTTCGATGCCAAACTGGAGTACTTCAGTTAATGGAAGACGCCGACCTGCGATGCGATAGGTCAAGCTGACGCCGCGCAGGAGTTCCATGGCGATGAACGGCTTTCCATCGACCTCGTCAATTTCGTAGATAGTGCAGATATTGGAGTGGTTCAAAACCGAGGCAGAGCGAGCTTCGCGTCGAAATCGTTCCAGTGCCGTGCCATCCAGGACAAAATTTTCCGGCAGGAACTTCAGCGCAACCATGCGGCCGAGCTTGGTGTCCTCAGCCTTGTACACCACGCCCATGCCGCCACTGCCCAACTTTTCCAGCACGCGGTAATGCGAGATGGTCTGGCCGATCATGGAGTGCGAGACTCTGGGCTTCCATGTTAAGAGTGCGTAGGATGCTAGTCAACGTATCATCACGAAAGACGCCCAGCACGGCCGAAAGTGGGCAATCCGTACATTTGGCATCCCGGATTTCACCGTTCGTCGATGGGCAACGGATCCGTCGATACTGGACGGATCGTCGGCAATCCAGAAGGAATTCTCCTCAAGTTAGCGCTTACGCGTGTCACCACCCGTATTGTTCTCAGGGAAAAAAAGCTGTGAAGCTTTGCCTCGTGACCGTCAAAACCACCGTGCAGAGCGATCGCAAATGCCGTTGTCCTTAATTGCGAAGAAGACAAGCATGAAATTGCTGCGCAACACCTCAAGAACAATCCTGGAGTCCGCGGAGTCTTCTTGATTCTGGTGGCGCGAGCCATAGCGAGAGTATGGATGGTTAAGAGATCCCACAGCGGCCTCATTCAGAACCTGGAGGCCAAGCTCCGCTATGTCAATCACTACTCGTTCCACATCCTAGATCCCGACTGGGGACACCTCACCATCAAAATGTCTGGTCATCCCCCGTTTGGTGCACAGATAATGCTCAACGGTCATGAGGACGTGGCCTGCCAAGCCCGAAAGGAACAAATTGGCTTTACCAAAGAAGGAAACTGTTTCACCATGATCTCGGCGCCCGCAGATTTGGCCAAAGTCGCAGACACCTTGTCGGAAGCTCCGACTATAGGGCGCTTGCGCCAAGTCTGCGAGCGCTGAATTTACACTGCGTGTCTGTGTTTCGGGTTGGATCTAAAAGACCAGCAAAGCAGCAGTTTTCCTTATCAGTACTCCGTCTACCAAGTGGAATATAGCCGCCACCTGACATTCCATCTGGGCGGACAGATGAAGCAGATATTTCAGGGGTTGATCGATCGGACGCGAGCTTAAATGTCAAAAAGCTGAGAACTATTTTCGGCTTCAAGACACGACCCTATCGGAACCGCAAGAACAAATCACCTCGGTTGGAAGTCGTGGTCGAGACACCTAACTATGGCTTGACGATCTTCAAGCTGCATTTCGGTCTGTTGACTCTCCAAGCTTATACCAAAGGCGAACGCGTACTTCGTTTCGAGGCCATTGTTCACAATACCAAAGAACTGGGTTGTGGCCGCCTCCTGGACCGATTCCCTCAGATTATCGTTCGGCTTCGCCAGATCCTCGAACAGTTCCTGGAGAACTTGTACTGCATGGATGCTTCTTTCATCAGCGATGAAACTCTGGATCGACTCCCCACTCTCACGCAAGTCGGTAAGACCCGAGTCGGCGGCATCGATGTGAACAAGCCGCGGACGCGCGCCGTCCTGAGTGCAGCTCTAGCTCTGGCCTGTTCTCCGGACGGGTTCACCGCCGGACAGTTGGCGGACCAAGTTCGATCCTCCGGGGTCCTTGATCCCAGCTATGACGCTCGCCGGGCGGCTTACGATCTCAAAAAACTCCGGGGCAAGGAACTGGTCAGCAAAGTTCTCCATTCCCGTCGATACTGTCTTCCCGCAGCCTCTATCCGCACGATAGCCGCCTGAGTCATCCTTCGAGAACGAGTTCTCCGACCCATTCTGGCAGGCGTGGGAAAACCCAAAATGGGACGCAAACCCAAGAACTGGGCCCCCATCGACGAACACTATGAAACTATCCGTCGCGACATGTTTACTCTCATGCAAGATCTGAGAATCACAGCCTAGACATCGACAAACTTTTGTCGATGTTGATTTTGTAAGCGCCTAAGCGGTCCACGCGTGGTTATCTGCCATAATGCACCGGTCATCAATCCCAAATCCAAATACAAGGGCGGCACTCTCACGCCGGCGTTAATTGCCTGGATATGGTGGAGATAATTGAGACCTACCAGCCGGCCCTCTGGGTGTATGGCCACACGCATGAATGCGACGATCAGACGATCGGCCAAACCCGGATCATTTCAAATCAGCTCGGATATATTGGCAACTTTGGCGGTTTTGAATGCAAGGATTTTGATGAAGCGGGTCTGCCAGTCGAGATAGGCGTTGAGCCCCGAGCGGGAAAAGAAATTACCTTATGAAGGCAAACAACAGAGAACCCAGCGAACGCAGAGAGCTTGCCGTTAATCATTTCCCTATCGAAATCCTCCCAAGGACCAAGATTCTCAAACCGGTACTTCTTTTCGACCTTCGCAGCGGCCTCGAGAGCGCCTTCCCAAACATCGTGACGGAAAACCTTGACCATAGGTATGGTTGGTGCCGCACTCGTTAAAGAAGGTGACGAGTTTTGGCCTTCCCCGGCAGGGCGATATCCCCTTGTCACCCGTGATGATTTCTCCGAGCCGCTCGACAGTTCTTCCCGAGATTTTCATCGTGCTGCTCTTTCTACTTACCGCGCTGCGAGAGCCGCTTTCAGAGCTTGGGTACAAAAAGGTTTTCGAGAACCGTGCGGCCCACTGTACCAAGACGACTGCTCGCGCCGATCACCGCCACGGAGCTGGGGGAAAACATCGCATTCAAGCTGAACTATCGGTTGCCGACTCTTTTTCGGCAATGAGCGCCTGTTCCATAAGAGTTTCCTCGGCTGATACTTTTGAACTTTATTGGATCTGTCGTCTGCGCTTACTAGCTTTGGATCAGTCTGCTTTTCGGTATGGCTTCCTCGTCTTTTGATGCATCACTGCCTGGTTCAGCCCCATTAACGGCAACCGTCTCGGCGCATTCACCTTTTTCGTCGTGATCGCAGACGCGACCGGGATGAGACTGGTTACATTTCTGGCAGAATTGAGTAGCCATTTTTCAACTTCCTCGTGATCGGCTCCAACTTGGTGATCAGGATCTCAGGTTACGCGATATTCCTGCTCGTTGTATGGTCAGAAGCGACCACTCTTCCCGCAGAATGCTGCGGCGAAGCCGCATCCGTTCGAATCGGTGCCTCAGTTGTAAGTTGAGAGAATCTGGTCTCCAGAGTCGCCAGCGCTGTTCCGGGCTCTCGCCAACTGTACGACCCGAGCATCTTGAGATAGTTGCCGCGGAGGTATCCCGTTGGGTCCTCCACGTTGACCAGACTCATGCTGCCGCGCATCTGCTTCTCCGACATATACTCGTGTTCTTCCATCCAGCGCTCCATGCCGGCCAGCACTATGCCGATGTGCTCGATACCGTTCATCAAAAGGGCGGAGGTCATCATGGCCACATGAGCCCCTGCCATCATCGACTTCAATACGTCACCGGAGTCGTGCACGCCCCCGGTAATTGCAATGTTGGTCTCAACCTGATGGTAAAGAATGGCGGCCCAGTGGAGGCGGAGGCGCAGCTCATGCGGGCTGCTTAGAACGAGGTTTGGTACCAAGCCCCGCTCCTCAAGGTCGAAGTCGGGCTGATAGAACCGATTGAAGATCACGATGCCGTCGGCGCCTGCTTTCGACAGCTTCCGGGCAAAGTTCGCGCACGACGTGAAATACGGTCCAAGTTTCACCGCGATCGGAATGCGCACTGTCTTACGAATGATGCGCACCAGCTCGCAGTAGCGGGTTTCAAGTTGCTCCGAAGTGATATCCGGATTCGTAGGGACGTCGAAAATGTTGAGTTCGAGCGCGTCCGCCCCGGCCTGTTCCATGTACCTCGAGTAGCGCACCCATCCACCCGGAGATCTGCCGTTCAGACTGGCTATGACTGGGATTGTAAGGCAGCTTTGCCCTTCCGCAGCAGTTCCAGATAGCGGTCAGGGCCGACATGGTAGTTCGCCATGTCGGGCAGGTAGGACGTGGACTCAGCGTAGCTGTTGGCTCCGTATTCCAATGCGTTGTCAATGCTCTCGCTCTCGGCCTCGATCTGCTCTTCGAAAAGGGAGTACATCACGATGGCCGACGCCCCGGCATCTTCCATGCGGTAAAAGTTCTCCAGCTTCTCCGTTAGCGGGGAAGCCGATACCACGACCGGATTCTTCAGCTTCAGTCCCAGGTAGTCTGTTGAAAAGTCGATCATGATTCTTTCTCCTGGCTCGATTTCGAATTCTCGAAGCTCATCGCGGCCATTTGCTGGTACAGCTTCCAGCGGTCGTCGACGTTTTCCTGGGCCTGCTTCAGCAGCTTCTTGGCCTCGTCGGGATCGCTCTGCACGAGCATGGCGTAGCGCGCTTCGTTGTAGATGTACTTCTCTAACGGAATGCTGGGCGCGCGCGAGTCGAGCACAAACGGGTTCTTGCCTTCCTTCGTCAGCGCCGGGTTGTAGCGGAACAGCGGCCAATGTCCGGAGCTCACCGCTGCTTTCTGCTGATCGATTCCATAGACCATGTCGTAGCCATGGGCTATACAGTGGCTGTAGGCGATGATGAGCGACGGTCCTTCGTGCGCTTCTGCTTCGAGGAACGCTTTCATCGTCTGGGTATCGCTCCCGCCCATGGAGACATGCGCCACGTACGCTCGACCGTAGTTCATGGCTATCATGCCGATGTCCTTCTTTGGGGTGCGTTTGCCGCCAGCGGCAAACTTGGCCACCGCGCCCAGCGGCGTTGACTTCGACATCTGGCCGCCCGTGTTGGAATAGACCTCGGTGTCGAGCAGCAGGATATTGACGTTGGCATTGGAGGCGAGCACATGGTCGAGGCCGCCGAATCCTATGTCGTAGCCCCATCCGTCGCCGCCGATGATCCACACACTCTTCTTGACGAGTGTGTCAGCAACGGCCAGCAAGTCGCGGATCGCCGGTGAATCGTTCTTCGCTAACTTCTCCTTTAGGACCTTCACGCGATCGCGTTGCCCGAAAATGCCTTCCTCGGTGGACTGATCAGCCGCGAGGACCGCTGCAGCAAGGTCTTCGCCGATAAGAGATGCCGCTCGCTCTACGAGTTCTTTGGCATAATCGCGCTGTTTGTCGATTGCGAGACGCATGCCGATGCCAAACTCGGCATTGTCTTCAAATAACGAGTTGGACCAGGCCGGACCGCGCCCTTGGGAGTTCACGGTGTAGGGCGTGGTTGGCAGATTGCCGCCGTAGATGGATGAACATCCGGTCGCGTTGGCAATGAGCGCGCGGTCGCCGAAGAGCCGCGTCAAGAGCGAGATGTATGGAGTCTCGCCGCATCCCGCGCACGCGCCCGAGAATTCGAACAAGGGCTCCAGCAGTTGCGTGTCTTTGACTTGGGCGTGCGAGAGCCTCTCGCGCGACATCTCGGGAATAGACAGGAAGTAGTTCCAGTACTCGTTGTGTTTCTCGCGCAGCGCGGGTTGCGGCTCCATGTTGATGGCACGGTGCTTGGTTTCGCTCTTGCTCTTAGCCGGGCAGACCGCGACGCACAGTCCGCAACCGGTGCAATCTTCCGGAGCTACTTGTAACGTGTACTTCAGTTCGGAAAACTCGCGCCATTTGGGAACCGCCGTTTGGAAACCCTGGGGCGCATGGTTGGTCACGTTGGTGTCGTATACCTTGGCGCGGATGACCGAGTGTGGGCAAACCATCACGCACTTGCCGCACTGGATGCAGAGGTCCTCATCCCAAACCGGAATATCGAGAGCGATGTTGCGCTTCTCCCATTTCGATGTGCCTATGGGGAAGGTGCCATCGACGGGTAACGCACTCACCGGGATACGGTCACCGTCGCCTGTGATCATTAGCGCTTCGACATCTCGAACGAAGTCAGGCGCGTTCGCCGAAACTGGGGGGCGAAGATCAAACTGTGAGCTGACGCTGTCCGGCACTTTCACCTCATAGAGCGCTTGGAGCGCGGAATCGACAGCAGCAAAATTCTTGTGCACGATGGATTCACCGCGCTTGCCGTAGGTCTTTTCGATGGAGTGCTTGATCGCGGCAATAGCCTCGGCACGTGGCAGAACCCCGCTGATAGCAAAGAAGCAGGTCTGCATCACGGTGTTGATGCGACCACCCATGCCCGCCGCGCGCGCCACCTCCATCGCGTCAATCACATAGAACTTGAGCTTCTTTTCGATGATGGTCTGCTGCGCCTTGCGGGGCAGGTGGTCCCATACTTCAGCCGGTCCGAACGGGCTGTTGAGCAGGAATACCGCACCGGGATCAGCAGCCTTGAGGACATCGAGACGCTCCATGAAACTGAACTGATGGCAGCCCACGAAATTCGCTCGCGAGATGAGATACGTGGAGTGGATCGGTTTTTTGCTGAAACGAAGATGCGAGACGGTCACCGCACCCGACTTCTTGGAGTCATATACAAAGTAGCCCTGCACACTGAGATCAGTCTCTTCGCCAATGATCTTGATGCTGTTCTTGTTGGCGCCCAGCGACGCCGTTTGCTACAAGTGCCATGTCGACAAGCAAGGTCCTTTCGTCTATGAGCACGTGCCGGTGAAAACTGAGGGCTGCAGCAGTTGCCACACACCCCACGGTTCCACCAATCCCCGGCTACTCAAGGTGATGCCGGTGAACATGCTCTGTCTGCAGTGCCACACTTTCTCGTCCCAGTTGACTGCCGGCGGGCCCATCCGTCCCGCGCACAATCAGTCGGCGAAGTATCAGGCCTGCACCATGTGTCACACGCAGATTCATGGCTCCAATTTCAGCAGTGTGTTTTTCAAGTAGGGAGCACCGAATGGAGCCGCCAAGAAAACTCGTGCACGAGTCTTCGCTAATCGAGAGACCGGCGTCCGCGTGCGTACAAGCCGAGCGTAGCTCAGCGGCCGCCTGTGGTCACAGCAAACGTCGAATAGCGATGGCCCTGGCGGTGCTTTTGTGTGCAATAATCGTGTGATCGTCAGAAACACTATTCGCCCAAACCCCCACCGCGAATCCTACCGCGCCCCCAGCCCTGCCCGCCGAACCCGATGGCGCGACCCGCGGCGGGTACCAGATTCACCAGTCCATCGAACTGGGCTACCGGAGTACCGACGTGACCGGCAGCGGCGACATGTACGACACACTGGTAAATCTGCAGACTGTTCCGCGAATCCTTGACCAGACGCTTACGATGCAGTCGGTCGATCATCAGGGCCTGCTGTTCGACAATCTCTACCTCAACAGCGAGGGGTGGGGAGGCGATCCCAACAACTACGCACGCCTTCGCGCCGATAAGAACAAATGGTACAACTTCCAAAGCCGCTTCCGTCGGGACCAGAGTTTCTTCGACTACGACTTGCTGGCAAATCCGCTGAATCCCCCGACCTCTGCTCCATCGATTCCCATACTGAATTCGCCTCACTCGTTCGCTACGACGCGACGTATGAGCGACTTCGATCTCACGCTGCTTCCACAATCCACGGTCAGCTTCCGTTTGGGATATTCGCATAACAACATGACCGGGCCTTCCTACAGCAGCATCCACGAGGGTACGGAAGGTTCGCTCCTGCAAGATTGGAATACAACCATGAACTCCTACCGCCTGGGGGTGGACTTTAGAATCGCGCCGCGAACTGTTCTCAGCTACGACCAATTCCTCGATTACTACAAGGGAGATACGGACTACCAACTGAATCCCGTCAGTGAGGCGCTCTTGCCCACGACGCCGGTCAGTTCTGTCTCGTTGGGCTTGTCCATTGACACGGTAAACAAGGAACCCTGCGCCGTGGTGCCACCGGCAACCAGTCTGATTGTCAATGGGACACTGACAAATGTGACATGCAGCGCCTACTTCAACTACTTGCGGAACCAGCGGATTCGTACTTCCACACCCACCGAGCGTCTCAGCCTGCGCAGCAACTACTTCAAGAAGTTAGAGCTGCTCGGTTCTTTTTCCTATAGTTCCGCGACATCCAGTACGCCGCTGGACGAGTCTTTTGGTGGCTTGATCACGCGCACCAGCACCCTTGCCTTTACCGGCACCGGGACTGGCGCCGCGAACCGCATTTCCGACGTGGCGGATCTCGAAGCCACACTGCACTTGACCCAACATCTGCGCCTGATTGAGAAATTTTATTTCTGGGCTTACCGCATTCCGGAGAATGGTAATTTCAGCGAAGTCGACAGTGATTGTATAAATCCAAAAGCCTGTACGCTGCTGACTCCGCTGAGCGCTACCATGCCTACGACGATACCCACCCTTCAACTGTCGTCCTTCAACCAGACCTGGACGAGAAATCAGATCGAACTGGCCTGGGACTTTTCGAAAAAAGCCGGGGCACGCATCGGTTACCGCTATGGCGACCGGGAGTTCAACCACTTCATTGATTATCTTCCCGGAGACGTGGACCATTTCGTGGGCCTGGAGAAAACGGCACTCTTCGGATTCTGGACACGACCGACTAATGCCCTGCGATTGAACTTTGATCTGGAGCACACGAACTACAATGCCGTGTTCGTCCGCCTGTCGCCACGCAAGGAAGCGCGCTACCGATTCCAGACGACCTACGCACCGCGCTCGTGGGCGACCTTGGGCGGATCCATCCACATCTTGCAAGAATCCAACGCCGATGCGCAGACCCAGTACGTGGGCCACAACCAGAATTACGGGCTGACCGCGTCGCTCGCGCCGCGCGAACGCTTCGGACTGGATCTGGCGTACAACTTCAACAGCGTGATCCAGAATGCCCTGATCTGCTTCAACGACACTCCGCCAGCCGGGGTGATCCTTCCCTTCGTGGCCAACGCCGACAACAATAATTGTGGAGGAAACGATACTTCGAATAACCTGATGGCCAACTCGTACTATACCAACCACACTAATTTCGCAATGGCTACCGTCAGATTCAAGCCCGCGAAGCGGGTGCTGGCCAATGTCGGGTACAGCATCACCACTGTTGACGGCAGCGTGCCGCAGTTCAACATTCTTGAATGTCGGACGCGGAGCTCGCCACTATCATTACGAACGGCAAGAAACAAGATGCCCAAGTATGGGGCATCTCTGAAGCCGGAGGACATTAAAGGACTGGTGGCCTATATCCGGACATTCAAGAAGTAGTCGCGTGGTTCAGGGACGCGAAAAGATCCGCCGCGAAGCCGAGAGTGTCATCGCAGAACCGGATAGACGCTACAAGGAAAGAGGGTGGCTGTTTCCAATGAATCTGCGAGAACGAATCCGAGACTCGTCGCAGCCAATCTATTTTCTGGGCCAGAATCCTATCACGCTCACGGGAGCCGTGATCACTACCCAGCACGGCGCTTACCACGATCGCCTTCTGGTTCTATGAGATCTTCCTACCGGGACCGCCGCATCCCTACATCGGCATCTAGGCGGTTGATACGCTCGAATTTCCTACTTGGGCAAAGAATGAAAAGAATAAAGAATGAAAAGAATAAAGAGGAGTTAAACATGGCGCCCAAGATGCACGCAGCTGTTGTTGAGCAATTCGGAAAAACTTTATCACTTCTGGAATGGGACGTCCCCTCTCCCGGAGCAGGCCAAATCCTGGTCAAAACCGAGGCCTGTGGCGTATGCCATACCGATCTCCATGCGGCCCACGGCGACTGGCCGGTGAAGCCTACGCTCCCGTTCATCCCTGGCCATGAGGCCATCGGTCTGGTCGCTGCCGTTGGATCGGGCGTGACAAGCCTTGAACTCTTTTTACCCTCAACCTCATTGAGCTGATCGCCGTTGCATCTCGTTCATGAGCCTGATTTCCAAAGCAGACCGAATCGCGTTCGAGATGTGCGGATCCAAAAAGCGGCCGCATCCAGTTCACCGCGCCGGCCAACGACCTCAGAGTTGCGAACCGCGAGTTGGGCACCATCAAAAGCATCGACGAAGACGGGCGTCTGTGCCTGAGGATGGACGGTGGCCGCACCGTTGAACTCGACCCGCCCAAGCATCCGCATCTCGACCACGGTTATGCCATGACTAGCCACTCCAGCCAGGGACAGACTGCCGACCGTGTCCTCATTCACGTGGACACCGAGTTGGGCGCTAAGGCTCTGCTCAACAGCCGCATGGCATACGTTTCTGTCTCGCGTGGACGCTATGACGCCCAGATTTATACGAACAACGCACAGACGCTCGGGCAAGAACTCAGCCGCGACGTGTCCCATTCTCCTGCGATTCAGCAAGAGCCAGGAGCGCACAAGATAGAAGCACAGACCACGCACACGAATCAGATCAATCAGGGTTTCGGTCTAAGTCTGTGATGCAGCATTCCCGAATGACATGCCCAGGATAGCCAGAGCATAGCCGAGGGCCGGTCTGTGTCAAGACTCTGCGACCGCGTCCGCGGCGGGCTTCGCCCGGTCTTGACACAGACCTCAGCGGCCCTCGGCGTATCATTCCTCTATTCCGGGAATGTCAGATTTTTCCTCGTAACACCCTAACGATTTCTTCGATCCTGGCATTCTCGACGACGCAAATTCATCTGAGTTCAGTCACAGGTAGCGCCCGAAATCCATTCGCTAGTGGAAAGCCGTTTGGTGTGCGACAGACGACTGCACCGGCGGCCACCCGTGATTTGCCCACTACGTTGCGCACGAAATCGAGGTTTACTGTGTCGCCGACATCTGGCAGTTCCGTCCACTTCGCTTCAAACAGTTCCAGGCGTCCACCCGTATCCACCACAAAGTCGACTTCGCGGGTTCGATCGCGCCAGAAGAAGAGGCTGCCTGTGCGTCCTCCGCGGCGTTCGCGGTCCCGAAGTTGGGCGAAGACAAACGTCTCCCAGACTGCGCCTACCGCCGGTGATTGCTGAAGAGCTTCCACGGACCGAATATTCAACAGAGCGCAAAGCAGACCAGTGTCAGCGAGATAGAGTTTGGGGCTCTTGACGATGGACTTGGTTCGATTCGAGAACCACGGCTCTAGCAATACGATCTGACCGGAAGCTTCCAGCATGGACAGCCAATGATTGGCTGTTGAGGGGGCAATGCCGACATCGCGCGCCAGATCGGCTTTGTTTAACAGGTTTGCAGAACGGAGTGCGCAGGCGCGCAGAAATCGTTCAAAGTCCCGCAGGCTGCCAACATTGGTTAGGGAGCGCACATCGCGTTCGAGATACGTAGCGAGATAGGAGTTGTAAAAAGCTGCAGAATCAATGTCTGGGTTGGCGTACAGCTCTGGGAAACCGCCGCGCACGACGGCTGTTTCGACCCTGGTTTGCGGCAATGCTGCTTGAATCTCCGCAAAAGAAAGGGGTTCAAGTTCCACGATATCGGCCCTGCCCGCCAGTGATTCGGAAACGTTTCTCATCAGGGTGAACTTCTGCGAACCAGTGAGCAAGAATTGTCCGTTGCGTGTACGGTGGGCATCTACCGCCACTTTTAGGTGCCGAAACAAGCCCGGTGCATATTGAACTTCATCAATGAGCACGGGCGCCGGATGACGCTGGAGAAAAGTGCCCGGTTCTTTTTCAGCCTGCTCGGCTTCGGCGGGGAGGTCGAGGGAGACAAACGCATGTTTTGGGAACAGGCGCAGAACGGTGGAGGTTTTGCCGGTCTGTCTGGCTCCGGTCAGCACGACCACCGGGCGCGTCTTCGCGGAGCGTTGCAGGCGGGGTTCAACAGCTCTGGGAATCCACATGTGCAAAATATACGATGTAATCACATATTTTGCACGGCGTTCGTTTAGCTAGGATTGGATGGGAGCTTGCTACGGGCACTCCATTCCCTTGAATACGAAGCTGATCTCCTTGGTGTCGTTTGCGCCATACGACCACATGATAGCTCTGAAATGGCCATGGTCACGGCATTTGGAGTGCAGATTTCACCCGGGTAGGCCAATGCGGCGCACAAGGTTCTGGAAGCGCGAGTCGGAACGGAGAGGATCGAAGCCCGGTCGGAGCAGGACGCCGGGGTTAAATCGGTCTTCATAACCTTTTTCGAGCCAATTCATGGCTTGATCCGCATCTCCGAGAGATGCGTAGATCACGGCAATCTCCGAAGCATTCGAATAACCAGGGTTTGAGCGCTTCTTCAGATCGCCCAGAAGCTTTACCGCTTCGCTTCTCTTGCCGGATGCGACATAAGCGCGAGCAAGATTAGCTATGAATGCCGAGCTACCCCCAGATAGCTGGACCGCTGTTTTGAGCTCTGCGACCGCTTCATCGCACATGTGTTTTTGAAGGTACGCCTGGGCGAGTTGATTATGTGCCAGAGCAAAATTAGGATCCATTTCGATCGTCTTGCGGCTCTGTTGTATGGATTCGTCATAAGAGTGCGCAAGAACAAGGATCTCTGCCAAATCGGCGTTAATGATAAGAGACAGCGGATCCAGGTTTTGCGCTTTTCTCATTTCCGCAATCGCTTCGTCATACCGACCCAAAAGACTCAAGTGCCAAGCGTACCAATGGTGAGCGGTTGCATAGCCTGGGCGTAGTTCGATGGCCCGCTGGAATTCCTTCCCGGCAGCCTCAAACTCCCAGTCGAAGCCGTCCAGGACAAAGGCAAGGGAGTTGTGGGCTTCGCCGAGCGCGCTATCCAATTCTAGAGCTTTGATCGCCGCTACCTTGGCTTTGGGGAACGCTTCCTTGGGGGTCATCACTGCGTACTGCCAGTCTCCCAGCAAAGCATAAGTGTCGGCGAAGCCAGAATAGGCCTGGGCATATTTCGGATCTTCTTCGATTGCCTGTTTGAAATAAGCCAGGGCGACCTTCAAACCATCCGCCGTTCGCTTATTCCAGAAGTAGCGTCCTTTGAGATAGGACTCGTAGGCTTCCGGATTAACAGCCTTCGCGCTTTTCAGCGCAGCTTGCTCCCGCGGAGTTAAATTGATCCGAATTTGATCTGCAATGGCGCTAGCCACCCGGTTCTGGAGCGCCAAGGTATCCCGCAATTCACCCTCATAGCTCTGGGACCATAAGTGCTCGTCCGTAGAGGCCTCGATCAGCTGCGCCGTGATGCGGACCTGGTCGCCGGAGCGGAGCACGGTGCCTTCTACCACGGCATCCACGTTCAGTTCGCGAGCGATCTGCGGCAGAGGCTTGCGTGCTCCCTTGTATACCATTACGGAGGTGCGGGAGATTACCCGTAAAGCGCTGATCTGGGCCAAGTCAGTGATCAACTCGTCCGTCATGCCGTCAGCGAAGTAATTCTGGGAAGCGTCGCCAGAAAGGTTGTCCAGCGGAAGCACCGCTATGGATCGGATGCCTGTGGAAGCAGGAGCCCGCGAACGAAATCGCCAGGCGAAGAAAATCAGCAAACTCAGGACGAGAGCCAAGGCGCCGATGACCCAACGCGTCGGCCACAGCCGTCGTTTCGGCGCAACCGCCAACCCAGCGTCTTGGATCTTAAGCCCAGGGTCTGTAGCCGGCAGATCTCCAGCCACAGGTTCTTGCCTTTTTGGGCGGGCGTCTGCATCGACAACCGACACGTCCGCAATAAAGCGATAGCCACGTTTTGGAAGAGTCTCGATGAATCGCGGATTCTCAGCCGAGTCTCCCAAAGCACTCCGCAGCTTCCCGATTGAGATATTGAGAGCCTGATCGAAATCACCAAAGCTTTCGTTCGGCCAGACTCGACTGCGCAATTCCTCCCGGGTGACGACCTCCCCCGGATGTTCCAGCAGGATCTCCAGCAGTTTCATCGGCTGCTGCTGCACTCTGATTCTCAAACCCGCTTTTCGCACATCGCCCGACTGGAAAGAAACCTCATAGGTTCCGAATCGTACGACGGAGTTGGGCCTTAAGGGTTCCATAGCGGATTTGGGTTCGCACAGAAGTCTAGCACTTCGCGCCCAGGAGGCTTCCGGATTGGATATACGCGGTGCTAACTCGTTAGCCACCAACTATTTAACAGGTAATGAGTTGGATATGTGGAAAAAGTCCTCAGTTAATTGACGCTGGACGACCGCTGCGTCAGAGTGGGCTGCAACCGGGGTTCGAGCTGATTCAGGGAGAAGGCAAATGAGTCGTATTGGACTGGGCTCACTAGGGGTGGTCCGATTTGGGGCTTCGTCCTCCCAGGACGATCAACCGTTGGCAGGGTTCGAAGAGCTAGCCATGCCCCTTTTCGATGCCCTTTATAACTTCGCGCGCTGGCTGGCGCGCGATTCGAACGATGCCGAAGATCTCGTACAAGAGACCTATCTCAAGGCTTTACGCAGCTTCGCATCGTTTCAGGCAGGCACCAATTTCCGGGCATGGATATTTCGAATCCTGAGGAACAACTTTCTAAGTTCGTGCTCAAAACTCGAGCGCCGCATGACCGTTGCGATGGACCCGGAGGAGGACGGACCTGAACTGGCAGTTGATACGGAAACTCCCGAAACGATTCTAATGAATCGCTTTAATTCCCAACTGGTGCAGCGCGCCATCGACGATCTGCCGGTGCATTACCGGGAGACCCTCCTTCTTTGTGAAGTGGAGGAGATGTCGTACCAGGAGATCGCGGAAATATTGTCGATCCCGATAGGAACCGTTATGTCACGTCTGGCCAGAGCCCGGAAGTCAGTTCGCGAGTCACTCCTTAGCGCTCCCGGTGCACCACAATCGAGAGACTTGTCTCTTCACCTCGAGGCGCACTAGAAAGAAGAAAAACTTATGGCAGCCACCACCTTGGCAGCAACCTTGAACACTCCAATATCCGAACTCCAATCGGGTCCAACGGAGCGGATTTTGGTCATCGAGCACGATGGCGCCCTGCGAAAGATTCTGCAGCGGCTTTTCTCCTCGGAAGGATATGAGGTCGATATCGTCTCTGATGCCGTTTGTGGTTTGGAGAGACTTCGCCAAGGATTGCCAGCCGCAATGATCCTCGATCTACCGCGTCCAGGATCTTCAGGGTGTGATCTTTGCAAGAAAATTGCGGATTGGGTTCCCGGCTTGCCCCTTGTAATTCTTAGCGGGAGTGCGGACGTCGCGGACAAAGTCCTTCTCCTGGAAATGGGTGCCGACGATTACGTGACCATACCATTCAGCCCACGGGAACTTGTTGCGCGTTTGCGCGCGTTAATAAGGCGTGCGTCGCGGTCCAGTCCGGAGGACGCAGACGTATATGTCTTTGCGGATGTGACGGTGGACTTTTTCAAGACGGAGATCACCCGTTGCGGTGAGAAGATCATGTTTACTCTAAAGGAATTCAAGATGCTGGAATTTTTGACCAAGAACGCTGAACGTGTGATCTCACGGGACGAGCTTCTCAAGAAGGTTTGGGGTTACCAGTACTGTCCTTGTACCCGAACGGTGGACAACCACATTCTGAAGTTACGACAGAAACTGGAGAGCGACCCTTCACACCCGCTACACTTTCTCACAGTATACGGCCGGGGTTATAAGTTCTTGCCTTAAGCAGGAGCAGCGCAATGAGCCGGCGCGACAGAGGTGTCCCCCGAGTTTAACTTCCCTGCAGAAAGAGACAAGCTTCCGCCCTTTGGCCTGAGTTCTCGGGATAGGGTTTCGAATCCTGAAGAACCGTACGAAGCATCAGAATTACCGACGTCAAATCTTACGACGTGGCTTTAAACAAGTTCGCAAGACTATCGATGTCCGCAGTACTGGCGTCTCCGATCACGAAATAGCGAAGGCCTCCTTGACTCCATGTTTCCATGTTGAACGGCTGTTTCTTCGGCGAGATAGGATTTTCGTCCAGCCTGGCCGGCAGTAAGCGTTCCTGGAACACGAACACAGAAATATGGTGTTTCCCCACGTCGTAAATGAGATGTCCGCCCGGTGAGGGTTGGGCATAAGTGCCAGCGCCGCACGGAACAACGCAGGCAGAGCCGTTCCGGGAACGATCCGGATAATTCTGGATCGCGATCGACAGTTTGAAAGTCTCGGATAGCCCGTGGAGAGTTTCGCTTGAGAGATCAAAGATGCGACAAGAATTGCAACGGAATATAGACGAGGACGAAACGCTGTGCGGGACGCGCAAAGAGCTGATTTTCGATGAAGATATCGAAGACTTGGCTCGGCACGCCGAACCTTTCGCGGCTCATGGGTTAGGTTCATAAATGTATGTCGGTTGAAGCAGCGATGCGCTCTGGCGAGAGAGAGGAGTTCGAATTCGCGCTGGTGGATCAAGGCTCCTCAGCTTTCGAGGGGCGTCGGGTAATAAGACATTTAGTTCGTTACAACTCACATACTCCCTTTGTTGTAGTGGCGCGCCGCAAGGAAATGGTGTGTTGTCAGCAGGCCCTAGCCCTCGGAGCTGCGGACTATTTGGAAAAGCCCGTTCCCAGCACGGATATGGATCGGATTATCAAATGCTATGTCGGAAGCTCATTAACGAAATGTGTTGACGCGTCGGCGTGTGACGAACGTCCACGCAGATAACAGGATAAAGAACCGAAAAAGTGAACGAAGGAGCACGTCGATGAAAAGAATCTTCTCGTTAATGGTTGCGATGGTCTTGGTTGGCCTACCTGCGTTTGCCCAAAAAGACGAAAACAATCGCATTAAGAATGCCGGCCAAGTGATGGTCGAGATTCTCAATGTTCCCGACGATATTCCGGAGGATCTTCTGGACAAGGCGGAATGCGTCATCGTTCTGCCTTCGGTGATGAAATTTGCAATCGGGTTCGGGGGCAGTTACGGTCGCGGCGTGATGACTTGCCGGAGCGGCAAGGATTTCAGCGGACGTTGGAGTGCACCTTCCATGATGGCGCTCGAAGGTGGAAGCTTCGGCTTGCAGTTGGGAGGCCAAGCGACAGACTTTGTCTTGTTGGTGATGAATCCGCGCGGGGCCAGTTCAATTCTCACCAGCCAGGTCAAGCTCGGCGGCGACCTGGCTGCTGCAGCCGGACCGAAGGGCCGCAGCGCTGCAGCCTCCACGGATGTCACAATGCGGGCGGAAATTCTGTCGTATTCGCGTTCGCGAGGATTGTTCGCCGGGATTTCTCTGGAAGGCTCAACTCTTCGCCCCGATAACGATGGCAACGAGAGGCTCTACGGAAAAGGGACACCGCGAAGGACATCGTAATCAATAGTACGATTCACCCGCCCGCCTCGGCGAAATTGCTCGTTGCCACTCTGAACAAGACATCTCCGAGGAACGAGTCCGGTAAGTAGGGATCAGTGGCGCAACACCGAGCAGGGCAGGCGACTCTACCTGCGAAGAGAAGCAGGTCAGTAGCTTGTGCCCTATTCCAAATGCGGATTGGAGCACAACAATGACCGTATACGAATACAGATTATCGTTCCTACACCATGACAACGGCGTGTCCTCGATCGCAACCGTTGGAGAATTCGGATGGCAGTCAACATGAAACCAGCGGGATTATGCATATTGCTTCTCGCATTCCAGTGCGTGCCTGGGAAGGCGAACGCGAATGTTGCCGTTCTCCTCGAAGAACCCTATAGCTATGATGGTGCGCTTGCTGGTACTGGTCACACCGCTGTCTATCTAACTCGTGTCTGTGCGGCCTCGCCCACTTCTTTGCGGCGTTGCGACAAAGGAGAACACGCA
>CAVREP010000040.1:0-82786 GCA_963720155.1 uncultured Acidobacteriota bacterium
GGCGGAACAGCTGCCCTCGATATCCGTTCTGCGAAGAGGGTTTTCCTAAAATCTCCGCCGGGTTACACTCGGACGCGACAATACCGAAGCGGACGCCGAAAGTTGAAACCATGCCCACCTTGATCCCGCAACCCACCCGCATCCAATCCGCCGGCAACAAGCCGAAACTCATCGATGAATACATCGGACGCGTCAACTCCCAAACTACGTCCACTAGTGTTGCCCACATGCGCAGTCCCGCCGGATGGATCGAGCCCGGCCAAACTCCCACCTTCGAGGAGTTCACCATCGTTCTCAAAGGGACCCTCCGCGTCGACCATAAGAACGGATCTCTTGACGTCGCCGCTGGACAAGCCATCATTGCCCATGCTGGTGAGTGGATCCGTTACTCCACACCTCACGAAGGGGGCGCCGAATACATAGCTGTCTGCCTGCCCGCCTTTTCCATGGATACCGTCCATCGCGACCAGGCTTTACCGGAATGATCGGGATTCGGCGCTGGGTACGGCCGTTGCACGCACAAAAGGCAAAACCGTTGTATAATTCTCGGCGCTTTTGAAGTTGAGAACAGAGTAAATCTAGACCAGCTTGCGCGCAAAGGCTGCCGGAATGCCGCCGAAGCAGGACCGAAGCTGAGGCCGCTCGCAGTTCGCCTATCGGTGGGTCAAGCCAAACGCCACCGCGGCGACAGAGCCGCCGATGTTGGCCACGGAGACGATTCTTTCAAGCTTATGATGACCGGTTTCATGCAGGAGATAGCTGGCGCCGATGACGCTTCCCGTCTCGAGCGCGAAGTTAACGGCAAGGCCGGGAGTGCTCCCGCTCAAGATCCGCGTCACGGGGTTCAGTTCTCTACCGCCGCTCGCCAGATTGGCCCGAGTCACGCAAAAGTCCGCAGCACTGAACGCCGCTACTGTGGCAAACAGGGCACGATTTTTGTTGTCCCAAAAACGATGAGGTTTAGGAGTTTCCTCCGGCAGGCTTACGAATGACACCGGAGTTGGCTCGGGTGCTACCGCAACGGATGTCGGCTTCACAGCTGAAGCGAATAAGGCCTCTTGGGCTGAGAGGGACCCGGACTGACACAACGTAAGAGCTAGCATGACCCACCCATATTTGAAGGCTGCGCGAAAGTAGGATGTATGCATAACTATGGTGTCGGACTGATATCGGCCGTCAGTACTAGTACTACCGCATCGGCTGACCTGGCGATATGGCCCGTAAGTGGGCCATCAGCCCGGTTACTTCAGTACTCTAGCCAGATATCACATTGATAGAGGGAATCGACTGTCGTCCGCCAACCACGACACCGTCGCCCTAGAGCGCGGGCCTGAGAAAAGGCTGAAAACAGGGCGGTGATGGCCATATGGGCGGGGGTTCCCTTCCGCAACCGAGGGGTATTCGAGCGGACACCGAATTTACCGAAGATTAATCTAGCTGCGGTATGGTGTCGGGGCATGACCGGATGCACTTTGATAGATGTTGATCGATCGATGCAGGACGACAAGCGGCAAGACCCATAACCTGAACCTATTACAATTTTCTAAGTGTCCTTGCACCGCTTGGTGCTATGTACCTCCGCAATCTTCCTTAATTTCGTTGGCAGGCTCAGAGTCATGATGGACCATCCCCCGGCGCACATTTGTCTTGGACGTAGGGGACCTGGTTCCCAAGAAAGACGATGCGACCGACCCTCCCCACTCAAGATTCCGCGATAAACCTTTGGGAACGAGCGGAGACTCTTGCCATTCTCTTAGCTCTTACTTTCCTCGTTGGCTGCCAGGGAATTAGCTCTGTAAGCTCAAAATCTACCCAACCGACGCAAACGAGCAGTTTGTCCCTTAATACTGCGATTCTTGATTTTGGAAGCGTTGCATTAGGCAACAGTAACACTACAACTTTCGCCGCAACCAACTCCGGTACCGCCTCCGTTACCATCAGCACTGTTACAATATCGAGCCAGTATTTCACGCTAACAGCTCCCAACCTTCCAGTCACTGTCGCCCCAGGACAAAGCATGCAGGTCAGCATCAAGTTCACACCCAACGCCGCCGGACCTTTTAACGCCACGGCTACTATTACAAGCGATGCCTCGACTACGGCGCCAAACATAACACTCACGGGAACCGGAGTAGCCGATGGGCAACTTGCGCCAAGCATCACCAGTGAGGCCTTTGGCAGCGTGGCCGTGGGAGCCGTCCAGTCGCAGACGGTGACGCTGACCAACGGTACTGCATCGAGCGTGAACATCTCCCAGGCATCGGTCAGCGGGGCAGAGTTTCAGATCAGCGGAATCACTACCCCGCTAACGCTCAACCCTTCTCAGACCACCACGTTCACGGTCAAGTTCGCACCCGTGTCCGCCGGCAGCGCAAGTGGCAGCGTCACCATCACTTCGAATGCTACAGATCCGACTCTGAACATTGCATTGTCCGGCACCGGAACCGATCCTGGCGCATTGGGGTCCAATCCGACCAGCCTGAGCTTTGGCAGCGTGCAGATGGGTAGCCATCAAGCTCTCTCCGAGAGTGTGACCAATACAGGCACAGCGAGTGTCACGATCTCTCAGGTTGCAGTCAGCGGGACCGGATTCAGCCTGACTGGCATCACTGCCCCAATTACGCTAACCGCCGGACAGAGCGCGACCTTTAGCGTTACCTTCGCGCCTCCATCCACCGGAAGTGCAAGCGGCAACCTCACAATCAGCTCGACTGCATCCAATCCCACTCTGAGTATTCCGCTTTCGGGAACGGGAACCGCGCCGGGCGCACTGGCTTCCAATCCGTCCAGCCTGAGCTTCGGCAGCGTGCAGACTGGTAGCCAACAAACTCTATCCGAGACTGTCACCAATACCGGCGGAACAAGTGTCACGGTCTCTCAGGTTGCGATCAGCGGGACCGGATACAGCCTGAGTGGAACCACGACTCCCGTAACGCTGACTGCCGGACAAAGCTCGACTTTTAGCGTCACCTTCGCCCCCCTGTCCGCCGGAAGTCCAAGCGGCAACGTTACCATCACCTCCACCGCATCCAATCCGACCCTGAGCATTCCACTCTCAGGAACGGGCACCGCTCCGGGTGCATTGTCGTCCAATCCGACTAGCCTGAGCTTTGGCAGCGTGCAGATTGGAAGTCCGCAGTCCTTGTCAGAGACTGTCACGAATACAGGCGGAGCGAGTGTCACGATCTCTCACGTTGCGATCAGCGGCACCGGCTTCAGCCTCAGTGGAATCACTACTCCCGTAACGCTGACTGCCGGACAAAGCGCCAGCTTCAGCGTCACCTTCGCGCCTGTGTCTGCCGGGAGTCCAAGCGGCAACGTTACCATCACCTCCACCGCATCCAATCCAACCATGACCATTCCGCTGTCTGGAACAGGTACTGCGATAGCCGGTTTGCTTGGTGTAACTCCAACTACGCTCGGCCTTGGCAGTGTGGTCGTCGGTACGAGCGGAAAGGCGTCAGGCAGCCTGACTGCCAGCAGCGCGAATGTTACCGTGACTGCGGCGGGCACGAACAACTCAGCATTCAGCGTGGGCGGACTATCTTTGCCAGTGACAATCGCTTCGGGCACGAGTGTTCCGTTTACAGTGACCTTCAGTCCTCAGACTTCCGGAGCGGTGAGTGCTATGCTCACCTTCACCAGTAATGCCCAACCTTCAACCACAATCGGAAATCTGACGGGAACGGGCACGCCGGCGCCCACCCACACCGTGAATCTGTCGTGGACTGCCAGTACGTCGCCGAACATCTCCGGATACAACGTTTATCGCGCAGTGTATGTGAGTTCGTGCGGATCTTATTCGAAGATTAATTCCGTGCTGAATACAACCACGCTTTATGCGGACTCCTCAGTAACAGACAGCACGTCTTATTGCTACGCCACAACCGCTGTGAATTCCAGTAATGAGGAAAGTAGCTACTCGAATATCGTAACCAACGTTCAGATTCCGGCTCCGTAGAACCCATCTCATAAATGCCTCAGCAGAATCAGAGACGAGGCGAGCTGAGGCATCCCGAGAAAGTTTTCGGCGTGACGTTCCTATCTAACGACCAGACGCCGGAAGTTCTGCAACCAGGCAAACAGCCTCTCGATTTTCCACCTTCGTCGGTATCGCTTCAGCCGACTTCCATCCTGAGTCGAATTCCTTCGGTTGCGGCGATGTGGAGCAATGAGTTCAATTCCGTAGAACCTCAGTTCTGCATCGAGTCGGTCGGAGTCGTAGGCGTTGTCACCGATCAAGTTCTGTGGGGCTTCGGGGACAACCATCTGTAGCAAGGTAGACATAGCTAGCCTCACTTCGCGGGATGGCAGGACACCACCCAGGATTACCATCAGTACGGCCTGGTTCTGGTCCACTCCCCTAAACAACCGGTAAAGGGCTAACGCGACAAAGATCACCATGGTCCCGGTGAACAGGTCGCCGACGATGCCGAATCGGAAGAGCGTCTCGTGTGCGGCGATGTTGTTGGCCGTTGCGGTCGCGTTGCCATGCACGAACAGTTTGCTGGGAATATAGACGAGGCGGAGAGGGGCCGCTAAGAGGAGCAGGTACAGAAATCCGGCTACTCTCCCGGGATTGTTGGTCGAGTTCATGTAAGGGGTAAGGGCCGATTGTAGGGGCCTAGCCGGAAATACGGCGAAGGCTGTCAAGAAGTTTCGCCGCATGACGAAAAACAGCCGATTGCACTCGCAACCTCTGCGACCAGTTTGGGTCTGATTCTGGTTGTATGTCGGGCAAACGTGAAGTTATCTCAAGGTAAGATTTGCCGACGATACTTCCATAACTCTGGCCAAGCCCCGTTCAGGTCGTCTTGGATTGCCAGTTTGTTCACCTGCGGCTACGCGAGCACCAGCTCATTTCTGGGCCAACAGGGAGCGTGCGTCTTGAAGTTCGGGCCGGTCTCCGTCGGCATGCGCGCAGATGGACAGGAGCCGGGCATAGTATGTTTTCGCCTTTTCGTTATCGCCCGACAGCTTGGCTGCGCGTGCCGCGCCGGAAAGCGCGTTGAAACGATTAGGGGCCGTGCGCAGCGTGGCTTCGAACTCGACCATCGCTTGCGCGGGCTGCTTCAGTTCCAGCAACATCTCGCCGAGCAGTTCGCGAGCCGGCAGGATGACGCCGGGCGTGACATTGTGCTTGTCGGTGCTGTCTTCGTGCTCGGCGGCAGAACGCATCTGCCTGAGAGCCTCCTCGCCCTTGCCCTCAGCCAGCGCAATCCAGGCCGCAGCGCTCTCACGCTGGATGTCCACTTGGTCGGCCCAGTATTTGTCGTTGCCCAGGGTAAGCGTGTCACGAAGCGATGCCAGCTGCTGTACGTCTTCCCGGGCAGCTTCAGTTTTGCCGGTACGTGAAGCGCCGAGGGCCCGTGCGAAGTGCAGATTCGCTTCGGTCCAGGCCCACCGCCCGCCGGGAAAGGTGTTTGGCGGCACCGGCAGCGCAGCGGCTTCGTCCCAGCGATGTCGTTCTACAGCATAGCGCGCGGGCGAAGTACCCATGGCGTAGAGCCAGTTCATATATTGCGGATCGTCAGGCCGACCCGCTGGCGGTGCTTCCAGTGCTCTTTTCGCCTCGCGATCCTGGCCACCTTGGAGATAGGCATAGATCAGGTAATCCTTTGCGTGGAGCTCGTTGCCGGGCGCGTTGTTTTTCTGGGCCGAGGCTGCCGAAACGAGGTTGGACTCAATCGACTCCTGCCACAAGCCGAGCCGGGTGAAAATGTGTGACGGCATGTGCAGCGCGTGCGGCGAGTCCGGCGCGATCTTGGCATAACGTCGCGCCGCATCCAGGGCACTCTGCGCCAGTGGTGGGTAGTCGTAGGCGTGGATGAGGTAGTGGGCTATGCCGGGATGCTCTGGTTGTTCGACAAATAGCGGCTCAAGGATGGCGCCGGCCTTTTTCTGATTCACGTACGTCTTGTCCGTGGGAGGCGCAGTGGCGAGCAGTGCGAGCGCATGAAAAATGGACGCTTCGTGGTCGTCAGAGTAGCGCGCTTGCAGCTGGTCCATGGCTTTTTCATAAGCTAGGGCGCGAGTGCGGTGGTCGAGCGTGTCGGCGTCGGTGTAAAACGTCTGGACGGCGGCAATATAGTCCCGTTCTCGCTGGGTCTTGGCGCCGGCTGACTTTGCTTTCTCCGCAGCCGCCGCGCCCGCTTTCAGGTCAGCCGGTCCAGGCGCTTGCCAGATCGGATGGTAGTACGTCATGGCAATTCCCCAGTACGCCATGCCGCACGTGGGATCTTTTTGCGCTACAGCAGCGAAGGTATCGCTGGCTTTCTCGTACCAAAAGGAATGGAGCATCGCCACCGCGCTGCTGAACTGCGGCTGAACCGATGGTTCGCAGGAAACGGGGAAACTCACCTTGCCGAGTTTGCTCGGATCGCCTGCGGGATGCTCATGTTGGGCAACCGCTGGTGGTACGAATGCGGCGCACACGCCCACCAGCAGCACCATGCAAAAGGTGAGTCGCTTCATGCTGGTCTCCTTGGTTACTAATTAGGCCTGGAATGAAGACGCCGACTATGAAAAATCCTTGTGGAGCATTCTGGGTCGCGACAGCAGCGAAGTCAAGTAAGGCATGAAGGCAGTCGCACACCCGGCGTTCGCAGTCTCGTATCCGCAGAGGTGGACCTGGTTCGGAAAAGATCAGAGCGTGTTCTCGGGATTGCGCCCGAGTCACGGGCAAATGTATGGTCCGCCGCTTGGGAGAAAAAACCGAACATACATCATCGCTCCGGAGCAACTCGGGAATGCCTTGTTGATTTTGGGAGACTTGGCCGTTGGCTGGCTTTTCTGCTGATCGCCGTTTCATTTTCTAACACTATAATTTCGCAAACCATCACCGTGTCTGTATCTCCGGGAGTTGCGTCCGTGGCAACAGGGGGATCACGGAGCGTAAGTGCCACTGCACAAAACGACTCCACGAATGAGGGCGTGACTTGGGTGCTCACCGGAGACGGAACCAGTGAAAGCGCACCAGGTTGTTCCGGTTCCACCTGTGGAACTCTGACCAATGTTGGCACCTTCTCGGTTCCCTACGTGGCGCCCTCAACGGTGCCCAGCCCTGCCACCGTAACGTTGCCGGCGTATTCAAAGGCCAGCAACACCAGCTCTTCTTCAGTGAATATCGTGGTTACGTCGGGCTCGCTGAATGTGTGGATATCGCCGACCGGTGCGTGACGACGCGATTGTGTCGGGAAATTCCAATACGGCAGTGCACTCAACATGAGGAACGGCATGGATTATGTGCTCGTCAGCTACTACCACCAGGACTGTACCGGCGGCACGGACCCAAGCGCAGCCTCTTGGGGTATTTTCTTTACGCAAGTGCAAAACCTGTTTCCGAACGCGGAAATTGGATTCGGGGGAGTGGGGCTACAGCAGCAAGAAACTGACAGGCTCCAAGTTGGGCACGTTACTGAGCGAAGGCTATAGCATGGATCCCTATCCGCTGCCCTTCTCGGCTAACTGGGTGAGCGGTGTGTTCTTTTGGGAGTGGGCGGACACTGCCGTGCCCTATAACTCAAGCTCTGGTTCCGTCCGGGAAGAGGTCAACACGGACATGCAGAGCCAGCCGTAAGAGCGAGCTGTAATCCGCCGAAAGGGGTCAGCCATACGGTTGGCGCTTCTTTTAGTTCACCAACGGAAACCATAACCTTCCGATTGCCGCCTCAGTTCTTGCGGACCGAGATTACCAAAGCTGTGTAGCGATCACCACGCAACAAAGAAAGGCTGTATTCAATGGCGACATTTTGAGCGTCATAAGTTGTCTCTCGGATCATGAGAAGTGCGTTTCCTGGAGACGTTTCAAGTATCTTAGCTTCCTCTTCTCCGGCAACCACGGCTCCGATCACTTCTTCTGCACAGAGGAGCTTGCGCTTGTAGCTGTGCTCGAAAATGGAATAGAGAGATCGTTTCTCCAGATCTTGTTTGTCGATCCCTGCAAAAATGCGTGCGGGAAGATAACTGGTTACGACGGCCACTGGTTCGCCATTGACGGAGCGGAGGCGTCGGGCCCGGTATACGCGCTCTCCAGGAGTAAGTTTCAGTGCTTGCGCCACTTCCAAGTCAGGATCTTCCAGACCGATGCTCAAAAGGCGGGCTGAAGGGTTAAGTCCACGCCTCCGCATCTCTTCGCTGAAACCACGAAGCTGCTGAAAATTCCAAGGCACGCGTCCGGAACCGACCACCGGCCGCTTACCTTTCGCAATCACCAACAGCCCTTCGGATCGCAATTTTTGAAACGCCTGGCGGACGGGCATCTTGCTGATCTTCAGCCCTCGGGCAATTTCGCCCTCCGAACAGAAAGTCTGGCCCTCTCTCAACTTGTTCTTCTTGATCAACTCGCGCACATGATCCACGATCTGCATGTAGTAGGGCACGAAGCTGTTGTTGTCGATGGTCAGATCCAGCCTGTCCACCGTCACGGGATCAGGTGCTCCGGTAGTTTGCGACAAGATCCCTCCTAAAGGGAAACATAGTATACAACGTATATACCATAATTCTTGATCAGCATGGTGGAAGGGCTAGCGGGATTTGATTTTCACAGATGCGCGCTGTTATAGGCTATTTGTGATCAATAAGTTACGAGGATACAGTCGGGCGACCTGGGAGCGCGACAATTCAAAGCCGTAAAGAATGTTCTTGACACCATATATACATACGAGGTTCATATGCTCTTGTACAGGAGATGGCCATATGGTCGCCAAGACTGCCATTCGCGGATTGCAAAAACGCTCCCGCCACACTATTTCCAAGAAGATAGTTCGCGTTATCGGGACTCTTTTCTTTTTCTTGTCATGCGCATCTTTCATTGTCCAGGCCCAGGTGGAGTCGGGGAAAATTGTTGGGACTGTCAAGGACGCTTCCGGCGCTGTGGTTTCAAACGCGGCGGTCAAGGTTACCGAAATCCAGACCAACGTGGTGAAGACGACGAAAACCGATAGCAACGGCGAGTATGTGGTGACCGAACTGAAGTCTGGCGAATACACCGTGGCCGTGGAGCATCAGGGATTCAAGAAAGCGCTGCAAGCCGCGTTCAAACTGGATGTAAATCAAGTAGTGCGTGTCGATATTACTCTGGCCGTCGGATCGATTAGCGAAGAGGTGGTTGTCACCGCAGCGGCGCCGCTCATCGAGTCAGAGACGTCTTCTCTTGGACAAGTGATCGAGCAGAGCCGGGTGCAAGACATGCCTTTGGATGGGCGGGACTTCGTGGAATTGGCGTATCTCACGCCCGGCGTCAATTCGGGACCAAATGCCGGTTACACCGTGCAGCAGGGAGGCATACCAGAAGACCAGCGGGGTAATGCATCGATTCAAGTCAATGGGTTGACGGCTACCAACAACAATTTTCTTCTGAACGGCTTTGACAACAACGAACAACAAATCGGAATTGAAGTGATTCAACCCTCCATCGATGCCATTCAGGAATTCAAAGTGCAGACCAGCGACTTCGGCGCGGACATCGGCAGAGGAGGAGCCGTGGTCAATGTGGTCTTGAAGTCCGGGACCAACCAATTTCATGGCAGCCTGTTTGAGTTCCTGCGCAATTCCGCTTTCGACGCTAAGAACTACTTCGATGATCCCACGCTCCCAATCGCGCCCTTCAAGCAAAACCAGTTTGGCGGAACCATCGGTGGCCCAATCATAAAAGACAGGACGTTCTTCTTTTTCGACTATCAGGGAACTCGCATCCGGCAGGCGCAGACCGACATCTCGGTAGTCCCGCCGGCCCTATCTACTTCGGGTGAGAGAACGGGTAATTTCAGCGACCTACTGACCGGACAGACGTTTTCTCCCTGCCCCACTCCTTCCCCTTCCGATACGTTCGATACTGGAACGATCTTTGATCCTTTCACGAGCCGGAGCTACACCTGCTCGGATGGCGTAACAAACGTGACTCTTCGCACACCGGTTCCAGGCAATGTGATTCCGCCGTGCAGTGGCGCAACCGACGGAGCATGCTTGGATCCGGCTGCTCTCCAACTGGTGGGGCTCTTTCCCAATCCCAATCGCTCACTGGCTGCTGGCAACTATTTATCCAACCCTGTGGCCCGCAACAATCAGGATTCATTCGACATTCGAGGAGATCATCAGCTCACCAGCAAAGACAGTCTCTCTCTAACATTCAGTTTCAACAACGTGCAAGCTTTTGCTCCTGATCCTTTTCCCGGCGAAGCCGGAGGGGGAAACTTTACCGGTAACATCACAAATCTGGCGAGATCAGCCGGAGTCAGCGATGTGCATACCTTCACATCCAACAAAATCAACGAACTCAAGATCGGCTACTCCCGCTATGTGGTGCGAGCCGTGCAGAACTTTGCCGGCCAGCCACTTTCTCAGCAATTCAACATCCCTGGCATTTTTAATCCCAACAACGCGTTGGCGACCGGAGGCTTGCCTAATATCCAGTTCTCCAGTCTGAGCCCACTCGGAAGTACGGATTGGTTTCCGGAGTTCTTGAATGAGAACAATTACCAATATGTGGATGCCTTCACTTACGTACGCGGTCGCCATTCGTTGAAAGCCGGTGTTGATGTGCGCCGGCGGCTGCACGGATTTTTCCAGACCCAAAATGCGCGTGGCGATATGGCTTTTAACGAATTGTTCACCTCCGACCTGTCTACGGATACCGGAGGAAGCGCCCTGGCGAGCTTCATGATGGGTTATCCAGATACGGCCAGCCGTGACGGCCAAAAGGGATCTTTCGGGATGCGCTGGACGGAATTCAGCGTGTACCTCATGGATGATTTCCGCGCTACTTCCAAACTGACGCTGAACCTTGGCCTGCGCTACGATCTCTTTACCCCGCCCGTGGAACAGGAAAATCGCCTGGCCAATTTTGATTTTGCAACGGGACTATTTATCTCGCCGCAGATGCCGGGCGTCAGCGCTTCGGGCAATGTAAAGACGGATTACAACAACTTCGGTCCACGGATTGGATTTGCCTGGACGCCATGGAACGACAAGACCGTGGTGCGGGGAGGATTTGGCATTTTTTATGATGTTCAGGCGGATCAGAACGACGCTGAATTGGCCTATAATTCCACCGGCCTGATCTTCAGCCAGACCTATTTTCCGGCAGCCACGGCGACGCCCACATTGCGAATTTCGACCGGTTACCCCGCTCCAGTCTATGCAACGGTGTCGAACCCCGCGGGACGGGCCAGCGCGGCTTTCTTCAACAACCGCACTACCTACATTGAAGAGTGGAATCTGAACATAGAGCGAGCGCTCTCCCCGAGCATGGCCCTGCAGGTCGCCTATGTCGGGACGCGCGGCGTCAAGCTTGAGTTTCTCAGTAATCGCAATCAGCCGACCCAGCCTCTGGACACTAACTTTGAATCCTGCCCAACGCTCACTGACCCGTCTTGCGCAACCGGCGCCCCGACGAATTATGGCCGGCTCTATTACAGTACGGTGCCCAATGTCGGCGAAATCCGCACGTTGGCCGATGAAGCCTGGTCGATTTCCCACGGATTGCAGGTCAAGTTCGAGAAGAGATTCTCGGCCAACTGGAGCATGCTGAACGCCTACACTTGGCAGCACACGATTGGACAGACCGAGGAAAACGAATATCTAGAGCCGCAAGACACCTACAACCTGAAGGCGGAGCGCGGCGATAACGCTCCTGACTATCGCCATCAGTTTTCTTCCGCTTGGTCCTACATCCTCCCTATTGGGCCAAAACAGCGGTTTTGGAACGGCGCGGGACCGCTCCACTGGCTGACCGAGGGCTGGCAACTGAACGGGATCGTCACCATCCACTCTGGAGAGGCCTTTACGCCGCTGCTTTCCAGCGATTACACCAACACGGATTCAGGCGCACCGCGGCCGGACATTATCGGGAATCCTTACGATTTTTCCAGCGCTGCCAGCGTGGGGTGCCCGTCGAACCGTCAGACGATTGAGTGCTGGTACAATCCTGCGGCGTTCACCATTCCGGCACTCGCTCCTGGGCAAACCTTTTCGCATGAGTACGGCGATGCTCGGCGCGGTTCTCTGCGCGGTCCGGCGGAATACAACGTGGACGCTTCATTGTTCAAGAATTTCAGCCTCACCGAGAAGTCGAAGCTCCAGTTCCGCGTGGAAGCCTTCAACTTGTTCAACACTCCCGAATTCTCGCTCCCCTATGCCGCCGTGGATCAGACGGGCGCGCCCGCCAGCTCAGGGACGCCGATGGTTCCCAGCCTTGCCGGGTCGATCACCAGCACGGTACATGCTTCGCGGGAGATTCAACTGGCGCTCAAGTTCACGTTCTAGAATTGATGCCGAAATGTGCTTCACCCTCAAGACGAATGCGTGATGAACATGGCCAACAACACGAGATGGTTTCCCGAGCGTCTGCTGCCGGTTGTGCTGATGTTGGTTTGTGTTTGCACCCACGTGACAATCGCGGAAGACACGGCTAAGCAGGCAAAATCGACACAGCAAGTCTCAGCCACCGGCAATTCCAGCGGAACCGAACTGTCCGGTGTGCATCTCGATGGCAATTACTTCTCACACGATGGCCATCGTTTTATCCCTATGGGCGCCAACTGGGTGCCGGCGAAGGCGGCCATGCAATGGCCCACGCGATGGGATGCGAAAGCGATCGAGGCCGATTTCGCGCGCATGCACGAACTCGGCTTCAACACCATTCGCCTTGACTTTGTTTGGGCTTGGATTGAGCCTCGCCCCGGCGACTACAATCCAGAAGCATTTCGCGCGCTGGATTTCCTGATCTCGCTGGCTCACCGTTATCACATCTATCTGCATCCCAGTCTCTTGATCGGCGGGGAGGTGGGTGAAGCGTATTGGGACGTGCCCTACCGTCAGGGCCGGCATCCTCATTCCGACCCCGACATGCTGCGCATCGAGACCGACCACGTAGCCGAGCTGGCGCGTCGCTATGGAAGAGAAACTGCAATTCTCGGCTGGGATTTGACCGACGAGCCCCCGTTTTGGATTGTGCCCGATAGCACCACAGACGCAATGGCGATTAACTGGACGCGGCTGCTCTCCTGGTCGATCCGGCGCCACGATTCTCTGCACCCGATCGTGGTCGGGACCAGCATGGAGGATGTAGGGCGCGGTCCGTTCCGCCCCGATAATCTCCGCGAAGAAGTCGATTTCTTTAGTGTTCACCCTTATTCCATTTATTCCCCGAAGCTTTTCCCCGACGCCATGCTTTCCGAGCGCGGCACCTATGGATCGGCTTTTGAGACCGCGCTGTCAGGCGGCGCTGGCCGTCCGGTCATGGTGCAAGAAATCGGGGCTTCGTCGGCCCAATACGATCCCGACCAAATCGCGAAGTTCTTGCGCGCAAGCCTTTACTCGGGCCTGGGCGCCGGAGCAAACGGATTCCTTCTCTGGTGCTATACCGATGCCGCGCCGGAACAGTTCCACAAAGTCCCCTACCTCCGCTCTCCTCATGAAACCCAGTTCGGCCTGACCACCTGGGAGGGTAAAAATCGGCCTTCCGCAGAAATATTTAAGGAGTTTGAGGACACGGTAGGCCGGCTGGATCTCACCGGAATTGAGCCAGGGCCAGCCGAGGCCGGGATCATCGTTCCCCATGAGTGGTCAAAGCCGCATGGTGACTTCTCTCGCTTTGGCTTGACCGGCCCGGAAGTTGTTCCTTACACCACGACGGATGAAGGCGCCAATGTAGCGGGACAATCGCAGCCGACTTTTAGCGACGAAAACCTCTGGATCACCGGTTCGTGGTTATCATCTTTTGTGCTGGCGCGGCGCGCGGGCATGAAGGCAGATTTTCCAAGGGAGTACGACGATTGGCAGACGCGCCCGATGGTGCTGATGCCCTCACCATTGACAAGCACCGATAGTTTTCTGGTCCATGTGCACTCGGACTTCTGGGAAAAAGCGAAACAGTATGTCGCGAAGGGAGGCTCGCTCTACGCGTCGGTTGCTGCCGACGCTGCGATACCCGAGATGGAGTCGTTGTTTGGAGCGAGGATGGTCGATGCTAACCCGAAAGACGAGATCACTTTGAAGGTAGTCACCCCGTTCGGTGGCCTGAAAGTAGGCGACACCTTTCATTATTCGGTACCTTCTGCGACACCGCGTTCGTGGGGTGCGATTCTCGAGGTCAAGGGCGGCACGGTCATCGCGGTTGACCAGGACGGTAGGCCCGCCTTGGTTACCAACAGTGTAGGTTCGGGCAAGACGCTGCTGAGTGCATATCCTTTGGAGAACTATCTCGCAAATCTGCCAGCGGCCTTTGACAAGCCCGAGACGACACATCGAATCTACGAAGCATTTCGCGAATGGTCTGGCGTCAAACCACTGTTCCACAGCGACCAGTCTTCGGTTGAGATCTGCGCCTTGAACGGCGGGACTCGCGGGTACGCGGTCGTAACGAACCACGGTTCGGAACCGCAAAGCGTAACCATCACTGCGGCTGGACCATTGCATTCGGTCACTAGAATTACTCCGCAAGGGTCGACCCCACTCCAAATTGCCGGCGCCACCTTCAAGGTCGATATAGGAGCTTATGAGGGTGAAGTGTTCGAGTGGAAGTAACCGGAAGTCAAGCACGAGGAATAGGAGAAGCCGTTGATTGGAGCGGTGGACATTGGTGGAACCAAGATCGCGGTCGGGATGATTGATCGCGATGGCAAGGTCTCGGCGCGACTGGAATGCCCGACGGACGCTGATCGCGGTTATCCCGAAGCGTTACGGCACATCGTTGAGATGCTCCGAGCGGCCGCCCAGACCGCAAACGCAACAATCTCTGGCATTGGAATTGGATCTACCGGACCGGTCTATCCACTGACCGGCGAGATCGGCGATGTCAACTTCTTTCCTCACTGGAAAGCACAGAATCCGGTCCAAGAGCTGAGCCGGATCTTTCAAGTGAGGGTGGCCATGGAGAACGATGCCGATGCCGCGGCTCTGGGAGAAGCAGGTTGGGGCGCCGGCAGGAACAAGAGCAGGCTGATCTATGTGACGGTCGGAACCGGCATCGGGGCTGGACTCATTCTTGACGGCCACGTCTACCGTGGCGTGGATCAGTCTCATCCGGAAATTGGCCACCATGTCATCGATCCTTCCGGTCCACTCTGTTTGTGTGGCTTCACCGGCTGTTGGGAATCTCTGGCGGCAGGTCCGGCCATGGTTACATGGATCGAGAATAATGCACCACCTGACTATTCTCACCGTGATGGACTCACGGCCAAGAAAATTTGTGAACTGGCTCAGCAAGGTGACGCTTGGGCGAAGCGTGCCGTCGAGCGCGAAAGCCGCTACCTTGGTCTCGGCCTCGCCAATCTCGTTTCGATGTTTGTTCCAGAAGTCATCGTGCTCGGCGGCAGCGTGATGAAGAGCGCAGTCCTTTTTCTGGAGGACATTCGGAAGGTCATTGCGGCCAGTTGCCGCTTCGTCCCCTACGAAAAGACCGAATTGGCCCTGGCCTCGCTGGGTGAAGACTCAAACTTGATTGGAGCTGCCAGAGTCTGGTACCACCGCTTCGGCTCGGAGGTGGGGACTCGTGCCATCTGATTTCTCCGTCATCGAAGGCGCCTATCTTCGCGATATCCTCGATCAACCCCGCGCACTCGACGCAACGCTAGCCGGGCTTGAGGTCCCGAAGACTCTGCATCAGCTCGCAGTCCGCCTCCAGGAAGGCAAGTTCAAGACGGTTGTCCTCACCGGCATGGGCTCTTCTTTCCACGCCCTCCATCCCCTCAACATCGAGCTGGTCAATCACGGTTTCACCGCGATGATGGTGGAGACTTCAGAACTCTTGCACTACCGAAGCCGCCTTTTCGATCCCAAAACATTGATCGTCGCGGTTTCTCAATCCGGGCAGAGTGCCGAAGTTGTTCGTCTGCTGGAGATTAATCGGGGCAAGTCATCCGTCATTGCCATAACCAATACACCCGGCAGTCCCTTGGCGGAGCGAGCTGACGTTACGATCCTCAGCCAGGCAGGCCAAGAGTTTTCGGTTTCCTGTAAGACCTACGTTACAGCTCTGATGGCTTTGCAATGGTTTGGTGCTGTCGTGTGCAAGCGTGATCTGCAGCGTACCCGGCAGGAACTTGAAACTGCCGGCTCAGCGGTTCGAGATTACTTGGCCCACTGGAAAGAACATGTGCACGACCTGGCGCAAATGCTTAAAGGCACTCGACATCTGTTTCTCGTTGGCCGAGGAGCCTCGCTGGCCGCGGTCGGAACCGGTGCTCTCATCGTTAAAGAGTCGGACCATTTCCACGCAGAGGGCATGAGCAGTGCAGCGTTTCGCCATGGCCCGTTTGAAATGCTGAGCGACGAGACTTTCGTCCTCGTCTTTGCCGGTGAACATAAGACTCGCGATCTCAACCATCGCCTTTTCGAGGATGTTCGGGAAGAACGAGGCCGGGCCGAGTTGGTAAGCGAAGGCGCGGCGTCTCCGTCCTGCGCCCTGCCTTCCGCACCGCGGTTCATACATTCGATCCTCGAGATCCTGCCTGTGCAGATGGTCACTTTGGCTCTGGCTGCCCAAGCGGCACGTGAACCAGGCCGTTTTGAACTGGCCTCAAAAGTTACCATCAAGGAATAGCCAATGATGTCACGGTCCACGCCAAGAAACCGATACATGGTGGCCATCGTATTTCTGACGTTTTTTGTGATGTCACTGCTTACCAATATTCTCGGCCCGATCGTGCCCGACATTATCAATAGCTTCAGTGTAAGCCTGGCGGCTGCCGCTTTCTTGCCCTTCTCCTTCTTTATCGCTTATGGAGTGATGTCAATTCCCGCTGGTTTTCTTGTGGAACGCTTTGGCGAGAAGCCGGTCATGATCGTGGCGTTCCTGGCGGGTACGGCGGGATCGCTTAGTTTTGCGTTTCACCCGACCTATCGGGTGGCGGTTTTCTCGCTATTCGTGATGGGGTCGGGAATGGCCACGCTGCAGACTGCGATCAATCCGCTGTTGCGGGTTTCCGGGGGCGAAGAGCATTTCGCGTTTCATTCTGCTTTTGCCCAACTCGTCTTCGGCAGCGCCTCTTTTCTAAGTCCATACATGTATTCGTATTTGGTCCTGAACCTGGGTAACGAGCACGGCAGCAGAAATTGGCTGCTCGATGTCTTGGCCAGGCTCACTCCTCCGGCCCTTCCCTGGGCTTCCATGTATTGGATTTTCGCTGTCTTCACCCTGGCGATGGTCGCGGTCCTCTTCTTCAGCCGCTTTCCTCGCGTGGAGCTTACCGCCGACGAACAGGCCGGTTCGCTGGAGATGTACGGCAGCCTCTTTCGCAAGCCGATGGTCTGGGCGTTTTTCCTTTGCGTTTTTGCCTACGTCGGCTCAGAGCAGGGGACGGCCGATTGGATCTCCAAGTTCCTTTCCCAATACCACGGCTACGATCCGCACACTACTGGCGCAGCCGCAGTCTCATGGTTCTGGGGTCTGCTCACGGCGGGCTGCTTTATCGGCATGTTGCTTCTGAAGATCTTCGACAGCCGCTACGTCCTAATCGGCACTTGTCTGGGAGCACTTTTGTGTTTGACCGCCGCCTTGTTCGGCCCAGCGAAAGTCTCGGTCATTGCTTTTCCAGGGATTGGTCTTTTCGCATCGGTGATGTGGCCTATCCTGGTTTCGCTCGCACTCAATTCGGTTTCCGAGCACCACGGTTCCTTCGCCGGGATTTTGAGCACTGGAATCATGGGTGGGGCCATCGTACCCGTAATCCTTGGACGTATTGGAGATCGTTTCGGACTGCGAGCGGGAGTTGCATTCCTTTATGTCACGTTCGCCTGCGTTCTGAGTGTTGGCTTTTGGGCCAAGCCGCTCATTACCAACGCGACCGTCAGTTTCAAGAAGGCTGAAACTCAGCCCGGCTAAAGGCTCTTGGTAAAGGAGAGCTCATGAAGGCATTACATCGGACTTTTTATCATGCACTTTTAGTTCTAATCGTCACTGGCTACGTCATAGGGCAGACAAACACGGAGACGGGCCAGACCAACTCGATTCCCTATCTAAAATTGACGCAACCGCGGCATGTTATGTCCGAGGCGCAACCGTGGGAGGGTGACCAGTATCCCCACACGCTGAGCGTTCTCGAACTCAAGCGGGATGGAATCCGCTATTGGGGCTGGTACGGGTTGAATGAAGGAAGAGGAATTGGCCTTGCCCGAAGCAATGATCTGGTGAACTGGACCAAGTATGAAAAGAATCCTCTGTGGACAAACGCTCGCTGGCCTTCTGTTCTAGCCAACGCGGACCCGAAGCACAAAGACACGCTCTATTTCGCCATCACTCGAGAATATGACACGCCAAGCAGCCACATTGTTTTGGCTTCATCGCAAGATGGCATCCATCTGAAGGAAGAGAAAGTTCTGGTCCAGGGTGTTCCCAACCAGCGTAACCAAAATCCAAATCTTTTCCGCGATCCGCTCTCACAGCGTTTCTACCTGACATTTTATCGCGGTAACGATCAGGACCACTTCGAGATAATCAGCAAGAGTGCGACCACCGTCCAAGACCTCGATAAAGCCCCAGAGAAGATCCTCATGACGACTACGGACACGGTTGCCGCTCCTACCTTGCTATATGCGAAGAACGCCCCGAATGTTAAGGGGAAGAGAACGGGGATCTACTACTTGACAACCGAAGTTTATCCCCACCGCTACACTACCGATTCCGAGGGCGAGTGGCAGGTCAAAGTATTCGCCAGTGACTCTCCAGACGGCGACTTCCAGCCCGTGTTGGGCAATCCAGTTATGCGCGGCCAACGCGCATGCCTTTTCCAGCACATATTCAATGACCGGTTTTATGGATACGACTGCCATCTGGAGGCGCCCGACAAATGGGTGCTCGAGGAGGTGGAGGCAGCCTTGCCGTAAAAGCACTCTTTCGGCGAGGCGAGAAAGTCGGAGTAGGGATCACGACTACTCATGATCCCCTCCACGGATCCGGACGAGCGGGTTTCCCGCATCCGGCTCTTGCCTTAGGTGACAACGCCCATGCGGCGCAAAGGATTCCGCCACATGCCCACCGTGAAGCCCGAGGTGCGCAACTTGGCGGCCACGGCCGCGTTGTTCTGTCCCTGCGCACACTCCAGAATAATGCGGGCACGAAAAGCCAAGGATCGCGAGTTTCGAGGCGGTTGCATCAGCTGCTGCAAGGCTAGCTTGTGCTCTGGGCTGACAACGAGTTTGCGCTTGGTGGGACGTCCGCGTGGATGGGGCATGATGCACCATATTCTGGAGTGATTATTTATGCAAGCTATTTATGACTCATAAGACTAGTCTTAAGACAGGAGGGAGCGTCTCTAGCTTAGGCTCCTGCTTCGGGCGGATTGATCGGCGGCTGGACAATGTGCAGCCCACACTCTGTCTTCGAGGATCCCGACCAACGCCCCGCCCTCGGATCTTCTTCCGGACGCACTGCCCGCGTGCACTGGACGCACCCGATGCTGGGGTAATCGCGGTCATGCAGCGCGTTGTAAGGCACGTCATGCTGGCGAATGTATTGCCATACCTGTTTAGAATTCCAGTCGGCGATCGGATTGATCTTCACTAAACCGAATTTTGCATCCCACTCCACTTTACCCGCGCTCGCTCGAGCTGCAGTCTGATCGCGCCGAATACTCGTGATCCACGCCCGCAACTCGCCCAGCTTGCGCTGCAATGGCTCGACTTTGCGAAGATAGCAGCATTGATCGGGATTGCGCCGCCAAAGCGCCGGGCCGAGCGCGCGTTCCTGCTCCTCGGGCGAGTTAAGCGGGAATACCCTTTCGATGGTAATGCCGTATTTCTTCTCCACCTGATCCATAAGGTTGTAGGTTTCGGGAAACAGAAATTCAGTGTCGAGAGTGAAGATCCGAAAACCCTTGCGCACTCGGGAGGCCATGTCGATCAGGACCATGCCCTCAGCTCCAAACGCAGAAGAGATCGCCACTGCTTCCCCGAAAGTTCCGAATGCCCACGCGAGGACACGCTCCGGCCTCCAGGATTCCGCCGCTATCTGTAGTTTTCCAACTGCCTCTTTCATGCGAAAAGTTCCTCGTCTGTTCTCAAATCTTTAGCCATTATCGGGGCGGGTGTCGCGAGCTCGGCTCCCAATTCATGTTCCAAAACAGAAGCGGCAGCGTCCTCAACTAAATTGCGCTCCGCGAATCTCACCACTTCGCCGACGACCAGTAGCGTTGGAGGCGCAAGCTTCGGCGCCCGATGGAGATCGGCAACCGTGGTACGGAATATCCGCTGGCCCGGGGTTGCCGCACGGGAAATAACCGCGCATGGAATTTCTCCGACAAAACCACTAGCCCAGAGCCTGCTTGAAATCTCGCCGTAGTTAGAGCCCGGCATGTAAACAACAAGCGTTGACTGGGACGCCGCAAATCGGCTCCACTCCGCGTCATCGTTGCCGGAAGCACGGTGCCCCGCCATCAACACAAGAGTGGAAGATACTTGCCGGTGGGTCAGCGGAATTCCGGCGGCGGCCGCGGCTCCCAGCGCCGCAGTCACGCCGGGAACAATCTCGTATTCAATATTCGACCCGCGTAGTGCTTCGATCTCTTCTCCAGCCCTGCCAAATATCAATGGATCTCCGCTCTTCAGCCGAACCACTTGGGATCCGGAAGCAGCCATCGTCACCATCAGAAAGTTGATCTCTTCCTGCCGAATGGCCTTTCTTCCGCAACGCTTGCCCACGTTCTTGACTTCGGCCGCCGGCGAAATGAGCCGCAGGATCGCCGGCGCGACCAAGTCGTCATGAAGCACGACGTCGGCTCTCTGCAACAGCCGAAGAGCTTTGACCGTAAGCAACTCGGGATCGCCCGGTCCCGCTCCCACCAGATACACTTTGCCTTTCATGCCGTCTCCCGCCGTTCGTTATTCGCGAACTCTTCCACCAACGCCGCATCCAGCGCCTCGCGGCTAGCCAGCGAATGCAACAGTTCCCGTTTGCGTTGTGGATCAAGATTGCTGGCCAGTACAAACTTTCGTGTCTCTCCCAGTTTGGCGACCCATTGCGCATAACCTGGACCAAACTGCCGTTCCAACTGTTGTCTTAGCTTTTGTGACAGAGACGGACTCTGCCCGTTTGTGGAGATCGCGATCTGCAAATCGCCCCGCCGCACCACGGCGGGATAGTAAAAGTCGCAATATTCTGGGTCGTCCACCACGTTGCACAGAACTCCGCGAAGCTGTGCAGTCTGATAAATAGATCCATTCAGAGCGCGCGACGCGGTGGCCACCACAGCCAGAAAAGTTCCATGGAGATCTGCCGCGTCAAAGGCGCGGAGTTCGAGGGCAATCTTCCCGGCGTGCGCCCACTCCAGCACCGCTGGCGACGCTTCCAAAGCGACCACATGAACGGACGCACCCGTGTCGATGAGGCCGCCGATTTTGGGTTCGCCGACCTTTCCGGCGCCGACCACAAGGCACCGTTTGCCCTCGAGTTTCATAAACATCGGAAACAGCCCGCTCATTTCTTTTCCACCTGATTTCCTCCCACTCCTGCAGTTACCCTTCGACTCCACTCGGTACGCGTCCCTCAGGCAAATCGCGGGCGACCGCGTCCACGAACTCTCCCGCCAAAAAGCTGCGGAGCTCCGCGTCGCTGTACCGAGAAAAAAACCGCCGAAGATTATCACCGGAATTGCCGTCGGCGAGGTATCGTCGCAGCAACCGTTCGATAGCCTCAGGAACCTCGGTTGCCGGGCAGCGAAATCCCACCGCTCTCGCAATCCCCTGATTCAGGCCAAGCGCCCCGCCCAGACAGAAGTAATACGCATCGACCATCTGTCCGTTGACCTTGATCTTTTTTCCCTCGATTCCGATGTCAGCAATCCAGTGTTGCCCGCAACTATTCGGACAGCCGGTGACGTGGAGTTTCAGGTGCTGATCAAAGCCGGGCAATCGTTCCTCGAGTTCCTCGACCAGCCAACGGGAGAAGCTTTTCGTCTCGGTGATTGCCAGCTTGCAAAACTCCGTACCACTGCACGCGACCGCCCCTCGCCAAAAGGCTGACCCGCCGACCGGAAGCCCGATCTCACCCAACTCTCTGGCCAACTCGTCGGCCTCGGCGCGAGGTACGTTGACGATCAGCAGGTTCTGCATGTTCGTGGTGCGCAACTCACCGCTGGCCAATCGGTCGGCCAGATCGGCTGCGCCCTCCATCTGTTCGGGAGTGATTCTGCCCCGTAAGACCGCCGCCCCCACGTAGACAAGGCCCGGCTGCTTCTGGGGATGAATTCCGATGTGGTCGCGATAAACATCGGCTGGCGGCTGAACCGGCAGAGCAGGATCAAGTTGAAATCCGATCCGGCGCTCCAGTTCCTGCTGGAAATCCTGCACCGTCCAACCGTGCCGCAGAAAAAGAAATTTCAATCGCGCCCGTTCGCGGTGTTCGCGCAACTGATCGGAATCACGAAACAGTTCGGCAACTCCACGAATCACCGGCAGGACCTGATTCCAGCGCACGAACCCGTTCAGGGGAGCGCCCAGGTAGGGCTCAGTAGATAGTCCACCGCCGACGCGCAGGCTAAAGCCAACCTCAGGCTTTCCTCGAACCATGCGCTCGACCGCCGTCAGCCCAACATCATTGATCTCTGGGTAGGGGCACCAAACGCGGCATCCTGTGATCGATATCTTGAATTTACGCGGCAGGTTGTAGAACTCGGCATTTCCCGCCAGCATGCGATCGGCTTCCAGCGCGAGCGATGAAGCGTCGCAGATCTCGTCCGCATCAACCCCGGCGACCGGGCAGCCGGTTATGTTACGCGTCACATCGCCGCAAGAACCCGTCGTATTTAGGCCGACACGCCAGAGTTCCTCCAGTAGTTCGGGGAGCGCCTCGATCGTCACCCAGTGCAGCTGAATATTCTGCCGGACCGTCAGGTCGGCAATGCCGCGGGCATAACGGCGAGTCAGTCCAGCGATAGTTCTCAGCTGTTCCGCTCGCAACAGGCCGTTGGGTATTCGAATTCGTACCATGAAGAAAGGCAACGCGCGTCCTTGGCCGTCCTTTCCCCCAACTACGCCCACGCCGTCTCCCTGCGTGTAGACTCCCCACCAACGGAAGTATGTTCCGATCCATTCTGGCGGAATCGATTCGAAACCCTCTCGCGCAAAGCGGCGAATCTCCGCCAGGCCGTCCCAGGGATTCATTGCGCGCTTTAAGCGTTCTGATTTTTGCGCCTTGGTTTCTTTTATTACATTCGCCATAGACTGATCTGCCGCAAACCGATTCACCACAAAAAGAAAAACCCACCGCCAGATGCTTTCTGGCGGTGGGTAATAAGTGCTGACGATGCTATGAAATTTCTAAGTCAGCAGCCTTCCTGCGCCAGAACACACGCATGCACAACAACAACATGCACACATACAAATCTGGCGAAGATTGCTGACACTAATCATGCTTTTGCGATCCTAACCTTTGATTCTTCCATCTGTCAACCAACTAGCCATTCGTTTGATGAATAATCTCGATCCGAAGCATCAGGATTTTGAGGGGACTTCGCGCATTCGACCACTGTCGCTAGAGCGCAGTGGAACGTTTTCGATAGCGAAATTCCGATTCCACCACCAACGCAAGTGCACCGCTTACCGCCATGGTGGCGCCTATGGCCAAAAACCCGCCGCGAAATCCTCCGTCAGCTGAGCGCGCCAGTCCAATAATATATGGCCCAAAGAAGCCTCCCAAATTTCCCAGCGAATTGATCGCCGCAATGCTGGCGGCCGCCGCGTTTCCACTCATTGCAGACGTGGCCATCGCCCAGAAAGGCCCAACCATCGATTGCGCGCCCATCATGCCCAGGCTCATTCCCGTAATGACTATCCATGGCGCCCCGCCCAAAGCCGCCATGCCCAAAGCCGCTGCTCCGAGAAACGCCGGCGTTGCCGTGTGCCACCGCCGTTCTCCGGACCGATCGGACCGAATGCCGACCAACACCATCGTCACCGCAGTCGCCAAATAAGGAATCAATGCCAGCAGGCCCGTCCTGAAATAGCTGAGCCCCGACAAGCTACGAATCGCGGTCGGCAGCCAGAACGTCACGCCGTACATGCACGCGGGTACAGCGAAATAAACCAGCGACAGCGCCCCGACCCTCGCAATGGTGGCCCCGATCGAGCGTAAATTTAATTTCTCGCCGATTGAGCTCTCTTCACCTTCGCGCGCCAGCGTAGTCACCAACCAATTTCGTTGTTCGTCTGACAACCAACCCGCTTCCTCAGGTTTGTCCGCTAGCACCCTAAGAACCATCACGCCGAAAAAGATTGCCGGGATTCCTTCGATCAGAAACAACCACTGCCATCCAACCAATCCGCCACCTCGTAATCCCATCAGTGCTCCGGAGATCGGACTGCCGATAACCCCAGCTAACGGATTGGCCATCATGAACCACGCCACAGCCCGGGCCCGGGCATTCGCCGGGAACCAGCACCGCATATAAAGGATCATGCCTGGAAAGAATCCCGCCTCCGCCGCACCCAGCAGGAAGCGAAGCGTATAGAAACTATAGGGTCCGCGTATAAAGATCATGGAACAGGAAACCAGGCCCCACGTGACCATGAGTCCGCAGATCCATCGGCGCACTCCCACCTTCTGCAACACCAGATTGCTTGGCACTTGGAAGAGGAGATAGCCCAGGAAAAATACGCCTGCGGCATTGCCGTAGACCCGGTCGCTCAGATGCAGTTGTTCCCGCATCTGCAGGATGGCGAAGCTGACATTGATGCGGTCGAGATAAGCAATAATGTAGAGCAGGAACAAAAACGGCATCAGGCGCCACAACAGCCGGGAAACAACTGCGGATTCGATGTTGGGGGCGAGTGACTCTTCCAAGCGATGTCCGGCAAAACGGTCGCGACTTGCCCGAGAATTCTACGCTAAAAGAGCTTTTCACGAATCTCGGCGACAATCTGCCCCGGGGGCTGGTCGATGTTAACCGTTATGGCTGTCTCCGGTTCTTCCAGGTCCGCAAATTGGCTTGCGAGAATCTGATCGCCGGCAAAATGGCCTTGCCGCGAGCGCAACCGCTGCTCAATCAATTCGGCACTTCCATGCAGGTAAACAAACTGCACTTCAGGTCCGATCTTGAGTTCGTCCCGATAGCTGCGTTTCAAAGCCGAACAGGCCAGCACTCCATTGCATCCATGTGAACTCCAGTTCTCAATCACCGCTCGAAGCCGTAGCAGCCAGGGGTTACGGTCGGCGTCATCGAGTGGGATGCCGCGACGAATCTTGTTTATATTCTCCTGCGAATGGTAGTCATCGGCGTCAGCGAATTCCCAGCCGAGTCGTTCGGCGAGCAATCGGCCGACCGTGGTCTTGCCCGCGCCGACAACTCCCATAATAATTACGATCATCGCGGGCGTCCTTAGGTTGGCCTCCCTGGCTCGGATAAACGGCTGGTCCGACCCTTCATTGGTTTCGAACCCCGCTCAAGCCCACCACTTTCCCCCGCAGGACAGTAATCGAGGCCTTCGGAAGAGTGAATACAGTTTGCGAAGTTGCTGCCACACGAGTGGCGACGGGTGGATGATCCGGGTCCGCATGGCTGTTTGGACCATCATTGATCCACACATACTGCTCGCTGCCGAAAGTCACGAAGCTGACTGGCCCGGAAAACGAGCCCTTTCCCTTGGAATCATCGAATTCCACGCGCACCCGGTGCGGGCTGGTCTCGTCGCGGTTGACCAGCATCAACGACCAGTTTCCGTCCGGACGGTACACTGCATACGACGTAACCAGAACATTTCCTTCTGCATCCTTCAGGTCGCTAGAGGAGGGGAAGATGTGATGCACACCAGAGCGATGTTGCACCCACTCAAGATTAATCATGTGGGCCGCGAAGTAGGGCGAGGTATATCCCTTGATGTCATAATTTTCGTCAGCGACAAAATTCGACCATGACGACCAGCCGAGGCAAGTGTTTTGAATACCCTGAGGCTGAATCGGAGAGTGATAGAACGCTGCACCTCCGCCTTCAAAGAAAGAGCCAACATTATCCGCGAGCCACAGTGCAGCAAAAATTGTGGTCATCGGTCCTGTTAACTCGTTAGCCAGATGATTCTCCGTCACCATCAGCGGCACTTCTTTGGGTACGCCATCGTCTCTCCACACTTGCAAGATGTGCTTGATCAACTGCGGTTCGCTATACAAAGCTTTCCATGTGATAGTGCACGGATCGAACGGATAGTGTTCGAAGGACACGAAAGCGAGGTCTAAGATACGGTCGTGAGCCTTCAGATAGCCGACGAAGCGGCCCATCCACGACGTCCGGCCTTGCGCGTCGGGCCATACGCGAATGTCTTCGTTGACTCCTTCAAAAATCGGGCCGCCCAGCTTGAGTTTGCCGTCAACCTTGTGAATGGCTACGGCCCACTGAAGGTACAGCGCTGCGTAGTCTTCCGGCATCGCATGCTTGCCATCTGGTTCCTCGCCTATTTCGACGTATCCAATGCGGTAGCCGCGCTTTTCAATGTAGGCAATTTCGGCGGCAGCATCGTCGGGCGTGCCGTAGAGCAGAGTCACCGGGATCATCGCAGGAAGATTGTTGGTAAGTCCGCTGCTGAAGAAAAGGTCGAACCCAGTGTGCTGATAGCCCCCGGTGGCATTCACGTCGGAGGCTGAGTGCCAGGGATCAATTGACGATGTGCAATAGGTGGTCGGCTTGTCGCCGAGATTCTTTTCGACCTCGGCAAAGGCTCCGCTGGAATCGACCGCGCCAAGGCGAATTTCCTGAATGGCATACCCAACGCAGTTGCGGACATCGTCCGATCCATGCAAATCGCAAGTATTCGACGATTCGGTCATCAGGATGCGCACGTACTGGGTGTGAATGGGCATGTCGGCCAGCTTCAAAATGAGCGTTCCACCTTGAGCGTTCTTGATTGCGCCTGAGGGGAAAGTCTTCCACTCGCCTTGTGGGCCTTCATCGAAGTCGAGTGCGCGTTTTCCAACCCAATATTCAACCTGGTAGGTTGTGGCGTACGGGCTTGCCCAAACAATGCGGATCGCATTCACCGGCTTCTCAACGTTCAGATCGACGACCACCCACTGCGGGTGGAGACTGTCACTTTCGCCGGTGAATTTACGGGTGAGGTACGGATTGCTCTTCCAATAGCTAAGATTCCGCCCTTGCAGCGGACGGTCGCCACTGGTCGAAAAGCCGCGGTGCGGCAACGCGTAGGAAAGAATGTAGCGTATTGGTTCCTTGAGTTCGGTGCTACCAGCGAAGTATCCGCTCCGGTGCGCCGGATCGCTCCACGTTCCGTTCTCGTTCCAGTGCCAGGCAGCCATACGTAGCTCGGAATTGTTGCGATAAGTAATCGGTCCCCAGCCTGCTGAGAGCGACTCCTGAATGATGTGCGGCGTATACACCTTGTCGATTCCGTCATGGGACAGGACATCAATGGAACTGCCGAGGGCACTGTCAGGATCAAAGGAGTTTATGACGTGCGCGGGCGTGGCATCGACGTGAACCGTGGCGACCGTGGATTCTGTCGCAGAGACAGATTGGGTGGTGACGGCTCCATGCACGAACAGAAAAATAATAGTGATTGTCTTAATTGACGCGCTTAACAAGTTGGAAGCAAGGATCTGACCGAGCCGACAATTTGGAAAGGAACCACGCCGCATTACAATTCCGCTCAGCTTGAAGTATCTGCCAGCCATAATGCGCTCTGCCTCCGACTCCGCGACTTTTGTCACAGGAACAACCGGGCTCTGGCTGGCCAATACCTTGCCAGTTGTGTGAACCAGTGAACACAGCTCTAATGCACTGAGTTTGCTTTTTCGAGAGCCGAATCGCGAGCCGCGTGGACAGCCTGCACCAACTCACGAGCAGCTTGCGTGATCTTGGCCAGATTTCCGCCGCGCAGATCGGCCGCATTCAACAAATCCGCGCCCACCCCCAGAGCAAATGCTCCAGCGGCGAAGTAGTCGGCAGCGTTCGAAGCATTCACTCCGCCGGTTGGAATCAGGGCGGCGTTTGGAAAAGGAGCTTTCAGTGACCGCAAATATTTTGGACCGCCAACATTGCCGCAAGGAAAAATCTTAATCAGCTTGGCTCCATTGTCCTGGGCATGCATGAGTTCCGTTGGGGTCAGCGCTCCGGGGATTGCCAGCTTCGCACATGCCTGCGCCGCCAACAGTACCGGGATCGACAGACCGGGGCTCACAATGAATTCGGCGCCAGCGCGAATACATTGGTCCGCCTGTTCGCCCGTCGTCACCGTCCCCGCGCCGATGAGCGTTGTATTTCCGTATTCGCGGATCACGTGACGAATGACCGACGTCGCGTTGGGAACCGTCATGGTGATCTCGACAATCGAGATGCCTCCTGCGCAAATGGCTTCCACCGCTCGTGTTGCCTCTTCGATGCTGGCAGCCCGTACCACTGACACAATGCCAACCTCGGCGATCCTGCGAATCACGTCCTCCATGGTCATATTGTCGTCTCGTGCACAGTTGGCCCCTGCTCTCCTTCAGCGTAGGATGCGAGCGGTTTGCGCCTTCATCGCTTGCGAACACTTCGTCCATGGTTGCCATCGTCGTATCGCCGGGCGTCGTCATTGCAAGTGCCCCGTGTGCTGCGCCACAGTCCACTGCCCACTGCGGATCCTTCCCCGATAGAAATCCATAAATCAATCCGGAAGCAAAGGAGTCGCCTCCCCCGACGCGGTCATAGATCTCCAGATCTTCACGTACCCGCGCCTGGTAGAATTCGCGATCGTAGTAGCAAATCGCTCCCCAGTCGTTACGGGTTGCGGTCCTGGCATGCCGTAGAGTCGTGGCAATAAGAGCCGGGTTGGGAAAGTCCTGCACCACTTTTTCAATCATGCCTTTGAAATTGTCCGGATCAAGCTTGGAGTGATGTTCGTCAAGCCCACTCACTTCAAAGCCGAGAGCGGCAGTAAAGTCTTCTTCATTGCCGAGCATCACATCCGCAAGCGGCGCCAGACGCCGGTTTATTTCTTGTGCCTTGGACTTTCCTCCGATCGACTTCCACAGGGACGGTCGATAATTCAGGTCATAGGAAATGATCGCTCCGGCGCGCCTCGCCGCTTCCATGGCTTCCAACGCCACTAGCGGTGCGGTCTCCGACAACGCGCAAAAGATTCCGCCCGTGTGAAGCCAGCGTGTTCCGTCCCGCTGGAAAATCTGCTCCCAATCGATTTCGCCGGGTTGCAGTTGCGAGATAGCGGTGTGGCCACGGTCCGAACATCCGAGCGGGGCGCGCAAACCGAAGCCTCTCTCAGTGAAATTCAGGCCGTTGCGGACGGTCCGGCCGACACCGTCGAAATCCACCCAGCGCACATATTTCTGACTAACACCTCCCTGGAACATGAGGTCTTCGACGAGTCGCCCAACTGAATTGTCCGCCAGGGCTGTTACGACTGCTGTGTCCATCCCAAAGCACCGCCTCAGGCCGCGGGCAACGTTATACTCTCCTCCGCCCTCCCACGGCGCGAAACTGACGTGTGGTGGAGATGCGCTCATCGCCCGGATCCAGTCGCAGCATGACTTCCCCCAGGCTGACTAGATCCCACATGCAGCCGCTCTTCGGTTTTATGTTCAGCTTCCCCATGGTCTTACGAAAGGATTCCTGACCTCACGCATGGTGATCCGTTGCCAGACTGATCCTGCATACTCTTGCTTTGAAGCTGACTCGCCGCAGCACTGGAGGGCAGAATTGCGAGTTGTCGCGATGGATCCACCACGAGCCAGCTCACGGCCGCTAGCACGCACAACGCCGATGCCGCAAGAAATGAGGTCGTCCAACCGAATCGGGCCGCAATCCACGGAGTGAGAGAAGCGGTTAGCGCCGCTCCAATCTGGTTGCCCATGTTCATAAAGCCAGAGACAGAGCCAGAAGAAGCGCCCGCAATATCGGTCGTCACCGACCAGAATGAACTCTGGGACAGATACAACGCCCCCGCTCCACCGGCAAGAACTATGCTGGCCAGCCGGGCGCTTTGCACTTGCGAGCCGAAGGCGATGAATAGTCCAGCAATCACGAGCGCGAATGCGGCCAGGCCGCAACGTCCTACGCGCGGCCCTTGCCACTTCGTAAGCCGGTCGTTGATAGCTCCTCCGGCGAGGCAGCACACCATCATGGCCAGAAAGGGCAACATGGTGTAGAACGCGCTCGCCTTCAAATCGAGTCCGCGCACTTTGGCCAGATAGCGATAGAACCAACTGAAGAAGATCCATGCCACGTAGCCATAGCAGAAATAGCTGAGAGTCACGGCCCAGACCTCTTTGCTTCGCGCGACGCGGCCCCACGCTACTAGCGTTATGGAGTCATTCTTTTGCTCCGCTTGCGTCAGGCCGGAGCGAATCAACATCAACTCAGAGGCAGATACGCCACGATGCTCAGCGGGGGTGTCGCGAGCACTCAAAAGCCACACCGCTCCCGCGGCGAATCCAATCAGCGAGCAGACCCAGAACGAAGATCGCCAGCCGTAACGAACCATGATGTGGGTAATGAGCAGCGGCGTAAGGCCCGCCCCTGCTCCAACGCCGGCGAAAATCCAGCCATTCGCGATACCGCGTTCGGTTGTTGGGATCCAGCGCGCAACAAATTGATTTGCGGAAGGATAGATCACCGCTTCGCCGGCGCCCAGAAGAAAACGGACCGCAACGAAAATGAAAAGCGCTCCCGCAATGTTCGCGGGTACCATCGCCGTCACGGCGGTGAAGATTCCCCACCACGCCACACCCCCGGCCAGCACGCGACGCGCCCCGAAGCGGTCCGCCAGCCTTCCACCGACCGTTTGGAACAGCGCGTAGCCGACCAGCATGGCGCTGAACACTTTGCCCAGTTGCACATCGCTGAGATGGTAAGCCTCGGCGATGGCACCGCCCGCGATAGAAATGTTTACCCGGTCGAGGTAAGACACGGCGCTGAGGATGAACAGCCAGAACACCAAAAACCAGCGCACATGGCTCGTGCTAGCGCGGGTCATTGCAGGCTCCGCACGGCCGCACGTAGTTCGAAGAGAAGCTCCGCATGCCGGTGCGGTGAACGGCTAGACACGGCCTGATTAGCACTGCCTTTCGTGAGCCCCAAGATTCTCCTAAGTCCATCGTCCATCCCGGCCTTCTTTTTCATCTAGGCCGCGTGATCGCGCAAAAGGCGCGAAAGTTGCGCGGCCACGATCTTATCTTCGCCGGGTTGCAGCATGAACGAATTCATCGCGAGCCCCGGCCGTCCTTCGCCGCCTCCGATCACAATCGAAGGCTTCGAGCTCCGTAACAGCTTTGACGCCTGCTCGGGCGTCAACGAAATCCGGCTCTCGTCCCACATGATGCGCATGTGTGGCACATGATTGGCAATGTCCGGCACGAAGAAAGATGTGCTGACACCTGGAACTTTTGTGATTTCACGCGAGATTCCTTCCAGCCGATCTTGCCATTCCCTGCTCAGAGCTTCATGGTCCTCTGCGAGAAACAGTTCGAGCGCCTTGACCATGCCCACGATTTCTTCTTTGCCCACCTTCTGGCTTCGGCCGAGAGTGTCCTCGTGCGGGCTGTTGTTGAGCAGAGCATTTGCCACCATTTCTTTACGCCCGATCAGCAGCCCGGCGCACTGCGGCCCGCGAATCGCCTTTCCCCCACTGAAAGTCACCAGGTCGTAACCCATTGTGGTGTACTCCCAAAGATGAGACACCGGCGGCGTATCGGCGGCCGCATCGTTCATGCAGGGAATGTTGTATTGCTTCGCCAATTTCACCCACTCGTCCACTTTGATCTGTCCCGCGCCGTTGGCGAAGTTCGAGAAGTGCATCATTGCCGTGCGCTCGTTTACCGCGGACCGCAATTGGTCAGCCGTTTCGATCTCGATGAGTTTGATGCCCGTGGATCGCAACTGATGGTCAAACGGGTTGCGATGCGACTTCTGAATGATCACTTCCGACTTCATGCCCGTCAGATCGGGCAATTGCCGGATCAGGGCCTCGTTGCCGCCCGTCAGAATGCCCGCCAGTCCTGATTGCATCGCTGCGGCGGCGCCAGAAGTCACCAGCGCCGTGTAACCCTCCGGCAACTTGAGCATTTCTGCAATACGATTGCCAGCAGCCACCTCCAATTCCGGAATGCTCACAAAGTGGCGCCCAGCCAGCGTCATAACGGCTTCGAGTTCCGGGTGAGGAAGCGAACCGCCCAGCATGGTCATGGTCCCTTCGCAGTTAATCACCGTCGTGACCCCAAGTTCTTCGTAAGGATTGCCAGTCTTTCCAAAACCGCTCACACGCGCAGTTGCGCCTACCCCAACGCGATTCCCGGAGAACAACTTGCCTGGCGCCAGGATTGAGCCTGCAATCACTCCTACGCTTCCGAGAAAACTGCGCCGGTTCCATTTCGACTTGAATCGCATGAGATCTGCTCCTTTGCGCTTCACTTACGGGTTACCGCGGCGATGCAATTGATTTCTACCAGCGAGTCTCCAGGCAGCGCAGCCACCGCGACCGTGGTGCGCGCCGGCCCGCCATGGGGAAAATATGTCGAGAATACCTTGTGCATTCCGTCCCAGTGTTCAATTTTCACCAGGTAGACATTCAGTTGAAGAATACTGTCCATGCTCCCGCCGCCAATTTCGACGTGCTTTTTTACTTTATCCATGACCATGCTGGTGTGAGATTCAATCGTCCAGTCCTTGGAATCTCTGGTATCGTGAGCGCCTTGCCCGGCGACATAAATCAACCCGTTGTAAACAATCACCGGCATGATGACGTCTTTGTCGCTGCCCGGCTTCCCCTCGCTATTGAGCTTGCGGATCCCGCCCGCGTCCTGCCCCGCAGAACTCTGGGCCAGAGCACGGTCGGACAACACGGCTGCACAAACCCCCAAGGCGGAAATTCCGGAAGCTAACCGAGTGCCAAACATCCTTCTCGTGACAGAAAAATTCATGTACTCCTCCTTGTGATTAACTTTTCGATGTCCATGCGGAACTACGGCAACGCGAAGCTGAAGACATCACTGCCTGCAGCAATGGCTACATACTGTTTGCCGTTGATTGCGTAGCTCATGGGGGACGCACTTATGTCCTGGCCAGTGTTAAAGTGCCACAACGGCTTGCCGCTTCGCGTGTCTGCCGCCTCAAACGAGCCGGCATCGTCGCCGAAAAAAACCAGGCCGCCAGCCGTTGCCATAGTTCCACCTGAGGATCGGCCCGCACCAGTCTGCGGATATTTCCAGGCAATTGAATTTGTATCCAGGTTGAATGCGACCAGAACCTTCTGTGAACTCTCATCAGGAATGCGTTTTACGCCTGTCGAGTAATAACCTTGGCCTTCCTGAAACGTCTGCGATTTGAAAAAGTAGGTTTCGCATTCCTCGAGGGCCATGAAATAAACGGAATGCGTAGACTCGCTGTAAGACGGCGCGAACCAGTTTGTCGCGCCAGCGTAGCCCGGGCAAACGCGAGTTCCCCCCGCAGTTGGCTCAATTCCCGTCAGCAGAGGCCGGCCCTTCGCATCGATTCCTTTCGCCCAGTTCAGCTTTTCGACAAACGGTGTTGCGGAAAGAAATTTCCCGTTCGTGCGGTCGAGCACGTAAATGTAGCCATTGCGGTTGGCTTGCACCAGCAGTTTTCGTGCTGTGCCCTGATACACCGCATCGATCAGGATCGGAGTCTCTACCGCGTCGAAATCAAATAGATCATGCGGCGTGAACTGGAAATACCACTTCAATTTTCCTGTATCTGGATCCAGGGCTAACACACAATCGGTATAGAGGTCGTCTCCGGGGCGCACACCGCCTTCGAAGTCCGGAGCAGGGTTGCTCGTTCCCCAGTAAATCGTGTTCAGCTGCGGATCGTATGTTCCAGGCATCCAGGTAGTTCCGCCGCCATGCAGATACAGTTTTCCCGGCCAACTTTCAGACCCGAACTCGCCCGGACCCGGTATCGTCCAGAATCGCCATGCCAGCTCGCCCGTCAGCGCATCGTAAGCCGCCACAAAACCCCGTACCCCATCATCGCCACCGGAGGTTCCAACCAGCACCTTGTCCTTGACCACGAGGGGCGCACTGGTTGCTCCGTAATTCTTGTTCCAACTCGCGTAAGCCACATCCCAGATGAGATTGCCTGAGCGCACATCCAGGCAAAGGAGGTGCGCATTGTCTGTTTCCATGTACACCCGGTTGCGCCAAATTCCTACGCCGCGGTTGATATGACCTGACGCGTCGTCGATTAAACCATCCGAAATCGGCCAAGCATGCCGCCACACGACTCGTCCTGTTCGCGCATCGAGCGCCGCGGCATCGTTCGCTGCGGTGACAAACATCATTCCGTTCACAACCACTGGCGTGACTTCAAGCCGCCCCGTGTTGCGCGCGTGAAAAACCCACTCGGCGCGTAGTCCCCCGACGCTGCTCGCATTTATGTCCGAAAGTCCGTTATAGCGCCGGCCGGAATAATCGCCGTTGTAAGAAATCCAATTCGTAGCAGGGGGCTGAACCAGAAGGTCATCCGAGCGCACATCGATCGAATTTGACCGGGCCACGGGTGTGTTGTCCCCCGACACTGCTGCCAGGCAGGCGAAAACGACGCCAATAAAAACCGTCATGCGCACGCTAAGAATTCTTCCCCAATCTCGTAATTTCCGCCTCACCCAGAATCCCGCGATCGATACCCTGTTCATCACTCAAGTGAATGGCGACCCGCGTCGCTCCTGGAAATACACGGATGGTTTCGTTGAGCTCTACCGTCTTCAGCGGATCGACCGATTCCAATTCAACAACGTTCCTCTCCGCTCCATGCAGATCGAATACGGGTGCATTTATCTTCCCCGCGAAGAAAACTGCAACAGAGCCCGAAAGCTGTAGGCGATTTGCCTGAATTGAGGCGGTAAGTGGATGTTCAACGATTCCCGCCGCAGTGACAGCCTTGAATTCTTTGCTCGCGCGTACCGGGAACCACGAGGTGTCGAAGGCATATGACGCTCCAGCTTCCAAATGCCTCATCGGACTGTTGATCTCCGCTTCCATGAAGTAAGGCGCTTCGTCAGGATAATTCGAACGCAGTGCAGGCATGCCCTTATCGTCTAATTCCAATGCAGCCCCGTTCTTATAAAAAATCACGGACGCTTTCCCGGGATATTCCTGCTCGCCGAAATATTCAAAGCGCTCGATCATCCCATATTTCGTCGAGTCATCGACTACCGCAAGCCAGCCTGCATCGGAATCGAGCCATACCTCATTCTCCAGATACAGCCAGTGCAACGTGAACCCGCCGTCGTGAATTGAGTACGACGGATCATCAGCTAGACCGTTGCGCACACGATAGCCATCGCTATAGCCGCTCTGCGGATTCAGCGGAGCAAACGCCCAGAACTCGTCGACCAGCGAATCGCATGATTACTTGCATTCTTCATGACAGCATGAAACAAAATCAGAGGGGACTCATTGCCAATCGTTATCTCCCGTGAATATTGCAGTCCCGTTGCCTGGTCGGCAGGCCCCTCGAGTCGAAGCGTGCACGGATTAGTCTGAGAGACGACGCTGAGTCTGTATTCGCCATTATCGAGAGCATCCGATATCGGTCCCGGCCAGAAGCCTTCTCCATGACCTTCTGGCAGCGGCCAGAGCTTGTCACCTCCGTGGTTGATCCATTCCCGTTGCGCCGCGGACTCTGCCGGCGGTAAATACTTCCCCTTGTACCGTGGATTTACGAACAGGTAGCGATGGTCGCCAAACTCTACTTGCATCAGTCTGCCGCCAAGCTGGGGAAGCACTGTCAGACGCACCCAGTCGTTGAATAATTCTTCAGCCTTCCACCCTTCAAATGTCACGGGCTGCAACCGGCAAGAAGCGCGCGAATGTGATGTCGATGCCAGATTTGCCTGCACAAAACAGCCAGCAGCGACCAGAAGAATTCCGATGCGCGAGCACCGAGTGCGGAAGCATCGTGTGCAGACGCCCAGCCTGCGATCCACTCGGAGACTGCTCGCGCTCTTCCAACTAGAGAGCTTTCGCAAGCGCAGCCTCCCCGGCACTGTTTTTTTGGATTCGCCATTGGTTCTGAGTCGTCTGGTATCCCAGCTCCCGTGAGATTTGCAGTCCGGCGGTCTGAATCAAGGGCGCGAGTTGCCGTAGTCGCGTGACCGCCATGCGCACTAACGGCGCGGTAATACTGAGGCTCGCGTTCACGGCGCCGGCATGGTCCCATATCGGCGCTGCGAGGCAGCGTATGTGAAGCTCGTGCTCCTCCAGATCGCAGGCATAACCGTTCTTCCGGACCCGGCGGAGCTCAGCCCCCAATTCCTGAAGATTTCCGGCGGTATTCGGTGTCAGGCGTTTCAGCGCCAGCTGCGGCAGAACTCGTCCCGACTCATCATCCGCCATATAAGCCAGCATCACTTTGCCCACGGCCGTGCAGTAGAGCGGCACGGCGGCGCCGATGCGCGAGTGAATCCGCAACGGTTCAGGTGAATCCAGTTTCTCGACGTAAACTGCCGACAGCCCGTGCCGCACGGTCAGATGAATGGTTTCACGTGTTTGCCGATTCAGTTCCTGAAGGTATGGCAGGCTCACCCGGCGAATATCCAGCTGCCCCAACGCCGCCTGGCCGATCGCGAAACATGCGATCCCCAGGTGGTACACGCTGTCGCCGCCGCAGTTCAAAAAGCCCGCGCCTTCCAGGTTCGCCAGAAAACGGTGGACCGTACTGACCGGCAGCCGCGAGCGGCCGGCTACTTCCTTTGCGGTGAGGCCATGTTGCGACTCGCTGAATAGCTGCAGCACACGCAACCCGCGCTGCAGCGCCGTAATGTTGTAGCTTCGTTTTGGAGTTTCGGCCATGATCGCTCACAGAGTCCAGCGGTACAGAAATGAAAGTGCGAATTATCTGATGAAAATCGATTTTATGCAATCTCTTTCTACAGTCGCCCGAATTTCTTTCGTGCCAAGCCGGCAAACTTGGTGGTGAATATAGGATGCATGCGATGACTCATGTACATTCGTTTGCCGGTCAACTGTTCAAGCGCGTCCGAAACTGAAGCCACTTCTACGTGACGATAGTCCGCCAGCAACGTATCTTCAGACAGTGGTGTTGGTGCCGCGGCCGGCTGCGCCTTCAAAGTTTTGTCCCCGCACAAACTCGCCCTAAGATGCCTAGGAATAGCAGCGATCCCGCGATACGGTGGGATTTCATGAAGCCGCGAAACTTGTACATTTCGTCCTCCGGGATGTATACATGGGCGCGGACTCTAACATTGTTTTTCGTCGTATGGAAGAGTCCATCCATTTAGCACAAGGGACACAAAATGAAAATGCAGACGGGAATCTCCCGAATATTTATCTTTGCTCTCGCCATCTCTCTAACCTTCGGCCTTATAGCGACGGAGCTTGCAGAAGGCCAGGAACGAAAAGCGATAAATCTCGCTCCCGCCAGAGGGCTTCCCTTCAGCGATGGCATAGTTGCAGGTAACACTCTGTACGTCGCAGGCCAGGAGGGTACGGATGATTCCGGCAAGTTAGCTGCCGGGGGCATCGGTCCAGAGACCACTGCGGCACTTGATAACATTCAGAAAGTTCTAAAAGCCGCCGGCTTCGAACTCAAGGACGTGGTCAGCGTAACGGTCTATCTCGCCGACATTCATGAGTTTCCGGATATGAACAAGGTTTACAAAAGTGTTTTGCCCGATCCAAAGCCGGCGCGAGCGACGATTCAGGCGGCCGCGCTGGTCAATGGCGCCCGAGTCGAGATCTCCGCTATCGCGGTGAAGCAGAAATAGGACAAGTTACGCAGCGGGTAGCCCACTGTGGCACTTTGCCGGGTGAAACAGGTGCGGTTCAGTAGAGTGGGGGTGTCTCTTATGGGGCTCATCGAAGCGCGAAAAAGGTTGACATGCATAGCACGATTGAGATAAACCCTCATGGCAATGACTTTCAAAACCCAGGACTTTATTTCACTGGATGAAAGTATGGCAGTTGTGTTGTCGTGACCGACGCAGGTGCCTTTCAGGCTGGAGATGACTATGCGTGTTCATTCGTGCGCTGCGTTAGCAGTACCTGCATTTGTGCTTTTCGCATTGGCACTGGCTTCGGCGAGCATTACCGGGAGTATTTCCGGCGTCGTCACCGACTCATCGGGTGCGGTCATTTCCGGTGTTTCCGTGGTCGCCACCGACACCCAGACGGGAGTGAAGACCTCCGTTACAACCGATGCGAAAGGTTTTTACAGTCTTCCGACTCTTGCCATCGGCACCTATGACTTAGAAATCAGGCATCCAGGTTTCAAGACCTTCCGCCAGACCGGATTGATCATCGACGCTAACGCGGCGCTTCGAGCGGATGCGAGCCTCAATATCGGAGCAATCAGCGAAAAAGTCGAGGTGAGCACCGACACCGTTCACGTGGAGACCCAAAGCACGCAGATGGGAGAGGTGATCGACTCGAAGAGGATCGAGGCAGTTCCGCTGAACGGACGGAGCTACACCGATTTGCTGGCGCTGCAACCAGGAGTGTCTCCGTACACCTCTACCGACACCGGAACGGCAGGAATCAGCGACCGCTCCCCGGATGGCGGACTCAATTCCGGAAATCAATCGGTCAATGGACAACGCGAGACGGCCAACGGATTCATGGTAAACGGTTCGAACGTCGAGGAGGGTAAGAACAACGGAGCCGCCATTATTCCGAACCTGGATTCGATCTCCGAGTTTCGCATTATCACCAACAACTTCGACGCTGAATACGGCAATTACAGCGGCGGGCAAATCAATGTGGTGACGAAATCCGGCACTAACCAGTTTCATGGCAGCGGATTCGAGTTCCTGCGCAACACCGCGCTCGATGCCACGGAGTATTTTTCGAATGCCGTTCCCGTTTACCGTCAGAATCAGTTCGGAGGCACATTCGGCGGACCGATTAGAAAGGATAAAACCTTCTTTTTTCTAGACTACCAGGGCACTCGCCAGACTCAAGCCTCTCCAGTGAACATACAAATGCCCTCTGTGGCAAACTTCACTGGAAACTTCGCCGATTCGGCTGGTGCATTCAGTACCGGCGTGGATGCTAATAACAATCCCGTAGCCTCTACTGTAGGCGGTGATTTTTTTGCCGGCCTTCTTGGAAATCGCCTGGGATATGCGGTCGCCAGCGGTGAGCCCTACTACTTCACCGCATCCACGATTGACCCAACTACGATTAACTCCAATACTGGTGCTGGAACTCCCTTCGGCACGGATTGCACCAGTAATGCTCAATGTGTTTTCCCGAATGCCGTCATCCCCAAGTCTGCTTGGTCCCCCGTGGCGAAGAACATGCTGAACCTCGGTCTGATTCCGCAGCCGAATGCACCGGGAAATTTCTTGGTGTCATCTACGTACGCGCAGAAATTGCGCGACGACAAGGGAGGGATTCGGGTCGATCAGAATACGCGCTTCGGCACGCTGTTCGCTTACTATTTCGCCGACGACTATCTACTGAACTCTCCGTATCCAAATGGAGGAGCCACCGTTCCGGCCGCCAGCTTTGCCTACAACGCCACCACCGCGGGACGTGCTCAGTTGGTGAATCTTGGAGATACCAAGAGCTTCGGCTCTTACGCCGTGAATGAACTCCGCCTCAGCTACGTGCGCAACACCTTGGCTCTCGGAGAGCCGCAGGGCGGTGTCGGGCCGAATTATAGCCTTGCCAATTTAGGATTTGTCACGCCTTGGAACGCGGCCACGGGAGGAATCAGTCCAATCGCTCCGAAGTTGGAAGGCGTGCCTTACATCACATTCAACAACTTCAACATTGGAGTTCCTCAGGTAAGCACCGGACAGTTCAACAACTCATTTCAGGTGCTGGACAATTTCACCAAGGTTGTCGGAACGCACAGTCTTCAATTCGGCGGGCAGTTCCACTACGACCAGATCGACGAAAGAAACCTGGCGGCAGAGAACGGCCAGTACGCATTTACCGGCAACGAGACGGGAATCGACTTCGCTGATTTTCTCCTCGGAGCGCCGGACAGCTTGACCCAGGCAAGCCCACAAATCCTGGACTCCCGTAGCAAGTACTATGCTCTGTATGCTCAGGATAGCTGGCGAGCGACCAGCAACCTGGTGTTGAACTATGGACTGCGCTGGGAAGCCAGCATGCCCTGGTACGACACGCAGAACAAGATTGAGACCATCATTCCCGGCGAGCAATCTGTGGTGTTTCCGGGAGCGCCCACCGGATGGGTTGTCCCCGGCGATCCTGGAGTGCCGCGCACTCTTGCGCCAACTCAATGGCATAATTTTTCGCCTCGTTTGGGTTTAGCCTATTCCCCCAGTTCTTCCTCGGGTATTCTTGGCGCGCTTTTTGGCGGCCCTGGAAAGACAAGTATTCGCATTGGCGGTGGCCTCTATTACACTTCCGTAGAAGATCTCTCGCAGTTTCTTGAGGTCGGCGATCCGCCATATGGCTTGTACTACGGAAGCGCGCAGCCGCCGCTGCTGGAGTCGCCCTACATCGTCCGCTCGGATGGTTCGCAGGTAGGTCAGCGCTTTCCATTTCCATTTCCCTCTACCAATGTCTCGGCCAAAAATCCCGACACGACTTTTCCGTGGTCCCAAGTGGAGCCCATCTCATACGGATTCTCCTTCGATCACCGAAACAAATTGCCCTATTCCGAGCATTACGAGTTTTCCCTCCAACGGCAGATTGGATCGAATACGGTGTTCACGGCAAGCTATGTCGGAAATGAGGGCCATCGTTTAGTTACTTCGGTGGAGGCCAATCCATCCAATCCGGCATTGTGTTTGTTCCTGAATAATCCAAGTAATCTGGCGCCCAACAGTGCGGGGCCGTGTGGTCCGTTCAGCGAGACTCCTCCTTTCGATTCGACTACGGGAGTCAGCACTCCCTGGATCACGACGACCGGCCAGGTCATTCCGGCTGTACGGCCGCTCGGTCCGCTCTTTGATACGAACCCATTCGTGTCCACAGTAGCAAATTCGCGTTACAACTCGCTTCAAATCAGCGCCAGCCACAACACCGGATCGCTGAGCTTTCTCGCCGGTTACACCTACAGCAAGTGCATCGACAACGCTTCCGGTCTGCAGGATTCCACCGATCCATTCGATCCTCGCCGCAGCATTGCTCTCTGCAACTTTGACGTGACTCACAATTTCGTTTTCAGCTACAACTGGCTTTTGCCCTTCGACAAACTCGCCAGCTCTGGCTGGGCCAGGAAGATAGTCGGTGGCTGGAGCCTGAGTGGCATCACCAACTTCGCTAGCGGCCTTCCGATCACTTTGACGGAGAATGATGACAACGCTCTGATCGGTGCTGGAGCGGTTCCCGTCGACGTCCCAAACTTCGCCGGCGGCCATGTGCTGGCCGATACGAATCCGCGCGATGGCAATGCGTACTTCAATACTTCCTTGTTCAGCAACGAGCTGTTGGGACAATTGGGAAACTCCCGCCGCCGGTTCTTTCACGGTCCGGGACTTAATAACTTCGATATGGCGCTGCTGAAGACAACCAGAATCACGGAGTCGAAAGAACTTCAGTTACGCCTCGAAGCATTCAACCTGTTCAATCATGCGCAGTTCCAGAATCCAACGGGTGAAATCAATTCCAGTCAGTTTGGCCTGGTGACTTCGGCGAGACCTGGCCGCATCCTGCAGCTAGGTGCAAAGTTTTTGTTTTGAAGAGTCAGCTGGATTCGGGGCAACTAGCGGATAGGTTCGCCGGTTCAGCCCTGGTTTTGCCGATGCTCGCAACTTCCAAATCACTTGTGGCTCCGCTCCTTCTGGTGGTCTTATATGCCGCCAACAACTTCGTTGCCCACTCGCAAACAGCATCTCAAAACCTCGAGCAGAAGGGATTGAAGGTCGAGTCAGCTTCCGGAAAGCAAACTTTCTCCTCGACCTGTGCTGGATGCCACGGTCTTGACGGGAAAGGCAGCGAGCGAGCGCCGAGCATCGCAGACAGGCCAAATGTGCAGCGGCTCTCTGATTCACAGATCTTCCGCATCATCGAAAACGGCATTCCTGGAACGGGGATGCCTGCCTTTCATTCCCTTGAACGTTCTCAAATTAAAGCGGTGGTCACTTACCTTCGCACTCTTCAGGGAACAAAGAAAACCGTCAAGCTGCCCGGTAGTCCGGAGCGCGGAAAGACAAGTTTCATTGGCCCAGCGGGATGTTCCGAGTGCCACATGGTGGCTGGCCAAGGCGGCTTTATTGCATCAGACTTGTCCGGATACGCCCGTATTCATACGGTAGAACAAATTCGAAGCGCGATCGTCCAACCAACTGTGAACGGCGATCGGCAGGCGCGACTTGTGACGGCGACCACTCACGGTGGCGAGAAGTACGTCGGCAGAATTCGCAATGAAGATAATTTCTCTCTGCAGTTGCAAGGTTTGGACGGAGCGTTTCACTTCCTGTCGAAGTCAGATCTTGAGGGACTGGAATACAACACGCAAGCGCTGGGGCACTCTGACTACGGCTCCTCTCTAACTCCCGGCGAGTTGAATGACGTTATTAGTTATCTCATCAGTATTGCCAATTCCGCATCGCCTGAAATTCACAGAAAAAATGAAGAAGAATAGGCGTAGTGCTCTTCGCCACAATGGGGATTAGCGAAGGTCATTCAGAGTTAATTTCATAGTGCGAACAAAGAAGGACATTCTCATGAATCGCAGCATGAAACTTTTTGCGAACATTATTATCGCGACTTCACTGCTCATTGTTTTGAGATCATCGAGCTTTTTAGTGGCCGCCCCTGCGCCCGGAAAGTTTCAGCTGCAAGCCGAGTCGCCGCAGTTCTGGAATCTAGTGGAGCACGACGCCAAGGTCAGCGTGGTGGGTACGAGTTTCGGATTTACGGAGGGTCCAGTCTGGGACCAGGCCGGATTCCTCTATGTAAGCGACGAGACTACTAACAAGATTTACCGCCTTCATCCCGGTGGAAAGAGAGAGGAAGTAATCGCCCTTGGCGACCCAGACGGCAACACTTTCGATCGCCAGCATAGACTGATCGATTGCGCCAGCGTCTTGCGCGCCATCATCGAGATAACTGCAGACGGTAAATACAAAATTCTGGCTGATCATTACGACGGCAAGAAACTGAACAGTCCTAACGATGTGATCGTTGGACCGGATGGCGCTCTTTATTTCACCGATCCCACCTTGGATCTTGTCGCTGGAGAAAAGCAGGAAATTCCGTTCCAGGGAGTCTACCGCCTCGACGCGAAAGGCAACGTGCAGTTACTCACCAAAGATCTGACGCAGCCGAACGGTCTTGCTTTTTCGCCGGATGGCAAGCGCTTCTACGTCGACGACAGCGAAAAAAGAAATATCCGCGTGTATGACGTTAACGCCGATGGAACACTCAGCCACGGCCGCATCTTCGGCGAAGAACCTGGCGGAAAAAGCGATGGTGTACCAGATGGAATCAAAGTGGATAAGAACGGCAACCTCTTTGTTACCGGCCCGAAAGGTATCTGGGTCTGGGACGCGAAGGGCAACCATCTCGGGACGATCGTGATGCCCGAGCAACCAGCAAATTTGAACTGGGGCGATAAAGACTACCGAACGCTCTACATCACCGCCACCACGTCGGTGTACCGCCTGCAGATGAAGACGCAAGGCTTCGTTCCGTATTTGTAAAACCGTCCTAACCGTTGTCTTATAGCCGATTCCGAGGCAAACCTGTTCAAAGATTTTCACCCAAACCAATCATCTTTGACGCGCGTTCAACTCGTCGAGTTTGCGCTTTAACTGTTCGAGTTTCTCTCCAGCCTCGCCGAGTTTACCTTCCGACGTGAGCCGCTGGTAGTCGGCGAGATCCTTGGCCGCTCCCGCAATGAGCGCGTTCACATCGGCCGCAGGTTTAATCGCAGCCGATGGTGCTTCCGCACCTCGCGCCGCCTGCGTGGGGACCGCCGCGGCGGTCAACGACGAGGCCTCTCCGCCGTACAAAGCTTTCATGGCCGACTCAAAGGTCGGTCCATAGGCAAGTCGGTCTTGCAGTGCGAGCACCACCAGACGCAGTTCAGGCATCGGGCTTCGTTCGGCCTGCAGGTAGATCGGTTCTGCATACAACAGTGCGCGCCCGCACGGAATCACCAGCAGCGTTCCGCGCCTCACATGGGAGCCCTGCTGATTCCACAATGTTAATTGTCCGGAAAGCTGCGCGTTCTGATCGATTCGCGCCTCGATCTGCAGGGGACCATCGACCAGTTTTGTTTTCGGAAAGTCATAAACTACGGATGTGCCATAGTGTGCGCCGTCGCTGCGGCCTGCGATCCAGCCAATCAGATTGTTTCGATTAGCCGGCGTGAATGGCAGAATCTCCACGAATTCGACGTCAGTTTCGCCCGGCAATTTCATCAGCACAAAATTTGGCTCCATCGCCTGCGTCTTCTGTTCACCGGCTTCGTTCATGCCCACTTCCGAAGCAACCGTCCACAGATCCTCCCGGTTGTAGAACGGCTCCGGATCCGTCATGTGATACAGGCCGTAGACGGCCGCCTGAAGCTTCAGCAACAATTCTGGATAACGAACGTGCTTTCGCAGCGTCGCGGGCATGGCAGCCGCATCCTTAAAAAGCGAGGGAAACACTTGGCGATACGCCGCGATGATTGGATCTTGTGCGTCAAACACGTAGAATGTCGTGGTCCCGTTGTAGGCATCGACGACGACCTTTACGCTGTTCCGCATGTAGTTAATGGGATTACCGTTGAGTGGATAGTGGCTCGAGTACGGATAGCTGTCCGAAGTCGTAAACCCATCCATCATCCACGACAATCGGCCATCGTCCCCCACGACGATGTAAGGATCGGAATCATAAGTGAGCAAGGGCGCCAGCGCCGCCACGCGATCGCGCACGCTGCGACGCATCAGCAGCCGGCTCTCCGGGTTGATGTCGTCGCTGAACGGCAGTTTCGCTAGATCGCCCTGGTCAAATGCGATGAGAAGGCGTCGCACGAATCCGTCGAGCAGAATGCCGCCGTTTCCTTGGTAGGACGTCAGGTTGTTTGTCTGGCCCTGCGGATAGTTGAATTCCTGTTGCCGCGTCTTCACGTAGACGTCGGTGTTGGTCAGTTCGCCGAAGTAGATCTCCGGGCGCGTTACTTTGATACTCTTCACCGTACTCTGGATGGGCATGTTACTCAGAATCAATGTCGGCAGCCCTTCCGGCGTAAACCCATTCACGGGGTTCATGGTGATGCCGTAGCCGTGGGTGTAGATCAGCTTCTCGTTGATCCAGTTGCGGCTGCTTTCCGGGAGCTTATCGACGCTCAGCTCCCTTGTGGCGAGCATGACCTCACGCAAAGTACCGTCGAGCTCATAGCGATCAATGTCGATGTCGGGAAAATCATAGTAGGTACGGATTTCCTGAATCTGACGCAGCGTGTCCTGGAGGGCGCGCCAGTCCCACAGACGGATGTTTTGCAGCGTAGCTTGATTGTTTGCCGGATCTGTCGCCTCGACTGTGGTCTCGGCGGGAAATTCGCGCTGCGATACTCGGTCAAGTCCATAGGCTTGCCGCGTCAGGGCGATGTTGTATCCAATATAAGGGCGCTCTCGAACCAACTCATTCGGCTTCACGATAAAGTTGCCGACATACCAGGCGATTACCTGAAGCGCCAGATAGCAAACCACGGCCGGAACGACTGCCGCCGCCAGCCACCGCACGCGCGGTGCCGCAACAATGTTAATGGCAGCAATGGCAGCGCCAACAATGAGCGCCGCACAGACCACAAGCAACCCGGTAAGTGTGACGTGGGCATCCGTGTAAGTGACGCCACCAAAGATTGTATGCTCGTCGAACAGCGTCTCGAACCTGCCGATATACACGCGCATCGCGAGCATCAGCAACAAGAACGCGAAGGCAATGGAGAATCCGCGCCAGGGCAATGGGATGGAACTGCCTCGCTGCCCACCAAATACCCGCGAACTGCCGGTAATCAGAATAAAAAAAACAGCAACGACGCAGCCAATCACAGCCAGAGTCAGCAGCCAGCCCGTGATGAACTGCCACGCCGGAAGGGTGAATAGATAAAAATGAAGTGGCTTACCGAAGATCGGATCCACAACACCACCGCCGGAGCGCGGCGCATACCAATAGAGCGCGAACGTCGGCCATTCCGCCATCATGCTGGCGCCAGTCGCCGTGGCAATGATGAGCGAGATGACCAGAACGATCAGACGCAGGATGCGCTCAACCGGTAATTTCACCGGCTGCCTGCCGATAAAAATTATGCCGCCGCTCAGTAAATCAGGCTGGTACGCACGCTTCAGCGCTAGAAACCATCCGTACAGAATGAAAAATGTAGCGGCGAAAAATGTCGCAAACACCGCCCACTGCAGGCTCACGGTCTTGCGGAATACGCCTCCGTACCCGAGCGATCCGAACCAAAGGGCTTCGACGTAGTACGATATCGCCGTCCGGCTGCTGAAAATGAAGACCGCAATTAGGCCAAGAATGAGGAACCACCGGCGGCGCCGTGGCGTCCGTTTCCGCCACTCGATGGACTCGGGCATTACTCTAGTCAATTTTCACCAGCGCTTCCGGTCTGGAATTTCAACTAGAGGGCATTGTACCGTGTCTGCGCCGTCGGCTGAATAATGGCAAGCAGAGGAGCAGCGCCTCATCCCTTTACTGCCGAGCGGATTTTTGGCGTGCCCGAGACCGCAGCCTTCAGCGCCGCGTCGGTTTCGATCAGCTCCAGGACTTTTCTGGTCATTTCCTCATCAATGTCCGGTGCTTTTCGGATCTCCACCGGATAGCGCACCAGCAGTTCGAGGCCTGCATCGGCGAACTGAAGGCGCGCCTCCGGGCGCGGAGCGTCAATTTGAATATCGACGCGGCGCTCGATGTTTGCGTGCTGGCGTTCGATCTCTTCCCGATACCCCGAATAGACCGCGTTCACCGCGGCCATGAGCTTCTCCTGCGCCACCTTATGATTTCCTTCCGGCGCAATCATTACCACGACTTCGTGCCATGTGTACTCGGTTCCAGGGATCTGCTTGAAGAGCGGCGTGCCGGTCTGAAAAAGAACAGAATTTGAGAACACAACGATGCGTCCCGTCGGATAGAAATCCAATCCAGTACCCGCCAGTTCCATCAGGTACATCCGAACCATTCCAATATCGACAACGTCGCCGGTAATGCCAGCAACGCTGATCCGGTCGCCGACCCGGATGCCATACCGCCCGATGATGAAGAAATATGCGGCGACAGAAAGAAGGACGGCTTGCAATCCAACGGCGATGCCCGCAGTGATGAATCCGGCAAAAGTCGCCAGAGAACTGAATTCGCTCACGAAGCCCAGGGTTAGAACGATCGCGATCAAGAAACCGATCACTACACGGCGCATCACCAGAAACTGCCGCCGGCGGCGAGGATCGCCTACGTACCGGAACGTAATACGGCGCCAGATCTCCGAGAGAACCAGAATCACCGCCAGCGCCAGAGCAATTCCAAACACTCGGACGAGTACGGAGCGCAGAACGTACTTCGATTCGCGGGCAATCGAATTTCGCCACTCCTCAAAATTCGTTCTGCTGTCATCGAACACGATGATTTCCTGGCTGAGAGGGAGAAGCACCGCGGAAAGCTGTTTGACACGCTCGGTGAGTTCCTGGAAGTCTTTCCGCTCCGCCTGGAGTTGCTGAGGATCGGTAGCTGGCGGCTGATTGGCCAGTTTCTGACTCTGCTGAATTGTGGCCCGCATCGCGTCCCTGAGCGGCGCACGCAAATGGTCCACCACATCGCGCGTATAGTTGGTTTCTTGGATAATTCCATCGATCCGGTGCATGGCGCTCATGTAGTCATATAGCGTCATTGCCTCGCTGATCAGACCGCCCGAAGTGGCAAGCGAGGGTTTGGCAGGCGCGGGGGTCACGACTGTTTTTTGAGGATTCGCGCTGGGGCTCAGGACTTCGGGAATCGATCGTGCCAGCTGATTAATACCGCCTTCGAACCCTCCGGCGATCTCGCCGTTGGTTTCCACGAACGACGCCATCTTTTGAATAGCGTCGAGGAGTGCCTTTTGTAGTTCCAACTCGCCCTGAAGGGCATCTCGCTGTGAAATCAGTTTGCTCCGCCGAGCGGCCGGTGTTTTCGCAATTTGCGCGTTTAGAGCTTCGATTTGCGATTGCAACTGATCGATCTGGGCAGAAGTCTTTGCCTGCAAACGGGCCAGATTCTGCTGCTGGGTCGTCTCCCCAGATGCCTGGCTCGTACCGGCACTTTTCTGCTGGGCCGCCATCAATGCGGTCTCAGCCTTCGCGGACTGAAATGCGAGCCGCACGACCTGAGCTCCAAGAGTTTGCGCGTTGTCCTGGTAAATGGCGTCGCTGGGCAGTCCGACAGACTGGATGCCTGTGGTGGAATGACGATACCAACTGATGACTTGGTTCAGGTGATGTAGCGCAGCGGAGCCGTCCAGTTGAATGGGCGGCAAAGTATTCGGCAAGGTTTGTGAACTTTGTTGAGCTGGGGCGTTCGACGGCTGGGGCTGCTTCGAATCTTGCGCCCACAAAATCACTCCCATTACTAATGATGGAACGACAATCCCGACAATCCACTTAACGGAGCGTCGCTCGTTCCTAATCGAATGATTCTGACTGGTTTCTGGCATCTTGTAACCGTGCCATTTTCGGCGAAATTATGTCAACAATCCAAACGGCCGGTTGGGGAATCCAATCTAGCATGCCGCTTCAAAAACGTTTAATCGGTTTCATTGTAACCATCCAGTCGGTTCTCTTTTTGACGCATTTTCTCCTCTATGCGACGTGGACTTTTTCGCCGGGAGGCCACAATACTGGAGCACTATGGATTAAGCTGGTTTTTGGCGTCTTGTCGGTTAGCTTTGTCGCTGCGTCGCTACTCGCCTTTCGCTATACCAGTGCCGCCCTGCGGGCCTTTTACAGGGCTGCAGCGGTCTGGCTGGGTTTGCTGAGTTTTCTTTTCATCGCGGCCGTTTGTTCCTGGATTATTTTTGCAGTGGCGCGGCTGGTTGGGCTCGACCTGAACTTCCACCAGATGGTCGAAGTGCTGTTTGCCGCCGCGGTAGCGGCCGGACTCTACGGGGTCGTAAACGCAAGCTGGACGCGAATCACCCGAACCACGGTGCGGCTCGCGAACTTGCCGGCCACATGGCGCGGGCGAAAAGCGGCGCTGATCAGCGATGTGCACCTGGGCCACGTGCGAAACGGCAACTTTCTGCGGCGCATGGTTGCCAAGATCTTAAGGGAAGAGCCGGACGCAATTTTTATTGCCGGTGACTTGTACGATGGCACGGCGATTGACGCAGGGCGAGCAGCGGAGCCGTTGAACAAACTAACAGCCCCACACGGCGTGTATTTTGTCGCAGGAAATCACGAGCAATTTGGGGATGACAGCAAGTATCTGCGTGCCATTGCGGCTGCCGGGGTGCGCGTGCTCCGCAATGAGAAAGTAGAAGTGGATGGTTTGCAGATTGTTGGTGTGCCGTATCGCAATGCGACGCAGCACGGATCCTTGGCGTCGATACTCCGCAGGATCGGCCTGGATCGCGACCGCCCGAGCATTCTATTGACGCATGCCCCCGATCATCCGGAAATCGCAGAGGCTGCGGGCGTTTCTCTGCAACTGTCCGGTCACACGCACCTTGGGCAGTTCATACCCTGGAGCTGGATGGCGCGACGGATGTATCGCCAGTTCGTATACGGCTTAAGCCGGATCGGGAAGATGCAGGTTTTCACTTCCAGTGGAGCTGGCACCTGGGGACCGCCGCTGCGGCTGGGATCGAATCCCGAGATCGTTGTACTGGAGTTCACCTAGAGTGGAGACGCATCATACGCTCCCACCAGGTTCGCAAGACGTCAAACAACAGGCCTCAAAAGGATTAGTGCCGTCGTAATCTCGCTCAGCCTTCGCGAAAGTTGCACAATGCTTCGATGGGCTTAAGTGTTTCTTTCCTTGGTTTCCTCGAGCGAATCGCAGTTGGAGCGGGCACGGTATTCGCTTTGCTCCTGATCCTCTGGATCAGAATACCCCGACGTTCGGTGACCGCCGCCCGTCGTCGCATAGCGGAATAGCTTCTCTACCGTTTTCGTCTTCCATCCAGGTGACAAGTCTTGGGTTCGCCATTCCGGATGCCCTATTTGACGGGACGCGCTGCGAAGTGAGATAGTGATTCGCTTCGCTGGCTGTATCTAATTGCAAACTCAACACCTGTGAGTTTATTCCCCTAATGTTCAGCCTCATTCCGAAGGATAACAGCTTCTTCCAGATGTTCGCCGGCATGTCGGACAATCTCATCGCCGGAGCTCGCGCGCTGGTTGATCTGTTCGCGGACTACCACGATGTTGAACGGAAGATCGAAGAGATTCGGCGCATCGAACGCGAAGGTGATGAACTCACTCACGCCATCCTGACCAAACTTAACCAGACATTCATCACGCCCTTTGATCGGGAGGACATTCACCAGTTGGCCTCCAAGCTCGATGATGTTCTCGACTTCATCAATGCCTCCAGCGCCCGTATCGTGATGTACCGGATCACGGCTCCCCCGCCTGCCGCAGGAGAACTAGCCAAAATCATCCTGATGCAGAGCGTGGAATTGCAGAAGGCTGTCTCCCTCATGCAGAAAAACGGCAATATCCTGGTCCATTGCGTAGAAATTAACCGGTTGGAAAACGAGGCCGACATAATATCGCAACAAGCGATCGCCAAGTTGTTCGAGGGTGAGAAGGATCCGATCAACCTCATCAAAATTAAGGAATTGCTTGAATTCCTCGAGCGCGCCACGGATAAAGCAGAAGATGTCGCGAATGTGCTGGAAACCGTAGTATTGAAAAACACCTGAAAGACAAATTCCTTAGCCAACGGAACACTGGTGAAGCCTGACCTGCTGCTGCTGATCATCACCATACTGACTGCGTTGATCTTTGATTTCCTCAACGGATTTCACGACGCCGCCAACAGTATTGCGACTGTCGTCTCGACGCGGGTCTTGTCCCCCAAGCTGGCGGTGCTGTGGGCCGCTTTTTTTAATTTTGTGGCTGCGTTTCTTCTCGGAACTGCCGTGGCAAAGACCATCGGCAGCGGAATGATTCGTATCGACTCCGTAACACAGTATGTGGTGATCACAGGGCTAGTCGGCGCTATCGTGTGGGACTTGCTGACCTGGTGGTGGGGGCTTCCCACTTCCTCCTCTCACGCCTTGATCGGTGGTTATGCCGGAGCAGCCGTCATGCGATCCGGGTGGCACGTGATCATTGCCGAGGGCTGGTACAAAACCTTAATCTTCATAGTCGTCGCGCCCGTCATGGGACTCGTTCTGGCCCTGACGTTTATGATCGCCGTATTTTGGCTGCTGCGAAACAAAGCGCCACGGCGAATTGATGCCTGGTTTCGGAGATTGCAACTCCTCTCGGCGGCGGCTTATAGCCTGGGCCACGGAGGCAACGACGCGCAGAAGACGATGGGAATCGTGGCCAGCGCTCTGTACGGAGCCCACTTTCTAAATTCAGCAGAACTGTCCGGTTCCTGGGGCAAATTTCACTGGCCGATCATCCTGGCCGCACATCTTTCGATCGCATTGGGAACCTATTTCGGTGGTTGGCGAATTGTTCACACCATGGGCTCACGCATCACCAAGCTCAAACCAGTGGGAGGGTTCTGTGCTGAGGCTGCGGGAGCGATCACCCTGTTCTCTACCGCGCTGGCCGGAATTCCAGTGAGTACCACGCACACCATCACCGGAGCTATCGTCGGCGTCGGAGCCATCCATCGGCTCTCGGCAGTACGATGGGGCATAGCGGCACGCATCGTCTGGGCCTGGCTTTTAACCATACCAGCGTCGGCGCTTGTCGCTGCAGTTGCGTTCTGGCTGGTGCAATTAATTCGCCCCGGAGCTTAGTGAATGCCGCCGCCAAACGATCGTGACATAATCCCTGCGACGCTTGCGCGACCGGGTGCCGCCAGCTTCTGGGTTGCAGCACTTCTCACCGGTGTTGGCACAGGCGTCGCGGCGGTGGCACTCACCCGACTGCTGGAATTAGTGCAGCACATGGTGTGGCGCGGCTCAGGCACTCAACTGCTGGATGCCGCCGCGCGTGCCGGAGCGTGGCGGCACATTCTCGTATTGCTCGGCGCCGGCGTGGTAACGGGCGCGGGACAGATCATCCTAAAACAATTGTCGAGCGGTAACGGCATCGACACTACGGCTGCGATTTGGTTCCATGCCGGACGGATGCCAGCGCTGCGCACTTTGGGCAGCGCGCTGCTTTCCGTGATTATCGTTGGAATGGGGGTATCGTTGGGCCGCGAAGGCGCACCGAAGCAGGCTGGTGCGGTGCTTGCCAACCTTTTTTCCGACAGAGGGCGCCTGTCGGATGAGCAACGCCGGCTTTTGGTGGCTTGCGGGGCAGGGGCCGGTATGAGCGCGGCCTATGGCGTTCCGTTGGGTGGGGCGCTCTTCGCGCTGGAGGTGCTGCGCGGTATGTTGGCACTCAGGTACGTGCTGCCGGCGCTATTCGTTTCGCTGGTGGCCACGGCGGTGTCATGGCTCGTGTTACCCAACGCGCCGACCTACATCATTCCCGCTTATTGCACCTCTGCTTCGAGCCTGCTATGGGCGCTGTTCGCGGGTCCTATTGCGGGTGTATTTTCAGTCGGCTATGTTCGACTTGTCACCTGGGCCGATCGCAATAAACCGCGGGGCTGGCGCCGGCTAACCGCGCCATTGGCGGGGTTAGGGCTGCTTGGCGTGGTGTCGATCTGGTTCCCGCAGTTGCTGGGCAACGGCAAGGACATCTCGCAGCTGGCTTTCGTCAACCAGGTTGCGTTTTCTTTGTTGCTGACGCTGCTCGTACTCAAGATAGCCGCAATCGCTTTGTGTGTCGGCTGCGGCGCGCCTGGCGGTTTGTTCACGCCTTCACTCACCGTAGGCGCGATGCTGGGCGGCGTATTGGGCCATATCTGGACCTGGTTCTGGCCCGGCGTACCACCCGGACTGTTTGCGGTACTCGGCGCGGGAGCGGTTCTCGCGGCAACCACACAGGGCCCGATCTCGACCGTTGTCCTGATGATGGAACTGACGAATCGGGACCGGTCGTTCATCCTACCGCTGTTGCTGGCCGTCGGTATGGCCACTCTTGTAGCGCGGAGCATCGAACCTCGCTCCATCTACGACGCCAAACTCACGGATGAACAGTTCAAAGAACGTCAGAAGGCGCGTGAACTACCACCCCAACAACCTCTGGTTGCCCAGTGATTCGCCTGATCTGGCCGTGCGATCTGGCCGTGCTCCGCCTTTTGGAACAATTCATAATCGCTCACTATCGGCAGGACCGCAATTCCGTCCAATAATGGACACCCCATTCCGCTGCCGAACACTGGTATCGCGAAAAGGGTTCCCTTCCGGGCCTCACACCTCGATTTTTCAATAGGATGACGCCACTCGCGCCATGGCCTGATGGTTGCATAGTCTTTAGCGATGGATATCGCTCGCCCCGAGTTCAAACGGATAAAGCGACGCCGGCAGATCACCTGGTTGGCAATTGGTATACTCTGCCTTGGCGCGGTGACCATCGCCGTCTCCCGGCTCAAACCCGCGGCGCCCGAAGTTGAGCGCAGCACCGTATGGACTGACACGGTGAAGCGCGGTGCAATGCTTCGACAGGTTCGAGGCCTCGGCTCTCTGATTCCCAGTCAGGAATTCACCCGTCAAATACCCGCAGAGACTGAAGCTACGGTCGTGCGTATTCGTATGCTGCCGGGGTCGCAAGTAAAAGCGGATACCATTTTGCTTGAGATGAGCAATCCGCAAGTCGAGCAGTCCGCTGTCGACGCCAAACTTCAATTGAAGGCGGCGGAAGCTGAATATCAGAGCCTGCGCGTGACCCTGCAGAGCAATCTAATGAATCAGAAGGCGGGCGCGGCAACCGTGAATGCCGACTACAGTCAAGCCAAACTTCAGGCGGACACTGACAAGGCGCTTTACGATCTTGGCGTTATCTCCGGGCTTGCCTACAAGAATTCCAAAAGCAAATCTGACGAACTCACAACCAGGAACAACATCGAAGGCGAGCGATTGGATATCAACCAGAAGGCAATCGAGTCTCAACTGGCCGAGCAGCAAGCCAAGGTGGATCAGATCCGCGCCCTCGCTGAGCTCAAGCAGAAGCAGTTGGATGCGTTGAAGGTGCGCGCGGGAATCGAAGGAGTGCTTGTCGATTTGCCTTTGCAGGTCGGGCAGCACGTGCTCCCAGGAACAATGCTGGCGAAGGTTGTCCAGCCGGATCACCTGATTGCGGAATTGAAGGTGGCCGAAACCCAGGCACGCGATGTGCAGATCGGCCAACCGGCGCTGGTCGATACTCATAACGGAACCGCTTCCGGCACGGTCATGCGCGTCGACCCTGCCGTGCAGAACGGTACGGTGACGGTCGATGTAAAGCTCACCGGGGAATTGCCCAAGGGTGCGAGGCCCGATTTGAGCGTCGATGGAACGATTGATCTGGAGAAATTAAATAACGTTCTTTATGTCGGCCGCCCAGCTTTCGGGCAAGAAAACAGCACGATCAGCTTGTTCAAACTTGACTCCGACGGCAAGGGCGCTGTGCGCGTTCCCGTGAAAGTTGGGCGCGCCTCGGTGAACTCCATCCAGGTTCTTGAGGGCTTGCACGAAGGCGACACCGTCATCCTTTCCGACATGTCGCGCAATGACAATACTGACCGCATCCGGCTTGACTGATCTCAATCGAGAACGATCGCAAATCGAGGACGGAACCTATGACCGAAGCAGGACAACCACTGATCCAGATTGAAGACCTGACCAAGATCTTCTACACCGACGAGGTCGAAACCCACGCGCTCTCCGGAGTCCATCTCGCAATTCGCAAAGGGGAATACGTCGCCATGTCCGGACCTTCAGGGTGCGGCAAGTCAACGCTGCTCTCGATTATCGGCTTACTCGACACCCCGACAGGCGGCAAATATCTCCTGAACGGTCAGCCCGTTGAGAATCTGGATTTCGCCGCGCGCTCCCGCATTCGCAATCAGGAAATTGGTTTCATTTTTCAGAGTTTCAATCTGATCGGAGACCTCACAGTCTATGAAAATGTCGAACTGCCGCTAACCTACCGGCAGAAGATGCCGTCCGCCAATCGCAAGCAGCGCGTTATGGAATCGCTGGAGCGGGTCGGTATGGCGCATCGCGTCCGCCATTATCCTTCCCAGCTTTCGGGCGGCCAACAGCAGCGCGTCGCCGTGGCCCGGGCTCTCGCCGGCCATCCTTCCATCCTGCTGGCTGACGAGCCTACGGGAAATCTGGATTCTCGCAACGGCGAAGCAGTGATGGAACTACTGCAAAATCTGCACCGCGAGGGCGCCACGATCTGCATGGTCACGCACGACCCTCGCTTCGCAAAACATGCACAACGCGAAGTCCATCTCTTCGACGGTAAGGTAGTCGCTGAAGAAGAACTGCAGAAACTGATGCAGGACGCTACCGCATGAACGGGCTCGTTCAAGATGTTCGCTACGCGTTGCGGCAACTCCGCAGGAGCCCTGGTTTCAGCGCGGCAGCGATTCTTACTCTGGCACTCGGAATAGGGGCCAATACCTCCATTTTCAGCGTGGTAAACGGCGTTCTGCTTCGTCCGCTCGCATTCAGAGATCCTGCCCGGCTGGTTCGAGTGTGGCATGTTCCACCGGCAAAAAGCTTTCCAGGAATGACCACATTCTCAGTCTCGGCTGCGAACTATCTCGACTGGCAAAAGCAGAACCACGTATTCGAGGATATGGCGATTTATACGTACCGCGGATTTACGTTGACTGGCGATAGGCCTGAGCAGGTGGACGCCAGCGCAGTATCCTCGAGTTTCTTCACGACCTTGGGCGTTCTACCGACTTTGGGCCGTGTGTTTTCGGCAGAAGAAGATGCACCGGGGCGATCCAACGTGGTGGTGCTCAGCTATCACTTCTGGCAGGAACATTTCGGTGCGAGAGTTGACATCATCGACCACAACATCAACATGGACGGCCAAAATTACCTCGTGATCGGCGTGATGCCGCCCTCCTTCGATTTCCCTGATTACGCACAGATACAGGTGCAGATGTGGACGCCGATGGCGTGGACCGATAAAGAACGCGCCGTCCGGGGAGAACACCACTACGTGGTCATCGCGCGTCTTAAGCCCGGCGTTGACGTCAAGCGGGCTCAAGCCGAAATGAACACAATCTCCGGCCGCTTGGAGCAACTGTATCCCGAGGACGATAAAGGATGGGGGGCGGTAGTCGTGCCCCTACACGACGACATGGTCAGTGACGTGCGGCCGGCGTTGTTAGTTCTGTTGGGCGCCGTGGCTTTCATTCTGCTGATTGCCTGCGTTAATGTGGCCAACCTGGCCTTGGCCAAGACCTTCAGCCGCCAAAAAGAGATTGCGATTCGGACTGCGCTGGGAGCGTCTTCGGCCCGCGTGCTGCGGCAAATCCTCGCGGAAACGGTGCTTCTTGCACTTGCCGGAGGGGCGATTGGCTTGAGCTTTGCGCATTTTGGAGTTCGCCTGATCATGGCATTCCTGGCCGACAAGTTGCCGGGTCTTGTCGACGTCAGACTCGACTCCCAAGTTCTTGTCTTTACCGCTCTCATCTCCTTGCTCACCGGAATTATCGCCGGAGTACTTCCCGCGCTGCGCTTGACTCGCACGGACGTAAATCAGGCACTTAAACAAGGCCTCGGTCGAACGGACGCGGACTCGAGCGGGCATCGTACCCGCAGAATTCTTGTAGTCGGGGAGGTCGCGCTCTCGCTGATGCTCTTGTTCGGAGCAGGGTTGATGATTCGCAGCTTTCAGCAACTCCAGCATGTAAATCCGGGCTTCGAGACCCGCGGCGTGCTAACGATGACGCTCTCAGTGACGAGCGCGAAGTTTCCTTCACCGTCACAACAGATTAGCTTCTTTGAGCGCGTTCTGCAGAGCGTGCGAAGCTTGCCCGGGGTCGCGTCGGCTGGAGTCATTGACGACATTCCGCTCAACGGAAACGGTTCACACCAGCCTATTGCGATCGAAGGCCGCCCCGCCGTCTCGATGTCGGATCAGCCGGAAGTAGATGTTCGCCTCATCAGCCCGGGATACATGCGGTCGCTCCATATCCCACTCCTTCGCGGGCGCGATTTTGACGAAACGGACATTGCAGGTCGGCCGGCGGCAATCCTCGTCAGCCAATCGATGGCCCATCAATTCTGGCCTGCCGAAGATCCGATCGGCAAGCGTCTTACGATGACCTTCTTCCCAGATATCGTGCGCGAGGTCGTGGGAGTTGTAGGCGACGTAAAACTGGACGGATTAGATCAGGCGCGCCCCTCCGCCATCCTTTATATGCCTCTGGGCCAGGTTTCGGCACCGGCGACTGCCGGATGGAATTCATTTCCCATGACGCTTGTGGTTCGCTCGACCACTACTCCGGCGAGCATCGTCTCCTCCGTGTCGAACGCGGTGCGCGAAGTAGATCGCGAGATACCTCTGCGCGACATTCTGACGATGGATGATCTGGTCTCCAATTCCATATCGCAGCAACGCTTCAACATGCTGCTTCTGGGCGCGTTCGGCGCACTCGCCTTGCTGCTTGCGGCCATTGGCATCTACAGCGTGTTGTCGTACAGCGTAAAGCGGCGAGTGCAGGAGATAGGAATTCGTTTAGCTTTAGGCGCGAGCATTCAGGATGTGCTCCGCATGGTTCTCGTCGAAGCCATGAAGCCTACCTTGCTCGGCGTGATTGTAGGGACGGCCGGCGCGTTGGCGTTGGGTCGCGTCTTATCGAGCCTCATTTACGGTGTGAAACCAACCGATCCCTTGACCTTCTTGGCGGTAGCGGCATTGCTGGTGGCCATCTCGTTGCTCGCCAGCTTCTTTCCCGCCTATCGCGCGACGAGAGTTGATCCGGTAGTCGCCTTGCGGTACGAGTGAGGCCAAAATGACAGGACTATTCCAAGACGTTCGCTACTCGCTGCGCCAGTTCAGAAAGAACCCGGGATTCACGGCTGTTGCTTTGCTCACCCTCACCCTAGGGATTGGAGTCAACACGGCTTTATTCTCCGTGATCAACGGCGTGTTGTTGAGCCCTCTACCCTTTCCTCAACCAAACCAACTGCTGACGCTGCACGAAAACAAACCTCACTTCGAAGGCGGATCGCTCTCCTATCCGAATTTCCGGGACTGGCAGAAGGATAACCACACGTTCTCTTCTCTCGCCATTGCTCGCAGCTATCCTTTCAGCCTGACCGGAATGGGCGAGGCTGAACAAGTGGCCGGAGAGTTTATCTCCTCGGATTTCTTTTCAGTGCTGGGTGTGAATCCTGCAATCGGCCGCACGTTCACTCAAGATGAAGACCAGGTTGGCGCCGGTAGCCCCGTCGCGCTGATCAGCGCGGGGCTATGGCAGCGCAAGTTCAGCTCCACGCCAGACATCCTAGGGAAAACCATCACTCTGGACGCGAAAGGCTACACCATTGTCGGAGTGATTCCCGCAGATTTCCATCTCGCCATTCCGGGATTTAGCGAAAGTCTGGTGTATGTACCTATCGGTCAGTGGAGCAATCCGCTGCTACCCCAGCGCGGCGCCGGCCTCGGAATCCATGGCATCGGCCGTCTCAAGCCTGGCGTGACCATCGAACAAGCACGTGCTGACATGGCGCAAGTTACGCACAACCTCGCCGAGGCATTCCCGGATGCCGATAAAGGCATCACCGCGAAGCTGACCCCGCTCAAAGAGCAAATGGTTGGCCATGTGCGATCGTTTCTGCTCGTTCTCTTGGCGGCGGTTGGCTTTGTACTGCTGATTGCATGCGTGAACGTCGCCAACCTGTTGCTGGCCCGCTCGAGCAGCCGGAGGCGCGAATTCGCAGTCCGTGCTGCCCTCGGCGCCAGCCAGGGGCGGGTCGTCCGCCAACTAATGACGGAGAGCGCGGCCCTCGCCCTGGCGGGCGGGACGATCAGCTTGCTGCTGGCCGCATGGGGAACTCGCGCCGCGCTGGGAGTATTGCCCGCGGCTCTGCCTCGCGCCGAACGAGTCGGACTTGACACTCGCGTGCTCGTCTTTGCCGCAGCCATCTCGCTGCTTGCCGCAGTTGTTTTCGGCCTGACGCCTGCGCTGAAAACATCGCGTCCTGATCTGCACGAAGGGCTTAAGCAAGGGGGCCGCGGAAGGAGCGGAACGCGCCACCGCACGCAGAGAGTATTCGTGGTCGCCGAAATGGCGCTCGCTCTTGTCCTGCTGGTTGGCGCGGGATTGACCATCCGAGGTCTGGTGAAGCTCTGGAGCGTCGATCCCGGCTTCAATCCCCACCATGTACTCACGTTTGGGCTTTCGCTTCCGCCCTCGATGATGGCAGCCAAACCTGAGGCGATTCGCGCCACCTTTCGCGAATTCGACGAAAAGCTCGCCGCCGTTCCCGGTATCCAGGCGGTTTCTCAAACTTGGGGCGCGGTGCCCATGAGCGGCGATGATGAGCAGCTTTTCTGGCTTGAGGGGCAGCCAAAACCGGCGAACGAGAACGACATGAACTGGGCCATCGACTACATCGTCGAGCCCGATTATCTGAAAGCTATGGGCATTCCCCTGCTGCAAGGCCGATTCTTTACTCTTCAGGACAATGAGCGCTCGCCGCACGTCGTGGTGATCGATGAAATCTTCGCCCAGAAATATTTTCCCAACCAGAACCCCCTCGGCAAGCGTATCCACCTGAAGGTCTCCGATCAACTGGCGGAGATCGTTGGTGTGGTCGGCCACGTCAAGCAATGGGGTTTGGGTACCGACGACCAGCAGTCGCTTCGCTCTGACCTTTATATCCCCTGCCTGCAGATGCCCGATGACTTTGTGGCTATGTCTCCTTCTGGGTCGGCCGTAGTGGTGCGGGCTGGGGACGCTTCAGCGGGACTCTTCGATTCCATCCGCCATCTGAGCGCGCAGATGAGCAACCAGCAGGTCATCTTCGGCGAGCAAACTATGGACTCCATAATTTCCGATTCCATGGCTTCCGAGCGATTCTCGATGATTCTATTAGCTGTGTTCGCATTGCTAGCTCTCCTGCTCGCGTCCGTGGGAATTTACGGTGTCATTTCCTATGTCGTGAGCCAACGAACGCACGAGATCGGCATCCGAATGGCGCTGGGAGCGCGACCGCTGGACATTTCGCTCCTCGTGCTCGGCGACGGCGTTCGCATGACTCTCATTGGAACCGTGATTGGGATGGTCGCTGCTCTCGGCCTCACCCGTTTGCTGGCAAGCATGCTTTTTGGAGTTACGCCCACTGATCCCGTTACGTTCGCCGCAGTCGCAGCGCTCTTGTGCGGCATTGCTTTGTTCGCCTGTTACATCCCGGCGCGTCGCGCCATGCGAGTCGATCCCATGACCGCTTTGCGTTACGAGTGAGGAGTCAACTATGAACGGACTGCTCCAGGATATCCGCTTCGCGCTGCGGCAGTTACGCAAGAACCCAGGGTTTACTGCCGTGGCCGTTTTCACCCTCGCCCTGGGCATTGGGGCGAATACAGCTATTTTCACTGTCGTGAATGCGCTTCTGCTCAAGACGCTACCGGTAAGAGATCCGCTGCAGCTTGTAGTGGTTGGCGATCCTACACGAGCGAACGGACGTTCCAATGGAACTCCCCAAACTGGTATCGCCTCCTACCCTCTTTATAAGGAACTCCGCGATCGGAATTCTGTATTCAGCGGGCTGTGTGCCGCGGCCACCGATCACCACATTGAAGCCGATACCGGCCAAGGCGATCCCCTAGACCAAAAGATTTACGGACGCATGGTGAGCGGAAACTATTTCACCCTGCTCGGTGTCGAACCGGCTGCGGGGCGTTTGTTCTCCGACGCGGACGATACGGCCGAAAATGCCAATCCCGTCGTGGTGTTGGGATATGACTACTGGCAGCGCAGGTTCGCGCTTTCTCCGTCGATCATCGGCAGCGACATTCGATTGAATGGTTATCCTTTTACGGTTATCGGGGTGGCGCACCAAGGCTTCGAGGGTGACGTAGTCGGCGAACAGATGGCTGTGTTCGTTCCGTTGAGCATGCAGCCTGAGATCATTCGCGGGCGCCATTGGCGCAATTCGGAAAACGTCTCTTGGCTATCGCTAATCGGAAGATTGAAGACAGGTGTTACTGCAGCACAAGCGGAAGCCAACCTGAACGTAGTGTTCCAGCAAGCGCAGAAGGCCGACTACGGAGCAGCTCTTTCTTCCGATGATAGAAATGCGATTCGCGATCTCCACATCAATGTCGTTCCCGGTGGGGGCGGGCTCTCCGTACTACGCGGCAACTACCGTATTCCGTTGCTTCTGCTCATGGGCATTGTTGGTCTAGTGCTGCTGATCGCGTGCGTGAATGTCGCCAACTTGCTGCTCGCCCGAGCGTCCATTCGCAATCGCGAAATCGCCGTCAGGCTGGCCATTGGCGCTCATCAACGGCGCATTTTGCAACAACTCCTCACCGAGAGCGTTCTTCTTTCTCTTTTGGGGGGCCTAGCCGGTTCGCTGCTTGCGATTTTTGGCGTGCGCTTGTTGGTCCAGATTCTTGGATCCGATACCGCTCTTCCCCTTTCGCCTGATGCACGTGTACTCGCCTTCACCATAGCTCTCTCTCTGTTCACGGGAATTCTCTTCGGACTAGTCCCCGCTCTGAGAACGTTGAATCTAAGTGTTTCCCCCGCCCTAAAAGACGCGAGCCGAGCGACCGCTGGGACCGGTTCTCGATTCGGACTGGGCAAGGGATTGATCGCGGGACAAGTCGCGCTCTCGCTGCTGGTTTTGTTTGCAGCGACTCTGCTGGTGCGTAGCCTGCAAAAGTTAATGACCCAAAACTTCGGCTACGCTCGTGACCACCTGATCATCGCTCGACTTGATCCCACCGCTGCGGGTTATACGAGTCCAGGCATGGTGCGGTTAGGCCAGCAGATTCTCGACCGCTTGGCGAGCACTCCGGGAGTGCGCGCAGTTTCTTATTCAGCGAATGGACTGTTTTCCGGAACTGAATCTGATGATGCCATTCTCGTTCCTGGATTCAATGCTGACAGTCCGCGCGATCGTGTCGCGAGCGAGGACTATGTTGGTCCGGACTATTTCGGTGTCGTGGGAATTCCCATCCTCGCGGGTCGAGGGATCGAAGCGCAGGATACCGCTTCCTCGTCGCGCGTGGCGGTCGTGAATGAAGCCATGGTCAAACGTTTCTTTAATGGCCAAAATCCTATCGGACGTCAATTTAGGATCGACGACCAGGATTGGCTCGACAAGCCACTTACCATCGTCGGGATTTCTCGCGATGCCAAGGACAACCCCAGCGGTTTTCGCGAAGCCGTTAAGCCACGTTTCTACTTGGCTTTTCAGCAGACGCCGAACCTCTTTCAACTCGTGATCGAAGCTCAAGCCTCTGGCGTGCCAACTGCGGCAGTGGCGAACGTAGTGAGTGGAATCAAAGCCACCGACCCACACGTCCCGATTTCGTTTGTGCGGACGCTCGACAGCCTGGTGTCGGACACGGCCGCTAATCAGGCCGCTCTGGCCAGGATCTCAACATTCTTCGCTGGATTAGCCCTATTGCTTGCTTGCGTCGGACTTTACGGAGTGATGTCCTACACGGTCGCTGGCCGAACCCGCGAAATCGGCGTGCGTATGGCGCTCGGCGCGCGCCGCGGGGATGTCCTGGAATTGGTGCTCCGCGAGGCCATGGTTCTAGTAGCAATCGGTCTTGTGATCGGAATCCCTTTGGCGCTAGCTGGCACCCGCGTGCTGCACAGCTTCCTTTTTGGATTGAAGAGTACAGACCCGCTCTCTTTGATGGCGGTTGTTTTCCTGCTCGGAATAGTGGCAGCGATTGCAGGATTCATTCCCGCACGGCGCGCAGCCGGGATCGATCCCATGGTGGCTCTGCGGTACGAGTGAGAAACATATGACGGGAGCAATCCAAGATATTCGCTACGCACTCCGGCAATGGCACAAGAATCCCGGATTCACAGCCATCGTCTTGCTCACGCTAGCTCTAGGGATCGGCGCGACGACTGCCATGTTCAGTCTGGTGGATGGCGCACTTTTCCGAAGCCTGCACTATCCGCACGCTGATGAACTCGTTTCTGTTGGGGTGATTGCTCCGATTTTCGATGGCGAATTTCTTTTTGCGGGAAATTACCTTGCATGGAGGCATGAACAGACTCCGTTCTCCGGCTTCACTTCGTCCACTGGTGTCAACGACTGCGATCTCACCGACGAACGTCCCCTACGCCTGTCTTGCGCCGCCGTCGAGGCCACCTTCCTACCGACCTTCGGCATTCAGCCGATTCTCGGGCGAAATTTCACGCGAGAAGAAGATCGTCCGAACGCGCCTAAAGTGGCGTTGCTCTCCTACGGTCTGTGGCAAAGCCGATTTGCCGGCGACACCGGGATTGTTGATCGAACCATATCGCTCGATGGCAACCCAACGCGAATCGTTGGTGTGTTGCCCCGTGATTTTGAGTTTCCCACGCTGGCTAGTACAGGTGTCGTGATACCGCAAGCGCTGGATGACTCCATGGTGCAGCGAAACGAGTTGGGGCCAATGGTTCGAGTGTACGGGCGCTTGAAATCAGGGGTCGGAATTGCGTCGGCTGCGGCACAATTGCAGCCGCTGTTTCGACAATTTGTAGACTCGGCGCCGCCGCCGTTCCGAAAAGAGCTGCGGCTACAGGTACGATCCCTCAGGGATTTACAGATCCATGATTCGCGCCTGGCCGCGTGGCTCTTGCTGGTATCTGCCCTCGCCGTACTCCTCATTGGCTGCGCCAATGCGGCGGGTCTCGTGCTTGCCCGGAGCATGACACGACGCCACGAGCTTGCGGTCCGCGCCGCGCTGGGCGCTAGCCTCGTCCGCTTGTTTCAACAAAGACTCACCGAAAGCGTGCTCCTCGCCCTGCTTGGAGGCGCAGCAGGCTGCGGGCTGGCGTGGGCCATCATCCGCTCATTGATCGCGCTTGCACCTGCGGGAATACCGCGCTTAGCCGAAGCCGGCATCGACGGCCGGGTATTGCTCTTCGCGCTTTCGCTGTCGATCGGTGCAGGAATCGTCTTTGGTACCGTGCCTGCGCTGGAAAAACCGGTCATCGGAACACTGGTCGCTACTACTTCGGCGGGAACGCGGAAGGCGCGTTTCCGGCAGGTTTTGCTAGTTGCTCAAGTTGCGATGACCGTCATGCTGCTCGCGGCCGCTCTGCTGTTTCTACGCAGCCTTCGCAATCTGCAGAGCCAGCCGCTGGGAATGAATACGCAAAATGTCGTTACCGCGGAGATCACTTTGGGGCAACAGAAATATCCGCAAGCAGCGCAGAAGCTTGCCTTCTTCGATGAACTGGAAAAGAGATTGAAGCAGTTGCCGGGCATTATTGCGATCGCACTGAGTGATTCCCTTCCGCCGAACGTACCCGCACGCACCATGCCCTTTATCGCGTTGCACGCAGAAGGCCAGGTGCCGCTCAGCCCAGAACAAGGTGTCGGAGGTATTGTGGGATGGAGATCGGTTACGCCCACCTACTTTTCGGCGCTGGGGATTCCCCTGTTGCGCGGACGCGCTTTCACGGAAGAGGATCGCACGGCAGGACCCAACGCCATCATCCTTAATCAGGCGCTAGCGCAACGGCTCTTCCCCGGCAAGGATCCCTTGGGAAAGATCATCCGCTTTCACCTGGAGGAGCAAAGGTTCACTGAGGCGTTCACGGTCATCGGAGTCACCGCCAATACCCAAAATCAGGGACTTGGCGGACGCGTTGGCCCCGAGTACTACATGGTGCGTCGACACGCGGCGGATGATCTCATTTTTCGTTATCTCGATTCTCAGCGCGTCAGCATCGTTGCCCGTAGCGGAGTTGAAGCGCAGGCGGTAGGCCGTGAATTGAGCGACGCCGTGGCCTCGCTAGATCCCACAACTCCCGTCCAGTTAGCCACTCTCAGCCAGACCGTGTACAAACTCGCACAGCGGCCGCGCTTCAGTGCAGCTCTTCTTTTGTTGTTTGCGGCGATGGGCCTTCTCTTGGCCGCGGCTGGAATTTACGGTCTAGTTTCATTGCTAGTTAGCCAGCGCACACAGGAGATCGCCATCCACATAGCTCTAGGGGCCAATCCGGTAACTATGTCCAGGCGCATGGTGTTGCAAGCGTCTGCGTGGATCGTTCTGGGCGCCGCCGTCGGGATCTTCTGTTCGCTAGCTGTAGCTCGCTGGGTCAGTGCCCTGCTGTTTGGCATAAAGCCGAATGACCCGTTCACGCTGGCTGAGTCTGTACTAGCGCTGCTCGGGATGGGAATCATCGCGGCCTACATTCCCGCGCGGCGCGCAGCCAGGATCGATCCCATGGTGGCACTGCGCTATGAGTAAGGAGGACGCATGAACGGACTATTCCAGGATCTCCGCTACGCTGTGCGCCAGCTACTCAAATCCCCGGGGTTTGCGGTCACCGCTGTACTTTCGCTCACTCTGGGAATCGGCGCTACTACAGCAATCTTCAGTGTCGTGTACAGCATTCTGCTTGACCCTTATCCCTACAGGGACGCTGACCGCATGGTGCATGTCGAGCTGCGCGATAAGAGCGACAGGGGACCTCTGCTGGTGGTGAATGGCTCCGAGTACCCGGAACTTCGCCGGGCAGCTTCCATCGACGACGTGTTTATTGCTAACACACAGATACAGACTTTGACCGGCGGACAATTTCCCATCTCAGTGAACGTTGGTCTGTATTCGCCGAACCTGTTTACGTATATGGGCGTGCCGCTGTTGCTGGGGCGCGAGTTCACGCCGGCCGATGTAGCCGGCGGCAAGGGTTCTCCCATCGCGGTGCTCAGTTACTTGTTCTGGCAGCGTCAGTTTGCCGGCAATCGGAGTGTTGTCGGGCAGACGATCGAGCTCAGTCACAAGCTATACACCATTATTGGCGTAGCGCCGCCACGCTTCACCTGGGGCGACTCGGACGTGTATTTGCCGGATATGCCGAGTGCGGATCCGCACGATTACTGGCTGGCTTTCATCAAACTCAAACCGGGCGTGAAGCGTCCGGCGGCCGCAGCCGAATTGCAGCTTCTTGTCGATCGCTTCACACGAGACAACCCAAAGGATTTCCGGTTCGGTAAGCGGGCGGTGATCGTTACCTTGAATGAAGAAGTCCTGGGCAGGTTTTCCGGGGCGTTGAACCTTCTTTTCGGGGCGGTGATCGCGCTGCTGGTGATCGGCTGCGCCAACGTCTCAATTCTGTTGCTGGCGCGGGGAATCGCGCGGCAGCACGAGCTCGTGGTTCGCGCTTCGATCGGCGCCAGTCGAGCGCGCCTAATTCGGCAGTTGCTCACTGAGTCTGTCCTGCTTTCCGTCGTGGGCGCAGCGTTGGGCGTATTGGTCGCCTACCGCGTGGTTGGAACTCTATCCTCCATGCTTCCACTGTATTCGTTTCCTCACGAGGCGGCGATTCGCGTCAATGGCACCGTCCTTGTATTCAGCGCGGCCGTGGCCGTGATTACCGGGATTCTTTTCGGAGTTTCACCCGCCTGGCAACTTTCCCGTCCTCCGATCAGTGAGCTGATACAGGCAAACAGCACAAAGATGTCCGGCAATGCTCGCAGCCGGAATACGCACCGCATTCTGATCGCCGGGCAGGTGGCCTTGACATTGCTCCTGATGGCAGGCGCGGGCGCGGCAATTAAGGCGTTCTCGGCGCTCACTCACACACCGCTGGGGTTTGATCCCGAAAATATCTTTACCTTCAATGTTGCGCTTCCAAAGGGGGCGAATGCTACCTGGCAGGCGCGGTTGAATTCGGACGAGAATATCCGCCGAGCTATCGAAGAGGTACCCGGGATCGCGGGCGCTTCCATTTCCAATAGTTACTTTCCTCCGTTCGGTGGATTTAACGCCAAGATCGAGATTCGCAGCCAGCCAACGCTGACGGGCGCGGAAGCGATGTTGGGATTGGTAGGTCCACAGGAATTCGCCACGCTTCGCATCCCACTTTTGGCCGGTCGGACGTTCGACGATGCGGAACTGAATCGCGCCGCCCATCTGGCGGTAGTGAATCAGACGTTTGTGAAGCAGTTTCTGCCGGAAGGCAACTCAATCGGCCAAAACGTCCGCAGCCCGATGCTCAAAGCCGAGTTCCCCGGATTCTTGCTCGCGCAAGCTCCCGATGACTGGCTCGAGATTATTGGAGTGGTTGCGGATGCCCGCGACGACGGCCTCGATCGTCCGATCAAGCCGGCTGTTTTTCTTCCTTACAGCTTTGTGCTCACACCTGATGTTGCGCTGCTCGGGCGCTCTCGAGGCAATCCTGAGGCGGCCATGCAGGCGGTGAAACTGCGGATGCGCGAAGTCAATCCCGAGTTCGTGGTCAATCAGGATCACACCCTGGCATTTTGGTTGGAGACGCGTGAATGGGGGCAAGGACGCTTTATTGCGAAGCTGTTTTCGCTCTTCGCAATTTTGGCCCTCGCCCTGGCGGCGACGGGGCTTTACAGCGTTGTTTCCTTTGCCGTCACTCAGCGCACACAGGAAGTTGGCATCCGGATGGCTCTCGGCGCCCCGCGTGCCAACATTTTGCGACTAGTGATTGCTTCCACGGCCACAATGCTCGCCGCCGGGGTAGCCATCGGGCTCGTGCTGAGTCTGGTGCTGGACCGCATCGTCCGCACCTGGGCCGGTGGGAGTCCGCGCGATCCGCTGACCTTACTATCAGCGGCCTTGATTTTGGTGCTGGTGGCGACGATTGCCTGTGTGGTGCCGGCTTGGCGCGCGGCGACCGTCGATCCCTCCGTGGCACTGCGATACGAGTGAAAACAATGATCCGACTCCACAACATCGAGCGAAGTTACAAGACCGGCGCCGGGCAGACATGGGTTCTGCGGCGCGTCAACCTGGAAATTCAGGCAGGGGAATTCATCACCGTGATGGGGCCGTCGGGCGCGGGGAAATCGTCGCTTCTGAACGTGCTCGCTCTTCTCGACGACCAATGGCTCGGCGAGTACTGGTTTCGCGAGCAGGCTGCGCACGCAATGAAAAGGAAGGAGCGGGCGGAGCTGGCGAAGAAAAACATCGGGATGGTTTTTCAGAGTTATCACCTGCTCGACGATCTCACCGTGTTGGAAAACATTGATCTGCCGCTTTCCTACAAAGACATTCCGCGCCACCAGCGACAGAGTATGGTGGCCGATGCGCTCGATCGCTTTCAGATTGTCGCCAAGAAGGATCTGTATCCAAGCCAACTCTCCGGCGGACAACAGCAGTTGGTCGGGATCGCACGGGCGGTCATTCATAAACCGGCGTTGCTGCTCGCCGACGAGCCGACCGGGAACCTGCATTCCTTGCAGTCAAAAGAAATCATGGAGCTTTTTCAAGGGCTCAATCGTCAGGGGACGACGATCGTGCAGGTGACACATTCCGACGCGAACGCCGCCTATGGTTCGCGGACGATCGAACTCCGCGATGGCTGGCTGGTCAGCGACACGGCCAATCCAGAACTTCAGCCGCGAGAGGCGGTGAAGCGATGAGGAAGAGCTCGCGACCGGGTCTGCTCAAACAGCTCCTGTCATGGCTTCTGATTGGCATTACCGCGACGGCAGCGGCTCAGACCAACGGTACCATCTCCTTTGATATGCCCAAGTCGCACAATCCCGTCAGCGCATATTTACCAACTGACGTACCCGAACCGCAGCTTACTAATTCCCCGCTGCTCACTCAGCTCATCCGCGATGGCAAGTTGTACTTATCGCTCAAAGATGCCATCCGTCTGGCGCTCGAGAATAATCTTGACCTGGCGATCGCCCGCTACAATTTGCCGATCGCGAACACGGACATTCTGCGCACCAAGGCTGGCGGAGTTTTTCGTGGGGTGAATGCGGGTGTGGTGCAAGGTACTCCTGGTGGCGGGGTTGGCGGATTTGGAACCGGAGCTCCAGGCGCCGGCGCCGGAGGCACAACTGCGGGCGCGGGTGGCGCAGGAGCGGGCGCTTCCGGATTGGTGCAATCGACCCTCGGCGTTGGCGCTCCGGTCCCTTCCTACGATCCTGCAATCATCGGATCCGTCGGGGCAGAGCATCAAACTACCCCTCTGGCCAATTTGCAAATATATGGAGTCCCGTTGCTGCAACTCAATACCGGACAGGCCAATGTTGGCTACACGCAAGCTTTTGCGACCGGCACTAGCGTTTCCTTTCTGTTCAACAATAATCGCCAAACCACGAATAGCCCTTTCTTCAATTTGTCTCCGGTTCTGGGTTCGACGTACAGGATTTCATTTCAGCAGCAGCTGCTCGCTGGATTCGGTTTCGGTCCCAATCTCCGTTACCTCCACATTGCAAACAACAACAAAAAGATTTCTGATATCGCCTTCAAAGACCAGGTCATCGCCACCATCACGCAGATCGAGAATATTTATTGGGACTTGGTGAACGCGTACGAGCAGGCGCAGGTGAACGAGCAATCGCTGGCCTTCGCGCAACAGTCGCTCGAAAATGCAAAGAAGCAGCTTCAATTGGAGAGTATTCCCGCCATGGATGTCATGCGCGCCGAAGCTGAAGTTTCAAAACGCGATCAAGACCTGACGGTTGCGAAGACCTCACTGCAATTACAAGAGCTACTGACAAAAAATGCGTTAACCCGAAGCCTCGATGATCCAGTGCTTGAAGCTGTAGTTGTCGTCCCTACCGACCGTCTCCAATCAGTACAAACGACGCCTCCTGCGCAGAACGTCCAGGACCTGATTGCTCAGGCACTGCGCGATCGTCCCGAGCTTTCCGAGTCTGACATCGACCTGCTCAATCGCCAAATCAGCCGCAAGGCCGCAAGGAATGCATTGTTGCCATCGCTCTCGTTAGTGGGTTTCTACGGCGGGTCGGGATTGGCAGGCCCTCTGAATCCGGTTTACAACATCCCCGGAGTTCCGAACACCTCAACTGTGCCGACCGATTTTCCTGGAGCATTAGAAAATGCCTTCAACAATACCGCTCCCGATTATTACATCGGGTTCAACTTGAACCTTCCGATCCGAAATCGTGTCGCCAAGGCCGATCAGTACCGTTCCGAGCTCGAATACCGGCAGGCAGAACTGCGGCGGGAAGAATTGCGAAAGCAAATCAGGATAGAAGTACGCAATGCCGAATATGCGCTCGAACAGACAGCCGCTCGCGTAGCAGCGGCTCGACAAGCTCGCGACCTGGCGCAGCGCACCTTCGAGATCACCGAAAAGGAACAGACGCTCGGCGCCGGCTCCACTTTTCAGACCATGACCGCGCAGCGCGATCTCGCCCTCTCCGAACTAGACCTGGTAACAGCCATGACGGTTTACGAAAAAGCTAAGGTTGAACTGGAACGTGCAACTGCAAGTACTTTGGAACATAATGGAATCGCACTCCAGGATGCGATCCAAGGCACGATCGACAATCCTGCGCCTTAGATCATGCCAACTTCCGCCAAGCCGCAAGATAGCAGTATTTCCGTCCTGTCGAAAGGTGGCGCGAATGCTCCGCGGATTCTGGCAGCGGACGACCAGCAGCACATACTGGAAGCCATCGACCTGCTGCTGAAGCCGCAAGGCTACAAGGTCGAAGCAGTGCGTTCTCCCGTGTTGGCTCGAGAAGCGCTCGCCAGCAGTTCCTACGATGCAGTTCTGATCGACCTCAACTACACTCGCGACACCACCTCGGGCCGGGAGGGGCTTGATCTACTCTCCGAAATCGTCGCACTCGATAGCACGCTGCCGGTGATTGTCATGACTGCATGGGGCAACGTCGAATTGGCGGTGGAGGCAATGCGCCGCGGCGCCCGTGATTTTATTCAGAAACCGTGGGAAAACGAACGCTTACTTTCCATTCTGCGCACGCAGGTTGAGTTGCATCGCGCGCTGCAGGAATCGCAACGGCTGGCGGCGGAGAATCGATTGCTTAATGCTCAAGGGCGGCCGGAGTTTATTGCGACCGCGCCCTCGATGTCACAGGTCCTCGAAACACTGGTCCGCATTGCCCCATCGGAGGCAAACGTTTTAATTACTGGGGAGCATGGCACAGGAAAGGAGGTTGTTGCCCGAACCGTTCACGCACTGTCGCTCCGAGCCGCGCGTCCCTTTGTTGCCGTCAATACGGGAGGCCTGGCCGAAGGAGTGTTCGAGAGCGAACTCTTCGGCCATGTAAAGGGCGCCTTCACCGACGCCCGCGCCGACCGTATCGGTCGATTTGAATTAGCGGACGGAGGATCGATTTTTCTGGATGAGATTGGCAATGTGCCTCTGCGACAGCAGTCCAAACTGTTACGCGTGATTGAGTCGGGTGAACTGGAGCGCGTGGGATCATCGCGGACCAAGCGAGTTGATGTCCGCATAATTTCTGCCACCAACGCCGATCTTGAAGCTGCCGGCCACGCGGGACAGTTTCGCGAAGATCTGTTGTTCCGCCTCAATACAGTCGAGCTGCACCTGCCTGCGTTGCGGGAACGCAGGGAAGATATACCTGTGCTCGCCATGCACTTTCTTTCCCAGTATGCCTTGCGCTATCGCCGGCAGATTCATGGCATTGATGCCGCTGCCCTGCAGACCTTAATTCACTATTCCTGGCCGGGCAATGTTCGCGAGTTAGAGCACACTATTGAGCGCGCCGTGCTGATGTGCCGCACCGAGCAGATTCAGCCAGCCGATCTTGGTCTGCAACGCACCGCATCCCAGAACCTTGAAGAGTTGAGTCTCGAGGCGGTTGAAAGTATTCTGATTCGCAAAGCGCTGCAGCGCTTTCAGGGCAACGTGAGCCAGGCGGCCGAAGCACTCGGCCTGAGTCGCGGTGCCCTCTACAGGCGGATGGAAAAGTATGGGCTCTAGCCCAGGCGCCGGTGATGCATACAAAAGGAACCTCCGAAAGTCCGAGCGAGCGCCCTTTGAGCGGAGAGTCATCCGTTTTTCTGTTTTATTGATTGCGCCCTGCTTCCTGGTTAGCGGCATTCTCATCTGGCTTCAGCCCTGGACAATCGAATCAAAGTTGCTGTTAATCGGCGCCGAGATCCTGCTGTGCTTGCTGATCGGCGCTGCCCTACATGATCACATCGTTCGCCCGCTGCAAACTCTCGCCAACGTTGTAGGCGCATTGCGCGAGGAAGATTATTCCTTTCGTGCTCGCTTGGCGGTCCCCAACGATGCTCTTGGCGAACTCTCACTCGAAGTAAACGCGCTCGCCGATCTGCTCGCCCAACACCGGACGGGAGCAATCGAGGCGACTGCGCTGCTGCAACGCGTGGTTGAGGAGGTAGACATCCCGATTTTTGCCTTTGATCCCGCGCACAAGCTGCGTCTCGTGAGTTCCGCTGGCGAAAAGCTTCTGCAGAAAACCTCTTTACCATTGCTGAGCAAAACAGCCTCCGAACTTGGTTTGCAAAGCGCTTTGTCGTGTGAAAATGAAACGCTTGTGCAATTGCATTTCACCAGCGATGCCCGCTGGTTTGTGCGCCGCAGTTCGTTCCGCCAGCAAGGAATCCCTCACACGCTGGTCGTGCTCTCCGATGTAAGCCGCGCGTTACGGGAAGAGGAGCGAGGGGCCTGGCAACGCCTGATTCGAGTCATCGGCCACGAGCTGAATAACTCGCTCGCACCCATCAAATCCATTGCTGGCAGCCTGCACACGCGGCTATCGGAAATGAAAGTTGAACCCGAGCAACGCCAGGATTTCGAACGCGGCCTCGGCATCATTGAGGCTCGGGCGGCTTCGTTGAATCGCTTTCTACAAGCCTATCGTCAGCTAGCGCAAATGCCCTCGCCGGTTTTACAGGAGTGCTCGATATCGGCATTGGTGAAACGCGTAGCTGCTCTGGAGACTCGCGTCGACCTCAAGCTTGTTCCAGGTCCCGACATCACGTTGTTGGCAGATCCGGACCAGCTCGAACAGATGCTTATTAATCTGCTCCGCAACGCGGCGGAAGCCCTGCTTGAGCCGGTCGCATCACAGGTGCATTCAAACAAATCTACGAATTGTCACGACAATTCGGGACCACAAATTATCGTGACCTGGAAGCTGGCTGAAACAGATGCGGTCCTCACTATTGAAGACAACGGCCCTGGACTGATGAATCCCGGCAATGCATTCGTTCCTTTCTACACCACGAAACCACAGGGCAGCGGCATTGGGCTTGTGCTTTCGCGCCAAATCTGTGAAGCTCACGGCGGCCGCCTCGAGTTGTCCAACCGTCTCAAGGGGCCAGGTTGTACAGTGAAAGTCATTCTGCCGACGAGAATGGCGGTCCAAGATAAATGAGCAGCCTGAGGCCAAGAAAAATATCCGGCTCACGATTGCATTCGAGAACCGTACCTGTTCCAGAATCTGTTTATCTGGCAGCGGACGCCCCTCTACAGAAAGGAGGGGACGGAGAAGCCGCACCGATTGGAGCGGTTTGCGTCGCAGCAGGAATCGGAGCAGGAACTTCGTTCGACGATGCGCTGAGTTCCTTTTTCAAATCAATGGCAGTCACTACATAGTAGTATTTCGTGCTGTCACGCACCAGATCGTCCACGCAAGCAGTACCCACAATCGGGACGGAATTAACCTGCTCGCAGGCGTTGCATGTGGGCTTCTGCTTGGCCGCATTCTGCGTCGTGCTTCGATACAGGCAATAACCCACAGCATTCTTTTCGGGGTTACTAGAGTGCGGACTGGCATTCCATGAAAGTGTCACTTTGTGGTGTCCAGTCCCGGGCTGTGAAGCCTGCAACGGCGAAACCCCTGCCGGCGGACAAGGTGGAAGACCCGCCTGAGCCGCGGCTGCCGCGGCTACTCTTCTCTTCGCTGCTTCCGCCAAGAGCTGCTTGGTTCTCAAATCTGGACCGCTTTGGCAGCTGACACTCGCCGCTCCAAGCGCAACCGCGAGGAGCGGCATTACTCCCAACAAGACTCCCCGCAGCCGTCGCATGACAGCAGGAGAATCTCTCAAAGAAGACTTGCACCTGATGGGCGCCGGCGACAGCATCGGGCAGATTCTAACATTTTCTCAATTCGCGTCCTCGTTATATTAGGCGCCAGCATGTCCGGAAAAAGTGCCAAGCATCAAGGTCGCGCCGGACTCAAATCCGGTGCTGATACCAGCGAGCCTTCACCCCGGCGAAGAATCCACAGAAGCAGAAATATTACGCCCATAGCGATCAAAAAAAATACGACTCCGCCATTGTGGTGGAACCGTCCCGTTAAGAAACTCGGATCCACTCGAGTAGTCAACATCCCAATCGCAAAAATACGCAACCCGTTCTTGGCCACAGATAGAGGAATAGCAAATAAGATAATCAGGATCTTTCGCCACGGAGTTCGTAGAAGTACTTGTGCAAGCACCATGGTCGTCACGAGCAACATGAGGCTGGAGCGAATGCTGCTACATTCTCGCGCTACCTCGATGTTCAGGCCAGGAATGGACAGAAAAATACCCTCTCGCGCACTCGGAACGCCAAAAGCTGAAAACAGTAGCTCCGCGGCGATCGCCGATCCCCGCTGCAATAACTGCACGATTCTCGTCAAAGCAAACGATGGGATGGGCACCATCCAGAAGAGAAAACATAAAGGAAAGAGAACAGACTGGGCACGCCTCGTTCCGAAGCACAGGACAAACACCGCGATCCACAAGGTGACCAAAGCCGCCATGCCAACCGACAATCGAAACTCAGCCGGCAACCATCTTGTGGAAACAGCTGTCAGAATACCGAAGGCAATCAAACAAACGCCCGCTGCCACGTTGCCGGAGGGTCTGGAATATTGGGACTTCCACTCCGACCAAATCAGAGCAGCACTGATGGGCAGAATAAGGAGTATGTGGGTGGAAGCATCGTCGTGTAGCGCCAGCGCGAACGTGCCCACCAGAGGACGCCATGACAGGGCTGAGCATACCAGGCACAGAAACGCAAACTGGAGATACGCTGTTGACGTGCTCGTCCGCCGTGTAAATGCAGCCTCGAGGTTAGAAGAAGGTCTCAAAACAAATTACGGATCTCGCCAGCCCGCAGAGCCATTATACGTTTACCCGGTTCTGGGTGGGATCAGCTGAGGAAAATCGGCGACGGAAGAGCAGTAACGAGGACCGAAAGTTCCAAGAAATACATCGTTGCAAACACGACTCGCCGTCTCGTGAGTTGCACGAGGAACGATTTTGCGATCCCTCATCAGGCAGCCTTTAGGCCTAATTCATATGAAATACTCCCTCAACCCGCAAACCGCAACGGAAACTACGGCGGGCCGAAAGTTCGCGATCGCTCTCGGCGCCTTTTTTCGCCGGGAAGACCCGGGAGCAGTGCTGTTCGCTGAGGGGTCTGCTTGCCAGAGCCAAGGCCTGCGCTACTCCAACCGAGACTCCTGGGATCGCATGCTTCGGCAAGGAATCACACTCTTGACCCGGTTCTGCCAAGACAATCGCGTCCAGATCTGCCAGCCTCAGCACAGCCTGCAAGTGAAGTTCACGCGGCAGGTTGCTGGCAGAAATGACTTCGTCGCCTCTATCGATGCTCCGGTGAAATCGGAAAGTATCAGGACCGAACCGCGCGGTCGGGTGGTCACAAGTTCCGGAAGTGCTCGGATAATCTCTTGGACCTCGACGGAGGAACGGTTTGACAGGTCCACAACGAGAATCTGCTTACCCTGGGAAAGCCAAAGGTCCACGGTCGGGTGCGACAATCAACGAGCCACAACATGCCTCAGCGCTTCCGCGCCTGAGCACAACCTACGATCCACGACGAACCAGCAACAAGGGTGTCCGTTGCCAGGACGGTTGGAGTTCTCGTCTGAATTTATTGTGGGTGAGAACCATACCCACGAGACCGCACGCCCCTCGGGCCTTCCCCACACCTGTTGTCTACGTCAGTTCACCCAGCACGGCATCGTCCTGGTCGTAGGCATCGACATTTGTTCTGGCATTGGTTGCCTTGAGCGCCTGCTCGAGCAGACGGATTTCGCGGGCCACGCGCGTGACGAGCCGGTCGAGGACCTTCACGTCGTACACGGGTTCTTTGACGATCTCCTTGTCCGCCGAGGCGCCATAGAAGCGGCGCTCGCGGTGAGCGTTATCGTTGCGAAGGGCGAGCAATTCTTCGTGTCGCTTCTTGAGCGTCTTGAGCCACGCCAACCCTTCATTGATGGTGATTTGTGCCATACACGCACCTCAATCCAGCTCCGAGTCCATCCGGTGACGACGATGCCATCGTCGTCGAAGGATTGTCAACAGTGTCTGGGCTGTTCTTCTGGCGGACTCGTTCAGGCGTGGAGGTTGACCTGCTCGTCGACGAGCGATGTCGGCATTCATTCTCCGTCTTCAGGCGCAGTCCTTTCCGTTGTCGCCAGAGGACGGACAGACGGAGCATCCCGCAATGTGTCACGATGGAGCATGGCGATGCGACACATTGATGGCACCGATCTGCGCGTGTTTCCCTTGTGCCTGGGCGGCAACGTCTTTGGCTGGACCGTGAACGAGCACGACGGGTTTGCGGTGCTCGACCGCTTCGTGGCGGCGGGCGGCAACTTCATCGACACAGCTGATGTGTACTCGGCGTGGGTACCGGGCCATGCGGGGGGAGAATCGGAAACGATCATCGGGAACTGGATGGCGAGCCGTCGGATTCGCGACCGGATGGTGATCGCCACGAAGGTCGGCATGGCCCCGGGGCTGAAGGGCCTGTCGCCGACGACGATTCGATCGGCCGCCGAGGCGTCGCTCAGGCGGCTGCGTGTGGAGCGCCTCGATCTGTACTACGCGCACTTCGATGACCCGGACACGCCGCTCGAGGACTCCCTGCGCGCGTTCACGTCGCTCGTCACCGAGGGCAAAGTGCGGCATATCGCGGCGTCCAATTACACCGCGCCGCGGCTGGCCGAGGCGCTCGCGCTCTCGGACCGCGAGGGATTCGCGCGCTACGTCGCGCTCCAGCCGCACCATAACCTGGTGCACAGGCATGAGTACGAGGGCGACCTTCGCGATGTGTGCGCCCGCGAGGGGTTGAGCTGTCTGCCGTACTACGCGCTGGCGAACGGATTTCTGACCGGGAAGTATCGGCCCGACGCCCCCGTCGACAGTGCGCGTGCGAAGGCCGCAGGCGCGTATCTCGATGCGCACGGCTTGCAGCTGCTGGCGGCCCTTGATGACATCGCGGCGACCCACCACACGACCCCAGCGGCCGTGTCGCTGGCATGGCTCCTTGCTCAGCCGACCATCGTCGCGCCCATTGCGAGTGCTCGCACCGTGGAACAGCTTGCCGAGTGGTTGCCCGCGGCGACCCTCACGCTGACCGATGATGAAGTCGCGCGACTGAATCGATAGCGATCGCGCAACCTCACATCCGCCCGATCGGCCGTCTCGGAACGGTCGACGAGGTCGTTTTCTACTTCTTGTAACCTGCTTGTGGATCGAGCACCTTGCGCGCGGTTTCGGCTCCGAAAACCGGCAGCGTCGCTGCCGGCAGAAGCCCGATCTGCTTCAGCACCGACGCCTGATCCCAGTAGATGTGCTCGTGCGCCAGCTTGTCCCCGCGAAAGCGCACAATGGCCACCAGCGGAATTTCCACCCGGCGGTTGGTCGGAGCGATGCCCGGCAGCATCCAGGGAATCTCCTGCGTATGCGTGAACGAGAAGATCATCTCGTCCACAAGCTGATCCTCATCGACAGTGCGCGAAACGGGCGTGAGCGTCGTGTCGGGCGGCATGCTGGGGATGAAATCGCGCGAGTAGAACTCACGCAGGGCAGCCCTGCCGAAGCCGCCGGTCATCGTAGGCACGTGGTTAACGTAGGCATCGTCAACCATGGTATCGAGCGTGGCTTCGGTGTCTCGCGTGGCGAATTCGTGCTTGGTGTGTTCCTCCCAGAGTCGGATCAGGTTCGCGTTCGACATACACGAGATTATCCGACAGTTCCGGTGTGAGACGACCCTGATGTGAAGATCTTCATATTGAGTTCAGCCGAGCCCGAGACCCGTCAGCCGCCCAGTCGACGTGATCGACCCGATATCCCGCCAGGCCCAAAATCCGAGTACACTCGCGCGGCGATCCCATGTGTCCTCCCTGCTATGTGGCAACACAGAGAGAACACGATCGGGTCTTCCGGTGGCCAGTGGTCGCCGTTCCTTCATTGCCCGACACGCCCAGGCCGGCGAGCAGGCCGCCCACCCCAACAGCGGTCCGCGCAGGTCGAAACGACTTGGCCCGCAGCCTTTGCCGCCGCTTCTGGCGGACCAGCTCGGCGACGGCCCGACCGTGCGCCGTGATGGCGATGCGCTCCCCCGCTTCGACCCGGCGCGTGTACCGATGAGATTGTTTTCAGCTCACGAATTCCGGTCGACGCCCTCTTCAAGAATGTAGCTACAGATGGCGCCACATTGGCCAGGAACAAGCCGGAAAATGGTCGGTATCCCGGCGCACGTATCTTTTGCCGGAGGAGGTCCGTAGTAAGCGGTGAAAGGAGATTTCTTCCATGACACCGCGAAACAACAACGGGACGGACGTTGCGAACAAGACGGTTTTGATCACCGGCGCAAACCGCGGTATCGGCCAGGCCCTCGTCGAAGAGGCGCTCCGGCGGGGTGCGAAGCGGGTCTATGCGGGGATGCGGAACCCAGAGCCACATCCCGACAGGCGCGTGACACCCCTGAAGCTGGACGTGACCAGTGCCCAGCAGATCCAGCGGGCGGCCGGGCAGGTTGACATCCTCGACGTGCTCATCAACAATGCCGGCATCGCGCTCTATGACGACCTCAGCGATCCCAAGGTCGTCGAACAGCACCTGGCCGTCAATCTCTTCGGACCGTTGAATGTCACCAACGCTTTCCTACCGTTGCTGACTCGTTCTCGAGGAGCCATTGTCAACAATGTGTCGATGATGTCTTTGGCTCCCGTTCCAATCACACCGGCCTACGCAATCTCCAAAGCAGCAGCGTTCAACCTGACGCAGTCGCTGCGCGCCCTATTGGCCAGGCAGGGCGTGAGGGTTCATGCTGTCCTGACCGGCCCCACGGATACCGATATGACGCGAGGTTTCGACATACCGAAAGCCTCTCCGGAGTCCGTCGCGCAAGCCATCTTCGACGGACTGGAGAAGGGTGACGAGGACATCTTCCCGGATCCCGCGTCCCAATCCATGGCCGAAGGCTGGCGCGCCGGCGTCGTCAAGGCGATGGAGCACCAGTTCGCCGCCTTCGCGCCGTCTGGCGCGACGAATGCCGCATAACGCCGCCAAGGCATTGACAGATAAGGAGAGCCAATCATGAGCGAGCAGAATTTCACCGTGGCCTTCTCGGTGGACCAAACCCCGGAAGACGTCTTCGATGCCATCAACAACGTCCGTGGATGGTGGTCGGGAGAAATCATCGGCGCCACCGACCAGCTCGGCGCCGAGTTCACCTACAGTGTCCCAGACGCGCACCGTTCCAAACAGAAAATAACGGCATTCGTCCCGGGCAAGAAAGTCGTCTGGCACGTGCTGGACGCTCACCTCAGCTTCGTGAAGGACACGGACGAGTGGAAAGGCACGGACATCGTCTTCGAGATCGCCAAGAAGGGCGACAAGACGGAGCTCCGCTTCACGCATAGCGGCCTGGCGACGGCGTACGAATGCTACCAGGAGTGCTCGAACGCCTGGGGCATGCTCGTGAACGGCAACCTGCGCAGGCTGATCACCACGGGCAAGGATCAGCCGAGCCCGTGGTAACAGCCGGCCCGATCTGAGAGCGTAGTGCCCCCGATGCAACTCCAGAAAGGATAAAGGAGAGAACCATGAGCAGCCCGAATTTCGCCGCCGCCTTTTCGGTGGATGAGAGCCCGGAAGAAGCCTTCAACGCCATCAAGAACCTCCGTGGATGGTGGTCGGAGGAGATCGAGGGGTAAGCGTTCGGCCATACCATGTCTTGGAGAGTCGGGCAGCGGCGTATATTTCGGCACACCCGCTGCTGACCGCTATCGAGGCGTTGAGGAATCCGCCGCAGGGCGCCAGCAGTGTGGCAACAAGTCCTCTACCTGTGTGATGCGGCAGCCATTGGCCAGCTTATTCAGCAGGTCGGTGAAGTACGCCAGCGGTGGTACGCCGTACTGCGCGCACGTTCGCACCAGACTATAGAGATTGGCCGCGCGGCGAGCGGCCGCATGGGACCCGGCGAATAGGTAATTGCGTCGGCCAACGGCGATATCCCGTACCTGTCGTTCCGTTAAATTGTTGTCAAGATCGATGCGGCCGTCCTGCACGAACCGCGTGAGCGCCGTCCACTGGTTTACGAGATAGGCCGTCGCTTTCGCCAGCGCCGAACCGGGCGGCTCGTTCGCCAAGGTCAGCACGCACCACCGGTGCAGTTGATCCAATACCGGACCAGAGCGCGTTTGGCGCATCGCGGCCCGCTCGTTGGGCGCCAGGCCACGCGCATCGGCGAGGTGCTCGATCCGGTAGAGGCGCGCAATGAGGGCGAGCGGGTAGGCGATGCGGCAATCCGTCTTCTCCAGCTCCACGAAGCCCCGTCTTCCGTGACTCCAACAGCCCACCTCGATGGCCTGCGCGGCTTGCCCGGTGAACAGGCGGTCGAAGACATTCGACGCATCTGCCTGCACGTACCCGGTCCGCCCGGCGAGGAACGCCCACGGACCGGTCGCGCCCTCCCCGGTCGGGGTATAGCGGAAGACGACATCACGGTCGTCACCGACATACACCCACATCGTGCCAATCACCACGTGGTCCGGACTCTGAGGATCCAGCACCCTCAGTCCCGTCGCATCGGTGCGCACGATGTAGGCCGCGAGCACGCGCGCGGCCAGGCGGTCCACGACCGGGGCGGCGAGGTCGCCGACGCCCGCCGTCCAGTCCGATAACGTGGAGACGGGGATGTCTATGCCGGTCCGCGCGTAGCGGCGGTTCAACCGGTGCAACGGCGAGTGATCCGCAAACTTGCTCACCACGAGGTCTGCCAGCAGGGACGCGTCGGCCGCGCTGCGCTCGAGGACCTGTGGCGGCGCGGGTGCCGTGGTCACCCCCGCCTTGCAGCGGCCGCACGCCCGCTTTTCGCGGTGGTACTCCTCCTCCTCGAAATGCCCCGGCACATATTTGAGGCGACGCGTGATGTCGACGCCGATGATGTCCATCTCGGCCTGACAGGTGTCGCAGATGCGCTCCTCGGGGGGCACCGGGACCTGATGGACGTGACGCTCGACCCCACGCGTTTGCCAGCCGGCGCCAACCTTGCGCGCTTGTCGGCAGCGTCGCGTCGCGTCGGGCTGGGCGACTTCGGCCTCGTGGATCTCGCGATCCAATGCCGCGTCCTCCGCGGCCAGCGTCGCAGGATCGATCTCGGGCAGCGGCCCTTGGCTGACCAAGAGATCGAACAGGAGCGCGAGCTGCCCGGGGGCGAGGCGCTCGGTGTGGCGGCCCAGCCGTTCGCGCCGCAGTTTCGCGACCAGCCATTCGAGCTCGCGATTCTGGACCAGGACCGCCTGGAGGGCCGCCAGCAGCAGCGCGACGCTCTCGTCGACCTTCCCGGCCGCGTGCAAGGCCTCCGCCGACTCGCGCAGCTGGCGCAGCGCCGGCATCTCGCCCGTCGGGGGCTGGAGGCCCGTCGCCGCCGGGGCGGGGCTGCTCACCGCCTCACCGCTCGGCGCGCACGGTCACGCCGGGCCTGTCGCGCGAGGACCATCAGCCGCGCGTTGATCGCGAGCACCTCGGCGACCGTATCTTTGAACTGATTGCCCGCGGTGACGCGTCGGCGGACCTCGTCCACGTCGTCCTGCGGGACATGCACGACGTGCTTGGCGCCCGCGGCCATGAACGTCAACGTCCACGACGGATGCCCCTGCGCGTCGGTGTGACAATGGCAGGTCGGCGATCCACACCGGCGGTGACTGAGCGCGAGCGAGCCGGGCAGTCCGTCGGCCGGGAGCGTCAGCCGCTCGAGCAGCTGCTGCCGGCGGGCGTGGAGCGTCCGGATCGCCGCGGGACCATCGGGGTGGGGCGTGCGAGCCATCAAGAAATCCTAACGTAATGATACAGTCGGCTTCTTGATCTTGTCAAGTACATTTCGTGCCTTGCGCGCGTTTTTGCGGGTGTCGGAGGCGACACCGGACGTCGCCTCCGGGCAGCCATCGCCGACCGGCCACCTTACGCCGCCGGGAGGCGCCGCCACCGTGGGCGCCGCACTGCGTCGCGCAGATCCAGGCCTTCGAGCATCAGCGCGAGCTCGCCGGCATCCATCTCCACGTGCCGGTGGCCGGGAGCCGGCGTGGTCGCGAGCGTAAATGTGCCGCGTTCCAGGCGCTTGTACAGGATGACGTAGCCGGTTCGGTCCCAGACCAACAGCTTGATTCGGTTCCGGCGCCGATTGAGGAAGCAAAAGACATGACCGGTCAGGGGGTCTTGCTGGAGGATGCTCCGCGTAGCGGCTGCCAAGCCATCGAAGCCGCGGCGCAGATCGACTGGTTCTGCCGCGACGAAGATGCGGACCGAGGCAGGGAGTGTCAGCATGGCCGTACCGCCTCCAGCACCGCCAAGACCTGACGCAAATCCTCTGCGGCAAAACCCGGGGACACTCGGACGCGATGACGAGTCCCGCATTCAATCTCAATTGCCGCGGCGCACCGCGCACTCGAGTCCGCGCCTGTCACACGGACCGGGTGGAACTGCACCGCCGTCGGGATGGACCCGCGCAGGCGTGACACCCACCGCACCAACCGCCGCCGATTCAAGCCGCGACGCCGTGCAAATGCCGCCAACGGTTCACCGCTTTGCTGCCAGCGTTGGATGACCCTTCGAGCCTCCGCTTCATGCCAGTACGTCCGGCACCCATTGGCCAACGTCTCCTTCTTGATCATCATTGCTCCTCCTTTTCGCCCACGGCAGGGGCAGGAGAAGCATCGCTCAGAACAGCGGGTCACGAAACATGGGAAGACCGGAC
>CAVREP010000041.1:0-44267 GCA_963720155.1 uncultured Acidobacteriota bacterium
GCTTATTGGTGGTGGGATCGGGCCGCACTGCTTCCAGAAACTCCAATGTCTCTTCGGGCGTGCGCGTCGGGAAGACTGGGAGTGGCAACGCGATGAGATCCGTTACTCTGCCGTCAGGCAGAAAGAACTTTACAGCCATGGAAACTGTTGTGGCTGGCCCCCACGGATTTCCCGAGCGGCTGTTTGAATGACGCACCGTAACCGGCACGGGATCACCCTGCAGATGTACGGCGCGGCTCAGTTTCTTGGCTTGGGGTGTAGCCTTGAATGTGCCTGCGTAATAACGTCCGGAGGCGTGCACATCGCGGTAACCGGGATGAAACCCTTGAAAGTTCTGGTGAATCATTTCCACCAGCTCTGCGGATAATCGGTGTTGGCTGTGACTCATTGTCTTCTCCTAGACCCATCTAGAGATACGTTCTTCGTTCGTCCTACTGTGATCGATTGTGCACCGTATACATCTCGCCGCCAACGTCCAATCGAACTACTCAGCTCTCGCTCAATCGAGTGATTGTTTTCTACCCCTGAGGGGGGCAGCGCGATTCGTGGCTTTCCCGAAATTGTGTAGAGCACTTGGCATCAAAGCACATCCGTCCCGGATGAACCTGAGGAATGTCGGAGTTCAAGTTGCGGTGGCGAAGAAGCGTGCTGGGCCATGAGGGGCAATGCGCCAACGAGAACCATCGGTAGGTTTGCCCAGTGGTGAAACGTCCGTGGCATAGTGCGGAAATCGAGAAATCCCAAACGCGACCGGTCTGTTGTACGATCAAGAACGACGTTTCCGAGATTCCGATGACCGCGCAGAGAAAATGGACAGGCGATGATTGCCGAGATGTGATGAACGCAATCCCGGTCTATGTTTGGTCGGCATTACCCGATGGAACGGTAGATTTTGTCAACCCTCAGTGGGAGGAGTACACAGGCCTTCCCGCAGGCGCTGCATTCGGCTGGAAGTGGCGATCGGTGGTCCATCCTGAAGATGTGGAAGGATTCACTTCGGCCTGGCAGTCGTCACTTCAGAGTCTTAAGCCGCTGGAGCAGGAGATACGCGTACATAGACATGATGGGATTTACCGGTGGTGGCTAATCCGATGTACTCCGGCGTTTAACATGCGGGCTGAAGTCGCGCGGTGGTATGGCGCGGGATTCGATATCGATGACCGCAAGCGTGCGCAGGAAGAACTGCAACGTCAAGACGAAATCCTCCGCAACCGTATCGAGCAGGAACTTCGCGATACGATCGATGCGATTCCAGTGCTTTGCGCGACGCTGTCCTCTGAGGGAAACGTTGATTTTTTTAACCGCACCACTCTTGAATACTATGGCCTGCGATCCGAAGAGATGACGGGCTTCAACTGGAAAAACGTCGTGCATCCCGACGACCTGCCCAGGCTCGTCGCTGCCCACCTTGAATCCTTTCCAGCAGGCCGCCCCCTTGATATTGAGACACGGTGCAAACGGTCCGATGGCGAATATCGCTGGTTGATTCACCGTATGGTGCCCAGGCGCGACGAACACGGAAAGATCGTCAAATGGTATGGCATCTCTTTCGATATCGAAGACCGTAAGCGAGCTGAGGAAGCAGTGCTAGATCAACGGGTATTAGAGCGGACTCGGATAGCCAGAGAACTTCATGACACCTTGTTGCAGAACTTTCAGGCTACGCTCCTGATGCTGGGCTCCGCCACGAGCCTTCTCGATACCGGGCCCGTCAAGGAGCGACTGGAACTGGCGCTAAAAAAAGCCGATCGCGCCATGTCTGAAGGAAGAGATGCTATTCAAGGCCTTCGATCGGGGGCGGAGAGAGCTGATGATCTCATCAGATCTTTACAGGCCTTGGGTGAAGGTCTGGCCGCCGTTCGGGCGGACGGCAAGTCTCCGGCACTTGATGTGGAGGTTTCAGGACTTCCTGTCTGTCTATGCCCGGCCGTTAGCGCAGAAGTTTTCAGTATCGGAAGCGAGGCGATCCGCAATGCCTTTCAGCACGCGCAGGCGAGTCATATTCAGGTGCAGTTCGTGTACGGCACTGAGGAATTCGCTCTAGCTGTAATCGACGATGGCATAGGAATTGATCCGAGCGTTCTTACCAAAGGTCACCGCGAAGGACACTTCGGCCTAGCTGGTATGCGCGAGCGCGCGTCAATTATCGGCGCTGAATTGATCTCTTCGAGCGAACAGGACACAGGCACCAGGATCGAGCTAAAAATAGCGGCAAGGCACGCATATTCCGCCTCGTAAGAATGCGGACACCGTGCCGGTCGCGAGCCCGTTCCGCTTTCGCGCTGAAGTGCCAGCTGCCGGCGATGAATGAAAACTGAAGTGCTGCGGTGCTTTCGGGGCGGGACACGCACGCACTAAAGTGTAGCTGGACGCTGCTTCTAAAGGAGCATGGTCAAAGCAGATGTGTGGGGCACAATTGCTTGGTTGGACGTTTGCGAAGACATGACGGAACGTATCACAGTGCTGTGCGTCGATGACCACCCGCTCATGCGGGATGGCATCGCCTTTGCTCTTCAGCAGGAACTGGACATCGTACTTGTCGCACAGGCCGAGAATGGAACGGACGCCGTGAGGGCATTTCGCAAGTACAAACCGGACGTTACTCTGATGGACCTGCAGATGCCGGAAATGGACGGGATTGCAGCGATGTCCGCGATCCTGATCGAGTTCCCCAAGGCGCGCATCGTGGTGCTCACCACGTATTCTGGAGACATCCAAGCGACTCGGGCACTCAAACTCGGGGCCATGGGATACTTGCTCAAGGGAATGCTTCGGACGGACCTGATCAAGACGATACGGGATGTACACGCAGGACGGCGTCACATTCCAGAGAAGGTGGCACAAGAAATCGCGACCCACGTCACGGTAGATGAGCTTTCGGAGAGAGAGATCCAGGTTCTCCGTCTAGTCGCCGGCGGCAATTCCAATAAGATCATCGCCGATCATTTGGGCATCACCGAAGATACCGTGAAATCGCATATGCGGAACGTTCTGCTGAAGCTCCAAGCGAATGATCGCACCCATGCTGTCACGATCGCGTTAAAGCGTGGGTATCTGAACGGCTGAAGAGACGTTCCGAATAAGTAGAGAACGTCTTGCGCTATATATCCAGAAAGCCGCGTCGCAAGGCGATCGTGACGGCGTGGGTCCGGTCGTTAGCGCCCAACTTGTCTAAAATGCTTCGAATATGAGACTTGACAGTGTCTTCGCTGATTTCGAGGTGGTCCGCAACAATCTTGTTGGAATTTCCAGCAGCCACCTGTTCAAGAACTTCTATTTCCCGCGGTGTGAGGAAATCAGCGGCTGCGTGTTCAGCCATCTCCGAGGCCACTTCCGTAGGAACTCGTTTTTGGCCTCGATTCACAGCTCGTATGGCGGCGAGCAAGTCCGTGCGGAGCGTTGCCTTGAGCAGGAATGCATAGGCCCCAGCTTTCAGCGCACGTTCTGCCTGAACGTCTCCTAGGTAAGTCGTGAGCACAATCACGCGGGCATTGGGGGAGTGCTCGCGAATCGCAGAGATTGCGGCAATGCCGTTCATGTCCGGCAGACGAAGATCCATGATCGTTACATCCGGGAGATGCACTTTGAATAGATCTATCGCGTCTTTTCCGGTGGCGGCCTCAGCGACGAGTGTCATGTCGGGCTGGCTGCCGATCAAAGCAGCAAGACCCTCCCGCAGTACCGGGTGATCATCGACCACAAGTAACCGAATGGGTTTCTCGCTCGTCACATTAAAACCTCTCTATGCCGCTGGCCTGTTATAGCGAAATAGCTCCTCCAAGATCGGGCAAACAGACCAGGTCGATTGTCAGCATGGCAGAGAATAGTCTTCCGCGCGTCATCCTTTCGAGCTATACGCCCTGAAAACCTTCATTCACTTTCTGGCAACAGAACCGTCTAGCTCTGGCCTCTTGCGGACTGTTTTCCGTATGCACGGCGACCCGACACCGTGACGAGGATCTTAGTGCCCTTGTTCTCGGCGCTTTGACATTCGAAATGTGCGCCGACCGTTTCGGCACGCTCCTTCATGCCAATTAATCCCCAATGCCCGGCGCGAGGATTCTTCTCTCGCGCTAGGGGATCAAACCCGCCGCCATCATCGGCGATAGCTAACACGACGGACTTTGGCTCGCATTTCAGATTGACCGCGATCTCGGACGCCTTGGAATGGCGAAAAGCGTTGGTAATGGCTTCCCGACCGATGTAATACAACTCGTGCAGAACGACAGGATTGACGTCTTCCACTGGTCCTTCGATCTTTAAAGCGAAACGAACTTGTTGGTCATCGTTGAGGCCAGTCGCCACTGCCGAGAAAGCATCGGCGAGGTCGGTATGTGTGAGATGGTCGGCCCGTAGACGGGTAACGCGATCCCTCCCCTCAACCAGAATCCGATCTGCTGTGGCCAGCGCACGCTCCATCGACTCACGCGGTTGACTACCTTCTGGTAGTTGCTGAGCCGCCACATGGAAGTGCAGCGTGAGGCCTTGAACACCTTGCAGAAGCGTGTCGTGCAGGTCCCGTGCGATCCGGACACGTTCGTCGGCACGCACTTCGGCCCGCTCCCCGATTCTAGCGGCCACATGCCGTATCCTAGCGCGCAGACCGAGCAAGAACAGGGTAATCAGAGTCGCAGCGCACAAAAACAGAAATGCGGGCCTCTGATAAAAGGACGGTTGTACCGTGAACTGAAGAGATTCATCGGGCTGACTCCAGGTTCCTTCACCATTGGAGGCGGTTACGGCGAACCTATACGCACCAGGTCGAAGGCCTGTGTACACTGCTTCCGAACGGTCGCCAACATCTTGCCACGCCTCGTCGGCGCCAGTCAGCTTGTATTTGTAGGTGACTTTCTCGGGGGCGGTTATATATGCACCGAGGTATTTGATCCGAACGGTGTGATAGCCATGCGGAACTTGGCCGTTGTTTGCAAGCGGAGTTCCTTCGACGGTCATGAAGATTCCGGTCAGAATCGGCGGCGTTGTGCTCGCATGGATAGACTCCGGATCGATTGACACCACCTCGTTCGAAGTGACGAACCAAAGGATTCCATGGGAGTCCTTCACAGCTGACGGCATTTCGAGGATCTGTGGGGAGGGGCCTTCGATCCCCGCCTCAGAAAAGATCTCCGAGCGCATCTGGTAGCCGGGCGACCTAAGTGCCTCCGTTACTTCATGTGCCGGAATACGAACGATTCCATGCAGGCCGTTTGACCAGAGATCGCCATTCGAGGCTTCAAGCAGACCCGAAACACCGCGTACTGCGATTTGATCCACCGTCTGCAGCGTCTGCAGATGATCTCCCTGTAAGACCGCGATTCCATTCGTGGCGCCCACGAGCAGGCCGAAACGGCTCTCGAGAAAAACCTGGATAACTCCAAGAGGTCTCGCGCTGTCACCAAGGAAAACGCGTCCTACGGCCCCGTCCAGCACCGCAATGCGGTTGTCGACGTAACCGGTCCACAACCGCCCTCGACTATCCATGAAAAGAGAGAATGGCGTGTCATTGGCAAGGCCTCCAGCCACAACGCGGGACCAAGTTTCGCCTGAATACTGCCAGAGTCCATTCCCGGTGAAGGAAACGAAGATGGGGCGATCGCCTCCACCGACGATTTGCCGACTTGAGTTCGGACTAAGCCCCGCTGGTGGCGGGATACGTTGGATTTGATCCCCCGCATACCGCAAGATGCCTGAGTATGTGCTTAACCACGCGACATTCTTGGCATCGCAGTGCGCGGCTGCGTACTCGCTCTTCGGCCCATGCTCAACAACCAGGCCGTCGCGGATCGTCACAGGCGGAAATCCCGAACCCGCAAGCCAGAGATATCCTCCCGGGCACTGTGCCAGGACGGTAAGCGTGGCGATGTGCTTGTCGATGAGGCGCACCAGGTTTGGCCTTCGAAAACGATTCAGACCGGTTGCCGTCGCCACCCAGATGTCTCCCTCCCTATCCATCATGAGGGTGGTCACGGCGCCGGAAGTCAGGCCATCGAGCCGACCGTATTTCTGGACAGAGAATCCAGCCCGTGAGCCATGCCGATCCGGCCCCTTCTCCAAGGTCCCCTTCGGAACGACCCTAAGAATGCCCTGTTCCAGCGAACCCATCCAGAGCAAGCCGTCCCAATCGAAAAACACGAAAACCCCATCAATCTGGAACGGTTCCGAAGCAGCATAGCTGCCACCACCTCCCTTGACGCGTTGCGTGATGTTGGGACGCGGCGCGGGGAATACGGACTGCATCCACACACTTCCATCGAGGGCCTCAGCAAAGAACGCAGTCAGCCCATGGACTTCCTTGATTTTCCGAAACTGCGGCTGCCCCGCGGCAAGCTCCCAGACGGCAGTTGTGGTCGCCGCCCACAAATCTCCTTTGCGATCAATGAAAATTCGTTTGACGCCCGAGCCCAACACCGAAAAGGCGGTTGGCTCTTCCCAGCGGCCGCTTCGAAGTCGGACGAGGTGGTTTCTGACGACGGCCAGGATCGCGCCGTCGGATTCCTGGACGATTTGGCTGACTTGCCCTAAAGGCAGACCTTCCGTTTCGTCATAGAGATGGAGAACACGATGATTTCGGATCTCTGCGATTCCCTTGATGGAAGAACCAACCCACAAAACGCCGCTCTTATCCGCACACATAGAATGCGGGAGCTGAAGTTCGTTCGGCTGGAATTGAAACGGAGTAAACGATATTCCATTAAAGTTATACAGGCCACTTTCCGCAACCAGCCAAAGCGTTCCGTCCTTGTCCTGCTGTATCTCACGGATGTGAAGCGGAGCGCCGTCCCTGCTTGTCCAAGAGGTGTGATCGAGTTGCGCGAGCTGCAAAGGTGCGGCTTGGCTGCACGTCGCGGCAAGCACAACCAGAAGCAACTCGATTGTCCTCCATAGCATGGGAACACCTCGCAACCCAGGCTGCCTCCTGTAACGAATTTGCGCCAGCATCGGAATGTGACGAAGGAAATGTTCTTGCTTGAGGCGCGTCAATTGACGGTATCACGTTGCACAACTTACGCGAACGCGCTCGCTCGAAAAGGCATGGCGGCCATTGTACTAAAACCGGGCTAAACACCTTTGCCGATAGACATTCAGCGAAGGGCCATGACGAAGACAGGCCATTTCTGCATGAATCCCTCCGCAATTCTTCCGTGCAACTCCGCTGCAGGTGACGTTATGAGCGAATCGGAGCACGTTCAACAAGCATGGTCCAATAACAGTCCAGGAACTGTTTCCGAGGGTCATTAAAACGTTTTTGTAGCGCCATCCGTGCCGCGTGTTTTCAGTTAGTTACGGCTGAAATCCTCGCTGTCACGGCAGTGGCCTGCGGTTTGTGCCTGATCAGAATCAAGAATGACCGGGTAGGAATTAGTCGTTAAGCATCACGTTGCTGCGTTACGTTGAATGCGTGCAGCAACAACCAACTTGGTGACAGTGCGACCAGAGGAGTCTTCTGCTAACCGGTTGAAATTAATGAAGATGCTGCTTTGGTGGGATGTTAGGGCAGCGTTCTAACCAACTGAACTACGTCCCCTCTTGCTTTTCATACGGTTAGGCCAAACCCGCATGTTTACTGTCTACTCCTGCTGTCAACCGCTTCGCCTGCTTAAATCGATTCACCGAATATAACCAATTTTCGGCGCTAAATGACACTATGCACAACTACCAAAAACCATTCGCAGGCAAGCGCGACACAGAGCATCTGTCCATGCTCTGTGATTGAATTGTAGCAGACCGAATTTGGATCAGTACAGGTTTGAGCGGGATCGTGTAGATACTCCAAGATAATGTCACCCCCTAATTGCACCCAGAGTTTGTCACCTTAGAAGGATGGTGACAGTGAGTCAGAAAGAGTTTCAACGGGTGAAAGTGATTGAGAATGCGGTAGGTTCGGGCGGCTGAGCGTAAGCGAAGCAGCTCGACTGCTGCAGTTGAGTGAACGCCAAGTGCAACGGCTCAAGCGGCGCTACCGTCCCGATTCCGTGGCCTGGGTGCATCACGGCAATCGCGGACGGCCCACGCCCTGGGCTCTGCCCGCTGCCCTGCGGCGGTCGATCCTCGAACTGGCCCAGTATCACGGCTTCAACGATTCTCATCTCTGCCAGAAACTGCACAGCGAAGAGCATCTGTCAGTCAGCCGCGAAACCGTGAGCGGGATCGCTCAGAACTTCGGGCGCGAACTGCCGCCGATCAGTTTTTCTAGCGAATGGGTTTTTACCGTTCCCACATAAAACGACATGCGGCCGGTTCGCAGCAGGTAGCCGCAGCAATTGCTATAGACTACTTTTCCCGGAGCAGCACCACATCGGAAGTGTTGTGGGTGCGGGCGACGGCAAGAGCTTTCCCATCCGGCGACCAGCCAAATTGCGAGATATTTTCAGACGTGAAGTTCGTGATCTGGTGTCCGGCTGAGCCATCGATGGGCTGCACAAAAATGTTATCGACCCCTTGATCGCGAATAATGTAGGCGACGGATTTTCCGTCCGGAGTGAAGGTCATAGTGTTGGTGAAGCCGGCCCCGGCGATCCGTGGATCAGGCTGAATCAGGACGGGAGAGGACTGCGAACTTGAGTCCAAACTTACCAACGCCAATTTGCTCACGACTCCCTGCGGGCTGTCAGGGGCGTTTATGTCGGCGTTGAAAATCAGCCCCTTTCCGTCAGGCGAAATGGCTTCGCCGGCGCCGAACCCATACATTCCATGCACGTCGCTCGCGGGCACAGGCTCTGCTGGTCCGCCTTCCACGGGCACTCTCATGGAATAGTGTGGGCCGGCACCGTCGTAGTAGTAAAGCGATTTTCCATCCGGCGAGCACACTGGATAACGATCAAAAATCCCCTGGGTGAGTTGCTTCGGATTCGAGCCATCGGCATTGGTCCGCCAGATCCCAGTTCGATTCGTGCCTCCATGGAAAGCCCAAGGGAGAACAAGGTAGCGGTCTCCACAGCGTGCCATATCAACGATCCAGGAGTTCGGATCATTGAGGATAGTGGATTGATTCCCACCATCGGGGTTCATCCGTCGCACGCTCTGTCCGTCGGAAACGAATAGCTTGCCGTCGACTGTCCAGGCGACAGACTGCACATCCTGGTCCTGCGCCGAAGGTTGCACCGGAGTATTCCCCTGAAAACCGGCGCCGGGAAGCAGACTCAGGCTGTGTGTGATTCTTACCTGGACAGTGGCTGCGGTCTTGCCGTCTGCGGAAAGGGTCAGGGTCTCATACCCATTTGTATCCCGGGTGATGGGCTGTATTTGGCCCCCGGCGTGAGAGATCAGGCCGATTTGCGAACGCAGGTAACTCGGCCCCTTTTCGTCGTACATGGCAAGAAGTCCTTGACCACTTGGCAGCGACACGATTTCGAACACCAGTTCGTTCTTGAAGGCCGTAAAAGGCTCGACTTGCTTCGCATCAATATCGAACCGTTTGATGGTGCCGAGAGCATCGCCCAGGGTAAAGACGCTGTAGGCGATCTGTTTCCCATCCGGCAACCAGGCGACAAAGCGAGGAAACTCATCTCCGGTGTTAGCCGCGATTCGCAGGATGGTTTCTTCACTGCCGTCCAAATTTGCGGTCAGCAAACGAATCTTGCCCACATCAGGATCATTGGCGCGGGCGTACGCTATGCGATGGCCGTCGGGCGAGAATGTAATTCCAGTATCGAGGTCGCGGACAATGGCCTGCGGCGTCCCTCCGAGCACCGGAGTGCGGTAAAGATCCCACTCACTCTGCGTGCTGATGCCGGCTTTTCGAAAATAAACGTAATTCCCGTCTGGCGAGAAAGCCAGCGAACGGTAGACTGCCGCCGCCGGAGGAACGATTTGAGTGTCGCTGCCAGTCGGAACGTTGCGCAGCCATAGACTCTGCAGGCCATTATCGTTCTGCACGTTCAAGACGTATTTGCCATCGGGCGAAATTGCAGCCCGTTGTGCTTTGCCTGTGTTGGTGACCTGCGCAATAGTGAAATTCTGAAACGGGGTTGGCCTGCTGCGGCTTAGCAGCGTGAAGAGGCCGAAACCGCCCGCGGCGAGCAGGATCAGGCCCAAGACCATCGACGGCCGCCAGGCCAAACTTGTGTTCCCGCGCAACAGCGGTCACACTGCTCGGACCACTGGCCGTTACCCGTGGCGCGGAGGACTGAGAGGCAACAGCAGCAGTTCCGCCCGCCGGCGTCGGCCACGATGTCGCACTCTGCTGTGCTGAGCCTTCTGTTGATTCCTGCGCCTGGACCGCAGACCGATGGCCAGAACCGCTATCGCGCTGCAGCCGCTTCAAGTCGCTGCGGATCTCTGAGGCGTGCTGATAGCGCATGTCACGGTCTTTTTCGAGGGCCTTGTTGATGATCTCTTCCAGCCGGGCTGGCAAATCGGGATTGAAGCGCAGCGGTTGCAGCGGAGCACGATTCAGGATGGCGTCAAAGATTACGGCCGACGTGTCCCCACGGAATGGCACGGTGCCGGTGACCATTTCATACAGCACTGCACCGAAGGAGAACAGATCCGTGCGCGAATCGAGTTCTTTGCCCTTCGCTTGTTCTGGCGACATGTAGGCCACGGTCCCAATGGCCGTGCCAGGACTGGTCAGGTATTCTAGGCTGACGCCGGCGGTTGCGTCGATTTCTGCCGGGTTTGGCGCCTTTCCCGTCGCCGGCGTTAGTTTGGCGAGTCCAAAATCGAGAATCTTGGCATGTCCGCGTTTGGTGACGAAGATGTTGGCCGGCTTGATGTCGCGATGAACAATTCCCTCGCTGTGTGCGGCGTCCAGGGCATCGGCAATTTCAATGGCTAGAGACAGGACAGTCTCAATCTCCATCGGCCGCCCGGCGATGCGGTGTTTTAGGGTCAGGCCGTCCAAAAACTCCATGGCGATGAACGCCTGGCCATCGTGCTCGCCAATATCGTAAATAGTGCAGATGTTCGGATGGTTCAGGGCAGATGCTGCCTGGGCTTCGCGTTGAAAACGGGCCAGCGACTGCGGGTCGCGGGCAACTTCCTCCGGCAGGAACTTGAGGGCAACGAACCGGTGTAGCCGCGTGTCTTCGGCCTTATAAACCACGCCCATACCGCCGCCGCCGAGTTTCTCGACGACGCGGTAGTGAGAGATGGTTTGACCGATCATTCGGAGACGCGTGCCTTCAGGGTCGATTCATATTACGGACACGTCATCGGAGAGTCAACGAGTGACAGTCTTGGGGGCGCTTAAAGCTTTGGGGGCTGGTGTCAGTGCAGATATAAGCAGAGCGCGGGCTAATCGGGGGCGATTCCCTTTTGGAGTGGGTAATTCAGTGCAATGGTGACGAGCTAATTTGCTGACGGCAGGTGGTCTACGGCTAGTATTCTCGGCTTTGCTTCGTCAGTTGTCACTCCCCGCAACCAACCAAAGCTTCTTCCGAAGCCGGACATCTCTCGCCAGCTCCAAGATCACTTTATGCTGCATCGCTGGATGTTTCGCAAGCACAGCGAGTATTTGGTCCTGTGAAGCTGCGTTTCGGGATATATGGACGAATATTTCGCGCCGCAGACTTTGTCGCTCTACCGATGTGTGGCCGATTCTTGAAAAAATCAGGCGAGCAGTTCTCGGATTTGCGAGTGAAATGATACTTACATCTAAGCGAGAAACCCCCGTACGCATAACCTTATTATTATTCTTCAGTTTCATCACCCTGATTCGCTCCTTCGCATGACAGAGTTTCAAGGCTCTCGTGTCTGCAATTGAATGTTTCCCAATATTGGAGGCTCGAAACGGCGTCGACAATTTCCTGCTTTTCTTCCAAACTGCCACCGTTGCTAAACTGCAATTCGCAGCTGCGACGTCCAATAGCCTCGCGTGCGGCTTTGATGCGCCCTATGATTTTTTCTTCGTCTAGTTCGAGCATTGCAGCTCGGTACAGCGTCTTCCAGTTCGTTACATCTTCCATAAGTTTGCTTTCCTTTTCACGGCGTTCAGCATTCGGAAAAGAATCGGAATGTGAGGGGAGACGCGGTCATTGCTGCCTTAGCCAAGCCTTGATGGGCTGCGAGGATCAATGGATTCTTATTGTGCCTTCGCGGACTACGTCGTCATGTCCACCACGAGCTCTCGCGAGTCTCTGGGCCTCAGTCGCGAACGTAGCACCGTAGCGAGACCGAATCCATTGTGCTTTGGGGTAAATGCGTCAGCCAAGGAAGGAAATGACCTATATAGCAGTTGGCCCTTGTAATTTCGAGCACTGCCTTCGACGCGCGGACAACGTTCCGATATGGGTTCTGGAAAATGCCACGCTGATTGAAAGCAACCAGAATGCTCCAGCCGTAATTTAAGGAACTGTGATCGACATCACAGAGCGCAAGCGGACAGAAACAGAGCTGCAGCGGGCTAATTGGCTTTTGGAAAAGCGCAGCCGCGAAACTGAAGAGGAGCTGTTACTCGCGAAAAGTGCACAAGAGACTTTGGTGCCGAAAGGACTGGATTGGGGTCGGGGCTCGGTCGAGACATTTTATCAGCCAGCGCGGGCGATTGGGGGAGATTTTGGTGTCGTTACACGGGGAGCCGATGACCTCAACGTGGTGGTTTGTGACGTCTCCGGGCACGGCATCGGGTCCGCGCTAGTCGCAAACCGGGTTTACACCGAGATCATGGAGTTGATGCAACGCGGCATGGAGCTCACACCAATGCTACGTCAGTGAACACCTTCGCGCTGCAATCCTTTGGCGGGGAGTTCTATTTCACGCTCGCGGCAGCGCCGCTGGGACGGGACGGACGAGTGTTGGAGTTCGCCGGCGCAAGCCATCCACCGGCGAGGGTTGTCCAACCGGGAGAGCGACCACGATTATTGGAATCTCAGAGTCGTGCCCTGGGGTTATTGGAAGAAGCGGTTAACGGCGAAGCTACGATTAAAGTTCCCTTGCAGGCCGGCGATCGCTTGGTCATTTACACGGACGGGTTCAACGAAACCTTCTATGCGCGGGAGGAGGAACTCGGTATCGATGGGCTGACCGAGATCGTGCGAGAAGCTTCGAAGAGGCCGCTGCCTGAAATGAAACAAACGATCCTCGATCGCATTGCCGCGTGGCAAAGCGGCCCCGCCGCAGACGATCTCTCACTCGTGGTCGTCGGTGTCCTGTAGGCAGAAGCGATAAACTTAAACCTTTGCGCGAACGGATTTCTCATCCTGCTAGACTGACGCGGTGCGGCGTTTGATCGTCAATGCGGATGATTTCGGATTCACTGCAGGCGTCAATCGCGGTATCGTCGAAGCTCACACTCAAGGTATCGTGACTTCCTCCACGCTGATGGCCAATGGCCGAGCGTTCAATGACGCAGTGCGTTTGGCGAAGACCGTTCCGCGTCTCAGCCTGGGCTGCCACGTCGTACTCATCGACGGGGAGCCCGTTCTTGATGCCAAACGATTGCCCTCCATCACTTCCACGAACTCCGACCCCGCGCACTTCCGAGACGGTCTGAAATCTTTCGCCGTTCGTGCACTTACAGGCCGCCTGGATCCAGGCGAGATCGAAGCTGAAGTGAGTGCGCAGATTCACACGCTACAATCGGCTGGTCTTAACGTTTCTCACGTGGACACACATAAACATACTCATTTATTTCCCGCCGTGCTGCGGCCCGTACTGCGCGCGGCACGAGCTTGCGGGGTGCGCGCCGTTCGCAATCCGTTCGGCCCACGCAAACCGATGAATTCCGTTGAACTATTGACGCGACCCAGCCTTTGGACCCGTTATGCGGAAGTCCGGATTCTCCGCACTCTGGCCGCCAGGTTTCGCGAGGCGGCACTACGAGAGGACTTCATCACTCCCGATGGCACATTCGGAATCGTGGTAACAGGCGCCCTCGACGAAAAGACTTTCCGCGCCCTCGCCGCAATTATTCCTCCTGGAACGTGGGAATTTGCATGTCACCCAGGCTACAACGATGAAGAGCTGCAATTCGCTGGAACCCGCCTCCGCGAATCGCGGGAAACCGAATTGCGTGTCTTAACCATGCCCGAGGCACGAGATTTGCTGTCGAACCATGGGATTGCCCTAATTTCATACCGCGAATTGATTTCAAATGAAGGTACGATATAACTTTTCTTTTCAGATCCCGACCGCGCTTATCGTCGCGGTGTAACTTTAGTAACCTTAAGCAGACTCTTCCGACAGCGTATGATCTGGATGAGATTTGACTTAAGGGATTCAGGGTGGAGGGCCTTTCATCATGTCTGCTGCTGGGGCAGCCCCGCGGGCAACCAGGGACCTGCGCCTACGTGTGTGGGGCATCGGCGCGGACAATCAGCCCTTTCACCAAAATGCCACGGCCCAGAACGTCAGCTGCACGGGAGCCTGCATTTGCGGCCTCGAGCATCAGTTAAAAGTTGGCGACGTCATCGGCGTTCAATATGAGACTAAGAAAGCCCGCTGCAAAGTAATCTGGGTGATGGAAGCTGGAGGAATAAAGAAGGTTCAAGTGGGAGTTCAGTTGGTGGCGGACCAGGAGTGCCCGTGGATTTCTCAATTGCCAGCAGAAATGCGCTCCAACCAGCCAGTTGTTGCTCCGGACAATCGCAGAAAATTTCTCCGCCATAAAATCTCTTTCCCCTTGGAATTCCGCGACGAGCGCGTAAACACCCCAATGCGAGTGAATGCCACTGACATAAGCGGCAACGGTTGTTATGTTGAGACCGTCATGCCCTTGGCGGTTTCCACTTCGCTGCGAGTGGATTTCTGGATCGAAGAGGAGCACAACTCTACCACCGCCACGGTCCGCACGCGCGATCCCGGAGTCGGCATGGGCATTGAATTTACAGGCCTAACGGAAGAATCTAAAAAACGTTTCCAGAGCCATCTGGATAAACTGGACCCTGGCATTCCCAAGCCAAAGACCGAATAATCTCGTCCTACCATCGCCCTTAGCCCGACCAAGTCTCCCCGCGACTGTACAATGTGCATCCTCTGTTGTTTCTTGCCATCGAATGACAGAACCTCAGGAAAGGTCTGGCTCGCAGAATGAAAATTGGGATCACTTGTTATCCCACGTACGGCGGCAGCGGTGTTGTAGCCACGGAACTCGGCCTGGAACTCGCCCAGCGCGGCCATGAGATCCATTTCATTTCTTATGCTCAGCCCATTCGTCTGCGGGGTCAGGAGCACAACATTCACTACCACGAAGTCGAAGTATCCAGGTACCCGCTATTCGACTATCCGCCGTACGATCTGGCGCTAGCCACGCGCATGGCGGAAGTTGCGCAGTTGTATGATCTTGACCTGCTGCACGTACACTATGCGATTCCTCATTCGGTGAGCGCGCTGCTGGCGCGCCAGATGCTGGCGGACGGTCCTCGCGGACGCCGCCTGCCCTTCGTAACTACGCTGCATGGCACAGACATTACGCTAGTGGGATTGGACCGGTCTTACTTGCCGATCACGCGCTACTCCATCGACCAGAGTGATGGCGTCACCGCCATTTCCAACTATCTGCGCGACCGCACGATGCGGGTTTTTGATGTAAAGAAAGAGATCGAAGTAATTTACAACTCCGTGAACTGCGATGTGTATACCCGGCACAAGAACCCTGCCGAAGCTCGCCGCGAGTATGTGCCTAACGGTGAGAAACTGCTGGTCCATCTTTCAAATTTTCGTCCGGTGAAGCGACTCTCGGATGTGATCGAGGTCTTCGATCGCGTGCGCAAGCAGATGCCGGCAAAACTGCTGCTGATCGGCGATGGCCCGGACCGGTCGGTGGCCGAGTGGTTGGCGGTACAAAAAGGCATCCATGATGATGTGCTTTTCCTGGGCAAGCAGGATCAGGTACAGGAGAAGTTGGGAATCGCCGACATTCTGCTAATGCCGAGTGAATTGGAATCTTTCGGTCTCGCGGCGCTTGAAGCGATGGCTTGCGAAGTCGTCCCCATCGCGACGCGTACTGGAGGCGTGCCGGAAGTGATCGAACATGGCGTGAGCGGCTATCTCGCCGACGTCGGCGATGTGGATACGATGGCGCGCTATGCCATCGAACTCCTGAACGACGAAAGCCGGCTTCGGGCGATGGGTAAAGCGGCTCGCGCGGTCGCACAGGCCCGGTTCTGCTCCAGCAAGATCGTTCCGCAATACGAAGATTTTTACCGGCGCGTGCTCGAGCGCTCCTCGTAAAAAGCTTCTGGAACCGCGCCTGTTGCCTGCAATAGCGGCAACCGGATGCGTACCAGTGTTCCCTTACCCTGTCCGCTGTCAATCGTCATGCGCGCCGTGTCTCCGTACAGCATCTGGAGCCTCTCGGAAATGTTGGCCATGCCAATGCCTGCGCCCCGGGTGCTTCTCGAATCGGTTGGCTGGGTGGCTGCCATGCCCACACCATTGTCTTCCACTTCAATCACCAGCAAGGAGTCGGACAAGCGGCTGCGCAGGTAGATGCTGCCGCCTTCTACCATGGTCGAAAGTCCGTGCTTGATCGAGTTCTCCACGAGTGGCTGCAAAAGCATGCTGGGAACCATCACATCCAGCGACCCGGGGTCGAGATCCTTCACCACCCGCAGTTTGTCGTTTCCGAAACGAACTACTTCAATGTCGAGATAGTTGTCGATGAATTCCAATTCTTCCCGTAAGGGCACAAAAGAGTCCGAACTACTCAACAGGCGCCGCAGAATTGTGGCCAGCTTCGAAATTACTTCGCGCGCGGTTTCGGGATCGAAGCGAACCAAGGAAGAAATCGAGTTCAGTGTATTGAACAGGAAATGAGGATTCATCTGATTCTGCAGCGCTTCCATGCGCGCGTGCAACAGCAGACGCTCCTGCTCTTCCAGCTTGATCTGGATTCGAACGCTATTGAAGATTTTGAGCTCAATTCCAATGGCCATGGCCGACGCCGCATAAATCGCGGCCTCGATCCACAGATTGTCTGGACTCTCAATACTGAAGATCGAATGCGAAAAGTTTTGCGCCAGCTCTGTCTGTACGAATCGCAAGCACACAACCGTGGTGAAAAACATGATCTGCCAGTCGAACAGGCGGGGACGCGGCAGATTCCGCCGAATCAGGCGGAAAATACTTTGATCGATGAACGGAGAAAACGACCAGATATCATCCTTGTCGGCGGCCATGGTACGCAGTTGCCCAGCGATAAAACCGGAAAGGACGCCAAATGGCAACGCGGCCCATTCCCCATGCAGCATCCCTGGTGTGCCCATCAGCACTCCACCGAGAATTCCTGCCCAGCGTCCGCCGATTACACCGAGTAACAGTACGGTCTCAAAACTAAGATCTCCCGCGACAAAGCTTTGCGCAGAGAACCGGATCCATGTTCCAGCCATGATGGGAAGCGCCATCCACAAAACCAGGTACACCTTCTGCCGGAATTGGCGTTCTTCGCGAAACAGCAGCGACTTGAATTCCTTGGAACGCACCAGACTGCTGGATACGGCCGCAGCCACGCCCAGCTTCACTAACAGATTGATCCAGATAAGTCGTGGTTCCATAGAATTTCGGACGAAAACTGCCCGAGAAGACTGTAGCACGAAGGCGAGCGTCAGCCAGGACCAGAAAGCAACTCCATTGACTCTGAGTCCTGGCCTTTCTGCGCTGGCGGCATCCTTGCGATTTCGCCATTGCGGACGTACCATTGCGGCTCAGAAAGGACGGACCCCATGATCATAGGCATGTCTCCATCGACATTTACGCTCGTGCACGTATTGCTGAGCTTGGTTGGCATCGGCTCGGGATTCCTGGTCGTGAACGGGTTGCTTCGCCGAAAACGTTTCGACGGCATGACCGCAATTTTTCTGGCGACCACCGTCTTGACCAGCGTAACCGGCTTCCTTTTTCCATTCGAGCATCTTTTGCCTTCGCATGTGTTTGGCGTTATCTCGCTGGTAGCGCTCGCGGTGGCGATCCTCGCTCGTTACGCTCTTCACATGGTCGGCCTCTGGCGCTCAATCTATGTGGTGTGCGCCGTGCTCGCCCTGTATCTGAATGTGTTCGTTTTAGTAGCGCAGATTTTCCTGAAGGTGGCTCCGGTGCATGCGCTGGCGCCAACGCAGAAAGAGCCGCCATTCCTGATTGCTCAACTGGTCGTCATGGCGATTTTCGTCGTGCTTGGAATTTACGCGGTGAAGAGATTCCGGCTCGAGCCGGTGGCGACGGTGCCATCGTGGACGAGTTCCAAAGCATCTTGACACCGGTTGGGCTGATCGAGGTCACTTGATCGAAGCCTCGAGCAAAAGCTCCGCGCCCTCCGCGTTTTCACTTGCTCTTCAGGAAGGCGCGCAGGTCCTTCCCTGTCATTTCTTTCGGTACATCGACCCCTAGCATCCCCAGCATGGTTGGAGAGATGTCGCGGAGCGAGCCGTCGGGTTTCAGCGTGAACCGTTTGGCGTCTTCCGCCACTACGATGAAAGGTACGGGATTGGTGGTATGCGCCGTATGCGGTCCACCGGTCGCGGGATCAATCATCATCTCAGCGTTTCCATGATCGGCAGTGATCAGCATGGCGCCGCCCTTGGCCCGAACCGCGGCTTCGATGCGGCCCAGGCAGGCGTCCACGGTTTCCACCGCTTTTACGGTGGGCTCGATCTTGCCCGAGTGCCCGACCATATCCGCGTTAGCGAAATTCACAATGATCACGTCGAACGCTCCATCCTCAGTGGCTTTTATCACCGCTTCGGCAATGCCTGCGGCGCTCATCTCCGGTTTCAAATCGTAAGTCGCAACCTTTGGCGACTGCACCATCACGCGCTCTTCGCCGGGGAACGGCTGTTCCACTCCGCCATTGAAGAAGTATGTGACGTGCGCGTACTTCTCGGTCTCCGCCACACGCAAGTTGCGCATGTTGAGATTGCCCATCACGTTGGCCAGGATGTTTGCCATCGATTCGGGAGGAATCACCACTGGCAGGCTGAAGTTCTTGTCATATTGGGTCATGCAAACATAGTGCAGATTCTTCGGCACCCGCTCGCGAGGAATCGTCGCGTCGAGGTCGGCCGCGCCCGGAAGGTCGCTGCCGCCCTTCGGGTTCAAGCCGCTGTCGCGCGCCAGCGCACGCGTAATCTGCCGGACGCGATCGGCGCGGAAATTAAAGCAGATGCAGGCATCATCGTCGCGAACTGTCGCCAATGGCTGGCCGTTCTTATCGGTGCAGACAAACGGCACAACGAATTCATCAGTGACACCACGGTTGTAAGAATCTTTCATCCCTTGAACCGGGTCCGCGCACTTGCCACCCTCCGCATCGCCAAAGACCATCGCGCCATACGCCTTCGCAATGCGCTCCCAGCGCCGGTCGCGGTCCATCGCGTAATAACGCCCGCTCACGGTAGCAATCTTGCCGCAGTTGTACTCGCGCATCTTCTGCTGCAACTGTTCGAGATAGCCGGCCCCATTGGTGGGCAGCGTATCGCGGCCGTCCATGAAGGTGTGTACGAAAACGCGATCCACTCCATTCTGCTTTGCCATTTTCAGTAGAGCGTAGAGATGAGCCTGTTGCGAGTGCACGCCGCCATCGGAGAGCAGGCCGAACAGATGCAATTTTCTCTCGCCTATACGCGCATGCTTCATCGCCGTGAGCAGCACGGGATGCAAGAAGAACTCTCCGTTCTGGATCATCAGATCAATGCGCGTGATGTCCATATGCACGATCCGGCCGGCGCCAATGTTGAGATGCCCAACTTCGCTATTGCCCATCTGCCCTTCAGGAAGGCCGACAAAAGGTCCACTGGTATGGATGAGCGTGTTTGGATATTCGCGCAGTAAGCGGTCGTAAGTGGGCTTGCGCGCGAGAGCGATGGCGTTGGCCTTGGTTTCGGCGCGATAACCCCACCCGTCGAGGATGATGAGGACTAGTGGTTTGGGTCTAGGCATCTTTCACCACGGAGACACGGAGGCACGGAGAAGGCATGGGAAAGAATCTATAAGGACATGGAAGGTTTTTCAAACGGACGACCGAGCTGCGCAACCGTTAGTATTTATTCTTTCTGCGCTGAGTGCCGTCTTGTCCCCCGGCTTTGGGGGGTCATGAGTCCGGTTATACTCGATCAAGGAGACGATCATGCCTGTCAGCGAATTGTTGTTGCCTGAATTGGATGAAGAAATAAAAAAGACGCGCACGACTCTGGAGCGCGTACCCGCCGACAAGAAGGACTTTGCGCCTCATATCAAGTCGATGCCTATGGGCAAACTGGCTGCTCATGTCGCACAACTGGCGGGCTTCGGGCTGACGATCCTGACTACGCCTGAGTTGGACTTCTCTAAGACCAGCATCCCACGGCTTCCATTCGAGTCTACCGCACAACTGGTGCAGGCTTTCGACGAGGGCGCTGCGAAGGTTCGCGTCGCCCTGCAAGCGACTCCGGATGAAGCGTGGAAACAGAACTGGAAACTCAGCTTTCAGGGCAAGACCATTTTCGAAGGGCAGCGGTTTCTGGCGTACCGGCAAATGTTTCTCAATCACCTGGTGCATCACCGCGCCCAACTCGGCATTTATCTGCGGTTAAACGATAAGCCCGTGCCCGCGATTTACGGGCCGTCGGCGGATGACACCTTGGGGTTTTGAAAATTTGAGAGATGTGAGTCTCCAAGATGGGGCCGCCCGTGACTGCACGTGACCTGGTCACCAGATCAGCTGAACGGCATACTTCTTGAAACTTGCCTTAGTTAAAGTCCTGGACTAAGTCAAAGATTCTTATCGATGACGGCATCGCCTCACTTCTGCGGCGCATCGGTTTGCTCCTCGGCTCGCTTGAGTGCCGCTTCAACCTGGGCTTGTATTTTCGGATAGACCGCACGCATGGTCTCCGCGGTCACCGCAGGCATCTCGTGAAGAACTTTCTGTCCGGCTGGAGACGCGTAAAACGCGGTCAATGCGTCGATTTCGGACTTTGTGAAGTGCCGCTGATAGATGGGTACCATATCGCTAAGCATCGCGTCCAGGGGAAAATTCTTGATTAGGTCCTCCGCTTGGCGGTCCATGCGCCCGAGCTCCGCTTCGGTCACGTCCGGATGTCGCTTTTTCACCTGTTCCCGGCTCAGACTCCGCATCTGCGCGAACACCTGTCGCATCATCTGGCTCATCTGCTCACGGCTTGCCATAACGTCAAACAGTTTCTTGACATCCTCTTGCGAGGGTGCGTCGGGAGCAACAGAAACAGTCGTCTGCGCTGCGCACATCGAGGCCGCCAGCACACACGCGGATAGCAATGACTTCAAAGTCATAAAGTGCTTTTCCCATTCTGAGGCTCTTCAGCCTCTGTAGTTCAGAGCCTTCAATCCCAGGAATCGCGCCGAATCACCCAACTTCGCTTCAATTCTCAGCAACTGGTTGTACTTGCAGATGCGGTCCGTACGCGAGGCTGAGCCGGTCTTGATCTGCCCGGCGCCCGTTGCCACGGCCAGGTCGGCGATGAACGTGTCTTCCGTTTCGCCCGAACGATGCGAGATCACCGACGTGTACCCGTTGCGGCGCGCCAGGTCAATCGCGTCAAAGGTTTCGCTGACCGTGCCGATCTGATTGACCTTGATCAGAATAGAGTTGGCCACTCCCTTGTCAATTCCCGCCTGCAAGAAGGTAATGTTGGTCACGAAGATGTCGTCGCCGACCAGTTGAATCTTGCCGCCCAGTTCTTTGGTCAGATTCTGCCAGCCGTCCCAATCTTCTTCGGACAAACCGTCCTCCAGCGAAACAATGGGATAATCTTTCACCCACTTTGCCCAGAACTTCACCATGTCGTCGGAACTCTTTGCGGATTTATCCGATTTCTTAAATACATACTTGCCATCCTGATAGAACTCGCTGGCCGCGGGATCGAGAGCGATTGCGATTTCTTCTCCCGGTTTATAACCCGCCTGCTGAATCGCTTCCAGCACCACTTCGATGGCTTCGACATTCGACTTGACCGACGGAGCAAATCCGCCTTCGTCGCCAACCGCGGTGTTATAACCGCGCTTCTTCAATACTCCCTTGAGCATATGAAAAACTTCCACGCCCCAGCGCAGCGCCTCGGAAAACGAAGGCGCGCCCACCGGCATCACCATGAATTCCTGAAAGTCCACATTGTTGTCGGCATGCGCTCCACCATTGAGAATATTCATCATGGGGGTGGGAAGAGTATTCGCACCCGCGCCGCCGAGATATCGGTAGAGCGGCAGGCCATATTCTGCTGCAGTCGTGCGTGCAGCCGCCATCGAGACGGCGAGAATCGCGTTCGCTCCCAGCCGGCTTTTGTTTTCCGTCCCATCAAGTTCGATCATCTTCTGATCGAGGCCGCGTTGATCGGCAGCGTCCCAGTTCGCCAGCGCTTCCGCGATCTCGCCATTGACGTTCTCCACAGCTTTGAGCACGCCTTTGCCGAGAAAACGCGCGTTGTCTCCGTCGCGCAATTCCACGGCCTCATGCTCGCCTGTCGAAGCGCCGCTGGGAACAGTCGCCCACCCAACAACTCCGCTTGCCAGTTGCACTTCCGCTTCCACCGTGGGATTGCCGCGCGAATCCAGCACCTCGCGTCCGATGATTGCTGCAATATTTGTCACGAAAGTTTTTCCATTCTAAAGTTTTTCCATTCTTCTGATCGGTGACGAATCTTGCATCGATTCCGAAACTCACGATTATAGCGGATGGACTACTACGGCACCGTGACGCGGCTCACAACCTTCGCGGCGGATTTCTTCTCTAGACGCTCATGCCTTATCTTCGCTGGTTCCCCGAGTCGGCCGCATATTGTGCCTGCCCGCAGGCTGGTCTAGAGTCAAAGCAGCAATCGCGCTATGCTATAGCGAAACGGCTCGAGGAGGAGCGATGAAAAAATGGACAGTTCTACCTTGCATCCTGCTGTTGGCTGCCATAGCTGCGGCCCAGACCAGTTCGCCCGTACCAGCAGGCACAGCGCTCATGGTCAAGCTCCAAACTACTCTCGCGACCTTCAGCAACAAGCCCGGCGATTTGTTTCAGGGACAATTGATCCAGCCAGTGGTGGTAGACGGTAAAACAGTGATCCCTGTCGGCACTATGGTGGAAGGTCGAGTTGCAAAGGTGGCCGAACCACGCCGCATTTCGGGCAGACCGACCATCAAAATCGTGCCGGAAACGCTGGTCCTGGCCGGCGGTGAACGGTTTAGTCTGGATGCCACTTTAGTTGACACCAACGCGGGGCGCGACACCGATGTCAACCAGGAAGGCGAGTTTAAAGGACCCGGTCATGACCGCCGCGACAAGATAGAAGCCGGCGGCGGAACGGCAGGCGGAATGCTGATCGGAGGCCTCATCGGCGGCCCGGCGGGAATTCTGGTTGGCGGCGTGGTGGGCGCAGGCTCGACCGGAGCTCACTGGCTCAGCAAGCATCGCTCGGCCACCCTCCCCTCAGGCACCACGCTCACGATTGAACTCAACCGTCCGCTGACCATGACTACGTCCGTTGCGAACGCGGGACAGTAAACATTCTTCACGTTCGAATGATGCCGGAGGCAGGCACCTCCGGCATTTGTTTTTCGTCTTCACATCCCAGACCCCAACTCCTCTTCGCTCAAAAGTTGCAGTTCGATCCATCCCTCCACCGGCAGCGCATCCACCGGCAAACGATTCTGCCAGAGACTGAAGCGCAGGCGGAGTTTGCTGGTGGGTGGTACCTCCGCCGGCGCGCTTGTCCCCGCCTTCGCATTCGATCCCGGATTCGCCAACAGCCAACTCAGCGGCAAGCGGAATTCAAAATTGCGCATTAACGCCACCTTGGCACTATCCTCGCCCGGGTTTGAAGAGGCTCGTGGGGAGTCTCCCACGCCATCGACTTTCCAATCGGTGAGCGTGCGATCTTCCACCTTGGCATCGAGTCGCAACGTCCGTCGCGAACGCGCTTCTCCATTCGCCCACGATTCCAGGTTTACCACCAGATCGAATTCCGTATCTGGCACAGCTCCGCCAAAATCCAATCGTCCGTAGACAAACGAGCTATCGATCCCCGCGTACACAGAATCCAGCAAATATTTTTTCCCGTGCATCGCTCCTGGTCGCTGATCGGCAGTGAAAATGGCCGCTCCCATCCATTCGAAGTAGCGGATTTTGTCTCCCAGCACGCGCGGATGAATATAGGCGGTTTGTGGCGTGAAAGCTGGACGCACTTCACCGGCCGTGATCGGCTGCAACAGGTAATCCGGCGGCGACGCTCCCAGGGCCTGATAAACATTTGCAAGATGTCTTCGATAGAGTTCATCAAAATCGCGGTCGTTGGCGGAGTGGTGCTCAGGTCCGTACCACCAATTCCAGTCACTGCCCTCCGCAATGAGAATTTCTTCGAAAGCCAATTTGCGTTGAGCCTCACTGGCCTTCGATGAATGCTGCCCATAAAACTCGCGCGCATGGTAAAGATAGTCCCAGGCGCGATTGTCCTCTGGAGCGCCAATCCAGACGTTAAAGTTAGCGTTGATCCATGACCCAGGAACTATTGATGGCAAAGGAACAACGTTGCGATGGTGTGCGATCGCCTCGGAAACGGTAACCGCTTCGAGGCCGCTCTCGCGCTCCAGTGCATCGTAAAACCGCCGCAGAAACTCCCGCCCCGACTTCGGGTAATACTCCCATGCATTCTCTCCATCCAGCATCACCGATACCACGGCGTCCCGGCCTTGCGCCAGCACAGGCTGCGCCGCCTCTTTAATATTGTGCAGTAAATGTGGGGCAGCATCTTTCGGATCCATGCCCGAATAGACAAAGCCTATCAAGTCCGAAATCGTGTGATCGCGAAACACCATATGCATGACGGTGTTGGCGCGCTCGTAACGATGAATGTTATAGAGCCGGTCACCCAGATGAGCCGGCAACCGGCCATTGCTGTCGCGCTGAAAGAAAACACCGGTGGAGCGGCCGAGCACTCCTTCGTCGGTGGCCATCCATTGAATGCCGAGGCTGTGCGCGATCGCGAGCACCTCCTCCGACACGCTGCCCTCCGAAGGCCAAACGCCCCGCGGCCGAACTCCAAATACTTGCTGATGAAGGTCGAGGGCGCGCACCATTTGTTCGCGCGCGTCTTCTGGATGGCGGAACCGGTTCTGCGGCAGGGGCAAGCCCAGCGACGAAACCGCCCCGGCATTGGTGTCGCAGACAAGGGGAAGAATCGGGTGATAGAAAGGCGTCGCCGAAATCTCGATAGATCCTTTTTTCGCAGCGTCGGCATACGCCGGCAGGACCTTAGCCAGCAGCTCGCGCTCCCGAGCAATCACAAAGCTCTGATCTTCGAGTGAATAATTGCGTTCTTTTTTGATCAGCGTCGCAACATCTTTGTCTTCCAGAAAGAATTCGTCGAACCATGCAATCTGCGAGAGCACCTGTAAATCAGTAAAGTGCTGCGGCTCAAAGTATTTTTCCGCTTTCTCGGTCGAGTACCCATGCTCGCGGAACTTCTCGCGTAGTTCCCAGTAGCGCGGATAGCGCCCAATCAGGTTCGACGGGTTAGCCTGAAAAAGATATTGCAGAGCGAACAGCCGCTCTTTCTGGCTCAATTCTTTTGCCGGCTTGGCGGCCATGTTCAGAAACGGATCCTGCGCCGTGCCCGCCACGTAATCCTGAATTTGTGTGATCAGCGACGGCACCAGATTGAAGTTCTGGTGCACATTGGGAAACTCATCCAGCAGCTTCACCATGCCGTAGTAGTCCTTGAGCGCGTGCAGGCGCACCCAAGGCAGGCGATATTCGCCGGTCACCAGATCCTTGTAAAAAGGCTGGTGCTGATGCCAGAGAAAAATCAAACGCAAGGAGGGCATGAGCGGAAAAATCAGTCTAGCATGCGGAATCGGAGTGGCCCGTAGCAGATAAGGACGCAGGTCCGCTCTTCCGGTACACTAGAAACTCGGAAAATGCCAGAAACCTCCATCCCGCCCGCGACCGACCGCATTACGCTGCTCTCCGATCAGGATCTTTATCTGTTCAACGAGGGCAGCAACTATCGCATGCACGAGACCATGGGCGCACATCTAGTTTCGCGTGACGGCAAAGCGGGGGCGGTGTTCAGTGTGTGGGCGCCGAATGCGCGCCAGGTTTCCGTGATCGGAAGCTTTAACGACTGGGATCCGAAGTCGCACCTGCTTGCGCCGCGAGGAGCTTCCGGCATCTGGGAAGGGTTTATCCCTGGCCTGACCCAAGGCGCCCTTTACAAATTTCATATCGAGTCGCGGCGGCACGGTTACCGCGTCGACAAAGCTGACCCGCTCGGCTTCTGGCACGAAAAACCGCCCCGCACTGCTTCCGTGCTCTGGGGCCTCGATTACCAGTGGGGTGACCGCGATTGGATGGAGAAGCGTGCCGCAAGAAATTCGCTGCGCGCTCCCCAGGCAATTTATGAAGTTCACCTCGGCTCGTGGATGCGAGTGCCAGAGGAACACAACCGTCCTCTGACTTATCGCGAAACCGCGCCTCGCCTCGCAGAGTATGTCGTACGTATGGGCTTCACTCACGTGGAATTCTTGCCGGTGATGGAGCATCCCTTTTACGGCTCCTGGGGATATCAGACGACGGGCTATTTTGCGCCTACATCGCGCTACGGCACGCCGCAGGATTTCATGTATCTGGTGGATTATTTGCACCAGCACGGCATCGCTGTAATTCTTGACTGGGTGCCTTCGCACTTCCCTTCAGACGCACACGGGCTGGCCTATTTCGACGGAACTCATCTCTACGAACACGCAGACTCGCGGCAGGGCTTCCATCCCGATTGGAAGACGCACATCTTCAACTATGGACGCACCGAGGTGCGCAGTTTTCTGATGTCGAGCGCCATGTTCTGGTTCGACAAGTATCATATCGACGGATTGCGCGTGGATGCGGTCGCCTCCATTCTTTACCTGGATTACTCTCGCAAACCGGGCGAGTGGATTCCCAATAAATTCGGCGGGCGCGAAAACCTGGAAGCCATCGACTTCCTTCGCCGCTTCAATCAGGAAGCTTATAAAGAGCACCCCGATATCCAGACCACGGCGGAAGAATCTACTTCCTGGCCCATGGTTTCGCGGCCCGTTTATCTCGGCGGCCTGGGCTTCGGCATGAAGTGGGATATGGGATGGATGCATGACACGCTCGAATACTTTAAACAGGACCCAATCCACCGCAAGTACCATCACAGCAAGCTCACTTTCCGCATGCTCTATTCGTTTCAGGAAAACTTTGTGCTGCCCCTTTCCCATGATGAGGTCGTCCACGGCAAAGGGTCGCTGATCGGCAAGATGCCTGGCGACGAGAAAAGTCGCTTTGCCAACCTGCGGCTTTTATTTGGCTACATGTATGCTCAGCCCGGCAAAAAGTTGCTTTTCATGGGAGACGAATTCGGCCAGGTCCGCGAGTGGTCGCATGATACCAGCCTGGAGTGGCACGTGCTTCAATATCCAGTACACAGCGGTTTGCAGACCTGGGTGGGACAACTAAACCGGCTTTACCGCGCCGAACCGGCTCTGCACGTGCTCGATACCAACGCTGCCGGCTTCGAGTGGGTCGACTGCAATGACAACTTGACTAGTACGATTTCGCTCCTGCGCAAGAGTGAGTCCCCAAAAGATACTGTGCTTGTAGTTTGTAACTTCACTCCCATACCGCGCCTTGGCTATCGCGTCGGAGTGCCTGCTGGCGGCTACTGGCGCGAACTGCTCAACAGCGACGCCCTCGATTACGGCGGTACCGGCGCCGGTAATCTGGGCGGAGTGCATGCCGAAGCGGAGCCGGCTCACGGCCGTCCATATTCACTAAAGCTGACCCTGCCGCCGCTGTCTGCCTTATTCCTGAAGGCGGGATGATTTCATAGCTGCTGGATATTGCGTGCGCAGCTTCTTCCTTCGTGTAACTTCGTGTCTTTAGCGGCTGATTTAGTACTTCCCGCCACGTGCCAATTCGCCCCTCGCGCACCCATGCTAGACTGCCCTCGGAAGCCTATCGCATGCGGATTCTGACCCGCTACATTCTCCGCGAAGTGACCTCACACGCCCTCATTGGCGCTGCGATCTTCACCTTCGTTTTGTTTACGCGCGACCTGGGACGCATTCTGGAACTGGTGGTCCGCGCCAGCGCACCCTTGCCCAGTGTCGCAGAAATTTTTTTTTACACCGTTCCGGTGGCCCTGACCTACACCATCCCCATGAGCGTGCTGGTGGGAATTCTTATCGGGCTGAGCCGCCTCGCCGCCGATAGTGAAATTACTGCCATGCGCGCCAGCGGAATGGGTGTATGGGACTTTGGCCGAGTCCTGGCTATTTTTGTCGCCGCCGCCTGGGGGCTAGCTCTGATTAACGGACTTTACCTGGCGCCATGGTCCCTGGCTTCTCTAGGGCACCTTGAGGATCAACTGAAAGGCTCGCAAGTTTCCTATGAGGTGCGGCCTCGCGTCTTCTACGAAGGCTTTCCCAAGATCGTGCTTTACGTGCAGGACGTGCACAGCGCTCAAGGCGGTGCAGTTTGGAGTGGCGTATTTCTGGCCGATATCTCGGATCCCGCCAACCCACGCATCACCCTGGCGCGAGAAGGCATCCTGGTCCCTGAGGGTCAGGACCGCCTGCACTTGCACTTAATCGAAGGTTCCACGCACGAAACCGATCCCAAGGAAGCAGATAAATATCAGATCTCCACCTTTGAAAAGACTGACATTCCTATCGAACTGCCCTCTTCCGAGAACAAGGCAGAAGAACAAATTCCCGTCAGGGCCATCGGCACATGGGCGTTGCGTGATCGTGCCGCCAACGTCGATCCGGTCTCGGCGCGCTGGTATCTCATCGAGTTTCACAACCGCTTCGCGTTGCCCACGGCATGTCTGGTGCTGGCGATGGTCGGCATCCCTCTCGGCCTTTCTTCGAAAAAAAGCGGCAAGTCCGGCGGATTCGTAATTACGATTGTTCTGGTCTTTGTCTATTACTTCATCTCTCTCATCGGAGTTTCGCTGGCGAAGCAGGGCAGGGTCAGTCCCGCATTCGGAACATGGCTGGCAAATCTTGTATTTTTCACCGCTGCCTTGTTCCTGCTATGGCAAGCCGAGCGGCGTCCCTTTGTACTTGGGGCCATCAAGCTTGCCTGGAAGCGAAACCAGCCTCCGCCAAATCTTGCCATGCGAACCTTCGCGCTCGGACGCAGAGACGTCAACGCTTTCGAGCGGGCTTCCACGCGCCGGCGAGTGTTCAGTGCCACCTTCCCCACGCTGATCGATGATTACGTGCTGCGCGATTTCTTCGTGTATCTGGGGATGATCGTCTCCACGTTCCTCGTACTGCTTTTAGTGTTCACTCTGTTCGAGCTGCTGGGTGACATTCTGAGAAATCAAACGCCCGCCATTGTGGTTGTGGAGTATCTGCTCAATGTTGCTCCGTATTTGCTCTACAATGTTGCACCGTTGATCATGCTGCTGGCGGTGCTGATCACCTTCGGGCTGATGAACCGGTCCAACGAGATCACCGCCATCAAAGCGACAGGAACCAGTATCTACCGCATCGTCATGCCAGTGCTTACGGCGTCTGCGGTGCTCGCTGCGGGCCTGTTCTTTGCGGACCAACTCTACCTCCCCCACACCAACAAGCGGCAAGAGGCGCTGCACAACCAGATCAAAGGCAAGCCTCCGCAGACCTATCTGCGTCCCGACCGTCGCTGGATTTTCGGACAGCACAGCGACATTTACTACTACCAGTTTTTCGATGCCGACCGCGATCAGTTCGCTAACCTCACCATCTTTCAAATCGATCCCGCCAGCTTCGCCATCACCCAGCGCATCCATGCCGATCGCGCCCATTGGGCCGACAGCATGAACCGCTGGATCTACGAACAAGGTTGGCAGCGCTCTCTCAATGGCGCAGCCATCGCCAGTTACCGCACCTTCGAGGTCTCCACCTTCCCTCAGCTCAGCGAAGCTCCGTCATATTTCAAGAAAGAAGTGAAGCAGTATTCCGAGATGAACTACGAGGAGTTGCGTCGCTACATCCGCGACCTGCAGCAGAGTGGTTTCGACGTGGTACGGCTTCGCGTGCAGCTGAACAAAAAACTCTCCTACCCGCTGATAACGCTGATTATGGCGGTGCTAGCGGTCCCATTCTCCATGTCAGCCGCAAAAAAGGGAGCCGTCACGGGAATTGCCGTGGCGGTGGGAATCGCGGTTGTCTATACCGTAGTGTCGCGTTTGTTCGAGGCGATGGGGGATATCAGCCAGTTGCCGCCCGCGCTGGCTGCGTGGTCGCCTGACCTGATTTTCGCCCTGCTGGGTTCATATCTGCTTCTGAAGATTCCTACCTAATACTGTAGTCCGCATACTGCAGTCCGCCGAGTCCGGCTTTCGGTCAGCCACTACTTCACTGCCACTCCCGAGGGATAGTTGAACGTTGACGTCGGAGGTTGCGGCGTTAACGCTCCACTCGCTGGCGTAATCGCATACTGCGAAAGGTTGGCGGAGTTGATGTTCGCAACGAATAACCAGGTGTCGTCACTACGAATCGCAATCGAGTTGGGCCCTGAGTTCGTGGATGTAGACGCACCACTGAATGCTGTCAAAGTTCCGGTGGCCGCACTAATGCGGTAACCAGAGATCTGACTAGACCCGACATCCACCACGTACAAGAAATTGCCGAACGGATCCACCGCCAGAGGCCCCGGGTCGTCGCCCGCCGCAAAGGGCGAACCCGTAACTGTTTGCAGGCTGAAGTCCGCGCTGGGGCAGTTTCTTGCCAAAGAAGCTGCATAGCAGATCCTGTAGGCGCTGACGCTGTTGTTAGGGCTCGCGTTCGATACGTAAACGAATCGGTTGCAAGGATCGACCGCCACACCGGAGGGCACCGTGCCCGTCGCGACCCCGGTCGTAGATGGAGTTGGAACCAAGGTCAGGCTGCCGCTCGACGAAACGGAATAGTTGAGCAGAACGTAATTGACGGCGTCGGCCACATAAAGGTTCTCCGTTGTAGGAGGCATGAACCCTGAACAGTACGCAAACTGCACGGGATACACAGTTGGGGTCACGGTAAGTGCCGCCGCGTTCGGGGCCGTTCCGCCCGGCTGAACCGGCAACGCCGTAGGCTTACCCACTGCGCTGAGGCTGCCGTTACTGCCGATGGAAAAAACCGAGACCGTTCCCAAGCTACCGCTCGCCACGAACAAGAACTTGCCCGCCGAATCGATGGCCATGGCCACAGGATTTGTCACAGGCGTGGTGGCTACGGTAGACAACTTACCATCGGTAGCCACCTGATACGCGGTAATGCCGTTGACGCTGCCGGGCAGCGACGCATTTTGCTGCACGATGACGAATGCGAACGACCCCGCCCGATCGAGAACCACCGACGTTGGCAGTCCCGGCGTGGGAGGCCCGTTAACATTATTGATCTGCGAAAGCTGGCCATTCGCCAGATTGATACTGAAGCTCTGCATCACCGCCGACCCCTGCGTGGGGACGACCACTAAACCGTTGTTGGAAGGCGAATACGTGGTGCTGCAAGCCACGAAGAAACCGATTGTTACCAGAACCAGAATCGCCACAATCCAGGTAAACCTTGTCCGCATTCTTCGCTTTATCTCCTGTGAACGCGCCGCTGCGCTCCCCGGTCGCCGCCGGCCGGGCGTAAACACTATTTTAAGCGTGAATTGCCATCCACTTGTGTATCAGGAATGCGCGGGAAGAGCAAACTCCCGCCAGGTCTTAAGAACCGAAGAATGGTGCGCGAGTTGCCTGAGGTGCAGCAAGTACCGGGTACCGGGCACCGAAGAGATATGAGGATGAAATGGGAACTCGTCTATGAGGAGAAGTCACTCGGTACTAAATACTACACTTCCCTCCCCGCAGGGACAATTTCCAGAATTTTCTCACCACCAATGCTTGCCGGCATCAGTGGCAGGTGAATCTCTACCATGAGTCCGCCTTCAGCACGATTGGTTGCCGTGACTCGTCCGCCATGGAAGCGCACCGCGCGTTCCGTGATAGCCAAGCCCAAACCTACGCCGCCAGTCTGTCTGCCGCGGGCATCATCGAGACGGTAAAAGGGCTGAAAGAGTTTTGCCAGCGCATCGGGCGGTACGCCATCGCCGCAGTCAGTAACGCGAACTACTGCTTCCGCACCCCCGGCGCTCTCCGTCTTCTCCAGATGGATCTCAACCGTCGAGCCTTCGCGGGTATAACGAATCGCATTGCGCACGACGTTTTCGATGGCGCTGTGCAACAAGGAGGCATCTCCACGCACTACCCAACTGCCATCTGGAATTTCGCTGCGCACGTGGCAATGCCTCGCTTGCGCTTCGAACTCCGCATCCTCGGTTACGTTGAGCACCAATTCGTCCAGCAAAATCGGCGTTGAGGGCACTCGCTGTTCGCCGTCTTCCATGCGCGCCAGAGTCAGCAGGCGGCCAATGAGTTCGTTGAGGCGTCCGGCTTCGAGTTCGATTCGATCCAGCATGGACGCGCTCTCCGCGTTGGCGCGTTGGCGAGCCAGGCCCAAAGCGACATTCAGCCGGGCCAAGGGCGAGCGCAGTTCGTGGGAGATGTCGTTGAGTAGGCGGGATTGCGCCTTCACCAGATTTTCTAGCCGTTCCGCCATGCCGTCGAAGTCCCGCATCAGTCCTGCAACCTCGTCACGGCTGCGGACGTTGGGCGCACCGGCCCGCGCAGCAAGGTCCCCGGCGGCTAATTGGCGCGTGGCGGCACGCAAGCGAACGATTGGCATGGTCAGGAACCATGCAAGGAGATAGCAAACGAGCCCCGAAGAGATGATGGCAATGATGAGGCCAGGAATTGGCAGTCCCCGCGGCCCCAGAAATAGGCGCGGTCCCGGCGGAGGAGCCAACACCAGCGTGTACCTATGCAATCCGTCGGAGGACGCCCGCGAATCGCGCAATACCGGCGGAGGAGCGGGAAAAATAAAACCCTCATGCGGTTTTCTCGGACCCCCGCCTGCGACTCGTACAGCCCAGTCCGGAGCGCCGCGGTGCGAAACTTCCTCCATGTTTTCGTTGAATAGAAAGGCGCGAACGTGCTGCGTACTCTCCAGACTCTCCAAGTATTCCCGAAGACCACGGTTGCCGCCCTGTTCATAGGCATTCACCGAGTCATTCAACGCGGTCGCGAGAAGAGCTTCCCAACTTGAGCTCCGCGGACGGAACGCCAGCGTCACCAGGATTGCGAGCACAAGAAACAGGGCAAACGCCACCCAGAAGGAAAGAAAAATCTTGAGAAACAGACTATTCATGGAGTCTTAACCTTCTCGCCAGTCTTCTCCATCGCTCTCTCTCGCGGACGTGCAAAAATGTAGCCCACACCCCGAATCGTCTTGATGTGCTCGTCAGCGTCAGTATCGCCCAGTTTCTTGCGGACCTTGCTGACGTGCATGTCGATGCTGCGGTCAAAGGGCGAGAACTTGCGGCTGAGCACGGCATTCACCAGGCGCTCGCGCGGCACCACGCGGCCCGCCTCCCGCAACAGCACTTCCAACAGATTAAATTCAACCGAGGTAAGGTCGACAGGTTGGCCGTCGCGACGCACACTGCGTGTGGCCGGATCCAGTTCGATCTCGCCGACTCGGACAATCTCCGGCGCTGACCCGGCCGATTTATCGCTGCGCGTACGGCGCAGAACAGCCCTAATTCGCGCCACGAGTTCCCGCGGGTTGAAAGGTTTGGGCAGATAGTCGTCGGCACCAATCTCCAGGCCGACAATGCGGTCCACGTCTTCTCCGCGAGCAGTCAGCAGAAGCACTGGCAGGCGCGAAGTGGCGCGAATTCTGCGCAGCACTTCGAAACCGTTGATGCCGGGCAGCATCACGTCTAACACCACCAGCAGGTGGCCGCCACCGGTGGCGCGCTGCAGTCCGCTCTCGCCATCGTGCACTGATTCCACCACAAAGCCCTCGGCCTGCAGATACTCTCCGACCAGGGTGCAAAGCTCGACATCGTCGTCAATAACCAGAATACGTTCCATTTTCGTAGACTTCATTGTGCACCACGAACCGCGCCACTAACGGTAAAGAATTGTCAAACTGTTCAACCACATAGTTAATAGTTAAGCGCAATATAGTTAAACCCAATGTTTTTCCCTTTGACAAAACTTTACTCGGATTGACCGTCTCTTTACCACTTTTCCTTGGATACCGTGTTCCTATAAGTGTACGCAAATCAGTTCCTCGTTCCGGTAAGGCTTAGGTTCCAGAAGGAACGGAGTCTTTAGTAGTCAAGCTAGGAGTAAGAGCTTATGAAATCGATTCGTTTTCGCCTGCTCATGGCGGCGCTGGCGGTGATGTTGGGCGCTGCAATCGCAAAGTCGCAAACCACGGATTCAACGCCGCCTCCACCCATGCCCGGGCCTGGATTCGGCATGGAAGGTCATGCGTTGGGCTTTTTCGCCAAGTATCTCGATCTGACTGACGCTCAACGGACTCAGATAAAAGCGGTTCTGCAGAAAGAGCACTCCACATTAAAGCCGCTGATGCAGCAGGTTCATCAGATTGACCAGCAGGTCAAGCCGTACGTGGAAGGCACTTACGATGACCCCACGGTGCAGGCCTTGGTTTCGGCGCAGGCGCAGACCCTGGTGCAACTCAAGGTGCAGGAGATTCGCATTCACCATGAGTTGTTTCAGTTGCTCACGCCCGACCAGCAGACCAAGATGAAGGAGTTCGAGGCGAATCGCGCCGCGCGTATGCAGAACCATATGCAAGCCGCGCCAGCGAGCGAACCGCAGGAGTAAATTGCAATCGCGAGGTTGGGCTCTGCCTGACCCCGCGCCAATTCACCTGTGCATCTCCGCCCCCAAGGAGCAATGCCAATGGATATGGCTCAAGTATTTATCTTTGACCTGGGATGGGTATTCTTCGCCGCCTGGGGCACGATTCTCGTGGCAGTCGGCGTGATCGCCTTTGGCCGCGACATCCTCAGATTCACCGATCAAGAAGATGGCGATAAGCCCCCGCAAGCTCATCGCTGATTACTCCCGAAGCCACGCGAAGGAAACCTGGTTAGCTGGAACCTTAGTGATACTTCGTGTCCTTCGTGGTCGAAGCTTTATTGCCTTTTGCGAAACCGATCTGCCCTTGCCCCAAACCTGCATCCACCCTGCTAGAATTTCATCTACGCAACCTGCATGATTCCCAAGAGTATGAAACCGCTGCTGCCCTACCTGAAGCGCTACCGCTGGGGCTTTGTGGCGGGCGTTTTCTGTGTTTTTCTGAGTAACGGCGCCTGGGTATTTCTGCCGCAGGTGATCCGCCACGCGGTCGATGATCTCAATATGGGTGTCACTTCCGCGAAGCTGCTGCACTTTGCTATGCAATTGCTGGAGCTCGCCGCCGTTCGCGGAATCTTCCTTTTCTTGACCCGCTGGATCGTCATAGGCATCTCGCGCGACATTGAGTTCGATCTGCGCAATGACCTTTTCGTGCATCTCGAGACCCTTCCTTATTCCTACTATCAGCGCATGCGCACCGGCGACATCATGGCCAGAGTGACGAATGATTTGAATGCCGTGCGTATGTTGCTGGGACCGGCCATTATGTATTCCGCGAACACCCTGGTGTTCACTGCAGCGGCCCTGGCGTTCATGGTGCGGATCAGTCCCAAGCTTACCTTCTACGCCTTTCTTCCCTTGCCCGTGGTAAGCGTGGTCATTCAATATTTTGGGCGGCGCATTCATGAACGCTTCGAGAGAATTCAGGCCATGTTCTCCGACATTTCTGCGCGGGCACAGGAGAATTTTTCCGGAGCGCGGCTAGTCCGCGCCTACGTGCAGGAAGAAGCTGAGATCGCGTTGTTTGAGAGCGCCAACCAGGAATACATTGCACGCAGCCTGAAACTGGTTCGCCTCATGGGCATGCTCTGGCCCACGCTGGAATTTATGCTGGGCCTGGCGATCGTGCTGGTGTTGTGGATTGGCGGCAGAGAGGTACTGGCTGGGCATATGGAGATTGGCGGCTTCGCGGCCTTCAATATTTACATGATGCAGCTCACGTTTCCTATCATCGCGCTGGGCTGGGTGGTCAACATTTTCCAGCGCGGCACGGCTTCATTGGTCCGCCTGAACGAGATTCTGCAGGAGGAGCCTGAGATCAAGGATGAGACTGACGCTGCTAATCTGCCTGTAAACGGTGAGATCGAATTTCGCGGGCTCAATTTTGAATACGATGGCAAACTCGTGCTGCAGAACCTGAACCTGCGCATTCCCGCGGGGACCAGCATGGCCATCGTGGGTCCAACGGGTTCCGGCAAAACCACGCTGGTCAATCTGATTCCGCGAATTTACGACGCCGCGCCAGGAATGGTTCTGCTGGATGGCCGTCCGATTCGCGATTTTTCTCTAGTTTCGTTGCGCCAAAATATTGGTTTCGTGCCGCAGGAAACATTTCTGTTCAGCGACCGCATCCGGGAAAACATTGCCCTGGGCGTGAATTCTGCTACGGATCAGGAAATTCACAACGCGGCTGAAGCTGCCAACATCGCCGCCGATATCGAAAGCTTTCCCGAGCGATATCAAACCATGGTGGGCGAGCGCGGCATCACGCTCTCCGGAGGACAGAAACAGCGCACCGCGATTGCTCGAGCCCTCATTCGCAACCCGCGCATTCTCATCCTCGACGACGCGCTCTCGAGCGTCGACACTCACACCGAAGATAAAATTCTCAATCACTTGCGCGAAGTGATGCAGGGCCGCACTACCATCTTCATCTCCCATCGCGTTTCCACGGTGCGCAACGCCGAGCGTATCGCCGTCCTGCACGACGGACGTATTGTTGAAACTGGCACCCACGATGAACTCCTCGCCTTGAATGGCTACTACAGTGACCTGTATAACAAGCAATTGCTGGAAGAAGAGCTGGCCGAAGTCTAAGAGCGCTCAGCGCCGGCCCGGCACATGCCCAGCTTGCCATGCAGCGATTCGACGCACCTGAAATTCTCGATTCTGACGCCTGCTCTGCTCAGGACGTAGAAATTTCGATGCAGGACATTGGCCGCATCAACCGCTGGTTCGGCGGCGTTGCCACCACCGAGAAAATGGTGGAACGCGCAGCGCAGGTGAGCGGTGCGAAATTCTTTTCACTCCTGGAAGTGGCGGCCGGTGCAGGTGAAGTTCCCCAGATGGTGCGGAAGAGGCTGGCGCGCCGTGGCATCGCGCTGGAACTAACCTTGCTCGACCGGGCGCGGTCTCATCTGTCCAGGACAAACTGCATTCCGAAAAGTCACAGCGTTGTGGCCGATGCGCTCGTTCTGCCTTTCGCCGACGCAACTTTCGATCTAGTTAGCTGCAATCTTTTTGCCCATCATCTCGATGCGCAGCAATTGGCTCTCTTCGTAGGAGAGGGTCTGCGAGTGAGCCGGCGAGCGTTGTTGATCAACGACCTCGTTCGGCATCCCTTGCATCTGGCGTTGGCATATGCCAGCTTTCCCATCCTGCGCAGCCGGATCGCCTGGCTGGACGGCCTGACTTCAGTGCGCCGTGCCTATGTTCCGGAGGAAATTCGAGGCCTGATTTCTTCTGCCTTTCCCCTTAAAACAGAGGCTCAAATAGAGATCACGCGCAATTACCTATTCCGGATGGGACTAATTCTATGGAAGAGCGCACCGTAAGGTTATCCACGCTGAGGACATGCCCTTTAACAGCAGATGCTAGCGCACCACCAGCACTTCCCTGATGTTGTCGCGGGCAAGAAAGAATTTAATGGAAGCGAAGTCGCGGAATAAGGTTTCAATGTGGCGGTTATTGAACACACGCTGCAGTTGAAAGCCCTCGGTGACCGCCGTGTGCACAGCTCCGGTCGGCCCGCGACGGGCTTCCCGGCGCAGTTCAATCTTCTGCATTTCCAAAGTATCGGGACCGACAATGTGGAAGCGGTGACACGGCGAGTCCGGTCCGGCGTCACGGGTGTGAAAAAAAGCCAGCAGCATGCCGCCGGGCTTCAGCACCGACCATAGCCTTCCTACTACCGGCTTCACCAGACCTTCGTCGAGATAGTCCGGCAAATTCCAGCACAGGATGACATCGAATCGAGCCGCAGGATAGACCAAGTTATCGGTTAGATACTTACGACTGTCGAGGATGGCGCTTCCCTGCTCATCTTTGGTGAGCAACCCGGGGTCGGTGGAAGCGGTAAGCAGGTCCTCGCTGTAAATTTTGTGGCCACGTTCGGTGAAGTGTCGAATGTTCGTAGGGGAAGTCGATCCCAGGTCGAGAACGCAGAGGCCTTCGGCGGACTCCCAGCTACGAGATAACTCACCTAAGCCGCTCGAACGGCGCGTCAATTTCTGTGAGGCTTGTGCCGGAACGGTCTCCTGACCGGATGATCCGCGAAAAAGTTTCATGAAATTCTGTGAGACTGATGACATCCCGTTTTCATGGCCCCTGTATTCATGGCCTCTGGATAATTCTCTGCAAAACCTGGCAATCGTCTAGTTCGCGGTGCTGCACCTGGCCAAGAAAACCTAAGTAGCAACCTTCGTGCACTCACTTCATATCGGAGCGGTGAATATCAACCTTGCCCTTCAGGAAAGCGCCTTCTTCGATCGAGATTCGCTGCGTAGCAATATCCCCGGTAACAATCGCAGACTTACGTAATTCGACGCGATCGCTGGCCTGTATGTTGCCCTCAAGTTTTCCCTGCACGACCACGCCTTTGGCGTCAACGCTTGCCTTCACCTGACCATTCGGACCAACCGTCAAGCTATTGCCTTTCAAAGCGATACTGCCCTCGACCAGCCCGTCCAGATACAGGTCTTCGCTGCCTGTGAGTTCGCCCTTGATAACCACAGATTTGCCGATTTGTGCCAACCCACTAGCGGGTGCGCTCATGGACAGTCTCCTGATACCACGGAATAGGTGATCGGCTCCGAAGTTAAATCTGGGACACTGCCGGATCGCCACCCACTGCAACGACTATACGCAAGGCAAGGAGTGCGCCGCAAGCGGCGTTACCCCTTACGAACGTACTAGATACGCTGTAGAGCACATTTCGAAGATCTTGGTACACTAAAGGGGCTCGCCTGGCAATCCGGGCGTGTGCAAATGATTTCTCGAATTGTCATCACGCTGTCGCTCGTCGTTTCCCTCGCGAAAATAGCCGTGCTTTCCCCGGCTGCGTTCGCGCAGGCTAACAGTATTCAGCCCTCTGCAGTCGAGTTGGTTCGCGCTACCGTTGCCAATGAAACCGCCGCAGCCAACAACCCCTCGATCAAACACATGTTCCGCGACCATAAGAAGACTCCCCAAGGCTCGCAGACCAGGATCTACGTGGAAACGCACGAGGCCATGGCTGGCATGACCGTTGCCTACGACGATAAGCCGCTCACGCCGCAGCAACTGCAGAATGAAGAGGGCCGTCTAGCGGGGCTGGTGAACAATCGCGAACAACTTCGGCGCAAACAGCGTCAAGAGAGAGAAGAGGCCGAACACACCTTAAGCATCATAAAAGCGCTGCCAGACGCTTTCCTGTTCGATTATGACGGCGAAGAGGTGGGAACGCCCACCCTGGGCAGGGAGGGAGCGCAACTGGTCCGCTTAAAGTTTCGCCCCAACCCTGGGTTCCGACCACCCTCGCGCGTGGAAGAGGTCCTCGTCGGTATGAACGGATTTCTTCTGATCGACCCCGCATCGCGCCGAATCGCAAGAATTGATGGAACCTTGTTCAAGGAGGTCACGTTCGGCTGGGGAATTTTGGGCCACTTGGATAAAGGTGGACACTTTTTTGTCCAACAGCAAGACCTCGGCGATGGCTCATGGGACGTTTCCTGCATGCGGCTGGAATTCACCGGCAAGATCCTGATGTTCAAAAGTATTGCGATCAAGTCCACTGAAACATTTAGCAATTTTCGCCGCGTGCCCGCTGGAATCACCTTCGCTCAAGGCGTCGAGATGTTGAAGGCAGAGGAAGCCAAACACATACAGGGCGGCTCTGAGACGGCGAAGGCGGAAGGCCGATAGGCCGAACCCGTCAGCCATTATGCGCCGGCGCGAAGCGTTTCCTTCCGCACCGTTAACTTCTCGATCAGATCTTCTTTGATTCGATAGCCCGTTCCCGGCTGGCCAGTGATCTTAATCATCCCCTCCGAAGAGACTTCTACCTCCGGTTCGATGATGTCCTCCTTCCAGTACCGTTTGGAAGCGGAGACATCCCCGGGCAGGCTAAAATTTTTCAGCGTTGAAAGAGCGATATTGTGTGCGCGGCCAACGCCCGATTCCAACATTCCGCCGCACCATACAGGGATTTTTTGCGATTGGCAGAGGTCGTGGATCTTCCGGGCTTCGGTTAATCCGCCGACGCGCCCGGCTTTAATATTGATGATGCGGCATGCACCGGTCTCAATCGCTATAGCGGCGGCCCGCGCGCTCACAATGGATTCGTCGAGGCAGATGTTGGTGCGAAGCTCCTTTTGAAGGCGGGCGTGGTAAAAGATGTCGTCGTCCCAAAGAGGCTGCTCGATCATGAGCAGGTTGAACTGATCGAAACTGCGAAGGTGTTCCACTTGATCGAGCGTATAGGCAGAATTTGCATCGCAGCTCAGAGTGATGTCAGACCAGGATGAGCGAATCTTTTCCAACACGTTCACGTCCCAGCCCGGTTTCACCTTCACCTTAATGCGACGGTAACCGGCGGCCAGTTCGATCTGGATCTTCTCGAGTAGTTTTTCAACGGAATCCTGAATGCCGATAGAAACTCCGCAGGGAATTTCGCTTCGCGTGCCGCCTAGAACCTTCCATAAGGGCAAGCCTTTCTGTTTCGCCTCAGCATCCCAGAACGCGTTTTCGAGCGCGGCTTTCGCCATGCGGTGGCCGCGCACCCTGGAGAAAAGAACCGCACAGTCACGTGCCGATTCCAGGTTGCGCCCAAGCACGACCGGCGCCAGGTAGCGAACGATCGTCGGCCACGCGCTTTCAGTCCACTCGCTGCTGTAAAACGGATCTTCTCCGGCCACGCATTCGCCCCAGCCGTTGACGCCATCGCAATGCGCCGTCAGCAGCAAAATGCGCCGGCTGTAGGTCCGCCCAAAGCTCGTCTCAAAAAAATGGACGAGCGGCATTTGAATCTCGCGGAGGGTGATGGCTTCAATCTTCATCTTTTCGGGAAACCTGAAAATCTCCGTAGCAAGTCACAAGAATCAATCTTGCGACGCGTACGACCATTGCTCATCCCATCTGCCTAGCAGAAACTTCCCGTTTCTTTCGGAGTCGCGCTGGTAACCTAGCACCACGAGCCCCCTCTCGAAAGCCTTCAGAAATTCTTCGCGGTTGCGTTCCTGCACGTGTTGCGCCTTGCTTCGCGTTCCCGCAGCGGCCTTCCACTCGTAAATTTGTGCCGGGACCTCAATCGCCGCCTCTTGGCTGAACGGAGAATTCTTCTTCGTGCCCAGCAAGGTTTTCACGCGCTTGGACTTCAGCCACCACTCGGCGATGAGACGGTCGCTGGGAAGCCCGCCCTGCAGCGGCGACGACGTGATTCCATACTGATTAATGTTATAGCGGCGAGAGATCGCCCCCAGCTTTTCGATATTCAGATAGGAGTTCTTGATCTCAAGCGGATCGAAGGTCCACTCGATGAGCTCGATGCCGCGCGCCAGCGCATCTTCGCGCTGCAGAAGTTTGAGACGGCGCCCCAGTCCGCCATCGCGATGCTCCTGCCGCACAGCCAGCATGTGCGAGTGCAAATAAACGTGGCCCGAGCGCGTGCCCGGCACGGAAAGAGCGAACCCTACCATCTCATTGCCGTCGAAGGCGCCCATCACTTGTCCGCCAACTTTTTCAGCAACCACGAACATGCGCAGCGGCACCAATTCGGCGTCACTGAAATTCCAGATTTCTTTCTGTAAGGCGACGCAGGTCCGCAACTCTTCAAGCCCTCGGCAGCGGCGAATCACAATGGCGCCCGAACTCACCCTTGCTTCTCCTGCTGTTTGGCCTGCTGCCAGAGCAATTCAAGTTCCTCCACGGAAGCCCCCTCACCGGTGGCGCCATTTGCGTGCAACCGCTGCTCCATCCATTCAAAGCGGCGGCGGAACTTGCGATTGGTGTGGCGCAGCGCAGATTCGGGGTCGAGCCCGAGATAGCGGGCGATGTTGACCAGCACGAAAAAAAGATCGCCGACTTCTTCTTCCAGCCGCTGGCGCAAATCTTCGGGGATGGCCTGGCGTCCGGAACCGGCGATGCCGCGGCCTTCCGGCCGCGGACCGGGAGCTGGAAACTCGCGCAAATGATCGCGAAGCTCACGCGTCTCCTCGCCCAGTTTGTCGAACAACCCCTCCATATCAGGCCAGTCGAAACCCACTTGCGCCGCGCGCGAGCTGAGCTTGTGAGCCTCCAGCAAGGAAGGCATCGAGGAAGAAATTCCCGCAAGAATCGACGGCGAAGAGGGCTCGATATTCCCTTCCGTGCCCTCCGCTGCATTCGCACTATTCTTAAAGCGCTTCTTCCGCTCTTCGACCTTCAGCGCTTCCCAGTTACGCTTTACGTCATCCGACGTATCAGCTTTCGCGTCGCCAAATACATGGGGATGCCGGTTCACGAGCTTGCGCGCGAGACGGTCGAGCACGTCATCAATCGAAAACGATCCCCGCTCTTTCGCCATCTCCGAATAGAAGAGCACCTGCAATAGGAGATCGCCGAGTTCGCCTGGCAGTTCGTCCCAATCACGATTGTCGATCGCTTCCAGAACTTCATAGGTCTCTTCGAGGGTATACGGCTTGATGGAATCGAAGGTCTGCTCACGATCCCACGGACAACCGCCGGGAGCCCGCAAGCGCTCCATGATCGCGACTGCGCGTTCGAACCGTTCGCCAGTAGTGGGCATTGGAACCACTCTAAATGAGCCGGCTCATTGCGGGCAATTCGCTCTCAGTACACCTTGCCGATTAAGATAAACCGCTCCCGTGAAGGCGGCATCGAAGTTAATAACAACCCAATTTAAATGGAGGAACTATCATGGCTAATACTCTTAGTGGAAAAACCATTGCAATCCTAGCAACCGATGGTTTTGAACAGTCCGAACTCGTAAAACCGAAAAAGGCCCTCGAAGAGGCCGGAGCGCGCACCCAAGTCGTTTCGCCCAAAGAGAACAAGATCAAAGGCTGGGATGTGAAAAACTGGGGCGACGACGTCGCGGTAGATGTTGTTCTGAAATCCGCAGATCCGGCAAACTATGACGCCCTGCTCCTTCCCGGCGGGGTTATGAACCCGGACCAGCTGCGGATGATTCCTGAAGCGGTGAATTTTGTGAAACGCTTTTTTGATGAGGGCAAGCCGGTCGCCGCGATCTGTCATGGGCCGTGGATGCTGGTGGAAGCGGATGCGGTGCGGGGACGCACCGTGACCTCGTGGCCCTCTCTTAAGACTGACATCCGAAACGCGGGTGGCACGTGGGTAGACGAAGAAGTCATTTTCAGTAACGGAGTGGTTACAAGTCGCAAGCCTGACGACATTCCTGCATTCAACCGGGAGATAATTGCATTGTTCTCCAAGGGAACTGCAGCAAGCGGGAAGTCTCAACGCAAGGTTGCGTAAACTGTGATTTTCAGAACCGGCTCGGGGGTGTTCGCTCCGGGCCGGCCTGTTTTGCACAGGAATTCGAACCTGCATTCCGACTTTTGGTCACATGTTTTTCGGTACCAAGGTTACCTTCTCCCGCCGGCGAACTCGGTGCAGACTCTAATAATTACCAGCTAAGGGCTCGCGTCTTTGTTTTACAATTACCTTTGCAACATTTCGTATCTGGTTGAATAGTATGGCTTTAGCACCACATCCCCGTCCACCCCTGGAAGGACAACACTTTCAAGTCGTGGTCATCGGAGGGGGCATCAACGGGGTAGCTGTGGCGCGGCAGTGCGCTCGTGCAGGAAAGCGCACGCTTCTGGTCGAACAGAACGATTTTGCCTCAGGTGTAACCAGCCGCTCCACCCGCATTATCCACGGCGGACTTCGCTATCTGGAGCATGGCGAAGTGGGGCTGGTTCGGGAATCGTTACGCGAACGGGAAAAGTTGCTTCGGGAACGATCTCACCTCGTGCATCCCATGCACTTCCTGCTTCTCTTAAACGAGAATAGCCAACGTAGTGCATTGAAGGTACGCGCCGGCCTATGGCTCTATCAGCGCATGGCAGGAAAAGGGACCAGTTCGGATGCCAGCGAAATGGAATTGAAGCAATTGGAGCGCGCGCTGGACGCCGGGCATCGCTGGTCGTTTTTCAACTACGAAGACGCGCAATGCGAATTTCCCGAAAGGCTGGTAGCGGAATGGTTGATGGAAGCCCTGGCCGGGGGGGCGGTCGTCCGGAATCACGTGGAGGCGCTGGCGGTTGACGTGACTCATGGCCGGGTGCGGGGCGTGTTGCTCCGCGATCAGATTACTGGACGCGACGAACGTGTGGATGCCGCATG
>CAVREP010000042.1:0-35487 GCA_963720155.1 uncultured Acidobacteriota bacterium
ATCAACTGCACTGGACCCTGGGCGGACCGCGTGTGCCAGCGCTCTTCTGTCCGCATGTCGAAACCGATGCTGGGTGGAGTGCGGGGCTCGCACATCGTAATGTCGCGGTTCCCCGGTTCGCCGAATGCGGCGATTTACACCGAGGCGGCGGACGCGCGTCCCATCTTTGTTCTGCCTTGGAACGATCAGATCCTGGTGGGAACAACGGAAGTTGCCGACACCGGCGACCCGGGCAGAACGGTCCCTTCGCCGGATGAGATCAGCTATCTGCTGCGGTCCGTGGCGCAGCTGTTTCCCAAAGCAAAGGTATCGACGCAACACGTGAAGCACGCGTTTGCTGGAATTCGACCGCTGCCTTATTCGCCAGGAAATCGGCCCTCTGCGGTGACCCGGCAGCACATTCTCCACGATCATTCGGATGAGGGGGCGGCCCGCATGCTTTCCTTGATCGGAGGCAAGCTCACTACTGCGGCGTCGCTGGCGCGGGAGTGCGCGCGCAGGATTGGGTTGAGTGCGAGCGAACCGGCGGTCATGGCTGTGGGCCCGGGTCCCGCTCTCGATCCGCTCCTGGACGAAGCTGTGCTGGAAATCGCGCGCATTGGCGCGGTGAGCGAGGAAACTGCTCGCGGCATGCTTGAATGGCACGGCAAACGCGCAGCCGACATCGCCCGCATGGCTCTGGTGAGCGCGGAGTTGCGCGCACCGATTTGTCCGCATACCTCTCACGTCATCGCGGAAGTAGTGGAGGCCTATCGCAAGGAGTGTGCGGTAACTCTAGGCGATGTGTTGCTCCGCCGGGTGCCGGTGGCGCTCGGTCCATGCTGGTCTGAATCATGCAGCCGCGAAGCGGCGTTGCGCATAAGTGCGGTTCTCGGTTGGGATGAGCACACAATGGGCGCGAACCTGGAATCGTTTGAAGTGGAACGCTCTGCCTTCTTGCGGCCGGTGGGAAGGGCCACCGCGGCATTTGAAGCAGCAGCCGATTGATCGCAGCCGAGCAAGACCGGAGACGTAACGGAGTCTCCGCCGCTCGACCTTCCGCGCTTTCTATTTCTTGTCTTTTAGTTTCTCGTCTTGGATTTCCTGTCCTGGCCTTAATCCCCGATCCAAGGTAAGCGCAAGAAGTTGGGGGTTGTCGGAGATGATCCCATCCACTCCCCATTTCGAAAATCGTCTCATGTCCGCGACAACATTTACGGTCCACACCAATATCTTCTTGCCGGCGGCTCTTATCTCGGAGATGAACTCTTCTCCAATTAGCTTGTAATGCGGAATCACATACGCCACCGGCAAGTCACGCCAGCGGCCGAGCTGGGTTTGGTTCTCGCAGATCACTCCGAGCGGGATCGCCTCGTCTATACCGTGAAGGGCTTCCAGCACTTCAGGAAGAAATGATGAAACCACGTAGCCGCGCTGAGGAGTAAAGGTTCGTAACAAATCTGCAGTAATCGCCTCCAGGCCAGCCACTTTCAGTTCGATATCGAGAAAGGAAGTACGCTGGTAGCGAGTGAGAACTTCGCGCAAAGATGGCATGCCCAGCTCCTGAACCGCGCACCGCGCAATCTGCAGGCCGCGAGTTTTTGTGGTGGCGTCGTGACAGACGACGGCCTGCCCATCCCCTGTAAGCCGCACGTCAAACTCAAAGCCATCGCAGCCGGAAGCAAGAGCGAGATCGAACGAAGCCAGCGTATTTTCGGGGATGGACTTCTCAGCGCGCGCGCCGCGGTGACCGAGAAGCAGTGGACGAATTTCCATCACCTTCGATTGTACCGGGCCTGAAATTGATGGGTCCTACCTAGATAGCGCTAATCGAGATCGAAATCGCGGATGGGTTTGCCCGTGTCAGGAGTTTCCTTGGCCTTCTTTACCGCCTCTTGGAATTTCTTTTCGAGGACCTCCGACGCGTGTTTCTGCGCCTCGACCGATTGCCGGAAAATCGATTCCCGGCGGCTATCCTGTTCCTTCATGGCGCGGGCCGCATCCTCCATGTCGCTGAACATTCTAGGCTTCACGGCGGCGGTGTGCGCGATCACAGAAACCGTTGCCGTATCGATCTTCAGCAGCGCGCTACAGCACGGGCAGGTTACTTCGATGGTGGCAGGACTTTTCGCCATTTTGCGAATGATACCGCAAAACCGGGCGAAAAGCCCCTCCTCAGCGGCGAAGTTTGATGGGGAAGATATGGAGCACGCTCAGAAATTCCCATCCCAGCAGAAAGATCGATAACAGAACGACCATCACCGCCATCAACTCTCCGAAGGTCAGACCGCGGCGATTAGGCTCGAAGCGCCTGGCGGCCAGGCTGAGAATATTCAAAGTGGCGAAGCCGAAGACAACGCCCCAGAGAACGTTGTAGACGTCGTCGCGACGGTTGGAATGGCGCTGCGAAAGCACGAAGGTTGCGGCCAGCGCACATTGAACCCTCAACCCGTTTTGCAGCGAGATGGCGGTGCGCAAAGTACGCCCAATCAACGAGGTTGACGAGAGAGTCATCGCACGTGCCCAGCTATCACAGAGATGTTTTCTGTGGCCGAAGTACTTGCATATTACATTTTTTCCTCCAATGGGTCACCGAGTGGGACCGAGCCCAGAACATCAACCGTCACCCTCCCCGCTTTCGTGCGGTAGCTTCAGTAAGATGGACTCATGGCAGAACGTCGCGTCATTTTCTTTGATGTAGGCAATACTCTTCTCTTTCCTAACCGCCCGAAGATGCTGGCCCCCATTGCGAGGGACCGTCATCCCACGCTGGAACAGTGGCAGGCGTTGGAGCGCAGAACGAAACTGGAGTTCGACCAAAGCATGCAGAGCGGCAGCGTCGATCATGGCTTCTGGTGGATGTTCTACACCCACCTGCTGGAACAACTCGGGGCGGACACGGCTATGCGCGAAGCCCTGGTGGCGAACACGCAGAACTCGGCCAATTGGGACCAGATTCTGCCTGGCACTCGCGACGCGCTCTGCCGAGTCGCAGAGAAATTTCGCATCGCCGTCATCTCCAACGCCGACGGCGGAATCGAGCGCATCCTGTCGCGCTGCGGCATTGTGGATTGCTTCGAAAGCATCACCGATTCAGGCGTTGTCGGCTTCGAGAAGCCGCGACGCGAAATTTTCGAAGGCGCGCTAAGAAAGATGAAGGCCCGCGCTGACGAAAGCCTGTACGTCGGCGACGTGTACTCCGTGGATTATGTGGGAGCCAGCAATACGGGAATGGACGCGGTTTTGCTCGATGTGGCTGGCGCCTACCGCGATTGCGAATTGCCGCGAGTAGATTCGCTGAAGCAACTCGAAACCTGGCTCGATCGATAACTTCCAATAATTTCCTGTCGTACAATCTCATGCATGATCTTCGATCACACGCGAATGTTGTTGTTCCTGACGGCCGCGCTAGTGCTGGCAGTGGCGCCCGGACCGGGCATGTTGTACGTGCTCGCGAGAAGTCTCGGCGGAGGAAAACGCGAAGGAGTGCTCTCCGCGCTCGGCACATTTCTTGGAGGCATGGTGCATGTTTTCGCCGCGGCGCTAGGAGTTTCCGTTATCCTGGCCCGATCCGCGGTGGCATTCGCTACCGTGAAGTATTCCGGTGCCGCTTACCTGTGCTTCCTGGGCGTGAGAATGATTTTGGATGCGCGGAAAAAGGAACAGCTCGATGCGGAAGATTTTTCTGCGCAAATTGTGGTGAGGTCGCGAAATCCGCTTTGTCAGGGAATGGCCACCGAAGTGCTCAATCCTAAAACAGCCCTGTTCTTTCTTTCCTTCATCCCCCAGTTCGTCAACCGAGGGATGGGGCATGTGTTTTTTCAGTTCGTCCTTCTGGGAACAATTTCGGTCGCTCTGAATACGTCGGCGGATCTGATTGTGATTTTGCTGGCGGGGCCACTGGGGAAAAAGATCCGATCCTCGGCGGCGTTTCGCAAGAAACAGAAAACAGTGACCGGTGCGATCATGATCGGACTGGGCACGTACCTGGCCACAAGCGAAAGCCGTTAGGCGTAGGGCTGATCCGAGTGATCGCTGATCTGAATGATTGTCTACAACTCTAAAATCTGGTGATCGTGGCAATCGATCTGGATCATGTCGTGAATGCTTCGCAGCAGTTCGGTGCCATGGCGAGCCAGGAAATATACGCCAGCCACACCTCGCTCTTGCAGCGCATCATTCGGATAAAGCGCCTGGCTCAGGGCTTGGGCGTGACGGCTGATCACTTCGCTTCGGCGCAACTCCGCCGCCGATGCCAGTTGGCGAAGCCGGTCCAGTTGGTAGTTCATTTTTGAACCGGCAGTCTCGCTCGCGCCCCCCAGCGTGGGATCGAGTTTTTCCAGCGCCCCGCGCAGGCTTGCGAGGGATTCTTCCACTGCACCCTGGGCCGTATTGAAGGCCGATTGCACGCCCGCTGGCAAGGTACGCGAGGCAAGTTTCTGGCGCAAAACATCAAGGCCATGAAATGTGTCGGGAACGGTAATGTCATACTGCCGCAGCCAGCGCTGGACCTTGGGCTCGACCAGGGTTGCCGAAAAACGAGGCACTATGGGCGTTACCCGGCCTGACAACAATTCGTAGACCGCGCCCGCCTGCGCAAAATACGCCACTTCGGCAGCGCCACCAACATATGCCAGCGTGGGCAGAAGATAATCCTGTACGACCGGACGCAATAGAACGTTCGGGCTGAAATTTTCGGGACTGGCAGCTATGCGCTTCAGCAATTCACCCGCCGAAAGCTTCTGCGCGCCCGTTTCGCCGCCCATGACGAACTCCGCATCTTGATTCGATCCGTTCACGCGACGCTGGATCGGTGTGCGTGCGCCATCGCGCAACGTGAAAAGCAACACCGACGAAGGCGTCACTTTTACCTGCTGGTCATAACCTGCCTTCTCTAGCGCTTCACCTCGCGTGAGCAGCGCGGCATCCAAATCTTCGGCGCGTTCGATTGCCGCTCGATAGATAGGCGCGGCCACGTGGTGCAATTCCGCGTCGGAAGCATCCAGAAGAATCACGCCCCATTGGCTGAACAGTCGCGCAAAGAACCGGGCAAAAGCCGTACCAAGCGATTTGCCGGGACGATAAGACTCGCGCAGGAGGTGCGACACTTCGGAGTCTCCGAGTAACGTGGCCGCTTCCTCCACGACCGGCAAAATTTCTTCGCCGAAGCGTACGTTGCTTACCGGCGCTCCCTGAATGCCATGGCTTGGAGTCGCGAGCGTAACAAGATGACCGTCAGCGCCTGGCAGCGAGACGTGATTCACTTCGGCCAGGTCGTGGTCGGAGGTCGCCAGCCAAAAGACCGGAACCGCATCGATGCCCGCTCCTGTGGCCTTTTCCGCCAACTTCACCGCAGTCAAAGCCTTATAGACAGAAAACATGGGTCCGCCGAACAGGCCGACTTGCTGTCCCGTTACGATCGCGGCCGCGCCCTGGCGCAAACGTTGAATGTTTGACAAAGTCTGCGGGGAGGCGTCCCAGGATGCATTCTGGCGCTCAAGGATTGCACTGACTCGTTCTCGACGGGAAGCGTCGTACCGCAGCGCGGAGGCTTCCGGCTTCACCCACTCGCTGAACTGCGGAGAATGCGGATAGAAAGGCCGGACGTTGGAGGAATATGAGAGAAAATCAGTAAATAAGGGAGTGGTTTGCGGGATTTGCGTAAAAGGCAAACACTGCGCTTTCACCGCTGGCTCCTCTCACATCGGCAGTCTCTACAGCTTTGGACGGATGAGATCATCGCAGGTCAACGCCCTTCATTCTACAGTCCGGCGTCGTAATTGAGATGCCGCAAACAGGCGCAAGATGCAAGATAATGATTGACTTCAGGAAGGAATGCATCATGAGTTTGGAAGTATCTCCGCTCAACATTCTTATGCCGGTCGGGTTGGAGGGTTCCGTGGTGCGGCTTGAACCAATCCGCTGCGAGCACGCCGAGGCCTTCTGGGACGCGGCAAAAATGGCTGCCGACGATATCTTCCAATGGATTCCTTACCGCATGAAATCGCTGGAAGACTTTCAAAAACTCGTCGACAAGGCCCTGGCTGAACAGGAACGGGGCGAGTCGGTAGTATTTGCCACGGTCGATTGCAAGTCCGGGCAAGTGATCGGCAGCACGCGCTTCATGAACATCGATCGCGCCAATCGCCGAGTGGAGATCGGGTCCACCTGGATCGTTCCGAAGTACCAACGCACGGGCGTCAACACCGAAGCTAAATATTTGATGCTGCGCCACGCCTTTGATGTATGGCACTGCATGCGTGTCGAGCTAAAGACAGATGCGTTAAATAAGAAGTCTCGCAACGCAATCCTCCGCATCGGCGCGAAGGAAGAAGGAACCCTCCGCAGACACTTGATCACGTGGACCGGCCGCATGCGCGACACAGTTTACTTCAGCATTCTGGAAAGTGAATGGCCTGAGGTGAAAGCACGGCTTGAAGCCAGGCTCGCCGTGAGGCCGACACCATCTTGAAGGGCGAAATCCGGCCAAATGTAGCGCGTCGGGACATTGTCCGTCCGCATCTAATCGTAAGTATGGGACGTTTGACTTCCATTCAGGCGACCCCTAGTCTGGAAGTAGCTCTTTGAGTATGGCCTATCCCACCAGTGGGGGCGTCACGGCTTCGACGGAGATGCTTGCGGCCAAGAGGCATGCCGGGGTGCACACACCCGTAATCGTGGGCAAAATGATAATTGCCAATCAACAAATGGCATACGCAGCCTAATTAATTAGGCAGCCGCTTTCCACCGCTTCGCCCTTGGGCGGTGAGCGAGCGTCACACAGAGGGCTGCTCTTCCTCGCTACGTCTGGGCGGGGAGGTTAAGATCTCAGGCTAGCGGCTAGCGTTTCTTGTCCGTTCTGAGCGTGGGCCGCGAACGTCCCAGGGTAATGCCTGGGGCATGAACGCGAATAAGCATGTAGTCTCTTGACCAGTAACATTTTCGGACGCGGGTTCGACTCCCGCCGCCTCCACCAATATATCATTTATTATCAATTACTTAAAGGAGTATTTTAATTTCGTACAATAGGTCTGACGCGGCGGAGTCTCCGCCGGATTTCTCTCACGGTTTTCCTTGCCGATTACCCCACCGCTTTCTGCCCAGCGAACCCAAAGATAGAACTGCACGCGGATCCATACGTTTAGAGTCGCGAAGAGGATCTGTATGGTAAAGCGCAGCGGTTGCGAGTGGTCGCGATCAGCTCGCCGGATCAGTTTCTTTCGCGCGGGCTTCTGTGTGTGGACCTCCCTTGATGCTGATCGGGCACGGCTGCATCCCCCTAATCGCAAGCCTATGAGACCGACAAACCGTGAACGATATCTTATGTCACGGCGACGCCAGATTCGTAGAGACCTTAGAAAATGAGAAGTAGCGGATGTTGGCCACTACAGACCGGCAGACCCGAGCCCGCACTTTCCCGTCACCGCCCTCCGATACAATAGCCATCGTGCCGGAACCTACCATAACGATCGGTCAAACGCTCGCCAAAGTCCCAATCTTTTCTGGGCTCACGGAAAATGAATTGAGTTTTCTCGCGCAACATGCGGTGCTGCGCAACTATTCAGCGGGGCAGAGCGTATTTGGTGAAGGCGAGCCTTGCTCCGGACTCTATGTGGTTGAGTCCGGCCATGTACGAATCTTCAAGAGTTCCGCCAATGGACGCGAACAGGTGCTCAGTATTGATGGTCCGGGCAGTTCGATCGCCGAACTTCCTGTCTTCGATGGTGGAAGCTATCCCGCGTCTGTGACGGCTATCGACGACGCCACGCTGCTCTTTGTCAGCAAGCTGGATTTTCAGGCATTGTGCCTGGCCCATCCTCAGGTAGCACTGAAGGTCTTGCGGGTGGTCGGTGCGCGGTTGCGTCGGCTGGTAGGCATCATCGAAGAACTCTCGTTCACCACGGTGCGTCACCGTCTGGCTTCGTTTTTGTTGCGTCTCGCGCAGAAGGAAGGCAAACGTTCCGCCGCAGGCGTGGAAATCACGTTGCCCGCCAGCAATCAGGAATTGGCATCGCATATTGGCACTGTCCGCGAGCTCGTTTCTCGTAATCTCTCGCGCCTCCAGGCAGAGGGGATGCTTCAAATCGACGGGCGGATCGTGACGATTTCCAATCTAAAGGCGTTGGAAGCCGAAATCGATTCACCGGAATAAATCTCAATCCTCTTCCCACGATTCCCTTCCTCGTTTATTCCCCTAATCTGAACTATTTCGTCCATTGTTGCCCCTTCGTGACAAAAGTCATCGGCACGGGTCCGCCGCTCCGCTAGCTTTAGAACATTGACCGCGGCCTGTAAGTGTGGAGGCTGGGTCGTGAGGAGAATGCAATGAGCATGACAGCCGAGAAAACCGTTCGCGAGTTGGCGTTAGAGAATATTACTGCCACGAGAGTCTTTGAAAAGCTAGGCATTGACTACTGTTGCGGAGGCAACAAGTCGCTGGACGAAGCCTGCCGGGCGTCCAACCTCTCGCTAGATCAAGTAATCGATTCGCTGGAGATGGCCGAGCAAGCGGCACGCGCTGCGCAGAAAGACCGGAACTGGCAAAACGAGCCCCTTGCGGACTTGATCGCGCACATCAAGAACACCCACCACAAGTACACGCGCGAAGAAATGGCTCGTCTTGTTCCTCTCCTAGATAAGGTTTGCTCCGTCCACGGGAACAACCATCCCGAACTGCAACAGGTTCGCACCAGCTTTCAAGGCTTGGTCCAGGAACTGACGACACACATGATGAAAGAAGAGCGGGTCCTGTTCCCCTACATCGTGAGGATGGAGGAGGCCGTGATCCAGAAGGAACTAGTTCTACCGCCGCCATTTGGCAGCGTGCAGAATCCGGTGTCCATGATGGAACACGAGCACGATACTGCTGGCAACGCACTGCGTGGCATGCGCGAAGCCAGCTGTGGCTATGTGGCTCCAGGCGATGCGTGTATCAGCTACCAAACGCTGTACAAGGCGTTCGCGGATTTAGAAGCCGATCTTCACCAGCACATTCACCTGGAAAACAACATTCTGTTTCCACGCGCGATAGCGATGGAAAAGGCGCACTAACGGACCGTATCGCCATGTCCGCACTGCCAACCCGCATCGAGAAAGAAGCCGGGCAGCGGCTCACGCCGCTGCAGATCTTCGACATAACCGCGGCGCGAGAAACGACCCTCTCGCGCCTGCTGATGCTCTATATCAGCACCGGACTGCTGTTCATGTTGCTACCGGGAACTTTTCTGGGGGTGTGGAATCTGTTGGCCATTAGTAGTCATCGCGCTGCGGATTCCGTATCCCGCGCATGGATTCAGGCACACGGGCATGCTCAGATCTTCGGTTGGATCGGGACATTCATCCTGGGCATTGGTTTCTATTCCATTCCCAAACTGCGGCGCCTGAATTCGTTCGCGTTATCGGCAGTGTGGTCATCTTGGGCGTTATGGACCGGCGGTGTTACGCTGCGATGGCTTGTTAGCGTCTACCAGTGGCACTGGAGGACTCTGCTGCCGCTTTCGGCGATACTCGAATTTGCAGCTTCCCTGATTTTCTTTCGCACTGTTTCCGGCCACCGTCCCCAAGACGCGGGCAAGACCAAACTGGAACACTGGGTCTTCGTGGTCATTGCGGGCTCGGTGGGCCTGCTCCTCACCCTTCTGGTCAACTTGGGAGTGACATTGTTTCTCGCCCTTCGAGGAGCATCGGCGGAAATACCTGCAGATTTCGACCAGCGTTTTCTGGTTCTTCAAACCTGGGGATTTTTGGTTCCATTTGTCTGGGGATTCAGTGCCAAGTGGCTTCCCGTTTTTCTGGGACTACGCCCCGTACGCGGACGCGTTCTCTTGCTTGCCGTCGGTCTGAACTCAGCCGGTGTTTTGATCGCCCTGGCTGGTTGGATGATGATGGCCAGCCTCGTGCTAGTCACCGGTCTGGTCACGGCGGTGTACGCGCTACGATTGCTTGAACCCACCGCGCGCCCTGCCAAGATCAAAGGAGTGCACGCGAGCTTTCCAGTCTTCGTTCGTTTGGCCTACACCTGGGCTTTGATTGCCGCCAGTCTTGGAATCTGGGCGGCTTCAGTTCAGAATCCGCACGGAATTTGGGGCGCATCGCGGCACGCTTTGACCGTTGGTTTTCTGGCCACGATGGTGTTTGCAATCGGGCAACGGGTGCTACCGGCCTTCTCCGGGATGCGCCTTCTATTCAGCACCAAGCTTATGTTTGCAGCAATCTTTCTTCTTGCCGTCGGATGTCTCCTGCGCGTCAGTTCAGAAATTCTCGCCTATCAAGGCTTGGTACGATCTGCTTGGTCGTGGCTTCCAGTTTCCGCTATCACTGAAATGACTGCTGTAACACTATTTGCCGGCAATCTAGTGGCAACATTCGTGCGGCGTCGTTCATCCACGCAGGCACAGATTTACGACTAGCGCATGTTTGACACTTTTGGGAGGTCCGTAGTCGCTAAGCTTCGTGTTTTCAATGCCAGATCTCTCCGCAGCAAAAAAGTGTAGTGACAAACAATCGTGCGAGTGTGCTCATATTCCTATTGAATATGCGGATAAAACTGCGGTATATGTAGTGCCGCAGGAGGGCCGTATGTTCCTTCGCTCGGTCAAGGCCCCCAATGGTCGTCATCAGTACTTGCGTTTGGTCGAGTCGGTGCGCGAGGGCAAGAAAGTCAAGCAGCGCGTGGTCGCCCATCTCGGACGCAAAGATCAACTGGCTCCCCACCTGGACGCATTGATTCGCCTGCTGCAAGACGAAACCCAGGCTCCGCGCTGGGTGCCGATCCAGGATGTCTCCGCGCCGCGCGCCTCGACTTGGGGTCCCATCCTGGTGGCACGCCACTTGTTCCACCATCTATCGCTGGGCACGATTCTGGATGGCGAGCGTCCCTTGCGGCGCCACGGACAACTGCTGTCAGAACGCATTTTCCCGTTGCTCGCGAATCGTCTCACTCGTCCTGGCAGTGAGCACGCTCTGGCGCCATGGCTGGAAGACTATTTCGTATGCAATGCTGAGGGCAGTCGCTGGATGCCGGTGTGGAAGCAATCCCGCCGGGTGAAGGTGGACTTTGAACAGTTGCGACTTTGGTATCAAAGTCTGGATGATCTGCGCGCACAAAAAGCGCGCATCGAAAAGCAAGTCTTCTTGGAACTGCGGAATCTGTTCAGCTTGCGCCCGGACTTGGTGTTCTATGACATAACCTCCACCTTCTTCGAAGGAGCCGGACCGACGGAGTTGGGGCGATTCGGCTACAGCCGTGATGGCAAACCCCGCAACCGGCAGATCGTGATCGGCGTCGTCATGATGGATGGTTGGCCGATTGCCCATCATGTGTTTGCCGGCAACCGTCTGGATCAGACCACGGTCCACGAAGTGGTGCAGGACCTGAACCGGCGATTCCAGTTGGAGCGAGTGGTATTCGTGGGCGACCGTGGCATGATGACGATCGGCACGGTGAAGCAACTGCGAGAGAGACAGCAGGGGTACTTGCTGGGACTGCAACGCCGCAATCGCAAGGACACTTTCGACTATATCCAACAGGCAGAGACGCGCCGCGACTGGCAACTGTGTCCGGGGGGAATCACGGCGGGGGAAAAGGCGGTGGTGCCGCAGACGCGGGTGATGGAGGTTGCGGGGAAAGAAGCCGGGGTGCGCGTGTTGGTCGTGCATAGCGAAGAAAGGGAGCTGTACGAACGCAGCATGCGCGAGCTGGCGATGGGACGAATGCGCAAAGAACTGGAAGCCTTGACCGCCCAGGTCGACAAGGGGGAGTTGAAAGAACCGGACAAGATCGGAGCCGCGGCGGCCCACAAACTGTCCCGCCACCATGGCCATCGCTATTTCGCTTGGGAGTTGCAGCACGGCAAGTTTCGCTTCTTCGAGCACCCGCTCCATCTGACCCGGGAGAAGGCGTTGGAGGGCAAGTACGTAATCCAGACCGAAGAACAAAATCTTTCCGCCCTGGAGGTGGTCGCCCGCTACAAAGAGCTCAACGAAGTCGAGCGGGGCTTCGCGCACTTGAAGGGCTTGTTGGAGTTGCGTCCGATTTATCACCACAGCGATGAACGCGTCCAGGCACACGTGTTCGTGGCCGCACTGGCGCTACTGTTGGACCGGGCGCTGGAAAAGCAACTGCGCGCTGCCGGTAGCCCTCTGTCCAGTCCATTTGCCTGGCAAGCTCTGGAAACGATCCGCTGCGTCGAACTCGATTTAGGATCTCGCCGCAAACTATGCGTGACTCGCGGTAATCAAAATGCCCAGCAAGTGCTTCGCATCCTGGGCATCACCCAACTGGACCCGCCCACCCCGGAGAAGGGACAAGAATCGCTCATGTAGTGACCAACCTCAAAACCCGCCTCCTTATCTTCTTGGAGTTACGGGCCATAATGTCAAACATGCGCTAGAAGGCGTGGCCATCCGACTTGACAGCTTCAACCACACCAACAACGCGGTACGAGTGCTGAGAGTAGAATTCTTAAAAAAGATTATCAGGAGTATGCAGTGGAGCACCCTCAAGATTCGCAAAAGCGGCATCTGCTCCTCGGCACCGTCTCATTCACCGTTTGCTTCGCGGCATGGGGACTTGTCAGTGCTTTCGCCCCGCACTTTCGCCAGCAGTTTCATCTCTCGGCAACACAAACGGCCTTTCTAGTAGCAGTGCCAGTTCTGCTGGGTGCTTTGGCCCGCATTCCAGTAGGAATGCTGGCCGCCGCTTTGGAGGCCGTGTTGTTTTCACCGTGCTGATGTTCTTTGTCGCCGTGCCGGTAGCTTTAGTACCGGCCGCTACCAGCTACCAGAATCTGCTTGTCGTGGCATTCCTTCTGGGAATGGCGGGGTCTTCATTTGCAGTTGGTGTCGGTTATGTATCCCGCTGGTTTTCCATGGAAAACCAGGGCAGCGCGCTCGGCGTGTATGGTTTAGGAAACATTGGCCAGTCCGCGGCGGTCTTTCTCGGGCCCGTGGTGGCTGCCGCGTACGGGTTTCGCACCGTCTATTGGGGAACGTCGGTCATCCTTTTGATCTGGGCAGCGTTGTTTGTTATCTTCGCTCGAAACGCTCCCCACGCTGCTTGTCCCAAAGGCCTCTCGGAAATGCTTGGCGTGCTCGCACGCCAACCGCTGGCGTGGGCACTCGCGGCACTCTATTTTCTGACCTTTGGCGGATTCGTCGCTTTCTCAATTTATCTACCAACCCTGCTGCGCGATCAATTTGGTCTGAAGCCAGCGGGCGCCGGTTTCCGAACGGCCGGATTCGTCGTGCTCGCCACGCTATGTCGGCCGGTCGGTGGATGGCTGTCTGATCGAATTGGAGGCTCACGAGTTCTGTCCTGGATTCTGCCGGCCATTGCCGCCTTTGGGCTGTTGCTCGGCGTGCAATCGATGCTGCCATTTACAGTTGGAGCACTTGGATGCGCTGCCTTGCTTGGCATCGGCAACGGAGCAGTATTTCAACTTGTACCGCGATATTTTCCGACCCAGAGAGCCACTGTGACCGGCCTCGTAGGTGCAATGGGTGGAATGGGCGGATTTTTTCCACCGTTGCTCCTAGGCGCATTTCGCGACCGGCTCGGAGTGATTTGGCCAGGGTTTCTTCTGTTGTCCGCAGTGGCCTGTGTTCTTTGGTGGATGAATGGCCGCGTCTTCTTGCAGCGGGAAGAAGAGGTTGTAGCGAAGCTTCCTCCGGCTCTAAGGCGTACGGCGGATAGGGTCCGCGCGGGAGCTTGGGCCACGTTGTGGACCGCGATTCTAATCGCCGCCATCGTGCTCGGCTCACGCAACCTCCAGAACTTCGACCCTGCACTCGTGATCTATACCTTCGCGATCATTTTTGCGACTTGGGGCGTTGTTTACCACTATTCCGTCTGGATACGAAAACCTCCAACCTATGTGTACTGGCAGCGCGGATGGCAACTGTTCAAGGAAAGAGGATTGATTCGAACTTTCGGCCAAGTCGTAACACAGGCAGGAACTCATCTACTTGCCCAGACATTTATCGCGAAACGCTCCAGACTCCGCTGGGCGATGCATCAGATGATCTTTTGGGGATGCGTGCTGGCGGCAATGATCACGTTCCCCCTGGTATTCGGATGGATTAACTTCACCAGCGCCCCAGACGATCAGATGACCTATGTCACACACTTGTTCGGGTTTCCGGCTGGCAGGTTCCATCTGCATACATTTACGGCTCTACTTCTCTTTCATGGCCTTGATATTTCAGCGTTCTTGGTTCTCGGCGGAATTGCGCTTTCGCTCTGGCGCCGCATGCGGGATGAAGGCGCACGCGCGGTGCAGACCCTGGTCATGGATTTCTGGCCGCTGATTTTGCTCTTTGCCATATCGATCACCGGCTTGGCTCTGACCGTTTCCCAAGAGTGGCTCGCTGGCAGCTTCTACGATTTCATTGCCATTTTGCACGCGATCACTGTCATCGCCGCTTTGCTATACCTTCCATTTGGGAAGTTCTTTCACATCTTTCAGCGTCCCGCGCAGTTGGGAGTAAAGCTCTACCAGCGCGCCGGTGAAGAGGGCGAGGGTGCAATCTGCGCCCGTTGTGGCGAACGCTACGCATCCCTCATGCACGTTGACGATTTGAAACGTGTGCTGCCGCAAGTCGGATTCAACTATTCGATGTCGGGGCCAGTGGGCAATTGGCAGGACCTGTGTCCAACCTGCAAGCGCAAGTCTCTTTCCCTCGCGCAATTAAGATTGAAAGAGGAAGCCAATGGCTAAGGCTCCTGTCTCCGAAGAGATTCTCCAAGAGAAATTCGGACCGCATCTTAACTACAATCCGTCCGGCGGTTGGAGCGACGAATCCGTCCATCCCGCAGAGAAGCTGGTCAAAACCCATTGCTGCTTTTGTGGGCAGCAATGCGGTATTCAGCTGAAAGTTCGCGAAAACCGCGTGATCGGCTTTGAGCCATGGGAGGAGTTCCCGTTCAACCGCGGTATGCTCTGTCCAAAAGGCGTGAAGCGCTATCTGCAAGGCAATCATCCTGACCGCCTGCTTACCCCGCTGATGCGCAGCGACCAGGGCTTTCATCCCGCGTCCTGGGATGAGGCTTTGAACTTCGCGGTTAGCCGGATGCGCGAGATCCAGGATAAGTATGGCAAGGACTCCGTTGCCGTCTACGGCGGAGCATCGCTGTCGACCGAGAAATCCTATCTATTGGGTAAGTTCGCCCGCGTCGCGCTCGGCACTCGCCACATCGACTACAACGGGCGCCTGTGCATGGTATCTGCCGGAACGGCTTACAAACTGGCGTTCGGCGTCGACCGAAGCCCAATTCCATGGAGCGAGATCCCCAAAGCAGAAGTTGTGTTTGTGATCGGCGCCAACATTGGCGACTGCGCCCCCATTACAACCGACTATATCTGGCGCTGTCGCGACAAGGGCGGGAAACTGATCGTCGCCGATCCCCGGATGACCCCCATTACGCGAAACGCTGATCTCTATCTTCCGTTGCGTCCAGGAACAGATCTCGCACTACTGATGGGGATGCTGCACGTGATCTTGCGGGACGGGTTGGTGGATCGAGAATTCATCGACCAATACACCACAGGTTTTGAAGCGGTTGCCGAATCTGCCAAGCAATGGGATCTGCGCAAAGTCAGTGAAATGACGGGGGTACCGCCGGAGTCCATCGAGAAGGCCGCGCGTTGGATCGGCAAATCGAAGCGGGCCATTATGATGCACGCTCGCGGACTGGTGCATCAATCCATAAGGAGTGGAAAATTGCCTGGCTGTGCTCAACATTGCTCTTGCTACGGGAAATGTTGGGCGCGAGGGTGCGGGTCCTACCATGATTACCGGGCAGGGAAACGGCCAGGGCGGACGTGAGCATGGGCAGAAGTGCGACCAACTTCCCGGCCAACGCTCGCTCGGGGATCCTGCCGCTCGGGAGTATGTTGCAGCCGTTTGGGGAATTCGGCCCGAAGAACTTCCCCAACCGGGCTACAGCGCCGAAGAGATCATGGAAGCCATCCACCGCGGCGAGATTAAGGGACTGCTTTCCATGTGCTTCAATCGACTTGTGTCGCTTCCGGATGCGAACTTCACCCGCGAGGCATTGTCGAAGTTGGAATTCTTCGGTGTAATTGATTTCTTTTTTTCGGAGACTGCTCATCACGCCGACGTGGTACTCGCGGGCAGCCTGCATGAGGAAGAAGACGGGCTTGGGTGCAGTGCCGAAGGCCGCGTAATTCACTGGCAGAAAAGCATCGACCCTCCTGGTGATGCGAGACGCGACTCCGACATCATCATCGAGTTGGCTCACCGGTTGGGACGCGGGCAGTACTTCCCATTTAAGAATCCCGCCGACATTTTCGAGGAACTGCGGGTGGCGTCACGGGGTGGTGTAGCGGATTACTACGGCATCACCTACGAGAGAGTGGATAAGCAGATGGGCATTTTTTGGCCCTGCCCTTCGCTCGATCACCCCGGAACGCCACGACTTTTCGTCGACAAGAAGTTTTATACCCATGACGGCAAGGCGCATTTCAACGTGACCGAATGGCGTCCCAGCGGCGATCCGATCAATGAAGAATTTCCTCTCTTCTTAACGACAGGGCGAGTCGTCAGCCAGTACCTGTCAGGAACGCAAACCCGTCGTATCGGGGCCTTAGTGGACCAGAATCCGGAACCTAGGGCGGAGATTCATCCACGATTAGCCGGACAATGTCAGATCAAAGACGGCGACTGGATCACGGTGACAACACGGCGCGACGATCTGACGGTTCGGGTTATGGTGGTGAAGACGATTCGCCCTGACACGGTCTTCATTCCTTATCACTGGGCCGGCATTCGCAGTGCAAACCGGCTTACTCATCGGACACTTGATCCTCGCAGCAAGATCCCGGAGTTCAAGGTTTCCGCGTGCCGCATCACCAAAGCGACGGGACCTGATGCGTCCCCCGATGATCGGGGCGCACACACAAACGGCGCATCTCTGGGAGGCGACTAGTGTTCGGATACGAATTCTATGTCGATCCATCGCGCTGCATCGGTTGCCGCTCCTGCTTGCAGGCCTGCGAGGAATGTGACACCCATCGGGGAAAGTCGATGATCAACTTCGACTTTATCGAGCGCAAGGAAAGCATCCGCTCTGCCGCGTACGTGTGCTGGCATTGTGACGAGCCGACCTGCGCTCAGGTCTGTCCCGCGGATGCCATCAAGAAAGGCGAGGACGGAATCGTCCACTCTTCGCTTAAACCGCGCTGCATCGCCTGCAACAACTGCGTGCTGGCCTGCCCCTTCGGAATCCCGAAAATGATGATCCCCGAGCAGCAGATGATGAAGTGCGACATGTGTTATGACCGCACCTCCGTCGGCAAGAGGCCGATGTGCGCGACCGTTTGCCCGAGCCAGGCGCTGTCATACGTGAGGCCCGAGGAAATAGCCCATCGCCGCGAGAAGCCAACCAACATTTTCTATTTCGGCAGCCAGAAGATCACGACCAAGGTTTACATGATGGCCCCCGCCGAACGAGAGGCAATCACCCTCGATGTTGTGGATTACATGTGGGAGGAGAGCCATGAATTGGTTGCGGCGAGGGGCTAGCGAACCGCTTTGGAAGGAAGAGTTCTCAGTTCGTACCGCTGACGAGCGCTATGTCACGCGTCGCCAGCTCACCAAGTTCCTGGTACTGACCAGCCTCGGCATGTTCGTGGGCAACATTTGGATTTTGATTCGTTCGCTTTTCTACAAAGCTCCCGTCTTCCCGCGCCAACCTGTGGCTCAACTTGGAGAGGTTCCGGTTGGGGGAGTGAAGCTTTTCAGCTATCCAACAAAAGATGACCACTGCATCATGATTCGGACTGCTAAGGATGAATACGTAGGCTACAGCCAGAAATGCACTCATCTTTCATGCGCGGTCTATTATTCTCAGGCAGAAAACAGACTTGAATGCCCGTGCCACAAGGGCTTCTTCTCGATCAAGGATGGCGCCGTCCTGCAAGGGCCGCCATCACGCCCATTGCCGCGTATTATTCTTGAAGCGCGCGGCGAGCAATTGATTGCTGTCGAGGTGAAGGGTTAACGCCATGCCAACTTCAAACGACCGGCCTCCCCAAAATCGTGGCCTGACCGCTATCGCTGGAGCGATGTCATTGATCACTGTTCTTCTGATCGTGCAGATCTGGCTCTTGAGCGCTGCGCTGGAGTCCTTCCTCAGCGGAAATCATCACACTGCCCTGCCGGCCGCTATATTCTCCGGAGTGACGTTTCTGATCTGCCTGGGCCTCTACGCCTTTGTCGATCGCGTCGATGCGGAGGTTCGCGGTTCTGGCGACGGTCGGTAACTCCATTTGTTGGTGTTTCTTAGGATTTTCCACCGCTCTAAATCGTCCTGTGACATTAGTCACATGCAGACTGTGACAGCTCTGTCAGGCTTGTCATTAGGGGAATTTGCCGTCGAGAAGAATCGTCGGAGAGAAAGAGTCGAACTCGGATCACGCAACACAATATAAATGCAAAACAACGAACATGGGATCGAATCCGAAGAGAGTCAGAGCAGCGACGATCTTCGCGAAAATCGAAAACAGGGTAAGCTTCCGGCCTAATACTGCCATCGGTGCCAAAGCGTGTGGAGTAATTGTCAATGCGTACATCCTGCGGGACATGGCGGCCGACTCAAGCGCAAACGAGTCTTCACTAGTTGGACAGCCGGTGCCACAAGATGCTTAAGAGTTTCATGATGCTGGTTGAGAGGTGTATTGAAGATGCCTGTTCAGATTGGAGCTAAGGCTCATCCCTTTTCCGACCCCACCGGCCTTTTGTCGGACTGTCACCGTCGCATTGAAATGTTCCTCGGAGCTCTTGAAGGAGTTGCGTCGGTCATCGATCACCCGTTGACGGAAGAAACTCGCGCTGCACTCGAGTCCGCGTTGCGTTACTTTCGAGAGGCTGCACCCAAGCATACTGCTGATGAGGAAGAGTCTCTGTTTCCGAGAATGCGTCGAAATCGCGATCCGAACGTGGAAGCCGCGATTAGAAGGATAGAACCGCTCGAACGCTATCATCTTTTGGCCGCATCTTTGCACGCTGAGATGGAAGAGTTGGGACAGCACTAGGCGTCGATGCGTTCCGAAAAGCGATTGTCAGTCTTGTTTCAATATACAAGCAGCACATCAGTATCGAGGACGATTTGGTTTTTCCTCTTGCAAAGCGGCTGTTGTCTGTTGCTGATAAAGCTGCCATTGCAGACGAAATGGCCGCTCGACGGAAATTGGCGTCCCTAAGCCTATAGACTGTGATTCGTCAAAAGGTCTCTGCCCGTCGGTGTTCAGAAACGACTTGCAAGACTCGCGTTTACCTACGCCTCGGCAGTGACCTCACGAATTCGACAACATCGCTCTGTTCCTGGGCTGTAAGCCCGAGGCTAAAGCAAGAGTCGTAGTGCGTCACAACGTCGGCCAGTGTCGCGAATCGACCATCGTGATAGAACCCGCCCTTGGTGTGGGTCCACAGCCCGTTCAGAGGCGCAGTCCTGTACGCATGATCGGGCGCACGATTCGCCTGGACGTCATCTACGCAGACCTCTGAGGCTCTATGCATGTTCCAGCCGGGGTCCGTGAAAACAGGGTCGGTGTGACAGGTGCTGCACTTCGCTTTGCCACTGAATAGTTCGCGGCCACGATCTGCAGCAACGTGGTCGAAACTACTGGAGGGCGGCGGGGGAGCAGGAATTGAGAGTTGGTAGAGGTGCAGAGCCGGCAATTTGGCGGTGATCAAATCAGGATTGCTCTGGACGTGACCGAAATGGTTGGCCGCTGCAATTGGAAACTGCGCGGCATTGTCCAGGCGCGAATCATAGAAGTTGCCCTTGCCGCGCATTTCGAGATTCGCGACCAGAGCATTCCAATGTGGTACCGACCCCCATCCCGTCCAGGTATGCAAATTGATGCCTGCCAATCCGAAAGCGGGCGGTATCAGAGTTGCCGCCGGCTTGCCATCAGGACGGAATGCCTTACCGTCCAACAGTAATTCAGCATCCGAACTTCCCCGGTCCCCAGCTGTTCAGCACCTTGCGCACGGTGGCCTGATCCGTGCTGAGCAGATCGGCAATCGGCTGCAGATTGGGAGCGGCGGCAATGATCGCGCCAACATTCAAGTCGCGGTTGGCCCAGCCGTCCAGCCGGTGACCGATTCCGGGAGCCAGCGCGTTATCGACTGTCGAATGGCATAACCCACACTGGATTCCGACAGATTTCAAGCTCCCATCAGGGTTGGAATGCCCGGTCACCCCCACTACTGCGTTGAGCTTCAGCAGAGCCAGCGTCACGGCGGGATCGTTCAAATTTACTTTGCCCAATTTGAGTTGCTGCACCAGCGATGCTGGCAACGCATCCAGATCGACCTTAAGACCCAGAGACAGTGCTGTGGCTGGGCTGACGCCCGGCCCAATCCCACCCAGCTTGGCTCCCTCGATGGCTTCATGGAGGTGCAATGTGTCGCCCCACCAGGCTTCGTCTCCGAAGGTGTCGAAGCGAAATGTGTGTTGCCCTTCCTTAAGCATCCGCTCCGAGTTGTCAGGAGTCGAGGCGGCGAATCCCGAGTGCGATGCACCGGTTTCCTCAGTTTGGGCTGAGGCTCTTTGTGTTCCAACTAAGCGATATGAACCGACAACCAACCCTCCAAAGAGAACGAGACCGACCGCGATGTTTAGGCTTTTCATGGAATTGCCTCAAATGGAATTGCCCAGCGTCGCTTACTCTTTCAGGGTAGGAAGAAATACGAGGGCGCTTCGATAAATATCACTCGAGAGCGCTGCTGTCAGTTACGCAGGTAACAGTGTTCTATAGTGAACACGATTGAACATTGAGAAAGACAAGTGAGCTTAATCGGCGTAATTCTGGAGAGCCTTCAAATCGAGCACCAAATAACCCCGATGGGAGTAGTCCACCATTCCGCGATTGCGGAGGAAGTTCATTGCTGTTGAAACTCTTTCTCTCCTTGCCACGACCATCTGCGAGATTTCTTCCTGTGTGAGATACGCCGACAGTTCGGTCCTTTGCCCTGAGGTGTGGCCCAGCTGGGCCCCGAGTCTCAGAAGTACTCTAACCAGCCGATGGACGGTGTCGCTAGAAGCCAATGTATTCAGTTGATCGTATGCGTCGGACAGAGACTCGCAAAACATCTGCATGAGTTCCTGCAAGAGATGGCGGTTCGTCTGGACAATCTCGAGAATCTCGTCGAGAGGCACCGCGATAACTTCGGTTCGCTCAAGCGCCACGGCGCGGTCCTGACGCTGCTGTCCGGAAGCACACAGCTCCCCGACAATATCTCCGGCTTTGCGGACATCGTAGATGAGTTCGTGGCCACCTTCCGTGATGCTTCCGACCTTCACAAACCCCTTCTGGAGGAAGAAAAACGTCTGGTGTTGGTCCGCCGCATCATAAATTACCTGATCTTTTTCGAACGTTGTCACGGTGCGATTCCGCAAGATGACATCGCAGAGCTTTCCTCGAAACGTCCCTGCCAATACCGAGGAGAGAGGCCCGTTATGGGTTGCTGAATCGGCGATTGTGTGCATTTGGTTCAAACTCCAAAGGGTTCGCCAAGGTCCATCTTCTGAACACGAACGGCAAAACGCACGGACGATCTCATTCAAGCTCGACCCGGAGCAGCGGGGTAACCAAGTTACTGATTTTCCAGGCTAAACACAGCGTCTTAAGTAATTGCGCATAGTCTGCGGAGGACATCGTTGCGAGTGGTCCAGGTTGCGAACTCGGATTCAACCGCGCTGATGACGTCTTGGAGCTTGTCGAAGTAGCGATTGTGCAGGCAACGACGACGTGTGAGCTTCCACACGCGCTCGATCGGATTGAGTTCGGGACTGTACGGGGGAAGGAAGTCCAAAGCAAAGTGATGGGCGTGTTGTTCCCGCCACGGTCGGTGCAGGCGGGAGTGGTGATAACGGGCATTGTCGGTGATGACCACAACCCGTCTCCGCGTCCCGCGGCTGGCGGAGCGGAGTTGCTGGAGAAACTGAAGGAAGCTGAGTCCATTGAATTTGCCGGTTTCCAGACGGAACACAAAGCGCCCATCCCGCAAACGTACGGCCCCGAAATAGCCCACACTCTTGCGGGTGGGGGCGTGCAGGAGAACCGGGTCCTTGATTTCGGGCGGGATCCACATGCGGCAGCGCGAGCCGTGCTGCTGAAAGTGCACCTCGTCGGTCGCCCAAAGATCGACGCTGTCGTCCTGCATCAAGTCTTGGAGTTTTTTTTATGGGCTTTTTGCATTGCGGGATTGGCCTGGGCCAGCGCGGGTCGTGGCTTGCGCAACCGGAATCCGAGCTGACGGAACATACGCTGGCACTGGCGAACCCCGATGGCAATGCCATACCTTTGCTCAATCCAGGTACTGAGTGTTTTTCCGTCCCAGAGGTTTCCGCTCAGACCAATCTCCCGCGGCGGGTGACGCAAGATTCGATCCACCCCTTCCAGTTGTTTTTCGGTCAAGCGTCGCGGCCGTCCCGGTCGTTCTCCCTCCAATAATCCCGCCAGACCGTCTCTTTCAAAACGACCCACCCAATACTCCACCGACCGTGGCGCATCGCCCAAAAGATCGGCCACTTCCGGACAGGTCATACCCTGGGCGACCAAGAGCACCCCATGGAGACGATGATCGTAGCGAGATTCTTCCGAACGGCGGATCTCATCCTGCAAACCGAGAATGATGGTGGGAGAGTCGGCAATGGCAAGTGGTTTCATTCTTCTATGAAACCACAAATCCATCACTATGCGCAATTACTTATGTCGCCATGTTTAGAACGTACAGGGTCTTGCTTGAATAAGCGCGAGAAACTCGTCTCGGGTCTCTTTCTCACGGAACGCACCCAGCATGGAAGACGTCATTGTGGAAGAGTGCTGCTTTTCGACTCCGCGCATCATCATGCACAGATGTCTCGCTTCGATGACCACCCCTACACCTAGCGGGTTGATCGCCCTCTCAATCGTTTCGGCAATCTGTGTTGTGAGACGCTCCTGCACCTGTAATCGACGCGCAAATAAGTCCACCAGGCGAGGCACTTTACTGAGCCCAATCACTTTCCCACGCGGAATGTAAGCGACGTGGACCTTGCCGAAAAACGGCAGAAGATGGTGTTCGCAGAGACTAAACATCTCAATGTCCTTGACGATCACCATCTCGTCGTAAGCCACGTCGAACATCGCGCCCAGCAGAATTTCCTCTGGGTTCTCCTGGTAGCCTTTGGTCAAATACTGCATGGAGCGTTCCATGCGCTCGGGTGTATCCCGCAGGCCATCACGCTCGGGGTCCTCTCCGAGACGGACCAACATTTCCCGCATGAGTTCCTGCAGACCAGTACCGGCTAACGATTGGGATTCAAGTATCGCTCGCATGTCTTCTCACAATCCAAAACGCTAGATTCTAGACATCGGTGACGGTCATTACGAGTGTCACCGTAGACTGTGTGTGCTTGCCTCACGCGGCAACCAGCGCTTTTGCGCTGTGTTCTTGGGGCACGCCAGTTTGTAGTGCAGCTGTGCGGACCTCAGTCATGCGCGCCAGCACAAAAGCCGCCAAGGCCATCTCTACATCTCGCACCGTGACATCAAAGAACATTCCCGTCCAGACAAGGTTGATGGCGATAAGTACCAGCCATGCCGAAGCCACATACGCGCCTAGCCTCGTCCACTTGGTCAGAATGGCTAGTCCCACAATCATTTCAATGATGCCGACGATGTGTATGAAGGTCTGTCCGCTGAACGGCAGTATTTTCAGGGCCAGCGGACTGATGTATCCGGTCCAGTTGGTTAAAAGGTTGAAGTATTTATCCAGGCCTGCCAGGAACGGCCCGACACCAAGCCCGATCCGCAGTGCCCACCAAGCCTGGTCCAATCGTGAATCAAATCCCTTGTGCATGTTTACCCCCTTCACGAGAATAGAGTTGGCAGGGGCAAATCGGTTACAACCTCACTGGCTCCATTTCGCTTCGGGAATTGCGTGGTTTGATCTGTAACCTTTATTGCCGTCGTGACTCCATCAGATGGAGGGTTTGTATGGTCAGCCCAACGGAAGTGGCCACGTCGCAAGAGCCCTTGAGTGACGAAGAAGTTGTAACCCGAGTGTTGGCGGGCGAGACGGGGATGTTTGAAATCATCATGCGCCGTCACAACCAGCTCCTCTACCGCGTGGCTCGGGCTATTCTGCGCAATGATGGCGAAGCTGAGGACGTAATGCAGGACGCCTACGTCCGCGCTTACGAACATCTAGGCCAGTTTGCCGGGAGGGCGAAGTTTTCCACCTGGCTGACACGCATCGCGGTGCACGAGGCTTTAGCGCGACAACATCGCGGAAAACGATATCAGGAGTTGGAACCAATGTCAGAACGGGAGGGAGACCCCATGGACAGGTTTGCCTCTTTGGCGCCGGATCCAGAACAGCAAGCGTCAAACTCGGAGGTTCGGAGATTGCTGGAAGAAGCGGTCGAAAAGCTGCCGGACGCTTACCGGACCATTTTCATACTGCGCGACATAGAAGAGATGAGCACGACCGATGCTGCAGATGTCCTCGAAATCACCGAAGACAATGTCAAGGTCCGCCTCCATCGAGCACGGGCGTTGCTACGAAAGAGTCTTTACGCGCGTGCTGGCATGGAAAGAAAAGAAGCTTTCAATTTTCATGCCGTGCGGTGCGATCGAGTGGTTAAGAATGTCTTTGAAAGAATTCAGCAGCGGGCCGGGAGAATAGAAACATCCGCTGCGAAGATCCAGTAACAGTTTGCACGGTGCAGTGTACTGCAGGCTGCGTGTAACGCGAACAGAGTCGGTATTGACCGAAAGTCGAGGGGGTGCGCATGGCTGCCAAAGAAATTCCGATAGCTGGTTACGGACCCAGGTTGTTGGGTCGAGTCCAGGTTGCGGAAGGCACCGTGGCCTTCCACTTCGAGAAACCACCGCACTTCGACTTCAAACCGGGACAGTCCGCCGACCTGACACTATCCAATCCTCCAGAAACTGATGCTGAGGGGAACACACGCACTTTTTCGATTGCCAGTCCTTCCTTTGAAAACCAGCTGATCTTCGCCACCCGCATGCGCGACACGGCGTTTAAGCGCTCACTGAAGAAAATACCTCTGGGTACAGAGGTGAAGATTGACCCGCCAATGGGTTCCTTCACGCTGCATAAGAACTCAGCCAAGCGCGCCGTGTTCCTGGCTGGTGGAATCGGAATCACACCTTTTCTCAGCATCGTGCGACAAGCCGATCACGACAGGCTCCCGCACAAGTTGCATCTCTTCTGTTCCAACCGGCGACCCGAAGATACACCTTTTCTCGATACTCTTCTGATGCTGGAAAAAAGTAACCCAAATTTCCAGTTGGTATGCACCATGACCGAAATGCTGCAATCGAAGCGGGAATGGAAGGGCGAGACGGGTTTGATCAGCCAAGAGATGTTGTCGAGACATCTTACCAACCTGCAGGGGCCCATCTATTACGTTGCCGGACCTCCCGCCATGGTTGCGGGCATGAGGAAGATGCTTGTGGCGGCCGGCGTTGACGAGGACGACATCCGAGCCGAAGACTTTGCCGGATACTGAGGAGCGTAGCCACGGCGGGAGAAACGGCAGGTCGAACAGGAAAGAAGAGTTCGTTCGAGGTGAACAATATGCTGACAAAGAGACCTAAGACGAAAATCCTAGTTGACGGTGGCGACCCTAAAGAGACTCTGCGGATCAAGAGCTTGATCGGGTTTGTTGATGGCCAGACCACGAATCCCTCCTTGATTGCCAAGAATCCGGAGATTCAACGGCTCGTCGCATCCGGCCACACCTTGACCTCCGAAGAAGAAAACAATGAATACAGGAAGATCGTGCAAAGCATTTCACCGCTGGTGGGAGATGCTGGGGTTTCCATCGAGGGGTTTGCAGATCTCAATACGACAGCCGAAGAGATGCTTGCACAGGGTCAAGAAATGTTCTCTTGGATTTCAAATGCCTATGTCAAATATCCCTGTACACACGAGGGTTTGCGAGCTGCGCAGATGTCGGTCCGGGAGAATATTCGGGTCAACATGACTCTGTGTTTTTCGCAGGAGCAAGCGGCTGCCGTATATGCCGCAACCGAGGGATCAAAGGAGCCGGTGTATGTATCGCCCTTCGTCGGCAGGCTCGACGATCGCGGCGACGACGGCATGGATCTTGTCAGAAATATCAAGAAACTGTATGAGCACAGTGATGGCCATGTGCATGTCTTAGCGGCAAGCATACGCACTGTCAACCAATTGCTTTGTTCCTTTGCGTTAAGCGCTGAGCTTGCCACTGTGCCCACTAAAGTTTTGGAGGAGTGGGCAGCAAGGGACTTTCCAATGCCAGATCAAGATTTCAGGTACCAAGGGGTCGATGCAGGTGGCAGGCCTCTGAAGGCGATCTCGTACAAAGGGTTGGATCTAGACCTTCCCTGGCAGAGCTTCGACATCGCACACGAACTCACCACCAGAGGTATCCAGAAATTTGTGGCTGACTATCCGAGCACACTGAGGCGCCCGGCGTAGAGTCTGCGGCATCTTGGAGGCATCCCTGCCGCGCCTCGACAACTCTACGAACCTGGGTCTGGCGGACACCGCGTCAGGTCCTTGATCGTATCAACGATGTGTTCAACCACACGGGGCCCGAGTGACGCTAGTGCTTTTTCGGAGGCGCGCCTTTGGTCAGTAGTGTGGAGCGGAGCAAAGGTTTGGGGGGGCGCGCGTTCGAAAAAGCCGTCAGAAGGAAGCCGCTGGCGCGGCGGACGCGGTCCTTATGCAAATTGAATGGAGCGAGGGAGAGGTGTTGAAGTCGGCCGGAGTCGGCACGGAAGCGAAGGTGGAGGTTGGGGAGGGCGTGGGAAGGGGAATCGATGGTGGAAAACGCTGGGACAGAGGGGGCGAAGTAGGGATCATGTCAGGAGCAGGGCGGACGGGGGCGGAGCGCGGTGAACCGTGCAGAGTTTTTGAGTTGTGGAGAAGCAGCTTCAGGTCGCAGTTGTGAGCAACCGTGGTGGAGAACGGAGTTGGATTTGAGCTGCGGTAAGTCGTTCGATGACCGCCATCGGTCCGCCACACTTGGGGCAACGCCAAAGAGGGTGCGATGGCTGGGCGGTGGTTTCTGGTTCCATCGGCACAGGAACCGTACCCAGGGCAGCGAAGCATAGCGGCAGTAGGGTGGAGCGTCGGCGGTTGGCCAGAAAGCCGAAGTGACGGATACGAACGAAGCCCTTGGGGAGCAGATGCAGGAGGAAGCGGCGCAAGAACTCATCCAAGGATACGGGCATCAGTTTCTGCTGATTGTGGTCAGCCGAGTCCCGCCAGCGAAAGGTGACTTGGCCGTCGGCCAACGAGACCAGTCGATGGTTGGAGATGGCGACGCGATGGGTGTAACGGCCGAGATAGTGGAGCACATACTCGGGGCCGCCGAAGGGTGGCTTGGAGTAGACTACCCAGTTTTTGCGAAACAGCGGTCGCAGCCAGGCGGCGAAGGATTTGGGTTGCGCGAGCCGCGCCAGATGCCCGGAAAGGTGCAGCTGGCCTCGCTGAAAGGCCAACTTGAGAGCGTCGACGAACTTGCCGCGAAACACCTCCCGGAGCACGGGAATGGGGAGAAAGAAGCGCGGGTGAGAGCGAATCGTGCATTTGCACGACCTTGCCGCTACCGATCTCCAACAGGCCAGACGCGCCTTTGAGCTGCGCTATTGGGCAGCACTCGCCGCGGTCAAATACGGAAGTCCCCATATTCACAAAGGAGGCTCTGTCGTGCTCACCACTGGAATCGCTGGCCAGCGCCCGCAAAAGGGATGGGTAATTGCCGCTAGTGTTTGCGGAACCATCGAAGCACTAACACGTGCACTGGCGGTCGAGTTGGCCGGGTAAACGCGGTATCTCCCGGAGTCGTTCGGACAAACCTCTGGCAGAGCATGAGCGCGGCAGAACGCGAGAACCTGTTTGAGAGCGTGGGCAAGAGTCTCCCTGTTGGCCGAGTCGGCGAGGGCTCGTGACGTTGCACAAGCCTATTTGTTTTTGATGCAGGAAGGATTCAGCACCGGGCAGACCGTTGTGGTAGATGGCGGAACAGTGCTGGTTTAGGGCCGCAGTAGTTCCCAACCGGCTCCACCTCGGAGACATTCAAGACAGATTGGAAGAGTTGAGCGATTCACTTGCGTCTTGACCGGCGCTGGCCGAAGTCGCCCAGGACGCTCGGGCAGCGGGAGAAAGAAAGTGCTCTTCGATACCGATAATCTTCACGAAACTCCTGAGTTTGGGCACCGGGCAAAACTGGCTTGGATTAGAGCAAAACGTGGTGCGGGCGGAGGGACTTGAACCCTCATGGGCCGTTTAAGCCCTGCGGATTTTCATACCGTCGACGGCTTTCGCCGCCCTGGAGGTGAGGCCTTTGGAGGGCTCACGACAGGTTTGCGGTCTGGACTATACCTTCACCCTCCCCCGGAAGCTCCGGAGCTTAGGTGCTGCCCGTCTAGTCTCTACACCTTCCCGGCTGGTGTCTCTCCGGGCTTGGCTCGGGATTGCCATTTAAGGTTTCCCCGAATTTGAGCAGTTCTGCATCGCCGGTTTCCCAGACGAGCACTCAAGTTTTCCTTAAGTCCGCTGCGTATGCCATTCCGCCACGCCCGCGCGCGGCTGTCTTACTGCATTTCTATCATAGGGCAGATCCGCCGGGATTTACACGTTCGTCTCTACTCAGCACGCTGCGCTTGGCCTGGTCCAGGGTCACGTGAGAATCTTGGAGAGAACGGTTCGAATGTAACGACCTGATCGTAATCCCGAAGGGCTAGTGAGTCTCATTTTGAAGAGAGATTCGGCTAGAGCTGTGTCTAGCGGCACATCTTTTGCCGAAGGTTCGGTTTTGGGAGTGCCTTGAACCATCATCACAACGGAACTGCGAACGTGAACAACGAGATTCTCGAACCACATTTGCCCAGTGAGTCCAGGATCACCATCCCTGAGCAACTGTCCCATCCAGTGGTGCTCAGGACTGAGAAACTCCTCGCAGCCCTTGGCACTCGTGAGGCATAGTCGGCCGTGCCAATGGTTGTGTAACGCTAGTGTTTTATGGAAGCGCGCACGCGAGAACGAGTGCGTGTGACGACAATGCTCTGCGCGCTTTCGATAAAACCGTTAGAAGGAAGCCGCTTGCGTTTGCGGCGGACGCGGTCTATGGGAATTCAATCGATTTGGAGCTGGAAGTCATTGCAAAGAAGGGAGTTGTGAGAAAAGCTTGGTTATTGATGCTCGTCAATGTACTGCTCCCGGCGTTCACCCCGGTGATGGTACGCCGCGGCTGTTCTTCTTTCAAGCGCAGATACGCTTGCACCTTTACACGCGGCAGCGTCCGCCGCGCAAGCGGCTTCGTTCTGACGGGCAAGCAGGAAGTAATCCCAAGGTAAGGGTTGCCGACCAACCAGGAGCCCCGAACGCCTCGTCCACTCGGGTTGCGTTTCAATAATGTCGCCACGCATCTTCGAGATGCGTCAACGTTTAACGCAGTCGTCGAGAAATTTGAAGGCATCGGGCTCCCACTGCTGGATGCCCAGATACAGGAAATTGTGTCCATCATCCAGGGACCGACCGACAGCCCCATACCCGATGCGGGAACTGCATATCCAATTGGTCGTCGGTCTTGATCGGTACAAAGCGCATCTTCGGCCGTCCGACTGCCTCTGCAATCGCCTCGGCGTCAATGTAGTCGCTCTTGTTCGCCTTTACGTACGGCTTCACATACTGAGCCGGCATCAGCCGCACCTCATGACCCTGCTCTCGCAGAGCCCGCCCTAGAAAATGGGCCCCTCCGCAGGCTTCCATGCCAATTAACTTGACCTGCAGGTTCGCAGTGAAGTGCAGCAGTTGTTTGCGTGAAAACTTCTTGCGCACCACAACCTCGCCGCGCAGGTTAACCCCCACTAGATGAAAAACTGTCTTACCAAGATCAATACCGATCGTGTGTAGCTCCATGGGATGCCTCCTCCGTTCATCCTTATATCCCAGCTGCTGGCTGGGTGAAGGCGGCGGACCATCCCATTAGTTATCCCAACGGAAGGGTTGCCGACAACACACGCAGAGTCGCATTCGCGTGCAACGTGCTGAGCAAGCTATTATTGCGCGCACAGATGGTTAAAGGACGATGAACCACGACCAACCTTTCCGGGCCGTACTGATTGTTGTCTTTCTTGTGGTCCTCCCAATCGGCATCTACCACAGGCTCAAGTCACAAGCGACGCGCGAGAAACTCGATCGACGGCAGGAGGGCCTGTTCATTTTGGCGACGTTACGGCCTGTGGGCATTGCTTTCTGGTTGGAGCTCATCGCCTGGATGGTCGATCCAAGTTGGATGGCCTGGTCCTCCGTATCCCTCCCAGCCTGGCTGAGGTGGACAGGAGTCGGGTTGATTGCTATTGCCTGCGGGCTGCTGGTATGGACTTTCCTCTGCCTTGGGAAAAACCTGACGGATACAGTAGTCACACGGCAAACGCACACGCTGGTCATACATGGCCCCTATCGCTGGGTCCAGCATCCGTTCTACGATTCCGCTGCGTTGCTTGCGCTCGCGCTTTCTTTGATCACGGCGAACTGGCTCTTCTTCGTGACCGGCGTTGTGCTGTTTTGTCTGTTGATCATCCGAACGCGGACCGAAGAAGAGAACCTGGTGGCCCGCTTTGGGGAAAGCTATCGAGCGTACATGGAACGGACCGGGCGCTTTTTACCTAGAATTGGAGCGAATCGGCGTGGCGCCTAACGCCGCACTGAGCCATGGCGAAGGCTGGCAAGCGAGCGCCCCGGCTCGGTGCGAACTATTACACCCCGGAAAGGCTGCTCAAAATAGATTCCTCCCGAGTCACGGGCTAGCCTGAAATAGTCCCGAGGTAAGAGTAACCGACAGCACAGGAGCCGTGTCCGCGCAACGCCGACAATTTGTTCGTAGCCAGGCCGGAAAGCCTGGGTCAGGCATACTAGAACATCCGCGCCCCTTTACGGGCACCACTATTCCGGAGTCTCGCGCAACCTCAGTTCTCTCGTCAGCCATTCACGGCGGTCGTGACATGACTGAGCGTCGTTGAACTCGTGGCTGGTGAAGTACCAGTGTTGCTCCTTCGGGCCGCCGACCGCTTTGTAGTATTCGTCCGCGGAATGTTTGCTGATGAACATGTCATGCGTCGCCCACTGGAAATAGATCTTCGCCGGCCCAGTGTTTGCGACGAAGTGCTCGGGATTGTAGGGCTCAATCACGGCTGCGTATTTCTGGAACTCATTCCTGGGCGTTGAGGCGCGCTGCACCTCGGCGTAAAAACTGTCATCGTCGTAATTCGTCAGCGACGGCAGGCCACCCATCAGCACGAACACTTTGATCCGCTTCTCTACCGCTGCCAGCGGCCCGCCCCAGGTCGCGCCCAGGGAGTGGCCGACGTATCCAATGCGCTTGGGGTCTACATCCTTGCGCCCCACCAGCACGTCGACGGCGCGGCGCAGATCCACCACCATCTGGATGTGGTTATCACGTTCGAATTCCGCCCGATTGTTTGGGCCGGGCGGTGGCACATCGGGCCGCCAGTACGGCGCGTCGATCATGATGCAGACTGCGCCGCGCTTGGCCATTTCCACCCCTTCTGCCACCCACTCGCCTCTGTTTCCTTGTCCCCAATGCATGTACAGGATCCCGCCGAACGGTCCCTTGCCCGGCGGGACGACGATGTAACCCGGCACGCGTCCGATCTTCGGTGAGTCGTAGGAGATCTCGGTGACTTGCATCATCTCGACCTCTTCACTGTTGCCAACCTTTACATTGAGCGGATTACTCGCATCGTAGTCGAAGACTTTAGCAGGATCGAGGGCAGGCGGATTCTGCGCAGCAACGGATACCGCGAGAAGGAGGGAGGAGAGTAGTACTCGCATGGATGAATCTCCGAGAAGTTCACACAATAGGCTAGGACACCAGCAATCGAGTTGAACCGCGGGCACCAGCATTTCCTCTATTGACTCAAAAACAGTAAGCATTGTACGCCCAAAATCGCATGGTCCAATCGTCGACCGTTGCGCTTTCCGGGGGATTAGGCCGAAGTTCCAGCAGAAATAGAAGACTAATTCGAAGCTAATCTGTTGAGGATTCGCTGGTTAGGTAAAATGTGTTAACTTAAATATGTTCTCATGTAATTAACATTATAGTGCTTGACATCATGGTGTATTTGTAATTATATGTTCGCATGTACATCGCCGTCGTCCCCAACCGCAATTCCCCGCCCGCCATCCTCCTGCGCGAAGGCTGGCGCGAGGGCAACAAAACCCGCCAGCGCACCTTGGCCAACCTCTCCGATTGGCCCCAAGAAAAGATCGAAACCTTCCGCCGCTTGCTGCAGGATGAGCCTCTGGTTTCTCCCCACGACCTGTTCACCACGCAAAAGTCTCTCCCCCACGGCCATGTCGAAGCCGTGCTCGAAATAATCCGCAAGCTCGAACTGGAGCGCCTGATCTCCTCCCAGCCCTGCCGCGAACGCGATCTGGTGGTGGCCATGATCGTACAGCGGCTCATCGCTCCCGTCTCCAAACTGGCCACCACGCGCCTGTGGCACAGCACCACGCTGGCCGAGGAGTTGGGCGTGGCCGAGGCCAGCGAGGATGATCTCTACGCCGCCATGGATTGGCTGGGGGAGCGACAGGAGCGCATCGAAAAGAAGCTGGCGGCGCGTCACCTGCGCGAAGGCGGCTTGGTGCTCTATGACGTGTCGAGCAGTTTCTACGAAGGACACAGGTGCCCGCTGGCGAAGTTTGGTCATGATCGTGATGGCAAGAAGAGCCTGCCCATCATCGTCTACGGAGTGATGACCAATGGCGAAGGGTGCCCGGTGGCGGTGAGCGTCTATGCCGGGAACACGGGAGATCCGACCACGGTGGCCGAGCAAGTGGAGAAGCTGCGGGAGCGGTTTGGATTGGAGCGGGTGGTGATGGTGGGCGATCGCGGGATGCTGACCCAACCGCAGATTGAGAAGCTGAAACTGCACCCAGGTTTGGGATGGATCACCGCCTTGACGAGCACGGCAATTCGGCAACTGGTGGAGCAGGGGGCGTTGCAGCTGTCGTTGTTGGATGAGAAGAATCTGGCGGAGATCAGCGCACCGGAGTATGCCGGCGAGCGGCTGATGGTGTGTCACAACCCGATGCTCGAGGAACAGCGCCGGCGCAAGCGACAGGCGTTACTGGAAGCCACGGAGAAGAGCTTGCAGAAGATCAGCCAGGAAGTGGCGCGGCGGAAGAGAAAGCCGCTCACCGCGGCGGCGATTGGGATGAAGGTGGGGAAGGTACTGGGACGCTACAAAATGGGTAAGCACTTTGCGTGCAGCATTGGCGAGGGCAGCTTCGTCTGGAGTCGGCGAGCGGAGTTGATCGCGCAGGAAGAGAAGCTGGATGGGATTTATGTGCTGCGCACCAGCGAGGCGGCGGAGCGACTTTCGGCGGAAGAGACCGTGCGCAGCTACAAGAGCCTGGCGGAGGTGGAACGGGCGTTTCGCTGTCTGAAGGGGATCGATCTGTTGGTGCGGCCGATACGGCATCGCACCGAAGAGCGCGTGCCGGCGCACATCTTTCTATGCGTGTTGGCCTACTACGTGGAGTGGCATCTGCGTCGCGCTTGGGCGCCGCTGTTGTTCGAAGATGAAGAGCGGTGGGAACAGCGCCAGCATCGAGATCCGGTTCTAACGGCCGGACCCTCGGCCTCGGCGCAGCGCAAGAAGCACTCGCACGAGACTGCCGATGGTCTTCCCGTGCACAGCTTCGAGACGCTGATGGCAGAGTTGGCCAGCCGCGCCCGCGTAACTTATGCGCTCAAGCCGCGAAAGCGGGACGAGAAAACCAACCTAACATTTCAGCAGGTGCCGGAGCCGACGCCTGTGCAGGCTCAGGCTTACGAACTGGTCCGAAGGTTCTCAGTAAGCGCAAACTGATTTCGGTGCTAACCCTTTGGAGATCAGCAGAATAATCTTTCGAACCTCATGGAACTTCGGATTAGGAGTTATCGAGGGCTTGCGACATCAAGGCGTGGACCTCGGATCACACTACCGTCGGAGTTATGGATTGCCATCTCCGCGACCTTGCCCTCCGCGTCCTTTTGAAATTCGATTTCCGTTTCCTCCGTACGTAGGAAGAACTTTGTTTCCGAGGCGGCAAAGAGCCAATAGTAAGGGTCACCGGGAAATTCCAGAACCAGGTGGCCTTTCCTGAGGGTCACGGTTGCGGAGCGGTTGAAGAGCTTGTAGTGGCCGACATATGGCGCAAGCTTGCGCTCGGTCAAGTTGGCTTCTTTGCGACTTGCTAAGGCCACAAAGCGGTTGAAACGGGAGACCACCTCGGCGGGGCGCTGGATCTGGATCAGGTGACCCGTATCTTTCCAGATTTCAAACGAGCTCAAGGGCAGAGCCGCTTCAATCGCGCCAGAATAGGCAAACACATCGCCGATGTCAGCCTCGCCGACCAAGATCAGCGTAGGTACCTTGATCTGGGAGAGGCGCAGTACGGCAGGCGGCGAAGGACGGATCTCTAGTTCTCCGGCGAACCTTAGGTTCTGCGGATTTTCTGCTAAGGCATCATAAACTTTCTTACGTGCCCGCTGGTCATCGCCCGCGATCAGGAAGCGGTCCCTCGACCAGTTCTCGGCAGTGGCTTTTACATCGCCATGAGCCAAGGGGGCACTGTTCTGACTGCTGCGCTCATTGAAATAGTCCGAACTCGGCATGCCGTGGACGACCGGCCCGATCAAAAACAGAGCCTCGACCATTTCCGGATGCGCCAGAGCAAAATCCAGTGCCAGACCTCCTCCAGAAGAGTTTCCGACGATCACGGCACGGTCCATACGCACCCGATGCATGAGCGTGGAGAGATCGTCTTCTGGGACGAACGGAGTCTTCGTTGGCTCCGACCGGCCATATCCCCTGCGGTCATACCGCAGAACGTGAAATCTGGAACAGAGCGGCGCCCAGACGTCGTCCCAGGTGATGGAGTGCACCAAGCCGTCATGGAGCAGAACAACTGAAGGCCTGGGTGCGCTCGATCCACACTCCTCGTACCAGACCTTTGAGCCACCCACGTCAACGTACTCGCCGCCAATCGCAGTGGAAGTAGAAGTTTGAGCTTTAGGCAGTGTACAGACGAACAGCAGCGCGAGCCCGGAAACCATTTTGCGGATCATGCATAGGTTCTCCTGGTAGGGATGCAAGCGGATCGGGGCGCTCCGAATGAAAGTCATTCTACCAACATTGCGGACGGACGAGATAGGCACAAAATAGACACCGTTTTGGGAGTCGAAAAGGAGGTTCCGGCTCGCGTGGTTCTGAGGCGCCGATAAAGTTCGCTTGGCGATGAACGGCGCTATGCACAGCGCCTATGCCAGGAGTTTCTCGATCGGCTCCCAATAGTGCGCTTTCCACCCGAAAATCGGGACTTCCGCCTCTTCTTGCTTCGAGGAAGTTTCACCAGATCGGTACGGGGAAACGCGCATAGAGCCGCGGATTGTCGTACCCATCT
>CAVREP010000043.1:0-108281 GCA_963720155.1 uncultured Acidobacteriota bacterium
ATTATGAAAGAGCGCCCCGCTTCAGAGGGTCGAGACCGGATGTGGCGCCGCCTGCGCTGCGCTGCGCTGTGCAGGGCTTCGCTCCGCTACGGCGGCGCTCGGGGTAACTGCTGTGGTGTACGCGATGGGATGAACCGCAGAAGGACATAGGCAAATCGGCTGGAGAATGGCATTTTGACCTTGAGGGGAAAGACAAGCGTTAGCACGAATAATCTTCCCCCCAAGGAGACAACTCAAATGAGTTATGACGTCAAATATATCGGAATGGACGTGCACAAGGAAGCGATTGTGATCGCTGTCCAGAATGCGAGCGGGAAGCTGGTGATGGAGTCCGTGATCGAAACCAAAGCCAGCAGCATTCTGCAGTTTCTCCACGGTCTACGGGGCGAGCTGCATGTGACCTGGGAAGAAGGCACCTGGGCCGCCTGGCTGTATGACCTGCTGCAGCCGCATGTACCGCACATTGTGGTGTGCAATCCGCGGCGCAATGCCTTGTTAAAGGAGGGCAGCAAGAGCGACAAGGTGGATGCGCAGAAGCTGGCCAACTTGTTACGCACCGGGATGCTGCGACCGGTCTACCACGGGGAAAACGGACTACGGACGCTACGCGAGTTGGGGCGCAGTTATCAGACCATCAGCAAAGATTTGACGCGCGTGATGAATCGACTGAAGGCGCTGTATCGCGGCTGGGGCATTCCTTGTGGCGGCACCCAGGTCTATGCTGCACGCGCTCGGGAGGAATGGTTAAACAAGCTCCCACAAGCCGGCGTGCGCCGCCGTGCCGAGCTGCTCTATCAACAGCTGGATGGATTGCAGGCCTTGCGGCGCGAGGTGCGACCCGAGTTTTTGGCGGAGAGCCGGAAACACAAGGCCGCGAAACTGCTGCGTCAGATTCCTTGCATCGGTCCGATTCGAGCGGCCCGTTTGATCGGGCTGATGCAAACCCCGCACCGGTTTCGCAGCAAGCGGCAACTCTGGACCTACAGTGGCCTGGGCATTGAGACCCACGACAGTGCGCAATACCGCTTTGTGAGCGGACAAGTGCAACGCTCCAAGAAACCCCAGCAGGTTCGTGGGCTGAATCGAAATCACAACCATGAGATGAAAGAGATCTTCAAGAGTGCGGCCACCCGGGCCAGCTGTGGCAGGGGACCGTTCCACGATTTCTACACGGCTTTGCTGGCCAAGGGGATGAAGCCGGAGATGGCGCGTCTGACACTGGCGCGCAAGATCGCGGCCATTACGTTAACACTTTGGAAAAAGGAGGAACGTTTCGACGTCGAACAACTGAAGACGCAAGCAGCTTGAGCATCGAATAGAACCCAGGTGATCTCCCAAGGTTTTCATGCCTCGGTGGTAGCCAATCGGTTCTTGCGATGCTCCGGTTCGAGGGAGAGTATCTATTCACTCATTCAGGCACTCTGTGTGCTGTAGTCCAGCACCGAGTCTCCGGGTCAATCCTATGCCCCCTCGGATAACCGAAAAAAGCTGTAGGCCTCGAGCCTCACATAGGATCATGGTTGGCACTTAAGCCAACGTTTAGCTTGCGTAGCTTCGCAACCGAACGGCGTCGTGCGCCACTGACTTCATGAAACCGTCGAGTTGGGACAAGCAACTGGGGTTGGCATCGCCGCGGAAACGTGCGGCGAGCCAAAGCGACCAAACCAATAACCCCTCTAAGAATGAGGTGAGGAATGAGGTGGGGCTGGATGTAAGTCACCACACCCGCATCTCTCAGAGGGGCGGGGAGAATCTTTTTTACTTGACATCCTTTTTCATAGGATGAGCGAAATGGCCTGATTACGTCAACTGCGAACTGGACGCCCTTCTTCATCATCTGTCTAAAGGCCGCCGATCAGGCTCGCGTGAGAGAGTGCGACCAGGCAGGATGGGTGTACAATCTCGCCGCTCTTGAATTCAAAAAGGAGATTCCCGTTGATGACTCAGAACCCGACTACACCGAACCAAGATCCTCCAGCCTACTCTGGCATCCTGCAGATCGTGAACGGTGCGTATGTTGCCGGCGCGGTGTCGTGCCTGGCGCAGCTTGGAATCCCCGACTTGCTCGAAAACGGGGCGAAATCAGCTGAGGAATTAGCTGCCCAAACCGGCGCTCAACCGGACGCGCTCTACCGCCTCATGCGCGCCACCGCTTGCGTTGGAGTCCTAGCGGAAGGGTCGGACAAGAAATTCTCACAGACGCCCATGTCGGCCGTTCTGCGCACCAACGCGCACCCCAGCCTACGAGGGCTCGCCATCATGACCGGCCGGGAATGGCACGAGCGGGGATGGTCCAGGCTGGAATATTGCGTGCGCACCGGAAAGCAGGCACTCGACGAGATTTACGGCATGACCATCTTTGAGTATCTGAAGCACAATCCCGAGGAATCGCGGATTTTTGACAATGCCATGACCGGGCTTTCCAGCATTGATGGCCCCGCTGTGGCCGATGCCTACAACTTTGCCGGCGTACAAAACATTGTCGATGTCGCCGGCGGCCACGGCCTTCTGCTGGCCACGCTGCTCGGGCGGAATCCGCACTTGAAAGGCACGCTCTACGAGGTACTCCATGTGCTGGAGGGAGCTAAAACAGGTGCCCTCAAGCCATATATGGACCGGTGTACGCTGGCCTCCGGCGATATGTTCTCTTCGGTCCCTGCAGGCGCCGATGCCTACATTATGAAACACATCATTCATGATTGGCCGGATGATGCCTGCGTCAAAATTCTAAAAGCCTGCCGCCAAGGCGTAAATCCCGGCGGAAAGTTGTTGGTGGTAGATTGCGTGATTCAGCCGGGCAACGACTTCTCTCCCGGAAAATTTCTGGATTTGCAAATGCTGATTTTCCCCAGCGGACGCGAACGCACTGAACCAGAATTCCGCAAATTGTTGGAAGCGTCGGGATGGAAACTCTCGCGGATCATTCCCACGGCGGCCGGGGATTCGATTGTTGAGGGACTGGCGTAGGGTTTGGGTTGAGCGACTCTGGTGAAAGGGCACGGCTTCAGCCGTGCCACCAAGGCCGGCTTTTGGGCACTCAACCAAGAATGACTAAGCTTGTTCCCGGAACGCTTGCAGAGCAACATGTGAAACAGGCAAGTCAATGAAAGCTGTGGAGTTGGCGGTATCTCAATAAGGATTGTTGGCGAAAAATCTCGATAACGCTCATTGTGGGGTTTTGAGCGCTATCGCCTGATCTATAAGAGGGAATGTCAAGGACATTTTTCTCCCTCGACCGGAAGGGGAGAGAGTGCGTTCTTGACTTCCAGCCCCTGTTCGTTATGCGATCCGTTGCGTTTGGGTTTGCTGCCCTCTGGTCTTGCCGCAGGTCTTGCGTGGTTCCATCTGAGCTGCATCTTTAGTTAAGTATCGACGACACCGATCGGTTTGCGAAGCTGGCAAGCCGGATGGTTGCCTGGTTGGCAACACATAGATCTATCTGAGGCTCGTGGCCTATGCTTTTTTGGGTTGTCCGAGAGGGTATAGGGATTTCACAGAGGCTCAGTGCTCCGTGGGCACTTGGCGCCTACAGGCGTTAGGGATACTCACTCTCGAACCCGAGCGTCTCAAGAACCGATCGACCACCACCCGAGAAAGAATCGCCGGAGATGGAAAGAGGTTCTCACCCGAGACGCTCAAGCGGCTTGCGACTTCAGTTTCTCGACATCGAAGCTTTCTCCTTTCTTCCATAGCGTCAAGGTAATGGCTGCAATCTTGCGCGCCAGCGTCAGACGCACCATAGTGGGCTTGATGCTTTTGGCCAGCGAGCGCTGGTAGAACTCCTGAAACGGTCCTGGCAGCACGCTGGCCCGGATGGCAGCGGCTTTGAACAGGCCTTTCAGGTCATGGTTGTAATCCTTGTTCAAGCCGCGAATCCAAACCTGTTTTTTTCGCCGCCGCACTTGGCCTTTTACGAAGTGATATTCCCCACTGTCGCGAGTTTCCAATCCCAGTCCGCTATAGGTCCACAGCTGGCGCTTGCCGCGAAAACGATGCGGGGTCTGGATCAGCGCCACTGCCAATGCAGAGCGAATCGGTCCCAGGGACGGAATCTGCCTTAGCTTGGCAGTGATGGTATGTTTGCGACTCTCCGCCAGCAGTTCGCGTCGCGCTTGTTGCCGCAAGTGCTGCAGCATGTCCAACTGCTGGTAGAGTTGCTCGGCTCGCCGGCGAGTTCCGGCCTCGGGAATCTTTTCCAGCCACTGGCTGCGATGGCGGGTGTAGTAGACGTCCCGACCGGCACAAGGAATGGCCCAGCTGCGATACAGTGCCTTCAAGCGATTCATCACCCGGGAAAGATCTTTCACGATGGTTAGATAACTGCGCGCCAACTCCCGCAGCATGCGTACCCCGGTCTCACCGTGGTAGACCGGCTTGAGGTCATTGAGGCGTAACCGATCGGCGAGTTTGCGGGCATCGATCTTGTCGCTTTTGTTGCCATGTTTGAGCAGTGCGTTCTTGCTGGATTGCACACGATCAAGTGGGCCACATGCGGCTTGAGCAAATCGTATAACCATGCCGCCCAGGTTCCTTCTTCGAAGGTTAACGATAGAGTTCCACGCAGGCCCGCCAAGAACTCGAGAATGGTCGATGCTTTGGTTTCCAGTATCGATTCCATGATTAACTTGCCCTGGGAATCCATCACCGCGACCGAGATCGTTGCTTGATGAACCTCCAGCCCAATATACTTTTCACCGCTCATCGAGGGTGCTCCTTTCGTAGGTAATCATGCGAACGATGACAACCTACTCCAAAGGGGCGCCCTCTTATAATGCGATTTCAACAGTTACTTCCGAGTTGCCCGAGATTCCAGCCTGTCGACAGCGCCGGAGGCTTTGGGCGCACGCCTAATTCCCTTGAAATATCCCCTGGAAAACATTCAGTTCAGCTAGTGCTCAATGGGTACAAGGACCAGGTCGGGGAGATTTTACCTCGGGTGGGATACAAACTAGCGGTCGAAGTGAGCATGGAGAAATAGCGGTGAGCGGTGTAACGCGAAGTGCTCACCATTTGCAACCAGAGCTGCATCGTTTTTGACCCGGGCTCCGCCCTGCGAGGCGGAATGGAGGGCCACGAAGAAGTGCCGGGGGGTGTGGCAGTTTTGCCGTCCGTTCCTTCCACCCCTTTACCCGTTTGATGGGATAGGAGGTAGGAGGTTTCAAAGTTGCACACCATAGTGACAAACCAGTAAACACTGGCCCTGGCGCACGCTTTGGGGGAGCGCGGGGCGCGCGAGGGTGGGAGCACAGGGCCTGTGGGATGCGATGGTAACAGTTGCTACGCCGCCGCTGGCTTCAGCGCGACATTCATGTAGCTATCCATTGCTTGTGTCAACTGCGCGCGTGCTGTTGATTGCGGCCAGCATCCTAGCCGCCCGGAAGCTGGCGCAGTATGATGGCGGCAAGCGCGTACCGGCAACCGTTGCGGCGATTTCGGACGCGGTGCGCTGGGCTGAGGAAATTGTGCGTGCAATTGATGAACGATGGCCTCGTCAGTGAACAATTGAACCTACGAGCAGATGGATTACCGTGACGCCGGACTTGAAAAAAGGAAATCATCGTGGGGGTTGCGGCAGTCTTCTTTGCTGCGCTCTTCAGTGGCATTCCGGCCATCGTCTTGGTTTGGTGGACTATCCGACGCGACCAAGAACGCCTAGTGGTTCAGAAACTGGTGTGGTATGGAAATAAACTCGGAGGCGGAAGCGTGATATTAAGGGATGACAAAGGCCCTATGTTTCACGTCCTGATAAGAAACCGGTCCTTATTTCCGGTGCATATCAGCGCAGTGGGTTTTGAAATCGATGGGTTAATTGTCGAATCGAAAAACCCTTATTTTGAAAGCAGCTCGGGTATTCCCGCAGGAGTACAAGGCAATTTGGGAAGCGTTCGGGAAGTTCAAAGCGGCGATTCGGTTAAAGTTTCTATATTTGACCCGAAGGACCGCACTGAGCTAGCTGTCGTTCTAGCACGCGCCGCAAAGAAGCACTCTAGCTCTGAAGAAGATTTTCTTATGGGCTCCAAGGTAGCGGCGCTGGTCGCTCTGGAATCGGGAAGGCAATTTTCGTCGATGTCGTTCGGAAAAAAGATTTGGCGCAAAGCTCTTCAAATTAAGAGAGAAATGGACGGCCAACCGCCGTCCGACGAGGACACGAGATTCTGAGTGACAAATCACCCCCACATTGCACTTGTGCTCCAGATTTTGCAGGCCCTATTAACACCTGTAATTGCCATTGTCACGGTTTACATCGCGTGGCAGCAGTGGCAGGGGAACAAGCTGAAGCTTGTTCTCGAGCGTTATGACAAACGGCTGCGTGTATACGAAAATGTCGTTGCCGTGCTCTTGCTCGTGCAGCGCGACTTCAAGCCCGAACTTGGAGAACTGCAAAAGTTTAGGCGGGACACGGCGGAGGCAGATTTTCTGTTTGAGCCGGAGATTTCCGCGTACTGTGATGAACTTTTCAAGCGTGGCGTGGAGTTGTGGAGTGCCCACTTCGAGTATCGCGACTTCACTCAGCAGTTTCCGCCCGGATACGACCACAATGAGGTCGTAAAAAGGATGCACGAGCAGGAAGTTTGGTTCACGAACCAATTCGGCGTAGCAAAGCAGAAGTTCAAGAAGTATCTCAATGTCAGTCAATGACCTGAGTAACCTTGACGAGCAACCGCTCTGGCGCGGATTCTGAAACAAGTAGGGCCGAACCCCAAAGCGGTATCGGTCCAGCGCACGTATCCGCGTCAAAAGTTGATACCTTCCTTTTGGGGAAGAAGTGCGCCCTGATGCGTCCCACCGTGCGTTAAAACGGTAGCCAATAGATGTCTGGCATCAAAACACACCCGTCGATGGAAGAAGTGCGTCTCTATTCCACAGTTTTTGTTGTTGTCGTCCGAAGCCAATAAAATCACAATGAAGCGTTTGTCCGCAGCGGTCAGAAAGCTGACTGTGCTGGCCGTCGAGCTGTTTGTGCTCGGCCACATGGTGAAGCTTTTTTGGGCCATTCTTTTCCGATAGCTCTTTCGGGAAACTGATTTAGAAATCAAAAAGGCGATTTGTACTGCGGTCGCCTTAGAAAAGCAGTTGCTACGCCCATGCGAATCTTGTGACTACGGTAACTTTCAATCGAGCAATGGCACCGGCAGAATCAGTGGCGAGGGGGAATCACAATATGGCGATTTCAACACGAAAAGCGCGGATGAACGGATTTCTAGAAGGCATGGTTTGGATGGTGGATCAGGAAGCAGAAAACGTACACGGCGACGAAACCGGCAAACTAATTATGAAGAATCACGCCACCGAAATCGAATTGCTGTTTAATCCACGTGCGCGCGCGAAGGCCACGAAAGCTGGCAAGTAATTCGCTATAAATTTCGCAGCGCAAAAACGATAAGAAAAGCGAAGCCTAAGAGCATCGCAATTGCCGCAGTCCACTCTGAGCCAATTACGATTTTCCAGTTACGTGTGTTTGTACGCTGATATTTTGCGTGCGCTTTTTTCCAGACCTCGCGGTTTGATCCATGCAGTGCTAGCTCCCTATTCTGATCGTATGGCTCTGGTGAATCGCTATAGATTACATTTTCGGTCTTAATCACTTCCTGTCCTACGTCAATGTAATCGATCTCCGATTCGGCCATGTCGGTCATCGCGTCTGCCAACTGATAATGCTGATGTGACAGATTGCGTAACAAGCAAGCACCCGCTGCAATCAACAGAAAGCCCCACGCACAGAAGAGCGTCTTCGGAAAGTGCGCGCTAGTTCCCAAACGACCTGCTAGCGTTACGCTGAAAGTCAACGCGCCTACGTTCATAAGTGCGAGTCTGTCGAAAAACGCCTCACGACGCGCCACGATTTGCTTAGACGTTTCACGGGCGGCCTGCCTGCGGCGGTCCAGCTTGGCCGCCGTATTCTTTACCTTCTCGAACAGTGGGTTGTGACCGGTGGACATCGGTGGCCATTTTACTCCGGTGGTAGAATCCCGGGGCATGAAGAATGTCGAAGCGATTCCACCAAAAGGATTGGGAGCTTGGCGTGTCCCGGTTCACGGTATGCCGCCATTGAAGGGTTGGGCCGTGCAATATGTGTCCGGAATGGGGCCGGGGGTTGAGGAAGGTAGCTGGGTTTCGTACTGGCAGGTGAATGCAGCACGCGACGAAGCGAGGTTTAGCTTCGAGACGGATTTGCACATGTGCTACAACGATGAATCTGAAGCTGTGGCGGTTTCCGACGCACTTCGTAATGTGGCCGAAATAGAAACGCGAGTGGTCAAAATATAAGCGACGCGCTGTTGCCCATTTGTTGCCCAAACTTGTGCCGATTATGGCCGAATACCTTTGGCAGGAATGACAGCTCCCTATCTTGTTGAAAAATATATACTCCGATTGAGCATGGTTGTTTCGTAATCGGCAAGTCATCGATTTTGTAGCTGACCGGAGTGGTCTCTAGATAACACTCTGCGTCTTAGATCATTCCAAGTTCGCGGGCGATTGCTGCCAGCCGTTCCTGATTGTGACGATGCGGCCGCCTTTTCCCACCAAGTGCGTACATGACTGCCCTGGGCGACAACTCGCTCATCTCTTCGAGAATTGCTCGAGGTATTTTCCTCAACACGGGCAGAATTCTCGTTTGCCATTCGTCGCGTCGGCGATCGGGATACAACGTGTAGACGTTCTCCGCTGAATGCTCTAAGCCAGCGCCAACTTCTTCCAGGCTGTTCGATTCCTTGCCGATGTATTTGATCTGATCGATTCGAACGTGCCGCCGTTGTAGCAGACCAGCTGTTTGCTTGCCGCACGGTCTCCCGCTGGCATCGGCACACTTCGATTCTGGATGTATTTCGTACTCGCGCAGGACTTCACCGTAGGTTTTCACCCGCGCCGTATGGCGGTCGCCGTGATGACCGGTCGTGGTGATCCTGTAGTTTTCGCCGGAGTATTGGTCGATCCAGGTATTTCTTAACCATTCCCGTGAATTGGCTTCATAGGGTGCAATCAGGTGAAAGCGCTCGGCGTCAACGCCCGGCGGATGGCCGAATGGCTTCACGTGGCACGTCACGAGAAAATTGAACGGTTTGATCTTATCGACATATATTTTTCCTGCATTTAGCTTCGCAAGGGGGCGCATTACTGCGGGACTTGTAATTGATGTACGACCAATCGCCGGTTGTTGTCCGAAATTCGGGCTCTGCGTTGATAGTCCCAGCGCTTTGCGAATCATGCCAAGCCAGGCGTGCGCGATCCATTCGCGATCTTCGCTTTCGGGATCGGTTGGGTTCAGGAGATGGCCAAGACCGTGTTCCGACCATCGATTCTCCTTATTGTTTACACCTTTCCGCAATAGGACTGGACTGCCACGCTTGTCACGCAAAAACAACGCATACCGTTTTGCAGAGATCGCGAGACAGTAAAGCTGGCGCTGATGCTTGCGCGTTTCGGGGCCATCGTAGTTGTCAGCTTCGAGCTTAAGAATGGATGTTGGCACCGCGTCGCGATCGTATGGGTTAAGTGCATGAAATTGGTTCGATATATTTTCAACTTGTTTCCACGACAATGCCTTGATGACGCCATTCTTACCGCCAACGGATGGGATCATCCCACCGTGTTCGGTTGCAACTATCGCCATGGAGTCGGTGTCTTCCATTGCGTATGTCCCGTCCAGCTTCGTGACGCTGTACTCCAAAAGCGACAGCATCATGCGGGCTGCGCCTGTAATCAGAGAAGCGATTGGGGAAAAACAATACTCGCCGGGCACATCTGGATGTGCAACGCGGCAACGGAACGGCTCGGCGTCAATGCCGTGGCACGTCACCGTTTGTTTACGGTCTGACTCCTGGCGGTGCATTTCAGCGTAAATTCCGTAACTTGTAGCGTTTGCCAGAACTTTCAATGCTTTATCAAGACGTTTCTTTTCTGTCGGAGAAATATCGTCGCCGCGCTCTTTCAAACGCTGCCGTTCTTCGATGACAACACGGAAGAAATCCTGTGTTCGTGGATTAACGTCTACAACGCCGCGCAGCTTGCACGATTCCAACTTTTTCAATTGGCCGTGGGCTTCGATTCGAAAAGCATCGACAATTCTTGGGATCCGTCCTGTGAGGAGCACGGACGCGACAACGTCAGGAAGCGAAAACCAGAGTGCTTGGTTGGAATCGTTGCGATCCGCATAAATGTGGTTTACGGCTACCTGCCAATCGTTTGATTCCAAGTTGTACCTACCGCGAGACGGCAGAATGTCGCCGTCTGGGATCACCTGAACGAATGCTGTCAAGTGTTTCCAAGTTTCAGGTGTGAAGAGATCGACTGGGTTGCTGGATAGTTGCTGCAAGAATACTTCTACTTCATGTTGGCAGTGTTCGACGACCGTGATTGTGCGAGCAGTGACGAAGCGCCACAAGCCCATGAGGCTGTTGACCGTCGTGTACATCGAAAGAAAATCGGTATAAACGATGGGAACCGGCAATTTGCGAATGTGTGCGCTGGTTCGCCCTCCGAAGAACGCCGATTGCGCATGGCCCAGGAACGCTTTTGGGAAATTGCGTTGGCGTTGCAGAATCGGTTTGATTCCCATTCTGCGCAAATAAGCTTTGCCGATTGACGCTGGCGAATAACTTTTCGTTTCTTGCAGCTTGATGTCGTGCTTGTCATATTCTTCCAGCAACTTAACGGTTAGTTCCGAGGTGGCGAGAACGTCGCGGCGGTTGTATTTGATGTATTTCGGTGTGACGATACCATGCTGTGTCACATGCTGTTTTCCGTGTTTGACGCCGAAGTCTTCGCACGCTCTCTCTAGCGTGTAACTTTTATCGGTGAGCGCGAACGCCAGAGTTCGCAGGTCAAGGAAGTGGCCACGAAAAACGTAGCCTTCGTCTTTTTTCCCCGTTATTGAACCTTCGGGGATCATGTCTTCTTCGTCGGGCTGTTTTCTTCGGGTAAAGCCCTTTAGGGCACGTTTGCTGTCGATATGCTTGATGCAGATGCTGGGCCGAAAGCGATTTCTACTTCCCAAATACGACCAGAGGTCGAGCGAGAAGCCACCGGCGAAGCGGCCTCGCGCCTTTGTGAAGTTGTATGCGAGTCGTGACGCGTCAAAAGGAAAGTTGTAGGCGACGACCAGGCAACGCCCCCTGTAAGCGTCGTGGAAAAATCTCTTGAGGAATTCCGAGTGCGTCAGTAAGGATACGTCGTGGGCGGTTTCATCAGGTACCACTGCTCGTGGTGTTGCGACATAGCGTTCGAGAGTCCGCCGGTCCTCAGTGGGGAGGTCATCACCGTAGAACAGATTTTCTTTTACCAACTGCCCGGTGACGATGAATCGATAGCATCCGAAGGTCAGGCGCTGGGTTTTATCCGTTCGCGTCTCGGTGTCGACCACAAAAATGGCGTCGGGGCGCTTCCAATCCCGTTTCGGCTTGTCAAAGTCTCGATCCTCATCTTTCAGATCAGGAAAGACGCGGACGGCAATGACCAACGGCGTGGGTGGACGACGCGACATGCTCGAAATTGATAGTGATCCACTATTGTGAGCCTGATCTGGTCGCCCGAGGGGTGGTTATTTGGGTTCGCGACGCGATGTTGCTTTGGCTTTTGGTGCAAACTTCTCCAAGCCCGTATTCAGCCACCACTCGGGCCCTAACTTTTCTGCGAGCATCGAGTTCAGCAGTTCACAGAATTCTGCATGAGGCAGCAGAAGTTTGTCGACCAGGTAAGCATTGGTGTCCACAAATCCCCGGACGCACGCGGCGCGGGCGAGCAGCGGACTACCGGTGCTGTTTTCTAAGGTCGCTTTTGGCCAATCATACTGAGCAGAGCTCAATACTGCGCGATGATCGTTAACTGGTATGGGTGTCGTTATGGGGCTATTTGCCCTGCCAGCCGCATGATGATTGTCTGTGGTGGTTTTTCCTTTTCTAGCCCGATCACAAGCAGCACAGATTACCGGGTTGCTATTTGGCACAAATGTTTCCGGTCGTGTTTCACCGCATGCACACTGAGCGTTCACGCCAAATCGCCGTGCTGCTGTGGCGCTACGCACCCACGCAGACTCAGGATCATGTTGTGGCAGTTTCTTCGTCATCACGCCGCCCGCGCGTAAAGCGATTCGAAGGAAAGAACTCCCGCTGAACCCAGGCGGTCCAATGCACGGAGATCTGTCAGCAACCGGAATCGCTTCCCGTTTGCGTCGACGATGTACCTTGCCCGGAATTCCCGAAGGGCCGAAGCATCGCCGGGGTCGCGGTAATGCTCGACAGCGGTCCAGTATTTCCCGAGCAGGGATGCCTGGCGAAAATCGCGCACCCCGATTTCGTGCAGCCCCTTCCTCGTCGGAATAAGGAGGACGCGCAACAAACGGTCATTGGGCCTGGCGACCCAGCGCCCGTTCCTCAGCTTTCGCAATGCCGACGGCGCTCGCTGCTGCACCATGCGCGGGTCGAGGTTAAATTTTTGCGCGGCTTGACGGCGTGAAACGCCCGCTCTCATTTCTGTGACCGCCTGACCAACGTTCTTCCATATCTCCCGATCCCGCTCGGGCAAGGCGAAGAATTCTTCGAGGGTTCGCGGCGGAACAAACTTTCGCTTTGCAGTTCGTTGTTTAACCTCTTTACGCTTCATTCCTGGATTTCTCCTTTTGCGCGATGGCAACTTGTCGGAGCCAAGCCCGCCATGAATTATGCGATATAGTTATTAATAATACGCATAAATCAGTGGGTCTGTCCAGAGCCAGAAATTATGTAATACATTGCTCTGCAGTATGTTGGAAGAAAATCATGGGAGGGCTACCGCATAAATTAGCTTGCCATTGCCGGTAGTTTACGTATAATTGTGACTGTCTAACGGGAATCCATCGCATTAAATGACAAAGCACAGGAATGACTTCGAGGCTCCAAAAAGGCGTGGTCGTCCGCCGACTATAGGCGTGTCGGAAGTCTACGGGAAGGCGGAAAACTTCCGTGACAACCTGGCGCAGGTGTGGGATCGATTGTGGCCGCTCCTGTCCAACGCGCGGAGCGAGGAGGAAGTGACAAAGGCGTTTCAGGACGGTGCTCGTCCGTACGCTCAGGACTTCGCGCCGGGTCTGTCAGCGCTCACGCTTCAAGTCTTGCAAGAACCCACATTGCCCAAGAGACGAGAACCGTTGCAACGTTTTCTGGCGGATTCGCTGGCAGGCGTGGGAGTGGTGACTCCGCGTCGTTCCCGCGATATCTGCGCCCGAGAAAGAGCAAAGAGAAAGCGTGCCCATCACATTCTTCGGTTTGAGTTTTATATCGAGTGTTCCTGTGGTTACAAGGGACACTCAAATAATCACGCTTGCCCAAAGTGTGAAGCAGAGATTCTGTTGCCGTTCGGCTTAGGGGGCTGATTTAGGAAAACGGGCCGACGGACTGTTCGAAGCAGCCCGTCAAGCCCTGACAACCACCGGAGGGATGCTCCAATGGCAGCTAGGAAAACCGTACCTCAACTCGCGCAATCCCACAATTCAGTTCCTCGTCACGGAGTCCTTATCCTGGTCGGGTACGGGATTTCTGTCTCCGTCGACAAGGGACATTTGATTATTGAAGACGGGATCGCTACTCAACGTTACCATTACCGTCTTCCCCGCATCGGGCACAACCTCAGGCGGCTCGTAGTCGTCGGCTCAGATGGGCTCGTAAGTTTGGCGGCGTTGAAATGGTTACGGGACCAAGATGCTTCGCTTGTTTTCATCGAACGCAATGGCAAGACGCTGTGTGTCACCGGTCCAGTTGGATCATCTGATGCAAAATTGAGACGCGCTCAGGCTCTAGCCATCAGCAACGGCGTGGGGCTTGAGATCTGCCGCGTGCTCATCGAAGCAAAACTACTGGGTCAAGAACGCGTCCTACGGGAGCGCCTCGATTGTGGGGCGGCGGCGGATGCGATTGTCCGCTTTCGGAACAAGTTGGATTCGGCGGAGAGCTTTGACGTTCTGCGAAATCTCGAAGCAAACGCAGCGGCATCGTATTTTCGCGAATGGCGGGATATTCCGGTGACTTGGCCTAAAGCCGATCTCGCTAGAATCCCGCAACATTGGCGATTTGTTGGGAGTCGACAATCCCCACTAACGGGCGGGCCGCGCCTCGCGGTGACGCCAGCGCATGCCATCTTGAATTATTGCTTTGCCCTGCTGGAAGCGGAAGCGAGATTAGCAATCACCTCTCTAGGGCTCGATCACGGCCTTGGGCTTGGCCTGCATACCGACACTGCTGATCGTTCCTCCGTGGCTTTCGACATTCTCGAACCCGTGCGGCCCGAAGTTGAGAGGTGGTTACTCGATTGGATTGCAAGTGAGCCTTTGCGCCGGGCTGACTTTTTCGAGACGGCCACCGGTAACTGCCGGTTGATGGCTCCGATGTGCACTAAGCTGAGCGCGACAGCTCCCGCGTGGAGAAAGCTGGTCGCGCCGTGGGCTGAATACGTGGCACGAACTCTCTGGGCTGGGACAAAATCTGGACGTGGTCGCAATTCAGTTCCTCCGACACGCCTTACTCAGCAGCGACGTACGGAAGACAAGGGCAAGATCTGGTTAGCCACCGTTGAACCGCCGAAGGCGGATCATTTCTGTCGGGGCTGCGGTAAGACGATAACGAATGGCAGAACCCACTGTGCCAAATGCGCTGTCGGCGCGGCGACCGAACGCCTTATCGATGCTGCCCGGTCTGGACGGGTTGCGGGACATACCCCCGAAGCGCTCGCAAAGGAAGCGCAGACTCAGCGTCAACACGCGCAAGCGCGATCTGCCTGGACACCAGCGAGCCAGCCCTCATGGCTCACAGTTCAAGTGTATTTGCAGAAAATTCAACCTCCGCTCACGCGAATGTCTAACTCAGCTATTGCGTCACGGATTGGAGTTTCCCGCTGGTACGCGGGTCGGATTCGCAAAGGCTATCGTCCTCATCCGAGGCACTGGGAGGCGCTGGCGGACTTGGCCGGAGTTTCGGCGGATGGATGAGTATAACGCGATTTTACGTCAACTACCCTAAGACGACATCCAACTGTCGCATGACTTGAACAACGCCCAAGATCCTTGGGAACTGAGACCACAAGCAGATTCGAGGTTTCAGACCTCTGCCACACAGTATAGTCGGGGGCAGGATTGGGGTACACGCGATGGGAGCTAGAGATTTTCTGGGCAGTGCGAAACTGATCTCGTTTGCCAAGGGGAAAGTTCAATCCGTTCAAGAATATTGCTTTTTTGCGGGCCGGGCGCTTGCAAACCTGTTCAGACGACCAATCTATCTGGCCGACATGATGGTACAGGCCGACGTAATTGGGTTTGGCTCGCTGCCAATCGTATTATCTGCCTGTTTCTTCACGGGAGCCGCACTAGCGATGAACAGTACCGCCACACTTAGTCGGTTCGGTGCGCAAACCCTGATCGGACAATTGGTTGCAATCGGTATTGTGCGAGAACTGGGCCCCGTGCTGGCCGGACTTGTCGTTGCGGGGCGGAATGCCGCGGGTATGGCGAGCGAACTCGGCTCGATGATCGTCACGGAACAGATTGATGCGATGCGAGCCCTTGGCACGGACCCAATGAAGAAGCTCGTGACTCCGCGTGTGGTGTCAACCATATTTATGCTGTTTTTCCTGACCATTCTTGGAGACCTGTTCGGTTTGGTTGGCGGGAGCGTGGTATCGAGCTTGTTGCTGAGAATGGACTCCCACCAGTATTGGAGCAGCGCGTGGCAGAGCTTGGTCCATCAAGATGTGACGATGGGATTGGTCAAGCCGGTAGTCTTCGGATTTATAATCGCCACGATCGGTTGCTACTACGGGATGTCGACGAAAGGTGGCACTCAGGGCGTCGGACGCGCAACGACCGAAGCAGTGGTTGCCGCGATGATTCTTATTATCACTGTTGACGTGTTTGTTACTCGATTGCTGATGTTGGTCCTCGGAGCATCTTGACGTGGCCAGAGGTTATTCTTCCCTTCAATACTCCAGTCAGACAATGGTTGTTGACGAAACCAGGCGATAGCGCTCATTGAGGGATTCTGAGTGTTAACGGGATGTCTCGCCAACCACTGAAAATAGCTCAGCGCGCACAAGCATCTTTCGACGGGCACTTTGCCCCAGACCTTGTGATTTTCAGAATAGTTTAGTGAGTGACATTTCCTGTGTTCTTGGGGGTCCGGGTCCTCAGCAGAGGCCAGGCGCCCAATGAGAGAGCGATACCAGGCGTAACAATCCAATTCAGCACGCCGCAAAGCAAGCCAAACCACTGACGGGGAGATGGGTGACTCATCTTGGTCGCTAATGCCAGCCAGAGCGGGATCATCACAATCGAGGGGGACAGAGCCGCCATAAGGCCTGTCAATTTGTCGCCTCCGGCGCGGCGAGATAAATACACGCTCAATGCGCCAACTAACGGCAAGGCCGCAAGCCAGAGAAGTTGGTAGGCGAGCGGGAGCCCTGCGTGGTTTAAAAGCGGCTGCGATTGTGGAAAGGATCGTTGCAAGATGAACCGCCACAACATTGAACCGGTCAGGCTCACAAGAGCAGGCAGCCATAGGGTTTTTGTGCGGTTGTTCGTCATCGTCTTGTCTTTGCACTGCGCCTGCTGCCGAGCAATCCTGTCATCATTTTCTTCGAGAACGCTCGACAGCCGGAAACTTGCAGAATCAGAATCGTCGTGGCCCGCCGACTGCGCGACTAATCGACAATCGAGATAGATGTCGTTATCAGGCGTTTACACGTTTTGACCGCTGGTCATTGAGCGCTATGGCGATGTTACGACAGTTGATTGGAGAGGCCGTTACGGTAGGGGCGCAATCTGGAGAGCATCTTCGATCAACTCCGTGCGGAGCTTGCACCTGCAACCATCAGTCACAACGAACACTCGGCTGTGCCGATGAACAACTTCGGCGATTACATGCTGGTTCGACGGGTCTCCGGTGACGCGATATGCGAGTTGCCGAAACGTGAGCCAGTTGTCGTATTCAACAAAAATCTCAAGAATCCTGTCGAGAATACGATCTGGATCAAACATCACGTGTACTCAACCCCTTCTTTTCGGCGACTCGTGCAGAAATTCAGACGCCAAAGCTAGTTCGAAATGCCACCCCACAGACTGTTCGCAACAATCCATTGTAGTTGCTGCTCAGACTGTTGTAATCAGGGGTTTTGAGTGATATCGGGATATTTCAACAGTTATCGCCCAGACCCCGTGCAATCAAGTGCATTACGCCTTCCCCAAAACTCATTCGTATAAAACTGCACGGCGTACCAATGGCTCTCAAGTCGACGTACTTGAGCAACCTCGCATGGTATGCCGTTGAACTTGCCTGGGGCATGATTCGCTGCCGCCATCGAGAGAGAATCCGTCGAATCGAAGACAAGGTAGACATTTGTATCCTGTCCGGCCCACCCCCAGCCGTCCCATTCGATATGCTTCAACTCTCGTTGTTGAAATCAGGCGTTTACACGTTTTGACCGCTGGTCATTGAGCGCTATCGCGATTTGGACTAAGCCGCTGGCGCGGCGGTAGTGTAGCGACGGTGCGTAAGTACAGTGATGGATACCTTGAAGGAGGTATACATGACTGCACTTCGCGAACGCATGCTGGAAGAACTGCGGCTGCGTAATTTCACTCCTCGAACTATCCGTACCTATACGGGAGCCGTAGCCGACTTCGCGCGCTACTTTCACCAGTCCCCTGACAAGCTTGGGCCCGAGCATGTTCGTATCTATCAGCTCTACCTGCTGAACGAGCGCAAGCTGGCCTGGCATAGCATTCAGGTTTACGTCTCGGCACTGCGGTTTCTGTACGTCCGTACGCTCAAGCAACGCTGGTTCGACACCGAAGTTACCAAGCCCAAGATACGCCGCAAACTACCCGTGGTCTGGAGCCGTGAAGAAGTCGCCGCACTGCTCGACATCACCAAGAACCTCAAGCACCGCGCCCTGCTGGGCCTGCTCTACGGGGCTGGCCTGCGCATTCAGGAAACCGTGGATCTGAAAGTCACCGACATCGACAGTAAGCGGATGGTCATCAACATTCGCGAAGGCAAGGGCGGGCATCCACGTCAGGTGATGCTTTCGCCCAAGCTGCTGGAGTGGCTCCGTACCTACTGGAACCAGCACAAGCCCAAGGACTGGCTCTTTCCCGGAAGGAGCTCCGACCGGCCGATGTACGCCAGCGCCGTCAACGCTTTCTGCCATCAGTTGCGCAAGAAGCTGGGCATTGGCAAGCAGCTTTCCGCCCATGTGATGCGGCATTCCTTTGCCTCTCACCTGCTCGACAGCGGAACCGATCTGCGCACCATTCAGCTGCTGCTTGGACATTGCGACCTAGAGACGACCGCGCGCTACCTCCATGTCTCCGAGCACCGGCTGCACTCCACCGTAAGTCCGCTCGATGAGCTTCCAGCTCGCGAAGCAGAGGCCAAGAAAAAATGAGAGAGCATCGGCTCGAAGTGGCCGATGTCTTTCACGCGCACCAGCAAGAGTTTCTCCAGCGCTGGGGCCATGTTGTCTCCCGCCAGCAACGCAAGGTGCTCGGAGCCATCGGTCGATGCCGTACTGCCGCACTCGGCAGTCATCTCGAACGCTGTGACAGCTGCTCCTATGAGTACGTGGCTTTCGACTCGTGCCGTGATCGCCACTGCCCAAAGTGCCAGTCGACCGCTCGCGATCGCTGGCTGCAGAAGCAGGCGTCGAGTCTGCTGCCCGTGCCCTACAGCCATGTCGTCTTCACGCTGCCCAAGCAACTGGCTGCACTCGCACTCAGAAACCAGCGTCTTATCTACGCTCTACTGTTTCGTGCTGTCTCCGAGACCCTGATGGAGATCGCCGCCGATCGACACCGCCTCGGTGCTCGCATCGGCATTCTCGCCGTACTCCATACCTGGAATCAGCGACTGGAACATCATCCCCACCTGCACTGCCTGGTTCCTGCCGGCGGCCTGGCACCCGACCAATCACGGTGGATCGCTTGTCGGCCTCGCTACTTCCTTCCGGCGCCGGTGCTCAGCTGCATGTTCCGTGGCAAGATGCTGGCCTTCCTGAAACACGCTTACAACAACGACCAACTGCGCTTCCCAGGCACTCTAGCTGCGTTCTCCAAGCCAGGCCCATTCCACGCCATGCTCTCCACGCTGCGCCATCAGAAATGGGTCGTCTATGCCAAGGCACCTTTCGGCGGTCCTGAGTATGTGCTCAAGTATCTGGCACGCTACACTCATCGTGTTGCTCTCGCCAATGGCCGGCTCTTGGACCTGAACAACGGGCAGGTGCGTTTTAAATGGCGCGACTCCAGAGACAACAACCGCATCAAGGAAATGAGCCTTGATGCGGTTGAGTTCATCCGTCGCTTTCTGCTTCACGTTCTGCCTTATGGCTTTGTCAAGATCCGCCACTTCGGGCTGCTCGCCAACCGCAATCGCCGTCAGGCGCTGGCTCTTTGCCGTCACCATCTCAAGGCCGTAGCTCCACAAGGCACTAACCTCGTTACCCCTCAGGAACAGTCGGCAATCAATCGCTGCTGCCCCAAGTGCAAATGCGGCACCTTGCACGTCGTCGTTCGCTTCACGACCCTTGTGCCCGCAACCGATCACTCGCATCTCGCGGAGATCAACTCGTCATGATCACCATCTCGCTCACGCCACCAACCCGGATCGCCGCTCCAATGCGCGTTGTCTGCGTGCGTGCCGCAGTGTGTCCGCATGCTCCTAAAACAGCTTCCAACCTCCCGAAACGCAGTCTCATTCACCTGGTAATCGGTCGCCCCGCACCCATCACAACCCTCCGCTCACATCCCCTGCAATGCGCTTCTTCGCTCTCCGCACCACAACAAACCCATTCAAAACCCATAGGGCCCGAGTTCAGGGAAGCGGCTTAGTCCAAATCGCCGTATCGTCAATGCTCCGCCTCGACTGCTCGCCTTCAACACAGCTCTATCTGCGGAGCACTGTCGATACGGCACTACAGATTTGCACTACAGATTTGCACTACAGATTTATCGCCAATTGACATAACCCGAACCGATGGACCTGCGTTCGGAAGAACTTCGGTAACTGGCGACAGTACAGCGCACAGACTGAGAATTGTGCTGGAGCGGACTTCACTTCCATGCAGACAACGAAACCACCATTGATTTTTCTTCTGTTTCTTGCGGTGGTCTGCCAACTGACGCACGCTCAATCACGCCCAGAAGAGCAGGCCGCGTCAGGTGATCTCAGCGTCGAACAAAGAGCAAAAAATGGAGATCCAGAGGCGCAAGACGAGATGGGGCTGGCCGCCGAAGAAGATCGTCAGTATGCCGAGGCGTTCAAATGGTTCTACCTCGCAGCTGAGCAGGGCCTCAGTAAGTCGCAGGTGAAGGTGGGCTACGCGTACGGCGAGGGTCTAGGTGTACAGAAGGATCACGTTCAGGCAGTCCATTGGTATACTCTCGCCGCGGCCCAAGGTGACGCTCAGGCGGAGTTCAACCTGGGTATGTGTTATCACAAAGGAGAGGGAGTTGAGTCGAACAATGCGGCGCAGAATCGTGCTGCCGCCATCAAGTGGTTCTCGTCTGCGCTAAGTCATGGCTATGCTAACGCTGCGAATGGCCTTGGGCTAGTGTATGAGTTCGGTTCCGCTTCCGACTACAAGGAAGCCTTGGGCTGGTACAAGAAGGGAGCCGAACTGGGAGATGAAGAGGCTCAATACAACACTTGCCGATTGATGATTCACGGATTGGGTACGTCTCGTGATTACTCCGAGGCCCTGCATTGGTGCTCTGAAGCCGCCGATGGCTCCACAAGCTATGGCAGTTCGTTGGGTCAGTATGGCCTCGGGCGCGTCTACGAAGACGGTTCGGGAGTACAACAGGACTTTGCGGAAGCCGCGGAATGGTACAGAAAGTCCGCCGAGCAAGGTAATCCAGCTTCCCAGATGCGTCTAGCCGATCTGTACTCCAAGGGAAACGGTGTCAAGCGGGACCTCGTAGAAGCCTATATGTGGATTGCAGTCGCCGGGTCCCTGGGACATACCGATGCCCCGGATAAACTTCAAAGTCTCACATCCAAAATGAAAAAGGTCGACGTCTTGAAAGGTCAAGCCCGCGCTCGCGGCTGGATCGAGCAACACCAGCGTGACCCCGAAGATGACCCCGCTGAAAACATTCTTTACCATCCGTAACTGAAAACGCCAATGTGGATGGGGCCTTCTCAGCTGTCGAAATCAGGCGTCTCTTACAATGCCGGCGTTGTCAAGTACTTTTTTTTCCACACTACTCCATCCGCTCAGAGATGAGCGCCACTTCGCTCTCGTAGAAATAAGTGCCATACCAACCAAGGCTCGCTCGTAATCAGTTCAGGTCAGAACTCGGTCCGACCCATGCATCTCTTCGGTCACAACTTCGATCATGATTACTACTTCGAACTCCTCGATGAAGAGGAGCGGGCTGCCCAATCAATTTCTCGATGTTCTACTACACACCATCGCCTGATTCGAGCTGGCCCGCGTGCGAACCGAATTTTCTTGACTGCTCGTACGTCCATCCCTTGCGCCACATCCAGTAGAGAGCGATAGCCAGTCTCCGCGCCATCGCTACCTTGGCGATCTTCCGTCCTCGTCGCATCGACAGGTGGAAGTACTTATTGTGCCATTCCGGAATGCTGCGCGCTGTAACTTGGGCCGCTTCCACTAGCAAGAAGCGCAACATCGAACTCCCTTGCTTCGTGATATGGCCCAGTCGTCGCCGATTTCCGCTTGAGTCCTCCAAGGGCACTAACCCCAAGTACGCCGCGATCTGCTTCCCACACTGAAATCGCTCCGTCCTTCCGATGATTAATACAAAGGCTAAGGCGGTCAGTGCACCCACTCCAGGATGCGTCTGCAAGCGTCCTGCCTCCGGACATTTCTCTACTTCCTGCTCGATCGCTTGCGTCAGTTCGTTAATGGTCGGGTTCAACCGATCCAGCAGCTGCAGCAGATCTTCCCTTCGCCGACTCGCCCACGGGGCTAAGCGAAACGACGCCAGTTGCTCTCGTCCATGCTGACGCCACAACCTCTTCTTGCAGCGCAGCCCCTCGTTCAGAGCCACCGCTTGCCGTTGATTCATGATCCGAGTCCGCATCTGCACCATGCGATGCCGATGCCATAGCAGTTGCCGCAGATCCCGATTCTCCCCACTCGGTACCCAAATCTTGGGAAAACGATTCTCCATCAGCAACTGCAGAATATGCTGCGCATCCTGCCGATCCGTCTTCTGCTTCCGTTCGCGCTTCCTGGCGATCTCGCTGGCGTCCCCGATCCACAACTCGAAGTTCACCTCCGCCAGGAGTCGCTCAAACCAGCGTGCATGCCCACTGGCTTCCATTCCCACTCGTACCTGCTTCCCCTGGGCAGCGAGGTCACGATAAAACTTTTCTGCTCCCTCACTGTGCTCTAATCGTTGCTCTCCGTAATCTCCCGTCTCGGTATCTACAAACGCAATTTGCTGGAAACCCGGGTGATAATCGCATCCTATAATGATCATTGTCCGGCTCCTTTCTACCCGAGCCTTCATGGTTGGTTTTGGCACCACCAAGCTTACTCGGGTCTGGGAGCCGGCATTGTTATGGAATCAATTACACTCAGAACCATACTCATGGCCCCAGACTGCGTCGCGCCGTCAACCGTTGCGATCCGCGCGGGCCGACGCGACCGCACCCGAGGCACTGGCCGAAGTCTTAGCAGAACTGGTGGGATTGAATCCTAGGCCGACGCAGCATGAGACTGCGGTTTCTTGGTAACGCTGAAGTTCTGCGTCAGTCGCCTGAGACCAAAAGAACAGTCCGAAACGTCTCACGTTGTTTTGAGGCTCTTTCTTGCCCGCTTACGGCTGCTTTCGGCGATTTCCCTACCGTACCGGATTATCCTTTCGGTTTCACGGCGGATTTCACAGAGCCGTCGGCTCATAGCCTAAGCGCCCCGCACCCCCGCACCCAGCCAGCCGGTCCGGCGGTGAAGGGCGTAGGGGCGAGGCGTGTGTATTCGCCTGGACACTTGTCGCGGAGATCGGAGAGACGCAAAATCTCGCGGGAGCGGGGATTTACTCAACTGTCATGAGGTTCGTGGTACACGCAGTGTCTCGGCTCAAAAGTGAACCGTAAACTGGAAGTGGCAGCAAGATCAGAAGGAATAGCAACGATGAAGAACATTTCAGTGATTTTCGTAATTTTTGCCTTACTCGTATCGCTTAGCGGTCAAGCGCCCGCGACTAAGCATGTGATCCTTTCTCCGAAGTCCAATCTCGACACCGCGACCGTTTCGGAGGGGTTTGCCAAGTATTGCCCGAATGTTGTGGTCACCGAGAACGAAACCAAGGCTGATTATGTTTTGGAGGCTTCAAGCAAAACAACGTACTCGGACGGGGACTCCTACAGCCACTGGCATTTCACTCTGCTCAGCAAAGATGGGGACGTGCTGATAGCTACGCACCCGGAGGCCCACTTTACGCACAAGTTCAAACATCACTTTGAGTCTGTTTGCAAGTACATCAATAGCAAGTAAATGGTTGGTGCTCCCCCAAGTGCCCGAAACTTTTCGGACAGGGGTTTCAGCTCAACCCGCAGAAGCGGTAAGGGAGGATGACATGATCTGCCGCAAGTGCAAGATTGTTGCTGTCTTGGTCGCGGCGGTTTGTTGGGCCACGCTAGGCTATACCCAAACTTCGATTTCAGCGCTAGAGGCAAAGAAACACGTCGGAGAAAAAGCGACCGTTTGCGGAGACGTTGTGGGCGCGCACTACGCAGCGAGCACTCGCGGAAATCCTACGTTCATCAATCTTGACAAGCCGTACCCGAACCAGATTTTCACCGCGCTGATTTGGGGAAATGACCGCCCGAAGTTTGGCAACCCTGAGCAGGACTACAGGGATAAGCGCATCTGCGTCACTGGAAAGATAACCGATTACAGAGGAGTCCCAGAAATCGTCGCATATGAGCCTTTGCAGATCAAGATTGAAAGTCATCAGTGAAGGAGAAATCCACAGGGGGGCCATGAAGAACCTCGGACTTCTCGCGGCCGCAATCGCTCTGGCTCTTGTCCAACCATGTTTAGGACAAGATATTGGCCAAGACGTTGACAATCTGACCCTTGAGTCCTTATCGGCAACGCTTTCACGCCTGAACTGGACCGGCCCCCGCTCTGTTGATTGTGAAGCCGTTGTAACATATAGCGTCTACCGTGGTACGAGCGAGGATTTCACGCCCTCGATGCGGAATCGCGTGGCCACTGGTATCTCAAGAACGACATACTTGGCTAAGGAACCTCTGCCTGCAAAAGATTACTTCTACTATGTCAAGGCTGATGTCACGCCGGTGTCTTGTGCGCTGCGCTCGGGGGAAATTACGGTCTATCCGCTGGATTTGGGTCGATCTTTTTTCATAACTATCGGGCAAGACAGTGTGACCTGCACGGCACGCTCTACATCCGAACTTGGTTGCCCCAGCCCTCTACCTGATTTTCATGCAGTGATAGCGAGCCAGGCGGGGCATGACTACCTTATTGGTTGCAGGTCTGAGGACTACGAAATGGGCGCGTGGACTTGTGTGAATTTAACTCCCGGTGGGTATCGCATCGGGGTCCACAGTCAAACACTAACAGTGTGGGACAGCGGTATCGTGAAGATCAACACTAGCACAGGAAAGAAAATTGCACCTATAACACCTGTGTTTTCGATCCTTGCGCGGATAAAGTAGATTCCGAAGAAAGGGAATCGCGTCACCCTTTGTCCTGCGCGCGCCCCCCTCGTGCCAAAAATACCGCTGAACTCCCGCTCCCGCCTCGCCCATGTCGCCCTCTGGAGTGAATTGGGACGGAGTGGCGCCACTCCCTGTTTACTGGTTTGTCACTATGGTGTGCAACTTTGAAACCTCCTACCTCCTATCCCTTTACCCGTTTGACCCTTCTTTTCTCGCGCCTGTAAGATCAAACTTCATCGGCATCTGGACAAAAGTCCGAACAACAGAAGGCCCGCAGAAATAGGGATCTACCCTGTGATCCTCTGCGCCCTCTGTGTTTAAACCTTTTTCCACCCGCCGACCGCTAATCACCCATGCCCCACGAATTACCTAAATCCTACGAGCCGGGCGCAATTGAGACGCGCTGGGCCGAATACTGGGTCAAAGAAAAACTCTTTTCCGTGCCTACGCCGCCTCCCGGCGAGACGCGTCCCGTATTCACGCTGCTGTTGCCTCCGCCCAACGTTACCGGCCGCCTGCACATGGGCCACATGCTCAACCAGACCCAGATGGATATCATCGTGCGCTGGCATCGTATGCGCGGTTTCGTCACCCTCTGGCTGCCCGGCACCGATCACGCCGGCATCGCTACTCAAATGATGGTCGAGCGCCAACTCGCGCAAGAAGGCAAGAAACGCCGAGAGCTCGGTCGCGAGAAATTCATCGAGCGCGTTTGGGAATGGAAGAAGCTCTACGGTGGCGCGATTCTCGATCAGATGAAGCGCCTCGGCGCCTCCGTTGACTGGGACCGCGAATATTTCACCATGGACGAAAATCTTTCGCGTGCCGTGCGCGAGGTCTTCGTCCGCCTCTATGAAGAAGGCCTGATCTACCGCGGCAAGTACATCGTCAACTGGTGTCCGCGATGCGAGACCGCAATCTCCGATCTCGAAGTGCAGCACGAAGAGGTTGCCGGAAAGTTGTGGGAGATTCGCTATCCGGTCGTGGGAACGACTGAGTTCATCACGGTCGCAACCACGCGCCCGGAAACGATGCTGGGTGACACAGCGATCGCCGTCAATGCGAAAGATAAGCGCTACACGCATCTGCACGACAAGAAAGTTTTGCTGCCGCTGATGAAGCGCGAGATTCCCATCATCACCGACGAACTGGCGCAGCCCGAGTTCGGTACCGGCGCCGTAAAAGTAACGCCGGCGCACGATCCCAACGATTTCCAGGCCGGCAAGCGCCACAACCTGCCGCAGATCGACGTGATGGACGAGCACGCACACATGAACCAGAACGCCGGCCCTTACGCTGGTCTCGACCGTTACGAAGCGCGCAAACGTGTGCTCGCGGATTTGCAGGAACAGGGATTTCTGGCGGGCGAGAAGGACTACACTCTCGCGCTCGGCAAGTGCGACCGCTGTGGCACGGTGGTTGAGCCGCGATTGTCTGAGCAATGGTTCATCAAAATAAAACCGCTGGCGCAGAAGGCAATCGAGGCCGTCGAAAGCCGCGAGATCACGATCGTCCCGGATAATTACAAACAGATCTATCTCAACTGGATGAACAACATCTATGACTGGTGCATCTCGCGTCAGTTGTGGTGGGGACATCGCATCCCGGCATGGACGTGTGACAATTGCAAACATGTGATCGTGGCGCGTGAAGCTCCGGTGACCTGCTCGAAGTGTGGCAGCGGGAACCTCCAGCAAGTCTCTGATGTGCTCGATACCTGGTTTTCGTCAGGACTGCTGCCGTTCACCACGCTGGGCTGGCCGGAGAAGACGCGCGATCAGGCAGTCTTCTATCCCACCACGCTGCTCATCACTGCCTACGAGATCCTTTTCTTCTGGGTCGCGCGCATGATCATGTTCGGCTGCCACTTCATGCAAGGACACCAGCAGGATCCCGCCATCAAAAAAGCCAGCGGTTGGGCGGACAAGAAGAACGACAGCGTGCCCTTTCGCCAGGTTTACATCCATGCATTGGTGCGCGATGCCGAGCGGCAAAAGATGTCCAAGACAAAAGGTAACGTGATCGATCCGCTGGAGATCATCGAGCGCTTTGGCACGGATGCCACGCGCTTCACCTTAGCGGCCATGGCCGCGCCCGGCACCGATATTGCGTTCAGTGAAAGCCGCACCGAGGGTTACCGCGCCTTCGCCAACAAAATCTGGAACGCCGCTAGATTCATGTTCATCAACGTTGATCGTCTGGAATGTGGCGCGGGCACTCTTGCCCGCGAACTCTCGCCCAAGCATTCAAGCGTGTCGGGCTTCCAGTCAGCCGCTCTCGAAGACCGCTGGATCCTCTCCCGCTTCAATCGTGTGACAAAAGAAGTAAACGATGCCCTCGCGACCTACCGCTTCCATGAAGCTGCGAACCGCATCTATGATTTCTTCTGGGGAGAGTTCTGCGACTGGTACATCGAGTTGATCAAGCCGCGCTTGAACTTTGAAGAAGGTGCAGATAAGGCACAGGCCCGTCTCGCATGCGGAAATCTGGTCAACCTCTTCGACGCCTCCTTGCGCCTGCTGCATCCAGTGATGCCCTTCATCACCGAAGAAATCTGGCAAGCGATGTATGGAGGCCAGCCGCCGCTGAAATCGATTGCGATGGCAACGTATCCGCAAGTCAACGAGAAGCAATTCGATTTAATCGCCGAAACCGAAATGGCGATCCTGCAGGATTTAATCGTGAACGTGAGAAATGTGCGGGCAGAACTGAAGGTCGAACCGAAGGTGAAGGTTCTTATCGAAGTCTTTGCGCACGAGTCTGGAATTCGCGCGATGATTGAGCAGAATCGAAGTGCGGTTGAGCGGCTCGCGAATGTGGAGAAAATCACATTTGTAGATTCCTCAGTTGCGAAACAGGCAGGCGCCCGCAGTACGGCTCGCTTCGATGTCCTCGTAGTCTACGAAAGAAAGATCGACGTTGCCGCCGAACGCGAGCGCCTCAAAAAAGAGCTGGAGAAAATTGAAAAAGAATTCGCCAACAATCAGCGGCAGTTGGGCAACGAACAATTCCTGACGAAGGCTCCGGCAAAGGTAGTCGATGGCCTACGCAGGCGAGCGCAGGAGTTAGTCGGCTTGCGCGAGAAATTAAACGACCAACTCGATGGCTTGAACGGCACGGGCTCTCAAAGCGGAAACTGACAACTACCCACTGGCAACCGCTCTTATGGACTGGAATTCACGACGCATTACCGCAATCATCGAGAACGCGCTGCTCGAAGACCGTGCCACGCGTGACGCCACCAGCTATGCCTGCATCGACCCCAACCAGCGGGCTTCCGCTACCATTCTCGCTAAGCAGGATTGTATTCTCGCCGGCATCGGCTGCGTCGGGCGCATCCTCGATGTTTACGCCGCACTCGACGGCGCCGTCACTTCGCACTACGAAGTAACCACGCATCCTGAAATTTTCGATGGCGTTCGCTTGCATAAAGGACAATCGGTTGCCGTCATACGGCACAATGCTCGCGTGATTTTGTCGTGTGAGCGCGTGATCCTAAACTTTTTGCAGCGCATGAGCGGAATCGCCACCCTGACCCGCAAGTTCGTGGATGCTGTCTCTGGCACTAAAACACGCATTCTCGACACCCGCAAAACCGCTCCCGGGCTGCGAGTCATCGACAAGTATGCGGTGCGCTGCGGTGGCGGGCAAAATCACCGCCTCGATCTCTCCGACGGAGTGCTGATCAAGAACAATCACATCGCGCTGGCCGGGGGAATCGTGCCCGCCCTGGAACGCGCCGTCCATAACCGCCGCGGTGCGCAGCCCATTGAGGTTGAAGCGCGCACGTTCGAGGAATTCGAAACCGCACTTACTCATGGTGCGGAAGCGATTCTCATGGATAACATGTCTCCTGGGGATGTGCGCCGCGCCGTCGAGCGCTGTGCGGGGCTCGAGCATCATATTCCTCTCGAGTGTTCTGGCGGAATCCGCCTCGAAAATGTTCGCGCCTACGCCGACACAGGCGTCGATTTCATTTCCGTCGGCCTCCTCACCCACTCCCCCCAAGCCGCAGACATGAGCATGAGAGTAGTCCCGGCGTAAATCCGAAGGTTTTCCTTAACGGCCCGCTTTTCGTAGCGGACGCGCAGTCGCCGGAAGTGATTCCGCCATGCGAAGGTGCGTTCAACCACTCGTCACTTTACATTCATCAGCATTTCTGTCTCTGGAAATATGCTGTAATCTGTTGGCGCTTCTTGCAAGTGAATTGGAAAACGCGTGAGTGATCCACCTGAGCCGCAGGGGAGAGATGATTCTCGCTGATCGTGAGGGAAGCTCTTTCCCCAACAAGAGCTTCCCCGCTGCAATCGTGTCCCGTTAGACAGAAACAGGCGTGTCCAAACGTCCTGGCAGGTTCTTGGTGTGTAGCGCATTGACCAAATACACTTCAAAGCCACGGTCTTCCAGAATCTCGTAGAGGGGAATTCAATACACCCCAGTCGACTGCAAGGCGACCGTCTTTACTCCACAGCTTGCTAACCATTCCGCCAGACGGTACAAGTCTGCCGTAAAACACTCAAACCGGCGTACGGGTTCTGGATCTCGGTCTGGCCGCACAGCAACGTAATGCGCGCTGTTCCCGACATCGATTCCTGCCGCATGCGGATGAACTACTTCCAGTCCCGCTCTTCCGATCGCAATCGTCGTGCCCAGTCTTTCCTCTCCTTCCGATTCCGCCACAACTTGTTGCCTGTCGTCATCGCTACTCTCCTCGTTGAAGAATGGAATCCGGTTCGGGCCGGTGACGAAAGGTTTAGAAAATCTCCCCAACGGGGTCAAAGGGCCGTCGTATCGACTGCCCTTGCCACCATGCCAGCGATCGCCAGTACCGGAGCCATGCTTTTTACCGGGCACAAAGGCATCAGTGGGAAGTCGGCCTTAGCTCGCCGAACCGAATCCTCGACAAGACTTGCAAATACTACGACGCAGCGACAAGTTTCTGGCACCAGCGACTGCGCCCAAGGCGCGATCAACTGCTTTTTATTGAACCTTGGTGCCTTTCGTAGTTAAACGCCTGTGGTTTGTGCTTTCTTCCCGCATCCCGCATAATTCCGGCATCAAGAAACCCAAGACAACTCGTGCGGAAGCGGGTAACCCGTCCGCAAAACCCAGCGACGCCACCGATATCAGCCTGGGCCGCGTCGTCCGTCTCCTGATGGAAAATGCCACCGTCGTAGTTAGCGGAACCAAAATCGCGCAAGAGATTTCGTCGAACCGCACCGAAGTCTGGCGGTTGATTCAGCAATTGCGCGGCCTGGGCGTGGATGTGGCGGGCCATCCGGCAACCGGATATCGGCTCAGGTCGGTCCCTGACCTTCTGCTCCCCGAAATTCTGGCCCCGTTGTTGCGCGGCACAATCTTCGACGCCCACATCCATCACTTCTACAAAATTGGCTCAACCAACACAGCGGCCATGTTGGCTGCCGCCGGAGGCGCGCCCGAAGGCAGCGTTTTTCTTGCCGAAGAGCAGACTGCAGGCCGCGGCCGCGGCGCCCACTCATGGGAGTCTGCCCGCTCGGCGGGCATCTACTGCTCCGTGGTGTTGCGTCCGGCGCTCGCTCCTTCCGAGGTGCTGGTGCTGGCACTGGCCGCCGGACTGGCCGTGCGCGCGGCGATTGAGCAAATTGATCCGCGCCTGCAACCCGACCTGAAGTGGCCCAACGATGTTTTCCTCGAAGGCAAGAAAGTGTGCGGCATTCTCACCGAGATGAACGCCGAAGCTACGCTGGTGCGCTATATCGTCGTAGGAATTGGCATCAATGTGAACCAGGCGAACTTTCCCACAGAATTGGAGGCAACGTCGCTCCGCTTGGCCATAGGCAGTGAATCGTCACGAGTAGAACTGACGGCCGCTTTGCTAAAATCACTGCACCGGGAATATCGTCGATTGCTCGAACAGCCGGACGCGCGACAGTCGATTCTCCGGCGCTTTACCCAGCAGTCGTCCTGGATACGAGGGAAACAGGTCCGCATACAAGAGCATGGCTCGACTGTCGAAGGAACGACGGAAGGCCTGGATGAACGCGGCTTCCTCAAAGTTCGAAGCTCGCGCGGACTACAGACAGTCTTAAGTGGCACAGTGAGAGAGATGAAAGAAAAAGAAGCAGTTAGCAATTAGATTTCAGCATTCAGCCCGCACAGTCCCGCAACGGCTAAATGCTGAGTGCTGAATGCTGATTGCTTCACACACACAACCATGCTTTTCGTTCTCGATGTCGGCAACACAAACACGGTTCTCGGAGTTTTCGACCGGGCGGAGAACGCTCCCCCCGAAGACGGAGACACCGCCCCGCGCTACGAACGCCTGGTTGCCAACTGGCGTGTTGCGACCCGTCAGGACAGCACGGTCGACGAGTACGGCGTTCTCTTCCGCAATTTATTTTCGATGGCCAGCCTGCAGGCGTCCGGGATTCACGGCATTGTGATTTCGTCAGTCGTTCCTCCGCTCGATCCCGTACTGCGGCAGGTCTGTGAGCGCTACTTCCACACCAAACCGCTGTTGATCGAGCCCGGCGTTAAAACCGGGATGCCCGTGCAGTATGACAATCCTGCGGAAGTCGGCGCCGACCGCATCGTGAACGCCGTGGCTGCGTTCGAAAAATACGGCGGCCCCTGCGTCATTGTGGACTTCGGCACTGCCACCACGTTCGACTGCGTTTCCGCGAAGGGTGAATATCTTGGCGGAGTGATTTGTCCCGGCATAGGTATCTCCGCCGACGCGCTTTTTCAACGAACTGCCCGTCTGCCGCGCGTCGAGATCCGCAAGCCCGCCCGCGTGATCGGCACCAATACGGTCGGCAGCCTGCAGTCCGGTCTTTATTACGGCTACCTCGGGCTGGTGGATGGCATCCTCGAACTCTTGCTGGAAGAATTAGGCAAAGAGACAAAAGTGATTGCCACTGGCGGCATCGGTCCGATGATCGGTACGGGATCGAAGTACATTAAGAATGTCGACGATTTTCTAACCCTCGAGGGCTTGCGCATTATCTGGGAGCGCAATGTGGCGCCGCGGCCGGGGAGCCAGTTCAAGTCCGCCCACACTTCTCGCCCTGTGAAAAACGGCGGCCAGCGTACTCCTCCCGCTGCTCGTTCCGCCGGCTGAATCTACGTGCACGAACAGCGCAATAACGATCAACGCAATTACGATCAATTCAATTACTTCAACTACTTCACCGAAATTGAGGAGCAATTTTTGCGCCGTCGCGGCGGCGGATTGCTGCTGACTACCCTCGACTGGGCTCTGATCGAAACATGGAAGGACGCGGGCATTCCGCTCGAGGCTGCGTTGCGCGGAATCGACGCCGCTTTTGACCGCTACGATCAGCGTCCGTCGAAAACGAAAAAGGTAAACAGCCTGGCCTATTGTTCGCAGGAAGTTCTTGCGGCGGCGGAAGACATGAAGGAAGCAGCGGTGGGCGCCGCTGCGACCGCACCATCGAGCAGATCGGGCGGCGTGGGACAAGGGTTTGAGCCAGAGAGGATCGCAGCTTTCTTGCGCCGCAACGCCAATCTACTGGACGCGGCAAAGCTTCCCAGCAGGGTTGGAATTTCCGTTGATGCCGTTGCCAAAGACTCCGCCACGACGCTGAGAAAGCTGGGGCAAGAAATCGAGAACCAGAAGGCATCACCAAAACTGGAAGACCTGGAACGCCGCCTCACCGTCCTCGAAGAAAAACTTTTTTCCGCATTGCTCGCCGCCATCCCCGACGAAGAAATCGTGACCGTCCGCGCCCAGGCCGATCATGAACTATCGCCTTACCGCCGCAAGATGGCCGCGCCGCAAATCGAACAACTGCAAAAACAATACGTCCACAAACGCCTTCTGGAAAAATACAATCTCCCGCACCTGAGCCTCTTTTACATATGACCGATGCTCCTCACGGACGCTTGCTTCGCCTCAGTCTCTTTTTGACATGCCTATGCTCTTTACAGACCCCTGCAGTAACGTGAAAGAGCAGCGCCTTCAGCGCCGCGTAAAGCTCAACAATGAATGTGGGCTTTAGCCGCACCGAGCTCTCGACCCTATGACCCAATCCTTCGATGCACTCATCCTCGGCGGCGGCGCGGCGGGACTGATGTGCGCCATCGAAGCCGGCAAGCGCGGCCGCCGCATCGCCGTGCTCGAACATGCCGACCGCCTGGGCAAGAAAATTCTCATCTCCGGCGGCGGACGCTGCAATTTCACCAATCTTCATCGCCAACCGGAAAACTTTCTATCTTCGAATCCGCACTTTGCCAAGTCAGCCCTCGCACGTTACACACCCGCGGATTTCATTGCCCTAGTCGGCAAGCACGGCATCCCCTATCACGAGAAAACTCTAGGTCAACTTTTCTGCGATCGTTCCGCGCGCGACATCCTCAGTATGCTTGAGACCGAATGCCGCGACGCCGGCGTGAGCATCTTTCTGAATACGAAGATCCAAACGGTCGATCACAAAACCGAGTTCGTCGTACGCGCGAAGAATGCCGAGTTTCGCGCAGCGGCATTGGTCGTCGCCACAGGAGGCCTTTCGATTCCAAAAATCGGCGCGACTTCGTTTGGCTACGACCTGGCCCGGCAGTTCGGCATTGCCATCCGCGAGCCCTGGCCTGGCCTCGTGCCGCTGCTGTTGAGCCCAGACGATTGTTCCCGCTACTGCGATCTGGCCGGCGTCGCCACTGAGGTAACAGCATCCTGCGGCGGCGAGCAATTCCGCGAGAAACTGTTGATCACGCACCGCGGCCTGAGCGGCCCAGCCCTCCTGCAGATTTCGTCATACTGGAAAAAGCCGCAGCCCATCCTGATCGATCTCGCGCCCGAATGCGAAGTCACCACTGCCTTTCGCGATCCCGAGACGCCGAGAAATCTGCCGGCCCTGCGTTCGGAGTTGCGAAAACTCCTGCCTCATCGTTTCGCGGACCGCTGGCTGGATTTTCACGCGCCAACTTCGTGGACGAACCACGCCCTCGCTGACTTCGAAAAGCAAATTCATACCTGGCCGATCTCCCCGGTGGGCACAGAAGGCTTCGAGAAAGCTGAGGTAACGGCGGGCGGCGTCGACACCGACGAACTCTCGGCCAAGACGATGGAGAGCCGCAAAGTGCCCGGCCTGTTCTTCATTGGCGAAGTCGTCGACGTCACCGGCCACCTCGGCGGTTTCAACTTTCAATGGGCCTGGGCCTCGGGCGCAGCCGCAGGACGCGCGCTGTAAGGTGATCGTGCAAGTAGATAATGCAATGCCTGCTTGTGACAATTATGCTCTTCACCGCGCGCGCTGGTAGATTCGAGCCAGTGCGTCCAGCACCTTAGAGGTCAAGTCATCGGTCCTTTTCCTGCCTATGATGAATCGGAACAGGTAGGCGATCACTATACAAACGGCAACTGCCCAAATGTAGAAAGCAAGAGCGCCTCGGGAGGGTAAATATCTTGAAAGGTCGATCTGGTACTTCGAAGAAAGAAAAGTAACCTGCAACATACAGACTGCGATAGCAAGTCCCGTTCCAAAAAGTTTTACTTGATCGCCAGCGGCCTCAAACCGGCAATCCCGATCATCACCAAAATGTAGTGATCCTCTCTTTTGAGAAAACGAATGGCGGCCCACCATGCGTCATACTCTTCTCGAGATTCTTTGTGAGCATGGTTGTCGGCTTTCCTGATAAGTCTCGCAATTTTATGTTCATATTTATTCTGGTCGTACTCACGATCAAACTCTTCATAAACTGCGGTGATATCAGGAAGCGTCCATCCACTTTCCGAGAAGTAGAGCATCTTACGTTCAACTTCTGAAAGCGGGTACATTCTCGCGCTGTGCTTCTGCGACAATTCTTGAAATCAAGAACTCTTTGGCCTCACGCCCACGGTGGAATGTCTTCATGCGGTGGGATGTTACTACGGTTCTCAGTTATGCAGCGGGGTACTTCAGTTGACTGTTGTTAAGCATTGTCCATTTCACCTTCAAGCGTTGGGATGGTATTTATCGGATGATTTTTAGCAATTGAAAACCAGCAATCGGAGTTCCCACGCCCTATACCATAGAATGAACCCTCGTTCCTAAACATTGAAGAGCAAGAGGTACGCTGAAGTTCAATGCACGTCATCATCTGGCAGTTTACGGTTCGAGAAGAACACACTCAGGAATTCGTCTCCTCATATAACTCGAATGGAGACTGGGCAACCCTCTTCCGACGCGCGGAAGGCTACCTAGGAACCCAACTGTTGCGATCTTCTCAGGAACCCAACATCTTCTTGACAATTGATCGATGGGAAAGCGTCAGTTGCTTCGAAATTTTTCAGGAGCGATTCGGTGCGGAATATAAGAAACTGGATGCCCAGTTTGAGGGCTACACTTCGTCAGAAAAGAAGATGGGAGTCTTCTCAGAAGCCTAGCCTGCCTTTAACTCCGCATGCCGTAGAATCAACTCTTGCTCCTAAACATTGAAAAGATGATCTACGGCGGCGACGGCCTCGCTCGCCTTCCTGCCGGCTCGCTCGGAAATAAAGATCGCGGCCCCGGCAAGGCTGTCTTCGTTCCCTTCGTCCTTGCCGGAGAGAAAATCGAGGCAACACTCACAGAAGAAAAGTCCGGCTTCGCCCGCGCGCGCGCTGCGGCAATCGTAGAGCCTTCTCCGCACCGCATCCAGCCCGACTGCCCTTATTTTTCCCGCTGCGGCGGGTGTCACTACCAGCACGCCAGCTACGAGCATCAACTCGAGATCAAGAAAGAAATCCTGCGCGAGAACCTACGGCGTATCGCCAAGGTCGACCTGCAGTGCGAAATTCAGGTGCATCCTGCGCCGCCATGGAACTATCGCAATCGCTCGCGCTTGCAGGTGCGGACTCGGCCTGATGAGTTCGCCGCTGGATACTTCAAGTTCGCATCGCACGAACTGCTGCCGGTCGAGGAGTGTCCCATCAGCTCTCCGCTGATCAACCGCGGTATCGCGATGCTGTGGCAAGCGGGACGGGCAGGCGAGGCTGTTGAAGGCGTTCGCGAAGTTGAATTCTTCGCGAGTTCCGATGCTGATGGGAATGAGACCCGCCTGCTGGTCGAATTCCTATGCGCTCCTGAGGCTCGACGCGCCGCCGTGCGAGCCTGGGCTGAAGATTTGTGCGCGGCTATGCCTGAGATAGCGGGCGTGGTTGCTTTCCGCGAGCCTCAGAAAGGCGTGCAGGAGCCGCTCGTCACGGTCGGCGCCTCGGAGTTGACCTATCACACGCGCAGTGCGGCTTTTCGTGTGAGCGCAGGGTCATTTTTCCAGACCAACAGATTTCTCATCGACGAACTAATCAACATCGTCACCGCGGATCGCTCCGGCGAACTCGCGCTCGATCTCTACGCTGGTGTGGGAGTGTTTTCCACAGCCCTGGCCTGGAACTTCCGTCACGTAGTTGCTGTTGAGTCGTCACAGACAAGCGCCGCCGACCTTCAATACAATTTGGCCACTAACGGACAGGCGGTTCGCTCAGCGACCGAGCAATACTTGCAAGCAACTTATGCTGGTTCAGTTCATGCTGGTTCAGCCCATGCAGGTTCGGCTCGTGCGGGCGCGGGTGGTAGGCCCATGCAGTCGCGCAGCGAAACGGAAAGGGGGCGGGTAGGGAAGGGCGCACTCCCCCAGAAAGTAGTTCATAGGCCCGATCTCATTGTAGTAGACCCGCCCCGAAGCGGTCTGGGAGATCGCGTGGCGGGTGCGCTTGCGAGTGCCAACGCGCCACGCATCACCTATGTGTCGTGCGATCCGGCGACCTTGGCTCGCGATCTGGTGCCGCTGCAAGCGGCTGGTTATCGCGTCGAGGCGGCGCATTTAGTCGATTTGTTTCCTCAGACATACCACCTGGAGACCATCGTCCAGTTAGTGCGCTGACACTGGGTTGAGGAATACTGATTCTTTAGGTGACTGATTTGTCCACATCAACCACTCCCTCATCAGGCTTTAAATGCCACTGCTACCCACAGTCAAAACTCCCTCACTTCATCCCCCTCCACATGAATTCCACTTCAAGCCAACGCGCCAGCCGATGTTCTGGGCGGCACTGGCCTACGCTTCGAGAATACTTGCCGGCAGTTACCTCTTGCGCCCGGTGTCATGGTGGCTGGCGGCAGGAATAGCATTTCTTGCTGCGGGTTTGTACTTCGTTCGCAGACGCAAATGGCTCGGGTCAGCCCTGGCTCTGGGCGCGCTCTTCCTCGCGGGAGCATTTCACATGGAGCTGCGGCGAAACGCCAACCTTCTCGACACCAGCCTGAATAGCTTTGCTGACGGCCAGCAACTCGAGATGACAGCACACGTCACGCGAGAGGGCAGATTACGGGAAGGAATTGCCAATGAAATCCGGCAACATCTCGACGTAGAGGCCGAAGAAATTGTCGCCGAAAACGGCAAAAGCATTCCCGTGGATTCCGGCGTGCGTCTCGGCATTTACGGAACCGGCCCAAACAGACCCCGGCTCGGCTCGCAGACCAACGAAACCACCATCCGCATGCGAATTTTCCGCTACGGCGAACGCATCCACCTTCCCGTCAAGCTGAAGCTGCCGCGCAACTTCCGAAATCCCGGAGCCTTCGACTATCAAGGTTATCTCGCAGGCAACGGAATTGCAGCGCTGGGCTCCGCCAAGGCTGAGGACGTGCCACTGCTGCCCGGCTTCGCGGGCAGCCGCGTGAAACGCTGGCGCACCCGCATTCATTCCAGCATCGTCGCCAAAGGGCACGCGCTTTGGCCGCCGCCGCAGGCCGCCCTCATTGATGCCATGGTCATTGGCGAAGAGGCTTTCATCGATCGCGACACGCGAGTCGATTTCCAGCGCTCCGGCACCTATCACATCCTTGTCGTCTCCGGCATGAACATCCCCATCTTCGCCTTTGTCGTTTTCTGGACGCTGCGCCGAATTCGCCTCTCTGACATTCCCGCAACCCTGCTCACCATTCTGTTCTGCGTTGCCTATACCTTTTTGACCGAGGTGGGCGCACCCGTGTGGCGAGCCACGTTGATGTGCACGATCTATCTTGGTACGCGCCTGCTCTACCGCGACCGCTGCATGGTCAATGCGCTGGGGACGGCCGCTCTTGGCTTGCTGGCGTTCGATCCGCGACAACTCTTCACCGCCAGTTTCCAGATGACATTTGTCTGCGTCCTCATCGTGGCCGCAATCGGCTTGCCCCTTGTAGAGCGCACTTCACACCTCTACCGCCAGGCGCTGGCGCACTGGGATGCGGACGATTATGGGCCGTCGCTGCCTCCGCGCATCGCACAGTTCCGCCTGGACCTACGCCTGATCGCAGGCAAGCTCGCGCGTTTTCTCGGGACGCCAGCTTCGCTGCGGCTGGTGCGGGCTCTCACCATAGTTTGCCTCGCGACCTTTGAATTATTGCTGGTATCGGCCGTGATGCAGGCCAGATCAGCTCTTCCCATGGCGTATTACTTTCACCGCGCTACCACAATTGGCCTGCCCGCCAACGTTGCCGTCGTTCCCCTCACCCAACTTCTCATGCCCACTGCTGTGCTAACAGTCGCGCTCGCCTACATTTCTCCCGTGCTTGCAAAACTTCCAGCGCTGCTCACCGCCTTCGCACTGCAGGCGATTACCGGCACAGTCCACGGCTTAGGAGGTTTGCGATTGGCCGATCTCCGCGTTGCCACTCCGTCTCTCGTGATCATCGCAGCATCTTCCGCAGCGCTGATTCTCGCCATGGTATTCGCGCGCAGAGGCATGCTGCTCGCCATCACAGGACTGGTCGTGCTCCTGCTGGCATCCCTGGCGCTGGCATTCGTTCCTCCCAAACCCAAAACGCGAGCGGGACTGCTCGAGGTAACTTCCATCGACGTGGGCGAGGGCGACGCCATCCTGTTAGTCATGCCGCAAGGCCTCAACTTGCTCGTCGATGCCGGCGGACCCACCTTCGGCGCCGGTTCGCAACTCGACTTTGGCGAAGACGTAGTTGCGCCTTACCTGTGGACAAGCGGCATCTCCCGACTCGATGCAGTCGCCATTTCACATGGACACTCCGACCACCTCGGCGGCATGCCCGCCATTCTCAAAGACTTCCGCCCGAAAGAGTTGTGGATAGGACTGCTTCCCCCGAGTACAGCGCTCAATAGCCTGATCGCAGAAGCGCGCACGCTGGGAATCAAAGTGGTGCGCCATTGGGAGGAGGGAGACAAATTTTCCTTGGGAGGAGCGAAGATCGATGTACTTTTCCACCCCAGGACTGGCCCGTCGGCCTCGAACCAAAAAACAACGACTCCATGGTTCTTCAAGTCAGCTACGGCGGGGCTTCTGTATTACTCGAGGGCGACGCCGAAAAAGCCGTCGAGCGCCGCATCGCCAGCTTGCATCAACCGCATGCCGAACTGCTAAAGGTCGGCCATCACGGCAGCGCCACATCCACCACCCCAGAAATTTTACAAACCGTGAAGCCAAGCTTCGCGGTGATCTCGGTCGGCTTCAGAACATCCTTCGGCCTGCCCGTCGGAGCCGTAACCTTCTATCTCAACGGCCACACCGTCACCCCTTGGCTGGCAGCTCTTCAGTAGCATCATCATCATCCGCCTCGTTCGCAGAATCAGCAGGCAAGGCAGCCTGGCGCGACTCCGCAATCAACCGGCGTGCTTTCTCCGCATCTTCCTCCCGCACCAGAATGATCATTCCACCCATACCCGGAAACGCATCCTGCAAAAGACTGGCGGACGCAAGGTCGTTCTCAATATTCGCAGAATCGAGCAGGCCCTTCACCACCATCGCCTCCGACTCTTCCTCGCTGTCAAAGACCTTCACCAGTTTTTCATTAGGATCCGGCGCGCGTCGTTTTTCCGTGGTCGCATCAGGTTGCTCTGCCATAGATCTCCTCTTCTCAAAATCGGCCGCCACAAAGACAGCTCACACTCCGCACCCAGATTCTAACCCTTCTCACTATTCAGTAACATTCCAGTGGATGAGCTTTCCCACCCCAATGTTGTGACAGCTCTCACGCCTCAGACCCAGCACTTTCGGGCCGTTTGTTTTTTCTCTCGATCGGCGCAAAATGGTGAAAAATGGGCGCAACAGCGCGCTGCGCCGCAACATCCAAAACTGTGGGCTAAAAGTTACGCAAGTGGTAAGGTGAAAAAAGGGGCCAGCATGAACATCGGGGAACCGGCAGACCATGAGAAAAATTCACATCCTGCAAGCCAGCGCGTAACTGAGTCCGAGGACGAAGCCCGAAGAATCCGTCGCCTGCAAGTCATGATGAGCATGGTCACTTCCGTGATCAGTCAGGACCCCAGTCTCACCGTGGAAGAAGCCTCAGAACTTGCAGCCGGCGCCAAGCGCGCGGCACTGGCCATGTTTCCCGACAAAGAACTCGCCTACGATCTGCTCTACAAGCCGCGCCTGCAGCGCCTGATGCGAGAACGCTACCGCCTGCAATAAAAAATCGCCGATCGCTGAATTGTTGATCGTTGAATATTGATCGTTGAACGAAGAGCGGATTCTACTCATCCACCACAGAATTCCGCAGCGTCCCCACACCTTCCACGCTGACTTCCATCACGTCTCCCGCCACCACCGGCCCCACGCCCTGCGGCGTCCCAGTCGCGATCAGATCGCCAGGATAAAGTGTCATCACCTCGGCAATGTAACGCATGACAACGTCCAGCGTGAAAATAAAGTCTCGCGTATTACCGTTTTGCCGTACCCTCCCGTTGACCCGCGTTTCCACTCCAACCCCCGCCCACGGATCAAGCCCATCCGCCACCACCGGCCCCACCGGACAGGACGTATCAAACCCCTTCGCGCGCGCCCACTGCCCATCTTTTTTCTGCAAATCGCGCGCCGTCACGTCATTCAAACACGTATACCCAAGAATGTATGGCCGCACATCTTCGTCGGCCGGCAACTTGTAACAGGTCTTGCCGACGACCACGCACAGCTCGCCTTCATAATCGACGCGTTGCGAAAGCTTCGGACGCCGCACCACGCCCCCCGGGGCCAGCAACGAAGAACTTGGCTTGAAAAATAGCAGTGGTTCCTTCGGAACTTCGTTACCAAGTTCCGCCGCATGTTCCCGATAGTTGCGGCCCACGCACACAATCTTTGACGGACGAACCGGAGGCAGCAAATCCGCTCCTTCCAGCGCAATCGCTTCGATCCGCCGCGTGCGCAACCCTTTCACGTCCCCATCGGACTCTTCCGGAGGAGTGAGCAGAATTCTCAGAATCGCATCACGCCCCGCCACAGACTCCACTAACCCATAGTGAGCCTGTCCATTCCGTTGAAACCGGCAATATTTCATGGCAAATCTATCTAACCTCGAGGGACGAAACCCGGCAGAATTTTTCTGCCATCCTGAGGCGCGTTCTTTGCGCCGAAGGACCCCATACCCGCCTGCGCCATCACAGTCCCAGCAGGGAATTTCCTTCCAGACACGTGACGAAACCGCTCTGTCCGAGCAAAGCCGAAGCCGACCGATGCAACTAATAAGCGTTGTCATCCTGAGCGGAGCATTTGGTTTCGCGAAGCGCAAGCAAATGCGCAGTCGAAGGATCCCTACCCCCTCTACGACCTACGCCCGCTGCACTCCCCCAATTTTCTTAAGCGCCTCAACAATCTTCTCAGACCAAGTCGCAATCTGATCATCCCGCAGCGTCCCTTCATCCGATTGCAACTTCGCCCGCAGCAGAATGGAATACTTTCCCGCCCCAATCGATCCGCCCCGAAAAATCTCGACGGGCCTGAACTCACGCAGCTCTGGCAAGCCTAGCCGCATCACCGCTTGCCGCATCTGTTCGAACTCCACTTCATCGCCAAACACAAACGAGAAATCCCGCTCCACCGCGGGATACTTCCCCAGCGGCGCGAACCTTACCTGCCGCAGCCCTCGCGCATGCAGTCGCTGCAGATCAAGCTCCGCCAGAAAAACATCCTGCCGCAACTTGCGCTCGGTTTTCACCTCTTCGGCAATCTGCCCGAACTGCGCCACCACCACCCCATCCATAAGTGCCCGCGCCGATCGTCCAGGATGAAAATATTCTGCTGTCTCCCGGTCGAACGTCAGCTCTCTGTAAGCAAATGTCGCCAGCAAATTTTCCACGTCACCCTTGAACGAGCGAAAGGCCTCCGCTGCCGCGGCATGCTCCCCTTTGCTCCCATCCAGCATTCCGCCCTCGGTAACTGATTCTTTCACCGCAGTCAGTGTCGCTCCCAGACACGCGCGCGCCGGTTCAACCCGCTCTCCATCGCGCACTTCGTACACGTGACCCATTTCGAATAGCCGCACATTTTCGGAGTCGCGGTTCAAATTCCACGCCATCATTTCGAGCATGCCTGGAGCTAGCGATGTCCGCATTACACTAGCTTCTTCGCTGATCGGATTCTCCAGTTCCAACACTCGAGCCGTCATGCTTTGAGAAGGCGCGGCTTCGAGTCGCGACCTAGAATCTGTCCGAAAACGGTTCGCGGTTTTACCCGATGAGGCGCTGCTCTCGAAGCTGCTGAAGGATTCAAATCTCTCCGCGTCGGCATGGGAAATAAACGTCAGCGACACCGCTTCGTTGTATCCCAGCGCCAAAGCGCGTTCCCGCAAAGTGGCGTCCATCACGGCCTGCGGCAGTTCCACTACCGCGCCGCTATAAGCCGGCAAAGTATTTTCAAACTTGTCGTAGCCGTGCAGACGCGCGATCTCTTCGATCACGTCAATCTCGCGCTCCACATCCAGACGCCAGCTCGGAATCTCTACCTGGAACTCCGCGTCCGCCTGGCCTTCGGGGATCACTCCGAACCCCAGCTTCTTCAAGATGCGGAAAATTTCTCCCGTGCTCAGATTCCCGCCCAGGATGCGCTGCACCTCCGAAAGCCGCAACACCACCGGAGCCTGGTCCATCTTCTTCGACACCACATCGATCGCGTCGCCCACCAGTTCTCCGCCACCCGACGCGAGAATCAACTGCGCCACCAGATCGCAGGACAAAACCGTCGACTCAAAATCAGCCCCGCGCTCAAATCGGTGCGACGCGTCCGTGTGGATTCCATGTCGCCGCGAAGTCTTTCGCACCGTCACCGGATCCCACCACGCTGATTCGATGAGAATATTTCTTGTCTTGTCGGTGATCATGGTGTCGAACCCGCCCATCACTCCCGCGAGCCCGACTGGTTTTTTCGCGCCCGCCACCACCAGATCCTCAGACGTCAGCGTGCGCTCCACCCCATCCAGCGTCTTGAGCTTCTCGCCGTCTTTCGCGCGGCGAATAATCAGTTTGCCGCCCTCCAGAAGATCCATGTCGAAGACGTGAGTAGGCTTCCCCATCTCCCACAAAACATAATTCGTGGCATCGACCGCATTGCTGATGGGCCGCTGATCGAGCAGTTGCAAGCGATGCGCAATCTTCTCCGGCGAAGCCTTGACCGTGGTTCCCCGAATCACGCGCGCCGAAAACCGCGGACAAAGCTCCGGCTCCTCGACCACAATCGGAAAGGGCACAACTCCAGTCGTGCCAGGACTGACTTGCTTTGAAGGAGCGCGGCTTCGAGTCGCGCCAATAGAATCCGAAGAAAGTCCCGTTTTAGCCGCTGAGGTTTTAGTTCCAGATGCGTCCGGCACCGTGGAAGAGCGGCGCTTCAGCGCCGCGTTAGCTTCCCCAAAATTGGACTGGGCTTTAGCCCCCGAGGCGTTCGCTGAAAGCCGAGAGCTGAAAGCTGAAAGCTCTTTCAGTCGCAAGTCATAAATCGCCGCCGCCTCCCGCGCCACCCCATAATGATTCATCGCATCCGGCCGATTCGTCCCAATCTCCATCTCGAACACCGTGTCCGCGCCAGACCCGCTGATCCCTTCCACCGCGATCCCAGCCGCAGTCAAATCCTCAGCCAGCCGCCGGTCATCAACGGAGAGCTCAACAAATTCCCGCACCCACTGTGGAGAGATCTTCATAACGCTCCAAAACCCGCTGTCATCCTGAGGCGCGCCCTTTGCGCCGAAGGATCTATGCAATTAGCCGCAAATCAAAACAAAGGCGCGGCATTGAAGGGTCTTCGTCGCCGCTGGCCGTTGTTCAACTGATGAATGAATTTCCAACGGCTGTTCAACCGCTAGTCGTGTGCAGCGCTTTCAAGGGCCGAAGCGTCTGCCAAAGCTCGTACAAAAACCCATCCGGTCCGCGAAAATAAAACCACGCCTCTGATTCGTCGCCCTCAACACCTGTAACGAACTCTACACCCTGTGATTCCAACTCCTTTCTTGCCGTGCGCACATCCTCTACCTGAAAGGCCAGTACCGGGCAAGCGTGAAGCTGATAGTAACGACTCTCTGCCCCAAACACCTCGAAGAGCTGTCCCGAAGGCAGCTCAAACTGAACCAGCCCTTTACCCTCATGAAGAAGCGGCAATCCCAAGACGTCGGCAAAGAAGCGCGAAGCTGACTTCAGGTCGCCAGATCGCACCCCCGCCCATGAGTACCCAAGCACACGCATCGCAATGTTCCCTCCAGCGGCCCTGTCATCCTGAGGCGCGCCCTTTGCGCCGAAGGACCCCATGCAACCAGCCGCCAAACCGTCCTCTCAAGGAATTCTTCCAATGTCCTCGCTCGCGAACCCACGCTTGCCCGATGAATTCAAACCCACTGTCATCCTGAGGCGCGCTCTTTGCGCCGAAGGACCGATGCAACCAGCCGCCAAAACCGGCGCATCCAGGAATTCTCACGCCGAAGCCGCGGCTCTTGCTAACGATCTGCATCTCACGCCCACTGCCGCAAAAACCTCACATCCCCCTGAAAAAACAACTGAATGTCATCCACGCCATACTTCAACAAAGCGATCCGGTCCGCGCCCATGCCAAAAGCAAATCCCGAAACCTTCTTCGGGTCGTATCCGTTGTCATTCACAAACTCAAACACATTAGGATCGACCATCCCGCACCCCAGAATCTCGATCCATCCTGTCTGTTTGCACGGACGGCACGGATCGCTCCCGCGCTTCCCGCTCCCACCGCAGATAAAGCACGAAACATACATCTCCGCGCTGGGCTCCGTGAACGGAAAAAATGACGGACGAAAACTCGTCTTCACGCTCGATCCAAAAAATTCCTTCATGGCGTGATCGAGCGTCCCTTTCAAATCGCCAAACGTGATGTTGGTATCGACCGCCAGCCCTTCGATCTGATGAAACATTGGCGAGTGGCTCGCATCCGGAGGATCGTTGCGATGCACTGTCCCGGGAATCACAATGCGAAGCGGCGGCCGCATCTTTTCCATCGTGCGAATCTGCACGGGAGACGTATGCGTGCGCAGCAGCAACCGCTCGCGCTGCGCTTTGGACTGCTGACCCGCGATGAATAAAGTATCCTGCGTATCCCGCGCCGGATGATTAGGAGGAAAATTCAGCGACTCAAAATTGTAGTAGTCGGTCTCGACCACCGGCCCCTCGGCCACGGAGTACCCAAGTTTCTGAAACACCCCTACCATCTCCCGCGTGGTCCGCATCACTGGATGCTCCGCCCCAATTGGTCGTCGGATGCCCGGAAGCGTTATGTCGACAGCGGACGTTGAAAAATACTCGTGGAGGATAGGGTAATTCTTGGCGAGTCTCCTGCCTCTTTCGATGTCTCTTTCTACCTGTTCCTTAATCTGATTTACTCGCTGACCTACATCGCGCTTGGCTTCCTTCGGAGCGGGCTTGAGCCAGAGCTCGTTAACGAAAGTGAGGATGCCGTTCTTGCGAGCCATCCAACGGTCCCGGAGGGTCTTCCAGTCCGACTCATTCCTCACTGCCTGCCACTCTTGATCGCTTGCGGAGAGCAACTCCTCAACCACGCGGTCCAGCGCCGCCGCCGAATAATCCGTCAATTTGGAAACGGTATATGCCACGTTCTTATGAGTGTTTTAAAGATTGTCATCCTGAGCGCAGCATCACCTTCGTGAATGCGAAGGCGATGCGGAGTCGAAGGACCCCTTTCACCGAAGGCAACTTCGACGCCCTCACGGGGAATTTCCACCCGAGCAGCCGCGGAACGCAGAATCCTTCGCTTCGCTTGGAATGACAATGATTAGATCTTAGAGCCGATAGCGGGAAGCCGCTACGCCAGCGCGCCCTTGGCCTGCTCGACCAGCGTCTTAAACGCGGGCGCATCCTTCACCGCCAAGTCCGCCAGAATCTTGCGATCCAGTTCCACTCCCGCCTTTTTCAATCCATGGATGAACTGGTTGTAGCTCAAGCCATTCAACTTGGCGGCCGCGCCGATGCGGACGATCCACAGTGAGCGATACTGCCGCTTACGCTGCTTGCGTCCCGAATAAGCGAACTTCAGACCGCGCTCGACCGCCTCTTTCGCTGAGCGGTAGAGCTTCGATTTAGTGAGGAAGTATCCGCTCGCGCGGTCAAGTATCTTTTTGCGTTTGGCGCGGCGTTTGGTTCCGCGTTTTACACGAGGCATTGGTTTTCTCCTTTTTGCTTTCTAGTTACTGGCGGCTGGAGGCAAGGACGATTCGCCGTTGCGGCGATCTCTGGCCTCTTCACACACCCGCAGGCTAATTCTCAGCCCGCGACGCAGACTCTTGGGTCCGCCTTCCTTCGTGAGACTTCGTGCCCTGAGTGATTAAAGCCTTTTGAACCAGCTAAGTATCGCGAAGATAAACTCCTACTGATAAGGAATCATCCGCTTCACTTTGCGAAGGTCGCCGGAACTCACCAGCGCGCTCTTGCCCAGCTTGCGTTTACGTTTCTTGCCCTTGGACGTCAGGATGTGGCGCAGGTGCGAATGCCCCCGCTTCACTTTCCCGGTCCCGGTTTTCTTAAAGCGCTTCATCGCGCCTCTGTGCGATTTCAATTTCGGCATAGTCCCTCGGAATCAGCTGCCGGCTTTCCGCCATCAGCTTTTGAAATGTTCTGGAATCTTCGCGACTCGCGGCACTAGGCGTGCGATGCAGGATTCGGAACCTCAACCTCTGCTGCTGCGGCTGGCGCCGGCTGCTTGTCTTTTTCCGGTGCAGCCTTATCTTTATCTTTTTCCTGTGCCAGCTTCTTCTCCTGTTTTGCTTTCTGCTTCGCCTCTTTTTCTCTTTCCTTTTCCCGCTCTGCCGCCGTCTTCTTCGGCGCCAAAATCGCATGCAAAGTATTTCCTTCTTGGCGGGGGCGGAATTCGACGATGCTGTGGGGTTCTACGTCTTTTATTAAGCGCTCCAGGATCTGTCTTCCTAAACCGGTGCGGGTCATTTCACGGCCGCGGAAAAAGATGGTGGCTTTTACTTTGTCGCCGCCGTCGAGAAAGCGCAGGACGTGATTCTTTTTGGTGTCGTAATCGTGGTCGTCCACATTAATGCGGAACTTGACCTCCTTCACCGTGATGGTCTTCTGATGCTTCTTGGCTTCGCGCTCTTTCTTTTCCTGCTGGTAGAGATATTTCCCGTAATCCATGATGCGGCAGACGGGAGGCTGGGCGGTAGGTGAAATCTCGACCAGGTCCAGGTTCTTGGTGCGGGCCAGCTTGAGCGCCTCATAGGGAGGCATGACGCCAATCTGTTCACCCTCATCACCGATCACGCGAATTTCGCGGGCTCGAATGCGATCATTGGTTCGGATAAAACGTTTATCGATACAATCCTCCGCGCTCTAAGCGACTGGAATACAAAATTATAGCATGGGGGATTGGGTTCGCTGTTGCTTAGATGCAAACCCGCGCGGGCGCGTAAGCTGGTGGGCAGCGATCCTTCGACTTCGCAAACCGATTCGCGAAGCGCGAATCGGTTTGCTGCGCTCAGGATGACAATTTTTCTGCAGTGGTGTGGCGGCTAGAGGCCGCGGAACATAAGATCTTCGAGGGCCATGCGGCGCACTTGCCAGAAGTCGCGCTCTTCGCCATTCACGTTCAGCCGGCACTTGCCGGTGTCATCGAAAGTCAGCGTGACGTCGAACATGCGATTGCCTTGATCGTCCCGCACTGAAATCGCGTGCTCGGCCAGGCTGAAAATTACCGCTCTGTGCAACTCTTCGGCCTCCAGGCGAACGGTTATTTCGACGGTATCCTCCGCCAGCGAAAATTCGTAGGGCGAGTTCTTGGGACGCAGGGAGTTGCGAGTTTTCACGTCCTGTTCAATCTGTGATCTCAGGGTGCTGAACACTTTTGGAAGGGAGCAGGCAGAGCGCTCGGTGATCCAATCAAACTGCGGGTCTCCGTTTTGAGCTTTCTGGTCCGCGACCTTGCCCGTCTGAGGCTTGCCGTTGTCTTTCGCTCTGTCGCCAGTTACTTCGTTGTCGATTTTGACATTGCTGCTATTCACGTTTTGAGCCTTTCAGGCATTGGACCCTGAACCGGCGTAGATCGATATTTGGCTCCATTCAGAGAAACAGTAAAAATCTGAATTTCTTCGCCTCATATCCTCCGCCGATTCTCTGACACTGTTCGTCTTCGATGGTCCAAGCCCGACCCCGTGTTGCCGGGTCTCTCTAGCATAGCTGGCTTAGATGCTTTTTGGGGACGACGCTGCTGGCTACCATTCGGAAGTTTTTGGCATCAGAGTGGCATGGCGACCTCGTTGCGAATCGAAACCTGTTTGCCCACTCGCTGCCATGTCCGCACCCCGGCGGAGCCGATGCCGCCTCCGATCAAAGAGCCGCCAACCCCAATGGAGAATCCGGACGCGCCGGTGCGGGAGCCTGATCCTGAGGAGCCGGAGCAGATCTGAACCGGCGGCATTTTGGCCCTCCGTGGGTCGACCGCAGCCCTCGACTTCGCTTGGGGTAGGCTTGTAACGCCCATCGCGAGAACTCCTTCGATCGGAGCAGTGGCTATCCAGGTGATTTCAAGATATTAGTCATAACGGGGAAGAGACTAGCAGGAGCGAGTCAACTGTTTTCTCGGGTTTTCACTGTTGGCGGATGGGGATTGATGCTGCAAATTGGAAGTGCCGTTTGTAAGGAACTCCGATCCTTCGTTTGACCTGTGCTCCCCAAAAGTGTAATATGAAGAATATTATTATTGATAATATAGATGGTGTGACGGAATGTCTCAAGCGACTGCTCCCAAACTCAAGAGGAAACAGCCTCGCACCTTTTCGCTCTCGCAGGATGTAATCGAGGCCCTGGAGTGCTACAAGAAGGAACGTAAGGCGGAATCGCTGACAGCCGCAGTCGAGGAGATCGTGCGTGAGTGGAAGAAGGCGAACCTGGCGGCTCAAGTCACTGCGTATTACGACTCACTCCCCGACGAGGAAAGCAAGCGGGAGAAGCAATGGGGAAAGTTTTCTGAGTCGCAGATGTGAGATGAATGACGTCAGAGACGAGGCCGATCAAGTCACCGAAACGCGGCGAGATTTGGTTTGTTAAGCTCCCGAGCGATCCGCCGGACAAGAGCGAGCGTCCGGTCGTGATCGTTTCCATTGAAGCGCGGAATATCCACGAACGGGCAAATACGGTTCTTGTAGTTCCGCTTTCCACGACGCCAGCGAGATTGCCATCGCATATCTCTCTTTCGCCGGGTGAAACCGGGCTGCGTGAACCCTCCACCATTCAAGCGGAAGGCCTCACTACGGTCCGCAAGACCAGCCTGCAAGAGCCGAAACAACAGCTACGCCGATTGCCGGAAAAGATCATCGAGAGAATCGCACGCGGAGTCTTGATCGCGCTGGGATTTCCTGAACTGAGACACTAACTGGCGCCTCGTGCCGGCAGATTCAGAGGCGGCTTGCGACGAATGCGCCGTCGCTTACTGCGTTGACCTTTGCGGTGATCCAGCGGTTGGGTTCGTAATGTCCGCTTAAGGATAACTTTTGATAGTTGTCGGTGAGGGCCTCGGTAAGACCTTCGCGGGCGGGTGCGTCCACGGCACACGAGCCCAGGGTGATGGCTTCGAGGGTTTGGCCGATGAAGGTGCGCATGAAGGCTTGTTTCTTTGCGGCGGCGAGGTCCCGCAGGATTTTATTGCGCTCGCGAGCGATGTGGACCGGGACTTGATTGGGCATGGCAGCGGCCGGCGTGCCGGGGCGCGCGGAGTAGGTGAAGACGTGCAGGTAGGTGAAGGGCAGGTCTTCGATGAGGCGTAGGGTGGATTCGAATTCGGCGAGAGTTTCGCCGGGGAATCCGGTCATGACATCGGCGCCGATGGCGGCGGTGGGCATGGCGGCGCGAATCTTTTCGATCTTGTCGCGATAGTGCCAGGGACGATATTTGCGGTGCATGCGGCGGAGCACGGTGTCGCTGCCGGATTGCAGCGGGACGTGCGCGTGTTTGGCAATGCGCGGCGAAGAGGCGACGAGGGCGATGAGATCGTCGGTCCAATCCATGGGCTCGACGGAGGAGATGCGGAGTTTTTCGAGATGAGTTTCGACGAGGATGGAGCGGAGGAGGGACTCGAAATTCGGCATCCGGCTTTCGGCTTCTGGCTTCCGGAGGCCGGAGGCCGGAGGCCGGACGCCGAGGTCGCGGCCCCAGCGGCCGAGATTGATGCCGCTGATTACAAGCTCGCGGTAGCCTGCGGCCACCAGCGTGTTAACTTCTTGGATAATTTCCGGTAGCGGCAGCGATCGGCTGTGGCCGCGGACGCTGGGGATTACGCAAAAGGAGCAGCGGTTGTCGCATCCATCCTGAACTTTTAGGTTGGGACGGGTGCGGCTCCTTTCATTGGCAGATTCGAAGACAGGGGCGGCGAGGAGCTCGGTGTGGGCGAAGATGTCGGAGACGAAGAGCCGGTTTTCAGTTTTCAGTTCTAGGTTCTCACTCAGAGTGGAGAGTGGGAGAAAAGTTGGTTGATTTCTCCGGCTATCGACCTCAGCGGCTAAAGCCGGCGGTGATGTGTAGGGGTCTACCGCAGCGCTGGAAGCGCTGCTCCACCTAAAGGCGGTGAGCGGGCCAACCTCCGAAAGAATCGGCAGAGCGATCTCGGCGAGTTGGTGTTTGTGGGAGTTGCCGATTACGACGGTTACGCCGGGGAGGGCGGCGATTTCTTGGGGGGCGCGCTGAGCGTAACATCCGGTGACGATGATTTTTGCGGCTGGGTTCTGGCGCTGGACGCGGCGGATGGCGGCTCGAGCGTCCTGATCGGCGGAATTGGTGACGGTGCAGGTGTTCAGAATTACGAGATCAGCATGGGCGGCGGAGGCGCGGCCGAGGCCGCGGAGTTCGAACTGCCGTTCGAGGGCGGCGCCGTCGGCCTGGGTGGCGCGGCATCCGAAGTTTTCGACGTGATAGGTGGGCACGGAACTATCGTAGCGCATCGGCGCCGACCGTGCCCGGTCCTGAACCGTCCGGAATCAGGCGGTGGCGGCCGTTTTCTTCTGAGTGAAACATTCGCGGCAGAAGATGGGCCGCCCCTGAGTTGGACGGAAGGGGACGGTGGTCTCTTTGCCGCACTGGGAGCAGGTGGCTCGAGTCTCGACGCGGGAATAATGGTAGCCTTCGCGGGGAGGCGGAGCGGCGGTAAGGACGGCCACGCGCTTGGACTTGCAGGATTTACAGCGCTTGGGCTCGTTCTTGAATTGTTTGTCGTAGAAAAACAGTTGTTCCCCAGCGGTGAACGTAAAGTTGGCACCGCAGTCAATGCAGGTGAGTACTTTATCCTGAAATTCCATCGAGGATGGCTCCCTTATGCCCGTCGTTGCGCCGGCCAGGCGCGGGGAGGCGCTGGCGCAGAGCAAACACAGGTTGTCTACATCCCCCTCAAAGTTCCCCTGGACTCGGCCCGCCACGCGCCCAGAACGGGGCGTGGGTACATCAATACTGACGAGAATGCCGAATGAATGATGAGTAATGAAACGATCCCTGGTGCAACTCTGCGCGGTGGGGGCCAACAGAGCAGGGCCGCCCCGGGAGGGGGCGACCCTTTACTGCCTTCGTTCTTTACTCCTTACGCCTTCGAGTGGCTTAATCCTGTTCTTTGCGAACTTTCTTACGAGCGCGCTTGCGAGCAAGCGCGGCTTTCACGCGTTTCTTCTCACCGGGCTTCAGGTAAAAGGAGTGGCGCTTGACCTCCTTAATAATGTCCTCCTGTTGCACTTTACGCTTGAAACGGCGCAGGGCGTTCTCGAGGGATTCACCCTCTTGCAGTCGAATTTCCGCCAAACAGACACACCCCCAGACCCGTCCCGGTAGGACCGAATAGTTATTACAAGGAATCTATAGGAAGTCAAGGGGGGAGTGGAAAAATTGTTGCGCCTAGGCGACGGGAGGAGGTGGATAAGGGAATCCGACATAGTGCGGATGTGGACTACGCGGATCTGTTGCCCAGCTGGTTCGAATTGCGTGTGGGGAACTTTTACATGGCGCTGGCAGGAGAGAAGGATCGGGTGCGGGTGTTGAAGATCATTCGCCAGTATCTCAAACCAGATCAGCGCGTGTTCGTAGGAGTGGTTTCACCTATCGATCCGCATGTGGATACGGCGGAGGAAGTTCGGGACCGGGTGCTCGAGGCCGCGGAATACATTCCGCTGGAACAACTCGGCACTACCGACGGTGCAGCTGTCACAGGGACACGGCGCTTGAATGGCAGGAATAGTTACGGTTGCTCAGCGTGGCGGCGTCGACTTGCCAGGCGGCGCTGATTGTTTCTTTCGGACTTTCGGTTTTTCGTGCCGGACAAGCGCGAGACCGCGCTTCAGTTCAGCAGCGAGGTCGGTGTTGTCCGTAACGACATGCACCGGTTTACCGGATTCCTTCCCAAGCCATGCGTTCAATTCAGCAGGGGTGGTGGTGACGAAGCGTCCCTGGCGACGGAGCGGCATTCCCTCCGAGGCCCAACGCTGGACTACGGACACAGGTTCGCCTAAGAAGGTTGCGATTTGCTGCCAGCCTTTCAAGGCTTCGGGCTGGGTTTCTTTGGAATGGGAGGGCTTTGGCATGATTCAGTAGGATGCGGGATTGAGGGGAGGATTTGCCGCATATGGGGTAGTGGTAGGGATGCTTCGACTTCACAGGATCGTCCGTTGGACGATCCTGTTTCGCTCAGCATGACAGAGCGCGGGGTGGGAAAGAGGGATCGGAAGGGACGGAGCTTCGGTCCGCTGGACAACCGAGGCGGCTGTCCCCACACGAGCAGAACAAGAGGCAGTCCTCACGCCAGCGGAAAAGCAGGTTCATCACCCGGCTGGCGCCCGGTTCGGAATGACAATATTTTTTACGCTTCACGCGTCGCTCAAGCGTCGCTCTTCCACATTTCTGCAGGGGAAATCCATTGGGAGATGCGACCGTGGAATCCCATGTTTCGCACAGGATGCGAAACATGGGGCATCCCTTTTCGTGTTGGTCCGCAGGGAAGAATCAAGGTCAAAGGCAGCGGGCAGGAGTGCCCGCTCCACACGAGCCTTTTAGAATCCACACGAGCTTTTCAGAATCCACACGGGCTTTTCAGAATCCGCACGGGCTTTTTAGAATCCACGAGGCTTTCAGAAGATGAATTTCAGGCCTAGCGGGAGTGGGAGGGGGGCGAAGGCGGCGTTGGGTTTCAGGAAATTCTGGGGCTGCTGGTAGTAGGCGGGGTAGGGGACTCCGTGACGTAGGTGGTGTATGGAGTGAAGGTTGTGGCTTCGGCGGTGAGGCCGTTGGTGGTGATGGTGACGCGCTGATTGTCGTGGTTGAAAAGGTTGAAGGAGTAGCCGAGTTGCAGTGGAATCGGTGTTGACGAGTTGAGGAGCGACGGTAACTTTTTCCTGAGCGCCGGCGATGGTGAGATGGAACTCGAGTTCGGTGGCGGCGCCGACTTCGATGTGAAGTGTCTGACTGACTTGCGGCGACATGCCTTGAGCGACGGCGCGGGCGGAGTAGTCGCCGGGAGGGAGATGTCGAGGGAGAAGCGGCTTTCAGCGTCGGAGGTGGCGGAGTAACGGGCACCGGTGGCGGAGTTGACGGCGACGATAGAGGTCTGGGGGATGCGGCTGCCGCTGGGATCGAGGACGGTGCCGTGAAGGGCGCCGGTGGCGGCGTCCTGGGCGAAGGAAAGTGTTGAGAGGATGCAGAAAATAAGGAGCGCGCGCGGCATAGGTTTCCCGTCTGTGTTTCAGAGTGCTCGGAGAAATGGATCCCGCGCGGGTTACCGGAAGCGGGCGGGTTGGGAAACCAGATTGTTTGTAACACCCGGGGGAGCGGTTCGACGGTGACGGGGTAGTTCTTTCTGGGGGCGAGTACCGGAGTGGGAATGGGCTTTACTGAGGGACGCGCGGGCGTGCTATGTTCAGAGTTCTCCGCGAAAGGCGGCCGAGCAGCTGGGTGTAGTGATGATGGCGGCGGGTTGCATAGGTCCTTCGTCGGGCAAAGAGCGCCCTCCTCAGGATGACAGCGGTTTTGTGATGAGGTGTGCTTCGGGAGTCATAAGAAATCATGATTCGATCGTATAAAGGGATGAGGCCGGTGATTCCGGCGACGTGTTACGTGGATGAGTCGGCGCAGATTATTGGGGATGTGGTGCTGGGCGAGCATGCGTCGGTGTGGATGAATGCGGTGCTGCGCGGGGATGTGTACGCGATCCGGATTGGGGCGCATTCGAATGTGCAGGATTGCAGCGTGCTGCATGGGATGAAGAATCAGTACGGCGTGACTTTGGGCGAGTACGTCACGGTGGGGCATTCGGTGACTTTGCATGGATGTGTCGTTGAAGACAAGTGCTTGATTGGGATGGGATCGATTATTTTGAATGGCGCGAAGATTGGGGCAGGGTCGATTATTGCGGCGGGGACGCTCATTCCGGAGCGGACGGTGGTGGCGGCGGGGTCGTTGTGGATGGGGTCTCCGGGGAAGTTTCGGCGGAAGCTGGAGGAGAAGGATCAGGAATCGATCATGCGGTATGCCCGGAATTATTTGGGGTATGTGGAGGAGTACCTGCGGGAGCGGTAGTACCGAGTAGCTAGCGAGTAGCGAGAGATCGGAGGGAACTCCCTTGTGGGGGCCGCAGGAGGCATTGAGTTGCAAGGGGTCCTTCGACGGCGGATTTGCTTTGCTGTCGCAAAGCAAATTCCTCGCTCAGGATGACAAGGAAAACTGAATGATAAAAGCGGTGCGAGGGACGCGGGATTTGCTGCCGCCGGAGACAGGACTGTGGAATTTTGTGGAGTCGGCGGTACGGGATGTTTTTCGCGCTTACAACTTCCAGGAAATTCGGACGCCGATTTTCGAGTCGACGGAATTGTTTGCGCGGGGCGTGGGTGAAGAGACCGATATTGTGGCGAAGGAGATGTACACGTGGGAGGATCGCGGGCGGGCGGCGAGCGATCGAGGACAGTCGCTTACCTTGCGTCCGGAGAATACGGCGGGGGTGGTGCGGGCTTACATCGAGCACAAGATGTGGGATCGGGGGCTGCAGAAGCTTTATTACATTGGTCCGCAGTTTCGGCGGGAGCGGCCGCAGAAGGGGCGGTACCGGCAGTTTTATCAGATTGGGGCAGAGGTGATTGGTCCGGCGTCGGCGGGGAGCGAATCTCCAGCGCGGGATGCGGAAGTACTGGAGATGCTGGCGAGTTTGCTGGACCGGTTGGGGATTACGAGATGGAGTCTGGAACTGAATTCGGTGGGGTGTCCGAAGGATCGGGCGGCGTTTAATGAGGCGCTGCGCAAGGCTTTGGAGCCGGTGGTGGGAAAGATGTGCGTGGATTGCCAGCGGCGGGCAGTGACGAACCCGCTACGCGTGTTTGATTGCAAGGTGCCGGAGGATCAGCCGACCATTGAGAAGCTGCCGCGCATCAGCCAGTTTCTGGACGAGGGATGCCGGAAACATTTTGAAGAGGTTCAGGAAATTCTTACTAAGGTCGGGGTGCCATTTTCATTAAATGACCGTCTAGTAAGAGGGCTCGATTACTACACGCGCACAGCGTTCGAATTTACACATGGGGCGCTGGGGGCGCAGAACGCGATTCTGGGCGGCGGGCGCTATGACGGATTGTCGGAAGCGCTGGGTGGGCCGGCGGCTCCGGGGATTGGGTTTGCGATTGGCGAAGACCGGCTGGTGATGTCGCTGCAGGAATCGGCAACAGCTGAGAGCGTTTTGAAGAAGCCGGATGTGTATGTGGCTGCGCTGGGCGCGGGGATGAACGGCGAAGCGGCGCGGCTGGCGCGGGAATTGCGGCGTCATGATCTGGTGGTCGATTTGGGAGATGAGAATTTTCGGCTGAAGAAATCGTTTGAGGCTGCGACGAAGGCGGGTACGAAATATATTCTGATTGTTGGCGAGAATGAAGTGAAGGCGGATGCTTTTGCGTTGAAGAATCTGGAGACGGGGGAACAGGTTTCGGTGCCGCGGGCGGAGTTAGCGGGGAGGATTCGGGGATGAGAGGGACGCGGAGGGTGAGATTCCTTGCGGGGTTCGTTATGGAGGGTATGGGGTCCTTCGACTGCGGATTTGCTTTGCTGTCGCAAAGCAAATTCCTCGCTCAGGATGACAGGGCTGTTTCATCACGTGTTGGGGCAGAAATTCCGTGCGGGGTTTGTGATGGCGCCGGCAGGTAGGGGGTCCTTCGACGGCGGATTCGCTTGGCTATCGCAAAGCAAATTCCTCGCTCAGGATGACAGAGCGGTTTCATCATGGGTCGGGGTAGAAATTCCCTGCGGGATTTGTGATGCGCCGGCGGGTATGGGGTCCTCTTCGGCTTCGCTCAGGGCAGGCTTTCGACTGCGGATTTGCTTTGCTGTCGCAAAGCAAATTCCTCGCTCAGGATGACAGGGCTGTTTCATCACGTGTCGGGGTAGAAATTCCTTGCGGGGTAGGGCATGGGCAAAGTTCGAACTGAGATCGACGAGGCAGCGCGGAAGTTCATTGAGGCGCAGCATGTGTTTTTTGTCGCGTCGGCGCCGCTCGATGCCAGCCGGCATGTGAATGTGTCTCCAAAAGGGCTGGACACGTTTCGCATTCTGGGGCCGACGGCCGTGGCTTATTTGGATTTCAACGGAAGCGGTGTGGAAACGATCGCTCACCTGAAAGAGAATGGGCGAATTGTTCTAATGTTCTGCGCCTTCCAGGGGCCGCCGGATATTTTTCGAGTGTACGGGCACGGGCGGGTGGTTGAGGCGCACGAGGCCGAGTTTGCCTCTCTGGCAGATCACTTTCGGGCTTGCGAAAATGCGCGGTCGATTATTGTGGTCGAGGTTACTCGCGTGGTCGATTCGTGTGGATACGGCGTTCCTCTTTTCAAGTATGAGGGGGAGCGGACACAGTTGCAGGCGTGGGCGAGGAAACGCGGGGCGGAGGGGTTGAAGGAGTATCGGGCGGAGAAGAATCGGAAGAGTATTGATGGGTTGCCGGGGATGTGCGAGTAAGATTCAGCTTCGATTCGAAGGCGAGCGGTATTGGCGATGGCGACAGGTTGCATAGGTCCTTCGGCGGGCAAAGAGCGCCCGCCTCAGGATGACAAAGTTTCCTACGGGGGAGCCATGAAGCTGGGTTGGATTATTTGCGCGGTGCTTTTTCAGGCGAGCGTTGTTTTTGGCGTGGCGCAAGATCCCACGCCGCCTAAGACTCTTGGTCCGCTGGAGCAGAGTTTGATTGCCGGCGAGAAGAGTTTGATCGAGGCCAAGAAGAAAGATGATGGGGCGTTTTTCAAGCGGACGGTCAGCGAGGATTTTGCGCTGGTGGGGGTGGATGGAAAGCTGTTGGAGGGGCAGGAGGCGGTGGATGATCTTGGCGATTCCGGGTTGACGGAGTTGACGCCTTATGACATTAAGGTAGTGGCGGCGGGCGAGGGAGCGGCGATCGTTACTTACGATGCGATTGTGCGCAAGGCGCCGGAGGAAGATCAGGGGCCTCCACCGCGGTATCAGCATTTCAGTTCGGTGTGGGTAAAGCAGGGAGATGGCTGGAAGCTGAAGTTTCATCAGGCTACGGCTGTGCATTGGGGAGACTGGTAGAGAGGCCGATTGACTTTTGGCTTGCGGGTTTGGCCTGATCTGAGTCGGCGATAGCCGAATATCAAAACGTTGACTCGGCTATAGGGCTGGCCTAGTATTTGCGGGGCGATTTAGCGGAAGGACATAGGGGAGGCACTCACATGGGACGAGCGGGAATGATTCTGGCAGCGGCGCTGGGTTTGGCGGGGATGGCGATGGCGCAGACGCAGATTCCTAAGCTGGCGCCGGAACTGAAGAAACTCGACGTATTTGTGGGTACCTGGACACTGGAAGGGAGCATGAAACCGGGAATGATGGGCCCGGGCGGATCCATGACGGAGTATGAAAAATGTGAGTGGATGGAGGGCGGCTTTTATCTGGTGTGCCACTCGGACTTCAAGAGTTCGATGGGCAACGGGGTGGGATTGTCGGTGATGGGATATTCGGCTGACGATAAAGCGTACACGTACAGGGAGTTCAACAGCTTCGGCGAATTTGACGACTCCAGGGGCACACTCGACGGCGACACGTGGACCTGGGTGAACGACGAGAAGATGGGCGGCATGACGATGAAGGGGCGATTCGTCATGAAGATGACTTCGGCGACTTCGTACAACTTTGTGTTTGATATGTCGGAGGATGGAACGAAGTGGTCGACGGTGATGGATGGGAAGGCGACGAAGAAATAAGGAAAGTGAGCAACCCGTAGAGCATCCGTCCACAGTTGCCCCGCTCTTTCCTATCGCCACGCTCCGATAATCAATCCCATGAGTACGAACGACACGGTCATGTAACCGCCATTGATCAGGATGTATTTCCAGGAACGCCGCTCAAACAGGGCGATCGTAGCGATGGCTAGCGTCACCCAGCCGAAACCAGCCAGAAAACCGGCGGTTGCACCCCAGAGCGCAGTGCTCTTGGGTTCAGCCAGGAAAGCGGCGAGATTCGCAGCCATAATCACGGCGAAGATGAGTGACAAACCAAAGATTTTGCTCATATTGCTTTTGGCCAAGTCAGCTTCAGTAAGGTTGTTGACAGACATCCAGGCACGGCCAAACAAAGCTTTGGAGTACCAGAGTCCCCCGAGTACAAAAGTGGAGACGGCGGCGGCCAGGACAGCCAGCCAGTTGATGTGTGGCATGGAAGCGTTCTCCTTAGGAAGTTAGAACCTGCGACAGGATGAACCACGGGTGCGGGGGATGTATTGTAAGAAATTTCCCACAGCGCTTTAGTCGACAGGAATGTAGTGAGGATATTCGGTGCGGTTGCGGTGGTACTCGGCGGGAGTCATACCGGCGAATTGCTGGAATTCATGAATAAAGTGGGCTTGGTCGTAATAGCCGCAAGCGGCGGCGAGGTCGGACCAGTCCGGGGTTGGGACGCGGTGGGCGGCGGCGAGGGACTTGCGGAAGCGGAGAATCCGCGAAGTCAGTTTGGGAGTGAGCCCGACGCGGCAATCGAAGCGTGCAATCATCTGCTTATGGCTGACGCCGAGACGAGAGGCAAGCTCGCGCAGAGGGATCACAGGCCAGGAGTGCAGGGTTGCGAGCGCGGCTGAAATGGTTTTGTCCGGCTCCAGGCGGGAGTGCGCTTTGGCGATGAGATACGCTTCCAGCCGATCGAACTTGGCGTCAATTGTGTCGTGCTCGATCAACTGCTCGCGCAGGAAGAGGATTTCGCGTTTCCAAATCAAATCCAGTTCCACCACATTCGCTGTCAGTTCTGAGATAGGGAAACCGAAGAACGGCGCTGCGCCGCCCGTGCGGAAGTGCGCGCCCATCATGGACGAACCTTTTTCGGTGCCAATGACGATGTAGCTGCTCTGCATGCCGCTGATCCAGCAACGGTTGTAGCCGGTGTAGCGGAGAGTGTCCCGCCGGTCGTAGAGTTTTTTGGGTCCCTGGCTCAGATCGATGATCAATTCCACGGCCGCATCGGGCAGGAGTTTCTCCTTGGTGTAGTTGACCTCCAGGTCCTGGTAGAACCAAAGGTTCTCCACAAAATAAGAGAGTGGGGGATGCGGAACTCTCAGGCGGAAAATCATCGCGTGGGAGCTTAGCATGGGGTTATGTTCCGGGACAACATCGGTCGGAACCGCGAAATACGGCCCTCCAGAAAGTCTTCTGCCGCGAGATTTCTTTCACAAACACACCTGGTGGTCACCCCGCGCGATGCGGCCATTTATAATTCTGGATTCAGCTTTCAGCTCATTCCTACGTGTAAGGACACAACTTGCTCGATTTTTTAGGCGATCTACGACGGACGGATATGTGCGGGGCTCTGCGGGCTGCTGACGCAGGCAAAAAAGCCGTGCTGATGGGGTGGGTGAACCGCCGGCGCGATCATGGCAATCTGCTGTTCGTTGATCTGCGTGACCGGTCCGGAGTGACGCAGGTGGTTATCAATGCGGAGCGGAACGCGGCGATTCATGAAAAATCCGCGGCGCTGCGAAATGAGTACGTCATCGCTGTGATTGGCACGGTGAAGCTGCGTGATGCGAATACTTTGAATCCGAATATGCCGACCGGGGAAGTGGAGCTGGTGGCGGAGGAGTTGCGGATTCTGAATGAGTCGAAGTTGCCGCCATTTCTGCCTTCGGATACGGCACTGACGAATGAAGAGACGCGGCTGAAATATCGCTACATCGATTTGCGCCGTGAGGTGATGCAATTCAACCTTGAACTGCGGCACAAGGTGGCGAAGGCGATTCGGGATTATTTATCGGAACAGGGATTTTTTGAGATTGAAACGCCGTTCATGACAAGGTCGACGCCGGAGGGCGCAAGAGATTATCTGGTGCCGAGCCGGGTGCAGCCGGGGACATTTTATGCGCTGCCGCAGTCTCCGCAGTTGTTCAAGCAGATTCTGATGATTTCCGGGTTCGATAAATATTTTCAGATTGTGCGGTGTTTCCGCGATGAGGATTTGCGGGCGGACCGGCAGCCGGAGTTCACGCAGATTGATTTGGAAATGACTTATCCGCAGCCGGAGCGGGTGTGGGAGGTGGTGGAGGGATTTCTGACGGCGGCTTTTGCGGCGGCGGGCTACGAGATCAAGACTCCGTTTCCGCGCATGGATTACGATGAGGCGATCCGGACGTATGGGATCGACAAGCCTGACTTGCGGCTGCCTGCATTCACGGATGTGCGGGAGAGTTTCGCCGCGGAAAATTTGCAGGACCTGGCGATCAATGCGAATCTGCCGGTGATTGCGATCCGCACGCCGAAGGTGGGCGAGCTTTCACGCAAGGAGCGCGATGACATCAAGCCGATGTTTCACGCGAAGGGCGGGGCGCGAGTGTTTGAGGATTTCAAGCGTATTAGTAACCGGTTTCCTGAGGCGGCAGCGGCGATTGCGAAGAACAGTGGCATGGAGGATGGAGATCTGATTGTGCTGGTGGCGGGGTCATCTCAGGTTGGCTCGGGGCAGAGTGGGCCACAGACGCCGGTTTCCGAGCATCGCAAGGTGACGCCGCAGGAATTGGCGATCTACGCTTCGGCGGGATTGTTGCGGCTGGCGCTGGGGCAGAAGTACGCGGAGCGACATGGGATTTTCAAGAAGAGCGGCGATGCGGCCAAAGACTTCCGGTTTTTGTGGGTCACGAATTTTCCGATGTTCGAGTGGGATGAGGGCGAGAAGCGGTGGAACGCGGCGCATCATCCGTTTACGTCGCCTCATGAAGAGGATATGGCGAAGCTCGAGTCCGGGGTTGAGGCGTTGAACGATCCGCTGTCGCCGCTGAGCGCGGTGCGGGCGCTGGCTTATGACGTGGTGCTGAATGGGACGGAGCTGGGGTCGGGGTCAATTCGTATTCATCGGCAGGATGTGCAGAGCAGGATTTTTCGAGCTTTGGGCATGACAGAAGAAGAAGCGAGGGCGCGGTTTGGATTTTTTCTGGAAGCGCTGGAGTATGGCACGCCTCCGCATGGAGGGATTGCGCTGGGGCTGGACCGCATTGTGATGATTCTCGCCGGGGCGGAGAGTTTGCGGGAAGTGATTCCGTTTCCGAAGACGGCGCGGGCGGTGGATTTGATGGTGGACGCGCCGACGCCGGTGGGGGAAGCGCAGTTGAGGGAGCTGGGGATTGCGGTGAAGAAAAGTTTGGAGCGGTAGTGAGAATTCCTTGCGGAGTTCGTGCGGGTGCAGGCGGGTAAGGGGTCCCCTTCGGCTGCGCTCAGGGCAGGCTTTCGATTGCGGTTTTGCTGTGCTATTCGCAAAGCAAAATCCTCGCTCAGGATGACAGGAACGCACAAGACTACGATCTCGTCGCGGGGCTGAAGCCCGCATTTATTGTGGCGCTTTACGCGGCGCTGAAGCGGCACTCTTCCACGTTTTGTTTTGCTTCGCGAAGTAGAATCCTCGCTCAGGATGACAGAAAACATCCCACTTCTCGCAAAGGCAGCGAGAAGTGGGGCACCCGCCTTTAACTAATAGAAGTGGGGCACCCGCCTTTAATTCGACTTCAGCTTCTGGCGCGCCAGTTCTTCTACCTGCGCCAGCACTTGATCTTCATTCATCCTGGTCGAATCGATTACTACTGCGTCGGTGGCGGCTTCCAGGGGGGAGGCGGCGCGGGTGCGGTCGCGGCGGTCGCGTTCGCGGAGGTCGGCGGCTGCGTTAGCGTCGACTTCGCCTTTGATCTTTTGCTGCTCCATCCGGCGCTGCTCGCGGACAACGGGGTCGGCGTCGAGGAAGATTTTCAGGTCGGCGTCGGGGAAAACCTTGGTCCCGATGTCGCGGCCTTCCATCACGACGCCGCCGCCGGAGCCCATCTCGCGCTGACGGGCGACCATCCACGCTCGCACTTCCGGGTGCACCGACACGCGAGATGCTGCTTCGGTGACGTCGCGCTCGCGAATGCGCGAGGAAACGTCCTGGCCATCGAGGAGCGTGCGGTTTCCACCCATCGTGGGCTCGAGGCGGATGCGCGATTCCTGCGCCAGTTTCAGCAGCACGGCCTCGTCGTCGAATGATGCGTCTTTGTCGATGGCTTTCAGTGCCAGCGCGCGGTACATGGCGCCGCTCTCCAGGTTGACGTAGCCGAGTTTGCGGGCGAGCCTCGAGGCGATGGTGCTCTTACCGGCGCCCGCCGGGCCGTCGATCGCGATGATCAATTTGCGTGGAAAGTGGGGGTTGGAGGTGTGGTCGGTCATTATCCAGTAGGCGATCGAGCAAGTAGACGATTGTACACGGAGGCATGCGCAGCCGGGTGTGCAGTTGGGTAGAGAAGCGAGCCAAACGCGCGATTATTGCGTCGCAAAGAACGCGACGCTTCGCGCGGCTCGCTCAGATTCCTCACGGCGCAAAAACGCTTGTTCGGAATGACAATCAAATTGCAAGACCCGCTTTCCGCGTTCGCTCTTTGTCATCTTTGTCATGCGCGGTAGACAATCCCTTAACAAACATATGACACTTGCAGCGACTCCTTATTCCAGAATGCCGCGTCAAATACGACATACATAGGAAGGCGATTCATAAGAGTTTACCCGCTTTGCAATGCCTGGAAACAGAGGCGGTGACGCAGAGCACAGAGGGGCGAACCTGCCCCCTGTAATGCGGCAGTCCGGTTGCAAGCCCGGACAGTGAAGGAGGGTCGTCATGTTGGAGATCGTGTGGCGCAATCCGCGGCCACCTGCGAAGAGGAGCTTGCGGATTGAGGAAGTGTGGGCCGATGAATCGAGGTCAGCTCCCACGCGGGTGATTTTCTATCACACGCTCCTTGCTTCGGACTGGCCCGAAAATGAATATCAGTTGCTCGTGAACCGGAACTTTGAACCGGAGATTGCGGTCTGAAGGCTTGCGGGTATAGAGGTGTTAGTCGTGTCTGTGATAGCACAAATCGATCAGGCGTCCGACGAAGTCATTTATGCGTTAGCCCGGCGGCTCATCGTCTACCATTGGGGTGAGTTCGAGCGGGTTTGGGAAGCGGCGAATAAAGTCTGCGATCGCTACCTGCTCAAGAATTGATCGGGACTTCGGCATCCTCTGGGCAGTTTCTTCCAGCTTCTATCCATTTGGTAATGGCAGTATTCCGGTGTTGAACCCTTGTCCGTCCGGACACGAGCGGGTTTAAGCCTTGCGGTTTCCCCACTGTACCTTCAGACACCTGTCGCGCTTCGAGCAGGCCAAGGAGAATGACTCCGCCGCGCAACACTTCGAATTGGAGCGCTTGCAAGTGCTCACGGAAGGACGTGTTTCCAATCGACAGAACATGGAGTTCTCCAGAAGCAGCGCGACGAACCCGGGGAGCAAAGAAGACCCAGCCTGCCAAACGATGCAAGATGTCGGCTTCGGGCGCGGGGCAAGTCGCCAAAGATCCTGGCGTGCGTGGCGGCCCGGCTGCCGCGGGAGCGGCCATCACCGGGCTGACACCTGTGCAACAATCTTTCTACTCCGCCGGACTGATGAACTTCCAGCAGATAGACTCAGTCACGGGCTCGGTGCCCAACACCGGCAATGGCCTCGGTCCCAGATTCAACGGCGAATCTTGCGGGCAATGCCACGCGGCGCCCTCGACCGGCGGATCGAGTCCGGCGGTCAATCCTCAGGTCGCGGCCGCCACGGACCAGGGGGCTACGAACCAGATACCTTTTTTTATCCGCTCCGATGGTCCGGTGCGCGAGGCCCGCTTTCCGTATACTTCCGACCTGCGTCAGCCGGACGGCGGTGTTCATAATTTATTCACGATCACGGGCCGCGGTGATGCTCAAGGCTGCAAGCTGACTCAGCCAAACTTTCAACAGGCGGCGGATAGTGGAAACCTGATCTACCGCATCCCCACGCCGGTATTTGGCGGTGGACTGATCGAATCGATTCCCGACTCTGCGATCCTTAGCAAGGTGAATTCCAACCGCGCTGCCAAGCAAGCCATGGGAATTGCCGGACGTGCCAACACCAGGGGCAATGACGGGACGGTCACCCGATTCGGGTGGAAGGCGCAAAATAAGTCGCTGGAAATGTTTTCCGGCGAGGCCTACAACGTGGAAATCGGGGTAACCAACGAAATTTTTCCGAACGAACGCGACGGCACTGCGGGTTGCCAGTGCAACGGGACTCCGGAAGACAGCACCAATTTCGGTCTGGACGGAACCGCGCTTCCCAGTGACATTGTGCGCTTTACCACCTTCATGCGGTTTCTGGATCAGCCACAACCAGCGGCTGCTACGAGCTCGACGGTTCATGGACGGCAAGTGTTTGCCAGAGTCGGTTGCGCTCTATGCCACACGCCTTCGTTCACTGCCGGTGCGTCAAGCGTGGCCGCACTCAGCTATGTTCAGGCGAACCTGTTTTCCGATCCCCTGATTCACCACATGGGAACGGGGCTCGCTGACAATGTAGACCAGGGCGCGGCCGGCGGGGACGAATTCCGGACGGCGCCGTTGTGGGGGCTGGGCCAGCGGATTTATTTTCTCCACGATGGCAGAACTTCGGACCTGGTGAAAACGATTGCGTGGCACGCCAGCGCCGGGAGCGGCCATTATCCGAATTCTGAGGCGAACGCCGTCATCACTGACTACAAGAACCTTTCCGAGCAGGATAAGCAGGATCTCTTGAACTTTCTGCGGTCACTGTAGCGGTAAGGGGAAGGTTAAATAGGGCGGGGCGAAAGCGCTTCGGCTTTCGCCTCGTTGCGATGACTTGCGCCTGGAGTCATTGGCGCCCGGTTGCGCGGTGCAGCTTGGCCGAAGCGACTGCCCTTTCTTTCGCGGGAGTGATCTGCAGCATGGACCTTCCACTGACGTGGACGAAGCTTAGCTCGCGGGCTGCCAGCAGGGCGTTTACGGCTTCTTTCACGCGCGAGCGAGCGACGAAGTTTCCGAAGAAAATTTCCAGTTCGGTCGGCTCGGCGGCCACTACGCAGTCCAGATATTTTGAGAGCAGCGCCGAGACGGCTTGTTGCACTGACACTCCCACGCCTTCGCGGACGGCATCGGGCGACCAGCGGTAGAGGACATCCCAGAAGGAGCCTTCGCCGGGCTTGTAGTCGACGCGCGTGATGCGAAGCTTCGCCAGCAACTCGCCCAAAGCTTTGTCGAGCGCGGGCAGCGACAGGGCGCCGCCGAGGGCTTCCTGCAGCTTTGGTTTTGAGATGGGACCATCGCGCCGGATCAGTTCAAAGGCATCGCAGGCCAGCGGCGAGTAGGGAGAACGCGGTCCCTGGCGGGGCGCGAGCTTGGGATTGCGCTCCCCGACCAGCGCATAGAAGTATGGAAACGCCGAGGCAGCGACGAGGAATGCATTGTTCTCGTCGAACACATTCGCTTCATAGGCGGAGCGCTCGCGCAGTAATCGGACCATGAGTTCGGTTGCGGCCAGCGCGCGCGGGTCGGAATAAGCATGCTGCCAGGTGGGAAGACGATCGTCGGAGCCGACGAAAGCGCCGATGAATGTGGGCACCGGTATGGTAGGACGGACGGGGTACATCAGGCAAAAGCCGACGGCCTCGACAAAGGCGCGCGCTTCTTCGATGGTCCGGATGGGCTTGCCATCGAGGCACCATTTCTCGCGGCGGAGTTGCTGGAGGTCCTGGTCGGTCATCGAAATCAGAAATCAGCACTTAGCATTCAGCACTCAGCATTCAGCCAGCAATCTTTTGTCGTTTCGGCGACGGCCCTGACGGGCTGACTGCTGAGTGCTGACTGCTGAGTGCTGAGTGCTAGATTCTCTTAAACGCCTTCTGAATGTCTTTTACAGAATACCGCAGGACGACCGGTCTGCCGTGGGGGCAGGACATGGGGTGGTCAGTTTTTGCGAGTTCGGCGAGGAGCCACTCCATTTTATTTTGCTCGAGCGGCATGTTGACCTTGATGGCGGCATGGCAGGCGATGGATGCGGCGATGCGGCCGCGGATTTTTTCCAGGTTCAGCGATTGCTCTTCGCGCGAGATCTGGTCGAGCAATTCGTGGAGCATGTGCTCGACGGCGGCGGCGTCCACGCCGGCAGGGGCAACTTTTACGGCCACACTGCGGGCGCCGAAGGGCTCAGCTTCGAAGCCGTTGTGCTGGAGTTCTTCGGCGATTTCGGCAAATACTGCCTGCTGCGCGGGAGAGAGTTCGAGGACGATCGGCATGAGCAGGCGCTGGCTTTCCACTTTCTGTACTGAGCGCTGCCTGAGGATCCGTTCGAAGAGCACGCGCTCGTGGGCGACGTGCTGATCCACGATCCATAGGCCGTCTTCGTTGACCGCGAGGATGAATGAATTGCGGATTTGTCCCAGGGGACGGAGGGTGGAGAGCGCGGCCAGTGTGGGCTCTTCGTCGTGTACCTCGAGCGCCGGAGCGCAGCCGTTGTCTGGAACAGGCCAGGTTTGTTCGAGGCCATTCTCTTGAAGTCCGCGGGCTACGGGAATTGCGGCGTTGGCTTCGACAGCGATTCCGCCTTCGAACTGGAAGCGAGCGGAAATTGGCGGCGGCTGCGGCGCTTGCAGAGCGAATCCGCCCACTGCTTCATAGGACGCGCGAGCCGGCGCACCTGATGTGGCGGCGAGATCTGAGGGCGGTTCCCACTCCCGGGCTCCCGGGGTCAAGCCGGAACTGGCGGTGGCGTGGGCATGAATTTCTGTGGTGAACTGCGGGGCGGGACGAGCCTTCATCAGGGCAGCGCGCACGCTGTCGCGCACGAAGTCGTGCATCACGGAGGATTGGCGGAAGCGGACTTCGGTTTTCGAGGGATGAACGTTGACGTCGACTTCGCCCGCCGGCATTTCCAGGAATAGCAGAACCACGGGGTAGACCGTTGGGGGAATGATGTTGCGGTAGGCCTCGGTTAATCCGTGCTGGATGAGGCGGTCGCGAATCAGACGGCCGTTGACGAAGATAAAGATAGAATTGCGATTCAGTTTCTGGATTTCGGGCTTGGAGACAAAGCCGTGGAGGCGCATCTCGCCGGGATCGGTGACTGTGGTCTCATCTTCGTTATTATTATTTTCGTTCTCTTTACTGTCAGTTTCTTTGCGACGCCACGGCGGGGGCTGCGGCAAGCCAATGTGTGCGAGCGGCTGCACGGCGGCTACGGGAATTAACTGATGAAGAGTTTCTTTGCCGAAGACCTGATAGACGCGTTCGCTGTATCCCGCGACTGGGGGCGCGACCAGCATGGAGTTGGTAGCAGTGTGCAATTCAAAATGCTTTTCCGGATGGGCCAGGGCGTAATGAGTGACCAGGGAGGCGATGCGCGAGAGTTCGGTGGACTCGGCTTTCAAAAACTTTTTCCGCGCCGGCGTGTTGAAGAAGAGATCACGCACGGTGATGGACGTACCTTCGGGAAGGCCAGCTTCTTCGACACGAGCCATCCTGCCGCCATTGATCTCGACGATGGTTCCGGACGCGGATTCGGCGCCGCGCGTTTCGAGCCGGAGACGTGAGACGGAGGCGATGGAGGGCAGCGCCTCGCCGCGAAATCCGAGCGTAGTCACACTCAGCAAGTCTTCCGCGTTTTTCAGCTTGGAGGTGGCATGCCGCTCGAAGGCCAGCATGGCATCGTCACGCACCATGCCGCATCCGTTGTCTGTGATCTGGATGAGCTTTTTGCCGCCGGCTTCGATGGTGATCTTGATGCGGGATGCACCGGCGTCGAGTGCGTTTTCGAGCAGTTCTTTTACCACCGAGGCAGGCCGTTCCACTACTTCGCCGGCAGCGATTTTGTTAGCAACCTGCTCGGAAAGTACGTGGATGCGGCCCATCGGGAAGTTCTCAGTTCTCAGTTCTCGGTTCTCAGTGGCTTTGTAGGGACAGGGTCAGTTTCGCAGATGGTGGGACGGAAGGCAAAGAGTGGGGAGGCACGAAAGGTGGAGCATGGGCTTCCAGCCCTGCGTCATAGGTCCGGCTAGGCAGCGGGCTTCAGCCGCGGAGGAGTCTCATCCAGCGCGGCACGCACCGAACCGAATGGAAATTCTTCCGGCAAAGTTGCAAGGCCTTTACGCACTGGGTTCATATGAATGTAGTGTCGTAGGCGAGCATATTCATTTGAATCCCTTACTCGGTGATCATAGAAACTGGTCTGCCAGATTTCTCCGTTGAACGCCAATTGCTTTTTTGCGCGGTAGGAGGAACTTCCCTTGATGAACTGCACGGCCTTTCCAAGAGTCACGGGAGCAAGCGGCGTGATGAGGAGGTGAAAGTGATTTGGCATGACCACATATTGATACAAGCTGTACCTCCCCTGGTCGCGATAGTGGAGGAGAACTTCGACGAACAGGTTTGCCATGCGGCCTGACTGCAGGATGGATTGTTTCTCGAAAGAGGAAGCGGTGATGAAATAGGTGCCATCGCGGGATGCTCCGCGGTAGGGGATGGTCATAGGATCCCAGGGGCTGAAGCTCGATTCAGTCGCCAGCCATTTTTTGTCGACTGGAAATAACTTACGGCAACAGCCAGCAGTGCGCTAGGCAAAAGGCGAGACTATGGCGGCAACACTTCCCGACTTGGAGCGGATGCGTCGGTCTTGAGCGTGCGGTCCTCAGGGGCTAAAGCCCACACCAAGCAGCTGTCTTCAGTGCAGGCCTGGAAGGCCTCCTCCACCACGCGGGGCTAAAGCCCACCCAAGCAGCTGGCTTCCATACAGGCGTGGGAGGGCGGCTCCGCCTGTCCGGCGCTCCACCCGCTTGCTTGTCCGGTTAGTTTTCTGTCGGTTCGACTTTTGCTTTTGGCGGCGGGAGCGATCTGCCGGGTTTTGACGGGGTTGCCGGAACTGCGGGCGCGGCGGCAGAGGCTTTTGTAGACCGGCGAATTTCGATGCCGTCGTGCTCGTTGTTGATCACGATGTGGGAAGCGCCGTTGCCCACACTGCCACTGGCTTTCGCCTCATGGTCGTTGCTATCAATTTTCAACTCGGGAAAGTCCGACTGAATTTCGCCGTCGCGGGTGCGGGCGTCGAGGTGGAATCCCGCTTTATCGGGCACGCTTAAGTGGATATCGCCGTTGCGGTCGTCGATCTGCACGTTGCCGAGCGAGCGCATGGAGACTTCGACGCCGCCGTTAGCGTCCTCTACCCGGAGATCGCCGGAGACATCTTCCAGATGGATTTGTTTCGAGCGAGTGGTCAGACGCACCGGACCGGTGATTTGCTCGGCATGGAGATCGTCGGAGTCGAGATCGAGCTCGCCATCGAGGCGAGAGAATTCCAAATCGGTGCGAGAGGACTTGAAGATCACATTTTTGCTGATGCGGGCAAGCTTCACGCTCTCTTCAAATTCGCCGTCGAGCTGAACCGCACCCTTGGCGTCAGTAACCGAGACTTCGTTCAGCCGGCCATCGATGTGGACGTCGCCGTTGATCTGCTCGATTTTGGCGGAACTCTTTTCGAGATTCAGGCGAACGTTTCCGTTCACATCTTCCACGGAGACCGAGCCGTGCTGGTTATTGATTTCCACTTCTCCGTCGCGTCCGGTGACGGAGACATCTCCCCGGCGCGACGTGGCGTGCAATTCCATTTTGCGGGGAATTGAGACATCCAGATCGGTTTGCACGGGATGGTCGCCGGCAGCTTGAGTTCTGGCGTCGAGGATCATCACATTGCCGGCAAGAGTAATGGTTGGGGAGGTTTGCTTGTTGTATTTGTCGGCGTCGCTTTGGTTTTCTGCGCCGACGCGCTTGCGCACGATCACCGTGATCTTGTTGTCGTTGGCCGTGCTGACCCGGACGGCACCGTGTTCGTTGTTGACGCGCAGACTGGTGACGGCGGGCGGAACGTCCTGTTCGAGGTGGTCATCGAAGTTGTAAGTTTCGCCGAACATGTTATTCAGATCGCCGTCGTCGATGTTCATGTTGTCGCGGATTTCATCCCAGTGGAAGCGGGCCACATGGGTCGCGATGAGTCCGAAGAAGACGATGACGATCACGAGAAAAATTCCGCCGCCGCCGATGCCGCGAACAGGAATTCCGTCACGCTGGGCTTGCTGATATTCAACAAGTTTGACTATGCCCCAGAAGATCAGCAGCGCGGGCCAGTAATGGGCAAAGAGAGTGGCCAGCCGCGCCCAGGAAAGCATGCGCAGGTTGCCCAGCAGGAAAACGATGCCGAGGATGATCAGCACCAGCGGTCCGGCAAAGGAGCGGCGGTGACGGCGGGGCGGAGGCGGTGGAGGAACCGGCGGTTGAACGGAATAGGACACAGGGCTAGACATTGCGCACCTCCCCGGAAGAAGGGGTTGTGTCTGGAGTAGCAGGAGGCGGGTTCGGAGGCGGCGGGGCGGCAGCAGGTTGAGCTGGCGACAGCCGACTGACGTGGCCGACCGACGAAGCGCTGCTCTGCAGCAGCTTCACCACGCCAATCACGAGAAGGATGGCGGGCCAGGTACGGTCGAAGTTGGCGACATGAAGGCTCTGGAGCAAGAACAATATTCCGAGGGTTACCAGCACGGCGGGGCCCGTGATTCTGCGCAGGCGGCAGCGATCGCAGGTGCAATTCATCCCCACCAATTTGCGCAGGCGGCAGCGTTCGCAAGTGCAGCCGGCGGGATGAACTCCGACCAATCCCCATTGCCTGGCGAACATCCATCCCCCAACAGCGATCAGGATGAGCGGCCACAAGCGATCCATGCCGAACTCCCAGATATCCATGGTGTGTAGAAGGAAGAGCACGCCAAGTCCGATCAGGAAGATCGCGACGAAGGGAATATTTTTTGTCTCAGTTTTTTCTCCCATGCTGAAAGCTTGTGCGAGGCCGAAGGGATCAGGAGCAGGTTCTCCCTCCTGCAGAGCGCGGGCAGTGCGCACAGCGTCGATGATCTGGTAGACGTAGAAGAATGCGATGGCAATGCCGAAAAGGGCATCCCAACTGCCGGCGTGATCGGAGGCGAAGATCAGCAATCCGAAAATGAGCAGGTGGGCGAGTCCCTTGGCGTATTGCGAGCAGTAGACGGCGCCGACGCCGAAAGGAAAAAATCCAGCGAGGATGCCGGCGACGGTGGGATTGGGACCGGAGCTGTGCGCAGGCCTGGCGGGCGCTCCGGCCGCTGGGTAAACGGCTTGCGGAGGCACGAACGCCGCAGCCGGCGGTGCAGTGCCTTCCAGACGAGCTGCGAGGCAGGGCTCACAGTAGACGACTCCGCGGACATCGCGGGTGCAGTTGGCACAGAGCGGCTTGCCGCAAGTGCGGCAAAACGCAACTGCGGCAATATCAGGGTGCGTGGCGCAGTTCATACGAACCTCCTGTAAGTGGTCACCGACACTACAGGCAGATCGTTTACAGATGGACCCAGAGGAGCGCGGGCCAGAACGAGATGGTTCTCGGTCTGGGTATAGTTGCGCTCCTGTTTCTGCTCGGGCTGTTGTGTTGTGTCGTTCTTGTGGTCTTTCTTTTCCGGCGCGGCTTCATTCGAGCGAGGTTCGGCAGGAGCGAGGTTACGCTTGATTCCGCGCACCGCAGCCTGAACCTCATAGACGAGACGGATATTGTCGTAGTAGCGGACCACGCGGGCTTGCGTGTTGTAGTAAGTGTGCCGAATCGCCGCCGGACGCAAGCTGACCTCGCGCAGGTCGGCGGGTTTTACGCCGACTACGCTCAAAGCCACCGACAACGCGAAGAATGCCATGCCGAACGACATGGCAAATCTAGGCTGCCGGACCGTGCCCCACACGGGCTGCATAGCCCCGGAGAGCCAGGCTCGCGCGTGCTCCAGCCAATTGATGCGTGGCTGTGCCGCGGACACGTTCCCCCGCAGGCGTTGGGTGTCAACGCCCGTTGTGGATGCCAGGATACCGGTGACCAGACTGACTGGAGGCTCCACCTCCGTGAGATCTTTCAGCCAGTTGCGGCCCGCCTCGACTTCGGCGAGCAGCGGCCCACAGGCGGAACAAGTCCGCGCGTGAGCCTGGAAGCGGTCGAGTTGCAGGCCAGTCAGAACGCCATCGAGGGCGTCCGAGAGCAAGCCGTCAAACTCGTGACACTGCATTCCGTTATTGTGTTGGTCGTTGCTGGTGTGATCTGGCATCACATCACCTGCCTATAGGTACGTTGTAGAAGGCGCGCAAGTTCCGCCCGCCCACGATTTATTCGACTTTTCACAGTACCCTCCGGAACCTTCAAAACGGTTGCGATTTCACGATAATCAAAATCCTGTAAGTCCCTTAGAATCACGGCTTCGCGGAGCTCCGGCGAGAGCTTGGCGAGGGCGGCATGAATGGTTTCCGAAAGCTCCCGGTTGCGTACACGCTGGTCGGGGGGCGGGGATTGGTCCTGAATTTGCTCGCTCAGGGGTTGGGCGTCTTCATGCGCGGACGGCACGGCATCGAGCGAGTCGGTAATGCGGTCCTGCTTAGTCTTGCGGAAATGATCGACCAGCAGGTTGCGGGTGATGGTGGTGACCCAGGTGACGAACCCGCCTTTGGTGTGGTCGTAGGTTGAGAGCGTGCGGTACATTCTGATGAAGACTTCCTGGGTGAGGTCTTCGGCATCGTTGGCGGATCCGGCGAAGCGGTAGCAAATGTTGTAGATACGGCGGTTGTAGGATTGGACGATTTCTTCCCAGGCGGCGGCGTCGCCGGCGACACAGCGGCGGACCAGCATCGCAACTACCTGGACGTCTTCCAAACGAAGCTCCCCGGAAAGCTAGTTTGTCGATAAATCCAGCGCCTAAAGGCGCAAATCATAATGCAGCCGCTTGCGGTATGCCTGAGGCATACCCTGATACGAAGCAAACCTGAACGCAACCGCTGCGGTATACGCCTAAAGCGATAACCTCGTACGAAGCCAACTCATGCTCCGCGCTTCTGATCCCAAATTCTGGTCCCGAACTCTGCGCGGTCTGGGGCGATGAAGAGAGAGAGGCACCCCAAGCCCTGCAAGTCAGTACGCGGATGTGATCCCGTAAGTTCGCGGGCACAGGGGCAGATCCGCAAGTTATTCGAAACAGGGCATTGTAGCAGCGCGCTGAAATAACCCGACTATTGCGGAGGTACGAACTGCACATTGATGAACGCTTCGCGCTGCACTGGACGCGCCTGGTCTGGTCGCCGGTAGTTGGAGCGTTCAACAATGGCGAGCGCGGCCTCGGTCAGGGCGGAGTCGGAGTGTTGCAAGGCTTCGGCTTCGACTACGTGACCTTTTTTGTCGAGCACGGCGTGAACGATCACGGGCTGGATCATACCGGTGTGGCCGGGAGGCGCGAGGATGGATTGCGGGAAGCGAAACGGGCCCACCAGAATGTCCCCGGGGCCGTTCGAGAGCATTTTCCTGGTGGGCACGAACTGGTCGGGGTCCGAATTGGCGGCGTCGGTGAGGCTTTCGAGATGGATTTGGAGAACGGTCGCTCCGTCTTCCACAATGGAGATTTGCCGGGCGAGAGTGCGGCCATGAAACTGAAAAGTTTCGGAATAATCGTAAACGGTGTAGATGCCGGGAGCTTCGGAGTAAGTGCGAAGGAGGCCGGTTTTGGGGTCAATGCAGTATTCGGTTTCTTCCCAGCGACGTCCGGGCGAGGGAGTGGTGTCATTCATGCCGCTGGAGATGAGCATGCAGGCCAGTTCGGTGCCTTGCCAGCTGGCAGTTGCCATGCGGATGAGCGCGGGGGCGAACCTGCCGGTAACGGGCCAGAAGACTGACTGGCGCACCATCTGAATGCGAAGCGGAATCGGGCCGCGGGGTTTGTCGTCGTATGCGGCGCCATCGTAAAAAATCCGAAGCTGCGAGTAATCTCCCAAGCGGGCTGACCAGCGAAAGGCATTGCCGGACATCCAGGTCTCTTCTAGTTCTCCGAAACCCGTGTAGCGCGATGTGCCGGTAGAGTTGAAGGAAACTTTCATGGCAAACGGCGGCGTGCCCGGCGTGTGCATGCCATTGTTCTGGCGGGCATGTTCGAGCAGGTTGAGAAGGAGTTCGCGCTTCTGCGGCGTGTCGGGAACGGTGGTGGGGCCGCTGGCGAGTTCGAGAGGATCGTAGGGAAGAGGAGCGGTTTTGAGCGGGGATTGCGAGAAACCGAAAGAGATCAGAAGCAGCGTAAACAGGAGGGGAAGCAATGGCCGGGTGGACATGGGTCAGACTCCCAGCGGACGAAGAGAGATGTTAGTACGGACAAAGAGAGGAACACAAGGCAAAATCCCAGGGCTAAGCCCTGATGAAGTTGATGTGTTTACGCGGCGCTGAAGCGCCGCTCTTCCACGTCAGCGCACGCACTTCAAGTATGTGGAATGTTTCGGCGAAGGTGAGAGGTGCGCTTTCTACTTACTCGCTGGTGAAGTAGTCGACGGTTACGGGGTTCTCGAAGAGGGAATAGTCGCGGGTGACGACGGTGATGCCGCTATCGGTGACGAAGTAGCGGGAGCGGTCGGCTTCCGTGTCGTAACCGATGGTGGTGCCTTCGGGGAGGTGGACGTTGCGGTCTATGATGCAGCGGCGGATGCGGCAATGGCGACCAACGGCGACGTGCGAGAACAGGATGGAGGAGTCGACTTCGGAATAAGAGTTCACGCGGACGTCGGGTGAGAGGACGGAATTTCTGACTGTGCCGCCCGAGACGATGCAGCCGTTCGACACGATGGAATCGAGGGCGGTGCCCATGCGATCCTTTTCCGCGAAAACAAATTTTGCGGGCGGGTATTGTCGCTGGTGAGTGCGGATCGGCCAGTCGTGGTCGTAGAGGTTGAAGATGGGTGAAACCGAAACGATGTCCATATTGGCTTCGTAGTAGGCCTCGAGCGTGCCTACGTCGCGCCAGTAGAGCGCCTCTTTTTTGTTTTCGTCGATGAAGTCGTAGGCGAAGACGCGGTAGTCATCGACCATCTTGGGCAGAATGTCTTTGCCGAAATCGTGGCTGGAGTTCGGGTCTTCGGCGTCTTTGAGCAGGACGGGGATAAGGACATCGGCGTTGAAGAGGTAAACGCCCATCGAGCCAGCGACTTTATTCGGGTTCCAGGGCGAACGCAGTTTGGTTTCTTTGGGCTTCTCTTCGAAGCCATTGATGCGACCGTCTTTGTCGACATCGACCACGCCGAAGCGTGAGGTCTCCTCGAGATCGATCTGGATGGTGGCGAGGGTGATGTCGGCAGCGGAATCCTTGTGCTGCTTCATCATCTTGCCGTAATCCATTTTGTAGATGTGATCGCCGGAAAGGATGAGAACGTGTTTTGGCTGCTCAGAGCCGATGGAATAAATATTCTGATAAACCGCGTCGGCGGTGCCTTGATACCACTGGTCGCTCACGCGCTTCATGGGCGGAAGGACTTCGACGAACTCGCCGACTTCGCGGCCCAGAACGTTCCAGCCTTCGCGGATATGGCGGTTCAGGGAAAGCGCTTTGTATTGGGTGAGAATGTAGACGCGGCGCAGGTCGGAGTTGAGGCAGTTGGAAAGGGTTATGTCGATGATGCGATACATGCCGCCGAAAGTGACGGCGGGCTTGGCGCGGTCGCGGGTAAGAGGATAGAGGCGCTCTCCGGCGCCACCAGCGAGAAGGACTCCGAGAGTGTCTTTCATGGAACCAACTTTGAAAAACAGTAGATGTTAGCACAGGAAGAAAAGTTGCGGCGTGCGGTAGGAGACGGGGTAAGTAAAAGCCCCACTTCTCGCAAAAGAGGCGAGAAATGGGGCACCCAAAATCTTTAATCAATCTGAAGATATGGGCCACCCGCCGAGCCCCTGATTCAGAAGCGCATGGCCTCGAAGAACCGGCGGAGCTTCGCTCCTGCCAGGACAGCCGAGGCGGCTGTCGCTAGATCGCTAACTTTCTTTTTCTTCTTCGATCTTGATGCGGAGAGACTTCAGGAATTTTAGATCCTGATCGTTGATCTTGAATTCGGGATTCGTGGAGAGCGTAGTGACGAGGGAAGTTTTGTCGGAGGTTTTTTCACCCTGCTTGCTTACGCCGATGGTGGCTTCGAGGACCAGGAAAATGTCGTAGCCGCCTTCTTTGATGCGGGAGACAACTTCGGCGATTTGTTCGGAGTCGGACAAAGACTCGTTGATAGCTTCGCCGAGTTCCTTCATGAGTTGTTTGAGTTGCTGGTCCACGAACCCCCCCATCGCCGTCTGCTTCGGCTCAAAACATACTACTGGTCACTTAGATGCCTGCGGCGGCTGAACGGTTTCGATCCGCGCGCAGGTTCGCCCCATTGTAGTCCCAGAGACTGTTAAAATCGAGCGGTGAGTAAGGTTTCTACCGCACAAAAACTCGGGGTGGTAGCACGCGTCGCCAGCCAGCAGGCGAGGCGCAGCCGAACCGTCCGTGCTATGACTGGCGCGGTATCAACGACGGCCCGCGCTTTCGGACGCGTCTTGCATCAGCTTTGGCTAGAGGTTATGGGGTTAGTTTTCTTAGTGATGGCCGCGAGTGGCGGAGCCGCGGCGGTGCATGAGTATTCGAAATACCAGGCCGGGAAGGCGGGCTTGGGGCGCGTGGTAGTTGCAATTTGTTTCACAGTGACGTTTGCGTGGTTTGGGGTGAGTTCGTTCTGGCGGGTGAAACAGAAAAGCAAAACCATTCACCACGAACGACATTAAGGTACACGAAGGAAACCTACGGCGGGTGAAGAATCATGACGGGATCAGACTTGAAGGTTCGCATCTCCGGTAGCACCAACGCGGGTTCGCTTGATCCGGAAACTTCCTCGCACATCCCGGTCAAGGCGCTTTACACTCCGGCCGATCTGAACGGTTCCGATTATGAAAGCGAGGTCGGATATCCGGGCGAATATCCGTTCACGCGGGGGGTGCAGGCGACGATGTACCGCGGGCGGTTGTGGACCATGCGGCAATATGCCGGCATGGGCGACGCCGAGGAGTCGAACAAACGCTACAAATATTTGCTGGCGAACGGGACGACGGGCCTTTCGGTAGCGTTCGATTTGCCGACACAGATTGGGATGGACTCCGACCACGCGCTGGCGGCGGGAGAAGTGGGCAAAGTGGGCGTGGCGATCGACTCGATCGAGGATATGCAGCGGTTGTTCAATGGCATCGAGCTGACCAAGATTTCTACATCGATGACCATCAATGCGACGGGATCGATTCTGCTGGCGCTGTATGTGGCGGTGGCGCGGCGGCAAGGCGCGGACATCCGGAAACTTTCAGGGACGGTGCAGAATGATGTGCTCAAGGAATACATCGCGCGTGGGACGTATATTTATCCGCCGCGGCATGCGATGCGGGTAATTACCGACATGTTTGCCTGGGCGAAAGAAAACGTTCCGGAGTTGAACACGATTTCGATCTCGGGTTATCACATGCGCGAGGCGGGGTCTACGGCGGTGCAGGAAGTGGCGTTCACGCTGGGCAATGGCATGGCGTATGTGGAATCGGCGATCAAGGCTGGGCTGGATGTGGATGAGTTCGCGCCGCGGCTTTCGTTTTTCTTTAATGCGCATAACAATTTTCTGGAGGAAGTGGCGAAGTTCCGGGCGGCACGAAGGATGTGGGCGCGGATAATGCGGGAGCATTTCAAGGCGAAAAATCCGCGCTCATGGATGCTGCGCTTTCACGCGCAGACGGCAGGTTCGACACTGACGGCGCAGCAACCGGAAAATAATATTGTGCGCACTGCGATTCAGGCGCTGGCGGCGGTGCTGGGCGGGACGCAGTCGCTGCACACAAATTCATACGACGAAGCGCTGGCTCTGCCCACCGAGCAGGCTGCACGAATTGCTTTACGCACGCAGCAAGTAATCGCGTATGAGTCGGGCGTGCCCCAGACGGTCGATCCGCTAGCGGGATCGTACTATGTCGAGGCGCTGACCAATGAGATTGAGAAGCGGGCGGCGGAATATCTAGGCAAGATTGAAGTGATGGGCGGGATGCTGAAGGCGATCGAGCGCGGATTTGTACAGCAAGAAATTCAGAACGCCGCGTATGAATATCAGCAGGCGGTGGATCGTCAAGAGGCGATTGTGGTCGGAGTGAACCGATTTGAGGTGGAAGCGGAGAAGCCGATTCCGATTCAGAAAATCGATCCGACGCTGGAATCGAAGCAGATCGAGCGGGTGCAGGCGCTGCGGGCGAGGCGTGATGCCGGCCCGTGGAAGAATGCGCTTGCGTCAGTGGAGGACGCGGCGCGATCAGGCCAGAATGTGATGCCGAGGATCGTGGCTGCGGTCGAGGCTTACGCGACGGTCGGCGAAATTTCAGACGCGATGCGGCGCGTATTCGGGGAATACCGGGAAGCAGTAGTCGTTTGAATTCGGATTCGAACGTGGCTTAGGCTGATTTTCTTCTCGGTGGCACGTCGTCTTGGCAGCACGTCGTCGGGGCGTCCGTATTCCTCGTGGGTATGCGTGGGGCGCTCAGCAGGATCGGCGGCATCCTCGATGCCATCGACTGCAGAGCTTTCGCATGCCTGATCGGTGTCCGCGAACTCTTCGACGCTTTCTTCGTTAGCCTCCGCCACCTGAGACAAGCGCTGAGCTCTTCCCGATTGTCCAGCGCTGCGCGCGCCGACCTGCGCGGGCTCGTCGCCAAGCTCGGGCATGCGGCCTCCTTGATTTGAGTGAAGGTTAGAAGGCATTCGCGCGCCAGGCGTTGTCGCTCAATCCGATGTTTTGTAATCGCAGGCGTTCCGGCAGGGTTCACAGTACATGAGGCCGTCCTGGCAGACGCGGATATCGAGCTGCGTTTGACAAAGACAGCAGAACTTATCGCACTCGCACTGGTCTTCGGGCTTTTCGCATTGGCCGCAATGGTATTGGGCGTGGCCGGTTCCAGTAGACATAGCAGTAATGTAGCGCCGCGCGGGGGCGCAGCAAACGTATCGTTAGTAACCAGCAACACTCAGGCGCGCGGCGACTCGACCGTTTCTCCGTACCATATAATTCCACGTAATGACCTTCCAACAGGTGCTGGATGGGGCGGAAGTCCTGTCGCTAAGCGGGGATCCGGGCGTGAGTGGTGTGGAATACGACTCAAGGCGGGTGAAGCCGGGGTGCGTATTCGTGGCCATGCGGGGTGAATCCAGCGACGGAAACCGGTTCATCGATCAGGCGATTCATGCGGGAGCGATTGCTGTTGTGACGGATTCGGCGGCGGAGAAGGCGCGTCCGAATGTTGGGTGGGCCGTAGTCGTGGACGGGCGGCGGGCGCTGGCACGAGTGAGCGCAAACTTCTATAAAAAGCCGGCGGAGCGTATCGCGGTTACGGGAATCACTGGGACGAACGGAAAGAGTACGACGGCGTTTCTGGTGGAAGCGATTCTGAAGGCGGCGGGAAGAAAAAGCGCGCTCATTGGAACGATTGAATACCACGTGGCTGAAAGAGTTTTGCCGGCGCCGCATACCACCCCGGAGGCGCTGGATCTGAACCGCATTTTTAGCGATGCGCTGGGGCACGGAGCGACCGAGGCGGTGATGGAGGTTTCCTCGCACGCGCTGGCGCAGGGACGCGTCTTTGGCGTGCCGTTTGATGTGGCCGTCTTCACAAATCTGACTCGCGACCATCTCGATTATCACAAAACGATGGACGAATACTTCGCGGCCAAGAGCGTGCTGTTTGAGGGGTGCGGCACGGATCCGCCGCGAGCGGTTCTGACCAATGTGGATGATGAGGCAGGCGCCAAGATCGCGGAGTTCAGCCGGAAGCGGAGTTCGGTCGTGTTGAAATACGGATGGGAGCGTGGTGACTTTCGCGTGGAGAAGGTGGAGATTACGACACGGGGGACACGGTTTGATCTGGTGACGCCAGAGGAAAAGATCGCGGTATTTTCGGCGCTGATCGGGCGCGTGAACGTGTACAACATTCTGGCAGCGGCGGGCGCGGCTTATGCGCGCGGCTGTGGGGCCCAGGCGATTGCTGCGGGCATCGCAAGGCTGGCGTGCGTTCCGGGCAGGTTTGAGCGAGTGGATTGCGGTCAGCCATTTACGGTGGTGGTGGACTATGCGCACACGGATGATGCGTTGCGCAATCTGACGGCGCTGGCGCGGGAGTTGGTTTCTGGAGTGAAGGGTCGAGTGTTGACCGTGTTTGGATGCGGTGGGGATCGGGACCGGAAGAAGCGGCCTTTGATGGGTGAAGCGGCGGGACGAGGGAGCGATTTCGTGGTGCTGACGTCGGATAATCCACGCAGTGAAGATCCCCTGGCGATTATTAATGACGCCGTGGTGGGACTGCAGAAGAGTGGCGTGAAATACAGCGTGGAAGCCGACCGGCGCAAAGCAATCAAGCTGGTCATTGGCGAGGCGAGGCCGGGAGACATCGTTTTGCTGGCGGGGAAGGGGCACGAGAAGGTCCAGGTCACGCGGCAGGGCTCGACTCCGTTTGACGATTTAGAAGTAGCCCGCGAGGCGCTGCGGGCGGCGGGATTTGAGTGCCAGGCGGCTCAGGCCGAGGCTAGTTTGCCGCTAAAGATGTGCGGGGAAACCAGAAGCTAGAAAGCACGGCGGTGATAGAAATACCCTTCTGAGCAGAATAGTAGCGCGGGAGGGTTAGGGGTCCTTCGACTGCGGTACTGCTTCGCATTCGCAAAGCATTACCTTCGCTCAGGATGACAGTTTCAGTATAGGGACTTAATCAGAGGCTTTTAAGGATGAAGCTGACGCTGGGCAGGATTGCCGAGTTTGTTCGCGCGGCGGGAGAGTTCGGACCGGAGGATGTGGCGCAGGGGTACTCGATCGATTCCCGGACCGTTGGAGCGGGCCAGCTTTTTTTTGCGGTGAAGGGCGAGCGGCTGGATGGGCACGACTTTGTCGAACAGGCACTGGAAAAGGGAGCGGCGGCGGCCGTGGTGCGTAAGGATCAATTGCACCGCTATCCCAGCAAATTGCGGCTGCTGGCAGTGGAAGACACTCTGGGTGCGCTACAGACCCTTGCCATGGCGGTGCGGAAGGTTTGGGGCAAGCCGCTGATCGGGGTGACTGGTTCGGCCGGCAAGACGACGACTAAAGATGCAATTGCGCACGTGCTGAGCACGCGCTTTCGCGTGCTGAAATCGGAAGGGAATTTCAACAACCATTTTGGCTTGCCCCTGATGCTTCTGAAGCTCGAACCGGAGCATGACTTGGCGGTAATCGAAATGGGCATGTCGCATGCGGGTGAAATTCGCGCCCTGGCGAAAATCGCGCAGCCGCTGATTGGCGTGGTCACCAACGTCGCGCCGGTACACCTGGAGTTTTTTGAGTCGTTGGCGGGGATTGCGCGGGCGAAGTATGAATTAGTCGAATCGTTGCCGGGGGGCGGCACGGCGGTGCTGAACGCCGACGATGAATATGTCTCGCAATTCGCGTGCGATTTTAAGGGGCGGGTGGTCATGTATGGAACCAGCGCACACGCGGATGTGCGCGCGGAGAACATCCGATCGAAAGGATCTGAGGGGTCGGAATTTGAGTTGGTGATTGGCGGCGCACGTGAGCGCGCCCGATTGGGATTGGTTGGCGGACACAATGTTTTGAATGCGTTGGCTGCGGTTGCCGTGGGAGTAGAGCGGGGATTGAGTCCGTCCGAGGCGATGGCAGCACTGGCGACGCTGAGGCCCTCAGATAAGCGTGGACAGGTTCTCCAGTTGGGTAACATCACCGTGATCAACGATTGCTACAATTCGAATCCGAAGGCGCTGGATGCGATGGTCGACGCGTTGGCTTCGATGGAGGCGCGGCGGCGTATCGCTGTAGTGGGCGCGATGCTCGAGCTCGGTTCGACTGAGGAGCAACTGCACCGGCAGGCCGGTCAGTACATTGCGGAGAAGAAAATCGACGTGCTGCTCGGTGTACGCGGACTGGCGCAGGCTATGGCGGAAGCGGCGCTGCAGGCGGGCATGCGAGCGGAATTTGTGAGCACGCCGGAGGAAGCCGGCGAATGGCTGGTGCGCGAAGCTCGCGACGGCGACGTGGTGCTGTTGAAGGCTTCACGCGGTGTGAAGCTGGAGCAAGCGCTGGAAATCTGGAAGGCACGACTCAACAGCAAGAATTGAGATTATCGCGGAACGGAGGCTGATTGTTCTATTGGCTGTTGTACGTGAAGCTGCAACATTATTTCCCGCCGTTCCGCATCTTTCGCTACCTGACGTTCCGCACTGCGTTCGCCAGCCTTACCGCACTGTTCACGGCGCTTATTGTGGGTCCGCTGGTGATCGGGCGACTGCGCGAGTTTCAGATTGGCCAATACATTCGCGAAGAAGGCCCGAAGGCTCATCAGAAAAAAGCTGGGACGCCGACCATGGGCGGGCTGCTGATTGCGATCGCCATTGTGGTGCCGACGCTGCTGTGGGCGGACCTGAGCAACCGCTTCGTGTGGATTGCAGTTTTTGCTACGTGCGCGTTTGCGGCGATTGGATTTACCGACGATTACACAAAGGTAGTGCACAGGCGGAATCTGGGTCTTACGGGGCGGGCAAAGCTGGGGCTGCAGATTGCGACCAGCATAGTGATTGCGGTGATGCTGATCGCGATGCAGACCTATGGGATGTATTCGACCAAGCTGATTGTGCCTTTCCTTAAGCAATTTCATCCGGATCTGGTGGTGCAGAACCTGGAGCGTTTTCCGCACCTCTGGCCGCTTGCGTTTTTGCCGTTCATCGGTTTTGTGGCTCTTGTGATTGTGGGCTCGAGCAACGCCGTGAATCTTACGGATGGGCTGGACGGACTGGCGATTGGTTGCACGGTGATTGCGGCGGGCGCTCTTACTGTGCTGACTTACGTGAGCGGGCACGCGACCTTTGCGACTTATCTGGAAATTCCGCGTATGCCGCAAGTGGGCGAGTTGACGATTTTCTGCGGGGCGATGGTGGGGTCGTCGATTGGATTTTTGTGGTACAACGCGCATCCGGCGGAAGTGTTCATGGGCGATGTGGGATCGCTGGCGCTGGGCGGCGCGATTGGAACGGTCGCAGTGATCATCAAGCAGGAGTTGTTGCTGCCGTTTATTGGTGGAGTGTTCGTGATCGAGGCCGTATCGGTGATTCTGCAGGTGGGATCGTACAAACTGCGCAAGAAGCGAATTTTCAAGATGGCGCCGATCCATCATCATTTCGAGTTGATGGGCTGGTCGGAGTCCAAAATTATCGTGCGGTTTTGGATTGCGTCGCTGGTGTTCGCATTGTTTGCGCTGACGACTTTGAAGCTGAGATAAGAAACTAATTCACCACAGACTCACAGAGACACAGAGAAAAACAACACCATGTCTTTGTCCGTCAGGAACGCCGAGTTGTCATTTGGTGTCTGTCCTCGGAGGATTGTTCTTGGTCTTGGTTTTCTCTGTGACTCTGTGATTCTGCGGTGAACTGGATTTGATGGAACTCAAGGACAAACGCGTGCTCGTGGTCGGACTCGGCAAGTCCGGGGTGGCTTCGGCGCTTTTTTTGAAGGCGCACGGGGCGCGGGTTACCGTGTCCGACACCAAGAGCGGAGACGAACTGCGCAATGAGATCCCTGCGCTGCTCGATCATGGGATCACGGTTGAGACCGGTGGGCATGGGGAGCGCACATTCCGTGGCCAGGATTTGATTGTGGTAAGTCCGGGAGTTCCGGTGGATGCGCCGCTGCTGGTTCAGGCGCGGTCTTTGGGCGAGGCGGTGATCGGCGAGATTGAACTGGCGGCGCAGTTTCTGCCGGGACCAATTGTGGCCATCACTGGGTCGAACGGGAAAACGACGACAACGACACTGACGGGGGAGATTTTGGCGGCGAGCGGGGTTCCGACGCTGGTCGGCGGGAACATTGGCACACCGGCAATTTCGCTGGCGGAGAGGGTGAAACCGGAGAGTGTGATTGTGCTGGAAGTTTCCAGCTTTCAACTGGAGACCATTCAGACATTCCATCCGAAGGTTGCTGTCGTGTTGAACATTACGCCGGATCATCTTGACCGGCATAAGACGTTTGAGGTTTACGTGGATGCGAAGGCACGCATGTTTGAGAATCAGCGGGCCGACGATTACGCAGTGCTGAACGCCGATGATCCGACTTGCGTGGCGATGGCGGCGCGGACTCGGGCGCAGGTCTTCTGGTTCAGCCGGCAGAAGGAAGTGAAGGAGGGAGCCTGGGTTCGTGAGGGAAACATTCTGTTCCGAGATGGGGCGCAGCAGAGGGAGATCATGCAAGTTTCTGAGATTCCGCTGAAGGGCGCGCACAATCTGGAGAACGTGCTGGCGGCGGTGTGCGCGGGCGCTTTAATGGGATGCGCGCCGGAAAAGATTGGACAGGCGGTGCGAGACTTCAAGGCAGTTGAGCACAGGCTGGAGTTCGTGGCGACGATCCGTGGAGTGGATTATTACAACGATTCGAAAGCCACGAACGTGGATGCGACGATTAAGGCGCTGGAGTCGTTTCCCGCGAATATTCACCTGATTCTTGGCGGCAAAGATAAGGGCAGCGACTATGCGGTTCTCAACGACCTGCTGCGGCAGCGGGTGAAGCGCGTGTACACGATTGGCGCAGCGGCGGCGAAGATTGAGTCGCAGATTACGGGCGTTGAGGTGATGCACGCGGAAACGTTGGAGAATGCGCTGCGCAAGGCGAATGCGGTGGCGCAGCCGGGAGACGTGGTGTTGTTGGCTCCAGCGTGTGCGAGCTTCGATCAGTTCAGGAGCTACGAGCATCGCGGGCAAGTGTTCAAGGAGATTGTGCGGAGGCTGGCGTGAAGTTCGTTTACCGACCGGCGGGTGTCGGAAACTCCCTTTTAGGATTCAGACAGCGCGGAGCCTGCAGGGGTCCTTCGACTTCGCAAGTGCTTCGCGTTCGCGAAGCACTTACTTCGCACAGGATGACAGCCGTAGCTGACTGGAGTCACGGGGCGCAACTTGGTGGATTGGCATTCAGGTGCTGCGAGAGTCTTCTTGCCTGGGATAAATCCGGGTTAAAGCGGAGCACCCGCGAGACGTACTTCTTAGCCTCTTCAGTTTGGCCACCCTCGCACAAGGTGCGCGCGAGGTTCATGCCGATACTGCTTTTTCCGGGAGCGCGGTCAAATGCGGTCTCCCACAGTTTGACTGCGCGGCTGAAGTGTCCGCTCCTGGCTTCAATTACGCCCAGGTTCGCACCCGCATCGACCAGGTTCGGATTTAAAGCAAGTGCTTTCTCATAAAGAGCGCGAGCCCGGTCGAGCTCTTCGTGATTCAATTCGACAAAGGCGAGTCCCGCCAGGATCGCGGGATCTTCGGGCGTTTGTTTAGCCGCCGTTCGCAGCGCTCGCTCCGCTTTTCGGGTGGCTTCCGGCAGTCCACCATTCGCCAGGGATTGCCACGCCAATGCCAGATCACGTACGTCACTGGCGGCCTCTTTTGAGTAAGGGAATGGGACTAAACTCAGGGCCGACTTGGACGCGATGGGATCCTGCAAAAGTTGCGGCGACAGTTGGGGGCGAACGCGAATCCGGTGATCCGTGACCTCTGTGTGAGCGATATCCGTGCTCAAAGAGGAAGGCATATGACAGGCCGTGCAGTCCGTTTGCTGGGGGTGGTGCTTGAGGCCGAAGGCCGCACCGTGGCAAGCCAGACATTTCCCACGAAAGTACGACGCTCGCTCCTGCTCAGCGGGGGAGTAGTGGGGATCGTGACAACTTATACAGGACATCGAGTCGCCTGATTCGATCTTGCATTTGCTTTGCGCCAGAGCTTCAAATTGGCTGTTCGCGCCGAGACCCGAAGCCTGGTTTGTTGCAAGAACGTAATGGCGGATGTAATCGTCAAGAATGTCACCCGGACGGAAATCGTTGGCCGAGCGCCCGGCGCGCTCGATTGCGGCGTTGCCTTCCAGATGGCATTGCATGCAAATTGCATCGCGGCGTTCGGGTGGCAATTTCGCAGGATTCACGATGGCCGCCCCCTGTGCGTGCGCCGCTCCGGGACCGTGGCAGCGCTCACAACCCACGCCCTCCTGTGAGAACAGCGGCCTCGGGTACCGGTTCTCTGAGCCGTCCAACGGTAGATTCATACCGCTCGCGTGGCAACGCAGGCAGTCAGGATAGGCGGGAAGGTTCAAGGGAATTTCGCGAGCCTCGCCATAGGCGGGGGCCATGTCCCACTGGTGGCGATTCGCATACCAGTTCACTGGAGATTCGAAAACGAAATCGTCGACCGCAAACAAGTAACTTCGACCGCGGCGTCCGGAGCCGATGGAATAAAGCAGCTGGCGTTTCCCAGCTGCGGCTGGGTCACCCGGGCGTTCGAAGCTCAACCAAACCGCTCCGCCTTCGGAGTAGATGCGATAGTGAACGCCCGATTTCGGGTGCACGAAGTCGGCGGCGATCAGGTTTTCAGTGGCGGGACCGCTCGCGTGCGCCATCGGCGTGCGGGCATAAGACTCGTAGATGGAAGCGTGACAGTGGGCGCAAGCCTGGTTGCCCACATAGCCGCTTGCCTCCGGGCGGCGGCTGGAGCCATCTTTCGCGGCACTCTTGTCCACTTGAGCAGAGCCGGTTTGGCCCAAAACCTTGAATAAATTAAATAAAAGGAGGAAGGCCAGCACCGGGATGATTGGAATCCACTTTGGTTTTCTGGACGCGGCTTCCTCATCGCCGTCCAGAACTGACTGCTTCATTTTGCCACTCACTATCCAGCCCCAAAACGGAATTTAGGAGCGCCCCCCGACTGCATCGAGATTAACATGGCGGACTAATAGTGCCCGCTTGAGAAACGCCGACGGTAGCCATTGCCCGGGATATCGACTGAAGATGGTTGTACAGGGTGAGTGGATAGTGCGAAGTCACGAGGGAAGATCACGGGGCGAGCCGGTCGATCGGTGATTCGGCGACTTCTGAACGCCGCTTCCGAACGGTCTCTTCTTCTGAGCGCTTATCTCTGAACCAAGAGAATCAACAGTCAGCGATCAACAATCAACAATTCCTGCTCGGTGTCTCCGTGCCTCCGTGGTGAAATGAACTTCCCATGGCAAAGCGGGTGAGCGTCGATCGCTGGCTGTTTACTGTGACCATGCTGTTGGTATTTGTGGGGCTGGTGATGGTGTTTTCGGCTTCGGCGGTGATGGCGCGGGAACGCTTTGGGTCTCCTTATGCGTTTTTGTTGAAGCAGTTGATCTGGGCGGCGGCGGGACTGCTGGCGATGGTAGTGGCGATGCAAGTGGACTACCGGCGCTACAAGCATCCCGGGCTGGTGTTTTCGTTGGTGGGGCTTACCACGCTGCTGCTGATCTCCGTTTTTTTTCTCGACCGCTCGCACAACACGCATCGCTGGATCCACGCGGGCGGGTTTTCGTTTGAACCTTCGGAATTGGCCAAGCCCGTGCTGATTCTGTTTCTCGCGTATTTTCTCGAAGGCCGGGCGAGAATGAGTCCGAGTTCAATGGACGACTGGCGCAACACGCTGATGCCAGCGGCTGCACCGGTGGTCCTTCTGCTGGGGCTGATTGTGCTGCAGCCGGACTTGGGCACTGCCATTGCTTGCGCCGGGATCGCGGCGTGCATTCTTTATGTGGCAGGAATGCGGCTTCGGTATTTTGGCTACGCGTTGGGGGCGTCGCTGGCGCCACTCTACTTTCTGATTTTTCATGTGAGCTGGCGGCGCGACCGGATTCTCGCTTTTATGAATCCGTATGCCGACCGGCGGAAGACTGGTTTTCACATTATTCAGTCGCTGATTGCAGTAGGCACGGGCGGAGTGACAGGCACGGGCCTGATGGAGGGGAAGCAGAAATTATTTTATCTGCCCGAGCCGCATACCGATTTCATTTTTGCCGTGACGGCGGAAGAATTGGGACTGTTGGGCGCGATGTTTGTGGTGACGCTGTTTGCAATTTTCTTGTGGCGAGGAATGCGCGCTTCGTGGCGCACAGAGGACGTCTTCGGGCGATACCTGGCGGTGGGGATTACAAGTATGGTGGTGCTGCAGGCTTTCATCAACATCAGCGTGGTTTTGGGGATGATGCCGACCAAGGGGATTCCATTGCCGCTGGTGTCGTATGGAGGGTCATCGCTGTTTGTGACGCTGGCATGCGTGGGAGTGCTGCTGAATATTACCAAGCAGGCGGAGTAGACGACTGCTTCCGCGCAGTGCAACGTTGCTTGCCGAGAGAACTCCTCGACGAGTCCCCGACACCACCCCAGCGAAAGGGGTCCTTCGACTCCGGAAACGCTTCGCGTTCGCGAAGCGCTTGCTCCGCTCAGGATGACAGTTCGGGGTGGTTTATAGTCACTGCATGCGAGCCATTCTGGCGGGCGGCGGGACGGGCGGGCATGTCATTCCTGCGCTGGCCATCGCCAACGAACTCAAGAAAAGTTACGGGGCCGAGGTGCTGTTCATCGGGACGGCGCGCGGGATAGAGAACCGTCTGGTGCCGGCGGCGGGATATCCCCTGCAACTGGTGAGGGTCGGGGCACTAAAAAATGTGAGCCTGATGACGCGGGCGATAACGACTTTCGATTTGCCGAGAGCTGTGTGGGATGCAGGACGCATGCTGAATGAATTTGCGCCGGATGTGGTGATTGGGGTGGGCGGATATGCTTCGGGTCCGGCGATGCTGGCGGCGGTGCTAAAGCATTTTCCGACGCTGGCTTTTGAGCCGAATGTGGTGCCGGGATTTGCTAACCGCGTGGTGGCGCGGTTTGTGTCCGGGGCTGCGGTGCATTTTGAGGCGACGGCGAAATATTTTCGTCATGCGGAAGTGACCGGTGTGCCAGTGCGGCAGGCGTTCTTTGAGATTCCGGCGAAACGAGGCGGGACGCCCACTCTGCTGGTGTTTGGCGGAAGCCAGGGGGCGCATGCGATCAATGAGGCGATGATTCGTTGCTTGCCGGAGCTGCAGCGGCAGGCGCCGGGGATTCGCATCGTTCATCAGACAGGGGAGCGTGACTATAATGACGCGCTGGCGGCGTATCAGTCTTTTACAAGTGCGGCGGGAGAGTCGGCGGAGGTCTTTAAGTTTATCGAAGACATGCCGGCGGCGTTTGCGCGAGCCGATCTCGTGGTGTGCCGGTCAGGCGCGAGCACGGTGGCGGAGATCACGGCGGCGGGCAAGCCGGCGATTTTTGTGCCATTTCCGAGGGCGGCGGACGATCATCAGCGAGTGAATGCGGAGGCGTTGGCGAGGTCAGGAGCGGCCGTGGTGGTGGAAGAATCGAAGCTGGAAGGAGTGTGGCTAGCGGAGACAATTGCGGCGCTGCTGGGAGATCCGCGGCGGTTGAAAGCGATGAGTGAGGCGGCGCGGGAGTTGGCGCATCCCAATGCGGCGCGGGATATTGCGGGGATGGCGGCGCGGGTGGCGGGAATGGAAGAAGGCTAGCCGCGGATTTGCAGGGATTTCACGGATATTTCTTTTGAGTATCCGATCGGTGCAGCGTGACGGTTCATAACTGCGAGGACCCTCGAGGACTGCCAAGAGAACTCCTTGACGAGTCTGTGGTCACGTACGAGTGAAAGGGGTCCTTCGACTGCGTAAGTGCTTCGCATTCGCGAAGCGCTTGCTGCGCTCAGGATGACAGAGCTTATGAAACGGCCTTTGGGGCGAACTCTCGGCGGAGTTGCGATGGCGGTGCTCATCTTGGTCGGAATGCTGTATGCGGGCGATTGGGTCGTATTCCGGTTGCGCGTGGCGCGAGGCACGGCTTATGGGTCGGTAGAAGTGGATCAGTTTCTCGCCACGTCTCTTAAGGCAACAAAACTGAATATGATAGGGTCCGAAGTTTTCAGCAGGCGTGTGCCCGGTCCATCTTTCCGCAGCGAGGAAAGCCCGCTTGCTGGTGGGTCCGGCGGCATAACGCGCAGTGGGAATGAGCGGTTCGGGTAATCGGGATCCTTCGACTGCGTAAGTGCTTCGCATGCCCGAAGCGCTTGCTTCGCTCAGGATGACAAGGGCGCAGGGTTCATAGAAATGTTTGCCAAGATTCAGCAGATTCATTTCGTGGGCATTGGCGGGATCGGCATGAGTGGAATTGCTGAGGTGCTGCTGAATCTCGGGTACAAGGTTTCGGGGTCGGATCTGAAGAGTTCCGCAGTCACGCAGCGGCTGGCAGGTTTGGGCGCTGCCGTGTTTGAAGGGCATCGCGCGGAAAATATCCGCGGAGCCGAAGTGGTGGTGACGAGTTCGGCGATTGCGGGGGAAAATCCCGAGGTTGTTGAGGCGCACCAACTGCACGTGCCAGTGATTCAGAGGGCGGAGATGCTGGCGGAGTTGATGCGGTTGAAGTATGGCATCGCCATTGCTGGGATGCACGGCAAGACGACTACGACTTCGATGGTTGCGGCGGTGCTGGCCGGAGGCGGGCTTGATCCGACCGTGGTGGTGGGCGGGCGCGTGGATGCGATGGGATCGAATGCGCGGCTGGGGAAGTCGCAGTATCTGGTGGCTGAGGCGGATGAAAGCGACCGGTCATTTTTGAAGTTGTCGCCGATCCTTTCGGTGGTGACGAACATTGATCGCGAACACATGGATTGTTATCGCAACATGCGGGACGTGAAAAAGACCTTCCTGGAGTTCATGGATCGGGTGCCATTCTATGGGATGGTGGTGGTGTGCAATGACGATCCGATGCTGCGGCGGCTGCTGCCGCAAGCGCAGCGGCGCACGGTGACGTATGGGACGAAAAGGGGGTCAGATTTCTGGATCAAGTTGGGAGATGGGGCTGCATTGGCGAGTGTGAGAGTAGCGGGCCAGCCTTTAAGCCGCTTTCGGGTTTGTTATGGCAAGAAAGATTTAGGCGAGTTCACGCTGCATGTGCCGGGAGTACACAACATTCTCAATGCGACGGCGGCAATTGCAGTGGGCGTAGGACTCGACGTTGAGGTCAACGCGATTCGCGCGGGGCTGGATCAGTTTCGCGGAGTGGACCGGCGCTTCCAGTTGCGGGGGCGGGCGGCGGGCGTGAGCGTGATTGACGACTACGGGCACCATCCGACGGAAATCAGGGCGACGTTGGCGGCGGCACGGTCGTGCGGGTTTCGGAAGGTTCATGTGGTGTTCCAGCCGCACCGCTACACCCGTACGCGCGATCTGATGGAGGAGTTCACTACGGCTTTTGGCGATGCGGATTCCCTGTTTGTGCTTGATATTTATGCGGCGAGTGAGAAGCCGATTGAAGGCATCAGCGGGGAAGCATTGGCACTGACTATCCGCGAGAAGGGTGGGCGGAGCGCGCAGTATGTGAGGTCGTTCCCGGAGGCGGTCAGCTCGGCTGCTGCTGTAGCTGAGGATGGCGACATGATTCTCACGCTCGGGGCTGGGAGCGTTTGGCAGTTGGGGCCGATGATTCTGGAGAAGCTGAAGGGTAGGTCGGTGGGCGCGGGAAAATGATTAGTCATAGTTGTCAAAGCCGTGCGCGAGATCCCCTCCGGCTTCGCTCCGGCAGGCTCTCGCTACGCTTGAAAAACGGCTCCGCTCGGGATGACGCCGCTGCGGATGGCCTCGACGAGAATTAGCGCCAGTGTAGAATGGAGTATGAGCATGTGTATGCTCATATGCGAGAGGAGAGCCGAACGATGAAAACGGCGCGGGTGCAAGTGCTTACGACGCCCGCGTTCCGCGACTGGCTTCGTAAAGAGGCGAGAAAAGCCGGGGTAAGCGTAGCGGAGTTGGTGCGGACGCGGTGCGAGAGCAGGCCAAGTGGAGAGGAACAGACCGTCGCCAAGCTGGCGGCGCATCTTCGCAAGGAAGTCAAGAAGGCGCAAGCTTCGTTGAAAAGCGGCTTGGACGAAGCCACGGCGGTGCTGCAGGAGTTGAAGACCGAACGCGAGCGTCGGCGTTCCGAGCAAGGGGGGGCATGAGCTTTTGAGATGAGCGTTCTAAGCCAAGCCGTCGAGGCGATCAGAGACGCTATGAAACTGGCCGACGATGTGCGCCGAGCGGGCGAAGCGCTCAAAGAGTTGGCTCAGGAGGTACGTGACCATGACCGTCGGATCACACGTCTTGAAGCGCAATGGGAGACGGCCGCGCTGCTGTCGCGAAGGCGGCTAGAATGAAGATGGGGTGGGCGGTGTCGATTGCAACCTTGAGGAAAAACGGCGCGGATGAGCCCACTTCTCGCAAAGGATGCGAGAAATGGGGCACCCCCAGTGCCGCAGTTCGGTTCTTACTCTTCACCGCATCGAGTTTAGTTGAGTGTCTTATTCCTTTTTGTGCGCGTGCGGTGCTTTGACGGGTTGAACTGGCGCCAGGCTCTTCCACCAGGTATCGAAGGCGAGCCAATCCGCATCGTTAGTTTCGTCGCAGGAAGTTCCAGCCTTGCAGACCTCAACCTGATACACCGGGTGTATCTCCCATAGGGATGATCGTAGCGGCTCGCACTGGGTGGTGCCGCACGGGCATGGCTCGTGGGAGGCGTCAAAGAAAAGTTGGCCCGTGATCCGGTAAGGATGGCCCTGAAGTCGCGATGCCATGCCCGGGTTTACCGTGTATTTTCCGCCGCCGTAGACTTCGAAATTTCCGATCTCGTCCCACGTGGCAGGACGATAGTGGGGACTGATCTCGGCTGTGACACTGGCACACTCCTGTGTCGAGGGCTTTGGGCCGAGAGCGATGTGGATGTCATTGAACGGTGGCGTGCCGTTATTGCAGTTCACGCTTTCTCCGGAATCAGGTCCGCTGCCCAGATCGGCGTGGTGAGCTTCCAGCAGGTACGCCTTCATGCGCACGACTTTGCCCTCACCCAGCTGGTCGAGAGCCGTACGGTCACTGGGTTCTTTTTGATATCCGGCTGGAACGGCCGTGTTTTGCTGAAGGTCGATCAACATCTGTGGAGTAAACGTTTCGGGCGTGCCTGAAGCGCAGAAGTTATTCTTCACCCGATTCTGAGTCTTGCTGTTGGGCGGTGACGTGGCTTTTCCTTCGATTCCACAACTTTGGTCGATCGGATGTTTTTGCTGGATGGCTGCGAAAGGGAGAGCGCGTCCATCCGGGCAGTGATCCGGGAATGTACTCTGTGCTGCGGCGACTGCGCTACAAAGCAAAAGGCAAATGAGAGTCAGGTTGCGCATGGGATAGGGTTGGGCCTCCATGTGGGATTCCGCTGGCAATTCGTTCAATCGAAGGAAGAAACCTTCTGGGCCCTATTTTGGAAGATGCGTTGACTACAGGCGCAGTTTAGCGCCATCGAGGGCTGTGTCAACGGGGGAGCGAGCTGTGTTACGAAAATCGGAATTAGGTGTGTCTTGTACTGACGGGCGGGGGAACTAAGGCACTTTGAGATCCGTATCTTCTTTTGCTAACAGATTGGAAAGAGGCTCGTCCAAACTGACAGATGGAGACAAGGCGATGAAAACTACAAAGGGTTGGGGATGGCTGGCGGCTGGGGTGCTGGCGCTGGGGTTGAATGGGGTTTACCACGATGGCGGCGGCGCTTGGGCGCACCGCGCGGTTGGCCAGGTCTTTGACCGAATTGCGGAGCGGACTGGACCTGTGCTCGCGTTGGCGGCTGGGCGTGCTGACTTGTTCATGGCGAAAACAAGCACGGTGGCGGGGCGGGAGCAGACTTCTTCCTGCCGGTTCGCGACGGCTGTGGCGCGAGCCCAGAGCAGGGTGGCGCGGTCGCAAATGGGATTTGCCTCTTTCGACGCGACGTCGGCTCGGGAAGAGGCTGCGCTGGCGCGAGTGGAAGCAAATGGGGCGCGGATCGAGGCGCAGGTTGCGCGCGTGCGCTTTGCGCCGGTTGCGTTTGATGGAGTAAGGGTTCCTGTTGTTTGCCCGCGGTTGCGGATTAATATTCCGCGCGTGAGTATTCCGCAGGTGCCTGTGGTGAGGGTCCCGCTGGTGCATGTCGATATGCTGGGTGGGCCGGCTTAATTATTAACTGGTGAAAGGGCGGACGCGGGGATCAACCGCGTCCGCTTTTGTTTATAGGCGAATCTTGTGGTCCGCCGCGGCCGGGCTTCGCCCCTTCGGCAAGCTCAGGGCAGGCTCTGGCCGGAACGGGCGAAGGCGCCCGTCCCCATACGAGCCGTGGCCATACTTTTTGTGGCCCATTTCCGCGATGGTGCCCAATGCGATTCCGGCTGTGCAAAACTCTTACATTTTTTCTATCTCTAATTTCAAAATGAAGTTATAGTTTGAAGGCTCAGCGATTCCTAGCGACAACTAACCTGAACTGATGGCGCGGAAGTCGGGTTCCACCATCTTGCAGGAGGAGTTGTACCCATCCGGCGCTGAAGCTGCGCGCGCGCAGATCCATGATTCGGACATGGACGCGCGCCTGGTTGACCTGGATGTGGACGAGGAATCGCCGTTTTTGCGCGCACAAAAGCGCGTATCCGCCCGCCGAAGTTCTCTTCCCCAAAAAACTGCAAACCGTCTGCTTTGGGCTTTTGTGGCCGCCGCCGTTGTGTGTGCGTCGGGATTAGCCGCGGCATGGCTTTATCACTACGGCGAGCACTCATGGCGCTTCCGCGTGGAGTCGAGCGACAACATAGAAATCGCCGGCATGCAGAACGTGACCAAGGCGCAAATCATGGAAGTGCTGGGCGCCGATATTGGGCGCAACATTTTTTTCATCCCGCTGGCCCAACAGAAAGCGCAATTGGAACAGATTCCGTGGGTGGAATCGGCCAGCGTAATGCGATTTGTTCCTAACCGGTTGCAGGTTGTGATTCATGAACGCTCTCCGGTGGCTTTCGCGAGGGTGGGGCCGCGGATGTTTTTGATTGACGCCGGCGGAACGCTCATGGAGTTGATCCCTAAGCACAAATATTCCTTCCCGGTGATTCTGGGAATGAATCCAGGCGAACCGCTTTCGACGCGGGCGCCACGGATGAAGACCTACGGCGAGATGGTGCGGGAGCTGGATGCGGGGGGAGCGCGCTATTCACAGGATCTGAGCGAGGTGGATCTTTCCGATCTCGAAGATGTGAAGGTGCGGGTAAACGATCCGGCGGGAGATGTGCTGGTGCATCTGGGATCGTCGGACTATCTGCGGCGCTACAGGATTTACGTAACCCACGCCCAGGGCTGGCGGCAGCAGTTCCAGAAGCTGGAGTCGGTGGACCTGCGCTACGACAACCAGATCATCGTGAATCCGGATATGGAGCGACCGGCGAAGACAGTGGCCCTGAGCCCGGCGGCAGCGAGAACAGCGGCATTGGCGGGAGTGAAGCCGGCGGCCTTGTTGACGCGATTGGGGCCGCATGATCGTCCCGTGCCCAAGCCGGCATTCGAATTGAGCCAGAGAAAGCTCGAGCCGAAAACGCCTGTAGCTGGCACCAAGAAGGCTGCCGTGAGGACACGAAGAAAAAAGCCTGCGGCCAAGGTGGCAAAGGCAACGGCAGGTGGCACGAAGGGAGCGGCGGCGAAAGATAAAGCTTCTACCGCGCGCAAGAAACTTTCAGGTGCGAGCGGGGGGCAGAAGCCAAGTCCAGCGATTGCCAGGAGTCAGACGAGCGAGGCTCCGACGCAGTGAGAGTTCCTATTCATTGCGCTGCGGGAAATTTATTGGGGAACTGATCGAGAATGGCGAACCAACAGGGAAGCTTTCTGACAGCGATTGACGTGGGCAGCGCCAAGACGTGCGCGCTCATGGTGGAAGTCGGCGAGAACGGCTTGCGTTATCGCGGACACGGCATGGCCGAGTCGCGGGGCTCTCGCAAGGGAGTGATCGTCGATTTGGACAAGGCGGTCGTGGCGATTCAGAAGGCGGTGGAAGGGTCCGAGAATGTGGCTGGGGTGGCCGTGGAACATGCCATTGTCGGGATTGGCGGGGCGCATGTGCGCGGCGTGAACAGCCATGGCGGGATCAGCCTGGGTACGCGTCCGCGGGAGATTGGGCGCGACGAGATCAAGCAGGCGGTGGAGCGGGCGCGAGCGATTCCGCTTCCGGCGGACCGCGAAGTGCTGCACCTTCTCCCGCAGGAATTCATTCTGGACGATCAGGCGGGGGTACACGATCCGCTGGGAATGATGGCGGCGCGGCTGGAGGTGCGCGTCCACCTGGTGACGGCAGCGGCGAGCGCGGTGCAGAACGTGATTACGGCGGTCAATCGCGCGGGAGTTCATGTGGATGACACTGTGTTTGAGCCATTGGGCGCGGCCGATTCCGTGCTCCGGGCCGACGAGCGCGAGTTGGGAGTGTGCCTGGCGGATGTGGGTGCGGGGTCGACGGAGCTGATTGTTTTTCTGCAAGGGGCGGTGGCTTTCACTGGAGTGATTCCGCTCGGGGGTGACCACTTCACGAGCGATTTGTCGGTGGGCATGTGCACGCCGCTCGCGGAGGCGGAAAAAATCAAGAAGTTATACGGCAACGCGATTGTCACCTTGATTCCGGAAGGAAATGAAGTGGAGGTGCCGTCGGTGGGTGACCGGCCTTCGCGGTTGCTGCCGCAGCGGCTAGTGGCGGAAATTCTGGAACCGCGGGCGCGAGAGCTGTTCGAAATGATGCGGGAAATCTTGCGCCAGAGTGGCATGTTTGATGCATGCCTGGCGGGTATTGTGCTGAGTGGTGGCGGGTCGCGGCTGCCGGGAATGTTCGATGTGGCCGAATCAGTTTTGCGGCGTCCGCTACGACTCTCGTGGCCTACGCCACTGGCGAAGATGCCAGTGTCATTGGCCGAGCCGGAATTTGCGACGGTGCTGGGCATGGTGCACTACGGGCATCGGGCGCGCGTGGCGCGCGGGTTTCAGGGCGACCGGTGGGGATCGAGATTGAAGGCTTTGCTGGTGGGATAGAACAGCGAGGTGGCGGGGTGCGCCGCGAAGGAAGTAACAGCGGACGCAGACAAAGCAGATACCTCGCCAAATCGGGTCGGCTCGGAATGACAAACTTGAAACAAAGGGAACTAGCGCAAGAAAAATCCGTTCAAGGGTGGACAAAATGAAAAATGATGCAGCGAAAAACGATTCCAAGATTCGCATCAGCTTCAACGAAGAGCCTCTCAACGATGCCAAGATCAAGGTGATCGGTGTGGGTGGCGGCGGCGGCAACGCGGTGAACCGGATGATCGATGCCGGAGTGGAGGGCATCGAGTTCATCGTTGCCAACACGGACTTGCAGGCGCTGCGCTTGTCGCGCGCTCCGGTAAAGCTGCAATTGGGCGTGAAGCTCACGAATGGACTGGGCGCGGGCGCTAATCCGGAAGTGGGGCGCAAGGCGGCGCTCGAGGACTCAGACAAAATTATCGAGGCACTCGAAGGCGCGGATATGGTTTTCGTGACCACAGGCCTGGGCGGCGGGACAGGCACGGGCGCGGCACCGATTATTGCGTCGCTGGCCAGTGAGATGGGCGCCCTCACCGTCGCGGTCGTCACCAAGCCATTTTCGTTTGAAGGGAAGCGGCGCATGACACAGGCTGAAAAGGGGATCGCCGAGTTGATGGAATCTGTCGACACGACGATTGTGATTCCTAACGAGAAGTTGCTCGCGGTTGCGGAGAATGCGGGATTCTTTGAGTCGTTCCGTGTGGCCGACGACATTCTGCGTCAGGGGGTGCAGGGAATCTCTGACATCATTACGATTCCCGGCATCATCAACCGCGACTTTGCCGACGTGAAGACGATCATGGCACGCATGGGTTATGCGGTGATGGGCACGGCGACGGCGAGCGGACAGAATCGCACGGCGGAAGCGGCACAGCGGGCGATTTCGTCTCCCCTGCTGGAGGCGGGAGCGATCGACGGAGCGCGCGGCATTCTGATCAACATTACAGGATCGGCTTCGCTGAAGCTGGCGGAAGTGCAGCAGGCATGCACCATCATTCAGACGGCGGCGCATGAGGATGCCAACATTATTTTCGGAGCGGTGATGGACGAGAAGATGAAGGATGCGGTGAAGATCACGGTGATCGCCACCGGCTTTGGCGAAGCCATCAGGGCACGGCAGCGGCAGGCCGAGGTTCGGAACTCGTTTGCGGCAACGCACGATGACGCTATGGATTTTCCCGAACCTGTAGGCCCGGCTCAGCCTGTGGCGTCACCGTTTGCGCAGCCAATCGCCGAAGTGCGAATGGAGGAGCCGGCTGCAGGTACGATCACCCATGCGGCGGGCGAAGTGATCTCGCTCGATGCTATGCGCAGCGCCATGGTGGCGAACTTTGAGCAGGCCGACCTGGATGTTCCAGCGTTTCTTCGTAAGCGCGGCGAAGTGATGTAGGAGCTGAAGTGTCGAAGCGCAAACTTTGAGCGAAGAAGTGCAATGTTTTCGACAGCAAAAGCCGTCGCCAAGGGAAAATGTTTGCCCAGAGGACAGTATCTTTTCAGTAACTAGGTAACGTATTACCGAGGCTGCGGAACGGAAGTAATTCCCGTTTAAGTACCTGTTCCATAACGGGTTAAATCGAAAATAGTCCTAGCGTCGAGAAGAACTTTGTTGTTGCCCGAAACGATGTAACTCTCGTACTATCGCGGAGTTGGTTTGCGTCACCGGCATTGGCGAGCCGGCTGGCAAGCGTCGTGCAGTATTCACAAGGTAAAGCGGGAAATCCGGGGCAGGGGAATGAACTAAAGATGTTCAAGCGGGGGAATCGCACTCTTCGTCTGATGTTCCTGGTGGGAGGACTTTGTTTCGCGCCGGCATTATGGGCGGCGCACGTAAACCCGCGCACGCTGAATACCAGCAAACCAAAATCTACGAAATTAAGTGAGAGTCAGCGTACGCGGCGCCGCATGCGCCACTTGGCGCGCGGTCGCAGCATGGCCCGTCGCGGCACGGCCACTCGCAAGACGGCCAGTCGGACTACTGTTAAGCGCAGCGCGAGCGCGAGCCACAGCACCTTGACGCGGGTTTCTGTCAGCAACCGCCGCCATTCCTATCACGAGCGCTTTTTCATGAGTTCGTTCGCCGAGGGAATTGCCGCCGGCGATGTGACAGAAGGCGAAGATCCCGTCGTCCGGCAGGCGGCGATGGATGCGTTGGGCAACATGAATGGCACGGTGGTAGCGATCGAGCCGACGAGCGGGCGCGTGCTGGCCATGGTGAATCAGAAGCTGGCGCTGTCAAGCGGCGCGCAGCCGTGTTCGACCATCAAACTTTCGGTTGCCCTGGCCGCGTTGAGCGAAGGCTTGGTCTCAAGGGAAACCGAAGTCTCGCTGGGGGGCCGCAGCCGGATGAATCTTACCCAGGCTTTGGCACGCTCCAATAACGCCTATTTCGAGGCGCTGGGACGGAAGCTGGGATTCGAGAAGATCGCTTACTACGCTCACCAATTTGGATTGGGCGAGCTGGCAGGTTACGACATTGCAGGCGAGCAATTGGGCACCTATCCCGACGAAGTGATTCCCGATAAGCTGGGCGGTGTGGGCAAGATGTGTTCATTCGGCGAAGGAATTTCGATGACGCCGTTGCAATTGGGCGCTATGGTTTCGGCGATTGCCAATGGCGGCACGCTCTATTATCTGCAGCATCCGATAACTCCGGAAGAGATCGTGACTTTCCAGCCGCGCATTAAGCGGCAACTGGATATCGCGCCGCTGATTCCTGATATTTCCGTGGGTATGGCTGGGGCTGTGCAATACGGCACCGCGCGGCGGCTGAGCCTGAATTTTAACGAGGAAGAGATTCTCGGCAAGACCGGCACTTGCTCTCACGACGGCACCCGCTTTGGCTGGTTTGCTTCCTACGCAAATACCAGCAGAGGACGGGTTGTGGTGGTTGTTTTCCTGCAGGGAGGTCGGCCCACGTTTGGTCCCAAAGCGGCCGAGATTGCCGGCCTGATGTATCGCAATCTCTACGATCACAACTTCTTCATCGCGGGCGCGCCAGTTCAGACGAACACCGCGGCGACCAGACCCTAAGCGACTCTAATACTTCAAACAAACCTAAACTGTAATAAGAGCCTCTCGACAGAGAGGCTCTTCGCGTTTGGAGGAAGCATCCATAAATCCTGATGGCGATCGTCTCAAATTAGGTTTTTCTCAGACGGAGATTGTGAATTCTGCCGATATGCACCATAGACAGGAGCAGGCGTCCGTCTGGAAACCGATGCGGTGCTTCTCACACGCTGGGTGCAGTTGTGTCCGTCGGGTCGTGGACTAGAGATGAATTCTATCGCAGTAATCAACGGCAGCTACGACTACCGGTTGGTGGGGCTCTCCATCACGCTGGCCATGGTTGCCTCGTATGCGGCGCTGGATCTTGCGGGACGCGTCACCTCGATGCGGGGCCGGGGCGGACTATATGGCTTAGTGCTGGGTGCGATGGGTTTGGGGATTTGGGCCATGCGCTATGTGGGCATGCTCAAGAACTCTCTTGCAAGACAACTTTCGCGGGACAAGTTGGACTGTCCATTGCCAACATAAGACTGCGAGAAGCGCTGCGAACGCAGTCGGTGCGGGATGGCCTGACCAGTCTGTATAACCGCCGACCCCTGGAAGAAATATTGGAGCGCGAGGTTCGGCGTACGGCGAGAGCAGATCAAACTCTGGGGATTCTGATGATCGATTTGGACCGTTTCAAGCGCTTCAACGATACTTATGGCCACGACGCCGGGGATGCGGTGTTGCGCGAGATCGGAGCCGCCCTGACCACCGGGGTTCGGGCAGAGGACTTCGTATGCCGGTATGGAGGGGAAGAATTTGTTGTGATCCTGCCCACGGCGGACGCGGAGGCTTCGCGGGCGCGAGCCGAGCGACTGCGATCAAGGATGAAGGAACTGACGATCTTGTATCAAGGCAAATCCATGGGAATGATCACGATTTCCGTGGGAGTGGCAATGTTTCCGCAGCATGGTAAGTCGCCGAAAGAATTGATGGCGGCGGCAGACGCTGCGCTTTATGAAGCCAAGAGAGGTGGACGCGACCAGGTAGTGGTGGCATCGTCGAAGGCGATTGAGGAGGAGGTGGCGATTCGTGGCGCGGAGAGATCGGCCGCCAGTTGGGGTTAGTTCCTCGGCGCACACCAAGGTCCCTCGCTTCGCGAGGGATGACTAGATTGTTACTTCTTGCGCTCGTCGCGCTCGACGACTCCGTCCTTAATATGTATGACGCGGTGAGCGTACTCGGCGATGTCATGCTCGTGGGTGACCAGCACGATGGTGTTTCCCTCACCGTGCAGACGATCGAACAGGGCCATGATTTCGTTTCCGGTTTGGGAGTCGAGGTTGCCGGTGGGTTCGTCCGCGAGAATGATCGACGGTCGGTTGACTAAAGCGCGGGCGACGGCGACGCGTTGACGCTGGCCACCAGAAAGCTCGTTCGGCTTGTGGGTCATGCGCGATTCCATGCCTACCGCTGTCAATGCTGCCTTGGCGCGTTCGATGCGCTCACCGGTCGGAACGCCCGCGTAGATCAGCGGCAGCTCTACGTTATGCAGAGCGGTGGCGCGAGCCAGCAGGTTGAAGGTTTGGAACACGAAGCCGATTTCCTTGTTGCGAATTCGCGCCAATTCATCGTCGTCAAGCTCGCTCACTAATTGGCTGTTGAGCCAGTATTCGCCCTTTGTGGGCGTGTCTAGACAACCAATAAGATTCATCAGCGTGGACTTGCCGGAACCCGAGGGGCCCATGATGGCAACATATTCGCCCCGCTCAATCCGGAGGTTAACGCCGCGGAGGGCGTGGACCTGCTGCTCGGATCCCATGTCATAGGTTTTCCAAAGGTCTTCCGCTGCGATCATGCAGGACTGCGGCGGGGGCACTGCCACGGAATTTTGCGGCATGCTGATGACTTCTGCGGTTGCCATTTTTTTCTCCTGCTTCGGTGCCACTGGGTTCTCCGAGATAGATTCGATTCCGAAGGGCTCCGCTTGCTTTTCAAAACCTGGCTGTTCTTGACCCAGGGTTGGCTCCTCCGTTCGACGGATGAAGCCGACAAAGGTTATGTTTCGTCTTCCTTCTTGGGGACGGAGTTATCGATTTTGACCCCGCTCCCAGAACGGATCGTGCGCAAAATTTTGTAACTGCCGGTGACGATCTCGTCTCCCTCATTCAGACCATTCACGACCTCGATATCGCTGGTCCCGGCGATACCGGTGATTACGGGCACGAACTCCGCCTTCTGGTTGCGAATTACAAAAACGCCCTGCACCTCTTTGTCTTTGTCTTTCGATAACACTTCCTTTGGAGCCGGGCCCGCGGCATGAACAGACGCAGGTGTGGCTTTCTCCTGCTCCAATTGCTCCTTGCTTCGGACCGATATTGCCTGGATCGGGATGGAGAGCACGCTCGTGCGAGAGGCCGTTGTGATCTTGGCGGTGGTAGAGAGTCCGGGCCGCAAATCTTGAGGAGGATCGCTCACGTTTACGACCACCTTAAAATCTTTGGCTTCTTCGCTGGCGCTGGTCTGTTGCGAGGTTGCGACGCCAGTGGAACGAACAATGGCGTTGTCTCCGATCTCGGAAACCGTGCCGTGGAAAACCTTGTTGGGAATGGCGTCGATGGTCACGTCGGCGCGCTGTCCGAGATGGACATTCACGATGTCGGTCTCGTCTACCTTCAGTTCGGCGGTGATCACCGACATATCTGCCAGCGTCATGAGCGTGCTGCCCGGTGAATTCTGTATGCCGATTACTACTGTCTCGCCTTCGCGCACCGGCAGGTTCGTGATGACGCCGTCAAATGGCGCAGCGTAGGTCGCCTTCTGCAATACGTCGGCGTACCGGGTAAGCGTGGCGCGACCCTGGGATATGTGTTTATCGGCGGAATCCTTTTGCGCCTTCGCTTGAGTGACCCGGGCTTGCGCTTGAACCAGTCCCGCGTCGGCGGTAGCCCAGGCATTCTTGCGGCTGTCGAAATCGGACTTGGAAATCAGGCCGTCTTTGAACAGACTTTGTGCACGCTCCCAATCCAGCTTATTGCGGTCGTAGTCAGCTTGCGCGCGCAGCAGATCGGCCTGAGAGGTCTTCAAACCGGCATCGGCTGCCAGCGCGTCGGTTTCGGCGGCTTGCAGAGAAGCCTGATTGGCGGTCACGTCCGCCGAAGACTGCACATTTTCGAGCTGAGCCAGCAATTGACCCTTTCTTACGTGATCCCCTTCTTTAACAAAGAGATGCGTAATCTTGCCGAATGCGTTGGCACCGATATTGACGTAAGTCTTAGGCTTGATTTCACCCGATGCGCTCACCACCGAGGACAGGTCCTGCCGCTGTACTTTGCCGGTCTGCACCGTAACTATGTTCTTGCCGCTCTGGTGAATGATGACGGCAACGACGATGGCCAATAGAACCGCCACGCTGGCGCCAATCGCAATCTTTTTCCAGAGCTTCATTTGTTCCACGTCACAGTCAGGGCCTATCGTTATCCGGGTCCGGCCGTCATCCTTCGGCCGTAACGGCTCGGATCATAGGCTGTTTACTCTCTGGATTCTCCTTGTGAATCCTTCAACCATTCCGCGGAGTGACGGGCGCACATTCTGACATACGATCCTGCAGACAGGAAAGTTCCAATGGAATGTAGTGCCAAAACTCTGGGAATTGGGAGACTAGCGGCCCTCGCCAGACAGATTATAGCAACCCAAAATTATAGCTTGCGCTGACTCCCCGCTTACAACATTCCAACGGCCAGGCGGGCAACTCGGGGGAGCTTGGCCGCGTCCAACGAAGCGGCCACTCATGGCCCTCGATCCATTCATGAGTTAACCTTGCTTTCGCCCAATTGAGGGCCTAGAATAATTGATTGAAGCTTAATCGCGGCAGGAGTCCCTCTCATGGTTCGGGTTGGTTCACGGTACCTCTTATTTCTCGCGTTCGTGGCCGTGGTTCCGAGCTTGTTTAGCAGGGCTCAAGCTCAGGCCGACGACAAGACCGCTGCGGCGGGCGATGCAAAATCCAGCGCAACCGTGACCACTCCTCCAGCACAAGCGCAACCCTCGGATGAGATCGATCCGCTCAAGCGCGCCCCCACCGCAAAGCAGAAAAAACAGCAAAAACGAAATCTGAACGTGGAATTGAGCAAGACGTACAAGAAGTGGCTCAATGAAGACGTGGTTTGGATTATCACCGACCAGGAGCGGGCCGCGTTCAAGCAACTCTCGAACGATGAAGAACGCGACAACTTCATTGAAGCCTTCTGGCAGCGCCGCGATCCCACGCCGGACACGGAAGAGAACGAATACAAGGAAGAGCACTACCGCCGCATCGCCTACGCCAATGAACATTTTGCGGCCGGCATTCCAGGATGGAAGAGCGACCGTGGCCGCATCTACATCATGTACGGTCCAGCCGATGAAGTCGACTCTCATCCCTCTGGCGGCACCTACGAACGGCCCATGGAAGAGGGAGGCGGGGAGACCTCAACCTTCCCGTTTGAAGATTGGCGCTACCGCTATCTGGAAGGCATTGGACAGGAAGTTATCATCGAATTCGTCGACACTTGCATGTGCGGCGATTTCCACATGACGCTGGATCGGTCAGAGAAAGATGCCTTGAAATATACGCCCAACGCTGGGTTGACGCTTTATGAGCAGATGGGTATGGCGAGTAAGGCGGATCGCTTCAGTACAGGCGGTTTGGAGCAACTGGGCACGGGTCCAATGGGTTCGGACTTGCAGACTAAAGAATTTGACCGGTTAGAACAGTTCGCCAAACTGCAGGCCCCGCCCCCAGTCAAATTTAAAGACCTGGAAGAAATCGTCAATACGAAGATCATCACCAACCTGATGCCCTTCGATGTGCGCTCGGATTTCGTGAAGGTTACCGGTGACACGGTTTTGGTGCCGATTACCATCCAGATGAAGTATCGCGATATCACCTTCGCAAACAAAGAAGGGGTGCAGCGCGGCACGGTAAATATCTTTGGCCGGGTAACCACATTGACCGGGAAAGTGGTGCAGACCTTTGAAGACACTGCCCAGATCGATGTGCCCGCCGAGTTGTTGCCGCGCACCGCAGAGAATTCTTCGGTTTATTGGAAAGCACTGCCGCTTCGGCCGGGACGGTATAAGGTGGAGATCGCGGTAAAAGACGTGAACGGCGACCGCAAGGGCCTATGGAGTCGCGGTATCGTCGTGCCCGAGTACTCGGATGACAAGCTGTCGACTTCTTCGCTCATCGTGGCCGACCTGATGGAACCCGTGCCTACCAAGGATGTAAGCACTGGAAATTTCGTGATTGGCCTGAATAAGGTTCGGCCGCGTGTAGCTCCGGCCGACGGCAAACCGGCCCTCTTCAAAAGGACCAAGGACCAGAAGGTGAATTTCTGGATGCAAGTCTATAATCTCGGCGTCGACGAAAAGACACACAAGCCTTCGGCCACGTTCGAGTTTGACATTGTCAATGTCGCGACCAACAAAGCGGTGGTGCAGAAGACGGAATCTACCGAGCAAATGGGAAATGTAGGCGAACAGGTCACGCTGCAGAAATCAATCGCATCGGCCAATCTGCAGCCAGGCGTGTATAAGATCGAAATCAAAGTGAACGACAACATCTCCAAACAGACCGTAGATCCCTCAGCGACGTTCGCTGTGGAATAATGGGCTGTTTGATTTCCCCGGGGGTTGGAGTGAAGATTCGCCAGCTCGGATATTGGGCGGTGATCGTTGCGTTGTCGCTTCCCGCGTGGGCCGGGGAACGGCCTGCCGCGATCTCGGGATACGTTCGCGATCCCTCAGGCACGCCACAGATGGGCGCTGTAGTGCAGATCGTCGGCGGGACATCGCGGACTCTTACTCTGTTCACCGATGACGCTGGTTTCTTCTCTGCGAAGGATCTTCTCCCTGGCCTTTATTCCGTCAAGGTCTTAGCTCCTTTTTTCCTTCCTGCCTTGCGGGAAGAAGTTGGTTTGCGTCCCGGAACTAGCATTCGCCTGAACATCACGCTAAACACGCTGTTGAACGCCATGCGGGTGGGGCCTTTGCGTGGGACCCCTGATGATGACGACTGGAAGTGGACCTTGCGGTCGGTGACCAATCGCCCGGTTCTGAGAGTGTTCGACGATCCCGCCGCGAGCCCCGAACAGCAGACACACGATTTGAAAGCCAGCCTTTCGTTCCTGGCTGGCTCCGCAGCCGGCGGTTACGGCAGTGGATCGGATATGAGCACCGGCTTCTCGGTCGAGCGCTCCATTTTCTCTGCTGATCGTATCGGTCTGAGCGGAAATGTCGGCTATGGAGACAGCCTGCCCGCAGCCTTCCTACGGGCAATGTATTCGCACCGTTTGCCCGACGGTTCCGGGCCTTCGATGGCGCTCACCGTCCATCGCTTCGCGCCCTCGGATCCCAACCTGCACAATGCCGCCTTGCAGGCGGTGGCTCTCAATGCGGGTGAAGATATCACGATCGGCGATGTGCTCGAGTTAAACTTCGGCAGCGAACTTCAGACCATTCAATTTCTCGGACGAGTGACCGCGTTCCGTCCCTATGGTTCCCTCCACCAGCACGTCTCGCGCAACACCCTGGTGGAATATGACTATGCAACCTCGTTGCCAAACACTAGGGGCGAGAAGGGTTTCGATACGGCGCCAGCCGACCTGAGCGAATCCGACCCTCGCGTCAGCATGGTTAACTTTAATACGAGGCTGGAGAGCGCCCACCACCAGGAATTGAATGTTTCCCGCCGGGTCGGCAAGAACCACATGCAAGTTGCGGTGTTCAGCGATCGCGTGAACAATAGTGCTCTTATTGGCGCTGGCGAAGTAACAGCTGCCGGCGGCTTCCTGCTGCCCGACGTTTACTCGGGAACCTTCACCTACGCCGGCGATACTCTGGACACGCGCGGATGGCGATTCGTGCTCGAGCGGAAGTTTTGTTCCGACCTTACAGCCACTCTGGATTACGCCTATGGCGGCGTGCTGGATCTTACCAAGCCTGACGTGCGGATCGAGGACGCCCACCAATGGATCAGCACTGAGCGCCGTCACGCATTGGCGGCCAAACTCAGCGGCACTGTGCCCGGTACCCATACCCATTGGATCGCGTCCTATCGCTGGTTGAACGGCCCGGCGCTGACTCCGGTGGATATGTTCAACTCCTCGCCGGGACAAAGTGATCCTTTCCTAAATCTTTTTGTCCGCCAGCCGATTCCGACTCTTGGCTTTTTGCCCTCCCACATGGAGGCGCTGCTTGACCTGCGAAATCTCTTGGCGCAAGGGTATGTACCTGTCATGGGTCAGGACGGCCAGACCGTTTATCTGGTTCAGGCCGCACGGTCAGCACGTGGCGGCGTGTCGATTACCTTCTAGCGGAAAGATCCCTGGCCAGCTTGCGTTCCCGACCTTGTGTCCCAATCCACAGTTAGAACCAAACTAGTTCACGTTCTCTACGCCTCGTGAAGTTACTTATTCGTAAAATCTATTCCGCCCCTTAGAAACTCAATGGTTGACTGTTGAGATAGGGTTTCGATACTGTTCTCAGTGCGGTCAGGGCGCTGCATCTTGTTAATAAGCAAAGAATTGCAGGTATCCCGGCAATCGGCCTGAGAGTTCTCCCTGCCCCGCCAGACAATCACTTCCTTAAACGATCAGCTTCGAGGAGATTCTATGAAAGCGCGCTTGGTGCTCGTGTTCGTGTTATTGGCCGCAGTCAGCCTTTCAGCGCAAACCTTTCGCGGCACGGTTCTCGGCACCGTAACCGATCCCTCGGGCGCCGTCGTCTCCGGAGCCCACGTGACGGTCAAGAACCTGGGCACAGGGTTAGAGCGCACCACCGAGACCAGCGCCGACGGCAGCTACGCTTTGCCGCAGCTGCCCATTGGCACCTACATGGTGACAGTGACTCTCCCCGGCTTCCAGACCTCTGTGGCGAACGAAGTGACCGTGGATGTGGCCACGGAGCGCCGCGTGGACGTTGCCATGAAGACGGGGGCGGTGTCGACCAGGGTGGAAGTTTCAGCCGATCAATTGCCGCTTGTGGAGACGACCACCAACACCCTCGGCGGCGTGCTAACTCAAGAAACCGTTAAGGACCTTCCAATCAATGGCCGCGATTATACGAAGCTGATTTATTTGAATCCGGGAGTGGCTGGTTCTCCCGACCAGATTTCCGATTCGCCCGGATCATTCGGCGAATTCTCGATGAACGGGGCGCGCGGACGGTCTAATAACTACTTGCTCGACGGCACCGATATGAATGACGGTTACCGCAACGACCCGGCAATCAATCAGGCGGGTGTATTTGGCACGCCATCGACGATTCTACCGATCGACGCGGTGGCTGAGGTAAATGTGCTTTCGAACTTCGCGCCAGAATACGGCCGTAACTCTGGTGCCGTCGTCAATATCGTAACGAAAAGCGG
>CAVREP010000044.1:0-107484 GCA_963720155.1 uncultured Acidobacteriota bacterium
AAATCGGAAAGGAAACGTTTTCGGAAAACGTGGTGCTCAGACGAAAACTTGGGGAACCGAACGATCACAAAGAGGTCGAAGACATTGATCCCATTTTCAAACCGCTAAGTTCTGCAAAATGAACAACGCAAAAAAGTCGGCCGGGATTCTGCTAACCCGCTAAACAATTACAATACACCATCGACAGAGAAGCATGAGGTAGTTATCCGCCATGACGATAAGCTAGTCGCGGCAGGGTATGGTGGTCCGTTGGTTATGACGAACGAAGTTTGCCCTAAGGGAATTAGACCGAGTGAGACACCTGTGGTTGAAACTAACAATGCCACTCTCGCGAATTGGGGTTTGTGTTTGGTAATCATCGGATTCGCTCTGCAGTTGCCCTACGCATCCATAGATGCGTTCTGCTCGCACGGCGGTTGATAAGTTCATCTCCTCAGCGACAGCCTTTCATCCAGCATCTGAATACCTTCGTCCAACGCAGAACGTTTGGTTTTGATGTAGTGCCGCATCGTGGTGCTCAAATCGAGATGACAAAGTGCCTGTTGCGCGGCAATGGGGTTGCCGGTCAACTCAGTGAGAATCGTGCCAGCACCGCGCCTGAATGCGTACAGGGATTTCCAAGACTTCTTACCAATGGCCGGTCTAAGCACTTCGATAACGTAATCGCGGATGTTGATCGGGTCACCATGCGTATTTGGAAACACCCAACCTTCGCTTGGCTTACCGCATTGACCATACCAAGCCTCGAAAAGACCTATCACCATTTTCAACATAGGCAACGTCACATCAACACCTGTTTTGGTGGTGCCAAGATTGCCGCGCACATACGCCTGATGCAATCGCAGCTCGCCAGCCTTGAGGTTTACGTCTTCCCAACACAGAGCAACGATCTCGCTTGGTCGCAACCCCATCAGACCGGCAAGGCAAATGATGAGTTGCGCGTCAATGCGCGTGAGCTTGTTGTTAACGATGTCCATCAACTCGGTGAGCGTGTAGTCTGCGCCATCCTTCGGTTTTGGTGGTTTGATTTTGGCCTTCACGTTGCGCCAAGGGTTATCAGTCAACAACCCATCATTGATTGCGTGTGTGAAGATGCCGCTGGCAAGACTGCGCACATGGGCAAGCGTGCATTGTCCGTATTTGCGTACAACAAGATCGTTGAGCAACTTGTTGCCGTGATGCGGCTCATACTCGCGGAAGGTGCGCCCGGTGAAATGCTCCTTCAAAAACTGCTCCCAAATTTGTTGATACCCGGCAACAGTGCTTGGTTTGAGACCTTGCTTCACCGTGGGCAGGTACACATGCTCCCAATAGACGGTGATGAGGTTGTCTGTGGTTGGTTGAGGTTTGGGCTTGCGCGTGGCGACCATGTGCTCGTCGCGTTTGGCAAGCACGGAAGGCGCGGCTATGCTGTAATGTTCTTCATCGCGGTCACACAGTTTATGGGATACACGTTGCTTCACCCCATCGATGGTTGCGAAGTAGCGCACGAAGAAGCTGTGACTGGCTTCGTAGATCGTGCCGCGTTGATAGTTGGTTTTCATGCAGGTATTCTACGTGCCAGTAAATGTGCCAGCAATGGTACTCTGGTGTTGCTTATAAGTTGCTTATTTTGTGTGTTATGGAAGCGCATGCGGTCCGGTGATCGTCCCGGTCTTCAAAACCGGCGGGCGGCAGGTCTTCCTGTCACCGGTGGGTTCGACTCCCACTCGCTTCCGCCATTTATTTTGAACAAGTTAAACATCCATTGTAGCGGATCTCAGAGTGAGACGTGGGCTTCAGAAACGGTGTACTGTGATAAAAACGTGATAAAACTGTCGAGGCCTTCATCCCTTCCTCCCGCTCCAAGCTTGAACTCGCCTGCGTTTTGTGAAAGCGAAGAAAAAGTGGGGATGTTCAGTTGATAGAGTGCGGGACCATCCGCTGTTTCGTGCGAGCCGCATTCAAAGACTCGATCAATGCCCTTGTATTCTCGTCGAGAGGGCGTACATACGTCGGCAGGACTTGAGTGCTGTCATGGCCAAGCAGATGGGCAACAGTCAACGCCGTTGCGTGGCACGCATTTGCGCGAGTTGCGAATGTCGAACGGAGATCATAGATACGGCGATCGGCCAACCCGGTGAAATCGCCTGTTTGAATCAATTTCGTTTTTGAGATACCGTCTTTAGCCGTGCGACGATTTCGTCGGTCCACGATGGTGCTTTCCAAGGGGAGAACGAAAGACTTCCGAGTGTTCCTAATGGTATGAGAAAAATCTTCCTTAACTCGCGTGGCTTGCGCGCCGGTTGGCACCTGCTCATTTTTGTCGGCATTTTCGTCGGACTCGGATTCCTAGCGAACTGGATCATTCCGAAGATATTCCATCCGAAGGAGCGGTCGTTTCTTGATCCTGTCGGCACCGTCTTCGACGAACTACAGACGCTCATCGAAGTGCTGGTTGCGACCTGGGTTATGAGTCGCATCGAGCGCCGCCGCTTCGTCGATTACGGCATTCCAGTTCGCAACGCCTTTGGGCTCGATTTCTGGGTTGGCCTTGGTTGGGGAGTGGCTTCCACTTCTCTGCTCGTGGGCTTGATTGCGGTCTTCGGCGGCTATCGTATCCTCGGGCTTGCGGTCCATCGAGGCGTGCTTTGGTACTTTTTTGGCTTCTGGATGATTGCCAATCTGCTGATCGGATTTTCCGAGGAACTCCAGTTTCGCGCTTATCTCCTTGCCACGCTTGCCGATGGTATCGGGTTCTGGGCGGCAGCCATTCTCCTCTCCATCGGCTTCGGCGCGCTGCACTATTTCCTGAAGCCGCACGAGCGCTGGGAAGATTTCGCCTCTACCGGGTTACTCGGCCTGTTCGTGTGCCTCACATTGCGGCGTACCGGCTCACTGGCATTTGCTATCGGTTTCCACGCTGCTTTTGATTTCGCCAACCTCTTCGTATGGTCGGGGCAAAACGCCGGCGAGTACGCCGTCGGCCACCTTCTTGAAACTCGGTGGCAAGGCTCGCAATGGCTAACCGGCGGCCTGCTGGGCCCCGAAGCGAGTTGGATGATGTTTGTGGTGATCCTGCTTATGTTTGGGATATTTGATCGATGTTATCGTCACAAGAAATTCCCACCCTGAATTCTTAAGACATGGCTGGTTAGCCGTACGACTGCTGACCTTGAATTGTTGGCGAAATATCGCCATTTCACTCATCCTATGAAAGAGGATGTCAAGTAAAAAAGATTCTCCCCGCCCCTCTGAGAGATGCGGGCGTAGTGACTTACATCCAGCCCCACCTCATTCCTCACCTCATTCTTAGAGGGGTTATTGGTTTGGTCGCTTTGGCTCGCCGCACGTTTCCGCGGCGATGCCAACCCCAGTTGCTTGTCCCAACTCGACGGTTTCATGAAGTCAGTGGCGCACGACGCCGTTCGGTTGCGAAGCTACGCAAGCTAAGCGTTGGCTTAATTTGCCAACCATGATCCTATGTGAGGCTCGAGGCCTACAGCTTTTTTCGGTTATCCGCGGGGGCATAGGATTGACCCGGAGACTCGGTGCTGGGCTACAGCACACAGAGTGCCTGAATGAGTGAATAGATACTCTCCCGCGAACCGGAGCATCGCAAGAACCGATTGGCTACCACCGAGGCATGAAAACCTTGGGAGATCACCTGGGTTCTATTTGATGCTCAAGCTGCTTGCGTCTTCAGTTGTTCGACGTCGAAACGTACCTCCTTTTTCCAAAGTGTTAACGTAATGGCCGCGATCTTGCGCGCCAGTGTCAGACGCGCCATCTCCGGCTTCATGCCCTTGGCCAGCAAAGCCGTGTAGAAATCGTGGAATGGTCCCCTGCCACAGCTGGCCCGGGTGGCTGCACTCTTGAAGATCTCTTTCATCTCATGGTTGTGATTTCGATTCAGCCCACGAACCTGCTGGGGTTTCTTGGAGCGTTGCACTTGTCCGCTCACAAAGCGGTATTGCGCACTGTCGTGGGTCTCAACGCCCAGGCCACTGTAGGTCCATAGTTGCCGCTTGCTGCGAAACCGGTGCGGGGTTTGCATCAGCCCGATCAAGCGCGCCGCTCGAACCGGACCGATGCAAGGAATCTGACGCAGCAGTTTCGCGGCCTTGTGTTTCCGGCTCTCCGCCAAAAACTCGGGTCGCACCTCTCCCCGCAAGGCCTGCAATCCGTCCAGCTGTTGATAGAGCAGCTCCGCGCGGCGGCGCACGCCGGCTTGTGGGAGCTTGTTTAACCATTCCTCCCGAGCGCGCGCAGCATAGACCCGGGTGCCGGCACAAGGAATGCCCCAGCCGCGATACAGCGCCTTCAATCGATTCATCACGCGCGTCAAATCTTTGCTGATGGTCTGATAACTGCGCCCCAACTCGCGTAGCGTCCGCAGTCCGTTTTCCCCGTGGTAGACCGGTCGCAGCATCCCGGTGCGTAACAAGTCGGCCAGCTTGCCCGCATCCACCTTGTCGCTCTTGCTGCCCTCCTTTAACAAGGCATTGCGCCGCGGATTGCACACCACAATGTGCTGCACCTGCGGCTGCAGCAGATCATAGAGCCAGGTGGCCCAGGTGCCTTCTTCCCAGGTCACATGCAGCTCGCCCCCTAGACCGTGGAGAAACTGCAGAATGCTGCTGGCTTTGGTTTCGATCACCGACTCCATCACCAGCTTCCCGCTCGCATTCTGGACAGCGATCACAATGGCTTCCTTGTGCACGTCCATTCCGATATATTTGACGTCATAACTCATTTGAGTTGTCTCCTTGGGGGGAAGATCATTCGTGCTAACGCTTGTCTTTCCCCTCAAGGTCAAAATGCCATTCTCTCGCCGACTTGCCTATGTCCTTCTGCGGTTCATCTCACCGCGTACACCGCAGCAGTTACCCTGAGCGCCGCCGTAGCGGAGCGAAGCCCTGCACAGCGCAGCGCAGCGGAGGCGGCGCCTCATCACAGTCGCGACCCTCTGAAGCGGGGCGCTCTTTCATAATGCATTGGGAATCTTTGGTGTACGGCCTTCTTTTTTTCGCATGAGAGTCAAGAAACAGCTCGCGAGCTCAGGCGGCCGATTGCTGATAGCGGCATGGCTGCTATTGCTGCTGCCAGGGGTTTCGCCGGCCCAGGTGTACAGCATCACCGACCTGGGCACTCTCGGAGGTAAGAACAGCTTCGCTTTCGGAATCAACGCTCTCGGACAGGTGATTGGGGCTTCGGATACCGCAGGGGGTCAATCGCATGCTTTTCTGTGGACAAAGGCAGGCGGGATGCAGGACCTGGGGACCTTGGGCGGCTCCGTCAGCAAGGCATTCGGCATTAATGCCTCCGGGCAGGTGGTGGGATGGTCTGCAATCGCGGACAAATCTGCGCACGCCTTCCTGTGGACAAAAGGCAGTGGCATGCGGGACCTGGGCACCTTGAAAGGCCGCAGCAGTTACGCGGTCGCGGTGAACGACGTCGGGCAAGTCGCAGGGTATTCGGTAGATCAATCATCGGGACCCACGCGCGCCTTCCGCTGGACCGCCGATGGAGGCATGCAGGACCTGGGCACGCTGGGCGGGGCTTCGAGCAAGGCGCAAGCCATCAATGTGTTCGGGCAAATCGTGGGGTGGTCCAGCACGAAAGAGGAGAACAAGCATGCGTTTTCCTGGACGGAAAGCGGCGGAATGCAGGACTTGGGCGTGCTTAAGAACAGGTCCGAATCTCAAGCCGTGGGCATCAATGCTTCCGGGCAGGTGGTGGGATCATGCACGGGCAGTGTGAATTCCATCGCATTCCAGTGGAAAGAGGGTAGCGGCCTGGTGGAATTAGAGGGACAGGGCGACACATTTGATTCCAAGGCTACGGCCATGAACGCATTCGGCCAGGTGGTAGGGACGGCTCTCGGTCGAGAAGAGCAGCGCATGAATGCCTTTGTGTGGACCAAGAGCAGCGGCATGCGCTCCCTGGGCGACCTAATTCCCAAGGATTCCGGATGGATACTGAACGTTGCTACCGCCATTAACAATCTGGGTCAGATTGCCGGCTACGGACCCGTTAACGGCGTGACCCACGCATTTCTGTTGACACCCATTTCTTCTCAATAAACCTACAGGTATAGAGCGGCGTGAGGACGAAACCGGTTACGCCGTCTCAGTGGCCCGGAATGGTGGGAATGGAAGGGGGCGGCTGGGTGGTTGAACTGGACCCTCCGCCGCCATGTCCGGCGAGGACGGCGGCTGCGGTTCCGCCACCGGCGATCGCCAAAACGATCAAGAGATTCCTCTGCAGATGCGAACGCGGTTTAGTGGCCGGAGCTTCAGTGACAGCAACCGAAACCGGGGCGGATGGTGGCGTATCGGGAACCAGCGTTGCGGTCAGGCTTTGCTGCTCCAGGTTGTCAGGGGTCAGTTCCAAGGCGGCGATGCCCTTGGCGTCAGCAATTGCGGTTTGCCCAGCCACGAGATCAAGCGCAAGTTTTGCTGCGGGATCGGACGGCGCCGAAGCCATTACCACGACGCCGGAATGAACGAGCACGCGGGTGTGGGTGGGATCAACCTCAACTGAGAAATCCCCTCCCAGAGCAGTAACCCTGGCGTATGGGGTCAGGACTTCGAAGGCGACCGTTGCTGAGGGCAGCTTGGCAACGCGACTGCGCAGACGCCCGCCCTTCAATTCAATCGTGGTCGCCTGGCTCACCGGGTCATATTTAAGGATTTGAAGTCGACTGTTGGAACCGACATTGAGAATCGTACCGCCCAGCAGTTGGATGCGCAGCCGGCCGGAATTGTCGGTCGTCAGGCTGTCGTGGATGCGGACCATGTCCTGCAGGTTCGAGCGAACGCCGTTCTGCGCGGCCCCGAAAGCCATTCCGGTGATCTTGCCCACCGAATCTCTCTGAACCAGGGTCTGGCCGGCAGCGAGATGGCTGGAAATTCCGGGTAGCAGGAAGCAAATCAAGAGGAAGATGCCACGTCGGCGGCGTTGGGTGTTGCTTTCGTTCCTCACGAGTCCCCCCTTCCAGCCCTGGTCATTGTACTTTCAGAGTGACCACAGTCGCACTCGTAAAAGATTTCGCGGTTGCGCGCACGACGACCGAGTAGGTACCAGGCGGCGTGCTCAAGCTGGTCTGAGATGGCGGAGGCGGCGTCACGTTGGGGTTGGTGTTCTTACTAGACGATCCACCGCATGCAAGCATGGCTCCGAGCAAAGCCAGGAGGGCGATGAAGACAATCCAGGTCAGCCGGCTGCCACGGCGCTTCGCGCGAATGTCGCGACACAGTAGAATCCCCGGGAAGACAAGAGCGAAGGCGTATATCGGCGAAGGTATGAACGGCGACGGCGCAAGTGAAGCCGACGCCTTGGTGGTGTTGAAGGACAGATTCACCGTGACATTGGCGGTAGCAGCAGCAGTCGGCGGTGAAAAATTGCAATTGGTCCCGATGGGTAAATTGCCGCACGAGAAGGAGAATTCCTGGCCCATCGCTGCGGCAACAGGTGAAAAGCTGAGCTGGAGAGAACCGGTTTGCCCCGCCGAAATCGTCAGGCTCTGTGGGGCCGCGATGAAGGCACCCGCCCGGGTCATAGGATCGGGAGGAGTTCGCATGGCGACGCCGAATACTGTCTGGGTCGGTGTGCCGGCGTTGAATTTTGAAAGCTGATTACCAGAGTTGATGTCGAAGCGAACGACGTCGGAGCTACAGTAATCCACGGCCCAGAACGAGGTTCCATCGCGATCCAGCGCCAGGGAGACCCAACAGTTTTCACCCGAGGCCGTGTACTGACCAATGGTTCGACCTGCGGAATCGAGGCGAACGATGTTCTGATTGTTGGCAACGAGCATGCCGCCGTCGGGCAGAAACTTGAGGGCGAGTCCGGTGGTCAAGCCGGTGGCGAAAGCTGATCCCTGCTGGTTGTTACAGGCGTTGAAGCGGAATACGGTGGTTCCCTGCGAGGTATAGAAGATCGTGCACTGATCGGACGCGAGCTCAATCCAGTCACTGCCTTCGTTTTCGGTAGTCACGGCGTAGCCGGCGAGAAGATTTCCGTAAGCGTCAAATTTCACGATGGCATGACTGCATCCGGTTTCGCCGACATAGGCATTGCCGGAATCGTCAAATACGATGGATTCCGGTTTGCAGTTATAGCCGCCGCCAAAGTTGCCGATCAGCTTGCCGGTGCCGTCAAACTTAGTCACGGTGTCGGCGGTAAAGTCGGTTACGTAAAAGGCGCCCTGCGAATCAAAGGCCATGCCGGTCGTGGATCCGCCCTGGTTAGTATTGAGTGTGTTCAGCAAGTTGCCGCTGGTATCGAACTGTTCGATCTGTCCGCTGCTGACACCCACAAACAAGGTAGGGACATCGCTGACGGCCACGGAAACTGTAGCCGGGATCGACACATTTCCGGTGCGGCCGGTCACGGTCACGGTGACGGTGAAGGTGCCGGCGCTGACATAAGTATGGGTGGCACTGGCGCCGGACTGATAGAAACCATCGCCAAGGTCAATGATGGTGGTGACAACCTGGTCGCTGAGAACCGAACAGTTGGTAGTCACAGATACCGGAAGGGGAGCCTTGCCGCCGGAGGGGGTTACCTGCGGGGAACAGACGGGCGGCAGCGGCGGAATAACAGTGACGGCGGTGGTTTGCGTGATAGAACCGGAGGTGGCGGTAATGTGGGCGGTACCAATGCTCATCGCGGTAGCCAAACCGCCGGCAGCGATAGAAACCACCGATGGTGCGTCAGAAGACCAGGTGACGGAAGCGGTCAAATCCTTTGTGCTGTCGTCGCTGTAGGTGCCGGTCGCCGTGAACGGCTGGCTCACGCCCAACGGAACGGAAAAGTTCGTCGGCGAGATCGCGATGGAAACGAGGACTGCGGTACCGACGGTGAGGGTTGTGGTGCCGTTCACGGTTCCCAGAGTGGCTGTGATGGTTGTAGTTCCGAGTCCTGCGCTTGTGGCAAGACCATTGCTGCCGGCAGCGTTGCTGATAATTGCCACCGCCGCTGACGATGAACTCCAAGTTACGACATCAGTGATGATTTGGGTAGAGTTGTCGGTATAGGTCCCGGTAGCGGTGAACTGTTGCGTATCCCCTAGCGGTATGCTTGGGCTCTGCGGACTGATTGCGATCGAGACCAGGGCGGCGGGGCTCACGGTCAAAGTGAAGCCCGGCGCAATTATCCCACCCGAAGTGAAGCCGATGGTGGTGGTGCCAACGCCTTTGGAGGTTGCCAGTCCCTCGGTCCCCGGGGAGTTGCTGATGGTGGCGACCGTCGCATCGCTTGACGTCCAATGGCCGGATTTAGTCAGGTCTTGGGTCGTGTTGTCGGTGTAGGTGCCGGTGGCAGTGAACTGGTCCGTGGTGCCGAGCGGAATGGTTGAGTTTGGTGCGGTGATAGCGATGGAGACCAAGGCGGCGCGGGTAACCGTCAAAAGAGTTGAGCCGGTAACCGGTCCGGAAGGACCGTTTGCGGTGGCGCTGATGGTGTCTGTGCCTACGGACACGCTAGTGGCCAGACCCTTCTTGTCTATGGTGGCAACCGAGGGCGTGTCCGACGCCCAAGTGGCTTTTGCGGTCAGATTTTTCGTAGTGCCGTCTGAGTAGGTGCCGGTGGCAGTAAATTGCTGGGTGGTAGCCAACGCGATCGAGGGATCTGCGGGCGTTACCGCGATGGATAGCAGCACGGCCGCAGTCACAGTCAGCGTCGTGTTTCCGGGGGGAACTAATGGGTTCGAGCTGGACGTGGCAGTAATTGTGACCGTCCCGGGCGCAACGCCGGTAGCCTGTCCTTGAGAGCCGGCGGCGTTGCTGATGGTCACCACCGCAGTCTCGCTCGAACTCCACTGGACCAAGGTGGTTATGTCCTTCGTGGTTTTGTCCGTGTAGGTACCGGTAGCGGTAAACGGTGGCATCACCTTCCCCCCTGCGGGGACGCTGGGATTTGCTGGGGTGACAGCGATCGAGACCAGGGCGGCGGGAGCGACATTGACGCTGGTCGAACCCGTGACCGTCCCGACGGCGGCGGTCACGCTGGTGGTGCCCACAGCCACACTCGAGACCAGTCCCCTGCCGTTCACAGTGGCGACGGCAGTGTTTCCTGTACTCCAAGTGGTACCGGCGGAATTAGTCAGATCCTGTGTGCTGCCATCGCTGTAGTTTCCGGTGGCCGTCATTGGCAATTGCGTGCCCAATGGGAAGAAGGAACTCAAACCATTCGAGGGTGCTACAGTAATGGACTCCAGAATGATAACGGACTGAGAAGCTGAACCGACGTTTCCCATGGTGTCGGTTGCTGTGACAGTAACTGTAAAACCGGGGAAAGAAGGGACGCTGGTGTAAATATGCGAGAGGCTAAATGGGTTGGAGGTAACCGGACTAGTTAACGACCCATCGCCCCAGTCCACGAACTCATCAGTAAGAGATACAGGGTCAGTGCATCTGCCGCTGGCGCTGACGGATTGGTTCAAGGCCGCCGGATTGGGAGTTACGGTGATTGAGCAGACCGTGCCCTGCGCCACCAAAAAGGCCGTGGATGCGAACCAGAACAAGGCCAGTGCCAAGGCTCGCTTACGATAGTTTGCACAGCAGTTGATCATCCGGCCGACTGAAAGACCCCAAAAGCCGATTCGCGAGCCCGTGGAGGGCGGGCAGACACATATCCTATCCTTCAAATCGAGAAACTACTAGGCAGTTCTGGTGCCAAACGGTGATTCCTGCAGGTCCGACAGATCGGCCATTTGCGAGGAAAAGTGGGCAGGTCAGAGCGCAATATCTCTGCAGATTAAGGGCAAATTTCTACCAACCCAGGTTTTATTGAGGTTGGCTCAAGAGTGGCTCATGCTGACGGGCTACGGAGCAAGGAATGGAAGCGAGCCCGCAAGGACGCGTTCGACATGGACCACGGGACGTGGACGAAGGAATCGCACACGGTGAAGAACCGGCAGTGGCAGGTGGTGAAGCTATCGCCCGTCGTGATGGACGTGATGCGCAGGGTTATAGCGAGCACGCCGCCTAGCGAGCCATACCTATTCCCTGGCAAGGTCGCAGCGAAGCCGAGGAGCACCATCCGGCGCGCGTGGGTGCAGATACTGCGCAGCGCCGGACTCGCGGAGGAGTGCATGGTGATGGGCAAGCGAGGAAAGCCGCTGAAGTTCTACAAGCCGAAGGTCAGGATTCACGACCTGCGTCACTCGTATGCGTCGTGGCTCGCGAAAGGGTCGGTTTTGGGCGCCTCTCCGCCCCCCGACCCCCCTTGGGGCGACTGAGGGAGTCCAAGACTTGGACTCGGCTGGACGGTCGAGGAGGTTCAAGGCGGACAGAGAGGGCGGGCAGTCAGGCTGGTTTTGCGCCTCTGCTGCGCTCTACACGCCCTTCATCAACTCTGAAACTGTGACTTGAAATCCTCTTGCCAGTACTTCCAGCATCGGCAGGCAGACGTTTTTCTTTCCAGTTTCCATTTCTGACAGATGGCCACGATCTATTCCGAACCGGTGTGCCATTTCGACCTGAGATAACCCGGATTTTAGGCGGAGCGCCCGAAGTCTCTGGCCGAATCTGACGGCAATCGCACTGGACACGCTCACAGTGCCGCTGGGTTTTCGTCTGAAACTTCGAGTGCGAACATGAGCAAGTAGAGCCGATCAAGTGAGCGGCCTGATGCGGTCCGAGACTTGCCACCACTTCCGTTTTGGTTTTGAACAGAAAAGGATTGTCCACAGCAAAATCGGTTTCAACTATGCAACGCAGAGACTGGACAATAGATGCAGAGCTAATGGATGCGTCGTCCGGGACGCACGAGACCGCAGCGCCTCTTGAGCAATCGGAAGGTTCAAACTAACAACTCCATTTTCATCGAAACGTAGTCCATTCGCGCGAACCGATTGCGCCACGAGCGTCCCCAGAGCTGAGAACAGGAAGGATCGCGTGCGCTGCGTGGGCTCGCGCCCCAATGTTTCAGCTGTATTGACCCAGACCGGAACTCGGATAAGTTGACCGGGATTTGACATCATGCGTACCGCAACAAGATATGTGAACGATAGCGGCTTCGATTTTTTTGGAAGCTTCACCATGCCGCTTCCCGTAGGTTACGAAGTGCCTTTGCGCGGTGAGGTCAAACGATGGAAACAGGGCGTTGGAGTCGGCGAGGTATCAAGACTCGTCGCTTCCTAATCAGTATTCAGGTCGGAAACTCAGTTCGACCCATGCATCTCTTCGGTCACAATCGCGATCATGATTACTACTTCGAACTCCTCGGTGAAGAGGAGCGGGCTGCCCACTCAATTACTCGGTGTTTTACTGCACACCATCGCCTGTTCCGAGCTGGCCCGCGTGCGAACCGAGCTTTGACGGCTCGTAATTCCATCCCTTGCGCCACATCCAATAGAGAACAACCGCCAGTCTCCGCGCCATCGCTACCTTCGCGATCTTGCGTCCGCGCCGCATCATCAGGTGGACATACTTATTGCGCCACTCTGGAAGACTGCGCACTGTGACCTGAGCGGCTTCCACCAGCAAGAAGCGCAATATCGAATTCCCTTGTTTGGCGATGTGGCCCAGTCGTCGCCGATTCCCACTGGACTTTTCCAGCGGTACCAGTCCAGATAGCTTGCGATCTGCTTCCCACACTGAAAGCGCTCCGCTTTTCCTACAATCAACACGAAGGCAGCCAGCGCGGTCAACGGACCCACTCCGGGATGCGTCATCAATCGCTTTGCCTCAGGACACTTGTCTGCTTCCTGTTCGATCGCTTGCGTCAGCTCCGCGATCGTCGGATTCAGTCGATCCAGTAGCTCCAGCAGATGTTGAAAAGCCGCTCGCGGGGGAATTGGAAACCGCGGTGATAAAAACGTGATAGTTCCATGTACACAATGGATCAAAGTCGATAAGAAAGCATCAGAATCCGTTTCTGGAAAACCGTTTGAGAATCCGGTAGAGTAGAGAATTTATACAACGGGTCAGAACACACTAGGTGATCTTCAAAACCGGCGGGCGGCAGGTCTTCCTGTCACCGGTGGGTTCGACTCCCACTCGCTTCCGCCATCGATGTTGATTGAATGGGCGCCGATTTGCGTCCGAAGGTGTTTCCGCCAACTCAGGTACAGGAAGATCTACTATGAAAATCGCAAAGGACGTTACCGAATTGATCGGTCACACTCCGCTGGTGCGGCTCAACAAGGTTACAGCCGGTTGCGCGGCCGAGGTGGTCGCCAAATTGGAGAGTCAGAATCCCTTGGGCAGTGTAAAGGACCGCATTGGCGTGAGCATGATCAGCGAGGCAGAGCGCGCGGGCAAGATTCAGCCTGGCAAGACGGTGCTGATAGAACCCACGAGCGGCAACACCGGAATCGGACTGGCTTTTGTGGCCGCCGTCAAGGGATACAGGCTGATTCTGACGATGCCGGAAACTATGAGTATGGAGCGGCGCGTGCTACTGCTCGCCTTCGGCGCGGAGATCGTTCTGACGCCTGGTCCAAACGGAATGAAGGGGGCCATTGCCAAAGCCCAGGAACTGCTGGCAAATACTCCTAATAGTTTCATGTTGCAACAGTTCGACAATGCCGCCAATCCGAAGATTCATTTCGAAACGACCGGTCCCGAAATCTGGAATGACACCGACGGCCGCGCGGACATCCTGATTTCAGGCGTGGGTACTGGCGGGACTATTACCGGCGTCTGCGAATACATCAAGCCTCGGAAGCCTTCTTTTAAGGCGGTGGCTGTCGAGCCCGCCGATAGCGCAGTGCTTTCCGGTGGAAAGCCTTCGCCGCACAAGATCCAGGGAATCGGCGCCGGTTTTGTTCCCAGTATTCTGCGCAGGGAATTTATCGACGAAGTAATTACGGTTACAAACGACGAAGCGGTTCGCATGGCGCGACGGCTTCCCCTGGAAGAAGGTTTGTTTGTCGGAATATCTTCCGGCGCCGCTGTGACTGCCGCCCTGCAGGTAGCGCGCCGTCCGGAGAATGCAGGCAAGCTGATCGTGGTGGTTCTGCCGTCGTTCGGCGAGCGTTACTTGAGCACTATCCTTTTTGAGGAGCTTCGCAACCGCGCGCAGCAGATTCCAACTGCATCGGTCTCTCTCTGAGTGGTGGCAGAGGCGGCGCAGAACGCAGGCACGCGTGCCGTATACTGCTTCGACCGATGGCTAACATCCTGTATGGAGTCAACGGCGAAGGCGCGGGGCACTCCACGCGGGCGAAAGAAGTTCTCGCCCATCTGCGCGACCGGAGGCATACGCTGCATGTTGCTTCGTTCGACCGCGGGTTGCGGAATCTCAGCGACCAGTTCGAGGTCACGGAGATTTTTGGCTTCCATTTCGCCTATGTGAATAATCGGGTGCGCTACAAACGCACTCTCGCCAAAAACCTGGTCACGGTGCCGCAGGCAGCGAAGAGCGTGAGCCGACTCAAGGAACTGATCGCGACCGGGAAGATCGACCTGGTGATCACTGACTTCGAACCTCTCACTTGCCACATTGGGCACGGGATGGGGCTTCCCGTTATCTCGATTGATAATCAGCATTGCCTTACGAATGTCCAAGTCTCGTATCCCCGGCAATACCGGCGCGATGCCGCTGCTGCCAAGCTGGTGACGCGCCTTATGACGCCGCACGCCGACGCTTACCTGGTAATTTCCTTCTTCAAAGCGCCAGTGAAGAAACGCAACACGTTTCTGTTCCCGCCGCTGCTGCGGCAAGAGATTCTTGCGGCCAAACCCGCGCAGGGCGAGCATGTGCTTGTTTATGTAACCTCGCTGGCACCGGCGCTGGCCGAGGTTTTGAGTTCAGTGCGCGGCCGGTTCGTCGCTTACGGGTTTGAAAGAGAAGGCCAAGAAGGGAACATTCTTTACAAGAAACCGTCGCTCGACGGATTTTTTCGCGACCTTATCAACGCCAAGGCCATCGTAGCGAATTCCGGATTCTCGCTGGTCACCGAGGCCTTGCATCTGGGCAAGCCTTATCTTGCCGTTCCGGTAGAGCGCCAGTTCGAACAGATCTTCAACGCCTATTGGCTTCAGAAAACCGGGTACGGCGCGTACTGGGAAGAGTTGGACAAAGAACGGGTCGAATCCTTCCTTCACAACGTGCCAGTGTATCGGGAAAAACTGGCGGACTATCCGCGCGAGGGCAACGACGCATTGCTGGCCAAGCTGGACACGCTGATAAGTCAATATGCTTCGCCGCCTGATCGAAAGACTGAGCACATCAAACGCTAGGTTGCCGGTCGGAATACACGCTCCGTCTCTTGTTTGACTGCCTTTTGCGTTGTTCCTTTGCCAGGGCAGATATCGCCCGTTCGTAATGTTCAGGCGGCGGCCTTCACGAATAAAATCCTCCGTAGCAGTCCGTTTCTCCCTCTCGCGGGTTGCCAGGAGAGGCTTTCCCATGAATATGAGGCAAAGTCGCTTTATTGCCTGGGTGGCGGGACTTTCGCTGTTTGCTGCGATGGCCAAGGCTCAAGATTCGCAGCCTCTCGGGGATACGATGCGCCAGCAGCGCCAAAAAAAGGAACAATCAAAGACGGCGCAAGGTAAGGCCGCGAAAGCCTCCAAGGTCATCACGAACGAAGAAATGCCCGGGCACGCGGATTCTGCCCCGGGGTCTGCGCCAAAGGGCGCCGCTGGAGATAGTCAATCCTCGACGGCCTCTTCTGCAGATGGAACTAAACAGTCAAGCGAGCAGATGACCTCTCAGATCCAGGCGCAAAAAAGCCAGATCGTTTCCCTGCAAAACCAAATCGACGAAGTGAATGAATCGATTCGCTTTGCGCCCCCCAATTGCGTTTCGGGTTGCGTCCAGTGGAACGAGCAGCAAAGGGAAAAGCAACAGCAAGTCGAGCGGATGCAGGCTCAACTGGAAGAGCAGAAAAAGCATTTGGGAGAGATGCAAGAGTCCGCGCGCAAACAGGGCTATGGCAGTTCGGTGTACGATCCGTAGTTCAGAGTTGGTCGATCCGCTAGCCTTGAACTTAACGGCCGAGTTGTTTCCTGATCTTTTCGCCTTCCTTCAAACTCGCAGGCGTGCGAAATTAGTTGTATGCCTTTGGTGGTTCGTCCCTCAAGAATTCATGCGGTTGGTGTTTTCACTACCGCTCCGGTCCGCAAGGGGGCGCGGATCGTCGAGTATGATGGTCCGCGCATCTCTCCGGAAGAGGCCGACCGGCTGTACGATGGCGCACCGCGCACCTACCTCTATGGTCTGGAAGACAACAAGACGATCATTGATGGCGAGGGGTTGGGCGCTTATCTGAATCATTCTTGCGATCCCAACTGTGAGATCGATGAAGTCAAGAATCGCGCGTGGATCTTTGCCCTCCGCGACATTGCTGCCGGAGAAGAACTTCTTTGGGATTACAACCTGTACGACGATGAGGACCCCGCCCCCTGTCACTGCGGCTCGCCGAAATGCCGCGGCACCATGTATTCGCGCGAGTGGATGGCCAAGATGCGGCGCAAAGCGCGCCAGAAGAAAGGGAATACTGGGCACGAAAGCAAGCCTATGGCCCAAGAAGTTAGCGAAAGCCGCAGAAAAAGAATGGCGTAATAATACTCAACCGGGGAGGTTTCGACCGCCGAGGTGAAGCCGGGGAAGGACGTCTTTTCACGATGATGCAGACGCTTATTGCTTTTCTGCTGCTGGCCATTTGGCCACTGTTCAGCGCTGCTCAAGAAAGGATCCTCTCACTAAAGGCGGAAAAATTAACCCGGGTCTTAGACGAACTGCAGAAAACACCAGACGATCCACAGGTCCAAGAAGCCTATCTCCGGGCATTTCCCGGCGACTACAAGAGCTTCCTGGAATTGTTCGACTTTCGTCGGGAGCTGTACGATGGCCACGACTTCATTGTTGTCCTTCCCTGGTTGGCGAAGGACCACGAGGCGCAAGTGGGGAAGCTGCTTGTTCAACTGAGTAAGGATGCTCACTACGAGGCAGACGCACCCTCTAGCCTGCAGGATGCCACTGCCGAATACGGAAGCCAGCACACTAAAGCTTTTGGGGAACTTCTGAAGCTACTCCCGCCTGATAAACAAGATCAGTTGATTACTTTCTTGGCCGACGTTGAGAGCCACTCAAGCTACAAAGAGTATCAAGTGATCGTGGATCATCTCAGAGCCCTCGGAGACGGCGCCTTGGCTGACAAGTTCGAAAGGGCTAGAAGGAAGCGACGCCTGCGCTCGGACTGAAGATGCAAGCGAGCCGCACCCCTTCACTATTAGCGATTTTCCGGCGCCTTCCGGCCGTCACTACATAACAGCGTCGCGGTGAAAAGATAGGGAAGGGAGACGTTAGCGTGCATGGCTGTTTCGCCTTGCCGTCCTCCTCCATCTTCTCGTTCTGCTACATTGTTGCGCTATGGAGAAGAATTCCGCACAAATCACCCGCAGCTTTGCCAGCGACAATAACGCCGGTGTTCATCCCGAAATTCTTGAGGCCATTGTCCGCGCCAACCGAGGTCACGTCGTCGCCTACGGTGACGATCCGTACACCGATACAGCAATCAAAAAATTCGAGCAGCATTTTGGACCGGATATCGCTGTCTTTTTCACTTTCAACGGAACCGGCGCAAATGTTTTGAGTCTGCAATCCCTTACCCGGTCCTTTCAGTCTGTGCTGTGCAGCGCCTACGCCCACATTTACACCGACGAATGTGGCGCCCCGGAAAAACACACGGGTTGCAAACTGATTCCACTGCCACAGCAGGACGGCAAGATCACGCTGGAGTCAGTCCGTCACGCCTACCACGGCATCGGCGACGAACATCGCTCGCAACCTCGCGTCATTTCTATCACGCAGTCCACCGAAATGGGCACTGTTTACAAGCCGGAGGAGATTCAGGCGCTCGCCCGCTTTGCTCACGAGCATGAGATGTTCCTGCATGTGGATGGGGCCCGCATCGCCAACGCCGCCGCGTCGCTCGGCCAAACGCTTCGCCAGGCCACTCGCGATCTAGGCGCAGACGTCCTCTCTTTTGGTGGCACCAAGAATGGAATCCTGGGGGGGGAAGCAGTGGTATTTTTTCATCCCGAGCTCGGTCGCGACTTCCTCTACTTGCGCAAACAGAGCATGCAGTTGGCGTCAAAAATGCGCTTTATCGCCGCGCAATTTGAAACTCTGCTCACAGACGATCTGTGGCGTCGCAGCGCCGAGCACGCCAACAGAATGGCTCGCCTGCTAGAAAAAGAGATCAGCAGCATCCCAGGAGTGAAAGTTGTATGGAAAGTGGAAGCCAACGGAGTCTTCGCCCAGATCCCCCGCCACTCCATCGAAAAAATTAAGCAGCGCTACTTCTTCTACACATGGATGGAAGAAGAATCGATCGTGCGTTGGATGTGCTCTTTCGACACCACGGAAGAGGATATTCGGCAGTTTGCCGAGGTGGTCGCCGGGGCCGTGAAGGGCTGATTCGGGCTACCCCTCATCCTCCAGCAGGCTTCCCAAAGTCGGTTTGTGCTTGTCCGGTTTCTTCTTTTTGTGAGGAACCACCTTCTCTGCTGGGGGCGCGCCCATGCGTTCCCGTGCCAATTCTTTCACGGCCTGAACCGCGCGAAACCGTTTTACGCTTTTCTTGCGCGCCACAACATTCATCTTGCCATAGCTTTGGCGGGGGCAAAACTGTAATAATCATTGGTTCCAGTTGGATCCAGGGTCGGCGGTTGAGAAAAATAGCCGGCTAACGGCTAACGACTGTTCTTAGCTTGCCCTGAACTGAGCGAAGGGACCAGCGACTCTCCCATGGAAGAACGCGATTTTTTCGACGAGCGCACCGAGAAAAAACCGGCCACCCTCAACTGTCCGCATTGCCACCAACCCGCCGAGTACGAAGTTACCTGGGTGGTGCGCACCAAGAAACGACAGCTCGCCGGGCGCGCTGACGAACGCGACCGCGCCCGTTTCGCCAAGGCTCGCTCCTACATGCTGCGCAAAGATGACCTGATGGCCTGCAAGAATATGCGCTGCCGCAAACGGTTTGAAATCTCGGGAGTGCAGTCAGTCGTTTTCACCGAGTAACCGGATATCGTCTTTCGGTCGAGTAGCAATCGGCCGTCAGCAATTGGCATTTGGCGCCCTTCAAGGGGAGAAAGCGCGCCTTGTTTTTCTTCTCTTCATTGTTGTTCAAATCCTGACTGGCTAAGTGCTAATTGCCAATTGCTCATTTATACTGACAAGTTTCCCGTGGCTCTCAGAAGTGCCAGGGAATAGGGAGTCATGTTTTGAAAATTCTGGTTTGCATGAAGCAGGTGCCGCAGAAAGATGCACCGCTCAAGCTCAACGAATCCGCTGCCTGGATTCGTGAAGACGTTTCGTATGAAGTAAACGAACCGGACGCCTTCGCCCTCGAAGAGGCCTTGCGCCAAAGAGAAAAACACAAAGGCGAAGTCGTCGTCATCACTTCCGGCCCGGCGCGTTCGCAGCAGGTGCTTCGCGAAGCTCTCGCCAAAGGCGCCGATCGCGCCATCCATCTGGAAAATAATACCTTCGTTGGCCTCGACGCTTTCAACACCGCCAGGGCCTTTGCCGCCGCCATCAAAGATGAGCAGTTCGACCTGATTTTTACCGGCCTGCAATCCGACGATTACGGCTACGCGCAAACCGGCGTCATTCTCGCCGAACTGCTGGGCTGGCCGCATGCCACGATCATCATGCAGATCGAAAAGAACGAAACCGGCATCCGGGTAAAGCGCGAACTTGAAGCGGGATTCTTCCAGTTCGTCGACATGCCGCTGCCTGCCGTGCTCACCATTCAGTCCGGAATCAACAAGCTGCGCTACGCCACGCTAATTGGCATCAAACAGGCGAAGAACAAGCCGATCCGCAAAGTGACGTTGGCCGAGGTGCAATCCGCCATCGGGGACAACCTGCAGAAAATCGAACGCCTCTATGTGCCGCAGAAAACCAAAAAAACCGAACACATAGAAGGTTCGCCCAGCGAGATCGCGAAAAAGCTCGTGGACAAACTACGCAACGAATTACGCCTGCTGTAAGGGCTGACGTGGGGAGAGCCACCTCGGCTGTCCGGCCGAGCGAGGCGGTGTAGCTCAGAACCGAGAACTGAGAACTGATTTTTATGCCAGATACCATCTTAGTAGTCGTCGAACAACGTGAAGGCAAACTTAACCGCGTCTCGTGGGAGACCATCGCAGCCGGCCAAGCCATAGCCGCAGCCACTGGCTGGGCGCTCGAAGCTGCCGTTGTCGGAGGAAACGTGTCCGCCTTCGCCGCCGAAGTCGCGGTCAAGAAAGTCGCGAAGGTTTATGCGGTTGAGTCCGCTAAGCTCGAGCCCTACACACCGGACGCTTTCGCCACCGCCCTCAAACAGCTCCTCACTGCTAAGCAGCCCAAGCTGGTGCTCATGCCACACACCTACCAGGTTCGTGACTTCGTTCCCAAGCTGGCCACCGCGATGGGACGTAGTGTTGTCAGCGACTGCATCGGCTTCAAGCGCGAAAACGGCAAACTGCTCTTCACCCGGCAAATGTTCCAGGGCAAGCTCGCCGCCGATGTCAGCTTTAACAGCGACGCTCCATGGTTTGCCACTTTCCAGAACGGCGCTTTTCGTGGAGACAGGACCGAGGCCGGCGCCAGCCCGGCTCCGGTTGAAACCGTCACAGTCGATATTGCGGAAGGGGTGGTTCGAAACAAACCGCAGGAAGTATTCAAGGAAGCGAAGCAAGCCGTCGATTTGACGCAAGCCGAAATCATCGTTTCGGTCGGCCGCGGAATCAAGGAGCAGAAGAATATCGAACTGGTCAAGCAACTCGCCGAGGCTCTGGGAGGCGAACTTGCAGCTTCGCGCCCCATCTGCGATTCGGGTTGGCTCCCCATGGATCGCCAGATCGGCTCATCCGGCCAGACGGTCGCGCCCAAGCTTTATCTGGCGCTCGGCATCAGCGGCGCGATCCAGCACATTGTTGGCATGAAAGGCTCGCGCACTATCATCGCGGTGAATAAAGATTCCGAGGCTCCGATTTTCGAAATTGCTGATTACGCGATCGTGGGAAATTTGTTTGACATCGTCCCGCCGCTGATTGAAGAAGTGAAGAAGGCGAGGGCTGGAGGATAACGCTTGCGGGCTCGAGTCAGGGTTCCGATTGTTTTGCCGTTCGTCCTCGCCGGGTTCGTTCAGTGGGGGAATGGACAAGAGGATCAATGTATTCGCGCCTATGGAGCAGTGTCCGTCGAGCAGTTTTTGGGAGATCTGCAACATTCCGTCGCCGTCGACGATCGCGCCCACGTGGCTGAGATGGTTCGCTTTCCGATCAGCATCACGGTTGAAGGCAAGCCTCTAACTCTACGAAGTAAAGATCAATTGCTGAAGTACTATGATGTAGCGTTCGACGCGAAGGTAAGGGGCTTCATTGCGAAACAAAGGGTCTCTGACCTGTTCTGTAATTGGAAGGGAATCATGATCGGCCGTGGAGAAATCTGGATTAATACGGCTGGCAGGTCTTCCCGTCTCAGAATTGTCGCGATCAACAATAATCCGCCGTGGTCGCCAAGAGGACAACTAGATTTTCGAATGGAATTCTTTGGCAATCCGCAGGAAGCGGTTGGTGAACCGACCGAACGGAGTTAGGATGGTCGACATGAGCAGAGCGACGAAACAAGTCGTGAGTGGAAACAGAAAAAGGTGGAGCTTCACGAACGTGCCCGGGCGCTCCTGGAACGGATCCGCCATCGGCGCAAACAAATTCAAGAGCGGGTAGGACTACTGTCGGATAGTTGCGAACTGATTCGAAAAGAAAGAGACCGCCGATTCTGAATTACGTGGTTGACGCCAGCGTAGCGCTGAAGTGGTTTCTACCAGAGAGCGGCAACTCCGGGGCGGAGAACCTCTTGACAGCCTTCTTGATCGGAACGGTCAGTCTGTACGCGCCCGACCTGCTACTGATTGAAGCAGCGAGTGCACTGTGGCGGCGGTCGGTTGTGCTCAAGGAGTTAACGCCTTCTGACGCGAAAGCGATTTACCGGGACCTGCTCACTCTTCCTTTAAACTTCCAACCATCCGAACGTCTGGCTGCATCTGCCTTTTTCCTGGTCATAGCACATCGCCATTCAGCATACGATTCCGTCTACTGCGCCCTGGCGATTGAAATGGATGGCGAATTCATCACGGCGGACCGTAGGCTCGTGGCAAAGTTGGGGCGGGCTTTGCCGTTCGTTTGGCATATTTCGACGGTCAATCCATGAACATTGTTTTCCGCAAACCGATCGAGGGCATCGAACGCCCGCAAATGCCGGCCGACGTGGTCATTGTCGGCGGCGGCTCTGCGGGCATGGCTTGCGCGCTGCGTCTGGCGCAGTTGATCGACGCGCACAATGCCGCCCATCCCGATTCGCAACTCAGCAAAGAAAACATTTACGTGCTCGAAAAGGCGCGCGAGATCGGCCAACACTGCCTTTCTGGGGCACTGCTCGACCCGCGCTCCATGCGTGAACTGCTCCCGGGATTCGAGAAAGAAGCTCCAATCGACGCCGAAGTCACGAAGGAAGCCGTCTACTTTCTCACGCAGAAAAGCAAGTTCAAGCTGCCGATCACGCCGCCGCTGTTGCGCGACCACGGCAATTACGTGATCTCGCTCAATCGTTTTGTGAAGTGGCTCGGCGGCAAAGTGGAGGAGACCGGCATCACTATTTTTACCGGCTTTGCCGGCTCCGAGCTTCTGTTCGATGGCAACCGCGTGACTGGCGTCCAAACAGACGACAAGGGTGTCGATAAAGAAGGCCATCCAAAATCCAACTTCGAGCCGGGTTACGATCTCAACGCCAAAGTGGTCATCCTCGCCGAAGGCCCGCGAGGATCGTTAACGAAACAGCTCGTCTCGAAATTCGAATTGGCGAAAGACTCCAACCCGCAAACCTACGGCGTCGGAGTGAAAGAACTTTGGGAGGTCCCCTCCGGCCGCATCGCCCTTGGCGAAGTAATCTACACACTTGGCTGGCCGCTGACTACGAAAGAATATGGCGGCGCCTGGATTTACGGCGGCAAAGACAACGTCGTGTCCCTCGGATTCGTTACCGGACTCAACTATCCCGACCCGCGCCTCGACCCGCACCACGTGCTGCAGGATTTCAAAGAGCATCCTTTCGTGGCCAAGCTGCTCGAAGGCGGCAAAATGATCCGCTACGGTGCGAAGTCGATGCCCTACGGCGGCTGGTGGGCGATTCCGCCCATCGCGGGCAATGGCTGGATGATTCTCGGCGACTCCGCCGGATTCCTGAATTCCGCGCGGCTCAAGGGCATTCATCTCGCCATCAAGAGCGGCATGCTCGCCGCCGAGACGGCCTTCGAAGCTCTAAAAAAAGATGATTCGTCGGCCGCGATGCTCGGTGAATATCAGAAAAAAGTCGAATCCAGTTGGATCAAAGACGAACTTTGGAAAGTACGCAATATGCACCAGGGATTCGAAAAGGGACTCTACGCCGGCATGTTCCATACCGCCCTGCAGATGCTCACCGGCGGACGCGGCCTGCGCAACCGCTATCCCGCTCGGGCCGGACACGAGCATATGCGCAAGCTCGCCGAACTACCCGCCGATGGCGGCGACGAAGCCCACCTTCTTGGTCCCGCCAAAGGCGACGGCAAGCTTACCTTCGACAAGCTCACCGATCTTTATCATTCCGGCACAAAGCACGAAGAAGACCAGCCCTCGCACTTGATCATTCACGATACGAACATCTGCAACGAGCGCTGCGTCAAGGAATACGGCAACCCCTGCCAGAATTTCTGTCCCGCCAATGTTTATGAAATGGTTGACGACCCCACTCAGCCCAACGGCAAGCGCATCAGCCTGAACTCTTCCAACTGCGTGCACTGCAAGACCTGCGACATCGCCGACCCTTACGAGATCATCACCTGGGTGCCGCCCGAAGGCGGCGGCGGACCGAATTACGATGGGATGTGAAGTCTAGTATCGAGCATAGGTAGCATGACATCGCGATTAATAGTCTGGCCGATCGTATTCGCCGTATTCCTAATCATCTCTGCTGTGGGCCAGCAGCCCGCCCCGTCGGTGCGGCAACCGGGGCTACAAACCGGATCTGAGCGCTTGAAGCGGTGGCGCGCGTCGCGCACGCAGATGCTTATGGATGACTTCGGCGAACTCGCTCGCTACCGCGACGCCAACGCCGCCCTCAAGCCACCCGCGCCCGGCGAGAACCGCGTTGTCTTCTTCGGCGACTCCATCACCGATATGTGGCATCTCGACGAATATTTTCCCGGCAAGTCTTTCATCAATCGCGGCATCAGCGGACAGACCACGCCGCAGATGCTGATCCGATTTCGTCAGGATGTAATCGATCTTCATCCAAAAGTCGTGGTGATTCTGGCAGGCACCAACGACATTGCCGGAAATGCTGGCCCCATGCGCCTCGAAGACATCGAAGCGAACTATGCGTCAATGGCCGAACTGGCCCACGCCAATAACATTCGCGTCGTGTTTTCCTCGGTGCTGCCGGTAAACAATTACACTCCGCAGTCGCAGGATCTTTTCGCCGGACGCCCGCCGGAGAAGATCGTTGCACTGAATCGCTGGCTGAAAGACTACGTGGCCCCGCACTCTGATTGCCTCTATCTCGACTACTTCGATCCTATGGTCGACGGCAAGGGTTTGCTTAAGCGCGAGTTGGCGGATGACGGCCTACACCCCAACGCCGCTGGATACAGGATCATGGCCGCGCTTGCCGAGAAGGCGATCGGCGACGTCGTGGGAACTCCGGAACCCCGAAATGTTAAACCTTGAAACCTTGAAACCTTTTCTTCGCCCCCAAGCTCTATAATAATGTGTACGAGTTTCCGACCGCCCCGGCCTTCGGGCATACCCAGGTTGCGGCGGCGAGGGAAAGGTTTGGCGGACAAAAGTGTCCGCCTAAGCATTTCCCGAGGGTGCGAGCAGAAATGCCCGCGCCTCCCGCGCTCCACGGAACGCATTGGAAAGGAAGCGTCTGCCGGGATGTTCCCGCCTGCGTCTCTTTTCCAACGACTAACGACCAACGACCGTGCCTCTCACCGACAAATTCGGACGCGCCATCACCGATCTGCGGATCTCTATCACCGACCGCTGTAACTACAAATGTGTGTACTGCCGCACCGGCAACGAGGGAGCACTTTATGGCGACCTGCCGTTTGAGGATTATCTCCGGATGGCGCGTGTGTTGGTCGGCATGGGAGTAACCAAGATTCGTCTGACCGGCGGCGAGCCGTTGTTGCGCAAGGGAGTCGTAGATTTTGTGCGCGAGTTGGCAAAGCTCAGCCCCCAGGGGCTAAAGCCCCATTCTTTTTCTGGCCCGAATGGCGCGGCTGAAAGCCGCGCTCCTTCAAAACAGAATCTTGGATCAAGTTCTGGCTCCGCTGCGCAACTCGACATCGCTCTCACCACCAACGGCCACCTGCTCGCCGATCTCGCGCAGCCGCTCAAGGCCGCCGGCCTCACCCGCGTCACCGTATCCATGGATGCCGTCGATCCCGCTCGCTTCGCCCGCATCACGCGCGTACATAACGGCTATGACCATGTGCTCGCCGGAATTCGTGGCGCCCGCCGCGCCGGACTGTGGCCATTGAAAGTGAATTGCGTGCTGATGCGCGGCTTCAATGAAGACCAGATCATCCCTTTCGGCATGTTCGCGCGCGAAGAAGGCGTCACCGTGCGCTTCATCGAATTCATGCCGCTCGAGGAAGACCGCACCTGGTCGCCCACGACCGTAGTCACGCTCGACGAAGTTCTGTCGCGCATGGCTGAGTACCGTCCGCTGGTCGAAATTCCGCACGCCCGTTCGGAGACCGCGCGCCGCTACCGCTTCGACGACGGCGTCGGCGAAATCGGCATCATCGCCCCAGTCTCGCATCCTTTCTGCGGACACTGCAGCCGCATCCGCATAACGAGCGACGGCAAGATGCGCACCTGCCTGTTCTCTGTGTGGGACCACGACCTCCACGCCCAAATGCGCCGTGGCAAGAGCGATGAAGAGTTGGAAGATTTTATCCGGGGCGTCGTCCAGAAAAAAGAAGAACGGCATCATATCGGCGAGCCGGATTTTGTGCCGGCATCGAGGACCATGGTGCATATCGGCGGGTGATGATATATCCCAGAACTCTGAGGGAAAGACCGGGAAGGGCACGAGTTCCACTCGTGCCGATGTAGCTACGTGGATGGATGCGGCTTCTGCCGCCGAGGTTCGCGTCGTTTAAGATCAAGAATGTGAAATTTTCGTGCCTCATGGCGGCTTTGGCGCTCAGTCTCTCGTCCGGATCCTTGTCGGCGCAGGAGTCGTCCTACCTCGGCTTCGACCGCAACACCTATCCCGGCGACGCGAATCTCAAAACTCTCCACCAGACTTTCTCCTACGCCGGCTACTGGCTAAACAATTCTCCCGGTGAAAGAACGAACACCTGGACCGGACACCGCGACGCCATCGAATCCGCGGGCTTCGGCTTCCTCGTGCTCTTCAACGGCCGCCTCTACGCCGAATTGAATTCAGTCGCCCACGCGACGAAGCTCGGCAATTCGGACGCGCAAGCCGCCCTCTCCGCCGCCCGCCGCGAAGGCTTTTCCGCGAAGACAATCATCTTCCTCGACCAGGAGCAAGGTGGACGCATGTTGCCCGAGCAGAAAGCCTACATTTATGCCTGGGTTGACGCCGTCACCGCCGCCGGATTCCGCGCCGGAATTTATTGCTCTGGCATCGCCGCAAAAGACGACGACAACGTTGTGACAGCGGAGGACATTCGACAAACCGCCGCCGGACGCAAGATCGTGTATTGGGCAATCAACGACGCCTGCCCGCCCGCGCCCGGCTGCGCTTTTCCCGCCCACCCGCCGAGCCCGGCTCGCAGCGGAGTTGCCTTCGCGGAAGTCTGGCAGTTTGCGCAATCTCCGCAGCGCAAAGATGTCGCTGCCCGCTGCTCGGGTTACAGCCGCGACGGCAATTGCTATCCCTCCAAAATTTCCGCCGCACAACAGCTCTATATTGACGTGAACACTTCTACCTCGCCAGATCCCTCAAACGGCAGAACCCACTGACGCCGGCCGCGGCCAACCGGCCTAACTAAACTAACGGGCCGATGATTAATGAATTATGCTTTTGACAAATTCATAACATGACAAGAGGTGTGAGCCATTTCTAACCTGCAATGCTCCGAATCGGGCGTAGCATTTGGGCATGGATGCCAAAACGAAACTCGCGGCTCTGCCTAGCGAATCAGTTCTTGAGTTCAGACTTTCTGGCTCTAACGAGTTCTGCTGCTCCCTTTGCGACGCCGGGACGGGAAAGAACGCGTTAAAGATAGTTGGCGATCTTCACGATCTCGTTAATGCCTTTAAGGAGCACATGGAATCCTGCCATCCGATTTCAACGATTGTTCAAAATCGACCATTCTTTTAGATGGGCTGGGATAATGTCTGTTTCGCTATGACAAGCAACCCAGCCCAAAACAGGTACTAGAGTGTCCGACCTGTGGTGCCTTTCCGGGCGAGAAGTGCGAACCCCGTAGCGGGCTGCTACTTTAGCGGGTTGTCGCTTTCCGCTTTGCCCTCGCTGGCCTTAGCGGTTTCTCGGCGATTTCATCTTGAGCGGGTCCGCCGTCACTTCCTTGACGGATTTGTCGAACGCATAATTCCGGATTAATGACTAACAGCCCACACGCCGTATGCGTTAAAATACAGGTATTCCTATGTCGGACCGAACTTTTAATCTCGAGGAAGCCCAGCAGTTGCTTCCTGTGCTCGAGTCGCTTCTTCGCACCGCAATCGGCGGCAAGAAACTGATGGAAGAAGTCGAAGCGGAAATGCAGGCGCTGAGTCAGCGAATTTTTCTGAACGGTGGCACCCACGTCGACATAGTTGCCACAGCGCGCCGGAGGGCGGAACGCTCCAAGGCCGAGCAGCGTGCCAAGGACGCTCTGGCCGAAATCGACTCAATCGGTGTTCAGGTCAAAGATCTCGAGATTGGACTGCTTGATTTTCCCTGCGAAGTCGAAGGCCGCGTCGTTTTGCTGTGCTGGAAAATGGGTGAATCTTCCATTGCGCACTGGCACGGCACTGAAGAAGGATTCGCCGGTCGCAAGCCGATCGATGAGCGCATCGTGCGCTCCAAAAGAGCGAACTAGCTTAGCTAAGTACTCAAGTTCGTAAATACGATGACGTATAATTAAGGACTGTGTAGCCAGGTTAGCCAATTAGGCTTGTACTTGGAGGATCCACTTCGTGCCAAGATCAAGCCCATTCCACATCGCTCTTACCAGAGACGAGCAAAACGAACTCGAGACCAGAGTCCGCAAATATACGTCACCGTATTGCGATGTCATTAGAGCCAAAATCGTGCTCTTGGCAGCCCAGGGCCTGCCCAACGATGTCATCGCTGCGCGTTTGGACACTCCCCGCCAGATCGTGAGCAAGTGGCGCAAACGATTTGCACTAGCTCGTCTGCCGGGCCTCGAGGAACAATTTCGAGGCGGGCGTCCCGCCTTGTTTTCCCCCCAGCGTCGTCGTGCAAGTAAAAGCCCTCGCCTGTGAACTTCCGCATCGCCTCGGGCTGCCACTTTCTCGCCTCTCCCTGGCCGATATCCGCCAGGAGGTGCTGGCGCAAGGCATCGTTGCCCAAGTCAGCGGCACAACCCGGTGGCGTTGGTTAAGCGCCGATGCCCTTCGTCCCTGGCGGCACCGGAGTTGGATCTTTCCCCGGGATCCGGACTTCGCTGGCAAAGCCGGACGCATCCTCGATCTCTATGCCCGAATCTGGCAGGGCGAACCTTTACAAAGCTCTGAGTTCGTCATCTCCGCGGATGAAAAACTAGCATCCAAGCGCGACGCCGTAAACAACCCACTTTGCCCGTAGCCGCCGGCCGCCCCATGCGCGTCGAGCACGAGTATTTCCGGCAGGGCGCGTGGACCTATTTAGCCGCTTGGGACGTCCATCGTGCCAAGGTCTTCGGACACTGTGAAAAGAAGAACGGCATTGCTCCCACCGATCGTCTCATCGCCGAGGTAATGCGTCGCGAACCCTACAAATCCGCCAAGCGCGTTTTTTGGATCATGGACAACTGCTCGGCTCATCGCGGTCAGAAAGCTGTCGAACGCATTCGATCCCGTTGGCCCAATGCCTTTCTCGTCCACACCCCTGTTCCTGCCAGCTGGATCAATCAAATCGAGATCTATTTCTCCATCGTTCAAAGAAAAGTGCTGACCCCAAACGATTTTTCCTCGCTTTCCCACCTGGAGGACTGTCTCATGGATTTTCAAAAGCGCTATGAGCAAACCGCTTCGCCATTCCAGTGGACTTTCACCCGCAATGATCTTTGCGAATTGCTGGCCAAGCTTCAGCCGCGAGTGGCCGCCGCCGCGGCCTGAAAATACGTCACCGTAATTCCGGTTTACAGCACTAAGCTAGCCTCTGGCGTTTGTGAGTTAACCCCTGCGCAGACGAATTATCTCCTTGCAAACGTCCGCGGTTCGGGTTCCTTTTGCCTTTTCTGAAAGCTCTCCATCTCACACATTCCAAAAAGCTTTCTTCTCAGCAACATCTCCTTGTCAACCGTGTTTACAGAGATGGCCCAATTTCATAGGGGCAAATAGCTCGCCCAAATATAGCGATGCAAGGTCTACAGGCAAATCCCCGGGCCACGAGGAGAACACGATGACACTTCACCGTGCAATTCGCTTCTTAGCATTCGGACTTTTGCTGCTGATTATTCCGGCGGCGTTTTCTTCTTCATCTTCCGCGCAGATCGCGGTAGGCATCTCGGTCCGCATCGGTCCCCCGGCTCTGCCGATTTACGCGCAGCCTATTTGTCCTGGACCGGGCTATCTGTGGACGCCCGGATACTGGGCCTGGAGCGACGATGATGGCTACTACTGGGTGCCGGGCACCTGGGTGGTGGCTCCAGTCGGCATGCTCTGGACTCCGGGGTATTGGGGATGGGGCGGCGGTTTGTACGCCTGGCATCCCGGCTACTGGGGACCGCACATCGGTTTCTATGGAGGCATTAATTATGGGTTCGGTTACGGTGGCGTCGGCTTCGTCGGCGGAGAATGGCGCGGCGGAGCGTTCTTCTACAACACTGCCGTGATGCATGTGGATACAGTCCACGTCACCAATGTGTACGTCAACCGGACGGTTATTGTGAACAACGAATCTCACGTCGCGTTCAATGGCGGCGAGGGTGGCGTCGCAGCGCGTCCCACGGCGGCGGAAGAAGTCGCGGCCCGCGAACCGCACCGGGCTGCTCTCGCGGAGCAGACCCAGCATGAACATGGTGCCAGCCAGAACCCCGCTTTATTCGCCTCCGCGAATCATGGCTCGCCTGCAGTGGCGGCTACGGCACGCCCCAGCGAATTTAGCGGTCGCGGTGTAGTAGCGGCGAGAGCTGCCGGAGCACCGTATCACGCTCCTGCGATGTCGCCCCGTGAAGCGCGCGCACCGGCTCCGGCTGCGAACCGCGTCAATGCTGCCAATCGCCCTTTCACGCCGCCTGCACACACGCAGAGTACGCCACGGACAGAGAATTCGCATCCGCAGAACGCACGTGCAGAGAACCAGTCGCATCCGCAGAGCGAATCCAAGGCGAAGCCCGCTGCGACACCCAAGCATCAGAGCCCGCCGCATGAGGAAAAACACGAAAAGGAACGATAACAACCTAAGTGATAGGGAAGTGGCCAGGGGTTGGTTTAGCCCTGGTCATTTCCTTTCATGTATTTGGCCGCATTCTGTCCGGAGGCAGACAGGTCAAACGTAGCAAGCTACTTGTACGGATTGCCTAACAAACTTTGCGCAAGCCCTGCCTCGCCCGGCGTTCTTATGGTAAGGAAAGGCATTAGCCTGGCTGGTTCCGAACCATGCACGAAAGTGCAAGGACTGGCGCGGCGTGAAACCTTCTCTGCTACAATTTTTTACAACCACCGTTGCTCAGAAATCGTATGGTAAAGAGACGCTGGCCGCGTCTTTTGTGGACGGCACATCGTGCACAACGGAAGTTCGTGCACATACAAAGTCAGGTTTCAAAGCAGAAAGTTCGGAACATATTTCGATCAAGGAAAGTTTGGCCGGAAAGGCGCGCCAAGGGGTTCACAGAATTATGTTATTCACCAAACGAAAACTCCGCCTGGCTTGCAGCTTCGCCATGCTCGTAACCTTAGCGGGCACCATAAGCTGCACCGGCTTTTTCCAGAACCCCACCATCTCCTCGATTTCGGTCGGGCCAGCGTCCCCAACCATCGAGACCGGAACCACCGGTAACACGGTGCAAATGACCGTGTTCGGCACCAACAACGATGGCAGCACTACAAACAGCCCGTCAGTCTCCTGGAGCATTACCCCCACCACCGTGGCCACGATCTCTTCTACGGGCTTAGTTACGTCAGTTGACACCGGAACGGCGACGGTCACCGCGGCTTCCAATCAGAATCCATCTATAACCGGGACCCAGACTGTGACGGTTACGGTTGGGTGTATCCAGTCAATCCAGGTGACGCCGACGAGCGCCCCCCCCTTGACCGCCAATAATACGACCGATACTTTGTCGGCAGAAGCTCTTACGTGTAACGGCTCCTTTCCCGTTACTGACGTTGCGACTTGGACTTCGAGCAATACGAGCCTAGCAACCGTAGCGGCTGGCGTGGTCACAGAGGTGGCAGGTCTTACGACGGGCGGAAGCGTAACCATCACCGCCACAATCGGCAACGTTGTCAGCAACGCGGTCACCATAACGGTCACGCCGTAGGAAAGATTACGCCCGGAGCAAAAGAGCCCCCGGCGCGTGGCCGGACCGGGGGGCGGCTTTTCTCCCGTCACCTCTTCTCACCTTGCGAGAAGTGAGGAGGTTTCTGGTTGGTTGGACTCGGTCAAACCCTTCCAGAAAATGATCCGATGCAAATACCATACTCAATGCTGGCATCGAATACGGTATAATGATGCGTCATGGAAACAGCGCGCAAAATCACCGTGGAAATTCCCCAGGAGCTTCTCCACAAGGCACAGCAGGCCAGTGGCGCCGGCATCACGCAAACGGTCCGGACCGGACTGCAGCTTGTAGCCGCGTCGCAGACTTATAAGCGTCTCCGCCAATTGCGCGGAAAGGTCCGCTTTACGCGCGCTCTGGCAGAGCTGAAAGCAGACCGCTGATTGGTCAACCCTGATTGGTTAAATAATGGTCGCCGCAGACACAAGCACATGGATCGCTTTTCTCGAGGGCGAAACAGGCGAGGACGCGCAACTGCTCGATAAGGCGCTTGCTGATCGCCAGGTTCTGATGATCCCGATCGTACTCACGGAGCTGTTAAGCGACCCGGGGCTTCCTTCCGCGGTTGCCGAAACACTCGCAGAGGTGCCTATGATCGATGTCGAAGCTGGCTACTGGCAGAGAGCAGGAGCGTTGCGTGCAAGAGTATTGCTAAAGCGCCGCAAGGCACGACTCGGGGACGCGCTGATCGCGCAGTCCTGTGTCGACCGGGGCATTCCTCTGCTCACGCGAGACAAGGATTTCCGCGCGTTCGTCGATGCCGCTCGCCTGAGCCTTATCCTATAATTTTCGGGGTGCCCTTTCTTCGGTGACCGAAGGCTAGTTCTTCCACGCCCACTGGTAAGTTTGCCATCCTCCACGACCTAAGTATGATCGTAAAGTCGGCCGAACTTCTGTTGCCGCTGCGACTAACGAGCAACGACGAACCTATGTCTGACATTCGCTGTATCGGAATCGGCACCGGAGGCGGCGACGCTCCCGGCCTCAACGCTGTCATTCGCGCCGCTACCAAGGCCGCGATCATCAAGTACGGATGGAAGGTCATCGGCATTCCCGATGGCTTTGACGGCCTCATCTGGCCCGAAAAAGCATTCGAGCTCACTCTGAAAGAAGTAAGCGGCATCCTGCCGCGCGGCGGCACCATTCTTGGTACGACCAACCGCGGCGACCCCTTCCACTACAAAACTATCGAGAACGGCAAGGAAGTTTCCCGCGATATTTCCAGCCAGATCATCGCCAACGCCGCCAAGCTGGGCATCGACGCTATCATCACCATCGGTGGTGACGGTTCGCAGAAGATCGGTCACGAGCTTTTCCGGAAGGGAATGAAGATCGTCGGTGTGCCCAAGACTATCGACAACGATCTTTCGGCCACGCAGGTCACGTTCGGATTCGATACCGCGCTGCACACGGTCACCGATGCCATCGATAAGATCCACACCACCGCAGCCTCGCATCATCGCGTGATGGTGGTTGAAGTGATGGGTCGGGACTGCGGCTGGATCGCGCTCGAAGCCGGCATCGCAGGGGGCGCCCACGTTATTCTCATTCCGGAAATTCCGTTCACCATCGAGCACGTCTGCCGGTATATCGGCGAGCGCGAGAAAGCGGGCAAACACTTTACCATCGTGGTGGTGGCCGAGGGCGTGAAGTTGCCGCCGGAGCTGAAGGAGAACCGGCGCGCAAGCTCTATTGGCAACCTGATTGGCAACGCTATCGCTTGCGGCTCGAAAAAAGAAGTACGCATCAGTGTGCTCGGCCACATTCAGCGCGGAGGCACGCCCACCCCCTTCGACCGAATCCTCGCCACACGCTTCGGCGTGGCCGCCGTCGACCTGATCGCCGCCGGAGATTTCGGCATGATGGTCGCCCTGCACGGCGAATCGATCGTTTCGGTCGATGTGGCTCACGCCATCGGCCACCTCAAGTCCGTTGACCCGAAAGGCGAACTTGTGCGCGCTGCCCGGGCTATCGGCATCGGGTTTGGCGATTAGGCAGGATTTGCGATGAATGCAGACGATTTCCGGAGAATCGCTCTCAGCTTCGAAGGGGCCGAGGAGAGCTCGCATATGGGTGCCCCCGACTTCCGCGTCCAAGGAAAAATCTTCGCCACCCTTGCCTCACAACACCAGGGCTATGGCAACTTGAAGCTGACGCTGGAGCAGCAGGCGGATTTCGTTCGAGAGTTGCCAGAGGTTTTCCTACCCATTCCGGGCGGATGGGGAAGGATGGGAATGACGCATATTCGCCTCGCCGAGGCGAGCGAGGAAGTGCTGGCCGGCGCGCTCCGCGCGGCGTGGCAACTTCGGGTAAACACGAACACCAAGACAAAAAAGAAGCGCCCGTCTCGCAGGCGTGCGTGAATTTAAATTCGCGCAAGAAATTTTGCTTGATGCCAGGGCTTCTCCGAGGTACTTTCGTAATCTCCCCTAAGATGCCTGAGTCGCGCTTCAATAGAAGCACGCCTCGCTTTGGAATAGAGATATGAATATTTTGGCATTGTGCCTCGTGGTCCAGTTTTGTCTCGCGTTTGGGGTGGCCGGATTATTTTGGCCGGAAAAGATCATGCCACTTTTTGATGTGCTGATGTTCCCCTGGGCAGCGAGCTATCGATCAGTGCGCGCCAATAGCATTGCAGCCATTGGATTATCAGTCCTGCTTCTCGCCAGATTGCTCACCGTCGTGCGCTGACCTGTGCTGACTACCGAATACTGCGAAACACTCACTCTACACCCCCGGATTTCGGGTCCGGTCCGGCCAGCGTTTTCTAAGAATCTCACCAAATCGATAATAGACGTCGAAAGAAGGAGGGACATTACTCCTTTATCATCGCGTCAATCAGCGCATAGAGTTGGTTCGGGTCTTTCATTTCAATGTAGGGCTTGTCCGGATGCCGGCTGCTGACGACATATACCGTTGGCGTGTGTTCGAGTTTGATCGCCTTGCCCAGGTCACGGTCGGCATTCACCTCGGCGGCGAACCTGCCCTGCGGATCGACAACAAAAGGAAAATCTACTTTGTGCTCAGTGGCGAATTTCTCGGCATAGCCGCGCAGGTTTTGCGGATTGATCTCGAGCTGATTGGAAAAAATGTAATCGCGAAATTCGTTTCCCAACGCTTTTGAGATGGAGTCGAAGTAGCGCGCCATCACCGCTGCGTCGTAGGACCAGTTGTGCATCGGCAAAGGAAAGTCATGACGCACAAGCGGAATCTTGTAGGTCTTCGAAGCCTGCTCGAGGATGGGCGCCACGCGCCGGCATTGCGGGCACTGAAGGTCTTCGAAGACCACAATGGCTACCTGCGCGCCCTTGGGCGGACGCAGTACCGGATTCACCGGCTCATTAACCGCGGCGCCCAAACAAACAGGGAACAGGAATGCCGCTAGCCATAGAAGAAGACCGAACTGACGCTGGTATTTGTTTTTCATTAGGCTACATTTATGGTAACTGAAGCGCCTCGCCCGTGTCAGTTTCGAAGATCTGGTTCCGCGCGGAGGTGCATTCCCCATAACCTTCGTGTTGCGAAGCCGCAGCTTTAACACGTTATAGTGGAAGCGACTCTTGTCGAATCGCATCTCGATGAATTTAAAATCCCCAAAATCGTGAAACCGTCCTCTCCATTTCTTCTTCGGCTTAATTGGACATTGACGCTGGCCGTTATCTTTCTGTTGGGACTCTCGGCTTGCAATCGTAGGGGCCACCGCGTACTGGAAGTGAATTACGTCTCGGCGGTGCAGGCTACGTTGCGCGATCAGGTGGCGACCATCTATAACCGCGTCGGCACGGTAAAAAATGGCGAGCGGGTGGAGGTGCTGGAGCACGAGAAGCGCTTCTCGCGAGTACGCACCGCCAGTGGACTCGAGGGCTGGATTGAGCAGCGGTATCTGGTGGATCAGCAAACCTTCGATGCTTTGCAGAAGCTCACCCAGGAGAATCTATCGGATCCCGTGCAAGCGCCTGCGGTCCTGCGCAACGACACAAATTTACACGTCACGCCCGGTCGCGACACCGAGCATCTGTACCAGCTTTCGGCGGGAGCGAAGGTTTCTGTGCTGAAGCGCGCTATGGCGGAGAAACAGCCCGGATCTGCTCCGGTACCGGCCAGATCAGGGGGCAAAGCTTCAGGCCCGGTGCTGGAGGACTGGTGTCTGGTGCGTGACACGCAGAATCGCGTGGGCTGGGTGCTGGCGCGTATGGTGGATATCGACGTCCCGCTCGATATCGCACAGTATGCCGAAGGCCAACGCATTGTCGCCTTCTTTGTCCTTGATCAAGTGCGTGACCCGGGCAAAGATGGTACGGATAAAGAAGATAAAGATAAAGACAAAGACAAAAACAAAAACGTTCCGCAATATCTCTGCGCCATCACCGAGCCCCGTGACGGGTTGCCCTACGACTATGATCAAATCCGCGTTTTTACCTGGAACCTTAGAAAGCACCGCTACGAGACTGCTTACCGCGAGCATGGCCTGAGCGGCATACTGCCGATAACGGTGAGCACAGGGAATTTCGATAAGGAAGGCACCCTGCCGGTCTTCATCCTCCAGATGAAAGACGACAATGGCAATGTCAGCGAGCGCAAGTACAAAATGAACACGCCGATAGTGCGCCGCGTGCTGGCTCCAGGCGAGCAAAAAGAGTTCCCGAAGCTGGCGAAGCATCGGCGACGTTAGCTGGCAGCTCGTTCAGTCTTTATAAGAGTCTTGACTCTTATCGAAGCCGCACCCAGAATTTCCCGGCTCTTTTTCTTCTGGACGAATACCGTTACGCGAAGATTGTCCACATTCCAGTGTGGGTTGAATTTCAACACCGGATTTCCGGCACACGAGACTGAGGTTCCATTCGCATCCGCGATCCCAATCTTGTGCAAGGAACGCAGCGTGGCAATGTGCTGTAGGACATGCCCGGCATTTTCGCCACGATTCACCGACGAATGCAGTCCATCTTCCGTAATCGCCAACCAGATTTCGGCAACGTCGCCGGGTACATTTCCACCCAGTTTTCCCACGGACACGTTGAGGCGCTGCGAGCTATCCGCATCCGGCGCTGCTGCGGTGATGGAAACCTCCGCTTTCACGCCGCGCGCCGCCTTTTCGATTTCGACTGCGGCCCGATGTGGATTGTTGCCCACAAACTGGCTCTGGCCGTCGACCACGAGCTCGGGCGTGTACGCATCTTCTTTGATCAAACTGACATACGTTTGTTGGCGCTCAGTCCATTCTGGCGACGAATAGGGGTCCATCCAGCCATCGTGATTCCAGTAATCCACGTGTTCTTCCAGGGCGATAATTTCCGCTCCGGCTACTGGTTGTTGCGCTTCCAGCTTTTGAAGTAGCACATCCGCCGGGGGGCAAGAGGAACAGCCTTCCGAAGTGAACAGCTCAACCACGACGGGCTTACGAGTCGCCCGCTCAACAGACGTTTGCGGTTCCGCTTTTGCAGCGAAGGCAGACCAGGCAATAAAAAGCAAGAATGATAGCCTCAGGCCCAATTTTGTCATTTCCAATTTCCTCGATGCGGAATCTGATGCCTGCCGCGGCAAAAAGTTACGATACCGCCTCAGTCCGAAGGAAACCCCTGCTAGCAGTAGAAATCTGCAATGCTCTTCACGACCCAACGCTGTTCTTCCTCTGTAAGTTCGGGAAACATAGGAAGAGCGAGTACTTCTTTGGCGGCACGCTCGGCTTCGGGGAAGTCGCCTTCGCGGTAGCCGAGATAGACGAAACAAGGTTGCAAGTGTAGTGGGATAGGGTAATAAATCTCTGTCCCAATCTTGCGCGCGGTGAGGAAGTCGCGCAGTTCATCGCGCCGGTAGGCGCGAACGACGTACTGGTGAAAAACATGGTGAGCTTGCGCCGAAGCCTGCGGCAGTTGAATTGGCGCAGAGTCCTCAGCTTGCCCGCCAGCGGATGTCAGTTCGGCGGCCGTAAAGAGTTCGTCGTATCGCGCAGCACGCTGGCGGCGGCCTTCGTTCCATCCATCTACGTATTTCAATTTCACGCGCAAGATGGCAGCCTGCATGGCGTCGAGACGGCTATTCCATCCAAACTCTTCGTGAACGTAGCGCCGCGAGCTGCCATGATTCCGCAAGCGGCGCATATGCGCCGCCATCTCAGGGCTGTTTGTGGTTACCAAACCGGCGTCGCCGTAGGCGCTGAGATTTTTTGTGGGATAGAAGCTGAACGCAGCGGCGATGCCGATCGATCCGGCGCGCTGGCCCTTATCCGGCTTGTTCCCCCAGCGCGCGCCAATGGCCTGTGCGGCATCTTCGATCAAGCTCAAACGAAATTCCTCTGCGAGCCGCCGCAGTGCGTCCATGTCGGCGATTTGACCGTAAAGGTGGACCGGCAGAAGTGCGCGAAGTTTGTCACGTTGTCCGTCGCGCAGGAACGATTCGACCTGCACGGGATCGAGATTGAAGCTGCGGGGATCGATGTCGGCAAACACCGGACGCGCCCCGGCGCGCACGATCGCGCTTGCCGAAGCGAAGAAGCTGAAAGGTGTGGTGAGAACCTGATCTCCCGGCTGCACTCCGGCGGCGGTGAGAGCGAGCCATAAAGCGTCAGTGCCCGAGGCGCACCCCACGGCGTCGCGTGCGCCGCAGAGATCCGCCAGTTCACGCTCGAGCACTTCCACTTCAGCGCCAAGAATGTAGTGTTGCGACGCGCACACCCGTCCCACCGCCGCCAGCACCTCGGCGCGCACCTGCTCATACTGCCGCAGCAGATCGAGGATCGGCACAGAATCGAGGCGCTCGGCGCTCAGTGAACTCGGGTCGGGCTTCGGTAATGCGGGTTTCGTGGGAGATGAGGTCACGGAAAGGCCGATTGTAGCAGGGAAGGAGGTGCTATCCTCCCGGAGAATGATGGGCTAGGCGGAAAGTCGTACCGATTTCCATAGCTCGGTTTCTATAAACCATCGCTAATTCCTGACAATTAACAGATGTTTATCCTGTATGTCGATGATAACTAATACTGTTATGTCAGGACTGTTTTGGAACGTTAGCTGCAGGAAGGGTCGGTTCTGCTTGGCGGTTTCATTTATCGGGAAGAGCTTTGGTACGGAGGTTTTAGATGAGGCAGCATAGGTTTACTATCATTGTGTTTGTTGTGTTTGTTTTCGCCTTGGGCCTATTTAGCGGGTTCGTCAGTACCCCCACCGCAAAGGCTGACAATCTCTACGGGAGTATTCGCGGAACCGTTGTCGATCCGTCCGGAGCCGTTGTGCCCGATGCAACCCTGACCGCGAAGAACCTCGCTACCGGTCTGAGTTACACCGCCAAGTCAGGTCCGGACGGAACGTTTTCCTTCTTGCAAATGCCGATCGGGGATTACTCGGTAAAGGTCGAAAGATCCGGCTTCAAGTCGTATACGGCGGGCCATATCCACTTGGATCTCGACCAGATCTTCAACCTGCGAGTACCTATGGAACTGGGCACAACAAGTGAAACGATTACAGTCGAGGCCAATCCTGCCCAGGTAGAGACCACCAACATGCAGCTCGGCACGACCGTTACTGGGCAGCAGATCGCGGATTTGCCGCTGAACGGGCGCAACTGGACCCAGTTGATGCAACTTCAGCCCGGTGTTGAGGGAGGTTCAGATCGCTTCGGTACCACTGGAAATGGCGGAGGGTACTCCACTAACGGATCCGAGACTCAGCAGAACTCCTTTCTTATTAACGGGACAGATACCAACGACATATCGTTGAACACTCCCCTCGTGATCCCCAGCCCGGATGCGATTGGCGAATTTAATTTGGTGACCAGCACCATTAACCCAGAGTATGGGCGCAATTCAGGCGCCATTGTTAACGCCGCCATTAAGAATGGTACCAACCAGTTTCACGGTGACGTTTTCGAGTTCTATCGCGACACGTTCCTCGACGCAATTCCGTGGTTCGAGACGACGCGAGCACTCTTTCACCAAAACCAGTTTGGTGGTACACTCGGCGGCCCGATCGTTAAAGATCATGCCTTCTTCTTCTTTTCGTATCAGGGAAGACGCGCCGACGTGCCGCAACCGGGTGCATTCCCGAGTAGTTTTAGCGGTTCCCCTCCGACGGTTTTCAGCTCGGCCCAACGGACTGGCGACTTTTCAACAAGTCCATCCTTTTACAGTGCGGCGAATCCTGAACCCGCGACTTCGCCATGTGGCGCAGGCTACACCGGTCCATTCGGGCCTAACCCGCTTCCATTTGCCGTGGGTGGTGCCGCTGCTGGAACTCCGTGGTGCGAGGCCTTCCCCACGGGCGTTATTCCGACTGCAAACTTGAATCCACTAGCAGTCAAACTCACGAACCAGTATGTCCCTCTGCCGAATGGAGCCAACAATGCATATGAATTCAATCCCCTTGAAACAGCAACGCGAGACCAGTATATCTACCGGGTGGATGAGAAGCTGACGAACAAAGATGCGATTTGGGGTTATGGGCTGTATGAGAACGACAAAACCACCGATGCGCTGACGTTCATTGGAGCCAATCTTCCCGGTTTCGCTACAGACAGCCCGGCTAAGACTTATGAATACACCGTGGCCTGGAACCACACATTCTCGCCCACGATGCTGAACGAGGCGCGTTTTGCGTATCTGCGCTTTAATTACAATGCGCTGACGCCTGTGACTACGCAGAATCCATCTACTTATGGATTCACGGGTCTAACCAGCAACCAGGCTCCGCAGTTCCAGGAACTTCCCATCATGAACGTTTCAGGCCTATTTACCCTGGGTTACAGCGATGATGCGCCGCAACCACGCGTTCAAAATACCTACCAGGTGGTGGATAACCTCAGCAAAGTGATGGGCCACCATACCTTAAAGTTTGGCTTCAACATGGACCGCCTGGAAATCAACAATCCGTTTTATTCATCCCTGAATGGCAGTTATGCCTACAATGGCGCGGGAGTTTTTTCGACTGCAGTTCCGGGAGCAGATTTCCTGCTGGGGGTTCCTGATAGCTTCTCCCAAGGGAGTGGCACCATCATTCGGGCGCGCGGGCGGGAATATTACTCGTATGCCCAAGATCAATGGCAGGTTCGACCCACTCTTACGCTAACGATGGGTGTCGCTTGGGACATCGACACTCCCTTTAAGAATCTGTACGCGAACGGAGAAGCTCTGACCTCATTCATTCCGGGCGAGCAATCCAGAGTTTTCCCAACCGCTCCGGTTGGCGTCGTTTACCCCGGCGACCCCGGAGTCGGTCCATACGGACTGGCAAAGATTCATTACTATAACCTCGCCCCACGCCTGGGTTTTGCCTGGAGTCCGGGAGGTTCCCATAATTGGAGCGTCCGCGGCGGTATCGGGATCTATTACAACCGCACGGAAGAAGAGCCCACGCTGGAAGCACTGAGCGATCCACCATTTTCGCTAACTACGTTGGGAGTGTCGCCAGCGGTTACCGGCACGGGTCCGGGCTTTGCCAACCCATATGTTTCTGTGAATCCCGCTCCCGTGCCGACAGCCTCAGGAACAATTCCGGTGGCCAACGTTGGCCCCAGTCCATTTCCTTTCACCCCGCCTGCGGTGGGTAGCTCTCCCAGCTTCGCGCCATTTGAGCCCCTCGGCTTCAACGTGAGTGAGTACGCCGCCAACCTTACGAGTCCTCGGTCCACCAACTTCAATCTCACCGTCGAACGTCAGATTGATAAACAGACGGTCGCTACTCTGGGCTACGTTGGGGCCATCGGACGCCACGAGGAGGGCAGCTATAACATAAACCCAGCGGGGCAGCCCAATCCGGTAAATGGATCCTATAACCCAGTCGCGCAGGCGGCGGGTTGCACGGATACGACTCTAGCGACGTGCGCACCTACGACGTTCCAATTCAATCCGGTCGTCTACGGGCAATTTGGTGTCTTCGCCAGCTCATTTAACAGCAATTACAACTCATTGCAGGCGCAGATAAACCGGCATATGAGCACTGGCCTTCAATTCCAGGTGGCCTATACCTGGTCTCGCAGTTTCGACTATACCTCGAACTTTGAAAACAGCGGCTTCAATGGCCCTGGGTTCAATCCTTGGAATTTCGCGCAGAATTATGGTCCCTCGGCCAACGATGCGCCACAACGCCTGGTCGTCAATTACATATACACGCTGCCCTTTTATAGACTGGCCGGACACCGCATGAGAATGCTGACCGATGGCTGGACCCTGTCAGGAATCGGCACCTTCCAGCACGGCTTCCCGGTAAACGTCTTTCAAGTAGCCGGGACCGATGATACAACGGCCTTCGGGACGAATTTTTACTCGGCACCGAATTTTGTCGATAGGACCGCAGCACCGCTGCAGCTCGGTCAAAACCCAAGGAGCAGCAACCTAGGTGGTGTACCAAATGCTTGGCTGAATCCAGCAGCTTTCGCCGTCCCAGCCGCCGGTGTGATGGGCAACGCCAACCGCAATCCATTTTATGGCCCGGGATTAAATTACTGGGATATGGCTTTGGAGAAAGACATCAAGTTTTCGGAAGCCAGGTCCCTGGAATTGCGGTTTGAGACCTTCAACACGTTCAATCACGCGAACTTTGGTAGTCCCTTTAACATTGTTGGGTTCCCAATCTTCGGTGAGATCCTGAGCACGCAACAAATCACCACCAATGGTGCAGGCCGAGTGGTGCAACTCGGCGCTAAAATCTACTTCTAAGGCGAACGGGGCCTAACTTGAAAGACTCGGCAAGGGGCGTCGAAAGACGTTCCTTGTTTCTTGTTTCTTGATTCTCGTCCGCCTTTCCTTGTGCACCCGAAGCGACATCGACAAGACCCTTACTTCCCGAACATGGGGTAGTGACTTGCAGCGCCCATGAAGAACAACATCACGACCGACAGAAACGCATTGGCTCGGCTGGCCAGGAAGGCTTGGCGCGCCATGGCTTTGGCCTTGTCAGGCATGGGAGTGCCTTTGGTGACGTTGTCGCGTGTCCATTGAATTAGGCGCTTCTGGATGCGCCAGATTACTCCCCAGACGTTGAGCAGCATGACCCAGCCAATGCCTCCACCGATTCCGATTGAAAGCAGGCGGTTGCTCTCCCAACCGTGCGTATTCCAGCTCAGGAAGAGCCAGGCGGCAACGGCGACCACTACCGCATAGACGACTCCGACGAATGCGCCCTGGTCGAAGATCCCTTTGCCGGGGATCAGGCAGGCATACAGGAGTCCCCAGACGATCGTCCAGATCAGAAAGAAGCTGCCCATTGCCGCCCCGCTGGTGGCATGAAATCCCTGAATCTGGCCATTGTGCGCGTCAGCGGCTACGATGTTTCCCCAATAAGCAAGGCCGGCCACCACGGTCAGTGCCGCCGACATACGAAACCACCAAAGGGCCCGCGTCATCAGCGCGGGCATTACTTTGCCCTTGGTGGTGGCATCGAGTTCTTTCATCAAGGGCACGTTTACCAGATTGAAGAAGTAAAGCAGTCCGATCCAGGTGATGCCTGCGACGAAATGGATCCAGCGGACCAGCATCAGAAAGTTCGTGTTGAAGTCCGGGGGAAGATTGATTTGAGGTCCAAAGGAGACTGCGAGAGCGGCGCTTGCCATGATGTCTGCTCCAGATGGAAAGAATTGTCCACGCGGGGATTGTACACAACGGCTGCAGAGGAAATGATGCGGTCATCTTGGCAAACACTGGGAGAAATCTGATTTCCGCAAGTTCCAGGTTGAAAAGCGCAGAGGGACGCCGTATCGTACTCGCAGCTACCTGCCAGGCGGCGCAGCCTTGGAAACCAGGGCGCGAGGAGGCAGGTTGTCCCCCCGTATTCTTGGCGGAAAGACCGCAAGAAAACGCTGTTGTTTTGAGCTTGCCCTGCGGCTAAGACCGAAGGCGCGAGTTGTAGGTCTGAAGTCAGAGAACGTAAGGAGATCGGCTATGGAAAGCAACAAGCCGGCGCAGAACATCCAGGATTCCTTCCTGAACACGGCCCGCAAGGAAAGATTAAGCATCACCATTTACCTGCTCAGCGGAGTGAAGTTAACGGGCCGCATTCGTTCCTTCGATAAATATTCCGTGGTATTGGAAGCCAACGGACAAGAGCAATTGATCTTTAAGCATGCCATATCGACTATTGTGATCGGTCGGACTGGGTCACACGGCACGCACTTGGCGCATTCCGACGCAAAGGTGGCCGCCGGAGGCGCGGCGGCAGCACCGTCGTCCGCGGCTGCGGCGGCGAGCGCCACGGGCACTGAAGGGTAAGGCGTTTTCGGCTTGCGCAGTTCTCATCCCAAGAAGACGCGCGTCCGAACGTCCGCAGGCGGAGTTGTGCCTCTTGGCACTGAAACCTCCCGCGAAGAAGACAGGCTGGAGCGCGCCTTTCTGGTCGGGATTGATGTGCGCACGCGCGGACGCGGCCCTAAAGCAGCGGTTACCGCACAGGCACAAGCAGCTCGGGATGCGGCGGCGGCTGTACCCGCCGCTGGCGCAAAGTCGCCGACTATCTTTGGAAAGTCGAGCGCCAACAAGCCCAGCATTCCGGAGTTTGACGCCGAAGAGTCGCTGGCCGAACTGCGCACACTTGCAGGCAGCGCGGGCGCTAACGTTGTCGGCGAAATCTTGCAGCGGCGCGACCGCTTCGATCCAGCCACCTTGATCGGGGCGGGCAAACTCGAGGAAATTGCGGGCGCGGCGGCGTCGGTGAATGCCGACCTTCTTCTCTTCGATCACGATCTCACCGCCTCGCAGCAGCGCAATGTTGAAAAGATCGTGAAGCGGCGCGTGATCGATCGCACTCAATTGATTCTCGACATTTTCGCGCGTCACGCGTGCACGAGAGAGGGCCAGCTGCAGGTGGAGCTGGCGCAACTGCAATACATGCTGCCGCGCCTCGCCGGGCGCGGCGTGGAGATGTCGCAACTTGGTGGCGGTATAGGCACGCGTGGTCCTGGTGAAACTCAGCTTGAAACTGATCGCCGTAAAATCTACCGGCGCGTCCGGCACGTCGAGCAGCAACTCGAGAACGTGCGCCGCATTCGCGCCCAGCAGCGGCAGCGACGCGAGTCCGCGCCGGTCGCCGCGGTTGCGCTGGTCGGGTATACCAACGCGGGCAAGTCCACGCTGTTCAACGCGCTGACTCGCGCCGCGGTGCTGGCTTCGCCGCGCATGTTCGCGACGCTCGATCCAACGATTCGCGCCGTGGTGTTGCCGTCCAAACGCAAGGTGCTGCTTTCCGACACGGTGGGATTTATTCGCAGCTTACCGCACACCCTGGTCTCGGCCTTTCGCGCCACGCTGGAAGAAGTGCAGCGCGCGTCGTTAATCCTCCACGTTTCCGACGCCAGCAGCCGGCTTTCCGCCGAGCAGGACGCGCAAGTAGAAATAGTTCTGAAAGAGCTGGAAGCGGAAAAGAAGCCGCGCTTGCGCGTGATGAACAAAGTCGATCTGCTGGATGTGGAGGTAGCTGAGAGTTTACGCGATGACGCGACGACAGTTTATGTTTCAGCGGTGGAAGGCAAGGGCTTGGATCGGCTGTTGGGGCGCATCGACGAGATGATTGATGAGGATCGCATCAGCCGCGTGCACCTGCGCGTGCCGCAAAAAGAAGGTAAGGCTCTGGCCATGCTCGAAGCCAAGGCCCGGATTTATTCACGGACCTACAAAGATGGGGCAGTAGAACTTGAAGTGGACGCGCCAGCGTCGGTCGTCCGAAGAATGCCGCAGTGGTTGGTCTAGTATTCCTCGTTTGCAATTAAAATGGGCCGGCAACCAAGAAGCGGTGACATTCCTTGGCTATCGGCCCATTCGATCCTGAATTGGATCGGAGGTGATACTTCCATGCTAATCCTCCTGAGGGGGAAGTCAAGCATTAGTTGCAAGTTTTTGCAATGGTGCAACAAATGGGAATAACGAGGCCATTTCCCTTGTTTTGAGACCCTTTGGCGATCTGGAATCCTCCTTGAAAATCCGCCCCTTTGCGTTGACATAACCTCCTTCGGACGTTAGACTTAACAGTTTTCATAGCCCTCATTTTCCTGTACAGCAGCAATTCATGGATCAAACGCTACGACAACTAGGGGAATTACTGCTCGGCGCGGTGCCGACAGTGATTCTGCTGGCGCTGCTTTACGTCCTTTACACGACGATTGTGCACAAGCCTTTGCGTCTCGTGCTCGACGAGCGGCGAAGTAAGACGGAAGGCGCCGTCGAAAAGGCGCGAGCTGACATGGCGGCCGCCGAGGCGCGCACCTCCGAATACGAACAACGCCTGCGCCAAGCTCGTGCCACGCTGTTTCGTGCGCAAGAAGCAAAGAGAAAAGCGGCCCTGGATGCGAAGACCACTGTTCTGAACGAAGCTCGCCGCAAGGCGCAGATACAAGTGCAGGCGGCCAAGGCGGACATCGAGGCAGATAAGGAAACCGCGCAAAGAGGATTGCAGAGCGAGGCGCAGTCGCTGGCAGCAGAAATCATACGGAGAGTACTCGAACCGGCCGCAGCGACACGTTAACGTTTCACCGAAGGCGGCAGGGCGATTGCGAATTCAAAGAAAAATGACCTCCTTTAAACCGATTTTCCGGGTGTGCCTGCTGGCGTTGGTCGCGTTCGGCTTTGCCGGACCGGTTTTACCGCTGCGAGCGCAAGAGCAACCCGCGGCGCCCAAGCAAAAGCAGTCCGATGATTCATTGAGACCCGGTTTTGCGCGGCAACTGACGCATGAAACCCGCGAAGCTGCCGGAGAGGAAACGGATGACAAGGCTCAGTTTAAAGAGTCGCCCTCCGTGCGGTTCATCGCCCGTCACACGGGCTTGAGCACTGCGAATGCATACTTTCTGTGTATATTGCTGAATTTTGCCGTCATCGTGGGATTGGTTTTCTGGGCGGTTCGCAAGTACTTGCCGGCCGCATTTAATGCCCGCACAGCTGCCATCCAAAGGGCCATGCAGGAAGCGCAGAAGGCCAGCGAGGAGGCGCGGCGCAGGCTGGCCGAAATCGAAAACCGGTTGATGAAGCTCGATGGCGAGATCGGCAGGATGCGTAATGCCGCGGAAAGAGACGCTGACGAGGAGGAGACGCGCATCCATGCTGCCGCTCAGCAAGACGCGCAGAAGATAGTGGAATCGGCACAGCAGGAAATCGCGGCCGCCGCCAAAGCTGCTCGTCGCGAACTCACCGCGTATGCGGCAGATCTTGCCATCGGCCTGGCGCAAAAACAAATTCGTGTGGATGCCGCGACCGACCGGGCGCTGGTGCGGAATTTTGCTGGGGAATTGGGTAGATCCGAAACTTCAGGGCGAAACCTCGGAAAGGACGGAAACTAGAGCTTGGCTTCGGTCGCCAGCACGTACGCGCGCGCTTTTGCGGACGTGGTTCTTGGCTCGCATCTCAACGCGGATCGCTCCATTGCGGAGCTGCGCATGATTGCGACCCTCTTGGCCGAGAGCCCCGAGTTGCGGCGCGTGTGGGAGAATCCCGCGATTTCCGCCGAGCAGAAGCGCAGGGTGTTGGATGCAATCGCGCAGCGCAATGGGATTTCAAAGCAGGTGAGGAACCTTGTCGCAGTGCTGATTGATCATCGCCGCATGCAGTTCCTGGCCCCTATCATCCGGCAACTGAAAAAAGAACTCGATGCGCGCTTGGGATTCGCCGAAGCTGGGATCACCAGCGCCCGCGAATTGGGCGATGCCGAGAAGCGCGAGTTCGAGGCGCAAGTCGAGAAGCTGACCGGCAAGAAAGTCCGGGCACAGTACGAACGCGATGCGTCGCTGCTTGGAGGCGTGATACTCCGGCTCGGCAGCACGATTTACGACGGTTCGGTAAAAGGGCAGTTGGAGAGATTGAAAGAAGCTATTAGTTCCTAGCTTTTGGCTCTTAGCCTGAACCGGAACCGCTATATTTTGGAGCCGAGGCTAAGAAACCGGAATCGCGGAGAAGGCTTCAGAGCACGCGGAGAAGAGAGAAGAGCTGGCAGCTAACGGCTAAAAGCAGATTCTATGGCACAAATCAAGGCAGACGAAATTACCAAACTGATCCGCGAGCAGATCGAGAACTACGAATCGAAGATCTCCGTGGACGAAACCGGCACAGTCATCACGCTCGGCGATGGTATCGCGCGCGTGTATGGCCTCGATAGAGTCATGGCCGGCGAACTTCTTTCCTTCCCGCACGACGTGGCCGGGATCGCCATGAACCTTGAAGAGGACCAGGTCGGCGTCGTGCTTCTCGGCGACTACACCGAGATTAAAGAAGGCGATGAAGTGAAGCGAACCGGGCGCATTATGAGCGTACCCGTGGGCGAGGCCATGATTGGCCGCGTCGTCGACTCGCTGGGCCGGCCCATCGACGACAAAGGTCCTATTGCTTCCGATAAGTTCATCGCTCTCGAACGGTTGGCGCCAGGCGTCATCGACCGGCAACCAGTGCGCGAGCCCATGGCAACCGGACTGAAAGCCATCGACAGCATGATTCCGATTGGCCGCGGTCAGCGCGAGTTGATCATCGGCGATCGGCAGACCGGCAAGACTGCGGTGGCCCTGGACACCATCATCAACAGTAAGGGCAACGATCTCATCTGCATCTACAACGCGATCGGACAGAAGCGCTCGTCGATTGCGCAGGTGGTGAAGATTCTGGAGGACTACGGCGCGATGGATTACACCATCGTGGTAGCTGCCTCAGCTTCCGAGCCGGCGCCCATGCAGTACATTTCGCCGTATGCGGCGTGCGCCATCGGCGAATATTTCCGCGATACCAAGCGGCACGCGCTGGTCATCTTTGACGATCTTTCAAAACACGCCGCATCCTACCGTGAAATTTCGCTGCTGCTGCGGCGCCCGCCGGGACGCGAAGCCTATCCCGGAGACGTTTTCTATTTGCACTCGCGACTGCTGGAACGCTCCGCAAAATTGAGCGACAAAAACGGTGGCGGATCATTGACCGCGCTACCCGTTATCGAGACGCAGGCGGGCGATGTCTCCGCATATATTCCGACCAACGTGATTTCGATTACCGACGGGCAGATTTATCTGGAAACAGATTTGTTCAACCAGGGCATACGTCCCGCCGTAAACGTAGGTCTCTCGGTGAGCCGCGTGGGCGGCAGCGCACAGATCAAAGCCATGCGCCAGGTTGCTGGCACGCTGAAACTGGAACTCGCGCAATACCGCGAACTGGCGGCCTTCGCGCAGTTTGGCAGCGACCTCGACAAAGCGACGCAGGCGCAATTGAACCGCGGTCAGCGGCTTGTCGAACTGCTCAAGCAAGAACAGTTTTCGCCGCTTCCGTTCTCCAAGCAGATTCTGATTATTTTTGCCGGTACCGGAGGATTTCTCGATGACCTCCCAGTGAATCAGGTTCGCGACTTCGAGAAAGAGCTCTACGAGTACGTGGACGCGACCGCCGCCGGCTTGCTTCGCGCCATCATGGAGAAGAAGATTCTCGATGACAATTTGAAAGCGCAGTTAAGCGAAGTAATCAGGATCGTCAAGCAGCAGTTTGTTGCCTCACGGGAGGCAGTAGGGAAATGATAGTTCCCAGCTCTTGGCAAGACCGAAAAATCTAGGGATTTTAGCTGAGAACTGACAAACTGGCTTCCAATGGCCAACATTCTCGATATCCGGCGCCGCATTCGCAGCGTGGTGAACACGCGGCAGATTACCAAGGCAATGAAGGTGGTGTCGGCCGCAAAGCTGCGCCGGGCGCAGGACCGCACCCTGGCGGCCCGTCCTTATGCGCAGATGTTGACGAACGTGCTGAAGTCATTGGTTGCGCGGAGCGAAATTTATGATCCGGAGACCGGGGCGCCGAGGCATCCTCTGTTGGCGCAACGCCCTGAGAAAAATATTCTGCTGATTGTTGTCACCGGTGATAAAGGTTTGGCCGGTGCGTTTAGCGCCAATATTACCAAAGCTGCAACCAGGTTTATCGAATCCAAGCCAGGGAAGAATATCGAGATCGAGGCGATTGGCCGCAAGGGACGGGACTTTTTCCGAAGGCGCTATCCCGCCGCGCCGATGCAAACGCGCAGCCTCGCGGACACAGACGAAGCGCTGGAAACTCGACCTGCCGGCGAGCGCGCCGCAGCGATACAAATCACCGGCGAGCATGTTGGCGTTCTCGGTAAGTTGCAATTTGATCAGGCACGCACTTTGGCGGAAAATGTGATCGAGCGTTACCAGCGCGAGGAGATTGATTCGGTTTATCTGGTCTTCAATGAATTCAAGTCGGTGATTGCGCAGCGCCTCATCGTGGAACAGATTCTTCCTATCGGGCAGATTGGAGAGCAGGCTGTCCGTCTGGCGGAAGAGATGCCGGAAGAAGAAAAGAAAAAAGCTAAAGAAGCGGCGGTGAGCGCCGGCGTGGGCATGCGACGTTCTGAGTCGCCGGCCGAAGACGCCGCGGCGCAGTTCGGGACGGCGCAAGTGGATTACATTTACGAGCAGCCGCCGGAAGATTTGTTTCGGGCGTTGCTGCCGAAATATGTTGCCATCCAGATTTTTCGGGCGTTGCTGGAGTCGGTGGCTGCCGAACATGCCGCGCGTATGACCGCGATGGACTCCGCCACGAGGAACGCTACGGACATGATCGACTCTCTAACCTTGGCGATGAACCGGGCACGGCAAGCAAAGATCACAAAAGAGATTATCGAGATTGTGAGCGGCGCGGCGGCAATGTAGCGGAATATCGAAGTCGCGGGTAAAGAGTAGGGCTTTCAGCACTCAGCATTTAGCCGGGGGGGGGTTATTTGCGTTAGAGAGAAACTCGATGGGATGAATGCTGAATGCTAGGAAGAGCTAGGCGCTAGCAGCTAAAAGCTGAATCTATGGCAGAAAACATCGGACATGTCGTTCAAATAGCAGGACCGGCGGTCGACGTGCAGTTTCCCGAAGGCAAGTTACCGCCTATTTATGAGGCGGTAAGAGTGGTGAGCGACGGCTTCACCGTGCCGAACCCCATCAACGTGATTCTCGAAGTGCAGCAGCACCTGGGCGAGGGACGCGTGCGCTGCATCGCGATGGAAGCCACCGAAGGTATGGTGCGCGGCATGAAAGCCATTGACACGGGCGGACCGATCACCGTCCCCGTGGGCCACGGCACGCTGGGCCGCGTGATGAATGTGATAGGCGAACCTGTCGATCAACTGGGTCCGATCGAGTACAAAGAGAGGATGCCGATTCATCGCCCGGCGCCGGCCTTCGACGAGCAGGCCACGACGGCGGAAATGTTCGAAACCGGCGTGAAGGTCATCGATCTGATTCAGCCGTTTTTGAAAGGCGGCAAGATCGGCTTGTTTGGCGGCGCGGGCGTGGGCAAAACTGTCGTTATCATGGAGCTGATCAATAATGTCGCCAAGCAGCACGGCGGCTACTCCGTGTTTGCGGGCGTGGGCGAGCGTACGCGCGAAGGCAACGATTTGTGGCTGGAGATGACGGAATCCGGGGTGATCAAGCCGGGCGATCCGGCGCACTCGAAAGCGGCGCTGATTTACGGGCAGATGACGGAGCCGCCCGGAGCCCGGTTACGCGTGGCGCTGACTGCACTGACGGTCGCGGAATACTTTCGCGACGCTGAGGGCACAGATACGCTGCTCTTTATTGACAACATTTTTCGCTTCACGCAAGCGGGTTCAGAAGTATCCGCGCTTCTCGGCCGCATGCCCAGCGCAGTGGGCTATCAACCAAACCTTGCTACCGAGATGGGCGAACTGCAGGAGCGCATCACCTCGACCAAGAAAGGCTCGGTCACTTCGGTGCAGGCGATCTACGTGCCTGCAGACGACTTGACCGATCCCGCCCCGGCGACAACCTTTGCGCACCTCGACGCGACCACCGTGCTTTCGCGCGCGCTGACCGAGATCGGAATCTATCCCGCAGTCGATCCGCTGGCTTCCACCTCGCGCATTCTGGATGCGCGCATAGTCGGCCAGGAGCACTACGACGTAGCGCAGGCGGTGAAGAAGACGCTACAGACTTACAAAGATCTGCAGGACATCATCGCCATTCTCGGCATCGACGAGCTGAGCGAAGATCAAAAGCTTACTGTGGCGCGCGCGCGTAAGATCCAGCGCTTTCTGTCGCAGCCCTTCCACGTAGCCGAGCAGTTCACGGGCGCAGCCGGACGCTACGTCAAGATCGCCGACACCGTGAAAGGCTTCAAGGCAATTGTTGAAGGCAAGTATGATGACGTCCCCGAGCAGGCCTTTTATATGAAAGGCCCGATCGAAGAAGTGTTGGAAGCCGCGGAGAAGATGAAGGCGGCCGCGTAGGAACCGTTGTTATCGTTATTCGTCAGCCAGACCGTGCCTGGATCGCGGACGACAGACTTAGCGGGCGTGATTTGTCTAACGACCAATGACAAACGACGAACGACGAGCGGTAAACTGAACACCGACTGAATGCCAGATACTTTCCATCTCGAGATCGTCACGCCGGAAAAGAAAGTGGTAGACACGGAGGTCACCGAGGCCCAGATTCCCGGCAAGAACGGATATCTGGGCGTCCTTCCAGGCCATGCGCCGCTTATCACCGAACTGGCTGTCGGTGAAGTTACGTTCCGCGCCGGCGCGGAGGAGCAAAAGCTAGCGGTGGCCTGGGGATTCGCGGAGGTGCTGCCCGATAAGGTAACAATCCTCGCGGAAAGCGCCGAGCGCCCCTCCGAGATCGACGTAGAACGCGCCCGCAAAGCCAAAGAACGCGCTGAACAGCGGCTCACCAGCGGTGACACCAACCTCGACGTCGAACGTTCCCTGGAAGCGCTTCACAAAGCCGAGACGCGTTTGGAAGTTGCGGGGAAGAGCTAAACGGGTTCGATTTCAGTCCGCTTCTCTTGAGGAAATTTTGCCCTTTCCTTCACTCTCTCATTACTTACTTCCGCTTTCGTTGTTGGCGTGCGGCTTTTCGGCCGCGCAACAAAAAGCAGAACAAACCAAGCCTACGCAGGCGCCGGCTGCTGTCGTCTCGCCCGAGGTTCACTCGGATAACAGCGTATCCTTCCGCTTTCACGCGCCCAACGCGAAAGACGTCAAACTCGCTCTCGAAGGCGCCGAGCCTGCAGCGATGCAGAAGGATGACCAGGGCGTCTGGAGCGTCACAACGGCTTCCCTCGCCCCCGACTACTATAGTTATTCTTTCGTCGCCGATGGCGTGCGTCTAATCGACCCCTCAAATCCTCTGCTGACACCTAATCTGCTATCCACGGCCAGCGCCGTGCACGTCCCCGGGCCATTGTCGCTGCCTTGGGAAGTGAACGATGTGCCTCACGGTGAGATCCATCATCATTTCTACAAATCAGCGATCGCGCTGGACGATCGCGATTATTACGTCTATACCCCGCCGAATTACGATCCCACGGGGACAAAGACCTATCCCGTGCTCTATTTGTTGCATGGCTTTAGCGACGACGCCAGCGGATGGACAGCGGTCGGGCATGCGAACGTCATACTCGACAATCTGATCGCGCAGGGCAAAGCTAAACCGATGATCGTCGTGATGCCCCTGGGTTATGGCACTATGGATTTCGTTCGGCTGGCCTGGGACGCATGGAGTCACGAACAGTTACGCGATACCAACTTCAAGAAGTTCACTCAAACTCTACTCACAGAAGTAATGCCACGAGTCGAAGGCGAATACCGCGTCATGAAAGATCGCAATTCGCGCGCGATAGCGGGATTGTCGATGGGCGGTTCGGAGTCTCTGCTCACAGGTCTGAACTATGTCGACAAGTTCTCATGGATCGGCGCTTTCAGCTCGGGCGGCATCCCCGATGACTTCGAGAAAGATTTCCCCTCTCTTGACGCAAGAGCAAATCAGCAACTTCGCCTGCTGTGGATTGCGTCTGGCACGGAGGACCATCTGATCGTGTTAAACCGCAATCTGCGAGCATGGTTGACGACCAAGGGTGTGAGGCATGCTGACATCGAAACTCCAGGGATGCACACATGGATGGTTTGGAGGCGGAATCTGGCAGAGTTCTCCTCACTGCTCTTCCGGTAAACCGACTACCAGGGGTTCCAAAACGGATTACGGTACCCTCACCGAATCCCGATTCTCCGAGGGAACATACTTCACTGCGGCCGTTCGCTCCAACTTGTCCCACGCAAACCTGCGTCCTTCGAGCGCCCGCTTCAGCGTCTTGAACAAGACCACGGAAAACAACTGGCGATAAGCGAAGCGCTGCAGCCAGACCTGAGTGAGCAGCCACGCGTCCTCCTTATCGTCTGGCCGCCGGCGCTCCAACGCAAATGCCAACGCCGAGGCCAGAAAATCAATCACGAGGAACGCGAAGAAGAAGGCAACCAATTTGTGAAAGCTGGCAGGGTCCGTGGAATCCGGATGAAAGTGCTTCTGAATGAAGTACCAGAGAGCGCCAACGGCGAACATGATGTCAATGAGCGGCGACACTAGCGGGAGTAAAATCTGGAAGATCACAATGTTCGGGAGGGCGACGAAGCCCAGCGCTCCCTTGCGCGCGAACACTCCCCGGTGTTTATAAACTGCTTGAAGAATTCCGAAAGACCAGCGAAAACGCTGGCGCATCAACCCATTCGCGTTGGTCGGCGCCTCGGTGTAGGCGAGGGCCATGTCTTCGTATTCCACCCGGTAACCGCGGCGCAACAGGGCCATCGTAAGATCGGCGTCTTCGGCGACCGTATCCAGCTGATAGCCGCCCGCCTCACGTACTGCGGAAACGCGCCATGCTCCAATAGCCCCCGGCACTACACTGACCGCGCCGAGAACATCCAAAGCACGGCGCTCGAAGTTCTGGCTGGTAATGTATTCGAGAGCCTGCCAGCGCGTCCACAGATTCACGCGGTTTCCAACCTTGGCGTTGCCCGCAATCGCACCCACTTTCGGATTGAGGAAATGCGGCACCAGGCGCGAGATGGCGTCACCCGCGATGATCGTATCGGCATCGATGCCAACAAAAAGTTCGGCATTCTGAATGTGTTCAATGCCGTAGTTCAGCGCCGCGGCCTTCCCCGCATTCTGCTTGGTTAGAATCAGAACCTTCCCCTCAGCTTCTTCGCTGGCAAAGGCGGCGCGCGCCACTTCCAAAGTGCGGTCCCGCGAACCATCGTCGATCACGATTACGCGCAAATTAGAATAGTCGGAGTTCAGCGCCGCACGCACCGTGCGCTCAATGACTTTCTCTTCGTTATAGGCCGGAATCAGTACGGCAACTTTAGGTTTGTAGGAAGCGACTTCGGCGGGCTTGCCAAAAATCTTCTCCTGAACCCGATCATAAACTGCAGCCGCACCAATGAACAGCAGTCGCCCGGTCATGAGAAGGTCGCCAAGGAAGAAGATCCATGTGAAAGCCATGACGGCTGCGTCGAAGAGCCAAAAGCCCAGCCGGTCAAGGCGTGCGGCCCACCGCTGGCCGGTGGGCAGCGGAGCCATCACGTCGGCTCGGGTTTTGCCCAGCAACTCATAGACGGGCGCAATCTCATAACCGCGAGCCCGAATGCCATCAATGATCATGGGCAGCGCTCGCACCGTCTCTGCCCGATTTCCGCCCCCATCGTGCAGTAGGACGATATTGCCGCAACGCAAGTCGTTCGGACCGCACGGCGGCAGATGGGCCAACACATACTCCGTGATTTCCTCAGCGGTACGTCTGCGCGGTTTGTCGCTCCAATCGTTGGGGTCAATCCGATTGCCGACGGTAATGTAGCCCATGTCCTGCGCGAATTCGAGGGGCCGCACCTGGTCGGCCGTGTCGGGCTCCTCATCAATCGCATAGGGGGGGCGTAACAACGTAGCCCGAACCCCGACCAGGCTGGCAAAAAGCCGCTCCGTCAGGTTCAATTCCACTTTCATGTACGTGGAGGAAATATTACTTACGTCAGGATGCGTGAAGGTGTGGTTGCCGATGGTATGGCCTTCGTTGTAGATGCGTTTCGCCAGACCTGAGAACTTATCGGTTTGAATGCCGATGAGGAAAAACGTGGCGGGAGCATGCTCACGCTTGAGCACATCGAGAATTTTAGGCGTCCATTCGGGATCAGGGCCGTCATCGAAGGTAAGTACTACCTTGTTAGGGTTGTAGCCGTAGCGGGCCACACGGTAAGGTTCTGGCAAAGACTGAAAATTTTCGTCGGTAATCAACTGCGTGTTCGGATCGATGGTAAGATCGCGAACGCCGTGCGTGGGGCGGTCTTCGATACGCAGAATTTCGCCCTGACCCTCCATATCCACATCCTGGCCGGGAGTGACGTCGTGCAGTTTGGCAGCCGCGCCAGGATCGCCGGGAATGTCCCACACGCGCCACAGTGTGCGGTCCTCTCCTCCCAGTCGCCACAAAGCGAAGGTCTGGATACCCAGTGTCTGTGCGGCGCGCATGTGATTCAAAGCGGTAACCGCATCGAGAAACCACACATCGTGGCGATGACTGCGCTCATCGAGATAACTGAAGTGTGGGTTCAGGGCATCGTCATCGAAAGTCACATCTTCATCGGAATCGCGCGCGGCCAGCCAGGCTTCCTGCACCGAGACACTGTGATCTTTGTCATCGGGAGGCAGCTTTCCCTTCTTCGGCTTGAGCACCCAGTCGTAGCCGTAATTTGCGATCGCACAAATAAGTTTTTCCCGGGGAATTACGTTTACCGCAAACTTGAGATTGTTGACGAACCAATCCTGAGATGCGACCGGGCCTGACGCCGCACCGGGATAGTGTTCGTCGTAATTCATGACCACCACGCCGTCGGCGGGCCCTGCAATGGCGGCGTAATCGAATTCCTCGTTGTGCGCCGGTACGCTGACATACAGCTTCATCCCGCGAGCATGCAGGTCTGACGATAGTTCATTCAGAAGCGCAACATAACCCGGCTGCCCCACTTTCGGAAAGGCTTCAAAATCCACCATCAGGCCGCCAAAACGGTCGGAAGAGAGATACATTCCGACCTGTCGGCGAAACAGTGAGCGAGCTGTGGCATTATTCAGAAAGTCCGTGATTCCTCCCACCCAGTCGGTGCCGTCGAAGTTGTTTACCATGGGGAAGACTTCCATGCTGTCGTCTTCCACCTTGAGAAAAGGCATTACTCGGTCGTCGACGGAGCGCACGTGATTGTTCTGCACCACGTCGAAGAACTTGTTAGTTTGGTCGTCCACGGCCTGGAGGCGGCCATCGGGAGTAAGTACGTGCAGCCAGTCGGGATACAGCAAATCGATCTGGTGGGAAAAATCGCGAAGCGAGGAGAAACTGGCAGCGTCCCAGGGAACATAGAATGCCGCTCGGATACCTTCTTCCTGGTTTAGCTCGACTTCCGACGCGGCAATCTTCGATTTGCGGTGGGACCGGCTGGCCAGCTTTTTCTGGCGTTCGCGAGCTTTCGACTTCTCATTTTCTTTTAATGCCTTAAAGGCGCGCCTCTGAGGCGAAAACAGGAGTTCAGGCAGGCGCTCGTCCCGTAATGTCGTGTACACAAAGAAAATAATGAGGGCAGACAACGCCGCGACCAGCGCATCGACTAAGCGCCTCAATCGTTTCCAGCGGGCGCGACGGGGATCATAAAAAACAGGTTCGGGCATGGAGAGTAATCGTTTATCGTATGCCGAGGGCGGCAGACGGTCAATTCTCGGCGGGACCGCGCGAAACACAGGCTAGAAACAGGGTAGAGGCAACAGTCCTGCCTATTTAAGATGCATTTTCCTCCTCGGGGGATGACCCCAAGCGCGTATATTCTCAGCGTGCTGGAACTGGTGCGGAAGAATGCTCGGTTCTTTCTTGCGGCGAACTTGGCGGCGCTGGCGCTGCGGTTGCTCTTCGTGCTCCACTTTCCCGCAGTTGTGGATGATTCGCGCCTCTATGCCGACATCGCCGAAAACTGGCTCCAGCATGGCGTTTACGGCATTACGAACTCAGACCAGGTTGTGCCAACTCTATCCCGCCTGCCGGGATATCCGGCGTTTCTCGCGGCGATTTTCGCCATCTTCGGATGGAGCAATTTCCGCGCGGTGCTGCTGATTCAGGTTCTGTTCGACCTGGGAACGTGCTTCATTGTTGCGGATCTTGCGCGCCGGGTGTTCTCAGAGCGTGCTGCCAAGGCGGCTTTTATGCTAGCCGCCCTCTGCCCGTTTCTGGCCAACTACACCGCTGCCGCTCTCACCGAGACGCTGGAAATCTTTTTCACCGCGTTGGCGCTGGATCTGGCGGTGTATGGGCTCGGCACTCTTCGAGACGACGTTGATTCGAACTCGCGCCGTTCGTCAAAGATATGGTTGGCATGCGGCCTTTCCATCGCAGCAAGCATCCTGCTGCGGCCGGACGGCGGCATTCTGTTCGGAGCAGTTGCCGCGTACTTGTTCTTGCTGTTTCTACGGCACGCATTCCAGCGGCGCGTCGGGCGCGAGAAGCCAGGAGTGCATGGCCCTGCCCCAAGCGCGCTTCCGATTCTCCGTGCGGGTTTGATCTTGACCATCGGCGCCTTCGCACCTCTGGTGCCCTGGATGCTGCGTAATCTACACACCATGCATCGATTCGAGCCGCTCGCACCGCGCTATGCCAACGATTCCGACGAACTGGTTATGACGGGATTCAATCGCTGGGCCAAAACCTGGATCGCAGACTACACCTCGGTGCAGGAGATTTATTGGAAGGTGCCGGGAGACGCAATCGATGTCACGCGCTTGCCACGTCGCGCCTTTGATTCACCGCAGCAGCGCCAGGAAACGGAACAGCTTTTCGCCGACTACAACCAGGATCATGAACTAACTTCCGAGCTCGATGCGCGCTTCGCGGCGCTGGCCGCGGAGCGCGTTCGCGCCGCACCCTTGCGCTATTACGTTTGGCTTCCGGCGCTGCGCATTGCCGATATGTGGCTGCGTCCGCGAACCGAGCTGCTGCCTTCGGATCCGCGCTGGTGGGAGTTCGATGACGAACCCGTGTGGCTTGCAGTGAGCATTGTTTTCGGGCTCGTGAATCTGGCATATGTCGCGTTGGCCGCCGCCGCACTGCTGCGCTGGCGACGATTACCCGGCATTGGATTGTTCGTTTTATTTCTGCTTGTACGTTCGCTCTTCCTGGGAATTTTGGAGAATCCGGAGCCGCGCTACACGCTGGAATGCTATCCCGTGGTCATAGTCCTGGCAGCATCATTCTTCACCGGAAAATCGCATCGCCATGATCGAAGAACCGCATGAAAGCACTCCTAAATCTGGAACACCGAATATGAAAAGGCATATTCAAACGTTTCAAAAGCGCGCAATTTCGAAAACACCCCAAAAAATACTTCTTGAACATTGTGGCCTGCTAATTGCAAAATAGCGCGTCTATCGACCCCGGGTTTCAGTTTCGTGCGCAATCCTGGGCCAGTGCCAAGTAAAAAGCCTATATGCCAGGAGCTTCCTCTATGCGTGTACCTTTTAGGGCAGTTGGTATTTTTAGGGGCAATCTTTCGTGCTCGCGGAAGCCGCAAGGTCCCAAAATTTCACAATTGCGCGCTGTAGCGGCCGAATTACTGCATCTCTGTTTCTCGGCAGGCAGGTTAACTTTGCTTCTAGCTCTGGGAATGGCTGTTTTGAGCGGGCAGCGAGTGCTCGCTCAACAAGCGACAGCGGTAATGACCGGCACTGTCAGAGACGCGAGCGGTGCCGTCGTTATGGGCGCCAAGGTCACTCTAACGAACACTCAGACCAATGTCCCCCGGAGAACAACTACCGGCAGAGATGGTGCCTATGAATTCAATCTCATTCCTATCGGCAGCTATGAATTAACAGTCGAGCAGCCGGGTTTCGACACATACGTCCGCAGCGGCATCACGCTCGAAATCAACCAGAACGCGAAGCTCGATGTTGCTCTACGCATCGGTAAGGCCAGCCAGGTCGTCGAAGTCACGGGCGATGTCACCCAGGTTGATACCGTAAGCGCCTCATTAGGAAAAGTTGAAACCACCCAACGCATTGCAGACCTGCCGCTGGCCGCGCGCGACACCATGCAATTGGGCCTGCTCCAGGCGGGAACGTTCGCTCCTGACCAGGATGACGGCTCGGGCAATCCGTTCTCCGTGAGCGGCCAGCGCTCCGAGTCGGAAACGTTTCTCATCGATGGCGCTGACAACAATGATTTCCTTGGGAACAATATGGTCGTCGATCCCAACCCCGACGCCGTGGCCGAATTCAAGATCATAACCAACAATTACGAAGCGGAATATGGGCGCACCTCGGGCGGAATCATTAATCAGGTGGTCAAGTCCGGCACCAACGCCCTTCACGGAGACCTCTTCAATTATTTTCGCAACACTGCTCTGGATGCCTCCGACTACTTCCTGCAACAGGTGCCAATCTTCAAATACAACATCTTCGGTGGAACCATCGGATTTCCGATCATTAAAAATAAGATGTTCTTGTTTGCGTCTTACCAGGGCGCGCGCCGGCGGGAGGGTCAAAATCCGGGAATCCTGACAGTATTGACTCCGCAAGAGCGCACTGGCGATTTTAGCGATCTAGGTTTCCCGCTGATCGATCCAACAGGCGCGAACCCATCCGGCTATTTCCCTAACAACCAGGTACCGGTTGATACGGTGATGCAGAATTACATCAATAAGTATCTTCCGCTTCCGAATGTTGGCACCAACGGTTTCGTAGAAGATCCCGTCGCCAGCTTGCAGGAAGATCAGTTTATTTTCCGCTACGACTACAACATTTCGAGTAAAGATACGCTGTCGGCCTTCTATGTCTTTGACGATCAGCCGCAAGTTTTTCCATTCGAGGTTGTTAAAGGCGCGTCCACTGGAGGAGACGTGCCGGTGGGATCTGGTTTTACCAATGCTGATCGCTATCAAACCGCGTCCATCAGTTGGACCCGCATCCTCTCTCCCACCAAGCTGAACGAGTTGCGATTTTCCACCAACCGGGTTGCAACCTTCAATGCCGTGCCTACGGACAAAACTCCCCCCTCGGCACTCGGATTTACCACCGTTACTCCGGACGATCCGAATGGCACAGCTCCGCCTGCGATTTCGGTCGGAGGCGCTTTTAACCTTGGCCCTTCGCCCCAAGGCCCGACAAAGATTCACGACGTGACCTTTCAGTATCAGGATACTTTTTCCTGGACCAAAGGCCGCCACGCTCTGAAGTTTGGAGCCGATGTCCGTTGGATACAGGAAAACTTCCATTACGACTTTTATAACAACGGATCGTTCGACTTCGGAAGCTACTACACGAATACAGGTAGCGCTTTAGCCGATTTCGTTGGCGGCTTCACCGATAACTATTATCAGTTCTCCAGCGCCATCTATGGCATCAGAACCCACCAATTGGATTTCTTCGGGCAAGATGCATGGATGATCACGAAAAATTTGAGTCTTGATTATGGCGTGCGCTACGAATATAACTCGCCGCAAGTCGATCCTCGTAACGAGATTCAGGGTTGGTTCCCTGGACAACAGTCAACCCTGTATCCGGGATCTCCGCCCGATTTCCTGTATGCGGGTGACCCCGGGACGCCGAATCGAGGACTTGTCTATCCTGATAGAAACAACTTTGCCCCGCGATTCGGTTTCTCGTGGGACATGTTCGGCAATGCCAAGCTGGTAATGCGCGGCGGTTTCGGCATTTTCTATGACCTCGAAGACGGAGCGCTGAATCTGCAGTTCGGCGGACAAGCTCCGTTTGGATATGTGGCAAATAACTATCCTTGCTTTACAACCGCTGCGATCGCCCAGGGTGGGTGTCTGGTTCCTGTGAATGGCTCTTACTCAGCGGATCCTTTTCAGACCGCATCTACTGGCTATTCCAATCCCTATCCCTTCATCGCCGGCGGCCATCTGGGACAATTTTTCACCCCTGCGATTCCTTTTGCCTATGTAGTCACTCCTCAGTTCCGCACTCCTTACGCGGAGAACTTCAACTACGGTTTCCAATACCAACTCACGAAGGACACCTTCGTGGAAGCTGTATATGTCGGCAGTCTTAGCCGCAAGGCCATCAGCAGCACAAATGTAAATAACCCTGAGCTCACAGGCAGCAACCCTAACAATTTGATGGCGCAATATCAGGCAGCCGTGGCGGCGGGTGCCAATCCTATCAGTTTCATCTCTCCCGATTGCGCGCGTCCGCTGGCGAATTGCGATGCAAATTTTGTTCCCCAAGGGGCCACGCAAATTCTCACGAACGTGAGCAACGGCAGCTCATCGAGCAATGAGATGCAGGTTACCGTGGATCGTAGAATGAATCATGGCTTTGGCTTTAGAGTCGCCTACACGCTGGCCAAGACAATCGACGTGAGTTCCGGCTTCCGAGCCAGATCCTCCACATATACGAATCCAGCGAACCCGGCTTTCGACCGCGGACTGGCGGATTTTGACGCGCCGCAACGCCTGGTCCTGAGCCCGATCTGGCAAATCCCTGCAGGAACCAATGGCAGCGCCCTTAAAAGGAACCTACTTGGCGGCTGGGTAGTCTCCACGATCACGTCGTTCCAGTCGGGCAATCCGTTCACTCTCTACTCCAGCAACGGAGCCAGCGAATCGAATGAAGGGTTGGATCGTCCGGACATCGTGGGACCCGTGAAAATCTTTAAGAATCCGAGGCAATTGCGGACATTCAGCCCCAGCTCGGATGGAATCCATGGAAGCTGCCTCTCTGGCACAACGACTGGGTACTTTTGGTTCGATCCAACAAACCTGGTCTGCTCGGTCGGTCCTCCTGCCGGGCAGCCCAACGTGCCGGGTCTCGGGCTTACTCCCGGCGGTGTGCCTTTGTTTAGTTACGGCAATATGGGACGAAACGTGCTGCGCGGCCCGGGAATTAGTGATTGGGACATCTCGATCATGAAGAACTTCAAGTTCACCGAGAGCAAGTCACTGCAGTTCCAATCCAATTTCTTCAACGCCTTTAACCATGTGCAGTTTTATAGTCCGACTTCAAACGCGGGATCAGTGGGCGGCAGCGGTCAGTTTGGCCAAGTCTCAACCGATAGTTCGCCCTCGAACTCGCCGTATTATCGGGGACCGCGAATTATCCAATTCGCGTTAAAGCTGTTTTTTTGAGGGGAGCCATGATTGCCGGTCCGCGCACAACTTGGTCCGCCTCTGATATGTATGAGCATTGTGGGTCAGTAGGGACTTGGCCCGCAAGGCCTACGCCAGCGGCGAATCGCTCATCCTGAAGCGGGTGCGGACGTGCTCCGAGATGAGTTCAATCGCGGAGCGATTGGCCACCGGGTCGCTCTGCGCCAGGTATCTCATGGCTTCCACGAGCAAACGCTGTCCATCCACGTAACGAGGATCTGATTCACGCTCTCGTTTGGTGGAGCGACCTAGCTTGGGCGGGACTGGTATGGTGAAAACTTTTGCCATGGATGAGCTCGAATAAATTCCTAGGGCAGTATAGCGCCCACCGTCTACTTTTCAGTATAGATTCTTGTGCTTTAAATTCAATCACTTACCCGCGCGGTGACACAAACTGCGTTTTCTTGGTAGTTTTCAGCTGAAATACGTCGTTACTGATCTTCGGATTGATCCGAATGTCAGAATACTTCGCCAGGCGGTAGTCGTCCTGGGCCTGTAGGAATTGCTGTTGCACGGAGGTGCCGCGATTCAGGTCGATCCAGATAAAGGCCTTCGAGAAATAGCCATTGCGAACTTTCTCGCTTTTCGGTAACAGTTGCAACTTTGCGGTTACGATATTGTCGATCGTCTCTTCGCCTTCGTAACTGACCTCGAATGTATTCTTCAGGTCCTGCCCGCTTCCGCCGAAGCCCAGCACCAGATAACTCTCGATCTCGTTACGGTTGCCGCCGGTCGGATACTCCGTGACCTGATCGATCTTGGGCTGGTATACCTGAAGCTTGCCGCCCTTATAGAGCACGAACTTCCGGTCGGGCTCCTTGATCTCCGCCATCATTTCGATTTCCTTTCCCACTCGGCGGTAGTAGACCGTCCCCTTCTGTATATCGTGTTGGTCCACCACCCTCTGATACTGGTCCCAAATGAAATCGGCCTGCGCGCTGTGGAAACTGGCTGAGGCCTCATCCATTTTCCTAAGAACATTGTCCAAGGCCGCAGGATCTTTCGTCTGCGCGGCCGAAGACACTGCCAACGCCGCCAGCCACAGGACGCCGGCAGAAATCGTAAACGTTCGTCTCACTATTTTCGTTTCACCCAAACCCGATATTCGCGCACCTGACCCTTGCGGTCCGAGACGCCTTCGTACTTCACGATCGACACTTCGCCGGAAATCGGTTCGATGATGTGCAATAGCTGCCTGCGAACTGCTGTCTCGTCTCCGGGCGAAACCGCAGCAGCTTCGATCTGATAGATCAACCCGCCTGCTTCGTCGGATGTTACCAGTACGCCCGTAGGATACCGGTTCAGTGCTCCGGGTTTGTCGTTGAAGTTGATGACCAGCGGGGAGAAGAAGACAAAGATTAGAATCAGCGTGACCATGATGTCGTAGTGCAGCGTGCCACGCTCATGCTGCCACAGTATGTAGCTGCGAATTGTGCCCCACACGCCCTTCATCGGCAGCGAAGGCGCGCCCGTTGCGGTCGTGCTGGTGTCCACACTTTGCAGTCTAGTGACCGCTGCCTTTCTTGGCAATGGTTGAGCTTCTACCGCGATTCGGTCTGAAAGGGAGCGACTTCCAGTCGCACCGCAAAGCCCATAATATCGACAGCAGCTTCAGCCGCGTCCGGCGTCTGCCCACGCCGTTTCGGTTCAGGCTAGATCATCGTTCTCTAAATAATTAATCAATAGAGACCTCGTCCATCTTATACTTCCATCGGAATACCACCGGAGCTGCATTGACTTCTTGGAAGTACAGATGGATTCGCTGGATGAGTTCCTGTTTGCTGTGCACCCGGATCTCCCGGAGCATGCTGCGCGCCATCTTGCTGAACATATTCTCCACTAGATTGAGCCACGAGCCGTGCTTGGGAACGAAGACGAACTGAAAGCGTTGCGGGCGACTCGCCAGGTAGCGTTGCGTCTCCTTTGAGATATGGGCGGAGTGATTGTCTAGAATCAGTCGCAACGTCGCGGCGGTCGGATAGGCCGCATCCAGCTTTTTCAGGAGCTCAATGAAGTCCTTGCTCTTATGCGTCTCGCTGACGATCTCGGTGACCGTGCCACGGTGCAGATCCAGCCCCGCCAGCAATGAAACGGTTCCCAGCCGTTGGTATTCGTAGTCCCGGGTCGGGCTGGCATGCTGCCCGGGTATGGGCGGCCGGTCGGGCGTTTTCTGAGCCAGCGCCTGAATGCCGGGTTTCTCGTCGTAGGACACCGTGACCGTCCCCGGCTCGCGAATCTCGCCGCGCAGTAGTCCTTCGTTGAGAATTTCTACTTCCTTGTAAACATGCAGTACCGCTGCCATCTTGGACTCAAACTCCGGGTCCCGTCGCTCCACATAGTAACGAACCTTGTGCGGTCGAAGTTCTCCCTGCATCAAGATCTTATGCAGCTTGGAGCGGCTCACCTGCTCCAGTTCCGGGTACCCCGCCGACCGGGCCTGCTGCCGTAGGTGTGCGGTCAGCAGACCGTACGTCCATAACTCTTGGGCATAGCCCAACTCCTGGGGCTTCTGACAGGCGCAGTTCTGAACCCAAGCAATCGCCGCATCCGAAACCCGACGCGGTTTGCCCGAACGCGGCAATTCTCCCAAGGCCGCCTGCACGCCAAAGCGGAGGCATTTCTGGATGCAGAGTATCACCGTGTTACGGTTCACCCGATGGGCCCGCGCAATGGCTTGATCACTCAGACCGGCGACCGAGTCCAGCAAGATCGCCGCGCGCACCGTACGCCTCTTCTGCTCGGTGCGCGATTTGCGGAGGCGCTCCAACATGCGTTGCTCGTCTTCGCTGAAGACCAGGAGCCGGCGCCTCCTCTGAAAGGGCATGCCCCATTAAAACATCCCCGAGTTAAAATGTCTAGTTACTTAGAGAACACTCATCTAGTAGCTAGAAGCTCTTTGGCGTGATGCGATCGGCACCGATGTAGGGACGCAGCACTTCGGGAATCACTACGCTTCCATCCGCCTGCTGATAGTTCTCAACAATCGCCACCCAGGTTCGGCCCACAGCCAATCCGCTGCCATTCAGCGTGTGCAGGAACTCAGTCTTAGTCTTACCCTCAGGACGATAACGAATACTGGCACGCCGTGCCTGGTACGCCTCAAAATTCGAGCAAGAAGAAATCTCGCGAAACAATTGCTGCCCCGGAAGCCACACCTCAATGTCGTAAGTCTTCGCGGAAGATGGCCCCATATCTCCTGTGCACAACGCCACCGTGCGATAGTGCAGCCCTAGCTTCTGCAGTACCGTCTCGGCGTTCCGCGTCAGCTTCTCGTGTTCTTCATACGAATTCTCCGGCCGCGAGAATTTAACCAGCTCAACTTTCTGAAACTGATGCTGCCGGATAATCCCGCGCACATCTTTTCCATACGATCCCGCCTCGCTGCGAAAACAAGGTGTGTACGCCACAAGCGATACCGGCAACCGTGCGGCGTCGAGCACTTCGTCGCGATACAGATTTGTTACCGGAACCTCAGCCGTCGGAATCAGCCACAAATCCTTATCGCCATGCGGCACGCGGAAAAGATCGGCGGCAAACTTCGGCAACTGCCCTATCCCATACATCGATTCCGAATTCACCAAATAAGGCGGCAGAACTTCTGTATACCCATGCTCGCGCGTGTGCAGATCGAGCATAAAGTTGGCCAGCGCGCGCTCCAGTTTCGCTCCTAGATCCCAATAAACCGCAAAGCGCGCCCCCGTCAACTTAACCGCGCGCTCCAGATCGAGGACGCCCAATTGTTCTCCCAGTTCCCAGTGCGGCTTGGGAGGGAAGTCGAACTTCGGTGGCGCGCCCCAGCGCCGCACCTCGAGATTCTCTTCCGCGCTGTGCCCCACCGGCACGCTTTCATGCGGCATGTTCGGAATTCCAGCAAGAATCTCTTGCAGTCGCGCGTCAAGGTCGGCCGCAACTTTCTCCCGTGCCTGAATCTGCTCGCGCAGATCCTTTGTCTCGGCGATCGCGGCGCTGGCGTCTTGCCCGCTCTTCTTCAACTTCGAAATGTCCTCGGAAGCCCGATTACGCTGAGCCTTCATGGTCTCGGTTTCCGTGATGGCATGCCGCCGCTGCGTATCCACCTCGTGGAAATCCTTGAGCACGGCGGCAGGATCGGCCCCGCGCCGGCGCAGCATCTCTTCCACTCGCGGCAAATTGTCACGAACAAAATTCAGTTCTAGCATGGGAACCAACTACTGTATCGGAAACCAAAGGAAACCCTCAAGGTTCTACCTTCGCGTTGCTTCGTGTCCTCTGAGGTTTACGCATTTGAAAAACTCAACAGCTTTCCCGCCAGCCGCTCAACTGTGTAAACTACCTTCGCGATGCGATCTCTCCCCCGCTCCATTGCTATGGGTCAATATGTTCTGCTGGCAATCCTGCTAACCCTCGTCCTGCCGGCAACTCTCGCCACTGCTTCCGCCTACAACGCCCATCCGAAACTAGTCGTCGTAATCATCATCGACCAATTCCGCGGCGACTATCTCGAGCGCTATCGCGAACAGTTCCCCGAAGGCGGATTCCGCCTGTTCCTCGACCACGGCGCCAACTTCACCGACTGCAACTACGACTACGCCAACACGCGCACCGCTCCCGGCCACGCCACGCTCTTCACCGGCGCCTACAGCAATGGCCACGGCATCGCCGCCAACGAGTGGTGGGATCCGCAGAAAAAGCGCATGGTCACCTCCGTCGAAGATGATGACACTAAACTGGTCGGGATCGCTGCGGACCAAGTCAAGGACAAAGCCGGCGCCTCTCCCCACAATCTACTCGCCGACACTCTAGGCGACGAATTGAAACTGGCAACCCAAGGCCAGGCACGCGTCTTCGGACTTTCTATGAAAGACCGAGCGGCTATCTTGCCGGTCGGTTTCGCTGCCGACGGCGCCTATTGGATCGACCCCAAAAGCGGCCTCTGGATCACTTCCACTTACTATCGCGCCGACCTGCCCAAGTGGGCGCAAGATTTCAACGCTGGCAAGCACGCGGCCAAGTATTGGGATCGCGACTGGAAGAATTCCAAGGGAGACATCCTTCGTTCCACTGCACATCGCAAAGGAAGAGATGGATCGGACGCCGGCTTTTACGAAGTCATCGGCTCCACGCCCTTCGCCAACGAATACGAACTCGAATTCGCCAAAGAATTAGTCGTTTACGAAAAGCTCGGCTCCGGCCCAGCCACCGACTTCCTCGCCATCAGTCTTTCGGCCAACGATATTCTCGGCCATCAGGTCGGCCCCGATTCCCCCGAGATGGCCGCCATGGCGCTCGCCCTCGATCGCGACCTCTCCGACTTCTTCGCCTTCCTCGGCCATCAAATTGGCCTTGCCAATACCTGGATCGCTCTCTCCGCCGATCATGGTGTCTCCGCTCTTCCCGACGACGCCAAGAAACTCCGCATTCCTGCCGCGAACATGGACGCGTCCAAAGTGGAGGCCCAGATCAATGCGGCGCTAACAACTAAATTTTCTCCGGGTCACGCCGCGACCTACATTAAGTTCGACTACCCACTCGCCTGGCTCAAAGACGACCCCTTCGCCGCCGCGCACATAAAAGAGCAGGACGCCGAAACTGCCGTCGGCGAAGCCATGAAACAAGCCGGACTCCGCGACTACTTCACCAAATCACAACTCGCCGAAGGCGAAGTTCCCGACACCGCTCTCGGCAAAGAGTTTTTGCGTAGTTACTCCCCTGAAGGCGGATGGTACGTGATGGGCATTCCGCAGCCCTATACTGTCGGCAGAGCCAAAGGCACCGACCACGCATCACCCTATACCTACGATACCCATGTGCCGCTTGCCTTCTACGGTTTGCCATTCCGTCCGGGCACATATCGAACCCACGCTGAACCCGTTGACATGGCCGTCACACTCGCGTCGCTGCTTGGGATCAACGCCCCAACCCACGCCGTGGGACGCGTGCTCATCGAGGCTCTCGTCCCATCACAGCGCGCCGAGAATGCTGCGGACTCTTCTGCACCTCCCGGCGAAAGGGCGCCGAAGTGACAACTCTTTCCGAGAACGCTGGCAAATCTCTAGATCTCAGCGTGGCTTTTGCTGGCATCGAACTTAAGAACCCAATCATCGCCGCCAGCGGAACCTTCGGCTACGGCGTCGAGTTCGAAGACGTGATACAACTCGACAAGCTCGGAGGACTCGTCGTCAAAGGCCTCTCCCGCGAGCCCATGATCGGCAATCCTCCGCCGCGCCTGTGGGAAACCGCCGCCGGAATGCTCAATTCCATCGGCTTGCAAAACATCGGCGCCCCCGCGTTTCTCGAAGAGAAGCTGCCTAAACTTCGGCAGATGAAAAACATCGTGGTAATCGCCAACGTCTTCGGCTACAGCCGCGAGGACTACGAACGCACCATCGAGATTCTCAATGAAGGCGAAGGCATCGCCGCCTATGAACTCAACGTCTCCTGCCCCAACACATCCGAGGGCGGACTGCAATTCGGCACCGATCCCCGCTCCCTCGATGAAGTGGTGACCACAGCGAAGCGCGTTTCCCGCCGTCCTCTCATCGTCAAGCTCTCGCCCAACGTCACCAGCATTGCGCAGATGGCGCACATTGCGCAGGAGGCCGGTGCCGACGCGATCTCGTTGATCAACACATTCGTCGCCATGGCCATCGACGCCGACACGCGCAAGCCGCGTATCGCCAACGTCACCGCCGGCCTCTCAGGCCCTGCCATCAAGCCGATCGCACTTCACATGGTCTACGACGCCGCGCACGCCGTAAACATTCCTGTAATCGGCATGGGAGGAATCTCAACTGCCGCCGATGTCGCCGAATTTATGCTCGCCGGCGCAACCGCCGTGCAGATCGGCACCGCCAGCTATTGGGACCCTTGCGCCACCGAGAAGATCGTCGACGAACTACGCCGCTGGTGCGAAGATCGCGAAATCACGCGCTTATCCGATTTGATCGGCGGCATGATTCTGGAATAGTGTGGGATCTCCTAGGCCGAAAAGTGGATCATCGATGCCAGATTTAGCCGCGGAGCGGCGCCAGAATACAGCCCACGGCGAAAGCCGTGGGTAGAAAGGCGGAGCGAAACAAGCCCCGAAGGGGCGAAAGAGACGACACAGACTCCGTACGGATGGTTCTCGCGCAGACTTTACATAAACGATGAACGAATATCGGAATGAAGGCGTCGACAGACTTTCTCTAACGCCCGTAGCTATACCAGATCGAGCCTGGAGACTTGTAATTCCGTCCCTCGCCCCACACCGCCTGTGTATTGCCTGCGTTATCCATGGCGATTGAAAAGTAATCGCCGAAAGGGAATTTAAACCCATCGGGCAAAATGTAATCGTACCCGCGCGCCGCACCTGAGAGTCGCGTCTCGGCCGACCACGTCGCCCCTCCATTACTGGAACTGCGAGAGAAGACATTCCACAGAGAATTCTGGCGCGTATCCATCCACGCAATCCGCACGTCGCCCGCACTCCCAGCAGTAATCGCTGGAAAACAGTGTTCAACCTGATCATTCGCGGACGAGACATCCGCCTTCGCCGACCAGCTCGCCCCGCCCGTAGTTGAAGATGAAAAGAAAATGCGCTCCGCCCCGCCGTGCACCGCACCCGCATTCCACAATGCGTAGACCGTCCCCGCTGCATCTGATGCCAGTGCGATCTGCGCGCCCAAATACTCAGCCTCGCATCCCTCGGTCGCGCATTCCGGCGGAGCGCTCGAAACATCCAGCAGATCTGTGCTCCAATTCGCCCCCGCATCCGTTGATCGGCTCACATAAATGCTCACCGGACGGGTGTTCAGCTCCTGCCGCGCGTAAGCCATCCACGAAAAATAAACGCCGCCATCTGGATCGATCGTCGCTCCGCCTGCCAGCGACCACCCCGGCCCCGCGTTTGGATTCACTGCCACCGAAGAAAACGTCTGCGCATAATCATGCGATGCCGCCACCAGAAATCGCTGCTCGTGATTGAATCCTACATACACATCCGCGCCGCGCACCGCCAGCACCGGCTTGTCTGCATCGTCGGACGAGCGCTCCGCCACGGCAAAATACCAGGTGCGTCCGAAGTCCTGCGACCTCGCCACCATTACGTCGTGTTTGTTGTTTTGCAGCCACGAGGCATATACGGTCTGCTTGTTGAAAGGATCAACCACAATCTGCGGATCAAACTGGCCCGTCGACGAGGGCAGCAGCGGATGCGGTGCCTGCCATGTCAATCCGTTGTCATTGCTGACCTGCAGCGCCATCGTCGGGGCGCTACAAGCCGGGCAGTCATTCACCGCCCCATACTGGGGAAATAGAATATAGATGTGTCCATGGCCATCTGCGGCCAGCGAGGGCTCCCACTGGTCGCCGGCGGTATAGCCGATGCGACGCTGTGGACTGAAATTCGCCACGGCCAGCGCGGCTTGCACAGTTGCCAGCGCCACAAGCAGCCAGATGGCAAAGCTCTGCACTCTTTCAGCGCGGCTGGACCTCAGAACCAAAGATTTCTCCTGGGGAAATTACAGCAACAACCTTGGCCGAACTTTATCTTGAATCCTGCCACAGCGTCAATCGCCGCTAGGGCTACGTGTCTACGTGTTCGAAGATGCACATGTGGGGACAGCCGCCCTCGGCTGTCCAGTCGAGCGAAACTCGATGGTCGTCGGTCAAAGCCGGCAAACAGACAGGCCCATCCGCGCCGAGCGTGACTTTCTTGCGCATTCGTCATCTAATAAGACGCAGCCAAGGGTTCTAAAGTTACCACCCCCGGCGCAGGAGCGAACTTAAGATGCAAAAAGCCACATTCGCAGCAGGATGTTTCTGGGGAGTCGAAGCCACCTTCCGTCAGATGCCGGGGGTTCTCGCCACCCGCGTCGGCTACACTGGGGGAAACACCGACAATCCCACCTACAAAGAAGTGTGCACCGACCGCACCGGCCACGCCGAAGCGGTCGAAGTGGAATTCGACCCGGCCCAGGTTCACTATAGCGATCTTCTGAAGGTTTTCTGGGAGAACCACGATCCAACGCAGCTCAACCGCCAAGGCCCGGACTGGGGCACGCAATACCGTTCCGCCATCTTCTTCCACACGCCCGAACAGCAGGCCGAAGCGCAAGCCTCGAAGGAATCGTTAGAGAAGGCGCATCGCTATTCAAAGCCGATCGTCACCCAGATCGTCCCCGCGGTAACGTTTTTTCCCGCCGAAGACTATCACCAGCAATATCTGGAGAAGCGCGGTCTGGCGAGCTGCCACATCAAGGCGTAAAGCGTTTGGATAGGGATGCGCGACTTTGGGTGGCACAGCGTTCGTACATCCCTCCCAACTCAACGTGTGCGTGGAAAATATGTTTTTCGAGCTGCACTCGCTCAAAAGCATCAGCCAGATGACCTACGCCGCCGTCAGCAGCATCGGCTCGCCCTTCGTGATCACCAGCGTGTGCTCGTAATGCGCCGACGGGCTGTGATCCGCCGTTACCACCGTCCACTTGTCTTTCGCAACGAATGCCCTGCCAGATCCCGCCGCAATAATCGGTTCAACGGTAATCACCAAGCCTTCGGTGAGGACCTGATTCGCCTCTGGGTCAGCATAGTTGGGCACTCGAGGTTCTTCATGGATGGTGCGCCCAATGCCGTGCCCACCCAGATCGCGAATCACGGCAAAGCCGCTGCGCCGAACCTCGCATTCGATGACTCGCCCAATTTCCCACACCCGATAGCCGGCCCGCGCCACCAGCATCGCCTTCGCAAAAGCTCGTTCCGCGCACTCGACCAGGCGTTGGCGCTCTTCCGATATTTCGCCGACAGGAACCGTCACGGCTGCGTCCGCCATAAATCCATCTTTCTCGACAGTGACATCGAGCTTCACCAGGTCGCCTGCCTCCAAAGCGCGGCTGCCAGGAATGCCGTGGACGGCTTCATCGTTGACACTGATGCAGCTCACTCCTGGAAACTTGTAAACCAATTCCGGAGCGGATCGTGCACCGTGCTGCCTCATCACGCTCGCCCCCACCTCGTCCAATTCGGCCGTCGTGACTCCCGCGCGCACTGCGCTTTTCATGGCGCCCAGCATAAGGCGAACCACCGCTCCAGCCGCCCGCATGCCAGCCAATTCGTGTGGTCCATCGATAGACATAGAATTACCTCGAGATTGATGTATTACCCCAAGGACATGATATTCCAACGGTGGGTAATTCAGGCACGAGCCGGTTGTCGCGGCCCAAAGAAAGAAAGCAGCACAAATCCACCGATGTAAAACGGCAGGCTCTGCTGAAAATTGCACCCTGCGAAGCGCAGGACCAGGCCAAACAATGCCAGCGCCTCGCATAATGCGTAGGTCACAAGGTAGCCGCTCTTCCAATGATTCAAAGTGAGCGAATCGTCGGGATTCGTGGCCAGGTTTTCCGCGGAGCGCAACACCAGAGTCCGCCTCACCACAAAGATCACGCCTACAATCGCCACCCCGGCAGTCGTCAAACCATAATTCAGCGCTGGATCCGCTGCTCTGGCCCGCAGACCCACGACCTCGCCCACGACAACATAGAGGAGAATGCTGCCCAACATGGCCGACTGAATCACGCGCAACATCCGAAGGCTACCCTGCATTTGCATACATTCTCCTGCAGTTCGCGTCGAGCGATCACGGGTTTTTCGGCCGGAACCCGTTTAGGCAATACATATTTCTGATGTTCGTGATGCTAATGCTTTGCATGCAGCCCTGGCCGCATCCGGAGAAACACCTGGAAAGACACGGGGAAACTGCCATAAGCCGCATCCAGCACTGCCGGTTTAGAGTAGATCGTCACATCCGTGCCCAGTCCCAGCTGCCACGCGCAATTCTGCACCACATCGCGAACGCCCCCAAAGGTGTACGCCCCGATGCGGTAAGCCGAATGTACCGCCGCTTGCGGAAACAATTCATCCTTATCCACCAGTTCAAGCCGTGTAAAGACATAATCGCGCCGCAAGAAATTCAGCGTCGACTCGAACAGATAACTGTTGAGATTGATCCCGGTGTCAATCTTGTGCACTCGTCCCCACACCACGGACGTCGCCCAATTGCCCACGGCCAGCGGGCGGTTATATTCCACCGATGCCGTCTCCCGCCATTGGCTGCCCGGCTCCAGCGCCTCCGGATGCTCCAGCCGTCCAATGCTGTACTGCGCCGTCCAGTCGCGATTCGGTGCAATGCTCGCTCGCCCCGACCATGAATCCAGAGGCGCAAGCTGGATGCTCCGCCGCTCTTCATTCGGCTCGCGTCCGTTGAATGCCGAACCTTCAAGCTTCACTCGTTCGATGACCAATCCCGTCGTCACTACTCCGAAGCTGGTATGCGTTGAATCCTGCAAATGATGAGCCAGCGGCGCCAACGGCAACTCTGACGCCGACGTGCGGTGAATGTAGGTGACCGGCCCCAAGGCCGGTTCCGCGGACGGCCCGCCGTACAACTCCCAGGAAATCTTCTCCGAGAGTGGCACGGTATATAAGAAAGCGAGTTCCGCAAACACATTATGCGGATGCTGGTGATCGACCAGCGCTTGTCCGTGATAGGTCTCCCCGGTCTGAAACAGTTCCGGAAATCCCGGATGCGGCGACGTCAGCGACTCCGCCGAGAACATCTGCCGAAACAGAATTGTTCCATGCCCGAGCGAATGCTGCTCCATCAGCATTCCTACGTTCTCCGATTCGGCTTTTGCTCCCCCACCTCGCGGGCCGCCTTGCTGGTTGTAGTCGATGAAAATCTGGCCATGCGCCATCAGCTCCCACCCGCCGCGCATCAGCATCCACTCATGTGCCGGTACGGATGCCGGCTCCCACGCCGTTCCCGATCCGGCATGTGGTGATGGCAACTGCGTGCTCTCACCCGCCCCCATGTTCATCTCATCCATGTTCATCCCACTCATGTTCATCCCACCTACAGACTTCTCTTGCGCTAACGCTTGAAACAGCAACAGCGCAACGGCAACCAAATATGTGACGGCTAAATGAAAGACTCTGACCACGAAAAACTCTCTTTCTCCCGCAGGCTGCTGAACTCAGCAAGGCATGCGGCCACCCCCGGAACAGCGGAGCTTCAGGAGCTTGCCTGAGCAAAGCCGAATGAGCCGCGAAGGATTTCACGGTCAATGCGGTCTTCCGCCCGGAGGCTGCATCGAGGCCGGTGATGCCTCTTTTCGCAGCTTGTTTAAGCCATGCAAAGAATGAGCAGTAACCGCCTTGCCGACGGAGAATAGAGCGAGGATGGTGGATCAGATTCGGAGAACAAGAACGAGGGGCGGACCGCTGGAACGCAGCGAGACGCTCGGAAGCGCGTTGCCTTCACCTGTGTTTCCAAGCGTCAAGATTGCATCGGAAAGTTTCAGGGCTTGCAGCGCGGGACGCGGGGAGAAACTGCGATTCAGCAGAGCAGAGTGATAACCGCTCACGCAGCACCGACTGTCAGCCGGTTGCGGATTAAGTGGCACACCGCCATGGTGGCATTCAGCCGCGGGCGCCTGCGCCGGTGCGAACGCAAGTCCACACATCGTTTCTGCGCTGGCGACGAGTAGGGTAGTCAACAACAGAATTGCGACGATTTGAAAAGTACTCCGGCTCACAACTACGTCCCTGTAATCTTCACGCGCAGTTCTTCCGGCAGCCGTTCACGAATCTCCGCCGGCAAACGATCATGCACTCGCCGCGCCCCTTCCCGCGCCGCATCCAGTACCGTCACCGGAGCGGGCGTTGCCACCGCCACTACGAGCCAGATCAGGGCAGACACGGCAAAGCCGGCCAGCGCCGCAATCTCCAGCCAGAATGCGTGCCGCGGGCCGAAGTGGCGGATCACTCCAAACGCCAGCAGAAAAACGCCGCCGGAAACTGAAGCCAGAGCGATCAAGCCTACATCAATGATGCGATGCATGCGCTGGCGGTTACGGCACTGCTCACAGGCTGCAAAGTGGCTTTCGTAGTCGCCGCGCATCTCCGCCGCCAGGCCGGAAATGTCATATCTCCAGCCCGCCAGAATCTTACCTACTATCGGATCAATGCACTGCTGACTCATAAAGGACTACAGCTGCAGCCCCTACAGCTGGATAGGCGCCAAAACCTCGGACTGCACCGCCACCAGCACGCGGTTCTGAAACAACCCGCCCCGCTCAGCCAGCGCTTTTTCCGCCTCTCTCCGAGCTATCTCTGGGTGATTGTTCTGTTCAGAGAGATGCGCCAGCACCACAAACGCTGCATTATTATCATAGTCCCCAGTGAAGAAATCGGCGAGTTTCTCATTCGACAGGTGCCCCACGTTGCTCGCTACCCTCTGCTTTACCTGCCACGGGTAAGGCCCGCCCCGCAGCATCTCCACATCGTGATTCGACTCCATGACCAGGATGTCGGAGCCGCGCAAGTGATCGCGAACATTCCCAGGCAAGTATCCCAGATCTGTAGCCACGCTCACTTTTGTGCCTTCAACCCGAAAAGTAAACCCCACCGGGTCGGCCGCATCATGCGGAATGGTGAAAGGTTTTACTTCAATGTCGCCCACCTGAAAACGATGCCCTGACTCGAAGCGCTCCAGTTTATCGAGTTGCGGCCTCTCACCGTTCACCGTGCGCATAGCCCGTGTCCAAGCCGAATGAGTTGCCCCCGTCATGAAAACTGGGATGCGCAACTTCTTCGCCAGCGTTGCCAGCCCGTAAACGTGATCGGAATGCTCGTGTGTAATCAGAATCGCCGACAGCGATTGCGGATCTTCCCCCAGCGACTTCATCCGCTTGAATGTCTCGCGGCAGGAAATTCCCGCATCCAGTAAAATCTTGGTCCGTGTGCTGGCCACAAGCGCACAATTCCCCTTGCTCCCGCTCGCCAGCATTGACACCATTACACACATGCTAGGGAGCATACGCGCCTCCCCTGTGGATTGGGAGTAACTTTCTCGTTATCCGATACCTTGGGGTGCCGGTTCTGGATTCCGGAGGCCAGGTTTCCGGGTTTGGCGCTTGCCGTCCGCGCAAGCTTCAAACCGGAAGCCGAGCGCCAGCAGCCGACTTTCACTTCCCCTGCCGCAAATTATCAATCACCCGGCGCATCACCGCCCCGCCGTAAGCCCCGGCCGTCCCCGGCAGAGCTGTGAGAAACGATCCATAAACCTGCCCCCGCGTGGGCTTCACGGCCATGATCAGATAACCGGCAAGTTCGGCGACAGGCATAAAGATCACCACTGCCGCGACCCACCGCCACGGCCAGCGCGGACGCAAGAGGCCCAGCAGCATGCACGCCGCAAGCACCAGCAGCGCCGTAAAAAGCAAATCGTTGACTGCGACGTCCGCTAACCCCGTTCCAATGCCCGCAACCGCAGCCAAAAAGTAGAATGGAGCATCATTGCTCCTCGCCGAAGGTGTCTCAGTTGCCATGATTCTGCGGGCTTCAACTCGTCACTCGGTACCAGTTACTCGGCACTTTCAATTCAATACTTATAAAACCCTCGCCCGCTCTTCCTCCCCAGCCACCCCGCGTCCACCATCTTAATCAGCAGCGGACACGGCCTGTACTTCGGATCCCCCAACCCATCCAGCATCACCCGCATAATGTCGAGGCAAACATCGAGCCCGATAAAATCCGCCAGCGTTAACGGTCCCATGGGATGTGCCATTCCCAGCTTGAACACCTCATCCACCGCCTCAGGCGTAGCCACGCCCTCCATCACGGCATACATGGCTTCATTCAGCAACGGCATCAGCACACGGTTGGAGACGAATCCAGGCGCATCGTTTACTTCGACTGGCGTCTTGTCGAGCTTCACCGCCAACTGGCGTACCGCCCCAAAAGTTTCCTGCGAAGTAGCCAGCCCGCGAATCACCTCCACGAGCTTCATCACCGGCACCGGATTGAAAAAGTGCATGCCTATCACCTTGTCAGGCCGCTTCGTGAGTGCGGCAAGCTTGGTGATGGAGATGGACGAAGTATTCGACGCCAGAATCACCTCCGGGCGCGTCAGCCGGTCGAGATCGCGAAAAATCTCGGTCTTGATCTGAAACTTCTCGGTAGCAGCCTCCACGATGAAGTCGCAGTCGGCCAGTTTTGCGCCGTCCGTCACCGGCTCGATCTTCTTCAATGCGGACGTCATGTCTTCGGCCGTAACTTTGTTCTTCGCGACCTCCCGCTCCAGATTCTTCTTGAGGGTAGCCAGGCCGCGCTCCAGAAACCGCTGCTCCACATCGCACAGAATCACGGAATACCCGCCTCGCGCAAAGACGTGGGCAATCCCGTTGCCCATGGTTCCCGCGCCCACAATCCCTACCCGCCTAATGTCCATGAAATCCGCCCCCCCGCCGGCGAACCCGGCCGCCGCCATGAAAACGTCCGAGTCTATCATCCCAGAGCCGCCAGATTTACCCTGTGCACCCCTGCGCCCCCTGTGTTGAAAGAATTTAGAACGCTGCCAGGTTGAACCCACTGGAAACTCCAAACAACCCGCGAATGCTAAAATGAAAAGATCTGCCGTCGTCGAAGTCGATTTCACGAGGTGTACCATGGCAACCCTAGAACTCCCCATTCGCCCGCGCGCGACCGCGCATCAAGGCCCATTTATCAACGAGCCCTTTTACGATTTCCGCCACGAAGAGAACGCCCGCAAGATGCGTGCCGCCATCGAAAGAGTCCGCGGACAGCTCGGCCGCGAGTATGACCTCATCATCGGCGGCCAGCGCATCAAGACCGTGGACAAGATCAAGTCGCTGAATCCTTCGAAGCCATCGCAAATGGTCGGCATCCACCAGAAGGCTGGCAAAGAGCATGTGGAACCGGCCATGAACGCCGCGCTGAAAGCCTTCACCACCTGGAGCCGCACCCCCGTCGAAGAGCGTGCCAGCCTACTATTCCGCGCCGCAGACCTACTCCGCCAGCGCAAAATGGATTACATGGCCTGGCTCCTCTTCGAAGTCAGCAAGAACTGGGGCGAGGCCGATGCCGACATCTCCGAGACCATCGACTTCTGCGAGTTTTACGCCCGCGAAGCGCTACGCCTCGCGAAAGCCGAGGCGCCCGTGCAGCTTCCCGGCGAGCGCGATTCGCTCACCTACATCCCGCTCGGCGTCGGCGCGGTCATTCCGCCGTGGAATTTTCCCTGCGCCATCATGGCCGGCATGACGGTTGCTTCAATCGTCGGCGGCAACACAGTGATCCTCAAGCCCTCGAGCGATTCGCCCACCATCGCCGCCAAATTCGTCGAGCTTCTTGAAGAAGTAGGCATGCCCGAAGGCGTGGTCAACTTCTGCCCTGGCGCCGGCGCGAGCTTCGGTGACGCAGTCGTCGCGCATCCCAAAACTCGCTACATTGCCTTCACCGGTTCGCGCGAAGTCGGACTGCACATTAACAAAGTTGCCGCCACGCAAGCTCCCGGCCAGCTTTGGATCAAACGCACGGTGCTAGAAATGGGCGGCAAAGACGCCATCATCGTCGATGCCGATGCCGATATCGACTCCGCCGTTGAGGGTGTTGCGCAGGCCGCATTCGGCTTCCAGGGACAGAAGTGCTCGGCCTGCTCCCGCGCCATCGTCGATGAACGCGTCTACGACAAGTTTCTCGACATGTTGAAAGCCCGCGTCGAAAAAATCACCATCGGCGATCCGGCCGAAAATACCAACATGGGCGCGGTCATCAACGAAGGCTCCATGAAGACCATTCTCGAATACATCGAGCAAGGCAAGAAAGATGGGCGCCTCATCACCGGCGGCGAGCGCGCCAAGGAAGCCGGGGAAGGTTACTACATCCGCCCCACCGTGATCGCCGACATTCCCGCCAAATCAAAACTCGAGCAGGAAGAAATCTTCGGCCCCGTGCTTGCCGTCATCAAAGCCCACGGCTTTGACAATGCGCTCGAAATCGCCAACGACACTCAGTTTGGACTCACCGGAGCCATCTACACCAAATCGCGCGACAAAATCGATCGAGCCATCCGCGACTTCCACGTCGGCAACCTCTACATCAACCGCAAATGTACCGGAGCCATGGTCGGAGCCCACCCCTTCGGCGGCTTCAACATGTCCGGCACCGATTCGAAATCCGGCGGCCCCGATTATCTCTACCTATTCACGCAGGCAAAATCCGTAGGGGAAAAAATCGGCTGAGAAACCCCGTCGCTGTCATCTCGAGTGAAGCGGGGGACCTTGGTATTCGCCTGGAGCGGCAATGCTGGTGGCGCAGGCAAAAACCAGGATCCCTCGCGTTGCTCGGGATGACAGCGTATTGCTAGTCGGTGCCGACGACATCTGAAAGTGGGCAGAAATTTCCCAAAAAGTTAAAAAGGCCACCCCCGAGGGTGGCCTTTTAATCCAACCAGAGGCCCTTACGGCATCACACCCGCGGGAGCCTGCGGCGCCGGCCCCTGCGTAGTCGCTGCCGCGGCCTCGTTCAAAATCCGGTGATGGATTGTGAACAGCGCCAGCTCCAGCCGGTCCGACACGCCAATCTTGTCATACACATTCCGCAGATAATTCTTGATGACCTGCTCAGTCGTTCCGAGTTGCGTAGCAATCTCTTTATTCTTGTATCCCTGCACAATCAGCGCCACGATGCGCAGTTCTTTCGCAGTCAATCGATCACGTACTCGCAGCCCGACCATATCGTTTTCGGTGAGTTCGCTCGGCACCGCAACGTCCTGCACCCAAGTCTCGCCGCGCGCCACTTTGCGCACGCAATCCACCAGCGCCGCGCTGGTTACATTGCGGTAAACCACGCCATGCGCACCGTTTGCCATATGCCGCTGCGCGCTCTCGCCGGTATCGGCTAGCACCACTACGCGGGTCTTTGCTTTATTCGCCGCTTGAACGATAGCCGCGAAATCGTTGTGAAAGCCCGCCGCCACTACCAGCACCGCGGCGCGAAATTTATCCAGAGCCATGAACATCTGCTCCGGCATCTGAGCCTGCGCCACAATGCGCATCTCATCTTCCACCGCCAGCACCTTGGCGATGCCCGCTCGGAAGATTGCCTGGTTATCCGCCAGTATCAGTTTGAGCATGTTATCGGCGCTCCAAAATTTTAGCTTAAGAGTTCCTCACAAACTCGTACGAGTCAATCACGCAAGCCACGCCCTTGCCTTCCGGGCTGCTCCCAGTGGGATCGCTGCGCACCACGCGCCCCTTGCACTGAAGCACAACGCTGTCCTGCCCTCCGGTAACATCGGGGGGGAGGGTGATCTCAAATTCCACCGGGGAACCGATCTCGAGCGACGCGTCGGCACGAATGTAAACTCCCGCCGCGCTCAAATTTCCTGTTGTTCCTTTGGCGTCGCCGCTTGCACTTTCCTTATGGATTTTGATCGGCAATTCCAGAGGAAATCTTTTTCCGGTCCGCGCTTCGGGCACAGTGCCTCCTCATTTCGTGGCGTAATCTTCTGGCCCGTTCTTCCGCATCTGCTCTTTAAATGGGCCAATGCCACCAGAATACGCTCCTGGCAGGCGGATCACTCACTTTTTGTTGCTTACGGGCGGTTATATCATGGATCAGACCGCTATAAAAGCCTGATAACGAATTAGTTAAGGGTAGAACCTAGATTCCCCCTGAACGGTCTGAAAAGCCTGGCACATGGTCCGACCGATCATTGCCCGGAGGAGGGAAGCTGATTGCCACGTCTGGCCGTAACAATCAATTCCTCACGGAAATGGCCGCCGCGGTTCGCTCCGAACAGGCGGTGGCGCAGCTTGCTCTCAATCAGAAAAGGCCAGCGCAGAAGTTTGCCCACCCGCTGCTTCCAGGTTGGATCGTAGGTATCGAATGTGACCAAATTGATTTCATCAAAGCCGCATAGATCGAGCAAGGAGACGAGATTCGAACCCGCGAAGCCATATTCATGGCTCAAAGTCACATAGAAGCTCGAGTTGGCGCACGGTCCTTCCATATTCGGCGTTCGGAGTAGCAGCGTGCCACCTTTCTTCAGTGCCAGAAAAAGGGCATCCCCCACGCAGAGCAAAGAGTATTTGGGCACGTGTTCAATGACGTGCGACATGTGGATCAAGTCGTACTGCTCCGTCTGGCCACTCAGGAAATCGGCAATGTTGTGCCGAATTTCGTGCAAGGTCACGCAGCCGGGCATCCAATCGGCAACATGCGCCTTATTCGCGATGCCAAAATCCGCCCCCGATAGTTTCCGATAGCCAAGGCGCAAGCAGGCGGCGAGAAACCAGCCGCTGCCAAATCCGATATCCAAGATTCGCGCGTCCTGATTTGCCGGCAGGTAAGGCCGGTACTGGTGGGCAGCTTCGAGGACGGTGCGATCATTTTGCATTTCGGCCCAAGCCGGGCGCGGCGCTTCCCGGGCATGCCGCGCCGCCATGCGACGATAGACTTCGGCAATAAAGGCATGGGGTTCCATTTGTGGCCAAAGATCCAGGGGCGCGGCACAACAGATGGTCCGAAAACCCAAGCATAGTAACAGAGCTGGCCGCGCTGTCTCTTTCGAGTTCTCGCAACCAGTGCGGCGCGGGTTGTCCGGTTGCGGTCAATTGCGGATACTGCCCCGCTCTCTTGACGCAGGTTTGCATTGCTGCCAGGCTCGAGTGGTACCGTCTGGTGTAAGCTTTCTCTTTCTGAGGAGCGATCTCGATGCTCACTTCATCCTTCTTTCGCGCGCGCGCAATTCTTCATCCGCGCTTTTTCATCTGCAGAGTCGCGGCTCTTCTTCTGGCCTCAGCCAGCGCGTTTGCACAGCAGCAGCCCACTGCCCAGAAGCCGACCAAGCCCGACGAATCGGCCTCCGCCTCCGCGGCTCTCCTCCAACTGAACAACGCTCTGGAAGGCCTTGCCGCCAAAGTAGCGCCCGCGGTCGTTCAAATTCTCGTGACCGGCTATGGCCCCGTACACGAGGGGAACCGCACTCAGACCGCTCTCATCGTGCGCCAGCAAGCTGTCGGCTCCGGCGTGATCGTCGATCCCAACGGTTACATCATCACCAACGCTCACGTGGTCGAAGGGGCGCAACGTATCCGCGTAGCCTTGCCGCTGCCCGGCGACACCGGCCGCGCTGTTCCCATCGGCAAACGCCACATCCTCGAAGCACGCCTGGTCGGAACACACAAAGAAACCGATCTCGCTCTATTAAAGATCAACGAGACCGACCTTCCCACCCTTCCTCTGCTGGTGCAGCAACGGCCTCGCGTCGGCCAACTCGTCTTCGCCATCGGTAGCCCGGAAGGCCTGCAGAATTCCGTGACCATGGGTGTGGTCAGCGCCGTCTCTCGCCAGCCCGATCCCGAAAAAGCCCTGACGTATATCCAGACCGACGCTCCCATCAACCCCGGCAACAGTGGAGGACCGCTGGTTGATATGAACGGCGATGTCGTCGGCATCAATACTTTCATTCTTACCCAAGGCGGTGGCAGCGAAGGCCTGGGCTTTGCCATCCCCGCGCGCATCGTCGATTTCGTCTATCACAGCCTGCGTAAGTATGGACACGTGCATCGGGTCGAGATCGGCGCCGTCGCGCAGGAGATCAATCCCACCATCGCCGACGGCCTCCACCTCGCAATGCGCTGGGGAGTTATTGTTGCCGATGTGAGGCCAGACGGCCCCGCCGCCGCCGCCGGCCTGAAAATTCAGGACATTGTTCTTACCGCAGACGATCGCCGCATTGAAACTCTTCCCCAACTTTCTTCAGCCCTCTACCTTCACCGTCTCGATCAAGTCCTTAAGCTGGAAATTTTGCGCGGCCAAGAAAAGAAAATTCTTTACGTACCAGCCATCGAGAATCGCGACCCCATGGACCAACTCTTCGACGCCGCCGATCCCGAGAAGAGCCTTGTCCCACGCCTGGGTATTCTCGCCATCGACCTAACCAGCGAACTGCGCAGTCAGATCTCGTCTCTTCGCATTCCCTCCGGGGTCGTCGTTCTAGGTCGTGCCGCCGACCTGATCACGCCTGATACTGGCTTGCAGACCGGCGATGTCATCCACGCGCTCAACACAACGCCCGTCGCCTCTATGGACGCGCTGCGCGCCGCCGTGCTCGCGTTGAAGACCGGTGATCCCGTCGTCCTGCAAGTCGAACGGACTGACGGCTTGTCTTATTTAAGTTTTGAGATGGAGTAGATTCAGTCACTGCCGGCCCGCGCCGCAGCGGCCGCCCGAAGGTGCGCAGTTTCAACCGCAGAATCCGTTTTGCTATCGCGCCGCAGGGAATTTTCAACAGCCAAACCCAATCCCGATCCGATGGCCTGCAACACATTCAGATCCTCTCGCGTAAAAGCATCTTGCCCGGCGCGGTAAAGCGCCAGCACCGCAACCACGCTGGCGGTCCCTTCCAGGGGTACCGCCAGCGCCGAGCGCAGCATGCTGTACTTCGTCGGATCGTTAAGATAACCCGGCTCGACCGAAGGATTGCCATTCAAAATTGCCTTCGAATTCTGTGCCACCCAGCCCGACAATCCTTCTCCAATCGGGATCCGCAACGAAGAAAATAAACGAAAATTCTCGCCGCTCACAAACTCCGGAATCAGAATTTTGTCCCTCAAAACGTACACCGCCAGGGAATCATGCGGCACTAGACGCTTCACCCGCACTGCCAGCAAAGAAATCGTATCTTCCAGGCTAAGTGAACTGCCCAGCTTGCGTTCGAAGTCGAAAAGCGCTTCCACTTCTTTTCTTGCGGTCACGAGCGCATGGTGATTCTTGGCCGCCTCAGGTTTGTTGGCAGGAGTCGCTTCCGCTTCCGCGAAACCAGCATCAGGCGCCAAACCTCGCTCTACCTTTATATCGGTCGACAATTTCGGCGGAGTCCGCAACGGCTGCTCGTTGGCCAACTTCTCCAGTTCCACGTAACGCCGCTGAAGAATCCCGACTACGCGCGGATCGAAACTAACGCCAGCCTCGGAAACGACCTTAGCCATGGCTTCATTCAACGGCAGCGCCCGCCGGTATTGCCGGTCGGATGCGAGCGCGTCCAGGCAGTCCACCGCCGAGAGAATACGCGCTCCAATCGGTATCGCCTCACCCTTCAACCCATTTGGATATCCACTTCCGTCCCATTTCTCGTGATGCGCCCGCACAATGGGAACCACCGGATAAGGGAAATCGACTTGCTCCAGAATCTCCGCCCCCACGATGGGATGAATCTTCATCTTTTCGAACTCTTCGGGAGTAAGCTTTCCGGGTTTAGAGATAATGTGCTCCGGCACCGCCAGCTTGCCAATGTCATGAAGCACCGAAGCTGCTTGCAAGGCTTCGGTTTCGTCCTCGGTCAATCCCAGTTCCCGCGCCACTGCCATCGCGTAGATCCGGACGCGTTGCAAATGCTCCCCAGTAGTTTGATCCTTGGCCTCGATCGCCAACGCCAGAGCTTCAATGGTTCGCAGGTGAAGATTGGAAACTTTCTCCGCATGCAGTTTCTCTGTCTCCAACTTGCCCAGGTAAAGACGGTAGGAGCGATATATAAGGTACATCGGCGGCAAAACCAGTAGAGAACCTTGCCATCCGAAGTGGCGGTTCAACAAGCTAACTAATCCGGCAATCGCCGCCCCCACCATGTAGTAAGGGAAGGTCCAGAGGTAGATTCCAGTCCAAACGTTCGAGATGGGCTTATCTTCTGTTCGACCGATAATGATCGACATCGCGGCGGTGTTGGAAGCGAACTGCGTGATGGCCGCCGCCAAGAGGCCCAACGGGATGGAACCATGAAAAACGTGGAGCGACAGTTTGTAAGCGCCGTATGATGCCGCGCCGCATACTGTTACCTGCGACAAATTGAAAACTAGCTGTACTAGCTTTGGCCGCCGCGCCGGCTTCCAATAAAATTGAGCTAGCGTTTTCACCAGGCCGATGAGCAGCGTCTCCGGCAGACCAAGCTCCAGAATGCAGAGCAGCGTCAACAGGAAATTCATCGACATCGTTCCTTCGACGCCGGGCATGCTTACTTTAAAGGACGAGGCTAGGACCGCGGCCGCCATGTAGAGGACGAACTTGGCGGTGTCGGTAGAATGCCAGTCCAAAAATGCGAAGACAAAGCAGCCTACGGCCGCAATCGCCATCCCGGCGATATACACACGTGTGCCGAAATGTCGCGCCCATGACATGAGAGGTTTCTTAGATTTTTGCTGAAGTCCGGACCTATGTCCGCGCAAAAGTGACCTTCGGTGGTTACCTTCGTTTTCTGCGATTTATTCAACAAAGTTTCAAGCGACCAACATTTGTCATCCGACCTGATCCGATCGAAGGAGGGATCTGGGCTCCTCCCGCCACGTTTCCGCCTGTAGCGAGTACCTGGGACAATCTGTCCCCCCGGTAGGGCAACGGGACAGGCTGTCCTGTGGTCGAAAAACAGTAGCTGCTAACTCGTTGATGTCAAAGCCCCAACCCATTTCCCACTTTGGGCCTCAGCCTGCACCTACAACTCCGCAAGCCCGCCGATCCGGCGTGGCCACGAGTCTGTTTTTCTTTGAGGGCGGACATGAAAAGATTTGTAGCCTTACTGTTGATCCTCAGCGCCTCCCTGGCCTACGCCGACAATTCAAAAATATCGCCTGAACTGCGCAACCAACCCACTTCTCAGAAGGCGCAAGTCATCGTTCAGTACGCGCCCGGAACTCAGTTGAACTGTAACGGCCTGCTCGGCCTCGTCGATTGCCTGGTGAATGACGTTCTAAAACTTGGTGGCTCGATCCTCGGCGACTTACCGCTGATCAACGGCGTCGTCGCCATCCTCGACGGCAACGGTATTCAGAGCCTCTCGAACCAGTCGAACGTGGTCTACATCAGCAGCGACCGCCCCTTGTCGCCAACTCTCAACAACGCCACCGGCGCTATCAATGCGGAATTTGCTTGGCAGTCGAACTACACCGGCGCCGGCGTTGGTGTAGCTCTCATCGACAGCGGTGTGAACAATCACCCCGATCTGAACATGGGCATTCTGCCGTTCTCGCGCGTTGTCTATCAACAATCCTTCGTGCCCGGAAACTCCAGCGCGGCTGACCAATTCGGCCACGGTACCCACGTCGCGGGTCTGATCGCAGGCGACGGTCTCAGCTCCACTGGCCCTTTCTTCAGCAAGACTTTCAAAGGCATCGCACCCGGCGCCAGCATCGTCAACCTGCGCGTGCTCGATCAGAACGGAGCTTCCACCGATAGCGTCGTCATCGCCGCCATCAACCAGGCCATCTCTTTGAAATCCAGATACAACATTCGCGTCATCAACCTTTCACTCGGCCGCCCCATCTACGAAAGCTACAAACAAGATCCGCTCTGCCAGGCCGTCGAAAAAGCGTGGAAGAGTGGAATCGTCGTCGTCGTGGCCGCCGGCAATAACGGACGCTATCAGCCCACCGATGGATACGCCACCGTCACTTCCCCCGGCAACGATCCTTATGTCCTCACCGTCGGCGCCATGAAGCCCATGGGCACGCCCACCCGCACTGACGATCTCATCGCCAGCTACAGTTCGAAAGGTCCGACCGTAGTTGACGCAGTCGTGAAGCCCGACCTTGTCGCGCCCGGCAACCTGCTCGTCTCCCTCGCCGCGCCCAATTCCACTCTCTACACGCAATATCCCGGCAATCAGGTCCCGTACAGTTATTATGTGAACGGCGGCAGCACCGCCATATCGCCCACTTACCTCACTCTGAGCGGAACCAGCATGGCCACCGGCGTGGTCAGCGGAGTCGTCGCCGATCTTCTGCAAAAAAGTCCGTATCTGACTCCCGATCAAGTCAAAGCCCGCCTGATGAAGACCGCGTGGAAGTCTCTTCCCACGACCAGCAGCACCACCGATCCCACCACCGGCATCACCTACACCGATCAGTATGACGTCTTCACCGTCGGCGCCGGCTACATCGACGTCGAAGCCGCCTTCCTCAACACTGACGTCGCGCGCGGCACCGCCATGTCTCCCATCGCAACTTTTAAATCCTCCACCAATCAAGTCACCCTGACGGATGACCCCTCCGCGGTGTGGAATACATCCTCCGTCTGGTCGAACCCCACCGTCTGGGGATCTTCTCAGTTCGTCGCCGGAACATCCTCAACCCTGAAGGGAACCACCGGATCGAGCAGCAACTCAACCTCGGCCAACGAAGCTCTCTGGGGCAGTGAAGCTTTGTGGGGCAGCGAAGCCCTCTGGGGTAGCGAAGCGCTGTGGGGCAGTGAAGCACTGTGGGGAAGTGAAGCGCTTTGGGGCAGCGAAGCGCTCTGGGGTAGCGAGGCACTCTGGGGCAGCAACGTCACTGGCGGAGAAAACTAAGATTCACCTCTCGTGAGGTGAAGGGGCCGGATCCTTTCGCGATCGGCCCCTTTTTAATTTGTGAAGATGCCCATGTGAGGACAGTCGCCCTCGGCTGTCTGTTCGAGCGAAGCTCGAAGCCTCTCATAGCCCGCTTTGCCGTAGAATATATCTCTTGCTGCGCCCGTAGCTCAACTGGATAGAGCATCTGCCTTCGGAGCAGAGGGTTGGGAGTTCGAGTCTCTCCGGGCGCACCACGTCTCCCAGCAGTACCGCGTTCTGAGCGCGTCTTGGCAAAACTCTGATTTTGGGTGGCGCTGCGCTTCCAGCGCTGCGATCAGAAAGCGCTCCCACCCCCGCCGCCAAACCCTCCACCAGAAAATCCCCCGCCCCCGCCGCCGAACCCTCCGCCGCCCCATCCCGATCCCGAGGAACTCGCCCTCGGCGCCGACACAAACACTTGATGCATATCGGCCGCCATCCCGTGCATGGACGACGAAAACAGAATCGGATTGAACCCCATTCCATATCCATAGCCCACCGGCGCCGCGTACCACGACGGCGGATCTTTCACGATGCCCGCAAATGCCTGCGCCCAGTGGTGCTCCACGCCAAGCGCCATCGCATAAGGAAGAAATTTCTCGAACGTATCCGGCGGCATCGTTTTCAACCGCTCGCCGTCCACTCGATTCATAAACTCCTGAAATCCCAGCACCGCAATGTGAGTCCGCACCCCCTTCAGGGTTTTCGCCGTCATCTCGCGCGCAAACAACCACCAGATTACGCCGGCAATCAAAACGCTCACGACCACCACCGGGACCGAACTGAAAAAATCAGCCCATCCCAGAAACTGCAGGACCGCAAACAGCACCAGAATGCCCGCCGCAGCCCCGATGCTGTGGCCATTCGCCGATTCCGGATCGAGCGTATAAATGCCTTTCTGCTTCAGCGCCGACATAATATCAGTGCGAATCACGGGCACGGCGGTGTAGAAGCGATTCTTCAGGCTCGAGAGCCGGGTGTCGGGAGCATCTCCCACGAAAATGTTTTCCAGCATGACCCGCTCATGAGGTGCAAGTCCGCGCCAGTCTTGGCGCTTCTGCAGCAGGTGAAGGATGTAATCTTTGTGGTGGAAGATCAGGCCTTTGTCGTCAGTCTCTTCGATCTTGATGAAGCCCCGCACGGCTAGATCGACAATGGTCGATGTAATATCCCGCGGATGAATTCGATCGTCCAGTAGTGTCCCAGCCTCCGCCGGAGAAACTCCCGCCGGCGGCTCATACATCGGAGCCACCGACATCCCCGGATCGGGATCGCGCCCCGCATACCACCACAGACCGAACATTACGAAGAACGTGACTGGCGGCAGGAACACCGCCGGATTACTGCCCACGAACCAGAGTAGTTTCGTGAGCCATCCCGGCTCGTTGAGAATGCCTTTCGGAATGTAAACATCGATGGTCATCCCCCCGCGCATCGGCAAAGGACGATTCGTCTCAAACTCTACGTCCGCGCCATTCACCGTCGCGGTCGCATCACGCTCGGTCGAGCCGTAGACTCCAGTAAATGCCTGCGCCCGCAGCGATCCGCTAGCTGCGGCAGGGAAGTGCACGCTGGCTGCGGCATGATCAATGGGCACAGGCCAATCATTGCCCGTAACGTTCCAGTAGAATTCGTCGTAGCTGTCGAAAAAACGCGTGCCGTTGCGCACCCGATAAGCAATTTTCACCGTGCGCGTGGTATCGACTGCGTTAGGGATATAAATTTTCAGGTCGCGATAAGCTCCGGATGTGGACGAGTCGAACTTGATCTTCGCGCCGTTCTCGTCGGTGACGCTCATGATGTTGACGAAGAGTTGGTAGTTCGTTCCATTAGGTCCCGGATATTCAATCGGAATCGTGCGGTGAATGCCGTGCCACTCGCCAATAAAGACCAGCGTAATGGTCTCACTGACCAAAGCGCTGCCATCGACATTAACCGTGATGGTGTCTTGAAAGTTAGAAACCAGCCAAGATTTAGCGAAAGCCGGCGCCGCAAACACGAGAACCGTAACGACCAGAGTCAGCAGCGCCCGCAGGCCTCCACTCTTGTCATCTTCTCTACTCTTGTCATCCCGAGCGAAGCGAGGGACCTTGGTCTCCCCTCCGCTAGAGAGAACGATTCCCCGTCTCTTTCGTTCTTTTGACTGACAAGAAAATAGGCTCATCGACAATCTGAACCGCGGCATGGCCTCAGAACTTTACCGCCACCGGCTCGCGGTCGGCCTCGGTAGTCTCAAAGAATTGGCGAGCCTGAAAGCCGAACATCCCGGCAAGAATATTCGTGGGAAACACTTGAATCTTCGTATTGAGGTCTCGCACCACCGCGTTGTAGTAGCGTCGAGAATTCTGAATCGAATCTTCCGTCTGGCTCAGCGATTCCTGGAGTTGTGTAAACTCCTCCGACGCCTTCAATTCGGGATAATTCTCGGCCACGGCGAACAGGCTCTTCAGCGCGCCAGTGAGCTGATTCTCCGCCACCGCCTTGCCCTCGGGCGTAGTCGCCTGCATGGCCTGCGAGCGAAACTTGGCAATGTTTTCAAACGTTCCTTTTTCATGAGCCGCGTATCCCTTCACGGTCTCGACCAGATTAGGGATCAGGTCGTGCCGCCGCTTCAGCTGTACGTCAATGTCGGACCACGCCGAGTCGCAGCGCACGCGCAACTGCACCAGGCTGTTGTACATGCCGATCAGTACAACCGCGATTAACACCAGAATGACAAGAAGGATGATGCCGACCATAAGGCTGCTCCTGGGAGAATTTCGAAGCCTTTATCCCAAATCAATGGGACGTTAGCACAGTGAGGGCGCAGGCGCAAACCAGCCAGTCAGAGCTCCTTAACCCGCGATATATCCGGTCGAACTTTCGCACGCGCTCCCGAAATGTGATAATTTTCGACAGCAACCCCGATCCTCGGATCAGCCTCAAAACTCCATGTCTTCTTCCACTGCATCGCCGCCTCGTAGATTCGAAGCGCGGATGCAGGGAGAGAGGCATCGTCCGGGCAAGCTCATCCTGATCGCGATTATTACCGTCGCAGTTCTATGCGTGATCGGGCTGATATTCAGCAGGCACTGGCCTTTCGCTGAGGCTCCGGTTCTCCAAGATCTTCGCGAGGCCGGCGACAGTCAGGTGAGGGTACGTGCCTTTCACGAAACTTACTTTCCTTCTCCGGGTTGTATTCTCGAAGGGGTAGTTTTTGATCACGGCCCAACTGGAGCCAAGCCGCTCATCACCATCGAGAAGTTGACGATCCAGGGAAGCTATCTCGGCCTGCTCTCGAATCGCGTCAGCAGGATTACTGCGGACGGCATGCGCGTGCTAATTCCGGCGTTCGGGACTGGCTCAGCTTTTCATACGACGCAATCAAAAATCACCATTGGCGAAATCGTCGCCAACGGCGCGGCAGTGGAGTTTGCATCGAAGGAGCCGCAGACGCAACCGTTGCGCTTCGACGTTCATGAAGCCTCCCTGCAAAACGTGGGATGGAGCGGACCGCTCACCTACCGGCTTCGGGTCCACAATCCGAAGCCGCCGGGAGAAGTCACTACCACGGGAAAGTTCGGAGTCTGGAACAAGAGCAATCCGGGAGAGACGCCAATCTCGGGCGAATACAAGTTTGAGCAGGCGGATTTGATCGTGTACGACGGCATTGCCGGCACGCTCTCTTCGACAGGAAGGTTTGGCGGCAAGCTGAGTCATATCGACATTTCGGGCACAACTGACACACCCAATTTCGAAGTGAAATCTGGCGGACATCCAATGCATTTGACCACGCAATTCAGCGCCTACGTCGATGCTACACACGGGGATACATTCCTGGAGCGCGTGGAAGCTGATTTCTGGAAGACACACATTGTGGCGCAAGGCAGTATTGCCAAGTCTCCTAACGGAAAAGGTAAGACTGCGGTGATCAATTTGCGTGCGAACAATGCTCGCATTGAAGATCTTCTGCGGCTGTTTGTCTCCGCAAACCGCGCTCCCATGTCGGGCCCTGTCACCTTCCAGGCGCGGGTCGAGATTCCACCCGCTTCAGAAGAGTTTCTGAAAAAGGTAAAGTTGCGGGGAGCCTTCGGAATCGCAGCCGGAACTTTTTCCAATCCCTCCACTCAGGAAGGCGTGAACAAGCTAAGTGCCGGCGCACAGGGGCAAAAAGACCAGCCTGATCCCGAGACCGCGCTCACGGACGTCTCCGGGCAAGTGGAACTTCTCCGGGGCACGGCGAGATTCGCCGATCTCTCCTTTGGTGTTCCCGGTGCAGCCGCGCGCCTGCATGGAACCTACAACTTGATTAATTATCAGATCGACGTGCGGGGCCAAATGAAGGTGCAATCGAAAATCTCAAACACCGAGAGTGGAACCAAGGCTTTCTTGCTGAAAGCAGTGGAACCGTTCTTCAAGAAGAAGAAAAAAGGGGAAATTGTCCCCGTGCGGATATCTGGGACCTACGATGATCCAACGTTTGGTCTTGATCTGGATGATAAGAACGCGCAGAACGTCGCACCGCCTCGGCACAAGTCAGCAAGAGCCATGCCGCGTCCTAGCACGCCCAACTGATAGTCACACTCCCTTGGCACTGTTACCTTTCTGACGCCGGCGGCGATTCGATCGAAATGTGCGTGCTCGGAAAAGATCCTTTTGGCGCGGTTCTCGATTCGACGGTAGCTGGAGAGAGCATTGATGGCAAGAAGACACTGTAAAAAGAATGTCAAGAGTTCAGGATGCGGCGCAATGCCGCATCTTATTTGTTAGTTCCTCAGAGGAGAACCGGTTGCGCCCCATTCTCGCTGACGCCCAGCGCCTTCGCATGCTCACGGTGAGCGACATACCGCATTTCGCCGAGCAGGGCGGCGTCATTGAATTCGTAACCCAACAAGACAAGATTCGCTTCGAAGTGAATCGCAGTGCAGCAGAACAATCGCACCTCGTGCTCAGCTCACAATTACTCAAAGTGGCCAGCAGAGTGATCGAAAAGTCTACGCCGCATAGTCAACCATGAATCCATTGCGTACCGGTTTCGATCCACGATCCGCCGAGCGCCTCTTCCAGCCTTTCCAGCGTCTTCATTCAGCCGCAGAATTTCCTGGCAACGGAATAGGTCTCGCCACCGTCCGGCGCATCGTTCAAAGTGAACTAGCCTCGTTCGCTTCTCCAAGTGGCTAGTCCGCTTTGCGCCAGGTTGAATCTCGGTCGTATCGCGTTAGCGTCTTTGCGATCGCGCTTGTGCGCCGGCCCAGGTCCTTTTCGTAGACAATGCCATCTTGATCGACGATGAAAGTCATCACTCCCGACGACCGGTACTCCGCTGGATACGCCACAAATGCGAATCCCCGCGTCATCTTACCGTCGACGATGTAGCTACGAGCGCCGCCGGGCGTTTTCTGCCCGGTCAGAACGCGAAAGTAATAACCTTGGAATGGTTGTGGCTGCTGATCGGCCGGATAACCCTCCGCCGCAGCCGAGGCCACGAGCGGACCGATCGGACTTTCGCCTTCTCCCGCACTTGCCTGCCAGTAAAGCCCGTTGTGTTTGCCGGGATCGCTGAAAAGTTTCTGCGCGTATTGATTAGCTGAGTCGCCGTCATGGGGCTGCCCGTAATACTCCTTTTCCGCGTCTACCATCTCGCGGCATACTTGGATCACAGCCAGTTCATTCCTTCCAATTCTTCGATAGAGGATCTCCTGCTTGCCGGCCGGCGTGTCGAAATACCAAGCTCCGCCCTTGTGGGCAAGAGGAATCGGCGTCGGCCAATTTTCCGCACCGATGTAGAGCGTCGTCTTTCCGTCGGGCTCAGTGACTAAGCGATGCATTTGTTCATATTTTTGAACGAACTCCGCCCGGTTATTCTTGTCTTCGACGGAATCGCCGGAGGAAACAATATCTTTCGCGTCCGGCCCAAGAATGCTCAGCAAAGCCGGCTGGTCTTCCGCCTTAACTGCGGCCAGCAAAGCGCCGCTCGCCGCCGCAGCGGATGAAAAAGTCTTCTGGCCGGCTTGCTGCGCAGCGGCGTGAATCTGAAGAAATGTAATTCCGGCCGCGAGAATCGTAAGCGTAGCGATCTTGCCGACGACACCTGAATGGAGTTTGTCGAAACTGTGCCCATCGTAGAACATGATTCTTATCTCCTCGCGCTTTCTGCCTGTTGAGCCGTTTGAGCTATTTGGCTGCCCGACCACGCCGATCAGCCAATGGTAAGCACCGAGTTAGCGGTGGCCTCCACCGCCATGGCCGCCCCCGCCGTGCATTTCTCCGCCCCCGTGCGCTCCTCCACCGAAGCTGGAGCGCCCTCGCGAAGAGAAGCCTCGTGCATCGCCGCCGCGGGCAACCCCGCCAAAAGCGCCAGGGTGCCCGCCCGCATGCATGGACGGAGCCCCCGCTCGGCCGTCGCGCCCGCCTCCGTACCCGCGCAAACCGCGGTCACCGCGTGCGAACGCAGCGCCCCCGCGATAGTTTCCGTGGAAGTAAGCGTTGCGATCGTAGAAAGCGTGGCTATGGAACGCATAAGGCCCGCCGCGGTACAACAGCCCGCGATGGCCCCAATCAAAGCCCCAACCATGCCATCCCCATCCAAATCCAAAGAACGGACCGACACCAAATCCCAATCCGAAAGATAAGTACGGCCCCCTAACGCCCCACCACGGATAGAATCCCGGCCACAGCCCTACGGGATACCCGTAAATCAATTCAGGATCGTAATCAGGCACGTAAACAACCTGCGGATCCGCCGGTTGAATTTCGATATTCGTCCCCTGATTCGTCACGGTCTGTTGCGGGGTGCTTTTCAAATTTCCGGCATCTTTCGCTTTCTCGCGCATGTACTGAATCGCGCTCATGACGTCGGCCTGCTGGTTGTAATTAGCGTCGCCCAATTCTGACGTCCACGAGAGGTCCTTATCCATATTCGCAAGCACAGAAGGGAATTGTGTCAAAGCCTTCACGCTCGGGTCCCAATCTTGCTTATCGACCTCAGCGCCCAGTGCCTCGCCTTTCAAGTCCGGATGTTCCTGGAGAAAGCGCTCGGCTTCGACAATCTGCGTAGGATATGCAGACGCCGCAAGAATCTGCGCGACCAGCGCATCGGGATATAGCGCGATCGGCGCGACCAGCTCTTGCAATTGCTCCGGCGTCAGTTGCGAAGGTTGCGGCTGGTCCGGCATGGGCTCTTCATTTTGAGCCGCAGGTGCGTCCTGCCCGTAAGGGACAGCCCTCAATTGGATTGGACTCATCGCCAATGCAACCACGCAGGCCACTACGTACGTCAGAAGCCTGTTATTGCACATATTCCATCTCATCCGTGAATCCTCCCGCTCCTACTTGTACCCCAAGGAACCTGCCCTCTAGTCTGGTGGTTTCGATCGGGCCCGATACGGTGTTAGATGCTCTTCCGGGAGATTTGGGTTATTCGTCGCTAAACCCTTAAAAACACAGGCTGCACTGACCATCTTGGCCGCAATGGAATCCGCCTCGTTGCTGCACTAGAAATCAATGCGGTTTCACATCTCGAAAGCAGGTTGGTGCCGGAACGGGAAGTTTATTTTCCCGTATGCCATTTACCAGTGTTATGGGCATTTTCTAGTCCGTGTACTCGTCCAGTAGATGGGTGACACTTTTCATTCCTTTCGTTGAAATGAACCGCGCAGCAGGAACTGCTGCGGGTGAGGTAGCCGAGGGACTGGTGAGGACGCACGGTGTTGTAGATTTTTTCCCACTGGCGGAGTTCACGATTGAGTTTTTTCATCTCCAGCGAGCAGGGAGTGACCTGATAGAACTCCTCGGTGTGGGTGCGGTTGGCGCGTTCGACGGCGCCGTTGAGTTTAGGAGAACGTGGTGGAAGTACGAACAAGCGCAGGCCGCGCTGCTGACAGGCGGCTTCGAACTCGGCGGCGAACTCGCTGCCGCCATCGACCTGCACCGCGCGAATGGGAAAGGGCATGCGGTGCAGCATGGTCTCGAGGAACTGGGCGGCGGTGAAGGCGGTGGCGCGAGTGTGGGCCTGAATCACGTCCCAGCGCGAGACCACATCGCGGGCGGTGAACTGTTTGAAGACCACGCCGGGCAGGGGACGCACGTCGAGAGTATCGACCTGCACCAGATCGCCGGGCCGGGAAACCGCGTATCGCTACGATCCCTGCATGGCAATCGCGAAACTGATTGCCATTGATCGAGATGTCGAATCCCTACAAGAACTAAAAGCAAAGAGCAAGCTACCAGGAATGTGCGATTCCATCGACATCGTCGCATGCGATTTTGAAAATGTCAGATCTTTTGGGGATGTTGTCTACTTCGAATTCTGTTTGCATGAGTTGGACCACCCGGAGAAGGCACTTTCTCATGCTCGCACGCTAGCTCCTGACATAGTCGTTTTTGATCATTTGCCAGGTTCCGAATGGGTCTTTCAAGCTCGATTTGTTGGTGGTACCTGGAGGACATGGGCAAGAGGCTGTCGCCAATAAGAGGTAATTCCGTTCTTCATGCCAGATCAAGCGCATCCGGCCAGCTATGCAATGTGAGGGGCAAATTGGGATCGATGTTGGTAAGAGTGCGATCGAGCATGGCGGCTATCTCGGTTGGCGGTCGAGCGGAGCGGACGGCCAGCACTGTGTCGTTGTCGTTGACCTCCTGCGTTAGTGGAAAAAACATGGCCGGTTGCGGGTCTTCCGTCAAGGTTTTATACTTTCCGTCCTCGACCACTGATCGTATCGTAGGCCACCATGCCGTCGAAGGTGGTGTTCCTGTCCCGGTAGTCAAGGTAGTCGGGATAGGACTGCATATACCAGCCATGTTCCTTGTGTTCGACGTTATAGAGCCGCTGCGGGTCAGAAACGTTCAACGGGCGCACGATCAGCGCATTCAGGACGCTGAAGACCACGACGTTCGCTCCGATCCCCAAAGTCAGAGTCAGGATGGCCGTTAACGCAAAGCCAGGATGCTTCCATAACTGCCGCAGGGCATATTTTAGGTCGGACCGTATGCCATCAAGTTGCGGCCAGACCCACTCTTCGCGGCTGCGTTCCTCAATGAGACAGACATTGCCAAATGCGCGCCATGCCGCTTGCACTGCTTCTTCGCGCGTCGGACCCATTTCATAACAATCTCCTATGCTTTACCCACAGCGAGCACACGAGTAATTCCAGCAAACACTGTTTCGAAGCCAGATTTTTCCCGCTCGAGATGCTTGACACCTGCTCGGGTCAGCCGGTAAATCCGAGTTGGGCATCCTTTAGCGGAAATGCCCTCTTTGGACTCGAGCAGGCCTGCTCTCAACATGCGCTGTAGCGCCGGATATAAAGATCCTTCTTCTATCTGCAACAGATCGTCAGAAACGAGCTTGATGTGTTTGACCAGTGCATATCCGTGCATAGGTTTCACGCGGAGCGAATGCAGGATCATCAGTTCCAAAGCGCCAGCAAACAAGTCACGGTGTTCAGGATTCTTTGCCATGAACAAATATCCCAGAAATAGCTATTTTAAAAATAGTATTGTTGAGTAAGAGCGTCGCCTTGCCGCGACTAGTAATGAGAAGTCGGCACACCGGTAACTTTTAGTAGGAAAGCTCGAACATTGGTTCGACAACTCCCGGATGACGCTAGTGTTTTATCGGAAGCGCGCACGCGAGAACGAGTGCGTGTGACGACAATGCTCTGCGCGCTTTTGATAAAACCGTTAGAAGGAAGCCGCTTGTGTTCGCGGCGGACGCGGTCTATGGGAATTCAATCGATTTGGAGCTGGAAGTCATTGCAAAGAAGGGAGTTGCGCGAAAAGCTTGGTTATTGATGCTCGTCAATGTACTGCTCCCGGCGTTCACCCCGGTGATGGTACGCCGCGGCTGTTCTTCTTTCAAGCGCAGATACGCTTGCACCTTTACACGCGGCAGCGTCCGCCGCGCCAGCGGCTTCGTTCTGACGCGCAGACCGGGAGTGATCTCGCCCCCTCCATTAGAAAAGATTGCTGGTTGTTGCGGAACCAACTGGTATGATGACCTTCGATAAAAGGTAGATGGTTCTCTATTCTAGACTTAAGTCTGAGGCCAACCACAGAGAGTCATCTTTGTTCGGGCAATGGGGGACGCATTGACTGACTCAAGCCATAACGCGTTCAATCGTCGAGAGTTCATCCAGGGCGCACTTGCTGGAGCCGCCTTTGCCGCTTTGCCAATCTCTGCTTTCTCTGCAGACAATTCCGACCTCCAGTCGGTGCTGAGCCAAATACCAAAGATGCATGACGAGAACGTGAAGCGGCTGCGGGACTGGATCGCTTTGCCCTCGATCGCGGCCGAGAACCGCAATTATCCGCAGGGCCCTGACTATATGGCGCAACTCGCTCGCGATGCCGGATTCGCGAACGTTGAGATTGTGCCAACATCGGGCAAGCCTGGGGTCTTCGGCATCCTTGATGCCGGTGCGGCCACCACCGTCGGCATCTATTTCATGTACGACGTGAAACAGTTTGACCCTTCGGAGTGGTCTTCGCCTCCACTTGAAGGGCGGATCGTGGACAAGGAAGGGTTGGGCAGGATCTGCGTCGGTCGCGGCGCCGTGAACCAGAAAGGTCCTGAAACGGCCTTCCTCGCTGCCCTTCATGCCTTCAAGGCAGCGGGAAAAAAGCTGCCTGTAAATCTCATGCTCGTCTGTGAAGGTGAAGAAGAGATTGGTTCGACCCACTTTCCGGAGGTTGTCCACCAACCCAAAGTTACCTCTGCGTTGAAGAACTGCATGGGTGTGTTCATCCCAGAAGCGGGCCAGGACGCGGACGGAGGCATACAGATATCACTCGGCGCCAAGGGGGTAGTTGAGCTCGAACTGGTTTCCAGCGGAGAGCGATGGGGACGAGGACCCAAACATGATGTTCACTCCAGCCTTGAGGCACAGGTGGACAGCCCCACGTGGCACTTGGTGCAAGCGCTCAACACGCTCATCGAGTCCGATGGACACACGCCTGCTGTGTCGGGGTTTTTTGACAAGGTCAAGCCGCTTACTCCCGCACAGATGAAGATGATTCAGGATGCCGCCGCTCGCCGCAGTGAAGCCACGGTTAAGAAGCAGTTAGGCGTTGAGCATTGGGTGCATGATACAAACTGGCTTGACTCGCTCGTGCTGCTCGAGTCCAAGCCCACGATCAACATCGAGGGCTTGGTCGGTGGATACACGGGTCCCGGTGGCAAGACCGTTCTGCCGCATCGCGCCGTCGCGAAGATTGACATGCGGCTGGTGCCTGACATGACGGCTGCCGGTACACTGGCGCTTCTGAAGGAACATCTTGCCAAACACGGCTTCGGCGATATCGAGGTCAATATGAGTGGTGGCTACGATCCGACCCAGACCTCGCAGGATTCGAAGCTCATCCAGGCGCAAATTGCGACTTACCGCAAGCTGGGTCTGGATCCCGTGCTGTGGCCTCGATCCGCCGGCTCCTGGCCGGGATACATTTTCACTTCCGAACCTCTCAATCTTCCCGCCGGACATTTTGGAGTGGGGCACGGGACCGGGGCACATGCTCCGAATGAGTACTATCTGATCGATTCCACTAATGCAAAGGTTGCGGGGATTGATGGGGCTGTGCGCTCCTTCGTCGAGTATCTCTACGCTTTGGCTATAAAGCAGAGCGAGATGATAATTATCGATGCTCAGCCAAGCCAAGCCGACTCCCAAAGGTCGAATCAAGGCTGGACGCCTGCAAAAAGAGGAATCGCGCCGCGCGCGGCGTTCTTGTAAACCACGCCGCCCTTCATTACAAACACAACGCGCCGAACGGCGGTGACGTCTTTCAACGGGTCTCCATCGAGCGCAATGATGTCCGCTTGAAAGCCGGGGGCGATCGAGCCAATCTGATCGCCCAAGCCTAGCGCTTCAGCGCCCAGCGAGTTGGCAGAGACCATCGCTGCCATCGGGTCCACACCGCAGTCACGCACGCGATCGATGAACTCCTCGGCATTGCGCCCGTGAGCGCCGGCCACGGCGTCCGTGCCAAAAACGACTTTCAGTTCGGGAGTTTTTGCTGCGTGTTCCACGATCTCGTGGTCCATCGGCAGGATCTTCTCCATCGCAGCAAATCCCTCGGCAGTGTAGCCTTGTGTGCCGAGATACCTTTCCCTGTTCTGCAGGTAGTTCTCAATGACCAGCCCGCATTGCGGATCGAAATAGGTACCCTTCTCGGCCATCAATTTCAAGTCGTCGTCTGTGGCCAGCGTACCGTGCTCAACCTCAGTGCAGTCCGCGAGAGTCGCGGCGCGGACCGCCTCTTTGTAGGCGTGCACGAGCGTGCGCAGTCCCTGCTTCTTTGCTTCATCACAAGCCGCGTTCAATTGCTCCTGCGAAAGAGTCATTCCTCCGCCCTGGCGAATGGACTTCGAGGCGAAGACTTTGATCAGGTCCGCGCCAACTTGCTTTTGCTTCCTCACGTAAGCGCGGATTTCATCGGGCGTGCCGGTCGCCTCGCCTCGCCCTTCGAGCGGTTCGTTGGCTGTCAGGATACGCGGGCCGGGGACTATTCCTTTCGCGATAGCATCGCGCAGCGGAATGTCGTTTTGCGCGCCCACACTTTGCACCGTCGTGAAGCCTGCCATCAGCGTCACCCACGCATTCGACGCCGCTTGATAGGCATCCTCTTGGGTTGTGCCTTCCGTGCCTGCGTTTGTCCCGTCCTTGCCGAAGATCCATGTAATGTGCACGTGCGCGTCAATCCAGCCGGGCAACACCGTCAGGCCGCGCAGGTCATAATCCACCGGCCCCTCGATCTTAGGACCTATCGCAACAATCTTTGAGCCCTCGATCACGATCCGAACGTCATGGAGTATGTGACCCTTGCCATCGATCACCACGCTCGCGGCAATTACTATGGGTTGCCGCGAGGCAAGCGTCTGTGCAGGAGTTCGAGGCGCCAGGGCGCAGACGCCAACAATGCTGAGGATGCATAAAATAGCCTTTGCCGGTCGCATGACCGCTCCTTCTTCGGTTCGATCTGAAATGCGAACCAATTCGGTAGCTCTGAACCAGAATTCCGATTCGGACCTCTACCATGTGCATTGTAGGCGTCTAGTTCGCAGCCTGTACAGAAAGCGGGTGGACGATTCGCCTTCGCCGGCAAGTCAGCTGCGTTCGGAGCGGGCCGGCGGCCCCGGAAACGGGCGTCGGGAAAGTTTGACCAGATCGGTACTGGGAAACGCGCTAGCAGTGACCGGCCAGCATATAGAATCCGGCCGGATACGGGTGGCCGCGAAAATCTGCCGCGGCTTGCGGGAAGTGGATGACGGCGACCAGCGTGGACTCTGCAAGCTGCGGATAGGCGACGCCCTCTACGTCTTTCTTCGTCTGCGCGGGAACACTCTTGCGCATCCAGAGTTCACAAGCAAAAGTCGGGTCATCGAGGGTGAGGGGTACCCTTTTCCGTCGAGCGCCTGCTGTACGGTCTCCGGAACGGCGTTGTCGGTCAACGGACCAACGCTCTCCACTTTGCCGGTCTCGCCGCGCAGAGCACAGAGACCACGAGGATGAAACCGATCGCAAACGATACCGCCGCACGCTTACGCACTCTCCGAGCCTCTCTGTACTCCGCAATCTGCCTTGCCGTTCAGCTCTGTCATTAACGGGAGAAGGTGCCCACAAAGGCGCTGCGCTTGCCGTGAAAATCCCAGGAAACACCCAGTCCCGGCCCGCTGTACATATCAGTCAGCGCCACTGCAGGCATGGAATGAGCCAATTCGGTGAGCGGCGGATAAAAGGTCACTTCATTTCCGCAAAGATGATCCTGGCCGCCGATGGAGCGCGTGTGCACTGTGGCGAAGGGGCCCGCGCGAAGCATTGCGGCACCGTGGTGCTCCGCATTCACGATTAACTCCATTTGAGTGGGAATCACCTGCTCGACGTTCTTCAGCAGCTCCCCGCCCATCTGTCGGGCAAAATTCAGCAGAGCCGCCTGTTGTTGCGGGTTGGCCTGATCATCCACCAGCAACACGGCCTTCGCCGGATAAGGGTTCTCGTAGGGATCGCCTAACGTCCCATTGGCGCGGACGGCCGCAGCAACGGTAAGGCCTTGCAGCGGGACTCCGTCCCAGCTTCCACTCTGGACGTGCCAGGCCAAAATCGCCTCATTCCCCACCAGGTTGACCTCACCGTTGGCAAAGCATTGGCCGGTGTAAACGTCAGCGCTGCGCGTCTCCAGGTAATCGCCACGAATTGCCTGCGCCGCCATCGAAACCGAAAGGCAAGCTACCAGCCAAACTAGAAAGAGTGAGAACTCAAATCGCATACCGAAGACTCCGCAGCGTTTAATAGTTAAGATGCGGCTCCGCCACAAAAGACGCGCAAAACCGCAGTCGTGGGCTAGCCACATTTTCCTGTCCCATGGCATACGCGGCCCTTCGACTGGCAGTTGCCGGGCTCGGCCAACTCGCCATCCGGACCGATGCAGGTCTGAGTGTGTAGACACCAGAACAGGCCGTCGTTGCAGGCGGGCACAGTAGGATCAGGCTCAGCCAGAATGAATTGGCCTTTCCAGCGCAGAGCCGGGCACAGGTTTGGATGATTGGTGTTGAAGCGCTCCGATTCCCGAATCATGCGGCACCTCCCGACGCGGCTTTCAGAATGGATCTGGTCACGGCAACGCGCGCGAGCTTGACTTTGTAAGCATTGTGGCTGAGTGGCTTGGCATTGGCCAAGGCCGCTTCCGCGGCCTTCTGCGCTACGTTCTTGCTAATGGGATTTCCCACCAAGGCCCGCCCTGCTTCGGGCGAAGGCCAGGGCACGGGCGCAACATACCCCAAAACAATGCGGGCAGATTCGACATTTGAGTCACGCATTTTCAAAGCAACAGCCGCGACTGCGAGTGGCCAGTCGAACGCTTCTTTCTGGCGGATTTCGTAATGAGCGGCCTTCACGTCAGAGGCGGATGGAATCGAGACTGCTGTGACAATCTCGTTCGGCCGCAAATCATGTTCGCGCTCGTCTAGGTTCTTGGGGACTACGTAGAACTTTTCCAGCGGAAGCTCGCGTTTGCCCTTCGGCCCTTCCAGCCGGATCTTGGCGCCGTACGCAATCAGAATAGGAACAACCGTCGAAGGACTGACGAATTTGGCCGGTCCCTCGTTGCTGAGAATGGCGTGGTAGCGGTTCTCGCCGTCTGCAACCAACTCCTTGCCAGACTCGTCTTTCGGCAACAAGCCAAGCCCGTTGCGGAAATACCAGCAACGTGGACGCTGGCACAGATTGCCGCCCAGAGTCGCGAGATTGCGAATCTGTGGGCTCGCGGCTTCCAGCACAGCCTCAGCCAGCGCGGGGTAATTCCTTTTCACGTTGTCATCGGTGGCCAAGTCCCCAAGCGTAGTCAGCGCACCGATGCGCAACCCGTGCGCATCGGATGAAACTCCGTGGAGGTCCTTGATATCTTTAATGTTGATCAGCCGTTTTGGTGTCACCACATCGTCTTTCATCAACGCAAGCAGATCGGTACCGCCCGCGAGAATCTCGCTACTCCCCCAGGCTGCAGTGAGCAGGCTGATGGCCTGGGTTCGACTGTTCGGGCTGAGATATTCAAAGCGTCGCATCACGCACCTGCCTTCTGTTCCAGCGCCGCCAGCACACGATCGGGTGTGAACGGAAGGACCGGCACCCGCACGCCGATGGCATTGGCAACGGCGTTGGAGAGGGCTGCGCCCGGCGAGATCACAGGAGGTTCACCCAGCCCGATCACGCCGCGTTCGTCATACCCGTTGCCCGTCATCATGTGGACGACCAGTTCAGGAATATCGCTCAAGCCGGCAAGCCGGTAGAACTGCATATCCGCATTCAGCATGCGGCCCGTGGTGGCGTCCATAACCTTTTCTTCGAAGAGCGCGTAGCTGATTCCCATGATCAAAGCGCCATAGCATTGACTCTCGGCCGTTTTAAGGTCAATGACCAAGCCGCAATCTTGCACAGCAACCATCTTTTTGACCTTGACGATGCCGGTGTCGGTGTCCACTTCGACTTCCGCCATCTGCACGCCGCCCACTCCGCTGTTAGTGAGGTCAGGAGGTTTGCTCCGGTCCGGATTCTTACCGCGTACCGTGAGCGGCATGGCTCCGAGCTTGGAGCAAGCTTCCTTCCAGCCGAGTGAGTGGCTGGAGTCGCCCTTCACGCTCATTTTCCCATTCACGCATTCCAGTTGATCCGGCTGAACGCTGAACGCGGGCGCGACTTTGGCAAAAAGCGCGTCGCGCGCATCCACGGCCGCGCGACGGGTAGAAGCGCTTACGCCGCCAATGGTCGTGGATCCGCCGGAGCCTCCCGACGGGGGGAACGTTGTGTCGCCAATCTGAAGCTGGATAGAGTCCATGGGAATGCCCAGCGTGTCGGCCGCAACCAGGAGGATGCACGTGCGCGTTCCCGTCCCCAGATCCTGGGAACCCATCTTCAGCTCAACCGATCCATCAGGATGAATGGTCAGATCGCAGTCGCTCGCATGCCCGCGTCCACCCCACGTGTGAAAAGAAACTCCAACGCCGCGCACCATTCCATCGGAAGCGCTCTGGCCGCGCGGATGCCATTTCCGTTTCCATCCCATCAGTTCTGACGCGATGGCGAGCTCTTCGCGGTACGTGTTCTCTCGTTGCTTGGTCAAGTTGAGGTTCTTGCTGAAAAATTCCACCGGATCCATGTTCACCTTGGACGCAAGATCATCCAAAGCACACATGGTAAGGACCGCTGCCTGCGGATGGTTCGGCGCGCGCCACGCCCGTGCGGGACCGATGTTGTTGCGAATGGCAGTGTGCTGCTGCCGCTGGTTCGGAATACTGAAGACATAAGGTATCGGAGGCATGCCGCCACCACCGGGCCCGCCGGTGCCCCAGGAGTTTGATTGCCAAGCGACAACCGTCCCATCCTTCTTCGCCCCAACTTTCACGCGAGCGTATGCGGAAGGACGAGCGCCCGCTACCTTGAGCTCCGTATCGCGCTCGAGCATGAGGCGGACTGGCTTGCCGCCGGCCTTCTTGGAAATTTCCGCAGTGAAGATTCCCCAACGATCGGGCGAGAACTTGCTGCCAAAACCGCCGCCAATGTTGTCCTGGTGGACGCGAATGTTGGTAGCCGGCATTTTTAGCGGTTCGGCCATCTGGCCCGGAATGCCAGAAACATTCTGCGTGGAGATGTGGGTGAACAGATGTTCAGCGTCAGTCCACTCGGAAATTGACCCATGACTCTCGAGACAACAATGGGTAATGACCGGAATGCCGTACAGCCCTTCGGAAACAACATCAGCCTCGGCGAAAGCCTTGTCGGGATCACCAACCGTTTGTGCGGCCGCTTTTTGATAGTTTGACGGCGGCTTGCTGCTGGCTTCGGGATGGACGGTTGCGGATCGAATGGCCTCCAAAACGGAGTCGGTTGCGCCATCCGCCTTAAGCATGTTCAGGTCGTCTTCGCTTGCCTTCTTGATAAGACCATCCCGCTGGATGGTGCCGGCCATCTGGTTCGCGGGCATCTGGTTATCAAGCATGTCATCGATTGCATCGATGCTGAGCGGTCCTTCTTCTTGCGCGCTGCCCTCGGGAGGTTCGGCGTCGCTCACCAAGTGTGGGAGTTGCTCGAATTTCACCTTGATGGCGCGGATCGCGTCTTCCGCCGTGGGTTCGTCGACCGCCGCCACCGCGACAATATCGTCTCCCGCCCAGTGAATGTTTGAACCCGGGCCCTGCACGATATGAATCGCTTTCACCCCGGGCATCTTCTCAGCCGCCCTGGTGTCGATGCTCACAACCTTGGCGTGCGCGTAGGGGCAGCGCAGCACGTTGCCATAAAGCATGCCGGGTCGGTGGATATCATAAGTGTACTTTGCCTGCCCTGATACTTTGGCGGGAGAATCGACCCGGGTAACGCGCGTACCAATCAGCGCGCGGTGTTGAGCATCAGGCCATGCATAATCCGGCATAGGTCAGGCTCCTTTCTGCGCGACCTGCGCGATGGCTTTGCGAATTCCGTCATAGGTTCCGCAGCGGCAGAGATTGCCGCTCAGGCCGCGGCGAATGTCTTCGGGCGTGGGATGGGGATGCTGATCGAGAAATGCCTTACAGGAAACGACAAAGCCGGGCGTGCAGAAGCCGCACTGGGAAGCATCGTTTTCCACAAATGCCTGCTGCACCGGATGCAGTTTGCCGTCCTGCATCAACGATTCGATGGTAACGATCGGCTTGTGCTGAGCCTCAATGGCAAGGACTGAACAAGCGTAGACGGGCTTGTTGTCCATCAGCACCGTGCAGGCGCCGCATTCCGCGCGATCGCAGACGCGCTTGGCTCCGGTGAGTTCAAACTGATCGCGCAGAGCATCCAGCAGAGTTACGCGGGGCTCCAGGTTCGCCGTATAGTTCTTGCCGTTGATGGCGAACTCCATCGGGACCTTGCCGGGTCCATACACCGGAACTTCCTGGCCCGCCGCCATGACCATCTTCGGTCCTGCGACCAGCGGCACCGCAACCGAGATTCCTGAAATCTTGAGGAAGTCACGCCGGGAGACGCCCGAGCCTTCTGAATCGTCGTTGGGGGCTTTCGGATTCTCATCGCGCATAAACGCAACCTCCGTACGTGGATCCGGATGGACACCCAGATACCTACAGAATCAGCCATCTTATCCTGCAATGGGTAATATAGTCCCGGGACCAGATTATCGGCCAGTCGGTCGCGTTCGCGCGACGCTGATCGTCGCAGGGAAATAGCCCACTCTGTGTAGCCGCTGCTTGTTGTAGCTCACTCCAGTTTCCATCAACAAACCCGAGATCCGATTCTTCATCTGCACCATCTGGCGCACCAGCAGGTGCCGGTAGCGCAGGGTTCGGCGTCGATCGCGAATCTGGGTCGATGGCACTCCGGCAGGAAGTCACAGCGCAGGCAGTCGGCGATCTTGCTGGCATCAATCTGATCGTTCTTCTTCTTGGCGGCTGCGATGGCGCACGGATCAGCGGATGCGCTACCTTCACCCGCTGAGCGTGGGGCAGCAGATGATCGTAGATCCAGCCGGTGAAAATCGTTGCTTCCATGGCCACTGTCCAGGGTTGAGGGAGTGTCTTCATCCAACTGTCCAGTTCCCAGCGGGTTGCCCCAACTTTGCCTTCCTGGTGAACCAGACCGCTCGCATTCTTGACGCAGAATTACTGATCGTCTTCTTGTGAACATCCAGCCCGATGTATACATAATGTCCCTTGGGGAGCCTCCGTGGTTGTTCTCTGAATCAACGTTCCCGTTGAGTTCAGCTTTTTGTACACCACGCGTTCCTCACTGGACTTAGCATTCTAACAATCCGGGAATTATTGCGTGGTGGCTCGAACTGAAATGCCGAGTACAGTCACCTGTACGGTTTTCGCATTAATCCGGCAGTGGGTCCGATCTCGCTGGGGGACTGCTCTTGCGGCCAATTCGTTGTCTCCACGGAAGGAGAGGCGTACTATGTGCCAGCTAGGGTGCAAATCGAAGATTCTGGCTAAATTTCCGGATGACGCAAGGTTTGCCCGGTGACGCCGTACCGCCATATGCAGCAAACTGCGGCGGTAGAACAGGTCAAATTTCCCGAGCTCGGGCTTAACAATGCTGAACGAAGCGACGATTGCAGATCTCAGAGCTAGCTTACACGGAGGGCTGATCGAGCCAGCCAATCCGAGTCACGACGCGGCTCGCAAGGTATACAACGCGATGATCGACCGTCGCCCACGACTGATTGCGCGC
>CAVREP010000045.1:0-217606 GCA_963720155.1 uncultured Acidobacteriota bacterium
CCGTCCGAAGAGCTTCGATTATAACAAAGCTGACGCTGCCGATTTTCTTCGAGCGAACAGGTTTCCACAGCCTGCGAAGGTTTATACTGACACTATTCAAACAAACTTCCATGCCCTCCTACGTCGTAGGGCAAGGTGCATGTGGTTCGCTGACCAACTCAACACATTCCTAAATTTAGGTGAATGCAAGGAGTATTCAATTATGCCAAGGTCGAAGTCTATCGCAGGCGGCAAGACCACTCGCGCTAACAATAATTCCAACAATAATAAAGAGCAAATTGGTGCCGGAAATCCGGCCACGCTTCCCGAAGTGCAAGCAGTGGTCGAGACGGCCCCTCCCGCGGTGTCGCAAGAAGTCAAAGGGACGCGAGAAGCCGCCGCTGCGCGGGAAGCCAAAACAGCGACGGAAGCAAAAGTTGCGGCTCAACCGAAAGTTACGGCAGAACCGAAGAGTACACCAGACGGTCGGAAGTTCGAAATCATGAAGACGGACTCCCGCAAGAATGTGTTGCCAATTAATCTCGAAGACGAGATTCGGCGTCGCGCTTACGAACTCTACCAGCAGCGCGGCTTCGGCTCTGGAAGTGAGGCCGAGGACTGGCTAGCCGCCGAACGCGAAGTACGGCAGCGCTATCGTCAGCAGAGCGCGTAAGGGACATCGGGATCGAAACACCGGAGGGTAAACTTCACCATTCCGTTGAATCGCGCGCTTGGAGTGCGCATACCGAACCCTCCTTCGGCACCCGACCCTGCAAAGCGCCGACTCCTGCAAAGAGGTGCGAGGATTACTGTGGTTCTGTCCAAGAGGGCGTCGCTTCGATGGTCTCGCAGTTGCCTAGCTGCTGCGTTTCTGGAAAAATAGATCGGGGTTCCCCCACATGGCGGAAATAGGTAGTTTTGCACTGCTTCTCGCTTTGGCGTTGAGCGTTTATTCGTTCCTGGCGGGGCTGATCGCGTTGATTTTTCAGAGTCGCCCGGCGCTCGCCCTGCCAGGCGGAAAGCCCGTCCCTCGTGGTTCCACCGCCCATGCTTCTACCCAATACGCTTCCCCCGAACCGAACTCGCTGGTCGCGATGCTCCGCCAAGGTTCAGAGCGCATCGGCGAGACCGCTCGCCGCGCCGGAATCGCCACCTTCGTCGCGGTTCTTCTCGCGTCCATAGTCCTTGTCATCTGCGCCTTCCACGACGATTTCTCCATCGCCTACATCTTCCACCACAGCAATCGCGATTTGCCCGGTCCTTATAAGTTCGCCGTGTTGTGGTCTGGCCAGGAAGGCTCGCTGCTGTTCTGGTCGCTGCTGCTCGCCGCCTATGGATTCGTATTGCGCCTGCGCTACAAGACCGACCCGCGTCTCTTCGCCTACGCCTCGGTAGTCCTCGCCGGCGTGCAGATTTTCTTTCTCTTGCTGCTTAATTTCGCGGCTCATCCCTTCGCCATCATGCAGGGCACAATTCCCGCCGATGGCAACGGCCTGAACCCGTTGCTGCAGTATCCGGAGATGGTGATCCACCCGCCAATGCTTTATTTGGGCTACGTCGGATTCACCGTGCCCTTCGCCTTCGCGTTGGGGGCGCTGATCATGAAGTATCCCGGCGAAAAATGGATTCAGATCACGCGCCGCTGGACGATGGTTACCTGGGCCTTTCTCACTTGCGGAGTTTTTCTCGGCGCGCACTGGGCCTACTCCGTGCTGGGCTGGGGGGGCTATTGGGGATGGGATCCCGTCGAGAACGCTTCGCTCATGCCCTGGCTTGCCGGCACCGCTTTTCTGCACTCGGTGATGATGCAGGAAAAGCGTGGCATGTTGAAGATGTGGAACATGTGGCTGGTCTTCGCCACATTCTGGTTGGCGATTCTCGGAACCTTCCTGACGCGCAGCGGAATCATCAGTTCTGTACACGCCTTCGCGCAGTCCTCCATAGGCGACTGGTTCGCCTGGTTCCTTGCCATCACTCTTATTACTTTTCTCGTCTTCTTCTTCAAGAACAAGTCTCACCTGCGCAGCGAGCATAAGCTCGAATCGCTGGTGTCGCGCGAGTCCAGCTTCCTGTTCAACAATTTGCTTTTCGTTCTGCTCACGTTCACCGTGCTGTGGGGAACCTGGTTCCCAAAAATTTCAGAGCTTGTGCAAGGCAACAAAGTCACGGTGGGCGCGCCCTTTTACAATCGTGTCGCCATTCCCGTCGCTTTACTGCTTTTGATACTCACTGCGGTTGGACCGCTGCTGGCATGGCGCAAGACTTCGATTGAGAGCCTTAAGCGCAACTTCATGTGGCCGACCATCGGCGCCATTGCAGTCGCAATCTTCTTGATGGCCGCGCCGCCCAGCTGGGGCTCAGCCTTCGGCTTAAGGCCCTGGAAAGACATCTCCTATTTCTATTCGCTCATGGCCATCGCACTCGCGGTTCTGGTCACGCTCACGGTGGCCAGCGAGTTCTATCGCGGCGGCCGGGTCATCTCTAAACATACCGGTCAGGACATGTTCGCGTCGATGGTACAGCTTACCCATCGCAACACTCGCCGCTACGGCGGATATATCGTCCACTTCGGCGTGGTGGTTGTCGTCATCGGGTTCGCGGGAGCTGCTTTCAATCAGGACAAAGAGCAGGAAATGGGATACGGCGACAAGATGAACATCGGCCCCTACACTCTCATCTGCCGTTCTTACACCGATGATGACAGTCCCAACTACGGGAGTGAATGGGCGCTGCTCGACGTTTATAAGGGCGGCAAGCAAATTGGCACCATGACCCCAGTGCGCCGCTTTTACAAGGCAAGCCAGCAGACCTCGACCATGCCCGATATTCGCTCTACGCTCAACGAGGATCTCTATCTGGTCTTCGAGGGACTGAATCCGGATAACGGTCACCCCATTCTCAAAGCCCATCTGAATGCGTTGGTGATGTGGATTTGGATGGGTGTTTGGATCATGCTCGGCGGCACGGTTCTTGCCCTGGTTCCAAACGCTCCCGCGCCCGTTCGCGTTCCCGTGCCCGCACACATCGAACATGCACAGCCCTCTCCGGTCGCTACCGGAGACTGATGTCACGTTGTGCGTTAACTGTGAAGTGAAAAAAGTAAAAAGTGTGAATACAGGAAGAAAAAATGTGGATAGGACGTGAAAAATGTGGGGACAGCCGCCCTCGGCTGTCCGCCGGGCAAAGCCCGGTAGCTTTCGATGGCGGAGTCGGTAAAGATGTCAGCAAATAAAAGCTCTATAACAAATTCGAACTCGAAGCCAGCCAGGGGTCGCCGCAAAGTAACACAGACGGTCCTGCTTTGCGCCGCTGTCCTCGCGCTGCTCGGCGCCGGCGATCCTGCTACGCGCTTCTCCGAGATCGGTCACCAGATGATGTGCATCTGCGGGTGCAACCAGATTCTTCTGGAGTGCAATCACGTCGGCTGCCCCGCTTCCGACGGGATGCGCAACGAACTGATGGCTTCACTCAATCGCGGAGATAGCGACAGTCTGGTCGAGCAAAGCTTCGTGCAGAAATATGGACCCACCGTGCTGGCCGCGCCCACCAACAAAGGTTTCAACCGCGTCGCCTATATCATCCCGTTCGCCGCGCTCATTCTCGGATTTGGACTGATCGGCCTGGTCATTCGGTCCTGGAAGAACCGGCCGGCTCCTGCCCTCGCGGATGGCCTGCGTCCCTTGCGCGGCGCCGAACTCGAACAGTTTCGTGACCAGGCCCGCAAGGAGACCGATCTATGATATGGCTCGTCTGCTGCCTGATGCTCGCCGTCGCATCTCTGTTTTACGTTTTTTACTTACCGGGAAAACTTTTTCTTGGTCCTGAGAAAACTCGTGCCGGATATCTGCGCGAACGCAAAGACGCCGTCTACGAAAACCTGCGCGATCTTAACTTCGAGTACAAAGCCCGTAAAGTGCCCGACGCCGACTATACTTCTCTGAAATCTTCCTTGCAGGAGGAAGCCGCCACTATCCTGGCAGAGATAGCCCGCCTGGAAAACAATCCCGTCCCACAAAAAGGAATCAGATCTTGAAAGCCATCCCTCATAGCACTGTCATCCACAGCACTGTCATCCCGAGCGAAGTGGAAACTTCGCGAAGCGAAGTGGCCACGCAGTCGAAAGCCTGCCCTGAGCCTGCCGAAGGGGATCCCTCGTCCATCAACGCCACCATGAGTCCCCGGCAGGAATTCTGTTCTCACTCTGCTGTGGCGTTCGCACGAGCAGTTTGCCGAAGAGCGTTCTTGGCGGCGCTTTTCACCTTTCTCCTCTCGTCCCTCGCCGCCGCTCAGACCCTTACGGGCACCGTGAAGAACGCCACGACCGGCAAGCCCGCCGCCGGGGACGATGTTGTCCTGCTCAAGCTGGGACAGGGCATGGAAGAAGCCGGACGCACCAAAACTGACGCCAAAGGCCAGTTCAGTTTCAAGCTCGACGACGCACAATCCCCCCACCTGGTGCGCGCCATCCATCAAGACGTCACTTACCATCGCATGGCACCTCCCGGAACCACCTCGGTTGAACTCGAAGTGTATGACGTAGGGAAGAAGATCGACGGCATCATGGTCGTCGCCGACATTATGCGCATCCAGGTCGAGCAGGGACAGCTCGAAGTGATCCGTGAATTTGGCGCGCAAAACACCTCCAAGCCGCCGCGCACCCAGATGAACGAGCGCAACCTTGAGTTTTACATTCCCAACGGAGCGCAGATCATTCCCGATTCAGCCACGGCCACGACCGAAAATGGCAATCCGCTGAAATCCGCTCCGGTGCCCGAAGGCGAGAAGAACCGCTATTCGTTTATCTTCCCCTTGCGGCCCGGACTCACTCGCTTCGAAGTGGCTTACCAGATTCCTTACTCGGGAAGCGCCAATCTTGATCCCAAATCGCTGTATCCCCTGGAACATTTTGTGGTCATGACTCCCAAGGCGATGCAGTTCACAGCCGCCGCCGCTTCAGCTGGCTTTAAGCTGATCAACTATCCGAACGAGCCCGAAGCAAGTGTGCAGGTGGCATCGAACACGACAGTGGGACAGAATCTTGCATTCAAGGTTTCGGGTGAGGGCACTCTCGAAGCTCCGCAGGAAGGCGGCGCGCAAGGGTCGAACGGAGATGGCCAATCGGCCGGGGGCGCGCCCAACACTAGCGCTCAGGCCAATAACCGGCCGGGCGGTGGACTCGGGCCGCCGATCGATGCTCCCGATCCTCTGCAGAAATATCGCTGGTGGATTCTGGCGGCCTTTGCCGCGGTGTTGGTAATCGGCGGAGTTTACGTCGCTTCGAAGCAGCAGTCCGCGGCGCGCTCTCTCGCTCGGCACCGAAGCGGACCTTCGATGCCGTCTGCCATGCAGGAAGAAGACGACTACGCACCCGCTGAGGTTCTCTCGACCCATCCCGGTCGAACTGCAGCACGCCCTACCTCGATGCTGATGGAAGGAATCAAAGAAGAACTCTTCCAACTCGAAGTCGAGCGCAAACAAGGGCTAATTTCACAAGCGGAATACGACAAAGCGAAATCCGCTCTCGATCAGACTCTCGAACGCGCGCTGAAGCGTGAGGCGCAGCGAGCCTGATCTTCCACGCTGTTGTAATTCGCTTGTCATTCTGAGGCCCGCGTTTTTTTGCGGGCCGAAGGATCTATGCATTTCTGTCGTGGATTCCCCGTCTCGCCCAACTCGAAACTCCAAATGCTGTTTTAATGTCCTATGGCCTTTACCTGGTTCATTGCTGCTCACAATTGTTGGAACAGGCGTTCCTGTCATCAGCAAGTCCCTTCTCTTCCAGTCCGCCATTGATGGCACTTATAAGTTTCTTCCGCTCCTTGCGGATTGGAAACTGAGTAAACCTGTCAGCTTTACCAGTAACATCGTGAAACACGCGGTAATACATCAGGTCGAGAGCGCTTCGCAAGTTGTGCAGAGTATCGCCGACGATGAGCGCAGCCTCAGTTGTCGAAAATTGCTTGACAAAAATTACGAGAACGCAATTACTCCCTTCGTGTTCCTGAACACGAACGGAGTAAAACTCGGACGCAGAAAAATCAATCAAGAGTTGATTCAGGTCATTGATGTGCTTCATGGCCCGTTCAACCTTTTTCCGTGAATGAACGAATTTCATAGCTCAATGTCCAATTCATTTCGGTGGAGACGGCGGAGCCTGCTTTTGATTCTCAGCTTGCTTCCAGTTATTCCGTGCGTTTGCCAAGATTTCAATTATTCGTTGTCCAACGCCGCCAAGGGACAGCCCACTAGCATCTCCTCCACCAGCTCTGAGAACTATTCCAATGACTGTCTCACCATCGGACAAATAGATGGGACTACCGCTCGCTCCGGGCCATGCATTTTTATCAATCAAGATAGTGTTGTATCCATCCTGAGCGGAAAATCCCGCTACAGCGCCGATAGAAGTGATTGGGTCGGTTGCTTGCAGTGGGAAGCCAGTGAAGAAAACGGCAGTTCCATCTGGTGGTTTGTCTCCGGAGATAGATGCCACGCTGTAACTGATACCTGTCTCCTTGGAGAGGTCGCTTTGAGTCTTACAAATAGCAATGTCAAAGGTGAGGTTGCTCTGACATTGCCCTGCTGGAAATGCGAACCACTTTACTCCCTCGTCAGTTCGTGCCCATCCATGAGGCGGGAACGTGATAGCGGGGAGACATATGTCTTTGAGAGGGGCGGTAAGCATTCCAATGATTACGTGATTGGCCGTCACAAACGTGCCGACAGCATCAACCATGAAAGCAGTTCCTTCAATTTGAAAACGGATAACGTCTTTGGGTTCCTTGGCATCGACAGTTTTAACCAGACAGACTATAGGAGCGACGGTTTTCTTTGCGGAATCGATTGCCTTAATAAGATCGACGGCTTGACCTTGGGCGAACGACACGAACAACAGCATCCAAGCAGCGGCATACTTCCCAAGAACTCGCCGACTACAGGGTGCCGTATCACGGATAGCGGAGACAGAAGGATTTTTGAGTGTTTTTAGCATTGTGTTTACCTCATATATTGCGAGTGTATGATTAGCGCATGAAGTCTAAACTTGACCCTACGACGACGCCAGAGCAAAAGTTCACCAGATTCCAGAAGGCGCTTCGCCGGGTTCTAACCGTGTCGAAGGAAGAACTAACAGAGCGCATCGCGGAAGATGAGCGCATACGTCGCACGAGAAAGTGCAAACCTGGTCCTAAGCCTTCTTCGACTTCGGGCCACGTTTCCGATAATAAAACTTAGAACGGTATTTCTTGATCCTTACCTGTGAGTTCGGCAAAAGTAAGCCGCTTGCCAGAGACTTGGGAAAGTGCCAGCAGGAAGCGGTCAGAGTCTTTAAGAGGGTTATCCTTGGTGGCGCGGTTGTTGAATCGGAATACTTGCTCGTCCACATAGCGCTCTAAGTGATATGGCTCTACAGCAACATAAGTGCCTTTAAGTCCGCGTTTGAGTAAGGCCCAAAAATTTTCCATTCCGTTTACGTGGACTTGGCCGCGAACGTAGGTCTCAGTCTTGTTGACTACTTCATGCACAAAACGCGAACGGAGGTCATCGTAGCCAGTTGCCTCATCCGAGAACACTTTCGAGCCGTACCGCACGTTCTTTAGGACGGCATTTTGTAAAGTCTCACGTTTTACGTTCGGCACGACAGAGGCGCGTACTTGTCGGAGATCGCGGTCTAGCAATCCATGTACGGCAGTTTTGTTAAAGTTCGGCCCACGGCTGTCAATCATGTACTTTGTCTGCTTGTTGCGGTGCATGTTTTTGAGCCGACCGCCAACAAATGTTTCATCGGTTTCGACTCCGCTGCTGTCAGGACCGCCGAGTTTGAATCCAAGGTCTTTCGCTTTCAAGGCGAGTCTTAGGCGATGAAGCATAAACCACGCCGTCTTTTGGGAAACACCCAGAGCGCGATGAATCTCGTAAGAGGAAATACCGTTCTTGCAGCTAACGAGCATCCACAGAGCGGGCAGCCATTTCTGCAAAGGGACCGGGCTTTCCTCAAAGATCGTGCCGACTTTTACGGAAAACTGGCGACGGCAGGAGCGGCACTTCCAGCGCTTTTGGGTCTTGATGTAGTAGGGATTTTTGGCATCGTCTCCGAGGCAATTAGGACAACGGGGGCCATCGTGCCAGCGCATCATTGAAACGGCGTCAATGCAGACCTGTTCGTCGCTAAAGTATTGAATCGCTTGCTGTAATGTCTGTGGCGTTTCCATGTCAAGAATATAGCGAATTGGCTTGGGTTAGTCAAGTTAATTATTACCCGATCTGTTGCAATCCGACCAAAACCTTCTATCGAAAGAACTTATCGACAAAATATTAGCGAATAAGGACTTAGTGCCGTGGTTCGCTCGCTATTCAGTTATCAAAGAGCGCGTGACTATTTGGGGACAATGATGGAACAAATCGTATGTGAGGTGCAAGGTTGGATGTCACAGGGGGGCTGTGAATTCGGTGTTGCGGGACGATGGGGTTGATCGGACTCGAAAGGGACCCTCGTCCGTGAACCTTTCTTACCCACACAGAATCCAAGTCGGTTACGATGCCGCCTCCTTCGAGTCATCCTTCGAACCTCCCTTCGAACCTTGATTGGAACTCAGGGATGACGCCGCAGGTGGGGCAAGCGGCGCCCGAGTTCGAGCTTCCTGACTCCGCGGGCAAGAAGAGACGCCTTTCCGAATTGGCTGCGGCCGGACCGCTGGTTCTTCTGTTCTACCGCGGGCACTGGTGACCTTTCTGTCTCCGCCAGTTGGCGGAATATCGCGACCTTTACCCAGAATTGCGTGCTGCGGGCGCGAACATGGTGGCCGTTTCCGTAGATGCTCCCGAGAAATCCGAGTCCGTAAGGCGGGACCTGCGGCTTCCGTTTCCCGTTTTGTCGGACTCTGGACGCCGCGTGGTGCGGGAGTGGGGTATCTATAGTCCGCACGAAAAGGGTGGCATTGCCCAACCGGCTGTATTTATTCTGGCGCCCGACCGCACGGTGCAGTTTGCCTCGGTGGATCAGGTCGCTTCTCGCGTTCCGGGCAACGAGATTCTGCGTCGCTTGTCGGAGCGGGGTCCTGGCCCTGGCGGCAATCGCAAGAGACTGATTCCTGGGCCAACAAGCTTCTTCCGCGCTATTCGCAATGGCATACGGATGGGCCCAGAGCAACGGGAAAAGTAATTCAGTTTTTCCTTTTTCTGATGCCCAGTTTCTCGCGCGTTGTGTGCTACGAGAAGCGGCAAAGATCCTCCTCGAACCTATCCCACTTCTCGCAAAGGAAGCGAGAAATGGAGCACCCCGGTTTTGTGCACCCCGGTTTTGCGCACCCAGGTTTGAGTCTTCCGACGAAGACCCCACCTTTTGTGACATCCAACCTTGTGCCTCAACTTGAGATTCATTCGCCGTTTCCCCAAAAGGTGATACGTCTCGGGAAGGAGGCGAAAGCTTAATCCCGATGTAAGTTATTTGTTTTATAGACCTTGCCGGCAAGCCATTGCAATACATCGAGGGAGGTATCTGTCAATAGTTCGCAATTCTGCCGAAACCACCGAACTGCATCTCGGCGCAAGGCGTAACATCCAATAAGGAAGCGAGCCGAATAAGGACGGTCGCCTCGCGCTTATTGCGACGCAAAGAATGCGTCGCGGCGCGGTGTCTCCTCAGATCCTTCGGTCGCAGAAGAAGCGACCTCAGGATGACAGGCTTGATGACAATTTTATGGGAAACACATTTAAGACCGCGTTTCTGCTGACGGCGCTGACGCTGTTGCTGATGTTCATTGGCCAGTACTTTGGCGGGCAGAGTGGGATGATGCTGGCGCTGGCGTTTGCCGCGGTGATGAACTTCGTCGCGTATTTCTTCTCCGACAAGATTGCGCTGGCCATGTATCGCGCGAAGCCGGTGACGCGCGAGGAACTGCCGCGCGCTTACGAGATTGTGGAGCGGCTGACCCAGAAGATCGGGATCCCGATGCCGAAGATCTACGTGATTCCGACCGAGTCGCCGAACGCTTTTGCCACGGGACGCAATCCGCAACACGCGTCGGTCGCCGTGACGCACGGAATTCTCGGCCTGCTGAACGATGAGGAAATGGAAGGCGTTTTGGCACACGAGCTGGGGCATGTGCGCAACCGCGACATCCTTATTAGTTCGGTGGCGGCGACGATTGCGGGAGCAATCACCATGCTCGCCAGCATGGGACGCTGGGCGATGATTTTTGGCGGCTTCGGTGGCGATCGCGACGAGCGGCGCGGCGGCGGACTGGGAGCGCTGGTGATGCTGATTGTGGCTCCGATCGCTGCGAGCCTGATTCAGCTGGCGGTGTCGAGATCGCGCGAGTATCAAGCTGACGCTACGGGGGCGCACTTTACTGGGAATCCTTATGCGCTGGCCAGCGCGCTGCAGAAACTGGATACTTCCTCGCAACGGGTGCCTTTGCTGGCTTCGCCTTCGACGGCACATTTGTTTATTATCCAGCCGCTGCTGGGGATGAATTTTGCGAATCTGTTTTCAACGCATCCGCCGATTGCGAAACGGATTGAGCGGCTGACGGGCAGGCCGGCGGAGTTCATCCAGTAAAGGCGCTTCTAGCTGCTCGCTTCTGGATCGATTCACTGCATGATTCGGGCCGCAAGAACGATTCGGGCTCGCGTTCTGAATTAGTGATGGCGCGGAAACCAGGATCCCTCGCTTCGCTCGGGATGACATGTTTGGGCAAGTGAGCCGAAAGCCCCGTGACATCGGTAACTCGGCCACTACTGCAGCTGATAGTAAAATTCAAATAATGTCTCCTGAGAGTGCGATCGCTGTATCCCACAAAGCTGCCGAACTGGAAAAGCAACTCCGCCGCGTGATTCGTGGCAAGGACGATGTGGTGCGGTTGGCACTGGTCAGCATTTTCGCGCGCGGGCATTTGCTGATTGAGGGCGTTCCAGGCGTCGGGAAAACCACGTTGGGACAGGCTCTCGCCCGCGCCATCGATTGCACGTTTCAGCGCGTGCAGTTTACCAGTGACATGCTGCCTTCCGATGTCTTGGGGATTTCCGTTTATTCCGCGCTGGAGCAGGAATTTGAGTTCAAGCGCGGGCCGGTGTTTACCAACGTTTTGTTGGCCGATGAGATAAACCGGACGACGCCGAAGACGCAATCGGCGCTGCTGGAGGCGATGAACGAAGGTCAAGTCACAGTGGACGCGCATTCTTACGAATTGCCGCAGCCGTTTCTGGTGATCGCGACGCAGAATCCAGTGGAACATCATGGGACTTATCCGCTGCCGGAGTCGCAGTTGGACCGGTTTTTGATGCGGGTAAGGATGGGATATCCCGAGGCGGCCGCGGAGCGGGAGATCTTGCGCTCGGAAGCCGGGGCGGAGCGGTTGCAGGATATGCAGCCCGTGCTTACGGGTGCGGATGTGCTCGAGATGCAGGAGGCCGTCCGGCATATTCGTGTGGATGAATCTCTGGTGAGCTACGCTTTGGAAATCGTGCGGCGAACCCGCAAGTCGGAATATTTGTCGCTGGGAGTTTCGCCGCGTGGGGCACAGGCGCTTTACCGCGCGGCTCAGGCGATGGCGTTTCTTGATGGCCGCGGCTTTTGCACTCCGGAAGATTTCAAGCCGCTGGCTGTGCCGGTGTTCGCGCATCGCGTGGTCGTCAACGGCGGGTATGCTTCGACACTGAAAAAATCGGACCAGGCGGATCAGGTGCTGCGCGAAATTGTGGAGAATGTGCCAGTGCCGGTGTAGGAGGGCAGTTCTCAGTTCCAGTTCTGGGTTCTCAGCGCGAGGATATAATTCTCCGCTATGTCCTTTCTGCGTTTTCTCATGCTGCTGTCGCTTGTGTGCTGGATCGGCGGGCTCATCTTTTTTGCTTTGGTCCTCGCTCCCACAGCGTTTTCCGTTTTGCCAACGACTCATCTTGCCGGCAACGTGGTCGGACGTGCTCTGAATAAGCTCCACTGGATCGCCATTGTCTCTGGAATTGTCTATCTGGCGAGTTCCTTGTTTTACAGCCGCCTTGTCGATGGGACTCTTCATGTTTTCGCTCCGCGACACGTGCTTTTGTGCCTGATGCTCGCGCTCACCCTCGTCTCGCAGTTCGGCATCATTCCACGGATGGATACGTTACGGGCATCGTTGGGCGAGGTAAGTGCCGTGCCCATCGACAATCCCGAACGGGTTCAATTCGATGCGTTGCATATTTGGTCAACGCGCGTGGAAGGCGCGGTGCTGTTCCTTGGGTTGGTGGTGATCTATTTGACGGCACAACAAGTCGGATTGCGCTAGGGTACGAGAAGTCCCGGTGCCTGTTCGCCGGGCTCCGCCCAGGCTTGGACAGCCGAGGCGGCTGTCGCTACACGAGTGTTGCTCCCCTTCCTATTGGGCAATCTCGGCTTCTTCGTTTATTCTGAAATGTTGTGCGACGGTTGCTGAAGCATGCAGTGCGATCTCCTCTGAACTGGCGTCGGCGGCGCATCAGCTAAAAGCCAAGAGCTAACAGCTAAGAGATTCCTATGAGAACCGGCATTATTGGCCTGCCTCAGGTGGGCAAGACATCTCTGTTTCGCATTTTGACCAAGGCGCATCTGTCCGATCAGGCGCGGGCTAATCCTCGCGAGGCGCACATCGGCGTCGCCAAAGTGCCGGACGACCGGCTTGACCGGTTGGCTGCGCTTTACAACCCGAAGAAGCTCACCCACACCTCGGTGGAGTATGTCGACGTGGGCGCGATCGGGCAAGAGGCGCTGAAAGACAGCGCGTATGCGGCGCATCTGCGCAATGTGGATGCGCTGGCGCATGTAGTCCGGGTGTTTGACGATCCTTCAGTGCCGCACACCGGCGAGATCGATCCGCTGCGTGATATTAAGAACGTGGAATTCGATCTGCTGGTCAGTGATCTGGGCCAAATCGAGAAACGGCTGGAACGGCTGGAGAAAGATCTCAAGAAGATGAAAACGCCGGAGCTGGAAAAAGAATTCGAGCTGCTGAAGCGCGCGAAGGCGCAAGTGGAATCGGACAAACCGCTGCGAGAAATGCAGCTGACGGCTGAGGAAAAGAAGCGCATCAAGGGCTTCATGTTTCTGAGCGAGAAGCCAATCTTTTATGTGCTCAACATCGGCGAATCGACTGAATTGGGGAAGGAACTGGAAGAGGCCGTGAGCAAGTATAAGCTCACGGAAATTGCCGCGAAGCCGAATGCCGCGGCTACCGCGATCTGTGGCAAGGTTGAAGCGGAACTGGCGGAGATGAGCGATGCGGATGCCGCCGAATTTCTTTCCAGCTACGGGCTCACGGAAAGCGGGCTGGTACGACTGATTCGGACGACGTATAAACTGCTCGGGCTGATTTCATTTTTCACCGCCGGCGAAGATGAGTGCCGCGCCTGGCAGGTTCCGGCGCATTCGCGCGCGCAAGAAGCGGCGGGAGCGATCCACTCCGATCTGGAAAAACATTTCATCCGCGCTGAGACCATTCGCTGGGATCAGTTGCTGGATGCCGGGTCCGAAGCCAACGCCCGCGCCAAAGGCACGCTGCGGCTGGAGGGCAAGGATTACATTGTGCAGGATGGGGACGTGATGCATATAAGGCATTCGGGATGAGAACTGATATCATCCTCGCGAACTGCCAATGAGCGCAATTCTCATAAGCATTTTGCTCGGACTCACAGCTGCCGCCGCTAATGTTTTTGGCGGAGCAATTATTGTGCAACGCCATTGGGAGCGGCGATATCTGCGCTATTTCGTTGCTCTCGGCGCGGGGTTCATGTTGGCTACGGCACTGATGGAGATGGTGCCGGAGAGTTTGGAGTTGCGTGGCAGGGGCGCGGCTTTTCTGATTCTGCTGGGCTATCTGATCATCCATTTTTTCGAGCACACGGTCACGCCACACTTTCACTTTGGTGAGGAGACGCATGCGAGCGAGTTCATGCACTCCCACAAGGGATACCCGGTATTGTTTGGATTGATCATCCACACATTTTTCGACGGCATCGCCATCGCCTCTGGATTTCTGGTTTCCAACGCTTTGGGCTGGCTCATTTTTTTGGCGGTCTTCCTGCATAAGATTCCAGAGGGCTTCACAGTGAGTTCGGTGATGCTGGCCAGCGGGCGAAGCCGGGGGACGGCGTGGGGAGCGTCCATGGTTCTGGGAGGAGCAACCTTGGCGGGGGTTTTGACGATGGCGTTGTTTCGTCATCATGTGAGCGCGGGGCTGCCGCTTTCGGCGGGGGTAACGATTTACGTCGCCGCTTCCGATTTGGTTCCGGAGGTAAATAAGGAGCCGGCCATGAAAATGGCGTTGCTGGTTTTTGTGGGAGCCGGGATGTTCTTCTTGCTGGAAAGATTATTTCACGTGCAATAGGGCACCTTTCAATGAGCGGACTGTAGAGCTGCCTACAGCTTTCGACCTTTCTTATTTCGACACAGGTCATGCAGGGACAGCCGCCCTCGGCTGTCCGACCGAGCGAAGCTCGCAGGCTCGCGAAGGCTTCTGCCGCATTTCAACTCTCGGTTCTTAGTACTCATCGGCCCGCGGCGTACGCGGCGGACTACCTCGTGGATCAGGAACATTTCCATGCCATGGTCCACTTGCGCCTGGAGATGTGTCCCCACTCACGCTCTCCGGAAAGATCTCCAACACGTCCTGCAACGCGGCGGTGGCTCCGGCCGAGACTTGAATCTCAATCTCCAGCGTTCCGCTGAATGATCCCACCGAAGGGATAAAACTGGCTAAGCCGTTTCCATTGCTCGGCATGCTGACCTGGGTGGAGCTTAGAATCACCGGCATTGCTGCGGAGTCGCCAGGTGCGAGCGTTAAATCGTTTGCCGCAGGACGCAGCACCGTGTCCTGAAACAATACGCTCGCAGCGAGTACAGGATTCGGCGGCGTAGAGGAGTCTGTCACGCGGACCGTCAGTGGCTGAAAAGCTGTTCCCGCTATTATCTGGTCCGATCCGGTCACAGCTTGCAGCTTGAGCATTGCCGGAGTCACGGCATTCCCATATATGGTTTGGCAAGGATTGTTTGCCGGCGCTACGCAAGCGCGAAGTTGCACGTTGGCAGTGAAGTTTGTCAGGTAAGCGTAACCGTCGCATATCCGCTGCCGTTTGTCACCGCACTGGAGGAACTGAGCAATCCGGATCCCAAGTCGATGAAGAAGTTTACTGTGGCACCGTTCTTCGGCACGCCCAGGCTTACCACTCGTGCTACGAGCGGGACACTCAACGACGCTCCTTGGGCAATCCAGAGGTAAGGGGTGGTGACTCCAATATCCAAAGACGTTGAGGTCGCCGTCATGGTTGTATTCACTGACTGGGCTGGGCTATAGACAGCGGGGGCAAGCATTGCCATGATGATTGCATTTCCCGTAACGCCAGGAGTAACACCGGTGGAAGCTGTTCCGCTTTCATCGCTGATCGCCGAACAAGTAGTCGCGCCCCGCAAGCCGAGAGCGCAGCGCCGTGCGTGGTGGACCCAACAACGGTTGCTCCGTTGACAGGAGTGATTCCGTCGGAAGCGACCACCCGTACGATTACGGGATTTGTGGCTTGAGTTCCTACAGGCGTAGTAGGGTTCACTCCCTGTAACAAAACAAGCTTGTCGATAGCGTCTGCTCCAAAGGTGAGTGCATTCGTCATGATGGAAAATGCGCCGCTCACCGGATCGGTCACCGTGATGGTTTGCGCGCCATCAATTTGCGCGGGAATGGCCGCCAGCATCTGGCTGGGATTAGTTGCCAGCAGTGACACATTCACGCTGCCTACCGATACGGTAAGTCCAGGTGCAAAGCCGATACCCTGCAACGCGACCGCGCCGCCATCAACCCTTATTCGCGGCGGGTTCACAGAGTCTGAGTAAAGCACGTGCGCGTGGTAGTCGTAATCGGGACGTCCGTCTCCGCGCAGATCGGCGATGCCAATGATGAAGCTGCTCGAACTGAGGATTTGCGCGTCGAGGCGGCTCATGCCAAATGTTTCCGAATTAAATGGAGCCGTCGTGAATGCTGGCGGAGGCGTGCCAGGCGGATCGCCCAGAGTCCAAATGCCAATAACGGGGGCGGCTTTCGATTCGCTGGGCGCGCCCGTCTCATTGAGGGCGGTAACGGTCACCGAACGCGTGCGATTGGCTTGTGGTAGTTGACCTGCCCCAGTGACCACGGTAAGAGGCTGCCCCATGGTTGACGGGTTGAAATAGCTTGAACCCGCAACATATTTGGGGCCGCCGGCGCCGGCGAGACCGGTAAAAACAAAAACAACGACGAGCGCCATGGCTGTCGCCAGCCGTAAGAGGACACGCCCGGCGCAGATCAAGCTTCTTTGCATGGTCACGGCTCGCTCACTCCTCCCGGCTGAAACGCCGCATGGCCAGGGCGAAGTCAGCATAAGGAATAGCGGTTTTCCCACCGATAATGGGATCCGTTGCCAAAATGTGAACGTGCTACGGGGCCAGTACGATTTTGCCTTCGGAATCGATCGCAAATCTGCCAATGGCTCCGGCCACTGGACTTGTAAGCCCCAGTCGGCTCGGCGAATACAGAAACAGCAGCACCCGCTCGCCCACGCGGTAACGCTCGCCGCGAGTCCATAGGCCAGCCCACTCGTGAATGGTCAGCTTTTCACCGATTGAGGCGCCACGCATGGCATGTTCAACTTTGAACGTGACGGCAGTGGAGACAGGCCCTTGGGCCGACGGTGCACGCGCAATCGAAGCGACACTGCCTGAGAAAATAATTCCAGCGGCCTGAACGATTCCGGGAAACCGATCGGACCCGAAACAATCGGACCAGAAACGATCGGGCCAGAAACAATCGGATAACGACCAACCGGATAACCGACTGCCGGTTCGCGCTCCGGAAACCGAGGAATCCATTCCTGCTCGCCTATGGGAGCGTAGCGCAGCAATTCCGGGTTCGGCGCCTGAACGCGAGCGCGATCCGTGGCAGTATCCTGCCCACGCAGAAGGGCGGTAACGAGAATCAGCAAAAAAGCGGCGAGCAGACGCCAGCAACCCCTGGCCATAGCCATCACCTGTAAATGAATGTCTGCTCGGAGGAATCTGGGGAAACCGAGCCGATCCCAGCTGGCCGCCAGGAACGATGCGCTGACGGATGTCACAATGCGCCTGTGAATTACGTCAGACTTTCCCACTTTGAATTAGCGCGGCATAGTTCCGCCCGGGAGAATCGTAACTATGAGAGACGGCGCCATCATCCCGGAGCGCAAACCTCGGATTCCTCCGGAATAAACTCCGGCTACCGCCCTCGCCCAAGATGCTCTTGCGCACTGAGGTTTGCGCCGGCAAGCAGCAGCAGTCCGGTCAGAAAGGCCCAGAACATCAGGCTCACAGACAGCGCGAACGGTCCATAGACTTCGCCGAAATTGAGCCAGGGCAGGGCTAAAATGTAACCGTATTTCAGCGCTTCCGAAAGCAGTCCCATGATGACTGCAGTCGGAAGCACAACGCGCGCCGGAACTTTGCCGTTAGGCAGCACCCAGTAGATGAGGAAGAAGATAGCAATGCTGGCGGCGATGGCGAAGACCTTCATCCCGGCAAATCCCACCACCCGAATAAACGCGCTGCCGTGGCCGCGCAGCAGAAATCCCATCAGAGCCACGTTCCCCGCGGTCATGGCAATCGAAAGCAGAGCCAGTACTCCGCACCCGAAAGCCAATCCCAGCGAGATTAACTGATTTCCGAGATACGACCGGTTATTCGGAAAGCGCCAGATGCGGTTAAGCGCGACCTCCAACGGCATAAATACGCTGGACGACGTCACCAGCAAGATGATCAGCGACAGCACTTGCACGCGGTGCCGCGTATCCACCACCGCGTTCAGGTTGCGGATGACAAATTCCTGGCCGGCGGGAAGGTAGTCGCGCAGCAACTCAACCACCACCTCATACATCACGCGCGAGTGAAAAACTCGCCGGACCAGTGTCATCACCAGCACGACAAACGGAAAAAACGAGAGGATCGAGTTAGCGGCAACGGAGAAGGCAAAAGTGTGCACATCAGTGCGCAGGAGGTATTTCGCGGTGGAAACCGCCAAGTTGGACGACTGGGCCCGCGGTCGTCGCCTCGGAGGGCTTGGAACGTCCCCGGCAGGCTGCTGAACGGTAGCTGTGGCTGGATCGCGCATGGCCTTCATCCAATCCTATCAAAGGGTTGCGGGTAGCCTCCACGTTCATGCTGCACGAACGTTCCTATACTCGAGTATAGCGTTTCTTATACTCCGTTAAAGCTTTGAACTGTGACCGGCGGTTATTTTTGTGTCCTGGACGCTAATTTTTCTTGCGAAACGATTTAATACTCCTTATTATCTGTGGCGCATAACCGATGAATGTCGGGACATGAGTTCGTAAGGCAGGTTGATGTCTTGAGCCGGGCTGTAGAAATCAGCGCCGATGATCGGGCTCCGAAGTTTTGCGCCGCATTTTCTTTATGCGCCGTTGAACGAGGAGTCTTTTGCTTTGGGGCAATTTCTCTGGCGCAGAGACGCTCAACCGAGGTTCACCAGGTTTCTTGAGGGGGCGCTCCATTCACGCGGAGCAACGATACAGGAATCCGGGGAATTAATTCTTAATGATTAAGGGAAAGGAGTTTTTCTGTGAGAGAGAAGGGAACAGTGAAGTGGTTCAACGGGGCGAAGGGATATGGTTTCATCCAGCGCTCCACGGGAGAGGACGTTTTCGTACACTTCTCCGCGATTCAGGAGAACGGCTACCGCTCGCTCAACGAGGGTGAGACCGTGGAGTTTGATCTACTCAAAGGCCCCAAAGGCTTTCAGGCCGGCAACGTCGTCCGCGCCTAAACTTGCTGGTTCTACGATTCTCCACCCTCCCGCCCCTATCGGGAGGGTTTCTTATTAGGGCTGGTGGAGATCAAATGAAGTGTCACCCTGAGCGCAGCCGAAGGATCCCGGCGCCCCATCCTCAGTGGCGGTCTTTGCGACTAGGGTGGGGAATTTGACTTCATGTTCGCTGCCTGTCCCATTTCTCGCGTCTTTCACAAGGAAGCCTCGCCTGAGCGTAGCCGAAAAGGACACTCTTGTCCGTCGCTTTTGACTTTGATTTTGACCTCGATCGGAAAGGGCCCGACTTCAGTTGTGCCGCTCCGATGAAGAGACGATCTCCGGCAGCTAAAGTTTGCTGGCAAAAAGGTGGTCTGGGCGGCTATTGTTCTGTACGCGCACCAGCGAGGCATGGAGATTGCGAACGCCGTCTGACCTGGGCTCGCTCGGATTGTCAGGAAACACATCGAAGACTCGACATCCCCTTGATCTCATCCCGCCATGTCATGGTTGCATGAAGATAGCTGTCACTCGCTTCCATAATCGTAAGATCAGGTCGGAGGACCAGGTACAACCCTGGCACAGCTCGGAACAAGTCCTTGAAGTCCGGTTCGCTGGACCGACTCAGCGTTGCAAGCCTGCCAGGACTTACCGCGCCTCGGTCAGTAGTAACAGCGGCGCCTCAGCGCCCTCGGAGGCGGGAGGAACCTCGTCGTTCGACAGTCATTTGCCCCCCGTTTCAGCACGTCTGACCACTGTCTTTTAAGAAATTGCAATTCGACTTCCGATTTATCTCTGCCTAAGACTCCCACCCCATCGGGAGGGTTTCCCAATTAGGGGTTGCTCGAGGTCAAATGAAGTGTCATCGTAGGGGCTGGTGGAGATCAAATATAAAGTGTCATCCTGAGCGGAGTTAGCATTCGCGGAGCGAAGGCCAACGCAGTCGAAGGACCCCTGGGCCACGGGTGCCCCATCCTTAGTGGCGGTCTTTGCGACTAGGGTGGGGAATTTGACTTTATGTTTGCCGGCTGCCCCTTTCTCTCGTCTTTCACGAGAAGGCCCGCCGTGAGCGAACTCGAACGCGTGGGAGACCTTGATCCTGTGGGACGGACACTCTTGTCCGTCGCCCTCGATTTTGACCTTGATCGGGAAGGGGTCGCTCGGTCCCCGAACTCGTTCTCCTTGGCTCTACGTTCGCTGGTACTAGGAGAATTGGCCCGCTGCCTACGTTCTACCTTGAGCATTTACGCGGCTAGGTGTACATTTCGCTCGACCCGCTTTAAGGCGGACCAAGGAGGCTCAGCATGGGGTTTCTCGCATGGATCGTGGTTGGGCTAATTGCGGGCTGGCTTGCTGGCACGGTTATGAAGGGCGGTGGCTACGGCGTAATCGTTGATATCATCCTCGGTATCCTCGGCGGCGTCTTGGGCGGCTGGATCTTCGGCCTTCTGGGAATCTGGCCCGGCGGCGGCATGATCGGCTCCATCATTGTCGCATTCATTGGCGCTGTAGTCTTAGTCTGGCTCACACGCTTGCTCAAAAGGGCCTGAGAAAAAGGACAGGCTGCAAACATCGGCTCGTTACGCTGTGGTTCTCACCGTCGCGGCGTTTCAAGGAGGGAGAAATTCAATGTGCCTTGAGCCAAGGCGAAGGGTGGGCCCCACGACCGAGGCTGCCTCACCCTTCGTGGTTTTCGAAGGGTGAACACTCCAGACGATAGCCTCAGGCGACTCCCCTTATGCGCAACTCGGCCCTCCTGGTTTCGTTCACCAGCACTGGGCCTTGTTCTCCCTCCGCATAGTTGCGGAAGCTACTCCAGGTCCATTGTTGGGGTTCGAGTACCAGCCCACGCTTTACAGGATTGCGGTGCATATAGCGCAATTTTTCCACCCGTTTCTTATCGCTAAATACTACGAAATCGTACAAGCGCCGCTGCCAGATGTGCCCTTGCTCTAACGGCGCGCTCCACAATGAGGCTTGCCGGGGATTGGCGTTCGAGCGGAGGTTCCGCAACAGACGCCGTGCGAAGCCCTCTTTGAGCGCCTGCATCACCACCGATGGGTTGCCCCGCTCCGGTTCGCCGAGCAGCAGATGCACATGCTCGGGCATCACCACGTAGCCCACGACCACAAAATGATAGTTGCGTCGCACGCGCTCCAGCGCTTGCAGAAACAGGTCGCGATTCTTACCGCTGTCAAGCAGTTTGCGCCGCTGATAGCAACTGGTGGTAATAAAGTGCAGGTATCCGCCGCCGTAGTAGCGTCGAAGTCGGCCAGGCATTCTGGACAGGTAACATAGAATCCGACCGTTTCTATGTGACGACTGAACATGGGGCTGGCTTTAGTCGCGTCGATTCGCACGCGATTTGTGGGGTCTGTACCCCATTCAGGGTATCCCCTCCCCCATATCTTTGGAGTCATCGAGTTAGCAAGAAATTCTCCGCAAAATCCGGAGATGTCAAAGGGCTTAGATATCAAAGTCCGTGAAACAAAGGACTTGGGGTGCCGGCGAGTTTGGTTTGGGCCGGCTCCTGCGTAGTCACTATTTGCTTCCCACCACTCCGTGTAAGGAGTTGCCGCCTTCGATTGCCGCCCGGTCTAAAATGTCAGGTATGCCCCCGGCCATTCAATAGAACGAAATTCCGCGCCCAGCCAAAGTCTTCCCAGAGGGCGCACGCAAGATTATTTCAAGCAGAAATCCACACCGGGCTAACTTACCGCACTTCCATTGACACCAAGTCGCCATCTGACAGTCCGCCGGGCCTGTAGTTCACCGAGACCGAGCGATCATTCCACGCGCAGGAGAACGTGTCGGCTCCGATCAGCAGCAGCGACTTGTAGTCGGCGGTGCGCAGTTTCAAAACTGTTCCGCCAGAGGCCACGGTGAGAACTGCGGCCGGCGACTGCGAGCAGTCCACCCCCAGGAGCCGGCCTTGAAAAAACTTTGCCGGCCGCTTGTCCGCTGTGCCCGAGGATTGTGTTGCCTGCGCCGCAGCGGCGCGCTTCGCGGCGTCCTGCTCCAGCACGTCAAATGGAGAACTCTGGCTCGAAAGCTTCCTGGTCAAAGCTGCAGTAGCCGCGGAGACTCCGTATTTCTGCTCAGTCGAGAGTTGTTCCAGCCCCTCGCGAGCCTCGGCGGCGATCTGCACATTGCTGCTGCTCTGAAGCCGCTCCAGCAAGGCTCGCGCCGCGTCCCACTTTTTGTCGGACTCGTAGATTTGCGCCAGATGATAAACATACCGTTGGTTGCGCGGACTCAGTTGTACAGCGGCGCGTTCCGCTTGCAGTGCCGCGGCCGGTCCACCACCTTCCATGCGCGCCATTGCCGACAGGTCATAAGCAGATGCAAATTGCGGATACCATTCGATCACGGCTCGCAGATCCTGCAACATGTTCGGCAGGCCCTGGATATCGCTTTTCCTGGCCTGCGACACGCGGTACTTCAACACCGAAAGGTAGTAGCGGATCCACATATCGCGCGGGTTAAGCGCGGCAGCGTCGCCGAGTTCTTCGAGCGCGGCATCAAACTCGCCGCGCTGCACGTGGTCCCAGGCCAGAGCGCGGTGGGCGATCTCGTTGCCAGTCGCAGCCACCAGCGGCGCGTCGTCCGCGTTGTCTTTCTTGCTTTCTTTCTTAGTACTTTTATTTGCGGATGCTTTGGCAGCAGCCGCTGGATCCGGGGTAGTGGCCAGCTTCTCCAATTCCTGCAGCCCGGCTTCGCGGCGATCAGGAATTCTCGCCTCGATCTCAGCCGCTACAGCGCGTGCATCGGCTTCGGGCAGAGTCCTGGTTGTAATCGCACTGTCATTAGGTCCCACAAGTTCGGGGAACTGATAAACCTGCGGCGCATAGCTTTGGGAGCCGGCCTGCCGGGAGCTGTCCAGCGCCGTAAACAGCGGCGTCAGCGAGTGGAAATAATCTTTCACTGCCTGGTCAAACTGAGCGGGCGTCACGCCGTAAGCCTTCTGGATAGCTTCTTCCACCGGCACATGCTGGTTCATGACCAAGTCAAAATAAGTTCCTGTCTCCGGCAGTTTTTTCTCGTGGAGCAGGTAATGCACCGTCATCCACGACTGCGCGTAGAACAGCGTGTGGCGCGTTCCCTCGCCGTAAGTTGAGGTGTCATGCTTCATCGTGAGCAGATCGGGCAGTGCAAGCCAGACCTGGCCGCTAAGCAACTCAGTGAACGACTTCGGCGCATTTCGCAGGTCGTGTTGATCCTGCAGCGCGTCTTCGGTGAAAGTGGAGGTGAGCTCGGGGTCGCCGCCGATTTCGATTCGCTTGTCGTCGACGCGGATCGAGCTGAAATATTCGGCCAGGCCTTCATCGAACCATCCCTGCACCGGAGGATAGTTATAGTTCAGAAGCATTTGAGCGAAGTCATGCGCGACGGCGCGCCAGGGTTCTGGTTCGAACAAGTTGAGGACGATAAAGTTCTGGTCTTCACCGGGAACAAAAAAGCCGGGAGCGCCGACGGGCTGCCCCTGCCGCAGCGGCGCGTGCTGATAGTAGCTCTTGTCGCTCTTGAAGGCGAGAATGGTCAGCGGCAACGGCTCGTTCAGCCGCTCCTTCATCACCAGCGTAGTAAAGACAGCTCGCATCTCCTCAAAACGCACGGCGACCTCCCTTCCTCTCTTTTCGCCAGCGTCGGTGATGACCGTGAAATGCGTCGAGTGAATTTCAAGCCACGGAGACGGCTCGGCCGCAGGAGCAGATGTGCACAGAAGAACGCCCAGAACGATCCCAGGAAGCAGCCAAATCGGAATGGAACGAGTGCGGCTCATGCGCGTTCCGCCGGGAAGAAGAGCAGCTTCCAAAATGCTAACACGAGGTCGCGTCCCACGCACATTGCAACGACTGGGCCCGGTGATTGACGGAATCGGGAAAAAGAAGTCAAATGGTTGGCCGAGACGGCGTTCTTTAAGAAACCGTCGCCTTCACGAGGAACATAGCGCAGCAGTGATTTTCTTGCGAAATGCCCACGACCCTGCGGTGCAGCGCCAACCTCGGTTGCACTGCGTTACGCAGATCCTTCAACTCAGGAACCTCGTTCTAATCTCGCTGGTTGCGGCGAGTTGCATCTTCGCAAAACAGGTTTCCGCTCAAATCCAGGAATCTGATACCGGACACAACAGTGTTCACGGAACGGTGATCAACGCTGTCACCCACGATCCCATCGGTCGTGCTCTTGTTTATTCCGCCGACAATCGCTTCGCGACCCTCACTGATAGCGAGGGGCATTTTGAATTCGCTTGGCCTGCCGGCGGCGCCGGCAGCCCCTCTTGGCTGAGCGCCCGCAAGCCAGGTTTTCTAGACGATCCGAGCGAGAACAGGCAAGTCGAGGCGTCTCCCGGTACCGAACTCACGATTTCTCTCATGCCCGAGGCCTTGATCAGGGGCAGAGTGACGCTTTCCGCGGGCGACGGGGCCTCCGGCATTAATTTGCAGATATTCTCGAGGCAAGTGCGCGACGGAATGGCACGTTGGGTTCAAGGAGCCTCAGTGAGGGCGAATTCAAACGGAGAGTTCCGCTTTGCCGATCTGCCGCCCGGCGCTTATAAGTTGCTGACCAACGAGTTGATGGACAACGATCCCATCGTCACGCCTCCCGGCGGTCAGCTCTACGGGTTTCCTCCGGTCTATTATCCAAGCGCAACCGATTTTGCCGCGGCCAGCACGATTCAGCTCACGGCCGGGCAAACCTTTCAGGCGGACCTTTCCCCGGTCCGACAGCCATATTATCCAGTGAGAATTCCGGTCGCCAATGCGGTCCTGAACGGCGGAATCAATATCACGGTATCGCCGCAAGGGCATCGCGGACCTGGATATTCACTCGGCTACAACCCGGAAAAACAGAGGATCGAGGGGAGTTTGCCAAATGGAGATTATCTGGTCGAAGCGTCGACCTTTGCGCAGAACTCGGCGACTGGGGCGGTGAACCTTGCAGTCGCCGGGTCCCTGGCGGAAGGCCCCAGCATGACGCTGGTTCGAGACGGTTCGCTCAATGTGAATGTAAAGGAAGAATTCACGTCAACCGATGGGAACCCCTCCCTCTCTCGGAGCAACGGACACGGCACCTTCACTTTTCATGGACCACGAACCTATCTGAACGTCAGCCTTGAAACTGCGGATGACTTCGAGCCCCGCAGAGGCAGATTCTCTCGTGAGCCTGCAAGGCCAAACAATGATTCATTGGTCATCGAAAGCCTGCCTCCGGGGCGCTACTGGCTGCGGCTAAGTACTTCCCGCGGCTACGTGGCGGCTGCAAGCATGGGCAGCATTGATCTGTTGCATCAGCCTTTGGTTGTCGGGCCGGGGTCGAGCACGCCGATTGAAATCACGATGCGCGACGATGGCGCCGAAATCGAAGGAACAGTTTCAGGGGTTGCTGTTGAGGCGCCGCCGACCAACGGAACTGCCAATGGCAGGCTTTGGACTCCGCCAGCCTGGGTATATTGCGTTCCGTTGCCGGATAGTCCAGGGCAATTTCAACAGCTTGGCATTTCGCCTTCTGACGGAAAATTCAGTTCTCAGACCATGGCGCCCGGGACTTATCGTGTAATGGCGTTCAAGAGCCGCCAACCGAATCTTCCTTATCGCGACGCCGAAGCCATGCGAGCGTACGACTCGAAGGGCCAGGTTGTCCACCTGTCTTCCGGCCAGAAAGCGACCGTGCAATTGCAGATCGTGCCCGGTAGCGAGTAAACATGATCGCTTGTTCGATTTCGATCCGCTGGCTCGCGGCGATGATGGCTCTGTGTCTGTTTGGAGCACAAGCATGGGCCGCCACCCAGGTTGCGGACGCTCCTCCAACAATAATCTCTGGGGGCGCATACAGAATCGCTGGAACCGTGTTAAGCAACGCCGACGGGCATCCGCTTGGCGGTGCACGGATAACCATACGCGATGCGAAGAACCAGCAAAAATTTCAATCCGTCGTCACTTCCGACGACGGCAAATTTGAGTTTAACGGACTGCCTCCTGGGAAATATTCGCAGGCGGGAGCGAAGCGCGGATTCATTACCGCCTCCTACGATCAGCACGATCAGTTCTCTACCGCGATTGTGACCGGCGCTGGTCTCGACACCGAAACCCTAATACTGCGGCTTGCGCCTAACGCGGTAATCACGGGAAAGGTCCTGGATGAAGTTGGCGAGCCGGTTCGCCATGCGACGGTGATGCTGTATTACGACGATCACAGCGGAGGCGGGGATCGTATTCGCCAGTCTCGCGGCACGCAGACGAACGATCAGGGAACCTACGAGATTACGCCGCTGCAGCCCGGCACTTACTTCCTGTCAGCGGATGCTAGTCCCTGGTACGCCGTTTATCCTAATCTTCAGCCCGGAGAATCTGAATCCCAAGGGCAAGTCAATAATGTTGATCGATCTTTGGATGTCGCCTATCCGGTCACGTTCTATGCGGACGTAACGGATGCTGATAGCGCAACGCCGATCCCGATCCGCGGCGGAGATCATCTGCAGGTGGATATTCATTTGAATCCCGTTCCAGCGCTACGCCTTCTCTTTCATATGCCGGACAACGGCAACAATGGATTCATTGTCCCGCAGCTTCAGCAGCCAGCCTTCGACGGTTCCACATCGGTTCAGCACAGCGGCGCCCGCGAGGTTTCGCCAGGACTGGTAGAAATCACAGGCGTTCCCGCCGGACGCTACAACGTGCGGATCCCGTCCGGAGAAAATTGGCAGCAACTGAACGGAGTCGACTTCAGCAAAGACGGCGAGCAAATCGATACATCAAACGCGGAAGCTCTAGGTAGAGTGAAAGTATCGGTACAAGTGACAGGTGAAGCTACGCTTCCTAGGCTAGCGGTTGGTTTGCGTTCGGGAAATAGGATGCGTACAGAGTTGCAAATTGTCGACCCCAAGGGGGAAACGGATTTCTGGCAACTTACTCCAGGTTCCTACGAAATTGTAGTGCGGGGTTCCGCGATGCGGTATTCGATCGCGCACATGGTGGCTGAGGGCGGTCAGGTCTCAGGTCACACCCTGACCGTAGCGGCGGGATCATCCGCGTCAGTTTCGCTGACGCTGGTGGGCGGCAATGTGGAAGTAGAAGGAACGGTGCAGAAAGCTGGCAAAGGCTTCTCCGGAGCCATGGTAGTTCTGGTCCCGAAAGATCCGGAGATGAACCGTGATCTTTTCCGCCGAGACCAAAGCGATCTTGATGGAACTTTTAGTTTGCATGGCGTAGTTCCCGGTGCCTACACTCTGCTTGCAATCGAGAACGGTTGGGACTTGGACTGGTCACAGCCCGGTATAATCGCAGCCTACCTGAAGCATGGGCGCAAGATTCAAGTAAGCAGTCAACCAGGGCGTTCTATGAACATCGTGGACCCAATTGAACTGCAATCCAAGTAGATCGAGACCGACAACCCGGACCTGCTCTTACGGGTAACTGGAGATTTGTAGCCGGTTTGCGGCGGTGTTCTTAGTCTCCGCTGGCATGGTTCTGCGTAGGCACAAGAACCAGTCGTGGACGCGCTCCCACGGGCCGTGGCTGCGACGCTCGGCCACAAGCCTGCAGAATGCTGATCACCGCCACATACGCCGCGATCACGCCAATTCCAACGGAAAGCGCTACAGTGACGCAGAGAATCAGAGGCATGAATAACGAAATCACAATCAACCACCCTTTGCGAATTGGCAGTAATCAGATGCCGCAACCCTGAATTTCGTCTATGCGGTTTCTTCAATCTACCTGCGTTGACGCCCGCCGCTAGTGACGATCCAGATGCGCCGTAGTAAGATACGGAGTAGAGTTGCGCATACCTACTGTCAGACATCCCTGCAGACCTGTCGACATTACGGAAGGGCAATCGACCCCAAACTAGATGGCCATTACGAAAATTTCGGTGCGCGGGGCGCGCCAGCATAACCTTAAGAACATCGACGTGGAGATTCCCCGCAATACTCTCACCGTGGTAACGGGCCTGAGCGGGTCGGGCAAGTCATCTCTAGCATTCGACACGATTTACGCCGAGGGCCAGCGCCGTTACGTGGAGACGCTTTCCACCTACGCTCGCCAGTTCCTTGATCAGATGGAGCGCCCGGATGTCGATGCCATCGACGGGCTCAGCCCGTCGATCTCGATTGAGCAGAAAACGACTAGCCGCGGCCCGCGGTCGACGGTCGGAACCATTACAGAAATCTACGATTATCTTCGCCTCTTGTTCGCCTCGATCGGCGTTCCGCACTGCCCCAGGTGCGGGCGCCCCATCAGCCGCCAATCTGCCGAACAAATCGTTCAGCGCGTGATGACCCTCACTCCCGAAGACCGTGTAATGGTGCTTGCGCCAATCGTCCGCGGCCGAAAGGGCGAATTTAGAAAAGAGATGGAGACACTGCTCAAGCACGGCTACACGCGTGCCCGCGTCGATGGCGAAATCGTCAACCTGGATGATGATCTCAATCTCGACAAGCGCAAAAACCACACCATCGAAGTCGTGATCGACCGCCTTCTCGTGAAGCCCGGCATCGAGCACCGTCTTGAGATGTCAGTGGGTCTGGCGATGAAGCTGGCTGGCGGCCTGGTCCAAGTCGCCGTAGTGGGTGGCGAAGAAACTCTTTATTCCGAGAAGCTCGCCTGCCCTGATTGCGGAATCAGCGTGCCCCAACTCGAGCCGCGCTCATTTTCTTTCAACAGTATGTACGGAGCGTGTCCTGAGTGCCACGGCCTCGGCAGTCGCTACGATTTCGATCCTGCGAAAGTCATCACCGACTGGTCAAAGCCGCTTCTCGACGGCGGACTTGGTCCAGGTTCGGCGTCGCAAGGACTTATCCACGCTTTGCAAGTGACGGCGGCGGCGCATGGTATTGATCTGAACACGCCCTTCGAAAAATTCCCTGAGAAGATTCAGGATCTGCTACTGAATGGCGAATCCGGCCGAGGCAAAACCGGCTTCCAAGGCATCTTCGGATACCTGAAGCAGAATCTCGAAGAGTCGACCTCGGAAGGCTACCGCGACTGGCTAATGGATCATATGTCGGCGACCAAATGTCCAGCGTGCGGCGGCAAGCGCCTGCGGCCGGAAAGCCTTGCAGTTAAGGTAAACGGAATGTCGATCGCTGATTTCACGGGGCTTCCAATTTCGAGGGTGCTGGAAGTTGCGCAGAGCATCAAACTCGCGGGCCGCGAAGAAAAGATCGCTGGCCGCGTCATGCACGAAGTTGTCGAGCGTCTCCAGTTTCTGAATGCCGTTGGACTGAACTACATTTCGCTCGACCGCTCGGCAGCTACTTTATCCGGCGGCGAAGGTCAGCGCATTCGCCTCGCTACGCAAATTGGCTCCAAACTTCGCGGCGTGCTCTATGTGCTGGATGAACCTTCGATCGGTCTGCACCATCGCGACAACGGCCGCCTACTGACGGCGCTCGAAAACCTGCGCGACCTGGGCAACACGGTGCTGGTGGTCGAGCATGACGAAGAAACCATCCGCCGTGCCGACTACGTGATCGACCTCGGCCCCGGCGCCGGGCGCCATGGCGGAGGCCTTGTGGCACACGGCACCCCCACGGAGATCATGCGCGAGCCCAACTCGCTCACCGGCGCGTACATCTCCGGCAGAGTGCAAATCGACATGTTGGCCGAGCGCCGTCAGGCAAACGGTGCGGCACTGACCATTCTCGGCGCAAAAGAAAACAACCTCAAAAATCTGGACGTAACTTTCCCGCTCGGCGTGATGACAGTCGTTACCGGAGTTTCCGGCTCAGGCAAATCCACGCTGGTCAACGATATTGTTTATCGCGCGCTCGCGCGCCAGCTTTACCGCTCCCGCGAAAAATCTGGCGAGCATAAAGCAATCGTTGGCGCGGAGAATATCGACAAAGTCATCCGCATCGATCAGTCGCCCATCGGCCGCACACCGCGCTCGAATCCCGCAACTTACACTGGCGTTTTCACAGCGATTCGCGATATCTACGCCATGCTGCCTGAATCGCGCGAGCGCGGCTACAAGGCCGGACGCTTTTCCTTCAACGTCCCCGGCGGCCGCTGCGAAGCCTGCCAGGGAGAGGGTCAGCGCCGCATCGAGATGAATTTTCTGCCCGATGTCTACGTGCTCTGCGAGGTCTGCGGGGGACGCCGCTACAACCGCGAGACGCTGGCGGTGAAATACAAGGGTAACTCCATCGCCGACTTGCTCGAAATGCCGGTCTCCGATGCACTGCCCATTCTCGAAAATATTCCGCAGGTAAAACAAAAGCTGCAAACGCTGGTCGACGTCGGCCTCGGCTACATTCATCTCGGTCAATCTGCGGTGACGCTCTCCGGTGGCGAGGCGCAGCGCATTAAGCTGGCCCGCGAATTGAGCAAGCGGCAGACCGGCAAAACTCTTTACCTACTGGACGAACCCACAACCGGTCTGCACTTCGACGACGTGAAGAAGTTGCTCGAGGTGCTGCACAGGTTGACCGACCTGGGCAATTCGATCATCATCATCGAGCACAATCTGGACGTGATTCGCAACGCCGACTGGATCATCGACCTCGGCCCCGAAGGCGGCGAAGAAGGAGGCCGCATTGTAGCCCAAGGCACGCCCGAGCAGGTAGCGCGCGTGAAGAAGTCGTACACTGGCCAGGCTTTGACAGGATATTTTGCCGGCAATGGGAAGCGGAGCGCTTAGATCTTGTTCATGAAACGTTTTGAAGGGGCGCCGCTTCTCGCTGCGCCGTCGCACATCAAATAGGAATGCGGGCTTTAGCCCCTGAGGGAATCTTGTCGTCGCCTGAAAGCCCGCAGTTCGATCCGCAGCCGCTGAATCGCGATCCGGAACCTCGCGTCCCGCCGACCGCCGACACGTTTGCGCCGGTTGAGCCTCCGCCGACACCCGATCCGAAGGCAGGCGAGAACCCAGTCTGGAGCGGCTGGGACGTACTGCAAATCGCCGGCCTCACCCTGCTCACGCTTTTTCTCACACAATTCCTCATCGTACTCGGAGCGCGTCACTTCGTATTTCCGCACGAGAGCTGGCTGGAAGTGGCGCAGAAGCCGTCACTCGCGCTGCTTTCAGAATTGCTGACGTACGTAGCCGTCGCGCTCTATATGATTCTGCTTGTCGAAGGCAAATATCGTGCCCGATTCGGGCAGGCCATTCGCTGGAACTGGCCGGGCATCGCCGGAGCGAGCTTCATAGGCGTCGGAGTCCTCATGCTCGGCCTCGATCTCCTGGGACGCTTTCTTCCCATGCCCAAGAGCACGCCCTTCGATCAATTCTTCGCCCAACCGTCCGATGCCTATATGACCGCAGCCTTGGCCGTCACTCTCGGACCTCTAATGGAGGAACTTTTCTTTCGTGGATTCCTTTACCCGGTAATCGCGCGGCGGCTGGGAATCGTCTGGGGAATTCTGCTTACCGCCCTGCCCTTCGGCCTGATCCATATGGTCCAATACGGCTACGCCTGGGGCGCCGTGCTGATCATCTTCCTCGTCGGCGTAGTTCTCACAACAGTGCGGGCGCTGACCAAGTCGGTGGGTGCTAGCTTTCTGGCGCACGTGGGCTACAACGCAGCATTGATGGTCCTCTCCGCCCTGGCCACCGACGGCTTCCGTCACATGGACAAAGCTGGAATCTTCTTGTTCTGCCGTTGACTGTGTGGGTTTGCCTGTGTGGCGCGGGCACTCGTGCGCGCGAAATGCCGGCAGCGCCGAACAATCAGCGGTTCGCCTGGACTTCGACCTTTTGGGATTTCCTAGGCAAGTTCTGGAAGTTCGAATTTCGTGCTCGTGGTTTAGATTTCGCGGGCAGGAGTGCCCTCGCCACACAGGCGCTCGCCGTTGTCTCTTTCTTCTGGTGCTTACTTCACCGTCACCGTCAGCAACTCCGCTCCCGACACCACGTAATCCAGCGGAGCCGTGGCCGTTTCATCCACGTTTGATTCGCCGCTCACCACCATTTCCTGATTGCCCCGCATGCCGTCCATCACATTCATGATCGAAATAGGTAGCGTTGGCATCACCTTGTCGGCAACGCGCGCCTCCGGATCGGCCTCCAGCAGCGAGACATAAACGCGGTTGTTGGAGTGCTCTTTGTTGAGCAACGCGATCGTAGAAGCAAGATCAAGCTTGCGGCCTAACGTCGCATTGGCGTGCCCAACGCGGTCCAGAGTGTCGCCATCGCTCACCAGAATGCGCAGCGTTCCTTTGCTCGCCGACGTGGGAATCTTGACCGGAATCTGCTGCACAATGCGTTCGCCGCGGTAAGGAGCGAGCACCGTTTCCAGCATGATCTCGTCGCCAGGCCGAGCTTCCGTAACATCGGTGCGGGCACTCTCCAGTCGCGCCCAGCGCCGCTCCCGCACCAGGTCGAAATCCAGGTTCACTCCTGCAATAGCAGGAACATTATAGGGATTGTCATAGATGCGTCCAAAACGCTCGCCCAGCGATATCGCCGCCTGCATGGCTGCTGGCTGGGCGTTCTCCGATGGAGCGAACATGTTGCGCATCATTACTTCTGGAAATCCCTTCACTCCAATACTGCCAGCCAGCCGGTAAGTGATCTCTTCGCCAAACTCATTCACTCCGTGCAGCGCATTGAACACCGTGACCATAAGGGCCACCGGCGTCAGCTTGGGATTATTCAGCACTTCGTAATGGAATTGCTTTACGCCCGTACCACTATGAATGCTTAGCGTGACCGGAATCATTTCCGGCTGCCGGTTAAACACGCCGAGAATGCCGGTGTGTCGGTCTTGCACGAAGGTTCCCACCGGCTCCGTAGTATTCACGATCTTGAAAGCGTTGAGCGGCGAAGGCAGCGTGGCCAAAACTTCTGCCTTATTCATCGGCAGGTCAACCGACCCGAACTGCAGCAAAGGATGTCCGCAAGCCAGCAACCGCTGTGGATCGACATAAGTGACCGTGCAAGTCGCCTCGATGTCCATGTCACCGCGCACCAGGATCGCACTGATGGCGGAGCCGGCTTCGAGCGGTTCCGGCTGCTTCTCATTGCTCACCGACCCCGCGCCCATCACGGGTACGATGCCGGCACTCGCAAACTGTCCCCCGAAAAGCTGAATCGCTTGTTGGGAAAATCCGTTGAACACCAGGGGAGTTTCAATAGGCTTCAGGTAATTCGCAAAATCCTTCACGGAGTCCGGAGTTGAGCCTGGTAACGCAGGAATTTCTCCCGGCGAGGCAGTCCTCCCCGCCATCACATTTATCGTAGGCTTGGCCGCAGCGCTCTCTTCCGCAGGCGATTGGTCAAGCGCGCTGATCTCCAACATATCTGCAATCGGCGTAACCCCCGCGATCGGCTCTTTAGAAAATTCTCCGATGCGGAAAGCCAACGCTCCCGCGAGTTTCCCGTCCAGGTAAACCGGACTGCCGCTCATGCCCGCGACCACGCCCGTGTATTCCACTTTCTCCCCGTGCAGTCGCACCAGAATAATGTCGCCCTTCGGCCCGTTTACGTTACGCAATACGCCCAGAACTTCCACTTCCATGGCCTCAGGCTTCACGCCCTGAAACACGGTATAGGCTACCCCGCGCATGCCTGGATGAATCTGGTTGACAGCGATAGTTTTAGGGGTTTGCGCCGTTTGCACGGAAGCCTGCGCAAACGAGGAAGAGGGGAAGGATAGGACAACGGCCAATAGCGCGAAAACAAATTTTCTCATGAACCATGCCCGGATGGACTGGATAAGCCCCATCTTAAACTGGATTTAGACTTCGCCAGATTGTAAGTCATTGCCAGGAGGGGAAATACTGGGAGCCGGGCAAAACATCCCAATCGCGAATCCCTGCGTCTATACTAGCACAAGGACTTTTGACTCCAAATAGTCTTTTGAATCCTCCTGATCAGAGGTTTGCATGTTTTCCGAACGGACAGTCATGAACCGGCAATCGCCTTTGCACAAGTTCACTACCCTGATGGTGGCGTTTTTGGTCTCGTTGTTTGTGCTTTCCGCTATCACTCCCGTCCTTGCCCAGGACCAACAGCAATCACCGCCAGACCAGGGGCAGGATCAAAATAACGGCAGGCCCAAGCAGGACGTTCCGGCCGGCGCCGGGGGCCCCGGCGGCGACGTTGGTCCCTATACCATTCCGAGAAAAAATCCCGAGGCTCCTCCGCCTCCGCCGCCGCCCGTTGCCCCCAAAAAGGTCGAGGGCATGCCCGACTATTCCATCAAAGTGAACGTGCCCCTGGTGAACGTGGACGTGATGGTCACCACGAAGGCCGGGCAGTTCGTTCCCGGCCTGAAGCAAGAAAACTTCCGGCTCTTTGAAGACGGAGCCCCGCAGACCATCAGCAGCTTCGCCGTCTCGAAAGCCCCAATTACCGCCGTCCTCCTGGTGGAATTCGCGTCCACCAACTACGGGTTCATGCGGGACGCGCTACAGGCTTCCTATGCCTTTGCCAACACCCTCAAGAAAGAGGACTGGATCGCGGTAGCCTACTACGACATGCAGCCCCACATCCTCGTCGACTTTACCCAGGACAAGAGAGCTGTCTACGGTGCGCTGAACCAGTTGCGCATTCCCGGATTTTCCGAGACCAACCTGTTCGACGCTCTGTACGACACTCTGGATCGTCTAGACAGAGTCGAAGGGAAGAAGTACATCATCCTGGTCACCACCGGAGTTGACACCTTCAGCAAGCTCACGCTCGATAAGATCATGAAAAAGATCAAGGACACAAAAGATGTGACCATCTTCCCCATCAGCGTGGGATGGATCATCCGGGAAATGTATGAAGCCCAGGGCCGTGCCGCCCCGCATGGCATCGGCATTCCCGTCGGCCAAATGGATTACCTGCAGGCCGACAACGAAATGCGCACCTTCGCTGCCATGACCGGCGGCCGCGCCTACTTCCCGCGATTTCAGGCAGAGTATGGCGAGGACTTTCAGGATATTGGCAACGATATCCGCAATCAATACTCGCTCTCTTATCACCCCACTAATACCAAACTCGACGGCACCTACCGGAAGCTGAAAGTGCAGGTAGTCACTCCCGAGGGTAGCCCGATCAAGGTGAAAGACCAAAAGGGCAAAGATCAGAAAATCGATGTCGTCTCGCGCGACGGATACACGGCGAAACATACGGTGGATTGAAAATAGCTCTGCCGGTTCAGCTAAGCTTCGCGCCTTGAATGAACGCTGTTGACGATTACGCGAGAGGTTAACCACCAACACTGCTTGTTGTTTGACGAGTTGTTATCGGTACCACCTATTCCAACCGCCGTAGTAAAGTCGCACCAATTGACGAAAGTACTACTACACTATAGACTGTCATACTATGGCAATTGAGTACGCAACGGTTAAAGCCAAGGGTCAGGTAGTGATCCCGGTCGACATCCGTCGCAAGTTCCAGATTAATGAAGGCACGCGCGTCGCATTTCTGGAAGAAGCAGGCCGCCTGTTCCTCCAGCCGGTAACCGACGCGTTTATTGACACGATGAAGGGCGTCCTTGCCGGACGGGGCCTTCCCGATCGGGTCGAGCGAAGCAGGGATCGCGATCCGAGATGAAGGTTCACGTACTCGATGCCAACGCTCTCTATCGTTTTCTCATAGATGGGCCCGGCGGCGACACTGTCAACCGCCTTTTCAAGGATGCGCGCGATGCCGAACAGCCGCTCCTTATGTCAGTGATCAATTGGGGAGAGGTCTACTACACCATTGCAAAAGCAGAAGGCTTCGCGGAGACCAACCGGATCATGCACCGCGTGGGACTGCTGCCCCTCGCGATTCTCGCCGCCGGCGAAACCGTGACCGCGCGAGCTGCCCAACTCAAAGCCGGTTACGGTCTGCCCTACGCTGACTGTTTCGCCGCTGCGACCACCGGAAAAGATGATGTGCTGGTCACGGCCGACGCCAAGGATTTCAAGAAGATTCCTGGCCTTCATCTCCTGCCGCTTCCAGGACACAATAAGAAGAGTTGTTAACTTGAGGTGATCGGCTTCGGTAGTTTTCTCTGAACTGAGAGCTTAGAACTTTTTCGTCCACTGATCTACCCAGTCGTTCACGGTCTTATACCAGAGTTGAGAATTCTGCGGCTTCAGCACCCAATGGCCTTCGTCGGGGAAATAGAGCATCTTTGACGGGACGCCTTCCATCTGCAGCGTAGTGAAAAGCTGCAAGCCTTCGCTCACGTCGAGGCGGTAATCGCGCTGGCCGTGAATTACGAGAGTGGGCGTCTTGAAATTCGTGGCGTACTGGTGCGGCGACCATTTCTGATACATGGCGCGGTTTGAGTAGGGAGTGCCTTTGAACTCCCAGTCGTTGAACCAGAGTTCGTCGGTGGTACCCCAGGCGGACTCCGCGTTGAACATGCCGTCGTGCGACACGATACACTTGAAGCGGTCGGTGTGGCCGAGGATCCAGTTGGCCATGTATCCGCCGTAACTGGCGCCTAACGCGCACTCGCGGGACTTATCAATGAAACCATAATGTTCTTCCGCGTAGTCGAGGCCCTTCATCAGGTCTTCAAACGGAGCGCCGCCCCAGTCGCCGTTGATGGCGTCAATGAACTTCTGCCCGTATCCGGTCGAGCCGTGGAAGTTGATCATGATGACCACGTATCCGTTGGCGGCGAAGAGTTCGGGATTCCAGCGGTAGCTCCAGTCGTCTCCCCAGGCGCCCTCCGGGCCGCCGTGGATGAGGAACTTCAGGGGATATTTCTTGCTGGCATCGAAATTCGGAGGCTTGACCAGGAAGCCTTCGACCTTCTCGTTGTAGGCACCGGCGAACCAAAAGGATTCGAGCGGGGACATGGCGACATTGGCGAGGACCGGATTGTTAATCTGAGTAATCATCTCTGGCTTAGGTAGCTCACACTCCTTGGCCACCATTCCTTCGTGTGTGCCTGAAATGCCTGAGCTTAGCCTGCCATCTTTACACTTCTCCGGAGCTAGCGTGCTTCGATAGATCTCGTTCGGAGCCATAATAGACATGCGAGTGAATACTAGGCTGTTGTCCCCTGGCCCGAGCGCCAGGTCATCGCCGTCGGACTGTACGCGTCTCGGGACACTAACGGTCTTGCCTTCGGCTATCAAGTCAATATCGCCGACCTTTGAGATTTCCGACTGTCCTTCATTCTCCCAGCTGAAATAAATGTTCTTGGAGTCACGGCCCCAGATGAACGTGCCGATCCAAGCGTTGAATATCAGGGTGTGTTCCTCATCGGCACCGAAAACATCGGTGACGCTATCCTTCCTGCCCGTCTTGCGGTCGTACAGCATCAACCGAAAGCGGTCGCTCTCGTATCCCGGCCTCTGCTGGGCGCGGTAGGCGATGTAGCGGCCATCGGGCGAATAGAGCGGCGTCGAGTCGCTGGCGGGATTGTCGGCGGTGATGTTCCTTGCTTCCGCCGGGATCATGGTCACGCGATTTCCCGATACCAAGTCTCCCGAGTTGACCGGAACGATCCACAGATCGTTGTTGGTAGAAGCCGCCGGATTCTTGTCGTGATTCGAGGTGTAGCAAATCTCCTGCCCGTCGGGCGAGACGGCGTAGTTGTCCTGTCCGCCGAGCGAGAACACGGGCGCGTCGTAGTCGCCGGGGGTGAGATCGCGCGGAAAAGTATCCACCAGCGCAGCGTTGGGCTTGTGCACAGTTGGAGACATCTCTCTCGATACCACGAAGATATGCGTGCGCTTGCCGTCCTTATACGCGTTCCAATGGCGATAGAGGAGGTGCGCAAAAATCTGTGCCTTGACCTTTGATTGCTCAGCCTCTTTCATCTTCTTGGCATTGCATGCGGCTTCCGCCTCAGGCGCACCGTCGCATTCGGGATAAACATCCGAAGTGAATAGAATGTTGGCCCCGTCCGGTGCCCAAAGCTCTCCACTCGCCTCAGTAGAAATGTAGGTGAACCGGTATTGTTGCGTTACCGTTCCAGACGCTCCATCAAAATCCGCGATCCAGACCTGCGATCCACCTTCCTTGGTTGAGAGGAACGCGAAACGCTTGCCATCGGGCGCCCAGCGCGGGCGGTCTCCATCCTGGTCTGGGATGAGTTCGCGTTCCGTGCTTCCCCTGTCTCGCAAATTCGGCGAGACATGGGGCACCCCACTTTTTTCTTGGGTCCCCGCAAGTGGCACGATCCAGATGTGGGGCGTCTTCGTGTTGGCTTCGAGATTCACATCGACGACGCTGAAGATCACCCACTTGCCATCGGGCGACACTTCCGGCTCGCCGACGCGCTTGAGCTTCATCATGTCTTCGAAGGTGAAAGGATGCTTGGCCTGCGCGAACGCGGGCAACGCGAAAATGATGAGGGAGAATATAGAAAGGACAAGACGGCGCATGAAACGCTCCTTGGCAAACCAGAAAGTGTAGCAGGCATGCACGGCTCGATGCAGGGTTGCCTCAGGGCATGCCTCACCGTCTCACGCCAGCGCCTGAAGGCGCGATTAAAAGCGCTCTTTTTGGAATGCCTGAAGGAGTGCCCTGATACGAATCTTACTGAAACGAATCCTACTGCCAGGGGTTCACCAGCCGCACGCCGCAGCCTTCGAAGTCGGCGGTATTGCGCGTAGCCAGGATGGCGCGGCGGGAGCGGGCGATGGCGGCGATCTGCGCGTCGAATTCCGCTATGGGGCGGCCTTGTGGCCGGCGTCCTACGGCTATTTCCGGAAAGGCGCGCGCCGCGTCTTTGTCGAAGGGAAGAATACGCCCGGCAAAGTCTTCTGCAAACATGGCCTCGGCTTCCGCCAGGAGTTTGTCGCGACGTTTTCCCCTGGGAAGAAGTTCGATTCCATACAGGATTTCGGCCACGGTGACGGTGCTGGTGAAGAGCTCGGCAGCCTGCTGCTGCGACCACCACTCCAGCACGCGCGGCGAAGGTAACAGCTGCATTATTTCGGAGATCACATTGGTGTCGAGGACTAGCATTCGCGAGGCGCCCGAATTAGCCGGATTCCGGGGTCGCGGATAGGACTCCGGGGAGGAATCTTCAGATCAACGCCGCCCAAAGCAGCAAAACGTCGGTGAATGGTCTGGCCGAGATTTTCAGGCTTAGCTTCCGTCTGCGTCAAGGCCTTTTCGAGCAACTCGCGAGCCTCTTGTTCCATAGATCGTCCGTTGCGGGCGGCACGAATGCGCAGCCGCCGCTTGGTATTCTCCGGAAGTCGACGAATGGTAATGCTAGCCATGCAATCAATGATATCACTGATAGCAATGATTGCACGACAGTTGTTCTGCGCTGCCCAGTTCGAAATCTTGAATGAAACTTTCACACTCGGAAGCGGCTTTGCGGAAAAAATCTCGCTGATTTGTACACCGAGCCACTCTTTACTTCCAACGGCAACCCCTGCACTGAAACGGCATCCTACTATGCGGCAGAACTGCAGCGCCCTACCCTCGGCCTCACTGAGCGGAGAGGGGTCGGGGGAGGGTTGCCGCGGTCAGGTATTTGCCGTAGAGAAGGCATTAACGCGGATTCCCATCATCTCTCGGGTCGATTTCCAACTTATTCGCTAAAATAGTAGTTATGAAACGGCCGCTTCGCTCTTTGTGGTATTTTGCCGCCTTGGCTGGGCTCTTGCTCAGAACTTTGTCTGTCGCCGCCCAGGAAGGTCCTCTCGAGAACACTCCTCCCAAAGACATCACTCCGGAAGAAATTATCCAGCGCTTCGCTTCGAAGGAAAAGGAATTCAAAGCAGCGCGCGATCAATATACCTACAGACAAGACATTACGGTAAAGACCTTGGACGGCAGTACCACCACGGGCGAGTATCACGAAGTTTTTGATGTGCTTTTTGACGACAAAGGCCGGCGCATGGAAAACGTGGTGTTCGCGCCGCAGTCGAGTCTGGAGCAAGGTGGCCTCTCGCTCGATTCAGGCGACGTTCAGGACTTTCGCAACCGGTTGCCCTTTGTGCTCACCAGCGACGAAATTCCAGAGTACAACATTCTTTATGTGGGACAGCAGACGGAAGACGAACTACACTGCTACGTCTTCGACATCGCTCCCAAGCAGATTGTAGGCAAGAAGCGCTATTTCCAGGGACGGATCTGGGTGGACGATCATGACTTCCAAATCGTGAAGACCTATGGCCAGGCCGTTCCGGAGACTCGTGGGAAAAGAGGCAAAGAAGAACATCTTTATCCTAAATTCACTACGTGGCGGCAGCAGATCGACGGCAAATATTGGTTTCCAGTGTACACGCGCGCCGATGACACGCTGCACTTCAACCTGAACGACATTCATATTCGGGAGATCGTGAAGTATGAGGACTACAAGCGTTTCGGATCAAGCGTGAAGATTCTGTATCAAGGACAGGAGATTCCGAAGGCGGACCAGAAGGATCAGAAAGCGCCGCCCGCTCAGAAGCCAGACGATAAGAAGCCGGATACGCCGCCGACAACTTCGCAGCCGCCACCGCAGTAGCTGTCGGCTATCAGGCGTTAGTCAAAAAACAGGATCCCTCGCGCTCGGGATGACAGAGCTTAATCGATGACAAAAGCTTAGTAGAAGAGGTACTTCCGCCACTTATCGTCGCTGCGGCCCATGAGGCGCATGATGTGGCGGCTGGTGTGGAGGTTGAAGGCGCGGGGCTCGCGCATCAGCTTCATCCCAGCTTCGAGCGGAAACTGATTGCCCTTGCGCCGATTGCAGGCGTGGCAGCACGCGACTAGGTTTTCCCAGGTGGACGAACCTCCGCGAGAGCGCGGAATCACGTGATCGAGTGTCAGCTCGCTGGATGCCAGCACGGCGGCGCAATATTGGCAGGTATTGCGGTCGCGCAGCAGGATGTTTTTTCGCGATAAGGCGCGGCTCTGGTGCGGAATGCGGCGGTATTCGAGAAGGCGAATGACTGAGGGCACACGGATGGCGATGCGGGCCGCATGCAGGAAGTGTCCATTTTCCTCTTCGGTCATGGCCACGCCCTTGAGCACTAGCACCAAAGCGCGGCGCGCAGCGCAAACGTTAATGGGTTCGTAGGACGCATTTAACACCAGCACGGGAGCGTGCAAGGAATTGCCGTTGCTGTCGCGATGCATCGCCGCCGCCGCAAACAGACCGGCGGCGTGCCTGCTTGTTGGACCTGCCTCGGCTTCTCCCCTGTGCGACATACTGTGCTTCTCTCCTGCACCTGTCTCTTGAGACCTGAACTGCGTTTCCACCTTTCCTTGGGACTTAAGTTCGATCTCTAGCCCGGTCTTTCAGTGCGATCTTTTGGATGCCGTATCCGACCGGCGCGTCATCATCGGCCAGCTGCGGCTCGAGCCATCCGAATTTCACTCGCCGACAATTCGTCCGCTCCAGTTCCGCGATTATCCGGTGCAATCTCCGCATGCTGAGCCGAAATCTTTAAAGTACGCGCCACCGTCGCGACCCATACCCTAATTGCACCAGCTCGTCGTAACACTCGCGCGCATTCCGAAACGGTTGCGCCCGTGGTGTAAACGTCATCCACTACAAGTACTTCGCGGCCTTTCAGAGCCTCGGGCTGAGTCACTCCGAATGCGCCCCGTAAGTTCTCGCGGCGCTGGTGGCTGGTCAGTCCGGTTTGCGAGGTCGTGTCGCGCTTTCTCTCGAGTACCGCAGACAAGTGCAAGCGACCCCGCTGCGGGCTCACTTTCATCGCGGCGCGGGCAATCAGTTCTGCCTGGTTGAAGCCACGCTGGCGGAGCTTGGTGCGATGCAGAGGCACGGGAATCAGCATCACGGAATCAGCCGGAAGCAGAGGTTCTAGCCCCGCGATCGCTTCCGCCAGCATGCGTCCGAGAACGTTCGCGGCTGGACGAACCCCGCCATACTTCAGCAAGTGAATCAGTTCGCGCAGGCCGCTCTCGTAGCTGCCATATGCCACTGCTCGGGCAACGACGGGTTCGATGCGACGGCACAATCCGCATCGCGGCTCGCCGTCGGAGGCACCAAGCGCGTAAGAGGAAAAGATACGCTCGCCGCAAATTCCGCAGATGCCCCCCGCGATGGGGCGCATGGCATTGAGGCACTCCTGGCAAACTGGGAGTCGTGAAACCTTGAACAGTGGCAAGCCGCAGATTCGGCAATCGGAAGGAAAAAATACCGCAAAAAGACCCTGTACAACCCCGCCTGTCAAAGCCGAGCCAACCCACCTCCGGCCAATTTCAATCCTGCTTCGGCCAGTCAAAGTGCGGTCGACCGGCGCGAGAGCAGTTCGCGAAACAATAGAAGGGCTTGCTACTGCGGCACTAGCTTGGCTAGCCCGAATTCTGTCCTCACTACTGCTGAAGACGGCCTCCGTATTCCCGCAAGAAACTTCTCGAGCGGGCGACCCTACGATTACGTTGAGTAGAGTATAACGGCGGTCGGGTCCGCTAGGCAACGTTACGATCGGTTCGGGGCGCTGAGATCGCCGCTTTCTTGACCGTTTCGGGCAGCCGATCCTTCACCGGCAGGAATATCAAACGATAGTCCCGCCTGAAACATTCTGCGCAGCGCACTGGCTGCAACAGAAAAATTGGCAGAAGATAACGTTCGGTAAAACTGCGGCGCCGCGACCGGAAGCCGGTACCGCTGCCGCAATCGTCACAACGAAATTCAAGATATCTCTGAAACCAGAGCTGGTCGGGGGAAATTCCTGTCACAGTACACCTCCGGTTGACGAACTACGAAGGAAGCAGAGAACCTGGGGTGAATTTTACGCTTACGGTATGTATTTTACGCTCACGGAATGACCTTGCCAATATTTCATGTTGCGTGTGACGGAACCCGCGTCCCACTTGTATTCCATGCGTCTCGCATGCTAACGTGCGCGGTTTACTGTTTTGAATAAGTTATCGAACCAACATTGCTTTCATCTCACGTTTTAAGAGGATTCCACTTATGAGCAGTCCGGTCTCCGGATCAGGAACTGGTGTCAAGAAGCACGTCCCTTTCGTACCCGAGCACATGGAGATGAAGGAATTTACGCTGCGCGCGGTGCTGCTGGGACTTCTTATGACCATCGTTCTGGGGGCGGCGAACGCGTATCTTGGATTGCGCGCCGGCATCACGATTGCGGCGACGTATCCGGCGGCCGTGATTGCGATGGCAGCCATGCGCGCGTGGAAAGGGTCGCTACTCGAGGAAAACATTGCCCGGACCGCGGGATCGATTGGAGAGTCTGTCGCAGCGGGAGCAATCTTTACTCTTCCTGCATTCCTGCTGGCCAAGGCGTGGCCGTCGTTCCGTTTTGCTGACGCGTATTGGAAATCGACTTCGCTGATCATGGTCGGCAGTATCCTGGGAGTGCTCTTTATTTCTTTAGTGCGTCGCGGGATGGTCGAAGATCCGGAGTTGCCCTTTCCGGAATCGTTGGCGGCATCAGAGATTCATAAAGCCGGACAACGTGGCGCACAAGCCGCGAAATATCTTTTCTGGAACATTGGCGTTGGCGGGGTGGTGTACATCCTGGGAAAGTTCGGGTTGTTCGCCGCCGACACCGATCTTCATGTAGGAGTCGGCAGCCTCGGACACAGTCAGGTTCGGCTTGGCTCGACGGGAAGCACACATGTCTTGCCTACAGGAGGGACCACCATGTTTGCCGCTCCGAGCGTGAGTCCAGCCTATCTCGGTGTGGGTTACATCATTGGCGTCAGGCTGGCGTCGATTCAGTTTGCCGGCAGCGTGCTGGCCTGGGGGCTATTGGTTCCGTTGATGATTTTTTTTCTTGGGCCACAGCTCAAAGGGTATTTGCCGGGCGACACTCCCGACAACTGGGCAACCATGGCTGATGCTGTGTGGAGATACATTGTGCGACCGATTGCCGTCGGCGGAATGCTGGTGGGCGCTGCGTACACATTGTTTAAAATGCGCGCGAGCTTGACTGCCGGAATCGGCAAAGCGTTCGCAGATCTGCGCCAGACGGCCGATCAGCAAGCCAAGCTGGCGCGGACGGAGCGGTACATGAGTTCGAAAACGGTCTTCAGTTTGATTGCTGTGATGTTTGTGCTGATGTGCGTGCTCTACATCAAGATCTCAGGCCTGCTGTGGCCGGCTATCCTGGCGGCCGTTGTAATGATTCTGGTGGGTTTTTTCTTCGCAACCGTGTCGGGCAATCTGGTGGGATTCATTGGCTCGTCCAACAATCCGATTTCCGGTCTGACGTTGTCAACGCTTCTGATTGCTGCACTCCTGATGGTTGCGCTGGGAGTTTCGGGTGGCTCCGGAGTAGCCGCGGTTCTCGGCGTAGCGGCGGTGGTCTGCGTTTCATCGGCGGTGGCTGGCGAACTGTTGCAGGATTTTAAAGTCGGATACATTTTGGGAGGCACACCTCAGAAGATTCAGGCTGCTGAACTGATCGCGGTGGTGGTTGCGAGCCTGGTGATGTATTTCCCGCTGATGCTTTTGCACGAGGGCAACATCAAGGCTGGAGGCGTGGGTTTTGGCGGTGCGGAGCTTCCAGCGCCGCAGGCTGGTCTGATGGCAACGCTGGCTCAGGGTATTGTGGGCAAGGAGATGGCCTGGCCCCTCGTCGTTGTCGGAATTTTGTTCGGCATCGCCATGATCATGATGCAGGTCAAGAGCCCGATGCTGGTGGCCGTTGGCATGTATCTGCCCTTTGGGACGACTTTTGCAATCTTTGTAGGTGGAGTGTTTCGCTCACTCGGCGACTGGGTTGCCGAACGCCGCGGATTCAACGCCGCGCAGAAAGCACGCGTAGAAAATGCCGGAGTGCTGGTCGCTTCCGGATTGATCGCCGGGGAAGCCTTATTGGGGCTGGTTTGGGCGGGATTGCAGTTCGTTCCGCAGTGGGGCGCTCCGAACCATCCGCCGCAGATTTTTGACGATCCATCCTACCTGGTGGGAGGGATGATCGTGCTTGCCGGCTTGGCAGCTTTGATGATCTTCTTGCCGGTTTCAGCTGCAGGCGATCCGAACGAACCGGCGCCACCGACGGCGATGATGTAGTTTTTGTTAACCACGAAGTCCACGAAGGAAATCCGAAATTCGTTCGTGCAAGTCTTTCGCGGTTTAGTGTTTTTTATGACGATCTCCGAAAATATTGCCGCGGTGCGCGAGCGCATCAACAGAGCGGCGCGCCGCTCTGCACGCAACCCCGACAACATTACCTTGATGGCGGTCAGTAAGACTCAGCCGCCGGAGCGCATCCGCGAAGTTTACCACGCAGGCCTTAGAGTGTTCGGCGAGAATCGAGTGCAGGAATTTGCTGGTAAGGCCGGCGCACTTCAGGATTTGCACGCAGCCGAGTGGCACATGATCGGACATCTGCAGAGCAATAAAGGCGCCAAGACTGTGGAACTATTTCATGCCGTGGATTCGGTCGATTCGCTGAAGCTGGCGGAGAAGCTGGACGTGGCAGCCCGCGCGCTCGGCAGAAAGCTCGATGTGCTCATCGAAATCAACGTCGGCGGCGAAGCCGCAAAGAGCGGCGTGCCGCTGGACTCGCCGGTACTCGAAGAATTGTTGATCGCCGCGCCCCGGTTCGAGGCGCTGGCATTTCGTGGATTAATGACCGTGCCTCCGTTCACTGACGATCCCCAAGGTGCGCGGCCGGACTTTCGCAAGCTACGCGAATTGCGCGATGCGATTGCCGCTCGCCAACTGCCAGGCGTCACGATGGATCAGCTTTCCATGGGGATGTCGCACGATTTTGAAGTCGCGATTGAAGAGGGATCGACTTGCGTGCGCGTTGGTACCGCGATCTTCGGTCAGAGAGCGAAAACTTAACTAGGGGGAACCCGGAGAACATTGAAACTCGAAAAATCTCGAATGGCTCCGCGCTGTGACTTTATTTCTCCTCGCGATCGTGGACTGCCTGCTCGTGCCGAAAACGTACACCGCAGGATCTGGATTCTTGGGACGGGCCTGGCTGGTTATTCGTCGCAATGTTGAATGTGCTACGCCTTCGCAACAACAGCTGGGTACAAAGTTTGAAGCTGTTTTGCATCACGGAGAGAGGTAGGGCGTGAGCAGATGTAGGCCGGGCGAATGTAGGCCAAGCAACGAACGCGGGCGACAGCGCCCGCGCCACCACAGTTACCAGGGGAGCCCAGATTGAGCTTTTCCGAACGCTTGCAGGAAATTGGCACCGGGTTCGAGCGTCCCTTCTGGGTCGCTAATATTAGCGAGATTTTCGAGCGCCTTTCCTACTACGGGGCCTTTGCTTCCCTCGCTCTGTACCTCCAAGAGCGGCTCAATTTTTCGGCCGAGCAGACCGGAACACTGACCGGCATTTTCGGCGGCATGGTATGGTTTCTCGCCATCTTCGGCGGAGCCGCAGCCGATCGTCTGGGCTTTCGCCGCGCACTGTCGATGGCGTACCTGATCCTGGCCGCCGCTTATTTTCTGATCGGTTCCATCGGAGCCTCCTGGCTGGCGCCAGTACGCAACGCCGTGCCGCTCAGTTTGTTTGTCGGCTTCATCCTTATTCTCCCGGCACTCGGCATCTCGCTGGTCAAGCCTTGCGTGGTCGGCACCACGGCCCGCGCCTCCAAGGAAAACGTTCGCTCGATCGGCTATTCGATTTACTACACCATGGTCAACATTGGCGGCGCTGCCGGGCCATTGTTCGCATCCTGGGCTCATCGTCACCTCGGCGTTGAGAGCGTTTATCGGGTTGCAGCGTTGTTCGTCTTCGCGATGTTCTTTGTGGTTCTGTTCTTTTTCCGTGAGCCGCGCAAGGGCGGAGATGGTCCTCCACCTTCGATTGCGACTGTTGCGCGGAATTTCTGCCTGGTGGTGGGCAACTACCGGCTGGTTCTGCCCGTTCTGATGATTGCCCTTCTCCTTCGCGTCGGTCTATGGATCTATCCGCAATTCAACGTGCCCTGGTGGATCTGGGCCGGACTGCTCGTGCTGATCCTTGCCGGGATCAGTCGCTTTATGTGGTTCCTCGTGCTCTTTACGGGTTACTGGATCGTTTTCTGGCAGCAGTACATCAGTTTGCCCGGCTACATTCACGGTTACATCAACCCGCATGCCGACGTCGAGAGGATTTTGGTCACCGATGGACTGACCGTGATCTGTCTCACGCTCGCAGTAAATTTCGTAACGCGAAAGATTCCGGCGTTTCGGGCTGTAATTTTAGGCACGTTCATCACGTCTGTTTCGTGGTTGATCCTTGTTTTTCGGCCAACGCTGTGGGGAGCAATTCTTTCGCTATTTGTGCTAGCGCTGGGCGAGATCATTCAGCAGCCGCGCTACTACGAATACATCGCGCTGCTCGCGCCTCCCGGACAGCATGGCACCTACATGGGGTTCGCGTTCCTGCCAATCGGCATCGGCTCGCTGATCGGCGGATGGTTCGGCGGGACGCTCATGCATTACTTCGGAGAGGTCACGCACCAACCGGAACGCATCTGGTGGACAGTAACGGCCGTCGGCGTGGTGACGACAGCGCTGCTTTGGGTGTATGACAGATATTTTAGAACCGTTGCCGCTGCGGCAAAGTAAAACTGCCATGCGTAAAAGGTCGACAATTCGGCGTTCAGTAACGCGGACGAGGGGCACTCCTGCAGAAATCGCCGCGCAGATTCGCCGCAGGTTGAGAGATGGCGGTTGCGCCGAACATGCCAAAGGCGTGCAATGGTTCTTCAAAGAAGAAATCAAGTCGCATGGATGGTATGCAGCCGACTTGCGGCGCGAAGCCTTGCATTTTCGGCGGGAGGTGAGAAAAGATCGCGGGCTTGATTTCCTGATCGATGTTGCCGATCATCTTTTTTCCGGTTCGGTGCTGGAAGAAAAAGTCGCTGCCGTCTTCATGCTGGAGAAACTCGACGCCGAATTCGGCGACCGCGAGTTCAAGCTGTTCGAGTCATGGCTCGACCGCATCGGCAGTTGGGCCGATCATGACTCGCTGGTGCACGCTCTGATTGCGCCTTTGGCTACGGCGAAGCCTGCGCGCATAAAAGCTGTCTTCCGATGGGCGAAATCACAGCACCGTTGGCACCGTCGAGCGGCCTGTGTGGCGCTGATTCGTGGTGCGCGCGCACGGATGTTCTTTCCGAAAATCCAGCGTCTCTCCAATTCACTTCTCGCCGACAAAGACGACATGGTGCAAAAGGGACTAGGCTGGTTGCTGCGTGAAACTGCGAAGTACGATGCCAAACGGACCGTCCCATATCTGATGAAGATTCGCGCACGCGCGCCACGACTGGTGTTGCGCACGGCCTGCGAGACTTTGCCAGTGGCGGTGAAAAAAAGAATTCTGGCCGTCTAGGTTGCGTAATCCAGCGACACGTCCCTATCCCGTCTCAGAAATAGCTGAGCCATGCATTGCTGCGGCGTTGCTTCAAGCAGGCAAACCAGCGGCACAGCGGATAAAGCGCCAGCACGACGAAAGCCCAAACCAGATAAACGATCGGCAGAGAGTATCCCCATCCGGGCGGCTGAGTAATGGGAAACTGACCAAGGGTCGGCGACTCAAACATCCAATGGACCTGCCCGTAGCGCGCGTAGCACACTGCGATGGCGATCAGATGGATGAAGGGTATGTGCAGAAGGTAGTAAAACATCGGGACTTTGCCTACGGTGAGCGCGGGTCGCAGCCATCGTGGCGTCTTGGCGTCGACGGCCCCCAAGAAGAGCATCGCGGGGCCGAGCGTCATCAGCAGAAACAGCAGCGATGGTGGGTATTTCGTGGTATTCAGAAAAGACAGTGCGGTAAACACCGTTGACTTTTGCGATGCCCAGGGTCGCGGATCTCCGTAAAGATTAATGGTAAGCAGAACGAAGAATGCTGCGGTCAAGCTTATGCCGAGTGGCAGCAGAAAAGCCGAGCGGCGTTCCGATGGCCAGCTGTAAATCTGTCCCAAGCCGTAGCCTGCCGCCGTAACGCCAATCCATGGAATGAGTGCATAGGCTACGAAGACGATGTGCCCCGGAGCGTTCAAGATGAAGTTGGGCGAGTGCAGGACAGTCCAAATCGGGCTTGAGGATTGTATGGAATCGAACAGATTGTGAGTTGCGATGATGGCAACACCGAATGCCGCCACCACGGAAGCCGGCATGTACACCAGGACCGAGAGGGTAATCATTGCCCAGCCCAGTGCCCATAAAACATTGAGCAAGATCAGGTGATAGTCAAAGTTAAACTGCCAGCCCAAGCAACGCACCACCACTAATTCGAGGAAGATTAGCCAGAGGCCGCGCGTGAACAGGAATCCTGACAATTCGCGTTTAGATTTTCTGCGGAGCGAAAGATAAGCGCCGGTGCCGGTGAGCAGGAAGAAAACAGGCGCGCAGAAATGCGTGACCCAGCGCGTGAAGAACAGCAGGACCGTTGTGGTGGCGGGATCGGTCGGATTCAAGCTCGAATTGCCGAAGAAGTCGCGCACATGATCAAGGGCCATCAGGATCATAATCACGCCGCGAGGCACGTCGATCGCTTCGATGCGGACACGTTTCGTAACCACGGACTCAACGGCGGGCTCGACGATCGCAGGCATCGCGCCATAGTGTAACAAGGAGAGCCTCATGCGAATAGCACTCAGAATGCGGTTCCCCGAGACCAGATTCGCTCAAATCCCTACCATTGTTTACAATAGACGTTTGCCCATGGACCTGTCCGCCATTCAGTCCGCGCTGCGCGAACGCAACATCGACGCATGGCTTTTTTACGATCATCACCACCGCGATCCCATCGCCTATCGTGTGCTCGGATTGCCGCCAGGATTGATGGTGACGCGGCGCTGGTTCTACGCGATTCCGGCGCGGGGCGAACCGGTGAAACTGGTCCACAAGATCGAAGCGGGACACCTGGATTCCCTGCCCGGCAGCAAGCGGCAATATTCCGGATGGCAGGAGCTGTTCGACAGTCTCAAGGCGATGCTCGCGCTTTACCGCGATATCGCCATGCAGTATTCGCCCAACAACATTGTCTTCACTATCTCTCTGGTCGATGGCGGAACGATCGAGTTGCTGCGGGGGCTGGGAAAGAACATCATCAGCTCGGCTGACCTGGTGGCACAGTTCGAAGCCACGTGGAGCGAAGATCAGATCAAGACGCACTTCGCGGCGCGCGACTCGATTGATGCAATCACTGCAGCAGCCTTCAAGGAAATAGGAGGGCGGGTCCGCAAAGGTGGTACGACGGAACATGAAGTCCAGCAGTGGTTCATGGAAGCGTTTCAGCGCGAGAACCTGCTTGCCGACGATCCGCCGATCGTCGCCGTAAACGCCAATGCGGGCAACCCGCACTATGAACCGCGGGCCGACCATCCAGTTCCCATTCGCGCGGGTGATTTCGTGCTGCTCGACGTGTGGGGGAAAAAAAATGTTCCAGGGGCGGTGTATTACGACATCACGTGGGTGGGCTTTGTGGGTAAAGCGCCGACCGGCCGTATGCATCAGATATTCGAAGTTGTCCGCGACGCGCGCGACGCCGGGGTGAAGACGGTGATTGACGCAATCGGCGCCGGACGCCGCATTGCCGGATGGGAAGTAGATCGCGCAACCCGCAATCACATCAAGCAAAAAGGCTACGGCGAATATTTTATTCATCGCACCGGACATTCCATCGGCACTGACGTTCATTCCAATGGGGCCAACATGGACGATCTGGAGATTCACGACGAGCGACAGATTCTTCCCAACTCTTGTTTCTCGATCGAGCCCGGCATTTACTTGCCGGAGTTCGGAGTGCGCAGCGAAGTCAACGTGCTGGTGCGGCCCAAGTCGGCGGAAGTAACCGGCAACATTCAACGCGAGATCGTAATTATCTGATGGCAAATCCAATTCCAGCTAAGTCCAAACCAGCCGCGGCCGTAACTGCTCAATCCGCCAGTATGATGGCCGTAATCGCGCCTGCCCTCGGTTGGTTGATACCCGGCGCCGGCCACATCATCCAAAAACGCTGGATTCGCGGAGTGTTGCTATTGGTTTCGATCGGAACCCTGTTCGTACTCGGCCTGATGATGCAAGGCCACATTTATAAGGCGAACGGCGGCGACATTCTCGATATTCTGGGTTTCATCGGAGACTTGGGTGCGGGCGCCCTATATATCGCCGCACTCGCCATGAACTGGGGTCAGGGAGCGATCGCCTTCGCCACCGCAGATTACGGAACGAAGTTCATGATCGTCGCCGGGCTGCTGAATTTCATCGCAGTGGCGGACGCCTATCATATCGCTATCGGGAAGAAACAATGACCATTCAACTCACTCATTTCAGCGCCGCTTTTGTCTTCGCGCTCTTTGCCTCTATCGTCTTTGGTATCACGCATCGCGAGACCACGCGCGACATGGTCCGCTACGGTCTGTATTGTTTCGCCATGTTCCTGGGCGGCGTTTTAGTAGCGGGCTGGGCGATGTGGCTTGTGCGAAGATAACTCTTGCCTCTGAGCTCTTCGCCTTTAGCTTTCTACTGCAGATATCGACTTTCCAAAAATTGGTCTCACACTTCATGGTTAGGCAAGAACTCCTGATCTCGCACGAAACGAGCTAAAGGCCAAAAGCTAACAGCTAAGAGCTCTCTTCACCCCTGCCACACGAACGCATCAAACACTCGCTTCGAGTCAAACTTCAAGCGCCGGTAGAGGGCGACGGCCCCGGCATTCGCTTCAGTCACGGTCAAGGACAGCATCGAGAAACCTCGCTTGCGAAGATTCGTAGAGCTTGCGGCGAGCAGCGATTCACCGATACCGCGTGAACGAAACTCGGGCAAGACGCACACCTGCGTTACATGGCCCACATCGCCGCGAACTCGAGAGCAGAGAATGAGTCCGATCAGATTCTTGGCTTTGCGATCCACCGCCGCAAACGACGACTCGATGTCGAATAACCCGCATCCTGGAAAGCGAACAATATTATTCAGAAAGCGCAGCGATCCGCTCAGCGTATGGTACTGATCGTTGATCTGGGCGTCGACGTGGCCGCGATACGCCGCAGTAATCACGGCGGCGGCAGGCTGATAGTCGGCTTCCGTCCAACGGCGGATTTCGATTTCCGGGTGGGTAGGCGCTGACTGCGATACAGCGTTGCCCAGCGCGAGAACCATGAACAAGCGCGGATGCCGCTGGAATCCCTGATCGAGAAACGGCCGGGCGACACTTCCGGCTTCGTGCGCCAACAACTGGGCTTCGACGCGGTGAATTCCGGGAGACTGCTGTAAGGTCTCGATCACATGCGTCAGCAGCTTGATTTCAACCTCGCGAGCGTTGGGAAGACGGCCGCCGTTGGCGACAAAAAGATCACCGACCACTCCCTTGCTGCCTTCATACACGAAGAAGCTGTAACCAAAGATGCGACCGCGCTCGATGGCAGCATATCCGGGAAGGATTTTCGCGTCGACATAACGGAGAATCATCTCCGCCGATCCGTTGTAGTCCCAGGAGAGCAAACTCGCCCAAGCTCGCGCTTCATCGTCAAGTAGAGGCCGCAAATCGACGGAGGAAAAATGTCTGAGGTCGAGAATCTCCACGGGGCTCCTGCAAAACTCAGTCAAGAATAAACTTTGGCTTCGTTTGCGATGGCAGATCTTCGAGTTTAGTGCGTTTTGAGGACGAGAGGCAAACCGGCGGAACTGAGAGCTGCAAACACCGAAACGTGTTAATGTGCAGGACCTGATGCCGCCCCGGCAATCCAGTAGTAGTCCAGATGCTGCGCCGGATAATGTCCCAGGAAAGAGACACGACGGCCCGCCACAAGTTTCGCAATCTCCACTTGCGAATTCTCTGGCGCCACCAGGAAGTGCTCTTCGTGAGGCACCCGTCCCCAGTCATAGTTGAAGGTTAACTGGTTGCGATAAAACGTGAGACCGTACTCCAGTTCGCGCCGGACATGGTATACGGCCAGCTGCAGAGGATGGGTCTGCATGACAGCAATTTCCTGGGCCACGGGACGCGCTGAGAGTGTATGGTCAATCGCCCCGGAACCCAGTTTCAACACAGCCCCAACCGTGAGTACGACGGGAATCAGAGTGATGAACCGTAGCATGCGCAGGCCAGTCGTGCGGGCCAGAGTAAACCCGATTCCGGCGCAAAGCAGAAATGCGACGGCCAGCGCCACGATCATCGGCTGTCCGCCGGGAAGACGGTGCTGCGTGATCAAATAGGCTATCAGTAAGGCCGGAACAATCGGCGCCGCTGCCAGGAGGGCGTGAAAAACGATTAGGACTTTCGAAACCGGTTCAGATTCGCTTTGTTCAAGATGCTGTCGCAAATAGTCCGCTAACAGTAGCCCGCCCGCTGGAATTGCGGGGAGAATGTAACCTGGCAGTTTTGATTGCGAGAGTGAGAAAAAGAGTACGGGCACGATCAGCCAGCAGCAGGCAAAAAGAGCGAATTGATATTGGAGATCACCTTCGCCGCCAATTGTTTTGTTTTTGGCGCGCCATGTCCGCAGCGCAGGAACGAAAGCCGCAATCACGAAGACCGTCCACGGAACTAAAGCGAGCGCCGATACTGGCAGGTAATACCAGAAGGGCTCGGTGTGGTGATAAAGATTCTGCGAGAAGCGTCCGAAATTGTGCTGCATGATGAATTCGCGAAAGAATTCTGGATTGCGCATTTGCACTGCGAGATACCAGGGCAGCAAGACCACGCAGAACAACGAAATTCCTGGCAGCCAGAGCATTTTCAGGACAAGGCGCAATTCGCCAACCCCAGCCGCGTAAATCATAATCACCAGAAAGGCCAGGAACGGCGCTACCGGCCCTTTCGCCAGCGTTCCTAAAGCCAGGAAGGCGTAAAAGATCGTAAGATAAATTTTTTTTTCGCTCTCGCGCCACGCCCACCACGCGATCATTCCGATGGTAAGCGCGGCGGTCAGGGCCATGTCCATCGATGCGGCGCGCGCGTAGCCAACGATTCCGGCGGAGGACGTCGTGATCAATGCGCCATCCAGTTCAACTCCCGGCCGGAAGCGGCGCAAAAAGAAATAAATTGCGAGAACCAAGAGAGTAGCATTTACAGCCGAAGGGAGGCGCGCAGCCCAGTCGCTCACGCCAAAGATTCGATACGCGAGCATGGCTTCCCAGTAATAAAGTGGCGGCTTTTCCAGCCAAGGCTGCCCGCCGAGCGAGGGAGTGATCCAGTCGTGCCGCTCAAGCATTTCGCGCGCTACCTGAGCGTAGCGGGGCTCATCGGCACCGATCAGTCCGAACTGACCTAGGCCGTACAAAAACAGAAACGCGCAGAAGCCCGCGAGTAAAAGCGAGTCGATACGGCTGCGATTCGTCATTGGTTTTGGAGGTGACGGAATCGTTGGTGGATCACTATTGTAAGAATGGACCGCCGCGCAGCATTTCCAAAACCCGTTGGACCGCCTGAGTCAGCGGCCCATCGACTGAGCAACCGCTAGCACACTCATGGCCGCCGCCAGAAAAACGCTCAGCCACTCGAGCCACATCGAGCTGACCTTTGCTGCGCAGACTCACTCGAAAACGCCCGTCGGGAAGCTCGCGAAAAAACGCCGCCACTTCAACCTCTCCGATCGAAAGCACATAATTCACTAGGCCCTCGCAGTCTTCTTCCTTCGCTTCGCAACGCTCCATTTGCTCCCGCGTCACCCAGGTCCAGCCAATGTGCCGTTCGGTATTAAGGTTGCGCAAGGCCTCGCCAAGCAACCTCATCTTGGCGACCGAATGAGCAAAATAAATACTGCGCGCGCAGTGCGAAGGATCGGCGCCCGCCAGAACCAATTCCCGCGCCAGGGCGAACGTATGCTCGTTCGTTCCCTGGAACATGAACGAACCGGTGTCAGTCATCAGCGCCGTATAAAGGCAGGTAGCAATTTCAGGTGAGAACGGAGTTCCCGCCTCGCGCGCCAGCCGGAAGACCATTTCTCCCGTGGCCACGGCGTGCGGATCGATCCAGTTCACGTCGGCGAACGGTCGCCCGCTGACGTGATGATCGATGCTGATCAGGAAGCGGTTTTCCAGGCCCTCCAGCCGCGTGCGGTGGATGCTGTCGCACTCCAGGATGATCGCCGCCTCGTAGTTGCCGGCGACGCGATTGGCCTGCAGTACCTGATCGGCGAAGGGCAGCGTGCGATAGATGCGCGGTACGCCATCGTGCAGCACAACATCGGCCTGCTTCCCCATCGCCCGCAGAACCTGGCAACACGCCAGCGCCGATCCGATGGCATCGCCATCGGGACGCGCGTGCGAAGTAAGCACGAACCGGTCGCGCTGCTCGATTTGCTGGAGAACATCCTGCAACATGGCTACGCCTTTTTCTCTTGCGAATTCTTATGTGCCTTCATTCTCTTTTTCGCACGCGCCAATAATTCTTCCACTCGCGCCTTTTCCCGCTCAGAGCGGTCCAGCCGGAAATACAATTCCGGCGCGCGTCTCAGCCGCAGGCGTTCCACCAGTTCATGCCTGATGTATTCTTTGGCGGCGAGCAATCCCTCGAGACTTCGCTCCGCCTCCTGATCGTCCCCATCCACATCCACCAGCACCTGCGCCGAGCGACCATCGTCTGCAACGTGGACCGCAGTCACTCTCACCAGCCCGATCCGTGGATCGGCCAGCTCGCCTTCCACCAGCGTTTCAATTTCCTCTCGCAAAGCTTCGCCCAATCGCCCGCGACGGTACGTCAGCCCGCGCTTCTCCACCCCTCACCTCGAAGTAAAACGCATGAGAATATCAGAAAATGGGCCGCAGATGTTGGCTCTCAAGTGCTATTGTCGCGCAACCTCGCGTAGTGCGGGTAAGTACAGAAGTAACAATGTGATAGCAATGCAGATCGACCAGCGAACAACGACGTGTGCGAGGGGTTGACGACTAAAGACTAGGTGTATCTCGGAAATGCAACCGAACGAGGAAGAATGAATTTCAGCTCTACAAATATTCGACGAAACAGTCGGCCACTTCAGCGCCATGGTTGTTAGCGATGCGCGTGACCTGCCGTTCCACATTCTTCATCAATCCGTCGAGATAGTCCCGCGAATCGGAGATGCTGACCACGCCGATCGTGGCGCGATTCCACACGGGGCTGGCCTCAAGTTCGGCGACGGAAACATTGAAGCTGGCGCGCAGCCGGTCTTTGAGGCTGCGGACTACCTGCCGTTTATCCTTGAGCGATTGCGCCGCTTCGATGTGAAGTTCGAGCGTGAGGAAGGCGATGGGCATTCAGTTCTTAGTTCCCAGTTCTCGATTCTCAGCAAATACGCCGCGTTCGATGATTGAGAACTGAAAACCGAGAACCGAGAACTGTTTCAAGCCATTGCTTCCGCGGCGATGCGTTCGGTGGCGAAGGCTTCGATCACATCGCCGACTTTGATGTCCCCGTAGTTCGAGATCGAGATGCCGCACTCCATGCCGTTGGTAACCTGGCTGGCATCATCCTTGAAACGCCGCAAAGACCCTACCTTACCCTTGAACACCTGCACGTTGTCGCGCAGCAAGCGGACTTCGGAGTCGCGCTTGATCAAGCCGTCGCTGACGCGGCACCCGGCCACTGTTCCGACTTTCGGGATGCGGAAAACGTTGAGCACTTCGGCGCGTCCCTGGTAGGTTTCTTTGATGGTGGGCTCGAGCAAGCCGGTCATGGCGCGCTTGATCTCATCCTGCAGCTCGTAAATAATCGAGTGCAGGCGAATATCAACCTTTTCCTGCTCGGCGATTTCCTGCGCCTTGCGTTCCGGCCGCACGTTGAAGCCAATAATGATGGCATTCGATGCCGACGCCAGCAGTACGTCGGTTTCGGTGATCGCTCCGACTCCCGAGCGCAGCAGTTTCAGCCGCACCTTCTCGTTCGAAAGCTTCGTCAGCAAGTCGGTAATCACTTCCACCGAGCCCTGCACGTCGCCCTTGAGAATCACATTCAGTTCTTTCGTACCGGCGGTCTTTATCTGTTCCGCCAGCCCTTCCAGCGACACTCGGGAGCTCTTGGCCAGCGCCGCCTCGCGCGACTTTTGTTCGCGATATTCAGAAATGCCTCGCGCTTTGTCGCGATCGGCCACCACGACGAACTGATCGCCGGCCTGCGGCAACGCCTCGATGCCGATGATTTCTACCGGAGTGGAAGGCGGAGCCGTCTGTAACTGCACGCCCCGATCGTCGAACATGGCGCGCACTTTGCCGTACACGTTGCCGACTACAAAATTGTCGCCCGCGTTCAGCGTTCCGTTCTGCACCAGCACGGTGGCCACCGGGCCGCGTCCGCGATCAAGCTTCGCTTCGAGGACCACGCCGGTCGCGGCACGCTCGGGTGTTGCTTTAAGCTCGCCCAGATCGGCCACGAGGCAAATCATTTCCATTAGCAGATTCAGATTCGTTTTCTTCTTCGCCGATACATTGACAAAAACTGTCTTGCCGCCCCACTCTTCGGGCACCAAACCACGGTCGGCAAGCTGTTTCTTAACGCGGTCAGGCAAGGCGTCCGGCTTATCGATTTTGTTTACGGCGACGATGATGGGCACTTCGGCAGCATGCGCGTGGTCGATGGCCTCAAGCGTCTGCGGCATCACTCCGTCGTCGGCCGCAACTACCAGCACCACAATGTCAGTGGCTTTCGCGCCGCGCGAACGCATGCGCGTGAAAGCTTCGTGACCAGGCGTGTCCAGGAAAACAATCTCGCGCCCGAATGCCGGAGATTCCTTATCGGTAATTCGAACTTTGTAGGCGCCGATGTGCTGCGTAATGCCTCCCGCTTCACCCCCCGCCACATTCGTGATGCGGATGGAATCAAGCAGGGTGGTCTTACCGTGATCGACGTGCCCCATGATCGTAACCACGGGCGGGCGCACGCCAGTCTCGGGAGCAGATTCTTCGCTGGCAGCGGCCGCATCGACCTCTTTCGCAGTCTGCTCCTCGAACGTGATTACATTCGTATCGGCACCGAAGAAGCGCGCCATTTCGCTAGCCAGTTCCGCGTCGAGCGTTTGATTGATCGTGGCGAAGACGCCCTTGGAGAGCAGCCGCGAAATCAGATCCTTGGCGCGAATCTCCAACTTTTCCGCCAAATCTTTCACGCTGATGCCTTCCGCAATGGTGATGCTGCGTGTGATCGGCTGCGGCTCGTTCGACACCACCATGCGCGGTGGCGGAGTGTAGCCCTTCATCGGGCCTTCCTTCACGCCGCGCGGAACATAGCGCTGACCCGGCCGTCTTGCCGGACCGCCCGGACGACTGCCTGGCCGCGTAGTTCCCGGCGGTGGAAGTGCCGGACCCACGCCTAGCGGACGCGCACCTGCGGGCGACTGCCGGGTCGGGTGCATTGGCCTGCGCTCGCCGGGACGCAGAGCCGGGCGCGGCGGCCCTCCGCCCGCGACTGGCGGACGGCGTTGAAAAATCGGCTGGCCGGGAACGGGGCGTCCAGGCGTGGGACGCATCGCGCCACCAATGGGAACGCCGGGTTGCACTGGCGGCGGAGTGGCTCGAACCGGTGCCTTGTAGACCGGACGCGGCCCCGTCTGTGGAACGATCATCCGCGGCGCCGGAGGAGGTGGAGCTGCGGGACGCGCCGCAATCGGAGGCGCGGGCGTTGCGCTCACTGAAGCGACCGGAGGCGCTGGGGGAGGAACCTGAGGCGCAGGAGGCGGTGTGACCAGACGCGCCGGTGCTGCTGCCATGGGCGCCGATGGAGGTGGCGGCGGAGACACCGGGCGCGCAGGAACGACCGGCGGCGCTGGAGGCGCAACCGGCGAAGCCACGGCAGCAGCTGGTCTTGTCACGCCGGGGGCAATCGTCGTTGGACGACTCACTCCAGCGGGAGGCGCTGCGGCAGGCTTTTCTGGAACTGGTATCGCGGACGGCACTACAGGACGCGTTGCTGCTAGCGGGGCCACAGCTTCTTTGCGCTGCGTAATCGCCTTCAACACGTCTCCCGGCCGGGAAATGTTTGATAAATCAATTTTGGTCTTGATTTCTTCTTCGCTGCGAAGCGTGCGCGAACTGGACTTGCTCGCCGGAGACGAACCTTCCGCAGAGGAGCGGAGATAGACACGTACTTTCTCCGCTTCGTGCTCTTCCAGAGAACTGGAGTGCGTCTTTTTTTCGGTCACTCCGACCAGCGGAAGTGTGTCGAGAATGGCTTTACTCTTGACTTCCAGCTCTCGGGCAAGATCGTTGATTCGAACCTTACTCATCCGGCCTTTCGTTTCTCCGCGTTGTAGTTAGGTCATCATTCCGACCTCACGGAGTCAGTCTCTTTGGTCCCACGCCGTCGAACGTATGCCAGCGTGACATAATTATTCTCTAGTTTCGGAAGTGGATTCCGCTTCCGCAGCAGGCTTCTCATCCGAGTGCTCCGCCTGCCCTTCGCTCTCATTGGCAGAGGCCTGTGCTTCGCCGGCTGATTCCTCGGCTGTCGCGCCTTCCTCGATGATTACAACTTCTTCGCTGCCCGCAACTTCCTCGCCGGGAACAGTATTCTGGGCAACTTCGCCCGCTTCAGAAGCCTCCAGCGCTGCACCCTCGCCTTCGGCTGCCACTTCAACTTCCGCCGCCACTTCGCCTTCGGCTGCCACTTCACCTTCCGCCGCCACTTCGCCTTCGGTTGCCACTTCACCTTCCGCCGCACCCGGCTCCAGGCTGGCAAAGTAATTATTCACCGCGAGACTGATTTTTTCCACTGTCTTTGGCCCGATGCCCTCAATCGCCTCCAATTGCTCAGGCGTCATGTCGGCTAGAGCCTCGACCGTAGTCACTCCCGCGGCATTCAGTTTCTCCACCAACCCGTCACCCAGACCAGGCACGCTCTCCAGCGGGGTAGCGGTTTGTGGCACCATCGCCGACATCTGCTGCTCGACTTCTTGCCGCTTTTCTTCCTCGCTCTTGATGTCGATCTTCCATCCCAGCAGCTTTGCAGCCAGCCGGACATTCTGCCCTTTCTTGCCGATAGCAAGAGAGAGTTGGCTGTCGTCGACCACGACTTCGAGATGCTTGCCACCGGAATCGACAACGGTCACCTTGCTCACTTTCGCCGGTTGCAGAGCCTTTTCGGCGAAGGTAACCGCATCTTCGTGATACTCGATGATATCGATCTTTTCTCCGTGGAGTTCGCGGATAATCGACTGCACGCGCATTCCTTTCATGCCCACGCACGCGCCCACGGCATCGACATCTTTGTCTTTCGACATGACTGCGATCTTGGTGCGCTCGCCGGCTTCGCGGGCAATGGCGCGGATCACTACCGTGCCGTCGTAAATCTCCGGCACTTCAGTCTGGAACAAATGCTGCACCAGGTCCGGTACCGCGCGAGACACAACTACGCCTGGACCCTTCGAAGCTCTTTCCACACGCGCAATCACCACCCGTACCCGCTCGCCAATCGCGAACGATTCCAGCCGTGACTGCTCCTTGCGCGGCATGCGCGCTTCGGCCTTGCCGATGTCGAAGATCACGTCCGGACCCTCCACTCGCTTGACCGTTGCGTTCACAACTTCGCCCACGCGTCCGATGTACTCGTTATAGACCGTGTCGCGCTCCGCCTCGCGCACCTTCTGGAAGATCACCTGCTTGGCCAGTTGCGCCGCAATGCGCCCCAGAATTCCTTCCGTAACCTTTGGAATGCGCAACTCTCCGCCAATTTCCAGGTTGGGATTGGCCTTGCGCGCATCTTCCAACGTGATCTGAAGTGCGGGATCTTCTACCTGCTCCGGCGTCTCCACTACCGTCTTCACCGCGAAAGCATTGATCTTGCCGGTTTCTTTGTCCAACTCGGCGCGCAGGTTTTCCTGCGTCTTGTAGTATTTGCGCGTCGCCATGACAATGGCGTCTTCCACCGCGGTTACCACAATCTGCGGATCAATCCCCTTTTCCCGGCTCAACGCGTCGATCGTGTTGTAGAGCTCGCTTGCCATAAAAATTTTCCGTATAAATTCAGCTTCGGACGCGTGGCCACGGCCTCCGGAAAACCGTCCTTGCCCTGCGACTAGCTGACGCCGGAAGCCGGGCGCCGGCCTTTAGATTTCCGGCACAAGATTCGCCTTCTCCACATTGGCGAATTCAATGCCAATCTTCTGCCCCTGATCCACCGCTGCCGCGCCCATTTTCTTGCGCGACTTTTTACTCGCAACGCTTAAGTCCAGCGTCAAACGGCCATCGCGAAAACTTTCCAGCCGCCCCTCAAAGTACCGATTGTTGTTCACCGGATTTCTCGTCATCACTTTCATCCGACTCCCGGTGAAGCGTTCAAAATCAGCCGCCTTGGTGAGCTTCCGGTCCAGTCCCGGAGACGAAACCTCCAGCGTATAGCTGCCTGTAATCGCATCCTCGACATCGAGAATGGTACCGAACTCGCGACTGAAATTGGCGCAGTCTCCGTGCGTTACTCCGGCCAGCGGATCGCCACTCGCCGCCCCCGGCTTGTCCAAAAACACGCGCAGCATGCGGGCTTTACCGCTTCCGCGAAACTCCACTTCGACTACTTCCAGCCCGCTGGAAGCGGCTACCCGTTCCGCAATCTCTCGTACGCGATCAAGCCCAAGTGCCATGCATCCAACAACTTGCAGTGCAGCCCACTGGCGGATTCCTCCGCAACGAAAAAGTGGGCTTGCGCCCACTGGTGTGCTTCGCCAAATGCTGGTACTACACAACAGTTCTCAGCTTTCTAATATACGCCGGAAAGGGGGTAAAAGACAAACAGCCCTGGAGTGAAATTCATTCACGCCAAGAAGGAATCCGGGCGCTCAAGGCCCTGGAGAGACTCACGCCGCAGAACTGCGAAATTCATTTCGGCCGCTATTTGCCTCAACCGCCAACCCTCTCTAGAATAAGAGTTTCTCCTGAGATTCTTATGATTCATTTTCCGGTACCCGAAGCTCTCACCTTCGATGACGTTCTTCTCTTACCCGCTCGATCCGACGTGATTCCCGCAACAGCTACCACCCAGACTCAGCTCACCCGCAGCATCAGCTTGAACATTCCGATCGTGAGCGCCGCCATGGACACCGTTACCGAATCGCACATGGCGATTGCCTTGGCGCAGCAGGGCGGCCTCGGCATCATCCATCGCAATCTCACGATCGACCAACAGGGCAATGAAGTTGACAAAGTAAAGCGCTCGGAAAGCGGCATGATCGTCGATCCGGTCACCATGTCGCCCACAGACAAAGTCAGCGACGCGCTCGAAATCATGCGTAAATACAAGATTTCCGGCGTGCCCATCACTCAGCATGGCAAACTCGTCGGCATTCTCACCAACCGCGACCTGCGCTTTGAGAGCCGCTTCGACATTCCCATCGATCGCGTGATGACCAAGAAGAATCTCATTACCGTGCCCGTCGGCACTACGCTCGAAGATGCGGAAGAAATTCTCCACGAGCACCGCGTCGAAAAACTGCTCGTCGTCGACGACAAGTACAACCTTAAGGGACTGATCACGGTAAAAGACATTCAGAAGAAGCTGAAATATCCCAATGCCGCCAAGGATTCTCAGGGCCGCCTTCGCGTCGGCGCGGCGATTGGAGCTACTGGCGATTTTCTCGAGCGCGCGCAGGAATTGGCGGAAGCCAAAGTGGACGTGCTCGCCATCGACAGTGCACACGGCCATTCGACAAAGGTGCTTGAGGCCGTTAGGCTGGTGAAGTCGAAGCTGCCCGAAATGCAACTGCTGGCGGGCAACGTTGCCACCTTCGACGGCGCCTGCGAGTTGGCTCGCGCTGGAGCCGACGGAATAAAAGTTGGCATTGGCCCTGGTTCCATTTGCACCACGCGCGTGGTTACTGGAGCCGGTGTGCCGCAGATCACCGCCATCGCCGAAGCCTTCCGCGCCACGAAAGATGCCAGCATTCCTATCATTGCCGACGGCGGAATTAAGTATTCTGGCGACATCACCAAGGCTCTTGCCGCAGGCGCAAGCGCGGTGATGATCGGCTCACTCTTTGCCGGCACCGATGAAAGTCCGGGCGAACTGATTCTTTATCAAGGCCGCTCCTTCAAATCCTATCGCGGTATGGGCTCGATCGGCGCGATGGCGCAAGGTTCCAGTGAACGTTATTTCCAGAACACCGAAGGGGATTCATCCGCCGCGTCGATGGACGGCGAGTCTAACCGCCTTGGTAAACTTGTTCCCGAAGGCATTGAAGGACGCGTACCTTACCGCGGTTCGGTTGCCATGATCGTGCACCAGATGGTGGGCGGATTAAAATCGGGCATGGGCTACTGCGGCTGTGCCACCATCGCCGAACTGTTGCAGAAAACACGCTTCATTCGCATCAGCGGCGCCGGACTGCGCGAGAGTCACGTCCATGACGTCATGATTACCCGAGAGGCTCCCAACTATGGCGTCGAGTAACCACTGCGCTTGAACTCCGACCGACTCAATCTCTTGAAGGCGTGGATCGCCGCGCTTCTTTGGATGATCGTCATTTCCATCGAATCCACCGCCGCGCTATCTGCCGCGAACACCCGCCGGATCCTTTATCCTGTGCTGCATTTGCTATTCGGCATCGATCCTTTGCGCTTTGAAGACTGGCACTTCTACATACGAAAAGGAGGACACGTGGTCGGTTATGCCATTCTGAGTATTCTCCTTTTCCGCGCATGGCGAGCAACCTTGCCAGCCATGTCCAATGTGAAGTGGACGCAGCGTTGGGCGACCATCGCAATTCTCGGAACTGCAATCGTAGCCAGCCTCGACGAGTGGCACCAGAGCTTCATTCCGTCCCGTACTGGACGGTGGCAAGACGTAGTTCTGGACACTTGCGCAGGTATTGCGGCGCAATTGCTAATCTTTCTGTGGTGGATTTGGAAACGGAAAAGTCGTGGGAACCATGACTTCATTCACTCCGTTTCTGGCTAGCCCTGCGAAACATTCCTAGCAGCCTGCAAAAGTGCCGCGGCTACTAGCGCCATCATCGCAGAGAAATAGAACGGAATCGACGCGCCGCAATGCTTCCACAATTCGCCGGAGATCAGGCTGGCGGCCAAAGTGGCCACGCTGGTCACAAAGAAGTAGATTCCCAGAGCCCGGCCGCGCACGTGTTCGCTAACACTTTCAACCACGAGGGCCTTCAGCACAGGCTGGGTGAGGGCGTAATAGAAGCCATACACAGCCATCGCGATCCAGATGGCCAGCGTTGAGGGCGCCCGCCCGAAAACAAAATAGACCCCGGCAAAAATCAAATATCCAACGGAGGCAACTAAACGGCGAGAAACCCGGTCGCTGAACTTTCCGGCGGGCCAGGAGGCAAGCGTGTACGTAATGTTGAAAACCAGGCCCAACAAGGGCGCAAGGGCCACGCGGATCCCGACATTCTGCGCCCGCAGAACCAGGAACATGTCACTCGAGTTCCCAATGGAAAAAAAGGTCACCGCGACGAGGATGAAATAGAAGGTCGCGGGTAGTTTTATTTTTTCTTTGCTCTTATCTTTAGCGTGGATGGATCCGCTCGGCGATGTTTTTGCAGCCGTGCGATCCGCATCATCCTTCTTATGCGGACGCCCGGTTTCATGAATCCCCAGCAGCGCAACCAGCACGCACAACGCCCCCGGGACGGCAGCGGTCCAGAAGACACTGCGGATTCCGTAATGCGCGAGCAGGACCAGGGCGGTCAGCGGCCCGGCGATGGCTCCCGCCGAATCCATCGACTGAATCAAGCCGTAGGCTGAGCCCAGCCGGTTCTTCGGCACAGATTCCGCCACCATTACATCGCGTGGCGCGCCGCGCACTCCTTTGGCGAGACGATCGGTAAAACGAATCAGCAGAATGTGCCACCACGAGGTCGCGAGGGCAAGAAGCGGCTTGACCGCGTTTGCGACAAAATATCCGGCGACCACCACCGGCTTACGGCGGTCGATGCGGTCGGTAAGATATCCGGAGAAAAGCTTGGCAAACGACGCCACACTTTCGGCGAGGCCCTCGATCAGTCCCAACTGTGCCGGTCCCGCTCCCAGCGATGCCAGAAACGCCGGCAAGACCCAGTAAGCCATCTCAGTTGCTGTGTCGTTCAGGAAAGAAGTGATGCCAAAGGCGTAAATATTGCGAGCGGCGGAGAGCTCACGCTCGGCGGAACGTTCGGGCATGGCTACTTTTTACCACGGAGGCACGGAGAATAAAGCAACGAGGTAGGCTGACGACCAACGACGAGCGACGAACGACAGTTTCAGTACATTGCGTCGTACTTAGTCACGACCCACTGCCCATCTTTGTTCTCAGTAGTAACGGTGAAGAGTTCCTTGTACGCTCCGGACTGGCCTGGACTGTTCAGGCGTTTGCCGCGGTAGTGAAGGATCGTCAATGGTGGCAAGCTCTCCCACTCCGCGAGTTCCCAGGAAAGCAACGGATGCTGCACCTCAGAGTTGCAGATGAAGTGGGCATACTTCTTGCGGTAATCGTGCTCCCATACCGAGAGCAACTCGTCACAATGGCCGTCGCGCAACTGGCGAAGAAAAAGGTTTGCGCTGTGCTCAATGGTGCGGTCGCGCAGCGGATTCATGCGGATGCTGACCGGCAGACCAGTAAGCGGATCATGGTCTTCGGACCGCGCAAGCACCGGTCCTTGATTACTCAGCCAGCAAATGTAGCCGAGAAATCCGAACACCAGCAGTGCGCCGACGCTGGCGGCTATCGCGAGCTGTGTGCGAGTGAATCCCATCTAAGAGAAAGTTTATAAGGATGGCAATAGACGGCAAGATTACCAGCGGAATGCGCGGGAGGTCATGTACGAGTGGGGAGTCTTGAAACGCCGCCGCGCCCGAAAACAGGTTCCGGCCTGGGCTGTCGCCCAGGCCGGAATGACAAAGCTTCATTCGTGGCGAATCGGCATAGGGGGACGGGTCGCCCCGCCTCCCCTGCCACACCACCGGACATGCGGGTCCGCATCCGGCGGTTCGGCGGATTAAGCCGAGCGCACGACCATAGGCGGGAGTCCGAACTGGGCAAAGTAAGCATTCGGCAAAGCGATGGCCAGGGCGGGCGAGTTGGCGATGCGCCACGGGCCGTGGGGACTCCCGGCGGTTTGCGCCGCCAGGTCTTTGCCCACACCCCGTTTGCGAAGTTCGCGAAATCGCGTTCGTCCCCGTTTCCATGGCTTCCACACCACCGACCGAAGTCGACGGCGTAGCCACGATTCAAGGGTGTGCAACCCCGAGGGCGTTTGACAATCGTCGAAGTATCCGAGCCATCCCCGCAGGTAGGTCGCGATCTGGGTGACCATCTGCGTCAGACTGATGCCACGGGTTCGACCTGTCTGTTCCCGAATCCTCTCCTTCAAGCGAGCGATCGCCTTGGGGGCAATGCGCCGCCGCGGTTCTCGTTCACCGGTGAAGCTGAAGCCGAGAAACTTCCTTTGCCCAGGTCGGGCCACGGCGCTCTTCGTCTGATTTACCTTCAGTTTGAGTTGGTGCGTGATCGCGGTAGGGATACCAGTGGCCTGGTACCCCCCGCACAGATCCGGACGGGCGCTCGTTAGCGCATCCGGTTCTTATCTCGGATGAGTGGCGGCAAAGCGAGCATCGGGGAAGGGATGGAGCACAGCCGGTTGGGGAAGCCAGCGCTTCGCCAGGGTGAGCATCCGCGTCCAGTTGATTCGGTGTTTCTGGGTCCGGCGGCGAATACTATGCCACCAGCAGACCAGCACCCGATGCCGGAACAGGGATAGGCTAGCGTTGTTTCCCGGTACCGCGTAGTAGTTGAAGTACCCCTGCACGACCGACCGGAGCCATTGGCCGGTTTGGGGCACGGGATCGTGCATGCGCTTGCGGAGCTCCGGTTTTATTTGCCGTAGCTTGGCCCGCATGCGTTTGCGAATCGTCGTGCGCCGTACCATGAATCGCCCCAAACTATTCTTCCCGCTAATGTGCGTGAATCCTAGAAAGTCGAACGTCTCGGGTTTCCCTTCTCCTCTTCGTTTCCGGTTCTCTTCGGCATACCGCCCGAATTCGATCCGGCGCGTCTTATCCGGGTGTAGCTCCAGTCCGAACATAGCCAATCGCTCCCGTAAGTTCTCCAGAAAACGATCTGCATCCGCCTGGTACTGGAATCCCACAATGGTGTCATCCGCGTATCTGATGACCACCACTTCGCCTTGCGCCCACTTCTTGCGCCAGACGTTCACCCAGAGATCGAAAACGTAGTGCAGGTAGATGTTTGCGAGGAGTGGTGAAATCACCGACCCCTGCGGACTACCTGTCTTCGGTTCCGACCATTTGCCTTCCTCCATTACCCCGGCCTTCAGCCATTTCTGGATCAACCGCAGTATGCGGGGATCGGCGACGCGATGCTCTATGAACCTGATCATCCAGCCTTTGTCGAGATTGTCGAAAAAGCTTCGGACATCAGCGTCCAAAATGTAGTTCACCTTCTTCTTCAGGAGCGCGTACGACAGCGCATCCAGCGCGTCATGCTGGCCGCGCCCCGGGCGAAAACCATACGAGAAGCCGAGAAAGTCCTCTTCATAGATCTGATTGAGGATGGTGGCCACGGCGTACTGGACGAGCTTGTCTTCCAGGGCCGCAACTCCTAGCGGACGTTTTCGTCCGTCTTCTTTCTCTATGTACACTCTTCGCGATGGCAACGCTCGATATGCTCCGCGATGAACCCGGCCATGGAGATCAGTCAACCGATCTTCAAGTCCGGTCTCATACTCCGGCCAGGTGACCCCGTCCACTCCGGGCGCGGCTTTCCTCTTTAGTGAGTAAAAGCTTTCCCGCAGCAGATCGACGGTCAGATGGTGGAGCAGAGCGGTGAACTTCATCTCCTTATTTTCCCGTGCTGCTTTCCGCACGCCTGCCAATCCCTGGGACACGCCCTTCCCGCTCTGAGTCGGGTACGTGTGAGGTTGACCTGCGTTCTCCTTGATCGACGGGCTTCCCTCCTCACTCTCCGCCAACGGTCTTCTGTCTTTGTTCGAATGATTCATCGGTACTATACCGTCGTGTGACTCCTCGGGGACGTACATGCGGGCCGTGCGGCTATAGCCTTCGCCCGCCGCCCTGCTGCCTGGTTTGGCCGCAGGTGTCTCCGAGGTCTCCCGGTTCTCGTGCATGAAGCTTCTAGGCGTGTCTGGGGTCTTCGACTACGCCGGACCGAACAGGTGCTCGCGCTAGCGCTCCTGCTCATGTTGCCTACCGCGCCTTTATAAGACGGCGGCGTCCGGATTGTAACTTTTCGGAGCTGGATACCCACCTCGCCTAGCCCCTGTCTACGCCTCACTGGGTCCCTCGCGGTATCAGCGCAAGACTCGGGGCCGAGCAGATCGCTAGTCTTTACTCGTAAGGCTCTTTCATCCTCTGCTTCATGCCGGTTTATCCCGGCGCACATAAAGCGCGTAACGCTCTCCATCACTCGCTGTCCTGCTCGTTCGCTGCTGACGTAGATGTTACAGTCGTCGGCATAGCGGACGAAGCAGTGACCGCGCCGCTCTAACTCCCGGTCCAGTTCGTCCAGCACCAAGTTGGATAGTAGTGGTGAAAGCGGACCGCCTTGAGGCGTTCCCTCCTCCACCGCACTGACCAACCCGTCCTCCATCACTCCGGCCTTCAGAAACCCTCGCATCAACTTGAGCATTCGCTTGTCGGCCACGCGCTCGGCCACCGCCGCGAACAGACGGTCGTGGTTTACTCGATCGAAAAATTTTTCCAAGTCGAGGTCCACCCCCCAGCGGTATCCTTCGGCGATATACTGCTGCGCCTTGTGCACCGCCTGCTTCGCACTGCGCCCCGGTCGGAAACCGTGGCTATGTTCGGAGAACGTCGGGTCCCAGCGCTTCTGCAGAACCTGCAGCACCACCTGCTGAACAAAACGATCCAGCACGCAAGGAATGCCTAACTTGCGCATTCCACTGCCCTCCGGCTTCGGGATTTCCACCCGTCTTACCGGCTGCGGTTGATAAGTTCCGCTTCGTAGCTGTTCCCCGATCTTCAACCCGTGTTGCTTCAGGTACTCCGAGAGCTCGTCGACGGTCATCCCCTCTACTCCCGGACTCCCTTTATTCGCCTTGACTCGTTGTAATGCCTGCTTGCAGTTTTCCCGCTCGCAGACTTCTTCCATCAGTCGTTCGGTTCCGGCCAGGCTTTCCGACTTGCGCTTCGCCATATGCGTTTCGGTCCCTTGCTCGGCGGCCCTCGGAGCCTCACTCCTACTTTCCGCCGGAAAGGCCAGCACCTCTTGTTCGGGCCGGTTTTTCTGCCGCCGTCCGCTCATGAGTCGCGCCGCTTACTTGCCCTTTCCTTTATTCCCCTTGCGGGGTACCGTTCGGGCCTTCGGATCATCGTTCCCGGCTCGGCCTATCTTGTTGGCTCCGCCTTTCGGCATGGGAGTGCCTCCATAGCTTCACCGACTGCATGACCTACTTTGCCCTCTGCTGACTTCTGCGCCACGGTCCGGGTGAATCGCTTCCCCCTCCGTCACGATTCCGTGACATGCCGCAGATCTCCCAAGGTAAGTTCAACCGCTTTCGCCGCACAACCGCCGGATTTACCACCAGTGAGCTTGATGGATAATGGGCTTTGCAGTCATGTGCCCGCTCGCCCGCCACCCTAGGCCTCGTATCCGGTTCTGGTTCATCGGCTCGCGTCTTTGCTCCACGCTTCTTTCAGGCCCCGCCTCGCGGCGGGTGTTATTTCACCCTTGCGCTTCACTAACCCTTCGTCTCCATCAGACTGGGTAGAGGGCTCTCACCTCCTAGCTGTTGAACATGCTTGGCACACAAAAGAAAGGGCACGGCTTCTGCCGTGCCCTGGCCAAACAGAAATGATTACTCTTTCTTGTCTTCTTCCTTTTCCTTGACTGGCTCCACGCCACCATCGTGAGCGGCCTGCGCTTCGGCCTCTTCCATCGCCTTCTTAGTTTCGGCGGCTTTTTTGGCGCGGGCTTCGGCGCGTTTCTCGCGCTTTTCGTCCAACACCTTTTCACTGCCCAGCAACTCGAGAAAAGCCTTGTCCGCGCCGTCACCCTTCTGCCATGCGGTACGGATGACGCGCGTATAGCCGCCATCACGATCGCCGAAGCGCGGGCCGACAGTGTCAAATAGCTTGATCAGCGCCTCGTCAGTCATGAGATAAGCGCCAGCCAAACGGCGGGCGGCAAGGTCGCCGCGCTTGCCCAGCGTGATCATCTTCTCTACGATTGGCCGCGCGGCTTTAGCCTTGGGAACGGTGGTCTCGACGCGCTCCTCCACGATCACCGAGGTGACCAGGTTTCGCAGCAGCGAGCGCCGGTGTGCGGTGTTCCGTCCTAATTTGTGGCCTGCTACTTTGTGACGCATTGTGAACCTCAGGGGCTAAGCCCGCTTCAATTCTTTTCCTGGGGCGGCACGGCTAAGCCGTGCCCTTCCCAGACCTGATTTTAAATCCGCAGAGACGTAACGGCCTGCGTCTCGCTTACAGCTGATCGTCCGGTCCGTAGGCTGAAGCCGGCAGAACCAGGTTTGAAGTTGGACCGGGCACGGCGTTGCCGTGCTCGTCGATCTTCATGCCCAGGCTAAGACCCATGGAGGAAAGTATTTCCTTGATCTCGTTCAGCGACTTGCGGCCGAAGTTTTTGGTCTTGAGCATTTCCGATTCTGTCTTCTGCACCAGCTCGCCGATGGTTTGAATATTGGCGTTCTTCAGACAGTTGTAGCTACGCACTGAAAGCTCGAGCTCCTCGACGGACCGGTTCAGGTTTTCGTTGTGAATCTCAGGCTTGCGATCGTCCGAGGAAGACGTGCCGGTTTCGATTTCCTCCTCGAAGTTGATGAAGATGTTCATGTGATCCTTCATCAGCTTCGCCGAAAGGCCGATAGCGTCGGCGGGCGTGATCGAACCGTTGGTCCAGACTTCGAGGGTGAGTTTATCGTAGTCGGTGATTTGGCCGAGACGCGCGGCTTCGACCGTGTAGTTGCACTTGCGCACCGGCGAGTGAACGGAATCGATAGGAATGAAGCCGATGCCGAGATCCTCGTCAAAATTCTTGTCGGCGGAAACGTAGCCGCGGCCGCGCTTGAGGCGCATTTCCATGTCGAGCTTGCCGCCCTCGCTGACCGTGGCGATGTAGACGTCCTTGTCGAGAACTTCCACGTCGCCATCGGCTTCAATCATGCCGCTGGTCACTACGCCCGGCTGGTCGGCGCGCAGATAAATCGCCTTAGGCGCATCACCGGCTAGCTTGAACGGAATCTGCTTTAAATTGAGGATGATGTCAGTCGCATCTTCCACCACACCCGGGATCGACTGGAATTCGTGAAGCACGCCTTCCATTTTCACCGCGGTGACGGCGGCGCCTTCGATGGAACTCAGCAGCACGCGCCGCAGAGCGTTGCCAACGGTGGTGCCGAAGCCGCGCTCAAAAGGCTGCGCCCAGAAGATTCCGTACTTGTCGGTGAGGGTAGAAGTGTCAACTGCGAGACGTTTCGGTTTCTGAAAACCTTTCCAAAGCATTTGTTTCTCCTTCGGCCGTTTGGCTCAGTTCTGGCTCCCTGAATCGGTCCATGCTGCGTAAAGCGGATTCAGGTCAAGCGCCAGCACAGGCTGATCTGGCTCGAAAATTAATGGACCAAAAACCGTCGTTGGTCGTTTGTCGCTAGTCGTTGGCAAAATCAGCTAACGGCTAACGACCATCGACTAATGACTTACTTGCTATAGAGTTCCACGATCAACTGCTCATTGACCGGCAACTGAATATCTTCGCGCTTAGGCAACGAGAGCACGCGCCCTTTGTAATTGTCGCGGTCGACTTCCAGCCAGTTGGGCTGTGTGCCATGGCTGGCAAATTCCTTGGCCATTTCGAGAACGGCGAGCTTCTTACTGTTCTCGCGGATAGAAATTTCCTCGCCCGCACTCACTTCGTACGACGGAATGTTGACCTTGCGATTGTTGACAGCGACGTGACCGTGGCGCACCAATTGCCTGGCCTGGCGCCGAGACTGCGCGAAGCCGAGACGGAATACTACATTGTCCAAGCGCCGCTCGAGCTGCTGCAAAAGCAACTCGCCGGTAACGCCCCGTGTGCGCGCCGCCTTCTCGAAGTAGTTGCGGAACTGGCCTTCCAGGGTGAAGTAGATGCGCTTGGCTTTCTGCTTCTCGCGCAACTGCAGACCATAGCCTACGATTTTGGCTTTACGGTCTTTCCCATGTTGTCCAGGAGCGAAGTTGCGCTTCTCGATGGGGCACTTATCGCTGAAACACTTTGAGCCTTTGAGGAAGAGCTTCATCCCCTCGCGGCGGCATAGACGGCAAACTGCATCGGTATAACGTGCCAAATTGTTCTCCTTTTAGATGACCGGTTTACGGGTTTGGCTTCGCCCTTCGTCCCGGACGGGTTAAAACAAGTTCTCGGTTCTCAGTTCTCAGCAACCCCCAGGTTCCTTCGGTTCCCGCTCTTGCTGAGAACTGAGAGCTGGGAACTCAGAGCTGCTTCTACACTCTTCTTCGCTTCGGCGGACGGCATCCATTGTGCGGAATCGGCGTCACGTCGCGAATCGAGCGCACTTCAATGCCCGATGAGGCCAGAGCGCGCACCGCCGACTCGCGGCCGGAACCGGGGCCGCTCACGCGGACATCCACGCTACGGACTCCATGATCGCGCGCCATATTGGCCGCGTTCGAGGCAGCCTGCTGCGCGGCGAACGGGGTGCCTTTGCGCGATCCGCGAAAGCCGAGCGATCCCGAACTCTTCCACGACAGAACGTTCCCGTTCATGTCAGTGATGGTCACGATCGTGTTGTTGAAGGACGCCTGCACGTAGCACAGTCCGTGGGGAACGTGCTTGCGCTCTTTCTTCTTGAACGTCTTCTTCTTGCCTTTTTTCTCCGGCGCGGCCGTGCCGCCCGCTGCTGCTGGTTTTGCCATGAATCAGTTCTCAGTTCTCAGTTCCCAGTTCTCAGAAAATCTCGGTTCCAACTGAGCACCGAGAACGGAGAACTGAGAACTGGGTTTTTACGTTTTGGCTGTCGCCTTCTTCTTCTGCGCGACCGTGCCCTTACGCGGACCTTTGCGGGTGCGCGCGTTGGTATGGGTGCGCTGTCCGCGGACCGGCAGATTGCGGCGATGACGGAACCCGCGATAGGACCCGATTTCGATGAGCCGCTTGATGTTCATCGAAACTTCCTTGCGCAGATCGCCCTCCACTAATCCCTGCTCCTCGATCACGGTGCGGATGCGGTTGACTTCTTCTTCGCTGAGATCCTGCACCTTCTTCATCGGGTCTACTTTGGCCTCGTCGAGAATGCTTCCCGCGCGAGGATGTCCGATGCCGTAGATGTAGGTCAGCGCGATGTTAATGTGTTTCTGGCGCGGTAAGTCAACGCCTGCAATACGTGCCATAAGTTCCTAATCCTCCAACTGCGGTCAGCTTCCAACGGCTCCCGGCTGCTAGCTTCTAGCTAACCAGTTCCGGAATCGGCCTAAGCTGGTGGCTAGAAGCCAGCAGCTAGAAGCCTTTATCCCTGGCGCTGTTTGTGTTTCGTGTTGACGCAGATCACCCGCACCACACCCTTGCGGTGAATGACCTTGCACTTGTCACAGATTTTCTTTACCGATGCTCGTACTTTCATAGACCAGCTTTCAGCCGCCAGTTAAACCAGTGGGGCGAAACGACGCTCATTTATAGCGATAAACAATTCTTCCGCGATTCAAATCGTAGGGCGAAAGCTCAACCGCGACTTTGTCGCCGGGCAGGATGCGTATGAAGTTCTTGCGCATCTTGCCGGAAACATGCGCCAGTACCTGGTGTTTATTCTCCAGTTCCACCTTGAACATGGCGTTGGGCAGCGGTTCCAGAACCACTGCCATCACTTCAATCGCGTCTTCTTTGCTCATGCACCCCTTAAAAGCTAACCGCTCACTTCGTCAAAATCACCGGACCATCTTTCGTCACCGCGACGCAATGCTCGAAATGCGCGCTGAAACTGCCGTCGACGGTAACCGCCGTCCATTTGTCTTCCAGCACCCTGGCTTGGGGCTTGCCGTAATTCACCATCGGCTCGATAGCAAGCACCATGCCCTCGCGCAACTTCGCGCCATGACCGCGGGCTCCGAAGTTCGGAATCTGTGGCTCTTCGTGCAAGCGCGTGCCTATGCCGTGCCCCACGAAATCACGCACCACGCTGAAACCGGCGGCTTCTACATGCTGCTGCACGGCCGATCCCACGTCGCCAACCGAGTTGCCGATGCGCGCCTGATCGATGCCACGGTAGAGCGATTCTTCGGTCACCTCCAACAGCTTGCGCAACTCCGGCTTCACCGCTTCGCCGACCGGAACCGTGATTGCTGCGTCGCCGTAGTATCCATCCAACACCACGCCGCAATCAATCGAGACGATATCGCCTTCTTTCAGCGTCCGCTTTTCCGACGGGATGCCGTGCACAATCTCTTCATTCACCGATGTGCAAAGCACACACGGATAATCGTAATATCCTTTGAACGCCGGCTTCGCTCCCAGCTTCGCGATCTTTTTCTCCGCGGCCCGCTCCAAGTCCATGGTGGTGACGCCGGGTGCTACCATGGCGCGCACTACATCCAGAACCTGGCGCACGATGTGGCCGCTTTGCCGCATGCGCTCAATTTCCGCCGAAGATTTGCAGACAATCGCCATTCCTTAAGCGTGATGATCCTCAAGAATCCTGAAAATCTGCGCCGTAACCTCGTCCATCGGCAAGTCGCCGTTCACCGAGATCAGTCTTCCCGTACGCTGGTAATAATCAGCGACGGGCGCAGTCTGCATCTGGTAGGCCGCCAAACGCGGCTCAATCACTTCCAACCTGTCGTCATTGCGGGTTAGCAGCTTGGACCCGTCAACGTCGCAAACTTCATCGAAATGGGGCGGCTGGAAGTGGACGTTATAGATCCGCCCACAGGTGGGACAAGAACGGCGTCCAGTAATCCGGAGCAATAACTGATTATAATCCACGTCCAGTCGGATCACAATTGGCCAAGCCCGAGTCGGGCGCGAGTTGTCAAAGAGCCGGTCGTCGAGCAATGCATCCAACCATCTAGCTTGTGCCGCAGTCCGGGGAAACCCATCCAAAACGTAGCCACGCTTGCAATCCCGCTGCTTCAGCCTTTGCCGCACCATCTCGCAAACCAGGTCGTCGGAAACCAACTCCCCTCGGTCCATGACCGCCTTGGCGACCCTGCCGAGTTCCGTTCCCTGGGCTGTGTTGTACCGCAACAAATCGCCGGTGGAGATCTGCGGAATCAAATACCGTTCCATAATGCGCTTGGCCTGGGTGCCCTTACCGGCACCCGGGGGACCAAGCAAAACCACCGGACCTACATCGCGTGAGGTTTCCTGCGCCATCGAGTTGGCCAAAGCCTCCCGAACAGTGTTCCCCGTCAGCCTCCTGCAAGGCTGTCCAGGTGCAGCAAACCAAACTCTTTACCTGCGGCCCAACCTGCGCAAATCTCACTAGCCGCTTACGACCAGTTGCGGCGGCCTCGAATGCGTCCGCTGCGCGGCGTGAATCCATCATAGTGCCGCATAATGAGCTGCGCTTCGACCTGGGTCACCGTATCCATGGCCACACCCACCACGATCAGCAGCGACGTTCCGCCGAAATAAAAATTCACACCCAGCCCGTTGGTCACCCACACAGGAAGCCGCTCAAACAGCGTGCCTCCAAGCCAAAATGGCAAGTGGTTCAAATGGATACCGGTAATCATCCACTCGGGAATAAATGAGATGATGATCAAGTAAAGCGCGCCCACCAGCGTGATGCGAGTCAACACTTCGTTGATGTAATCAGCGGTGCGTTTGCCCGGACGAATACCCGGAATGAAGCCGCCATACTTTCGCATATTGTCTGCCACTTCGCTGGGATTGAACACGATCGATACGTAGAAGTACGCGAAGAAAATAATGCCCAGCGCATACAGCAATGTATAAAGCGGCTCACCCCAGCCCAGCAGCCGAATCAGGTCGCCAAAGTAGCGACTGTTTTTCAATCCATAGCCGATGGTCTGCGGCAAAGTCAGAATTGATGACGCGAAGATCACTGGCATCACGCCGCCCGCATTTACCCGCAAAGGCAAATGAGTGGACTGGCCGCCCATGACTTTGCGCCCCACCACCCGCTTCGCGTATTGCACCGGAATGCGCCGTTCGCAGCGCTCGACGTACACGATGAATGCCACCACCGCAATCATGAACACGACCAGCCCGGCCATCAACACCGGCGTGATTGCTCCCCAGGTTCCGTTCTTCGCCTTTTCCAGAAGGTCCTGAACACCACGCGGCAGGCCCACGACAATGCCGGCAAAAATCAGCAGTGACATGCCGTTGCCAATGCCGCGGTCCGTGATCTGTTCGCCCAGCCACATGATGAAGGCGCTGCCCGTGGTGAGGGTCAGCATCGTCATCAGAATGAAACCAGGCCCCGGATGAAGAACGAAGTCTCCCGCTTTTTCGAGACCGATGGCAATGCCGAACGACTGCACCGCGCTGAGAATCACAGTGATGTAACGAGTCCACTGGGTAATTTTCTTGCGTCCGAGTTCGCCTTCTTTTTGCAGCTTGGCCAGCGGTTCATACACGACGGTCAATAGCTGCAGAATGATCGATGCCGTAATGTACGGCATGATGCCCAGGGCAAAAATTGTCAGGCGGCGCAGGTTGCCGCCGGAAAACAGATCCACGAAACCGAGCAACGATCCCCGATTTTGATTGAAAAAATCTTCCAGCTTGAGGAAGTTGACGCCCGGCGTGGGAAGATGCCCGCCCAGCCGGTAGACCGCAAGCATGGCCAGCGTAAACAGAACCCGCTTGCGCAGGTCCGGGATGCGGAAGATATTCGCCAGCTTCTCAAACATTACTGCAAGACCTCGACCTTGCCGCCTGCCTTGGTGATTTTTTCCTGCGCCGATTTGGAAAACTTGTGCGCATGTACGGTGATCGCAATTGTCAGTTCGCCATCGCCAAGAATCTTCACCGGATGCTTGGCCTTGATCACGCCAGCTTTGCGCAAGACGTCAGGAGTAATGGGCGATGCGAGCAAGTCCGCCCCGAGCGCGGTCAGCCGCTCCAGGCTGACAATATTAAATTCCTTGCGGAAGATGTTGGTAAAACCGCGCTTCGGCATGCGGCGATGGAGCGGCATCTGGCCGCCTTCAAAGCCGCGGATCATGCGCGAACCGGTGCGCGAGCGCTGGCCTTTGTGTCCTCGAGTGGACGTCTTGCCCATGCCGGAGCCCATGCCGCGCCCCACGCGCTTGCGTTTTTCCGACGCTTTCTTCGGTGCTCGAATGTTGGATAAATTCATAAATAAGCTCTCAGCCATCAGCTGTCAGCTCAAGGCCAGGAGCGTTTTGCGCTCAGGACCAAAAGCTGATAAGCGCTACGACAGAATCTCAACCAGATGTGGGACCTTCGCCACCATGCCGCGGATCGCCGCATTGTCCGGACGCTCAATCACCTGATTAAGCCGGGTAAATCCAAGACCTTTTACGACCAGCTTTTGCTTCACCGGGGCGCAAATGGCCGAACGCACCCACTTTAGATGAATCTTTCCGCCGCCCGCATTCGCCTTCTTTGCCGTCATTACTGAATCCTCAAATCTCTTTCTCGGTAGTCGGTACTAGCAACTCCGTATTAATCACAACTCCTGCGCTGTTTTCCCGCGCATGGCGGCAACACTCTCTCTGCTCTTCAAATGCCGCAGCGCATCGAAAGTGGCCTTGATCACGTTGTGCGGATTGGTTGTGCCAATCGACTTGGTGAGCACATTCTGAATTCCCACCGAGGTCATCACCGCACGCACCGCGCCGCCGGCAATCACTCCCGTCCCTTCAGGCGCCGGCTTGAGCAGCACTCTACCGGAACCATAGCGGCCAAGGATTAGGTGCGGGATCGAAGTTTGGGTCAGGTTGACCTTGATCAAATTCTTCTTCGCCGATTCAATCGCTTTGCGAATCGCCTGCGGAACCTCTTTGGCCTTGCCGGCTCCATGGCCTACCACCGCCGCCGACGGATCGCCCACCACGACTAATGCGGCGAACGAAAGGTTCTTGCCGCCCTTCACCACTTTGGTGACGCGGTTGATGGCGACGACCTGGTCTTTTAGCTGGTACGAATTCGCATCGAGCTTCTTAATTACGGTTGGCATTCTAGAAACCTGATTTCCTTGTTCTGCGATTCTCGAATCTTAAAACTCTAATCCCGCTTCACGCGCCGCATCAGCCAGCGCTTTCACCCGCCCATGGTAGATGTATCCGCCGCGGTCAAATACCACCTTGCTTACACCCTTAGCTTTGGCGCGCTCGGCGATAGTTTTGCCTACGGTCTTCGCTGCCGCCAGGTTGCCGCCGGTGCGCCGGTCTTCTTTTCTCCCCTCGGCTGAGCTCGCCGAAACCAGCGTCTGGCCGTGCAAATCGTCGATGACTTGCACGTAGATATGATTCAACGAACGGTAAACATTCAGCCGCGGACGCTCCGCCGTTCCCTGCATCTTTTTCCGGATGCGGTCATGAATGTGTCCGCGCTTCTGATTCTTCGATTTCTTCGTGAACATTGCTTTTGTTCCTTCCCAACTGCCCTACTTGAACAGATCCTTCGCTTCGCTCACAGCTTGCAGAAGGGATGATCGCGACGGGCTCAGACGCCCGTCAAACGCGATCACTTCGCGCCAGTCTTACCGACCTTCTTCTTGAGCCTCTCGCCCGCATACCGCACTCCCTTATTCTTGTAGGGGTCTGGAGGACGCAGCGAGCGCATTTCCGCCGCCACCTGTCCCACCTGCTGGCGATCAATTCCAGTCAGCGAGATCTTGGTCTGCTTGGGATCGACAGCAGCATCAACGCCGGTCGGCAACGGATACTCGATGGGATGCGAGTATCCCAGGTTGAACACCACCATTCCTTTGCCCTTCATCTCGGCGCGATAGCCGATACCGAGGATCTCCAGTTCGCGCGTCCACCCTTTGGTCACGCCTTCAACAGCGTTGTTGATCAGAGCGCGCGCCAGTCCGTGCACCGCCGCCTGCGAATCGTTCTCGCGGATGGCGACGATGTGTCCGTCTTTTTGTTGTTCAACCTTGATGCCTGCGGGAAGAGTCGAATCCAGCTTGCCCTTCGGCCCCTGCACCAATACCATGTTACCTTCGAATTTAACCGTCACCCCTTTGGGGATCGGGATCGGCTTTTTTCCAATGCGTGACATAAATTCAGCTCTTAGCCTTTAGCTTTTGGCTCTTAGCTAACCCAGATCGCTAGCTTCGCCACCGATGTGACTACCAAATCTCGCACAACAATTCGCCGCCCACGCCTTCCTTGCGCGCCTGGCGTCCGGTCATCACTCCGCGCGGCGTAGTAAGGATATTTATGCCCATCCCACCCAGCACACGTGGAATCTCACTGCGGCGCACGTAAACCCGGCAGCCGGGTCGTGACACGCGCTCCGCTTTTGAAATCGCCGCCTCATTATGCGCGCCGTATTTCAAATAAATGCGGATGACCTTGTGACCCTCTTCTTCCGTGGCCTTGAAGTTCGAGATGTATCCCTCTTCCTTCAGAATGCGGGCTATTTCCACCTTCAGGCGTGAGGCCGGAACGTCCACCTTCTGGTGCCGCGCCTGTAGCGCGTTGCGCACCCTCGTCAGCATATCTGCGACCGGATCGGTCAACCTCATCGTTTGCTTCTCCTCTCGCCACCCGTTCGCTCCGCGCTCAGCGGAGAACCTGCGGCAGCTTTTCAACCTCTACGACCGTCATCCTGAGCGAGACGCTTTTTGTCTCACCAAGGACCTGAGCACGCCACACGATCATTCTCGCGTTCTTTGCGAGAATGTTAACTCGCGCGTTCGGCGCGCTTCCTTACCACGACGACTTCGAGACTCCAGGGATCTCCCCGCGCAGCGCCAGCCCGCGGAAGCACAAGCGGCACATGCCGAACTTGCGCAGATACGCGCGTGGCCGCCCGCACAGCTTGCAGCGGTTGTGCCGTCGCGTGGAAAACTTGGGTGTCTTCTCCTTGCTGTTACGTGCCGCTTCAAACTTCTTTTCGATCTTCGCGTCCTTCACTCGTTTTGCTGTAGTCATGAAATCCTTAAAGAGTCTTGGTTGTCGAACTCACACTTTGAAACCTCAAAACCATCTTTACTGCGTACGGAACGGCATGCCCAGATGCTTCAACAGGGTACGCGCCTGGTTGTCATTCGCGGCGGTGGTGACAATCGTGACGTTCATTCCTTTCATCTTGTCGACCTTCTCGTAAGAAATCTCCGGAAAGATCAACTGGTCGTGCAGTCCGAGCGTGTAGTTGCCACGGCCATCGAACGACTTCGTGGAAACTCCGCGAAAGTCGCGCACTCGGGGTAGAACTATGTTTACTAGCCGGTCGAAAAATTCGTACATGCGGTCGCCACGCAGCGTCACCATGGTTCCGATGGCCTGCCCTTCGCGCACCTTGAAGGCTGCAATCGACTTTTTGGCCTTGGTGACGATCGGCTTCTGGCCGGTAATCTGGCCGAGCTCATTCACCGCCGGATCGAGGATCTTCGAATTCTGCGTGGCCTCACCCATGCCCATGTTCACCACGATCTTGTTCAATCGCGGCACCGCCATTCCATTCTTCAGTTCGAGCTCCTTCAACAGAGCCGGCGCCACTTCCTTATCGAAGCGCGTGCGCAGCCGCGGACGCTCCTTGGCGCTATGCCGCGCCTGTTCCGGGGCCTTCTGCTCCTGCGCCGAATCTTTTGAACCCTTTTTATCTTTGTCTCTTGCCATCGTGTCTCTTCAACTCTCTCTCACGGTTTCGGATTGTAAGAAGCTTTTGGCCATTAGCTCTTAGCCTTTAGCTCTTCTTACCTGTACCGCTGCGTGAGACTAAATGCTTACCGATGCTGCCTGCACGGCCACAAGCTAAAAGCTAATGGCTAAGAGCGAACAGCTTACTTATCCAGCGTCGTTCCGCACTTCTTGCACACGCGCACTTTCCGATCGCCGCGCACTTCATGTCCAATGCGGACGGGACCGCAGGTCGGGCAAACCAGTTGCACGTTGGAAATCGCAATCCGGCTTTCCTGCTCGGCGATGCCGCCCTTGATGTTGCGCTGGGGGTTCGGGCGCACGTGCTTTTTCACGATCATCACATGCTCCACCAGAAGCTTGGCATCGTTGGGAAACACGCGCAGCACGCGTCCTTCCTTGCCCTTGTCCCGCCCCGTGATTACTTTCACGTTGTCGTTGCGGCGGATATCCACGCGCTTGTGTTCTGTGCTGACTGTTCTCATCTAGTGCTCAATTCTTGATCTTTGTTCTCTCGGTACCAGGTACTCGCGACTCGTTGCTAAATTACCTCCGGCGCCAGCGAGACAATCTTCAAAAACCTCTTCTCGCGCAACTCGCGGGCCACGGGACCGAAAACGCGCGTCCCCACCGGTTCACCCGCATCATTGATCAGCACCGCGGCGTTCTGATCGAAGCGGATGTAAGTGCCGTCTCGGCGACGATGCTCCTTGCGGGTGCGCACGATCACCGCCTTTACCACTTTGCCCTTCTGCACCTGTCCGTCGGGAGCCGCCTCCTTCACCGCGGCGGTGATTATGTCGCCCAGGCCGGCATTCAAACCGGTGGAACCGCCGAGCGGCAGAATCATCTGCAGCTTGCGGGCACCGGAATTGTCGGCGACCTCCAGCATGCTTCTCATCATCACAGCCATGGCTTTAATCTCCTTGCTCCCTGAGGCGGCTACTTGCTGTCCTGCTCCAGAGTTACTTCCGGCACCAGCGCCGTCTTGCGCACAATGTCTTTCAGCTTCCAGCGCTTCAGCTTGGAAAGCGGACGCGTCTCCTCGATGCGCACCACATCGCCTACGTGCGCCTCGTTCTTCTCGTCATGCGCGTAAAACTTTTTATTACGTGCCACCACGCGGCCGTAAAACGGATGCGCTTTCTTGCGCGTCACCTTGACCACGATGGTCTTTTGCATGCGGTTGGCGACCACTTCCCCTACTACTTCTTTGCGCCGGCCCTGCACGTGCTCAGTCTGCGGCGTCGCGGACTTTCCGGTTGCGGTTTCCGCCATTATCGTTTCTCCGTTATGGCAGCGCGTGAGCGCTCGCCTACAATTGTCTTGACGCGCGCAATATCCTTGCGCAGGCCGCGAATCTTCTTCAAGCTCTCGGTCTGGCCCATGTTCAGCTGGAACTTCAGCTTGAACAACTGGTCCGCGAGATCCTGCCCCTGATGCTGGAGCTCGGCGTCCGTTAAGTTACGAATCTTGTCGGATTTCATAAAATCAATTCCCGTTCCTAAATTTATCGGAGCAACGTGCAACGATCATTAATGCGCCGTCTCGCGCTTGACCAAAATCGTGCGCAGTGGGAGCTTGTGCGACGCCAACCGCATCGCCTCAGTTGCATCCGTGATCGTGACCCCTTCCATCTCAAATAGAATCTTGCCGGGACGCACCACCGCGACCCAGTGATCTGGCGCGCCCTTGCCCTTACCCATACGAGTTTCGGCCGGCTTCTTGGTCACCGGCTTGTCGGGAAACACGCGGATCCAAATTTTGCCGCCACGCTTCACGAAGCGAGTCATAGCCACGCGGCTAGCTTCAATCTGGCGGTCAGTGATCCAGCCGGGCTCCAGTACTTTGAGTCCGAAGTCTCCAAACGCCAGCGTGCTGCCGCGCCAGGCTTTGCCCGTCATGCGACCGCGCTGCTGCTTGCGGTACTTAACTTTCTTTGGCATCAACATAAATTAGCTCTTAGCTTCTAGCTCTTGGCTCTTAGCCAAATATTTTTTGCTGCAAACGGAATCTCTAGAACGCACCTACGCCAGTCGTCTGCTCCCGCTTTTTCGCCGGGAGAATTTCGCCCTTGTACACCCAGCACTTCACGCCAATCACGCCGTAGGTGGTCCTGGCTTCCGAAAATCCGTATTCGATGTCGGCGCGCAATGTGTGTAGCGGCAAACGACCCTGCAAATACCACTCGGAGCGCGCGATTTCATTTCCATTCAGCCGTCCGCTCACTCGCACCTTGATTCCCTTACAGCCAAAACGCAGTGCCGAATCCACCGCCTTGCGCATCGCCCGCCGGAAGCCCACGCGCTTCTCCAGTTGTAGCGCGATCGCCTCCGAAACCAGCTGCGCATCGAGCTCGGGCTTGTGCACTTCCTGGATGTCGACAAACACTTCGCGTGACGTGCGCTTCTGCAAGTCGCCCTTCAGTTTGTCGATCTCGGCGCCCTTGCGCCCGATGATAATTCCCGGCCGCGCCGTCTTGATAATGATGCGCAGCTTGTTGCCCGGACGCTCAATCTCAATGGCGCTCACGCCCGCCGACTTCAGCTTGTCCTTCAATTCGTTCTTCAGCTTAATGTCTTCGAGCAACAGCTTGTCGTAATCACGCTCCACAAACCAGCGTGATTTCCACGGCTTGGTGTAGCCGAGACGAAAACCATAAGGATGGACTTTTTGTCCCATTGCTTCTCCTAATCGAACCCTTTCGAAAACCGTTCCGATCAACCGCAGCGACTTATTTCGCAGCCGCCTTTTTCTTCTTACCAGCACCCACCGCCTTCTTCGTCACCGGAGCCCGTCGCTTTGCCGGGGCCGCACTCGCTGCCGCTCTTCTCGGCTGTCCCGATGCGTGCGCCGCGCCATTACCACGCTCAGCCAGCACCAAAGTGATATGCGAGATACGCCGCACATAGCGAAACGCACGTCCCTGGGGCGCTGGACGGATACGCTTCATTCGCGGCCCGTCATTGGCAATCGCACTCTTCACGTACAAGTTATCCAGATCGACGTCCAGATTTTTCTCGGCGCTGAGAAAGTTCGCATTGTCGAGCGCCGACTGCAGCAGCTTGCCCACATGCGCCGCCACCCGCTTCTTGGTGAACAGCAGCGTGTTGCGCGCTTCTTCCACTTTGCGCCCTTTGATCAACTCCAACACCAGGCGCGCCTTCTGCGGCGAGACTCGCAAGTAACGCATTTCCGCTCGGAATTCCATCTGCGTCTCCCCTTATGCCTTCGGCGGCGCCGCAGCCGGTGCCGACGGAGTAATCGCGCCGGGACCTCCCGGAATGCCCGCCGGCTTAGCCGCCACTTCCGTGGCCGCCCGCATGGAGTGGCCCTTGAAGTTGCGCGTGAAGCTGAACTCGCCCAGTTTGTGCCCAACCATGTTTTCCGTGACGTAAACCGGAATAAACTTCTTTCCGTTGTGCACCGCAATGGTGTGACCCACCATCTCTGGAACCACAGTGGAGCGTCGCGACCACGTGCGCAGAACTTTCTTCTCGTTGCGCGAATTCATGCCCTCGACCCGAGACATCAGGAAGACATCCACGAACGCGCCTTTTTTTGTTGAACGTGCCATAAATTTGCTCTTAGCCTTTAACTTTTAGCCAAATCATCGAAACCTTGTCATTCCGACAGCCCGCGAAGCGAGCCGGAGGATCCTGCTTTTGCTTGCGCGCTACTTCGTCCGCCGGTTCACAATAAACTTATCCGTGCGCTTGTTGTTCCGCGTCTTGTACCCGCGCGTCGGCTGCCCCCAGGGCGTTACTGGATGCCTTCCGCCCGAAGTCTTGCCTTCCCCACCGCCGTGAGGATGGTCCACGGGATTCATCGAAACGCCGCGATTTACCGGACGCCATCCCAGCCAGCGCGTGCGTCCCGCTTTGCCGATGGTGATGTTCTCATGATCCAGATTTCCCACCTGCCCGATGGTCGCCATGCAATCCTGCGAAATCTTTCGCGTCTCTCCCGACGGTAGTTTGACTAGCGCGTAATCGGACTCCTTCGCCACCAACTGCGCCGCCCCGCCCGCCGATCGCACCATCTGCGCACCCTTGCCGGGCTTGAGTTCCAGATTATGAATCGACGTGCCAGGCGGAATATTGCGCAGCGGCAGCGCATTGCCCACAAGAATGTCGGCCTCGGGTCCGCTCACAACTTTCTGCCCCACCTTCAACCCCTCAGGTTGCAAAATGTAACGCTTCTCGCCATCCGCATACGCCAATAGCGCAATCCGCGCCGAGCGGTTGGGATCGTATTCGATCGTCGTCACCGTTGCCGGGATGCCGGCCTTGTCGCGCTTGAAGTCGATAATGCGCAACTTCTGCTTATGTCCGCCGCCGCGATGCCAGCTCGTAATGTCGCCGGAGTTGCGGCGGCCGCCGGTGCGTTGCTTCTTCTCAACCAGCGGCTTATGCGGATGCCGAGTCGTGATGTCGTCGTTGACGATCGTCGTGCGATACCGCAACGTCTGTGTCGTCGGTCTATATGTTTTGATTGCCATAAAATCAGCCTTTAGCTCTTAGCCATTAGCTCTTAGCTTCCACACCCGGCGTTTGGCTGAGTGCCGAATGCTGAGTGCTGAATGCTTCTTACAAATTCTGCGCGTATTCCGGCATCTTCTCGCCGGCACGCAGACGCACGTAGGCCTTCTTCCAGTCCGGACGGTAGCCGGCAAACTTTCCCCGCCGCCGTTCTTTTCCCGGATACGTAGCCGTGCGCACGGAAAATACTTTCACTTTGAAAATCGTCTGCACCGCTTGCTTGATTTCCGTCTTCGTCGCCTTCGGCGCAACCTGGAACACCAGCGTGTTCTGGTTTTCCTTGATCGCCAAGCCTTTTTCGGTGATCACCGGACGGCGAATGATCTGGTATGCGGACTTCATCAGGCCACCTCCGCCGCTTTTTCATGCCGCGTACGCTTTCGCGGCGCCGCCGACGCCTTCTTCGCGCCCGCGTCTTTCGCTTCCTTGCGCTGCCGCTTGGGCAAACTGTCTTTCAATGTGATCTGCAGCTTTTCAATCGCCGGATGCGAGAAAATCACGCGATCGTATCGCAGCAAGTGATACGGATGGACCTCATTACCCGGAACCAACTCAAGCCCTTTGATATTTCGCGAGCTTAATGCCAGGTTCTTGTTTCCCGAGTTTGGAACATCCACGATCAGCACCGTCGACTCAACGTTTAACGCGTCGAGTGCTGCCCGGAACGCTTTCGTCTTTGACTCTTTCAGTTCGAACGCGTTCACGATCGTCAACTTGCCGTCGGCAAATTTCGACGCCAGCGCCGAGCGCAGCGCGCCCAGCAGCTTTTTGCGCGGAAAAGCATAGTCATAAGAGCGCGGAACCGGGCCATGCACCGTGCCGCCGTGCCGCCACAGTGGCGAACGGATCGAGCCGATGCGGGCGCGCCCTGTACCCTTCTGCTTCCACAGCTTCTTGCCCGAACCGGAAACCTGCCAGCGGGCCTTGGTGGCGTGCGTGCCGCGGTGCTGTCCGGCGCAGTAGTGCTTCACCGCTTCCCAGAGGAGATCCTCATTCACCGCGGCGAAAATTTCGTCGGCGAGATCGAATGTCCCGACCTTGTCGCCGCTCAAATTGTGAATATCAATCGTTGCCATATCGCTTTCCCGTGTGGCGCGCATTCACTCTTGCCCGCGACTCTTACCGCCTGCCCGCGGACAAAATCTTCCGCGCACTTTACGCCTTCTTCGCCGCTCTCTTCGCCGCCTTCAACGGATCGACCGTAGCCGAACCCGCAAATCCGCGGCGCTCACTTGGTGGCTTCTTCGCTTTCGTAATGACGATGTATCCGCCTTGCGGTCCCGGCACACTGCCTTCCACCACCAGTAGATTCTCGTCCTTGTCCACTCCGAGCACGCGCAGATTGCGCTGCGTTACGCGCTCGTTACCCATGTGTCCCGACATGCGCATTCCCTTAAACACCCGCGAAGGAAATGCCGAGGAGCCGATCGAGCCGGTGATCTGAAACATCGATCCGTGAGACTTGGGACCGCCCCCGAAGTGATGCCGCTTCACCACGCCCTGAAAGCCGCGTCCCTTGCTCACTCCCACGATGTCGACAAACTTTTCGCCCTCAAAAATCTCGACCAGCACCCGGTCGCCCACCTTGACCGCTCCGTCGCCATCGTCATCCGACTCCAGCGGCACTTCGCGCATGAACTTCACCGGAGGAAGGTTGTTTTTTGCCAGATGTCCGCGTGCTGGCTTGGTCAGTCGTGACTCTTTCACAAACTCAACCAGACCAATCTGGGCCGCTTCGTAACCATCCTTCACCGCCAGCTTGTGCTGCGTCACCACGCAAGGACCAGCCTGCAGCACCGTTACCGGGCGCACATCGCCCTTCGAATCAAACAGCTGCGTCATGCCGACCTTTTTGCCCAGAATGCCTGTAACTTTAATCGCCATTTCAATCTCCGTTCCCAGCGTGGCCCGTCGTCAATCGAACGACGTCTATTGGCTGGGGAGCAGTTTTGCTCATGTGGGACAGCCGCCCCCGGCCGTCCAGCGGGCGCGAGCCCGCGGCTCACTATTTATGCTCTTTTCCGAACGCCTTGATCTCCACATCCACACCCGCCGGGAGATCGAGCTTCATCAGCGCGTCTACTGTCTGCTGCGTGGGCTCGAGAATATCGAGCAAACGCTTGTGAGTGCGGATTTCAAACTGCTCCCGCGATTTCTTATCCACGTGCGGCGATCGCAGCACGGTGTACTTGTTCTTCATCGTGGGCAATGGAATCGGCCCCGCAATCTGCGCTCCGGTGCGCCGCGCCGTTTCCACAATCTCACCAGTCGACTGGTCCAGAATGCGGTAGTCGTAAGCCTTCAACCGGATGCGGATTCTCTCTTTTCCAATCACGTTTCACTCTCTCTAACCCTCCCGGCATCTCCGGGAAGAAAGAACTGGCGGCAAGCCGCAAGCCGCTTTGTATCTGTTCACGTGGAGCGGGCACTCTTGCCCGCTTGCCAACAGCGCCTAAAACCTCGCGGGCGACAGTGCCCGCGCCACACTTTCTTGCTTCTTACTGCACAATCTCCGCAATGGTTCCAGCGCCTACTGTGTGTCCACCCTCGCGAATGGCAAAGCGCAAGCCCTTCTCCATCGCCACCGGCGTGATCAACTCAATCACCAGACTCACGTTGTCCCCCGGCATCACCATCTCCGTCCCCGCCGGCAACTCCGCTACTCCCGTCACATCCGTGGTTCGCAGATAAAACTGCGGCCGGTATCCCTTGAAGAATGGCGTATGCCTTCCACCTTCCTCTTTGGTCAGAATGTAGACTTCCGCCTTGAACTTGGTGTGCGGCGTGATCGATCCACCCTTGGCCAGCACCATGCCGCGCTCGACATCTTCTTTCGCGATGCCGCGCAGCAGCAGACCGGCATTGTCGCCCGCCATGCCTTCATCCAATTGCTTCTTGAACATTTCGACGCCCGTGACCACCGTCTTGCGCGTCTCGCGGAAGCCGACGATTTCCACTTCTTCGCCCACTTTCACCTTGCCGCGCTCGATACGGCCGGTCACCACCGTGCCGCGACCCTGAATCGAAAAAATATCTTCAATCGGCATCAGGAACGGCTTGTCCAGTTCGCGCGCCGGCTGCGGCACGCTCTTGTCCACCGCCTCCATCAGCGCGTCAATCTGCTTCTCCCACTTTTCTTCGCCATTCAAAGCCCCTAAGGCAGAGAGACGGATCACCGGCACATCGTCGCCCGGAAACTTGTAGCTCTTCAGCAACTCGCGCACTTCAAGCTCGACCAGGTCAAGCAACTCAGGATCATCGACTGCGTCGCACTTGTTCAAAGCAACCACGATGTAAGGCACGCCCACCTGCCGCGCCAATAGCACGTGCTCGCGCGTCTGCGGCATGGGACCATCCGTCGCTGCAACGACTAAGATCGCGCCATCCATCTGCGCCGCGCCCGTAATCATGTTCTTGATGTAGTCGGCGTGGCCCGGGCAATCCACGTGCGCGTAGTGCCGGTTCGCCGTCTCATACTCGACGTGCGCCGTCGCGATGGTGATGCCGCGCGCCTTTTCTTCCGGAGCGTTATCAATGCTGTCGAACGACCGGAACACAATCTTCGGATTGTGCTTCTGCAAAACCTTGGTGATAGCCGCCGTCAGCGTCGTCTTGCCATGGTCAATGTGACCAATCGTCCCTACGTTGCAGTGCGGCTTGTTACGATCAAATTTCTCTTTCGCCATTTCCGTTCCCTCGTAGCACCGGCGTGCCGCCGGCTTTTCTAAACGGGCATCGCGCCCGCATCGGCTCCGTTTTGCTGCCTTGCCGGCGAGATGCCGGCGTTACTTTTCGACGTGCTTACTTCGCCGTGCCCTGAACCTTGGCGATGATCTCCTCCGCGACGGATCGTGGAGCCTCCTCATAACGCGCGAAGTGCATCGAGTACTCAGCGCGGCCCTGTGTCGACGAACGCATGTGGGTCGCGTAGCCAAACATTTCTGCCAGCGGAACGATGGCCTTGATCACCTGCGAACCAGCGCGGTGTTCCATGCCTTCAATGCGTCCGCGCCGCGAACTCAGGTCGCCCATGATCACACCGGCATAATCCTCCGGAGTAACCACTTCAACCGCCATCACTGGCTCCAGCAGTACCGGCGAAGCCTTGCGCGCAGCTTCCTTGAACGCCATCGAACCGGCGATCTTAAACGCCATTTCGTTCGAGTCGACGTCGTGATAGCTGCCGTCGTAGAGCGTCGCCTTCACATCGACCATCGGGTAGCCCGCGAGAATGCCGCCTTCGAGCGCTTCCTGAATTCCCTGATCGATCGGCTTGATGAATTCCTTGGGCACCGAACCGCCAACGATATCATTGACGAATTCGTAGCCCGTGCCCGCGGGTTGCGGATCGAGCTTGATCTTCGCGTGGCCGTACTGGCCGCGTCCGCCGGTCTGGCGAATGTATTTTCCTTCGGCTTCGGAGTGCTTGCGAATGGTCTCGCGATACGCCACCTGCGGCTTGCCGACATTGGCCTCAACTTTGTACTCTCGCATCATGCGGTCGACGATGATTTCCAGATGCAATTCGCCCATACCGCTGATGATGGTCTGTCCGCTGTCGGGATCAGTGTGAACCTTAAACGTAGGATCTTCCTGCGCCAGGCGACCAAGCGCCATGCCCATTTTTTCCTGGTCGGCTTTCGTCTTCGGCTCAACCGCAACCGAAATTACGGGAACTGCGAACGTAATGTTCTCGAGCGCGATGGGATGCTTCTCATCGCAGATCGTATCGCCGGTACTCACACCCTTCAGTCCAACTGCGGCGCAAATGTCGCCCGCCAGAATCTCGCTGATCTCTTCCCGCTTGTTGGCGTGCATTTTGAGCAAACGCCCAATGCGCTCAGTCCTGCGCCGCCCCGTGTTCAGTACGGAGTCTCCGGTCTTAAGCTGCCCGGAGTAAACGCGAATAAATGTCAGCTGGCCGACAAACGGATCGGCCATGATCTTGAACGCCAGCGCCGAAAACGGCTCTTTATCATCAGCCTTGCGAAAAATCTGCTCCCCGTTGTCGGGATTCAACCCATGCGTTTCCGGCACATCAAGCGGCGAAGGCAGGTAGTCCACCACCGCATCAAGCAACGGCTGCACACCTTTATTCTTGAACGCCGTTCCCACCACCACCGGGAAAACCTTTAGCGCAATGGTCGACTTGCGCAGCGACGAGCGCAGCGCGTCCGCGCTGATTTCTTCACCTTCGAGAAACTTGTGCAGGATTTCGTCGTCGTTCTCGGCGATACTCTCGACCAGCTGCGCGTGGAACGCTTCCGCCTTCTTCTTCAACTCGGCGGGAATCTCTTCGGTGAGGTATTCGGCGCCCATCGTGTCGTCCTGCCACACAATGGCCTTCATGTTGATCAAATCGATGACGCCCTTGAACTTGTCTTCCTGGCCGATGGGGATTTGAATGGCGACGGGCTTGGCACTGAGGCGCTTGCGAATGGTGTCGACGGCATGCTCGAAATCGGCACCCATCTTGTCAATCTTGTTAATGAAGCAAATTCTAGGTACGCCGTATTTATCGGCCTGGCGCCAAACTTTTTCCGACTGCGGCTGCACCCCGTGCACCGCGTCGAAGACCGCAACCGCGCCGTCGAGCACGCGCAGAGAGCGCTCCACTTCCGCCGTGAAATCCACGTGGCCGGGCGTATCAATGATGTTTATGCGAATGTCGCGCCAGGTGCAGGTCGTGGCCGCGGAAGTAATCGTGATGCCGCGCTCCTGCTCCTGCTCCATCCAGTCCATGGTCGCAGTGCCTTCGTGCACCTCTCCGATGCGATGCGTCTTTCCTGTGTAGAAAAGGATGCGCTCCGTCGTAGTGGTCTTTCCGGCATCGATGTGGGCCATGATGCCGATGTTCCTGCAGCGTTCTAATGGGACTGTTCTAGGCACGACTCTCTAATCTCTCTCTGGGGCTCCGAAAAATAAGCTTCTAGCTGCGTTCTACCACCGATAATGCGCGAAGGCCTTATTAGCCTCCGCCATACGGTGCACATCTTCTTTCTTTTTGATGGCCGCGCCTTTTCCATTGGCGGCGTCCAGCAACTCATTACTCAACTTGTCAACCATTCCTCGTTCCGCGCGTCCGCGCGCATACGTCAGCAACCAACGAATGGCCAGCGAGGTACGCCGGTCGGCATTCACTTCTACGGGCACCTGATAGTTCGCTCCGCCCACGCGGCGCGTCTTCACTTCGAGCAACGGCTTCGTATTCTCGACAGCCTTAGTAAACAGCTTCAAAGCTTCGTCACCGCCCTTTTCCTGTACTTTGGTCAGGGCATCGTAAAAGATGCCCTCGGCGGTGCTGCGTTTCCCCTGCCACATCATCGAATTAATGAACTTCGTCACCAGATTCGAGCCATAGACGGCATCGGCTGGTACGGTCCGCTTTGCTGTATGTCCTTTACGAGGCATTCCGCTTTAGCTCCTCTTACCCCTTCTTCGCGCGCTTGGCGCCGTACTTCGAACGTCCCTGCTGACGGCCGGCCACGCCCACCGCGTCCAGCGTGCCGCGAATCACGTGATAGCGTACGCCCGGCAGATCCTTCACGCGCCCCCCGCGGATCAGCACAATCGAGTGCTCCTGCAGGTTGTGGCCGACACCCGGGATGTAGGTCGTGACCTCAATCCCATTAGTAAGCCGCACGCGCGCCACTTTCCGCAGCGCCGAGTTTGGCTTCTTCGGCGTCTGCGTATATACGCGGGTGCAAACTCCGCGCTTTTGCGGACATCCTTCGAGAGCTGGACTGGCCGTCTTATACCGTGGCCGCTTGCGGCCTTTCGCCACCAATTGATTAAAAGTAGGCACTCTTTGCCGCTCCTTATCGCATACTGAAGTCGCGCGCTCGATCCGTCTCTGCGGACGCGCAGCACCATCAGCTTTCCCGGTTCTTACTGCACAGTCCGGGCTGGCAGGCACAATGACCTAACCATGCTTCTCGCCGCACACGAATCACGGAGAGAGATTCTGGGTTCCCAACAAGATTTATGCTGCCGACGGTGGCACCCGGCCAAAACTCCGGGGGTACTCCGTATCGCCAGCTCTGTCCTGCATATCCTTTCGCAGACCACAGTCGCGCCCAACTAAGACGCTTCAGAAGTCCTGGTGACAGGGCGAAAGGCAGCGCAGGAACGTTTCAGCGAGGAAAGTTTCCGGATCTTACTCCCACTTGAATTCCATTTCACCGGAAACGCATTTGTCAAACTCTACCGCAAGCTTCGCAAAATTCTGCGAAACTTACAGCACACAGCAAGCCTGGATTAACTCGCGGAACTTAACAACTATAGCAACTCCATCGAAACATCGTCAACCCATCTTTTTGCATCCCATTGACGAAAGCTGACAGATCCGGCTAGACGACCCTTCGCGTTTAAGTAACGCAGGGCCAGCTTGCTGAATCCGTCTCCATTCTCTACACTACAAGTTTTCCATTCCAGTGAGCGTCGCGCCCATACGATACAACCGTGAGGCGACGAGAGGGTGCATGGGAAGGTTGTGTTTCGGTTCGTCGGCGTTGATACTTTTTGCCGTCTCATTATTCTTATTTTTGCCCGCATGTGGTGGCCACAAGCCTCCTGGAGCGTCGCCTTTCCCGGTGAGCATCACGCTCAACCCAAGCATAAGTTTTTCCATGCAAGTTGGCGCAACCGTACAACTGAACGCGTCCGCGCGGAACAATGGCAACACAGCCATTTCACCGGCCTTCACCTTTGCCTCCAGCAACCCTGGAGTCGTCGACGTAGCGCCCAACGGGGCCGCCTGCGCCGGCACCTGGAACGCCCCGCTTTACAGCATCTGCACACCTGCCGCTACCGGTACGGCTTCGGTGACCGCTTCCGCTCTGGGTGTTACTAGCCCGCCCACTTTGATCTTCGTTCATCCTCCCATCGACAATATTCAAGTCAGCGTCGTTCCCCCAGTCAATTCTCCGCCTCCAGCCTGCCCTAACCAGCAGGCTCTTCCTGCCGCCTGCATGCTCCCGTTCAACGCGAACCTGGCCAATTACTGCCTGTCACAGAACCAGACTGAGACTTTGCAGGCGAAAGCCTTTAGCCAGGGCGTCGACATCACCGGATCGGTTGGTCCGTTCACCTGGAGCGAAGTCACCCCGACGGTCGCAACCATCACTCCCATTGTCACAACCTCCGACAATGTTGCCACCAATCAGGCCACCGCATCCCCGGGTATTCCGGGGCAGACCCAAGTTATCGCTTCAGCCTCAGGAGCCTCAAGCCAGCCTTTCTACTTCGAAAGCTGCCCCGTCCAGTGCATTGCGCTCGAGCTCGGCGTTAACGGCTCGCAACGCAGCGGCGCAACCAGTTTCGTAACTACCAAAGGGACAGCTGAAACTATCACCGCCACGGCGGTTGACGTCCAAGGTTGCACCGTGCCCAAGCCACCCCTGACTTGGGTATCCTCATCGCCCGCTGCAATTTCAGCGGGCGGTAGCACCGGATGCGCCGCTGGCACAACCTGCGCCCTCTCCACAACTCAAGCGGGGGCCGCTGCGATCACGGCTTCGTGCTCGCCGCCAACCTGCAATGTTGGCTTCCCTCTGAATCCGGCCGGACTTCCAGCACCCTACATTCCGCAACCTGTGTATCCCGTGACCACGATCTCGGGCTTGGTAACTGTGCCTACCACGTCTGCCACTACGTCGTCATCCAGTACCGCGACATCGACCAGCGTGCTGGTCACCAGTCAGGATTGTTACAGTGACGCCGAATGCGCGGTTGGTCTTTACAGCGTTGCGACCTCCACCAATCTGCCGGGAGGCGCGAGCCAGTTGCCCACTCCTCCGAATTCTTTGATGTTTGATCCTGCGGGAGATCGAGCTTACATGGGAAGCGGGTTCGGCGCAGTCGTCATCAATCCCGCGAGCATCGGAAGCTCCACCAGCCCATTCACATCTCTAGCGGCCAGGGGCACCCCTCGAGGGCTGGTGGCCGGCAGGGTCCTCGCTGTCTCTCAAAATGGCAACGGGGCCATCTTTTCCGATACGGTTTCCACGCCCAACCAGGTTTACGTCGTTAACGTATCCGCGACGTCATCTTCATCATCTTCGTCGTCTTCAACGTCCGCCAGCGCTGTAGCTTTGGATATCAGTAATGCGACGGCAGCTACGTTTTCTCCCGATGGATTGAAAGCCTTCATCCTCGGTGGAGGTGGCAACTCTTTGTATGTTTATTCCACGCTGCAGGCCTTGCAGCCCCCCATCACTCTGACGACCCCAGCCACTTCGGTGGTTTTCTCTTCCAGCGGATCGTTTGCACTGCTCTCCGGCGGAGGGGCTCCCTCCACGCTCGCCATTTACAATACGTGCGACAATTCTGCGGTCAGTTTGCCGGTAACTGGCACCGGGCTTCCCAGTTCGCCCATCTTCTTGAAGATGGTGCCTGCGGGCAATGTTCCGATGGGCAACGTAAACATCCCAGCCCTCGACACCACTGGCCTCGACTTTTTCTTCGGCCTCGACAGTACCGGCATTGACATTATCGCCACGAACTCTTCCATGGGACCGCTTACCACACTTTGTCCGCAACAGATTGCCCTCGCCCACACCCCAGCCCCGTTGAACACAACCTTCGCGCCCGTCCACATTAACATCGGTCAGGGCACCTTCCATCCCATTAACTTCTTTCTCTCCCCTGACTGCACCCGGGCCTACATCATCGCCGGTGATCGCAGCAGCGTTCTGGTCTACGACTTCACCGCGAACGCTACGTCCGGCATCCCGCTCATGAATAACGCGACTCCTGTGAGCGCGGACATGAGCGCGGATGGAACGCTTATCTACGTCGCGGGCTCCGACGGATTGTTGCACGAACTCAACACAGCTCTTGCCCTTGATCAAAACCAGGTCTCCTTTTTGCCCCTTCCTAATTCCACGAATAACTTTTGCTTCACCGGAACCAACTGCCATCCAAACATAGTGGCCGTGAAACCGTAGGATAAATTCTCGGTGGCTACAATTTCTCGGTCGCGACTTTGGGTGGCGCAGCTCTTCTAGCGCTCGCGATAAAACGCCTGACCTTGTTGGGCTTAGGCCCTGAGTTTCTCTTTTCGATGGCAGGGCTCCGCCACTGCGGATGAACCGTGAACAAATCAGTGCCTATGCAGTTTTCGCCAAATCTTTGGCCACGCTGTCGAGCACCCCATTGACGAACTGCACGGATTCCGGGCTGGAAAATTTTCGCGCGATTTCGAGCGCCTCATTAATCACGACCGCTCGCGGCGTCTCCGGATAGCCCAGAAATTCTGCGATGCCCGCGCGCAGCAGATTGCGATCCACCGCCGCCATGCGCTCCATTCGCCAGTGCTGCGCGTGGCCCTCGATGAGCTTGTCAATCTCTCCCCCGCGGTCGGTCGCCACCCGGAACAAATCTTCCGCGAAACCCTTTACCTCGGCGCTGGTCCCGGCATGTTCCGCCCAAAACGTGCGCTGCACTTGATCCACTGACTGCTTGCCCATATCCGCCTGGAACAGCATCTGCAGCACCATTTCGCGAGATTTGCGGCGAGTACCCATAAGAAAATTGTGATGGAAGTGATCGATTCAGTTTACTTCAGAGCAGGGATTATTTGCGCTTCGTCTTCTCGGGTTGAGTCGTTTTGGATTTTTCATTCCGTTTTTTGGCCTTGTCATTCCGAGCGGAGCGAGGAACCTGCTTTTTGCTGGCAGCGGATGGCTGACGGCTGATTGCTTCTCTCAACGACGCCATCTCCACCGCCGCCAGCGCCGCCTCAAATCCCTTGTTGCCCATCTTCAGCCCGGCGCGATCGATGGCCTGCTCCAAAGTCTCGCAAGTGAGCACGCCGAAAGCATGAGGCACCCCGGTCTCCTGCGCCGACTGCCCAATTCCACGCGTCACTTCATTCACGATCACGTCATAGTGCGCCGTATCGCCGCGTAGCAAACAACCGAGGCAGATGATCGCGTCGTAGTTCTTCGTCTCCGCCAACTTCCGTGCCGCCAGTGGAATCTCAAACGCCCCCGGCACCCGCACCAATTCAAAATCTGTTTTCTTCACACCGGAGCGCACCAGCCCATCAACGGTGCTGAGCAACAGCCGTTCTGTGATAAAGGAATTAAACCGGGAGACTACGATAGCGAAACGCTTTCCAGCACCGTTAAGGTCGCCCTCAATGGTAGGAATCGCAGCATCAGAAGGATGCTCGATTTTCAATTTCTCGTTCGTGGCTCTTCTCCATGGCACTACCCTGTGCGCCTCTATTTCCTCTGTGTTAAAGCCTTTGACTTCATTTCCCCTTAAACACTGCCATCCGCTTCTCCAAAAACGCCGCAGTCCCTTCCTTCTTATCTTCGGTAGCGCAAGCCAGGGCGAACAGCACCGCTTCAAGATACAGTCCCTCGCTCAAAGTCATCTCCATACCCTTGTTCACGGCCTCCATTGCATACTGCACGGCCAGCGGAGCGTTAGCGATAATCCTCGCCGCAATCGCTTCCGCTCGCGGAATCAACTCGGCTGCGACCGTCACCTCATTTACCAGACCGATGCGATGGGCTTCCTGGGCCGTGATCGTCTCGCCCACCAGCACCATCTGCATGGCAACGCCTTTGCCCACCAACCGCGGCAGCCGCTGCGTACCGCCATAGCCCGGGATAATTCCCAGCTTCACCTCAGGTTGACCCAACTTGGCGTTCTCAATGGCTAGCCGCATGGTGCAAGCCATCGCAATCTCGCATCCGCCTCCCAGCGCAAATCCGTTGATGCACGCAATCACCGGCTTGCCCAGATTCTCAATCAAGTTAAGGACGTTCTGCCCACGGTGGGTATATTCCTTTGCTGCAACCGCATCGTTCTTAGCCAGCTCGCCAATGTCAGCGCCCGCAATGAACGCCTTTTCCCCCGCGCCGGTGAGAATAACGACGCGAATGGCCGTATCATTCTTTATGTCATGAAACGCCCCGCGCAACTCCTCTATGGTGGCCATGTTCAGCGCATTCAGCACCTTCGGACGGTTGATGGTGACGTAAGCTATAGAGTTTTTCTTTTCCAGAAGTATGTTCTCGAAGTTCATAAGAAGCCCTTGAACCTGAAGCGATGAAACTCAATATTCAGGTGTCGCGCGCTTACCCGGACACCACAACAGACGAATCGCCGCGCCGCCCGCAAAACTTTCGCACGCTCGGAAGAAGCAGGAAAGGCAGCGGCATCATCGAAGCCGCCGCTAGAACGACCACACTCCAGTCGATATTCTTCCAGCCATCGTTGATCAGGCTATAGATAAAAATGCCACTGAGCGCAAGGTCTGCGACCAAAGCCAGCCGCCAGCCCCACTGTTTGGCCTTCCATACCCCGTACGAACTAGCGTGGACAATGGCCACTAACGGGCCTATGATCTCGGCAGCCAGCTTGAGACCCCAGATAGTTGCAGTCGCCTTGGGTCCCGGTGCTACCTCTCGAATCGAAAACAGAAAGAAAATGCAGACGGCGGATAAAAGCACTCCGAGCAAGAACTGCATTCCGATAACCCTTACGATGAATGGGGAACGCTTCACGGTTCACCAGTGCCTCAGTGAACTGCGCACTCGGAAGCCACAAAGCTTCCGGCCCTAACTCTTCCCCCGCCGCACCTCTGCCACTTCATCTTTGCTCAACCCGCAACTGATACAGCGCTGCGACCACAGCCTGTTGGCAAATACCTTCCCGCATCGCGGACACTTCCACCGCGTAAGCCACCACGCTCCCGTCAGGTACACAACAGTCCAGCCCACCAGCATGGCGAAACTGCCCCGCTCGCCCAGTTTCAGTTTCGCAATCAGAATTCCTAACGGCACAAAAGCTACGAATAGGACTACGACCACATTTCGCCTAAGCACGTAGCTGTTCCACGCGATTCTGTAGCGTTGTACGTCCTGCTGGCTGAATTCACCTGGCATTTGTGGTTGGCGTTCGCCGCATCGTGACCCCGTGGTGAGTCGATCCTACAGTTTATTCGCCTTTGGCTGATTCGGGTCGGAATAATCGTAGAAGCCTTTGCCACTCTTGCGTCCGTACCATCCAGCCATCACCAGCCGCTTCAGCAGCGGAGGCGATGCAAAGCGCCGCTCCTTGAACTCGTCATACATCACCTGCGTGATGTAATAAGTCGTATCGAGTCCAACAAAATCTAGGAGCGTGAACGGCCCCATGGGATATCCGCATCCCAGCTTCATCGCGTTATCAATGTCCTCAATCGATCCCACGCCCTCTTCATATGCCCGTATGGCATCAAGCAAGTAAGGCACCAGCAGCCGGTTTACGATAAACCCTGTTTTGTCCGACGTGCGCACCGGAACCTTGCCCAGCTTCTTCGCAAACTCGTAAGCCGTCTCGTAAACATCGTCAGCGGTCGCGATCGTCCTCACCACCTCCACCAGCTTCATCAGTGGCACTGGATTAAAAAAGTGCAGCCCGATGAACCGCTCCGGCCGCTTCACGGCCGTCAAAAGCTCCGTCACCGAAATCGAAGACGTATTCGAAGCAAAAATCGCGCTTTTCTTCACTACGCCATCGAGCGACGCATACATCTTTTTCTTCTCATCCACATTCTCGATGATGGCTTCAATAATAATGTCGCAGTCAGCCAGGTCCGCCTTGTTTGTCGCCCCCTTAAGCCGCGCCCGAATCGCATCTTTCTGCTGCGCCGTGATCCCACCCTTCTCAACCGGCCGCTCGCCAAACTTCGCCAAAGACTTCTCGATCCCGGCAAATCCCTTGTCGAGAAACTTCTGTTCCACTTCGAGGACCGTCACATCGAATCCAGCCGTAGCGCAAACCTGCGCAATGCCGGAACCCATCAGCCCACAACCGAGCACGCCAATTTTTCTGATCTCCATAGTGACTCCCGAAGAAAAGCAGCCACGGATCACACGGATTGTCATGGATCAATTCGGAGTTTTGGTTTTCATCCGTGCGGATCCGTGAAAATCCATGGCCAAGAGTTAATTCATACTCTCCACAATCATGGCAATCCCCTGCCCGCCACCGATGCATGCCGTCGCCAGTCCATACTTCTTCTTACGACGCCGCAACTCATACAGCAGCGTAATCACCAGCCGCGTCCCGGTCGCGCCCAGTGGGTGCCCCAGCGCAATCGCTCCGCCGTTCACATTCACCTTCTCGCGATCCAGACCCAGTTCTTTCTCAACCGCCAAATACTGCGCCGCGAACGCCTCATTCACTTCAATCAGATCGATGTAGTCTAATGACAGCCCAGCCTTGTGCAGCGCAGCTTTCGTCGCCGGCACCGGACCCCGCCCCATCACCTTGGGCTCAACTCCGGCAACTCCCCAACTCACAATGCGCCCCAGCGGTTCGATGCTCCGCTTGCGTGCCTCCTCCAGCGACATCAACACCACCGCCGCAGCACCATCCACAATGCCGCTCGCGTTGCCGGCAGTCACAGTCCCACTCTTCCCGAACGCAGCCTTCAGCTTCGCCAACCCTTCCATCGTGGTCTGCGGACGTCGGTGATCATCTTCCGTAAGCGATTCTCCTGTGGCCTCGCCCTTCGCATTCCGAAGCGGAACTGGAACCAGTTCTTCCTGAATGCGTCTTTCTTTGTAGGCCGCATCAGCCTTCTGCTGAGAGCGCAGCGCGAACTCATCCTGCGCCTGTCGCGTAATCCCCTGCTGCTCGCCGTACAACTCCGCGGTGTTCGCCATGTACAACCCGCAATAGCTATCGAGCAGCGCCACCATCAGCGAATCTTCCAGCTTGCCGCCCGGCGCCAGCGTAAATCCGTCGCGCCCGCGAATCACAAACGGAGCCTGAGACATGGCCTCCATCCCACCCGCGAGAACGATCTTCGCTTCGTCAAGCTGAATCATCTGCGCTGCATTCACAATCGCCTGCATCCCCGAGCCGCACAACCGGTTCACCGTCAGCGCCGGAGTCTCAATCGGCAATCCTGCCCGCAACCCCACATGCCGCGCGCCATACAGCGCGTCGCCCGAAGTCTGCTGCGCGTTGCCAAATACAGCGTGGTCAAATTCTTTGGCGTCGATTCCCGCCCGCTCGATCGCTTCCTTACCTGCAACCGCGCCCAGTTCTTGCGCTGTGAAATCTTTCAACTTGCCGCAATAGCGCCCAAAGGGCGTGCGCGCCCCGCTGACAATAGCGATGTCACCCGGTTTCAACATAATTTTCCTTGCACACCGCGCTCAGAGCGGATCAAAACTGAAAGTCAAACTGGTTAGTGTAGCAGCGCGCAAGCAGATTTGACCACCGAGGAAATGACAAGACTTTAACCACGAAGGCTACAAAGGGCACGAAGGACACGCTAAAGAATGAACCCTTCCGTTGTAACTTCGTGCCCTTCGTGGTAAATGATCTTAGCGCACTATCGGGACGAATAGGATGTAATGGATTTTGCCTTGCGGATTCCCTACGCCACGGCCCCTGCGGCCAGCGCCGCACCCAACGCCACAACTTTGCCCGGCCCCTGCGCCAGCGAGGTCGCCAGCGCGTGTTCGGCGCGGTTGATCACTTCCGTCACAATGTCTAAGGGATCGTAGCTTTCCTTCACCACCGCTTCCGCCAGTCCCGCGGAAAACTCCAGGGCAAGGCCTTTCTCGGATCCATCTTTGGCAGGCAGGTGCACTCCGGCAATGACCTTGCGCAATTTCTCGAGAGCCATTGTCGCTTCTTTCTCGGCCGTGTCTCCCAGAATCAGCGCGATGGTCGGAATGTCGTAGCGGAAAGCTAGGTCATTGGTACGAATGTTTGCCGCAATCTGTTGCCCAATCTTATCCATCGTGGCTTCAACGACGGCCTCGCCGTAATCTTTCACCAGCGCCGCGCTGCGCCCGAACTGCAGCAGCAGCACTGAAAGCGGCGCGGAGTTTTGCACCGCCCGCTTGCTTTCCGCCAGCAATAAGTCGAGATACGATCCCCGTTTCAGCAATCCCGACTTCTCCTCCGTCACCGAAAGATTCTTCACCAGACGCCGCAAGCCCGCATTATTCAGCGCGATCACCATCTGATCGGCCAGTGTTTTCAGCACCACGGCGTCGGTGTGTGGCCACGTTCGCGGCTTGCTGTGCAACAGCGCCAAGATGCCCACGGAGTCATTGCCATTGCTTAGCGGTAGGGCCAACACCGTCGTCGCTCCCAGTTCCGCCACTGCCTTGCGGACGTTTTGCAGCTCAGGGCCTCTTTGCGCATCATTGATGATGATGGGCTCCTCCGAGGCCATGTCCTGTAAAGCAATCATCACTTCCTTGATTGCCCCAGAATTGCCTTCCGTCGTTCCCCTGCCGCAGAATTCCTGTACCGCCGTTGGCTTAGAGCCGGGCGTGCGCATCAGTGCCACACAACGCGATACATCCCAGTGCGAACCAATCTCGTTGACCGCCGTAGTGAGCACCGCCGGCGCCGTCGCCTGGTGGTACAGCTTGCGCGTGATTTCCGCTACCCGCGTGACGTTACGCATTTCCGCCGCTGGATCGGCAACCGGCGCCGCTGCCACAGCCGCTGGCCCCGAGACTGGGACAGATGCAGGCGCAGGCAAGTGTCCTGATCCCGCGCTCTTCGGGCTCACGCCCGCGGCCAGGTACAGCCGCTGCAAATCCTCATTGCGCTCTTCTTCGCGCGGAAAAAGTTCCTGGATCCTCTGCAGTCGCTCAACCGCCTTGTTGCGCATTCCGTACTGCACCAGGATCTCCGCCTGCAACATCAGATCCTGCAGGGTAGAAGCTCCTAGCGTCGCCTCATGCTCAATCGCTTTCTGGGCCGCGCTTGGACTCGTAGACGTGAAGCGGGAAGCAATCTCCTTAAACTTGTTCTCGTCGATCTTGCCTTTCAACATCTCCAGCCGCTTTCCATGACCGGACTCGTACGGGTCCACTTCAGCCGCGCGGTCCAGGCACTCCGCCGCCTTGGCGAAATCCCCCGTGCCGCAGTACACATCGAAGAGCTTCAGAAGAGTCTGGCAGTAGTCGCCCTCGCGGTTCGCCGCATTGAACAGTTCGCTGAGGAACTCCAGCATTTCAGACGAAGCTCGTCGCGCCGCCGTCAGTTCCTGCATCGCTGTGAGGAATTGTCGGCGCTCGCCCCGTTTCGCCTGGAACTGCCCCAGCTTCCGCGCCAGTGACACCGCCGTCTCATCCTGCTCGGTCTCCAGCAACTGTCCAATCAGTGCTGTCACTTGCGGCATTCGGTTGGGATTCTGTTCGAAGAGTTGCCACACCAGCGGCTCTGCCTCGGCGTAGCGGCCCGCCGCCAACATAGCCTCGGCATAAATGTCCCGCAGTTCCGGTGAATTCTTTCCCGCACTGACTTGCGGTTCGAGAATAAAGATCGCAGCGCCCACCTGGCCTTGCCCCAACAAGCTCTTGCCGTAAGCTAGCGCAATCTCCTCATCGGAGGAATCTTCTTGATACGCACGCTCATACCACTGCGCGGGATCTCCCCCTGCGGCGCTGGTGAGCTGCGCAACACGCTTGAAGGCCTCCGCGGCAGCCTTGCTTTCCCCAAGTTCGGAGCAAACTTCGGCAATCCGCACGAAATTTGCCTGCAGTGGCTCCAACTCCACGACCCGGCCCAGCACCTGCAGGGCATTTTTCTTGTCATTCAGCTTTGCCAGGTCGTTCAAAGCTGATTCATAGGTGCCCACAGCGAGTTTCTTGTTCGATCCTTCCAGCAGTTGCCCAAAACGAAATTTCTGCTCCCATGTGGGGTTGCCATGCCGCGCCAACTTTTTGTACGTCAGGCTCGCTCGCGTGGCGTCTCCAGCGTGTACCTGCCGCTCGAACAGTTCGCCCAGCAACTGCACAGCATCGCGGCCCCGGTTCTGCGACAAACACAGATCAGCCGATAATTGCCGCACCGTATCGTTTTCTGGATCGTCACGCAAAACCAGCAGATATTCTTCGAGCGCTTCGGCGGCCTTCCCCTTCTGCAAAAGCTTTCCCGCGCGCTCTATACGCCGGGCTATCTCGGCTGCATCGACGCGCTTTGTGATCTCGGGCATGGGCGGTTCTAGGCAGAGTGCTGCTGCTTCGATTCTAGGAGGCGCTTCCAACCCCAGCAATCGGTAAGGCCAAACCCGCGATTACGAAAGTCACCGGCGACCCGATGTTCTTACCTCTAAGGACTGTTCGTCCTTCGCGGTTAAAGATCGAGAATGCTCTCTGGCAATACCTGGAACCCCAAAACGCTTTAGGAGAATCTCTTGCTTTTTGATATCGTGCCGCATGCCCCCGTCCGCAGCGATACCGGATATCCTCCCGGAGCAAGCTCAAGAAGAAGGTCTCCGCCACCAGCTCACCGCCGGACAAATGACCATGGTTGCCGTCGGCGGCTCCATCGGTACCGGACTCTTTCTCGGCTCCGCTGCCGCACTCGAAATTGCCGGCCCCAGCGTAATCCTCAGCTACATCGCCGCCGCCTTCATCGCCTACACCGTCTCTATGGCCCTCGGCGAACTAGCCAGCGTTCACCCCGCCGCCGGATCCTTCGGCGTCTACGGTGAACTCTACCTCAATCAATATCTCGGATTCCTCTGCCGCGCCGGATACTGGGCCTCCATCGCCTTCTCCATCGGAGCCGAACTCGTCGCCTCCGCCACCTACATGACTTACTGGTTCCCCGCCGTCCCCGGCGTATTCTGGGTCCTCCTTTTTTCCGCTCTCCTGGTCGTCGTCAACCTGCGCAGCGTGCGTTCCTTCGGACGCTTCGAATTCTGGTTCTCTATGATCAAGTTGGTCACCATCGTGGCCTTCATTGTGACCGGCGCAGCACTACTCTTCAGCGGACGTGCCGCCCCGCAATATACCGCGGAAGGCGGATTCCTGCCCAAAGGTCCCGTCGCGCCTCTGCTGGCCGTCTTCCTCGCCATCTACGCCTTCGGCGGCGTAGAGATGCTCGCCGTGACCACCGGAGAATCGCGTTCCTCAAAAGAAATCCCCCGCGCCGCCCGCCTCACATTCTTCCTGTTAGCCGGCCTCTACCTTGGCGCCATCGTCGTCTTAGTCGGCGTGCTGCCCTGGAACCAGGCCGGCGTGTCCCAGAGCCCATTCGTCAGCGTGCTCAGCATGGCAGGGGTTCCAGCCGCGGCCGCCCTGATGAATTTTGTGGTCCTCACCGCCGCACTCTCCGGGGCCAACGCTAAACTGTACGTCGCTTCCCGCCTGCTATTTTCTATGGGCCGCTCTGGATGGGCGCCCGCCAGCATGGGCAAACTCAATGCCAAAGGTTCGCCTCGTCTTGCCTTGCTGGTCTCATCGTATGGAATCGTATCCGCGCTAATCATCGAAAACTGGGCCCCAAAGCAAGCCTTCCTCTACATCATGGGAGCCGCATTCTCCGGCCTATTCTTTTGCTGGGTCGTATCACTCGCATCCCACGTAAGCTTCCGCTGGCGCCTCACTCCACAAGAAGTAGCCGTTCTGCCTCTGCGATCTCCACTCGGAATTTGGGGTTCCATCCTTGGCTTCGTCCTCGCTTCCACCCTCATCGTCCAGACCGTCCGCTCCTCGCGCATAGATCAGCTAGGCGCCCTGGTCTTCTTCGCAGGACTCACCATCGCCTATCTCCTGCTGAAACGTCGCCGCCGCATAGCATCCTAGAGTCCGCATTTCAGAATCCTGCCATTCCCTAGCCAAAAACCCTGCTGCTTATCTGCCCTACCACAAACCTCGGACGGAATGGGCGCTCTAATCCCATTACCAACGTAAGCCGAATCCGCCATTTTCTGCTGCCAGCTGCCCATCCGCTCCGCTAGCCTCGACTGAGGGTGTGTTGCCAAGAGCACCCTCTGGGCCAACCCTTTGACTCTCACTCCATGGATGCTCTCCATTCTGATACTTCGATCGTCAGATACCAGGCCAATTGCCTGGTGCATCATCGGATTTCTTGCCGGTCTGTACTTATTCTTTCAAGGCTTTCGCCTGCTCCAGCGCCGTCACCTCATTCTCGACACACCGGCTTCAAAAATTCGCAGCGCCTCGCTTGGAATGGTCGAACTTAGCGGTCTCGCAGTCGGCCCTTACACCCTCGTTGCCCCCATCACCGAGCGCTCCTGCTACTACTACCGCACAGTAGCCTGGGAATGGAAACGCCAGGGCAGAAGCAGCCAGTGGGTCAAGGTAGCCGCCGAGTGCATGCACGTACCCTTCTTCCTCGACGACAACACCGGCAAAGTGATGGTCGATCCGCGCGGCGCCGAACTCGACGTGCATCGCGACTTCCAGCAGGAATTCTGCGATTCCTTCTTTACGACAAAACAAGAAGCACCCCCGAATGTGCACAGCTTTCTACTGCGCCACGGCGTGAGCACCAGCAATAAAATTAAAATTGAAGAGTTCTGCATCAAGCCCAAGAACGCTCTCTTCCTACTGGGAACGCTGGACGAAAATCCTGGCGTGGAACTCACTCCCCAGCCGATTGAAGATGCCGAAGTCGCGGCACTCGGCGCAGGCAGTGGGTTCTCATTTTCTTTCGGGAACACGCTGTCCTTCGTTGGGGCTGGCAACGGCTTCGGAGGCACATCGCTATTTGATCGCGCTCGGGGCGAAAGGTTCAGCACCACGCCGACTCAGGTCATCCATCTCTCGCCAGTTTCCGGGCCGGGCAAAGCAACAGACATGAGCCAGCAACAGAAAATCGCCGCCGCGCTTCTGAGAGCCGGCGTCTCAAGTCCCGCAGCCTGGGCCGCGGCCGGCGTCACGCCGTCGCAAGTTGTCGTGAACAGCGATGCAAACGGCTCGCCCCAAGCCAGCATGACGAACGGCAGTGTTCAACCGCCCGAGGGCTTCGACGGGCATCCCTCGGTTGTGCTGATGAAGGGAAAAAATAATCCAACTTTTCTGATCTCGTGGCGCAGCCAGCGAGACCTGGCGCGCTCGCTCGGTTGGAAATGTACACTGATGATCTGGGGCGGTCCCGCGCTGGCACTGCTCTGCCTCTACGGCCTGCACAGCCTCACGCACTGGTTCTAGGCATCGTTGCATCCCCCCTTGTCATCCCTCGCATAGCGAAGGACCTTGGTTTCTGCCGCTGCCAGGAGAGTCTCTCCTGTGTACCAGCCTCCTAACCTCACAGCAGAAATCGTCCGCGGCACGCTCTAGTACAATGGCCACGTGAGTAACGCCGTTCGCATCGGAATCCTGGGTGACTTCAATCCCGAATTCCCTTCGCACCACGCCACCACGGCAGCCCTGCAGCACGCCGCCCGCAAGCTGGATTTCAAACTGGAGTCTCACTGGATCCCTACGCCCTCGCTCACTGCTAACGGCGCGGGAAAAATTCTCGAAGGCTTCGACGGACTCTGGGCCTCGCCTGGCAGTCCCTACAAAAGCTTCGACGGCATGCTGAAGGGGATCGAGTTCTCCCGCCGGCGCAACTGGCCTTTCCTCGGGACGTGCGGAGGCTTCCAATACGCCCTGATCGAGTTTGCCCGCAACGTTCTCGGCATCGCCGATGCGGATAGCGCCGAAAACAATTCCGGCTCGAAGAACATCGTGATCTATCCCGTCGCCTGTGCCGTGTCCGGCCGCAAAGGCGATGCGCCCAAGCTATCGGGCAAGGTGCCGGAGATTCGCTTGCGCCCCGGCTCCTACCTGCAATCGTTCTATGGCAAGGACAAAGAGGTCGTGACGGAAGAGTTCTTCTGCAACTTCGAAGTGAACCCCGAGTACGAATGGGCCACGATGGAGGCTGGCTTTCCGGTCGTCGCCCGAGGCACGCAAGGAGAGATACGGGCCATAGAATCCCCTACTCACCGTTTTTTTGTCGCAACGCTTTTCCAGCCGCAACTGTCCTCAACCGAAAAAAAGCCCCATCCCCTGATCCTGGCCTTCGTTCAGGCCGCAGACGATTGGGGACGCAAGAAGCTCGACGACAGCGTCCTCGAATAGCAATTGCCACCTTACCGGTGTCTCTCGGAGCTTGCCCTGAGTAAAGCCGAAGGGGTCCGCCTGTAGTAAAGATTTTGTTACCAAAGTCGCTGGCCTCGCGTAGTTCCTGCCTCCTCACCATGCGCATCTGGAGCCAATACGCCCCTCTGGATAGACTCTTCCGGACGCACAAACCTGGCGCGGAAATGGTTCGCGCCTCTGCACACAGGGAGGAGCCGAACCAGAATGCCCGGACAGTGGATCCACTCGTTTCGCATTTCGCTTACGACTCTCATCAGCTACATTCCGCTCATCGCAACTGTGGTGACCTGCTTCTTCAGTTTGGTCCTGGCCCGGGCCACGCTGCGGTATGTCGAGGCCACTGACAAGGGCCTGGCGCTGGCGCGCGAAGAGTTCGAGCGCGAATGGACGCCCGATTTGCACATCAAACTCGAGCGCGTTTCGGCGACAGAAGCCAGGGTCATCGTCACCAATCTGGCCAAGACCTCTGTTCTTCTGCAGCTATTGCAGTTGCGCAAACTCTCCCACGCAATGCCGTTCGAGCGCTGTCGCCTGAACGACCCGCTGGTCGGCGCCATGACCTGGACGCAGGAGATCGGTAAGCGCCTACTGGCCGGCACCGATAAGGATTTTGAAGGTCCGATCGCCGCCTCGATGACCTTCTATGCCGCGGGACGCATGTTCCGCACGGACTGGTTTCGCTCGAACATAAAGGTACGGGATGGCCGCATCCTCAGCCTCGAACCTGGCAACATGCCCGCTCGTCGCGTGCGAGTAATTGAGCGCAAGGGTCCTGAACGACGGCGCGAATCCGTGCAAGACGTCACGGCCGAGGCGGCTCCTGACAAGCCAGAGCGGAAACTGGACGAGAGCTTTTTCGTCACCGGCGCGTGAATTCGATATTGAAGGTGAACCGACACCGAAGAGTTCAGCGCGGAGGCGGATCCCTGAGCGGCAGGAAACTATCGGAAAACGTCCAGGCTGGGTTGGCGGAAAACTACACCGCCTGCACAAATCTCAGCGACGCCGAATTCATGCAGTACCGCAGGCCCGTCGGACGCGGACCGTCGTCGAATACATGGCCCAGGTGCGCGTCGCACTCTTTGCATGAAACCGCAACCCGCTCCATGCCCAGCGTGGTGTCGCGAATCTCTCGCACATTTTCCTGCGCCAGCGGTTGCCAAAAACTCGGCCAGCCAGTTCCCGACTCAAACTTCGTCGCCGAGCTAAAAAGCGCATTGTCGCAGCAGATGCAGCGATAAATTCCTTTGTCGTGCAGATTCCAATACTTGCCAGTGTAGGCAATTTCCGTATCTGCGTGCCGCGTGATCTCGAACACTCCGGAGGGAAGTTGCTTTCTCCATTCACCCTCGCTCTTCACCACCTTCGCAATTTTCACCTTCGCCAGGCGCTCGCCCGCATCGGAGAACTGAACAATTGTCACTTCTTCCGGCTCTGACTTCGCCTCAGCCACAACCGCGTAAGGCTTCCGCCACGACCACAGCACGGCGCCTCCCAGCGCCGCGCCCGCGCCCGCCAGAAATACACGCCGCGAAACGTTGCCCTCGTCCTTGCCGCGATCCGATTCAAACATGGCTTCTCCCGCCTAAGTTCTCAGTTCTCGGTTCTCAGTTCCCAGCGAACACCTTGGCTGCGCGACTGAGGAGTGATAACTGCCTTCCTTACTTCGCGCTATACAACTCTGGAAACTCCTTCTTCAAATTCGCCACCTTGGGCGCATCGTTATACACAATGTAAGGATTATCCGGATGTATGGTCGCATAATTCTGGTGATAGGCCTCAGCCGGATAAAACGCCTGCAGCGGCACCACCTGCGTCACAATGGGCCGCCGAAAAACTTTGGCCTGACCGAGCTGCGCGACGTACGCCTCGGCAATATGCTTCTGCTCGTCATTGCCATAGAAGATCACCGACCGGTACTGCGTGCCTTCATCCGGCCCCTGCCGATTCACCTCGGTCGGATCAAGCGCCACCGAGAAGAACACCCGCAGCAACTCTCCATAAGTAATTTTCGACGGATCGTAAACAATCCGCACCGACTCCGCGTGCCCGGTCTCACCGCTGCTCACGGCTTCGTAATCAGGATTCTTCAGCCTACCACCCGAGTAGCCTGAAGTCGCGTTGTGCACCCCCTTCACATGCTGAAATACCGCCTGAATTCCCCAGAAACATCCGCCGGCTATCACCGCCGTTTCTTTCCCCGAAGCTGTGGCCTTCGCCTCATCGACCACCGGCGCGGGGACCGCAGTCCCGCTTCCGGCCCGACAGACAACCGCTCCCGCCAACACCGTCAAAACCATCGCCACCATCCGCACCGAAATTCTAGACATAATCCCTCCAAACTCAATCATTGCCACTCCCAACCATTAGAGCTACAAACTTAAAGGAAGTTTCGAACGGTCTCTCGTTACGCAAGCCCATTCGGGCACGTGGATTTCTGCTCATAAAAAACTCCTACTAATTCGGGCAGATAACAAAGGACTTAACGAACGCTAAATCCAACTGGCTACTAAAACAATAAGCAAAAAGCTGCCTATTCTCGCTTCTCGCGAGAACGAGGCACCGCCTTCTAATGCGAATCAAACTAAGCTGACTTCTTCACTCTTTGTGGTTGGCTGTCCTGGCGGCCTGGCTTCTTACCGCCGGCACCATCCAGATTCTCAACTCCCTGTTCCAGTTCAGGCAGTTCGACAATCGTCCTGTCCCCGCCAGAGTTCCAAGGTCCATTGGCATCCGTTCCTCCCTCATCACCCACGCCAGTGGAATCGTTGAAGTATTCGTCAACCAGCCCCGGAATCGGCGGAATCTTGCCAATGGTGAACTGGTCCTTCCCCAAACTCCCCAGCGCGGCGGTGAAGGCCTTCATGTGGGTAATTTCCCGAGTCATCAGGAACTTCAGAGCATCCTTGGACGTTGATCGTCGCAAAAATTGATCAGCCGCTCGGAAACGATCTTCGCGCGCGCCTCCGCCGCAATATTGCTGCGCAAATCCACGTCGAGTTCACCCGTAATCTTCAGGTAGTCCGCAGTCCACACATCACCCATAGAGTTCAGCAGGCTCACTCCCCCTCCTCCCGCAATCGCGACCAGCGGATTCACTTCGGCTGCTTCGCGATTTTTTTTTAGCGGCTTAAGGTGCATGCGCGCCAGCGTTCCGACCACTTCCAGATGGCTCAACTCTTCGCTTCCGATATCCATGAGCAAATCCTTGCGCTCAGGATCCTCGCAGTTCAGCCCTTGAATGGAATATTGCAATGCCGCCGCAAGTTCTCCGTTCGCCCCGCCAAATTGCTCCAGCAACATACTTCCAAATCGCGGATCCGGCTCGCCACGTTTACGGTGTACATCAATTTTTTGATGTGATGGTATATAGTTGTTCCTTGTTCGTTCTTAATGTTCGGATGAAAGGTTGATCCAATCCCGACTAACTCTGAGATTGCGGCACTACGCGGAGAACCGGAATACAGCCACATGGGTATTTTCTGATCGATAGACCCGAGCCAGCAGTAAAGGAAATGAAAAGATTGAGTTCGGGACGAATGCTTGGCAGCCAGAACTGTCATCGATTCCGCTTGACATTCGCTTTATATTCGCCAACAATGACGGGCATGGCGATTACACGCAGGCAGCGCGAAGTCTATGACTTCATCTCCCGCTTCGTGGCCGAGCATCAATACTCTCCGTCGTTTGAAGAGATCGGCAACGGCCTTAGCCTCAACTCACTCGCGACAGTGCACAAGCATATTACGAATCTCGAGAAGAAGGGACTGCTCACCCGCGATTACAATCGCAGCCGCTCCATAGACTTGCTTCCGCCCAAGGGACGCCTCAAGCAGTCCATGAGCGTGAATACGGGCATCATCCTGCCTCTGCTGGGGCGCATCGCCGCGGGCCAGCCCATTGAAGCCGTCGAGAATCCGGAGACTATCTCGCTCGCCGACTTCGTCCGCTCGAAGGAAGTGTTCGTCCTCGAAGTGCGCGGCGACTCCATGCAAGACGAAGCCATCCTCGATGGCGACTACGTTCTGGTAGAGAAACTAAAGACGGCGCACAACGGCGATATCGTGGTCGCCCTTGTTGATTCGAGTGATGCCACGCTAAAGCGCTTCTACCGCGACGGAGATAACATCCGCCTGCAGCCTTCGAACGTGAACATGAAGCCGATCATCGTGCCGGCGGCGTCGGTCGAGCTGCAAGGGCGCGTGATTGGCGTGTTGCGGAAATACTAGGGATGGAGATGAGCGCGATTCGCCCGCCGATTGTAGACAGAAAAATATGAAACGCCGGACCCAACTGATAGCTGGGATATTTCTGTGTCTCGCCCTCGCTCCATCTGGAATTACGCAAAATCGATCGGCAGCTCCCGCTAGTGCCGCCAAGGAGAAAGTTGTGACGAGTCATGGGAGTGGAACGTTTGACGTGAAGCTGACGCCCCAGGCAGACGACGGAGCTGCTGCGGGGCTTGGAAGGATGTCGATCGAGAAACAGTTTCATGGCGACCTGGAGGGGACCAGCAACGGATTTATGCTCTCCTCGGCTGCAACCATCGTGAAGGGTTCAGGAGGGTACGTCGCGATGGAGCGAGTCACTGGAAAGCTAAGGGACCGCAGTGGCAGCTTCGTCCTGCAGCACAGCGGCACCATGACCCAGGGAACACCACAAATGAGCATCACAGTGGTTCCAGATTCCGGCACGGGCCAACTGGTTGGTCTCGCGGGATCGATGACGATCAAGGTCGAAGCGGGAAAGCACTCGTACGATGTCGAGTACACCCTACCGGAAGCACCGTGAAGACAGGAATGCCCGGCATCGGTCCGGGCATTGATCATTCTAAAGCTATCCAACGTGCTTATCGATGGCCTGAGCAATGGCTTCCTTGGGCCTGTAGCCTACGAGTTGCTCAACCACCTGCCCGCCTTTAAAGACCAGCAACGTGGGAATGCCGGTAACTTTGTAGCGCATGGGAGTGGAGCTGTTGGCGTCGACATCCATCTTGCCGACTTTCAGTTTGCCCTGATAGTCCTTGGCCAGTTCGTCGACGATCGGAGCAAGAGCGCGGCAAGGACCGCACCATGTTGCCCAAAAGTCCACCAGCACGAGCTGCTCTGATTTCAAAACGTCCTGGTCGAAGTTTGCGTCGGTGACTTCGACGATTCCATTGCCTGCCATGTTTTTTCTCCTCGTTTGTAACGTCCCGTTTTCGGCGGACGCTCCAGCGAGCAATCGTAGCCGGGCCCGGCGATCCATGAATGAATGCTTCCCCAAAATTGGGGCCGAGCTATTATCGTACCACTGACGTTAGATGCGCGATTACGCCGGAGGTCGCAGAAGTGAGCCGATACGGTTCCGTACCAAACCCTACGCCTAGAATATGAACTTGACCGCAACCTGCATCAGCCGGGGAGACGCCGCACTAACCACCTGTCCGAACGACGAGCTGTTGATGTTGCCGTTCACGGAAGTAGGTCCATAGAACTGAGCATGGTTGAAGACGTTGAATCCCTCGAAACGGAACTGTAGAGACTTGGTGTCGGTAAGGGGCGCGGTCTTCAGCAGGGCGAGGTCGTAGTTGTCGATCCCCGGGCCGTAAAAGAAACGGCGCTTCGCGTTGCCCGGTTGTCCCAGAGGCTGGAGACTGAAAAGGCTGGTATTGAAATAGGGATGGCCGTTGCGAGGATTGTGGTTTAGCGCGAGCGCACCCGGCGTGTACTGCGGTTCGTCGACGCCGTAGTTGTTTATGCCGTTGGGCTCGGCTCCCAGCAAAGAATTGTCGCCGTAGTTGAGAAGCGTCACCGGGAAACCGCTGCTGAAATGGGTGATGCCGGAAAGTGTCCAGCCTGTCGTCCAGCGGTTGGTAGCACCAAACAGGCGGTCGAAGGGAGGCTCGTAGGCATAGCTTACCACGAAGTTGTGCGTCACGTCGAACGCGGACAAGGCACGGCTGAGTGCGGGATTGACGGGATTGACCTCTTCCCCTAGGTTCGAGGACTGATCGATGGATTGGCTGTAGGTGTAGCTGGCAAACAGTTGCAAGCGCTTGCTGGTGTGGCGGAGGCTCAGTTCCAGGGCGTTGTAGTTCGAATTGCCGATCGTGGCCTGATTGGTATCGCTGCCAAATTTTGGCCCAAGCGGTCCGCGGGTTCCATTCACGGCCTGGCCGGAAGCGGTGGTGTATACGTTGCTTTCTCCAAAAGGTCCGCAGGTCGCGGATCCCGGTGCCACCTGGCTCGTCTGGCTCAAGCTAAGGCACAACGCGGGATCGCCGGGGTTGGATTCCATAAGCACGAGAAGGCGGTGGGACTGATTACCCACGTAGCTTGCGCTAAGAAGCGTATTGTTCCCGAGTTGGCGCGCGATCGAGAACATGTATTGCTCGGTGTAAGGAATACGATTGCTAACGGGGTAAGCGGGGATGCCGCTGATGGGCACATATTGCGACCAGTCAAGGCCAGAGTCGGGGTGGCTGCTCGAGGAGTTCAACGGCGCAAACGTGACAGGAAAATATTGGCCGAGATTCTGTCCATTAGAAGCGGTCACGAAGGGGTTCGAAAACAGCGGCGGAGCGGGGCTGCTATAAGTGGTTCCGTAAGGAGCGTTCGCCGCCAACACTCCGACACTGAGGGCTTCGATAGACGTGTAATACATTCCGAAGCCAGCCCGAAGACTGGTTTTGCCGGGACCACCTATGAGCTTCCCGAGAAAACTGTCGGTCGCCGGGTTCGGCGAATAGGAAAGACCGAGGCGCGGAGAGAATTCATCGCCCGGGGGCGCAAGCGTGCGCCGCACTCCCGGATCAGTAGGGAACAGGATTCCCGCGGGCGCGCCCGGGAAGACCACGGACTGCTGGCCCGGCTCGGTGGTTGAAATCTGATTGTACTTTTCATACCAGGGCTCGATTCGGTCCCAACGCAAACCGTAGTTGAAAGTAAGGTTGGATGTTAAGTGCCAGCTGTCCTGGGCGAAGATGCCGGCGTATTTGTTCCGGCCGTAGAAAGGATTGAGCTGGCTCTGGTTGTACTGGCTGGGAATCCCGAGCAGGAAATCGGCGAAGTCGATGCCGGTCTCGCTTCCGGTAAACAGAAAGTTGCCATTGAACTGGGCAATCGGATTCACGTTTACCTGGTCGTAATGAAACTCGGCGCCGAGTTTGATGGTGTGGCGTCCCACGACCTTCGAAAAATTGTCGAGCCACTGAAAAGTATTGTTCGCCTGCTTCAGCTCGTTGGTATTGGTGCCCGTGGAGAAATTGTTGAAGACGAGGTTCTCCACTCCTTCGCCTTTGGGGTCGAGCGCCACAATCGTAGGGGTTCCCGATGATGTGACGAAACCTTGGGACACCAGGCTGACGCCGACGCCTCCCTGCGGCTTACCCAAGTCGTTGAATGCCCGCATGTAGCTGAAGTGGAGTTCGTTGACTGACGTCGCGTTCAGCGTCTTTATGTCCCCTAAGCTGAATAATTGCGCCCGGCCCAAATACAGCGCGTTGAAACCGGGCACACTTGCTCCGCCCTGAGCAACCGGATAGGGATTGTCCAGCGAATAATTGTCGAGAAAATAGTAGCCGGAGATAAGGCCCCAGCCGGTGTTGGCATCGAGGCGCAGGGCTCCTTTGTCGTCACGAAGCGCCTGGTTGTTCGCCGAAGTTGCAAACTCGTCGCTGGAGGAATTCGGCGCTGGAATATATTGCAAGAGATGCTGGGCGGGCACAGACCACGCACTGGTGGGGATCCGCAGAGTAGGAATGACACAAGCGGTGGTGCTGCTCGCCGAATAGCTCGTATTGGTGCAGCCGGGGAAATAATAAGGCTCACCGGCGGAGACTTGATAACCGAACCTTTGAGAGAGCGTGTCAGCCCACGCGGGACCGCTCACTACAGTGGGCACTGATACGGACAGTCCGTTTACGGTTTGGGTGGCGGAGAAAGAACTGGCCAAGTCAGACAGGTTGCCGGTGCGGTCCTGAGTCGAGGGCACGGGAATCAGTCCGGTATCGACTCCCTGTCGCTGGCGCGTGCCCTGATAGTCGGAGAAGAAGAAGATTTTGTTTCGCTTGATGGGGCCACCGAAGGTTCCGCCAAACTGGTTTTGGATGAACGTGCCACGAGTAGGAGAGAAATAGTTGCGCGCATCCAGATCGGTGTTGCGCAGGAACTCGAAAAGATCGCCGTGAAATGCGTTGCTGCCTGACTTCGTAATGACATTGATCTGGCCACCACTGAATTCTCCATACTCCGTGTCAAAATTACTGGCAAGAATGCGAAATTCGGCAATGGAGTCGAGGTTGGGAATAATCGCCGTCCCCATGTTCACGTCTTCTTCGGCGTCGCTGCCGTTCACGATGAAGGCATTAGCAAATTCGCGCTGGCCGTTGACGGAAACGGTGCCGGGGTTAAGATTGCCGGAGGGCGATAGTGCGCTGGCGCCCACGTCCTGCACCGTGTTTGAGTTGATGGATGTCTCAGGGGCCACACCGGCCTGAAGCGATAACAGGTCCGTATAGCTGCGGCCGTTCAAGGGCACAGAGCTCATCTGCTCACTGTTGATGACCTCGCCCATCTGGCTGCTGTAGGTCTCAAGATGGACCGCGCTGTCGCTGACGGTGACCACGTCGCTGCGATCGCCAACCTGAAGCACAACATCGAGAAGAAGCGCGCCGTTAGTGTTGAGTACGATTCCGCTGCGGCGATAGGGTTTAAAGCCGGGGTGGCTCACTTCAAGAACATAGCCGCCGACAGGAAGGACCGGGAATGTGTAGGCGCCTCGCCCATCGGTAGTCGTGGATTGCCGGACATTTGTGCTGGCATTAACCAAACTGACAATGGCTTGCGGAAGCGCGGCACTCGAGGGATCTTTGACGGTGCCCGAGATGCTGCCGCCAACCCCCGCCCAGGCCGACCCCAGCAAATAAAGAGACAAACATAGGTGGCGCTGCGACAGTTTGGATAGGCTTCGCATGGTTTTTCGAGATGCAGCCCACAGCAAGGCAGCCCTCCGGAGCCCAACTAGTTGCAACGCAGTCGCATCTGAAGCTATAATTACGTCTCGCTGGTGAATGGTCTGCGCCATTTTAGGATGAATCTGGAGATCTTAGCTAGTTGCAATCCAGTCGCATCTGCAGTCTTGAGTTTGACGGATGTTCCCGTATGCCGTCAAGAGCCGGCGAAACTATTTGTCGCAGCGTTGTTGCGACCAGTTGCGACGGCCCGAGGAGAACTTTTATGCCATTACCTCAAACCGAAATACCAGGCCGGCTGCAGTCCCACTTTGCCGACCGGGGAATCCGCATGACCCAGCAACGGCGGGCCATTCTGCGCGTGATGGAAACCGCCACCAAGCACCTGGATGCGGCCCAGCTTTTGCGCAAGGCGCAGAAGCTGGACGCCAGCGTGGATCGCAGCACGGTTTACCGAACCCTGCGGCTTCTGAAGCGGCAGGGATTGATTGATGAGCTCGACCTGATGCACATTCACGGCGAGGGACACTACTATGAGCGCAAGGTGAACCGCGACCACATCCACATGGCGTGCCTGCGCTGCGGCAAGATCATGGAATTCGTGAGCGATATTTTCGAAAAGCTGAAGGGGCAAGTGGAGAAAGATTGCCGGTTCCGGATCGTAGTGTCGCGATTGGAAATTGGCGGATACTGCGCTGCTTGTTCGAAATAGAAGGCTGGCTCTGCTAAGAATGGCAATAAAAAGCGCCTCAGACTCTTCAGTCCAAGACGCCTCGGCAGCCCTCCCCCAGAACTGCCAAACTACGAAATGGATACTAGTGAACTACTCATTTTGTGTAAACGTCACTTTGGTAATCAGCTTTTTCCGCTTGTAAACAAAGGGGCGGAAAGGAATTCTCAGCGACGTTGCAGAGAGCGGAAGCTACGGTTGCTTAGTCCAGCTTTGGCCATCGTCGGCGGTGATCCAGAGCTCGCCGGCGGATGTTGCAACCCTGCCATGCTGCGGGTCAGAAAACTCGATGGCGGTGATGTCGCCGGTGAGGGCAGCGCCCATTTGCGAGGGTAGGACTTGGGTCCAATGCGTTCCTGAATCGATCGAATGAAAAAGCATCGCCCCTGAACCACCGGCCCAAACCTCAGGGTCGATTGCTGCCACAGCACGGAATCCCACAAACGGGGCCGATTGTGCCTTATCGATTTTCTTAACTTTCTCGTCTCTGTACTTAGTGGAGTTTGCCATTTGCATGCTGCCGGCAGAAAAGACCGGGCTTATGTTCACATCCTCCCAAACCTTGCCTCCGTCAAAGGAGCGTTGCAAACCGCCGTTGCGATTGATCGCCCAGAGCGGCGACGCACCCAACGCCGTGTGCGGAACCGCGGGCGCGGAAGGCTCCCCGGATGCTTGGATCACCGCTAGATCTTTGGCTTTGACGACGTCTGAGTCCGCGAGATTCCGCCTTTGCACTGGCAGATCATGCGGATTCTCGATCTGACCCTGATTTTGTGCGACTTGCGCAGCTTCCGTCTGCACCTGGACTACCTGCGAACTACCTGAAACAACAACTTGCTGAGTAGTCGTGGCGGGTGAAGACTGCCCAGTCGGATTCTGCGACGCTGTTGGCATCGCTTCTTTTGAAGCGGGTGCGAAGGCAAAAGCGTCGTTTTGGGCCTGGACCTCATAAGTCTTGTCCGCCATGCCGCCGCCCGATCCACCACCGGGGCGATAAACGCCTCCGCCGATTCCCCCACCCGAACCGGGGCCGACCCCGCCTCCTGCGCGATTCATTGGCTGCGGGGCAGGAAGCATCGCGTTCCGTGACAGAGATAGCTCTTCGGCTGCCACTGCGCTATGGCCGCGAGAAGTCTTCTGCATTGGAGTTCGCTTTGTCAGTCCCGGGGCTTGGGAAACGATTGCGCGTTCCTCCTGCCGAACCTTATCCCGAACCGGGCTGGAGATTAGCACCGCATTCGGTTGAGTACGCTGCTTGTATTGCAGAACCCCGGCCGACGTCACCAGCACGATTCCAGCCGCAACCAAGCCCCAACGCAGTATCGGCCACGTTAACCAGGCTCCGCGAGCGGCCCGCTGTGAGCGCGGCCTAGTCTCGGTCTCGCTGGCGGGGAGAGCGAGGGCGACAACTTCCCGGCAGTCACCGCAGTGGGCGAGATGCTCCATGACCTCGGCGCGCTCAGCCTCAGCCAGCGACTGTTCGGCAAAGGCCGTGAGCAGGTCAGGGTCGGGATGAACTTCCGCAGTTCCCGTTTCTTGCAGGCGCTTTAACACGATTTTGGGAACGTTCTGCATTCGTACCAGCGTTTCCGGTCTAATCTTTAGTCTCTCGTTTCCAGACTTCTAGCTTTCGCTGTGCGCGCCACCTTCTGTTGAAAATGTAAGGAGTCCTTCCTCTCTGAGAACGCCGCTGCCGGCGATTCTTGCGCCAAGCTGCGGCGAATATCAATCCGCAGGTCACGCACATCTACTTCCAAGGCCTCTTCGGCCTGGCGCCGGGCCATGCCCTGCTGCATCATTCCGGCCAGAATTTTCTTGCGCAAAGACTTGGCCAGCTTGTCCACCTTACGGCTGATGGTGGACTCATGCACGCCCAACATGCGTGCGACTTCGGCCAGAGTGCGTCCATCGAGATAATACGCAGCCAGCACCAGACGGTCTTCACCGGAAAGTGAAACCAAAGCCGCGTCAGTGGCTGATTCCAAACGCGAGTCCGCGGATTTAGCCAGCTCTGGCTCCGGAGCGGCGAACCGCTCCCCTTCTTCATTCTCTTCCTCGAGGCTCACCAGGCGTCTGGTGCGGCGATAGCGATTTACGAATTCTTGCGCCAGCACGGTGCGCAGCCAACCTTCCAGCGACCCCCGCCCGGTAAAGGAGGACAGTTTAGAAACGCGCTCTCCATCGCGCGACGTCGTGCCGTATAACTCGGCATACAGGCTGTCCGCGAGATCACGCGCAGCTGAGTCCTCGCGCGCGATGCGCAATGCCGACTGATAAAGTTTTTCGCGGTAGCGAATGAGAAAGACTTCCCAGGCTGAGTTTCTACCGGCGGCACACGCGCGGGCAAGAGCTAGCTCCTCGACGCGCAGCGTCAGAACAAAAGTACGAGCCTCGCCTTCAGTCGCGCCGGCGGGTAGATACTTCGTGGCCACATCACGGAGGATCGCGGCGAACAATTCGCGAGTTAGACCGAACTGCTCGCAGCCGCTTTTGGCATGCAGCTCCGCCAGCAACCCGGCGACTGCCGATTGCACGGAAACTGGGATCGGTTTCGTAAGGCTCATTGTCATTGCAGAAGAACGAACACGCGGCCACTGCCCTGATGCTATCAATTCATTAGACGCTCGTAACGTTAATTTTGCGTACCTTGAGTGATGTTAATGTCAATTTTATCCGCAAGCTGAGATTCTCTTACCGTTCTTCCCCCGAGTCGAGTTGAGCGGCGCGAACGCGTCGCAGCGGCAGGTGCTGAAAGCATCCTGAGGCCGCGGCGTAACCGTCCGCCAAGGGGAAGGAGAACTATGCGTCCGACATTGTTTGTGATGGTGATCGCGATGGTGGCCATGGCCGGAATAGTCTGCCTGGACCTGCAGCCGGTTCATGCCGGGGAGCAGTCTTCTGCCTCCGGATTCAAGGTGCTGGAGCCGATTCGGCACGGAAGTCTGACGGTGTTTCCCGTGGTCGCTCCCAAGTCTTATGCCACGGGCGAGTTTCTTACGTTGGATGAAGGATTGCGATCAGGAGAAGTGGTAGTAACTGAGTTCGGAAATGTCCGCGGGCTGTTGCGGCGGCATATTACGCCGGCGATACAGCACGACAACGCGGAGGTGAACCGTCTGGTGCTGATCAACAACTCGAAGCATCCGCTGTTGCTTCTGGCAGGCGAGATTGTTGCCGGTGGCAAACAAGACCGGGTGATTGGCAAAGACCGCATCGTTCCTGCGGAGAGCGATCCTGTCGATCTGAGTGTGTTCTGCGTAGAACCGGGGCGCTGGGTCGCGACCAGCGATCGTTTCGGAGCTTCGGGGACGACTTACGGTGCAGGAGTCGGCGGAGGCAGCGCCGGAGGCGTCGCAGCATCTACCGAGACGCTGATGGTTCAGCCTTCTGTGCGCGCCAAAGCTATGGCCGACAAAGATCAGAATCAGGTCTGGGACGAGGTAAGAAAGCAGCAATCGTCGATGGCGGTCGAGGTAGCGGCGGCTTCCCCTCAAGCAAGCACCAGCGAAATACGCTCCACCAGTTCGTACGCCCGGGTGATGGAAAACAAAGATGTGAAAGAGAAAGTGGACGAGGTGGCCAAGCCTATCGAGCAGAACTATAAGAGCCTGATCAAACAACTGCGCGATCGCAAGGCGGTCGGAGTGGTGGTAGCGGTGAACGGGCGCATCATATGGTCCGATGTTTTTGCCAGCACCGAGCTGCTGGAAAAATATTGGCCGAAACTGGTGCGCTCGTATGCGTCAGAGGCGGTAGTGACGCGTGCCAAGGGGGGCGAAGCGAGCCAGGCAAAGGCGCAAACGTTTCTCGATGAGACAGAGGGGCGAAGGGAAACGATTGAGAGCGAGCCAGGAATTTATCGCCACACGGAAATCAATGGCGATGGATTCAGAGCATTCGCCTTGACCTCGCTACTGCCCAACACCGGCTTCGATGTACATGTGGCGAAGATGGCGGAGTGAAAAGGTAGTGGTCAGTGACCAGTGGTCAGTGTCCAGCTGCACGGTCAGCTGTGAACTGTCGGCGGCTAGGGGTCAGGAGGGGCTAAACGGCTAGCATGCCTCCCAGCAATGGGTTGGTTAGGCGCGGCTTCCGACCGTGCCGTCCTGTGTCCTCTGACATTTGGACTTTAGCCCCTGAGGTCCACGCCTTGACCCGTCCTAGAGAGAATGATCGAACAGGTCACTGCTCAGTGGCCGCTGATCACTGACCACTAGCCACTGATGTTTGATACCAGTCGCGCCAGGCGGCGGAATCGTTGGGAAGGCGCTGTTTGGTGATATCGGATAGCGCCTGGAAAACCCAGGCGTGGGTTTGCGCATCCAGCGCGGGATCGTCCGAGTAGTTAATCAGTTGCGGCACGGCGGTAAGTCGCTGCTGGCGGGTCAACATACCGGATTCCGCCAGACTGCAAGCCGCCCGCTCGCGCACGCTTGCGGAGGGATCACTGTGCATGGCTTCGAGAAGAGGCGCGATAGTTGAATCGGTTCCCACTAACGCAAGGCCTTCGACCGCCCAACGCCGAGCGTCTTCATCTCGATCCCCTTGGGAATCTTGGCCCGGAGGTTGCGTATGCGCGGTCAATACCTGAACCACGCGATCACTGTCGATCCCGCGGTTGCCCAACAAGCCAAGAGTCCACAAGGCCCAAATTTTTTCTGCGTGATCGGAGGAGTCGGTCCGCCGTATCAGGGCATCGATGCTCGACTCATTCTCGTTCAATCCGTAAGCTGCGAGCTGCACTTCGATGGCGGAAGCCCGCACATTCCTATCCTCGGAATTGAGCGCAGCGGTGGTGAGCTGGCTCAATTGCGCATTCCACTTGAGCTTGCCGCGCCAGCGTTCGATGCGCGATTGAATTTGCGCTTCCGTCTGAGCAGATTCATCGCTGTGGCTCACGGCTCGCGTCAGCAGAATCTCCGCTTGTTTCTGTGGCCTCTGGCGATCCAAATCACGTTCTGAAAAATTGGCGGCCCAGGTCGGCGAATCTCTTTGTGGCTCGAAGACGCTCGCGATTTGTTCCCAGACGGCGGTTGTCCTTCCGCTATTGGCGGCAATCACCGCGGCCACCACTCCCCCCATGATTGCTATTCTTATTAGGAGAAGTAAGCGCACCTTTGCAGGTGAAGGTGGACGAGTGTTGGATCGACCACTAGGGGCCAGCGACGACGACCTAGCACAATACTGTGCAACATCTGAGTTGGGGCCGAGCGTTCCGTAGTCCGGCGTGGGCTGCAGGCGCGCGTCCAACGACTGCGGAACTCCGCTGTCGTTCGAGAAGTCCGGCGGCTTGCGTCGAAATACGTCCATAAGCAAGTTTAGGAGCCGCGCACAATAGGGTAAAGTTACTTCGGGACCGTCCCCAGTGAAATTAGATACAGGATGACGGCAGCCTGTGGGCTCAAAACTGGCATCGGAGTACAGCGCGGCAGTGCCCGGAAACTACGAAGAAACGATGTCGGCTAATAGAAACATTATGCGCGGTTGGTTGTGCGTACTCATCCTGTTTATTGCCGCTGTGGCCATGGCTGCGGCGAAATTCGGTCCGCCTCTGTCTGCGACAACGGATAATCCAAATCCCCGCCACACTATTTTGTCCGGTACTTTCATGGGTCTCGTCCTGGCCAAATGAGGAGCCTTTTCCATTCGTGGCGAGCTGTCCTGTGGTTTGGGCTGTCGGTTCTCCTGGTGCAGAGTTGCACACAGCAAACCTGCGCCGGGTACTCCGTGCTCACTCACGAAGAGGTCGTGGATCTGGTGTGGAAAGATAATTTGGTTCCCCTGCTGAAAAAGCGGTTCCCCGCCGTTAGCGATGACGATCTGAAAAAGGCGCACGCTTTTGCTTACGGAGGCTCGCTGGTTCAGGACATGGGCTACTATCCCTTCGGCAGCAAATATTTCAGCGATCTCACCCACTACGTGCGCAGCGGCGATTTCATTGTCTACATGGTCAATGAAGCCTCCGACTTAAACGAGTACGCGTTCGCGCTAGGCGCGTTGGCTCACTACTCCGCTGATAACTGCGGCCATCCCACCATCAACCAGGCCGTGGCCCTCGAATTTCCCAAGCTCCGCAAGAAATATGGAAATATCGTCACCTACGCGGACAATCCCAAAGCCCACATCCGCACCGAATTTGGCTTCGACGTAACTCAAGTGGCGAAGAACCGCTACACTTCCGACCGTTACCACGACTTCATTGGCTTCGAAATCTCAAAACCCGTGCTGGAACGGGCGTTTCAGGATACCTACGGACTTCCCTTAAGTGCCGTCCTTACCAAAGAGGATCTGGCCTTCGGCACCTTCCGCCGCGCCATCAGCCAGGTGATTCCCGAGATGACGCGTGTGGCACTCATCACGCGCCGCCAGGAAATTGTCTCGGAAACGCCGAACTTCCGCGCGCGCCAATTCCGCTATTATCTTTCGCGCACGAATTATCAGAAAGAATGGGGTAAGGGCTACCGCCGTCCCGGCTTCGGAACCCGCGTGCTGGCATTCTTCCTCAGGTTTATGCCAAAGGTGGGACCGTTCAAGGCGCTTGACTTTAAAGTTCCGACTCGAAAAACGGAAGACCTTTACATCGCCAGCGTGGATCTCACGGTGGAGGATTACAAAAAACTCCTCCATGAAACCGGTAACGGATCGCTTCATCTCACCAACACCGACTTTGACACAGGCCACGAAACGCGCGCCGGCGAGTATGGCCTGACCGATAAGACCTACGCCCATCTGCTCGACCAGTTGGCGCAACGCAACTTCGACCACATCACACCCGACCTGCGCAACAACATTCTGGCGTTTTACTCCGATCCGGCTGCCCCGCTTGCGACCAAGAAAAAACCAAAAGACTGGCAGAAGACGCAGGAGGAATTGGAAAGACTTCGAGCCCTGCCGGAGCCTGCGCCGGCGCCGAATAAAGCGACCGCGGAGTTATACTTAGAACTGGACGACGTGGGGACTTCCGGATTTCCAGGACAAGATTCAGCAGGCCCTGTCCTGCAGCGCTGAGCGTTCGGCAAAAGATCGTGGGCTCGAACGACCGTTCGGTTGTCAAATCGTTTTTTCCTGTATATCATCTGAGAACTTTAACGCTGCTGTTTCGTCAGCAGCATTGCGATTATTTAGACGCGGTCAGGTTTCGCAATGAGCAGTTCGGAGGACAAGTTTTATCATGCGCGCGTCACTCAACGCCTCGACTTCGCGCCCGATCTCTGGATGTTCCGCATCCAGTCGGGAGAACATTTCAACTTTCTCCCGGGCCAATACGCCACGCTGGGTGTAGAAGAGGGCGGCAAGCGCATCGAGCGTCCTTATTCGATCGCGTCATCGCCCGCGGAAGACGAAGTTGAATTTTTCTTCGAGCTGGTGCCCGCGGGAGCGCTCACGCCGAAGCTCCATAAACTGCAGCCGGGCGACGAACTGCTCATGCGCAAGGCCCCCAAAGGCCGCTTCACACTCGAGACCGGAAACGGCCGCACCAATCATCTCCTGGTGTCAACGGTGACCGGCGTCGCCCCATTCGTCAGCTTTATCCGCACGCTTTCGAAAGAGTGGAAGGAGGGCCGCTTCGACGGCGCTCACAAACTCTACTTGCTCAACGGGGCCAGTCGTCCCTGGGAGTTCGGTTACAAAGATGAACTGACTCGTTTCGCCGAAGATCTGCCCTGGTTGAAATATGTTCCGACCGTGAGCCGTCCGTGGGATCACGCCGATTGGCCGGGCGAGATCGGGCGAGCCGACGACATCCTGCGCAAATATGCCGACTCGTGGGGACTCGACGCCGGCAACACGCACGCTTATCTCTGCGGCCATCCCGACATGATCGCTAACAGCAAAGCGATCCTGAAACGCCGCGGCTTCCTTGATAAGACTGCAATCAAGGAAGAGATCTACTGGATCCCGCCGAAGTAGGTGCAAGTGCATCAGCTCTCCGCAGGTGCGAAGACGACAAGCAGGGCCAATTCTTCCTCAATATCGTAGAAGCGATGGCCCACTTCCGCGGCCACGAAGATCACGCTGCCAGCAGAAATTTCCCGATCTTCCACTCCGGCCTGAAAACGCGCGCGGCCGCGGAGGACGTAGTAAATCTCGTCTTCGCGATGCGGCTTCTGGCGGTCTGTTCCTCCGGCGGGCAGAACGTAGAGTCCGGCGCTCATCGCGGGGACGCGGAGGAACTCCCGGTACGGCGTGCCGCTCTGGGCGCGCTGCTCCTCGATCTCGGGGAGCGTCGCGAAGAGTGTCTTCACGCGAAGATGCCTCCGAAGATGAGATCGGTAAATTGCGGGATCAGGTTCTGCGCCTGCAGTTCGCCCTCCGGCTTGTACCACTGATAAATCCAGTTGATCATCCCCAGCAAAGCGAACGCTGCGGCGCGCGGGCTGATCCTGGCTTTCGTCTGTTGCCGGTTCTTTTCCTGCATTTCTTCCTGCACTTCGGCCATCAGGTTTTCAAGGAAGTGGACGTAATCTTTCTTGCGGGAATTGATGCGCTTGCGCAACGCGGGGGGCAGGGGATGGTTTTCGTGCAGCATCACGGTAATCTCCCGATCGCGCGGGCTGAGCACAACCTCGATGTGCAGCCGGATCAGCGCTCGCAGCCGCTCCTCCGGATCGGCGATGCCGCGCACGGGATTGAGCACGCGCTCCTGCGTGATCTCCATGGCGTGGTTCATGATCTCGTAGAGGATTTCGTCTTTGCTCTGGAAGTGGTGGTAGAGGCCTCCCTTGCTCAACTTGAGCGCGGCGGCCACATCGTTCATAGACGTCGCGTCGTATCCCCGCTGCTGGAACAAGCGCGCGGCGGTGCGCAGAATTTCCTGCCGAGAGTCGACCACAGTCTCGCGGGCCATCGGGTGACATGGTAAACAGTTGCGGGCGGGAATGCCAATTGCTGCTGACCTGTGACTCTTCCTCCTTTGTTACGCGCTCTCAAGCTTGGGAGCCAGCTGATAGCCGAGTGCTTTGGCTGTGGCGGCCAAGCGTCCGATGCGCTGTTGGCGATAGCGGGTTTCGTAGGCCTCTGCGCCTTCGTCTACATATGGCTGGCCCCATCGCAGCAGCCGGTAAATCAGAGTGGCCAACCTCCGCGCGGTGGCGAACACCGCAATGTCTCCGCCCAGGCGTTGGGCCATCTTGCGATAGTACGCTCCCAGGGCGGTCTGGCTGTGGCGCAGAGAAAGCGCGGCCATGCGCAACGCAGCTGCGACCCGGGTGCTCGCGCTGTTTCGCTTTCTCTTCGGCAGCGGCTTGCCCCCGCTGGTGGGCACATGCGGCGCCAAGGTGACGTGGGAGACAAATTGCTTCTCCGTGGGGAAGCGGCTCAGATCTGGGCCGTATTCGCTGAGCACCACTTCGACCGTTTCCACTCCGATAGCATCGATGTGTGTGATATCGACGCCGCTCATTCGGTATAACGCCTGCCGCTTCGGCTCCTGCCCACGTTTTTTGATCGCTTTTGTCTTGTTAGCACTCTGTAGAGGCGGCGCCGTTTGTCCCCGCTGCTCTTCCCGTTCCATGTCCCCGAGTTTCCGCAGGATCTCCTTCTCATAGGCGGCGATTCGCTCCTGCACCGCGTCGTACATCTTCAGCGCCTGCTGCAGGCTAAACAAGTGATCCTCTCGCCAATGCCCGGTCAATTGTTCGGCAATCTCTTGCTCGGTTTTGCTGCAGCGTGGGTCGCGCAGCTTCGCCAGCTTCAAGGCATCCCGCTCTCCTCCGACGATGGCGCGCAGAATCGCCATCCCGGTGACCCCATCGATGTCGGAAACTGCACGGTGCACGCGCACGTTCATCTGGTCCAGGCTCTTCTGCGTCCTCCGCAGCCAGTCCCCACACTCCGCCACCAGGTTGGCCTTATCCCGCACCAGCGTCCGCAGCATGCAGACCGCTTCCTCCGGTCGGAACGAACTGCGAAGCAATCCGCAACTGTGCAGTCGCTGAATCCATTCGCAATCCGTCGGGTCCGTCTTTTTGTCCCGCCCCGGAACCCGCGCCAGCTGTCGTGTATCCACCAGCAGCACCTGCAAACCTTGCGCCTCCAACACCTCGTGCGGAGCAATCCAATAAACTCCTGTGCTCTCCATCGCGACCGACTCTACGTGACGTTGCTTGAGCCATTCCGCCAAGCGAATCAATTCCGGCGTCGTCGCCCCGTAGCTGGCGATTTCTCGACCGCTCCCATCCACGGTCGGAGCGCATACCCAGTGGCGCTCGCTCCCCAGATCGATCCCGGCCACGTTCCGTCGAATGACCGGCAATCCCTGGAGCTGTCTGCGGCTGCCTTCCCAGCTCTCTACCTCGTGTTTTCCTGTCATCTCTTTACCCCAGCCCTTCTGAGCACGCACGCCCAGGCTGGCGGTTTGTGGATTCTGATCTAGGGGAGAACTTCGCAAAGCCTCGCCAATGTACAATCGCCTTCCTGGAACCATGCTGGCTTTTGCGGCATACGCACGAATGGAAACAGGGTTTTAGCTGCGGTCGCGCTCGCTTGCACGATAGCGCTGGCGTCGCCAAAAGTCACAGATTATTCAATCCGGTCAACCGGTGGCACGGCTGGCTTCTGGCTCCTAGCTTCTGCTAAAACCCTTTGAGGTTCGCTCGTCGCTTGGCTGCCAACGGTTGACTGCTTAGCTGGGACGCTGTGGGACTGTGGATTCCTCACGAAAATGAAGTTTGCTGCGACGTTGGCAGGAGCGGTCACGATTTGCGGCTTTGTGCGGAAAAATGGGGTATCCCCCCTCCCCCTCGATCTTTGAAATCACCGCGGTAGCAAGAAATTCCACGCAAAATCCGCGTGTCAAGGAACTTGGATATCAAAGTCCGTGAAACAAAGGACTTAGTTAGAGCACGGCGAACTGTTCTGTAACTGACCGTTACGGCCTCGATCATGATCGCCGATTGAAATTGTGGAAGACAAGGTTGGATGTCACATGGTTAGAGTGGAAAACGGGGGAAGCTTGCGTTATGCCAGCCTCGCTTGTAATAGCGCAAGGGTGGGCCCGCCCCCCAACTACTTTCGGACAGCCCAGGCCAACCCGTCTGGTCCCTTTCCCGTAGCGATACGACCAGTCACGGACACCGTCTTTAGGTTTAGGACCGCAACATTGTTGTCCGCACTCACCGCGATATAGGCAACTGATCCGTCGGGTGTAATGAGAATTCCAGCAGCCCCTTGACCTAGGCTGATTCTTTTCACTTCTTGGCGAGAAGCGGCATCCAGCACGATCAGGTCTCCGTTGCCGAGATCGGAGACGAGAACGCGCTTGCCGTCGGGTGTGAACTTGAGCCGGTTGGCAAATTTCGTGTGCAGATTGATCGTCTGAATCACTTTCTTCGTTGCGATGTCGATGATCGTGACCATCTCCTGGTGGGAAGCGGCCCACAGCTCTTTACCGTCGGGGGACATATCGAATCCCTCCGGGGCTTTACCGACCGGGATGTTGGTCTCTGTCCAACCGGAGGAATCGGCGTTCTTGTCGTGCTCAAAAACGGTGATGGTGCTCGATGTGATATTGGCAGTGAAGATCGCGCTGAGATTGGGCAATACTTTAAGCATGTGCGTGCGGTCTTGACCGGTACCCAGCACCCACTCGACCTGCTTCGGTGCCGGATCGTAACAGCCAATCACCTTGCTGCCTTCCGCAGTGAAGTAGACCTTGTCGTTCACGAGATCCAGCCCGTGCGGCGCCTTCAGCGGTCCAAGATCAACCTGCGACAGCGCTTTTTGTGAAGACAGATCAACTACGGAAAGTGTGTTCTGGGGCGTTCGGAACCCGCCGTAATTAGAAATGTAGGCCCGGCTTCCGTCCTGGCTCACCACGACCTCGTGCGGATCCTCGCCAGCGGGAACGCGCGCCACGATCTTGAGAGTTTCAGGATCTACGATGGCTAGCGCTTTGTCCTGTTTCTCAAGGACGAGCAGCGCCGGAGAGGGTGTTTGGGAGATTGCCAACGACGCAAGAAAGCAAGTTGCGAGAAGCCGTATTACGGCTGAGGTCCAGAGTTTGTTTGGCGTCATTTTCCCTCGCGGTTCCTTTCAGAGGACAGTAGTGGCTTATCCCTTCACAACGGTTCACCGCACACACATGGCTGGCGACGGGGCCGCGCACTCAGAAAGCTCGCTCATCGCTTAGTCCGTGAATCCGGACGTCTTGATTCCTTCTCCCCTCAATCCGATGTTGTCGATCAACCGAATGCGACCATCATAAGTGACTCGGGGACAGACGAGAAGTTCAGCTAATTCCCGGCGCCGAAATAGGGAAACGTCCCGTCTGTCCCCGAGCTGTTTGCTCCGTGTCGGTGACTAATTCTCGGGCTGAAGCCCGGCTGGATATTGGGAGCTTCACGCGGCGCTGAAGCGCCGCTCTTCCACGGCGCTCCACGCATTCGTGATCTCGCGAGGTGTTGCGCGATTCCTTAAGAATCGTAGCCCGGGCCGCGGGGCGAGTCGCACTCTTTCCACGGCTTTTCCCAATTCCAGAGCTCGGACGTCACCTCGATCGGCAGCGGGAATCCGAGCTGATGGGCGAGCATACACAGCCGCCCGCGATGTTGGGTTTCGTGAGAAAGCATGTAGCACAGCATTTCCGGGCCAACCGGCCAAGGCTTAGCCCAGCCGTCTCTGCGAAACTTCTCGACGCGACCCCCACCACCGCCGAGCGCTTCAGCGAGCATCTCCGCGCAGCGAGCGGCGCTCTCGGCCAATCCTGCGCGGGCTTGCTGCGGCGTGCAGTGCGCGCGGTTGAGCTGTGGTGGAACCTTCAGGTGAGGAGCTGTAAGCCTGACCCACTTGGTGCGGACATTGTGCATGTGCGTGAAGATCGTGGCAATGGTGCGGGCCGCAGTGTTGCGGGCCTTGCCGGGCGGTTTGGCTGTCGGTGGTTCGGCACCCCAGGCGCCGGGGTCAAGATGTTCGATAAGAAGCTGGTTCATGCGCTCGTTGGCGGCAAAGGTCTGCACGCGGTTCGGCCGAGTTGAGTGTGAACCTTAGGCTGACGAATCTTGAGTTGACGCGTGGTCACGGGCTCCCGCTCCTTGACCATAATACTTTCGCGGCATGGGCTCCCCCACTCTTGCACGACCACACTTGAGGCTGCCCCACCCTTCGTGATTTTCGAAGGGTGGGCACCACGAACCTCGACTTGATGTTGACTCGTGACAGCGAAGGGATGGCAACTTATGCACTGCACAGCGTAATGCAGAGCATTTTTAGCCCACCGCCGTGGCTCTCAAGTTTCATCGCGTACGCCCACGTTCACCATGCCACGGCGCTGGGCTAAAAATGCTCTGCAAAATGTTACAAGCCCAACATGCCTCTCCGGCTCCATCGTTACTACGGCGCCTGATACCTGCACTTTATCACCACCAGCTGCTATCCGCGGCCCGCTCTGCTGGACAGCGAGCAGAATCGCGACTTGTTCCTTGAAGTGCTGGAGGAAGTCCAGAGGCGTTATCACTTTGTAGTGGTGGGCTACGTTGTGATGCCCGAGCATGTCCACTTACTGTTCAGCGAACCGGAGCCCGCCGACCCGTCTGTCGTAATACAGGCTCTCAAACAAGGCTTCGCTCGAAAGCTCCTGCGCCGCCTCCGCTCAGGTGGCTCGCCACCCGGAGGCAGTTTGTGGAATGAGTCTCCGGAGGAGGGACATATTTGGCAACGTCGCTTCTATGATTTCGTGGTGTTCACCGAGAAGCAGCGGATCGAGAAGCTACGGTACATGCATCGCAATCCGGTCAAACATGGACTGGTGCTCGAGGCACAGGAATGGCCCTGAAGCAGCTTTCGTTATTACTTGGACCTAGAGTACTACGGACCAGTGCTGGTCAACGAAGCCCAGAAAGCCGAACTTCGCATACGAAAAGTCGGTTGATACCGTCGGCAGGGGAATCCACCCTTCGAAAATCGCGAAGGGTGGGGCAGCCCTCAGTTTGTCCCACACTACTCTTACCCCAGCAACCCGATGCGGTGCACTAGCTGTTGAAAGCGCGGGTCGTGGCGGAGGGGCTCGAACCTGCGGCCTGGCACGTTGAGATATGTAAGTTCAGGGTCACGCTCGTTATAGGCCTTGTCCAGCCAGACGAAGGCTTCGTCCAACCGACCCAAGGCTCCGTAGAGAATCGCGATTGAAGCGGATGGTACAAGTCCCTGCTGATGTAGCTTCTTCAGTTTGGCAAGTATCTTCCGCGCCTGTTCTGGCTTACCCCCTGCAGCATAGGCAAAACCAAGGTCCTGCATGAGGTCCGCGTCGTTGGTTCCAGAGAGTTGCATCGCCTGTTGAAACTCCTGAATGGCTTCCTGGTGCTTTCCCTTATTCAGGTAGGCCCAGCCAAGGGTCTGGTGGGCTGGCGCGAAATGGGGATCCATGTCCAAAGTTTTCTGCAATTGCTCGAGAGCCTCGTCAACCCGGCCCGCTACGAGCAACCTACCAGCCAGGGCATTGTTGACCGGCAAGGAGAGCGGATCGAGGTCCCGGGCGCGCTTGGCCTCGGAAATTCCGTCCTCAAATCGCCCTACATACATTAGATAACCGGCATACCAGTGGTGAGCCCGGGCATCGCCCGGGTTGAGTTCGAGGGCGTGCTTGTATTCCCGCTCGGCCGTTGCCCAATCCCACTCATGAGTCTCGGCGATGAATGCGAGAGATACGTGAGGTTCGGCGAGAGTGTCATCCAGTTGGATCGCTTTCAGCGCTGCTGACTTTGCTCGCGTCAGGGTGTCCTTCGACGGAAAACCACCGCGAAACCCGAGCAGCGCATATGCGTCAGCCAGGCCGCTATACGCCAAAGCGTAGCTCTCGTCTCTGGTGATTGCCTGCTGGAAATACGCGATACTTTTCTTCCGAGCACTATCCGTTGCCTGGTTTAAGTAGTACCGGCCCTTCAGGTAATCCTCTTGAGCTTCGGGGTCCACTGCGCGGGTTGATGCCAGGACCACTCGCTCCTGGGGTGTGAGGCTGATCTTGATTCGCTCGGCGATGGTCCACGCGACCTCCTCCTGTAAGGCAAGAATGCCTCGATATTCTTCCCGATATTCTTCTGACCAAATGTGCTCGTCGGTCGCGCCACGGATCAGTTGAACGGTGACGCGAACCTGGCTGCCCTCGCGTATCACGGAGCCTTCGACAATGGCGTCCACGTGCAGCGCTCGGGCGATCTCCGGCGCGGACATGCGTGTGTCTTTTAAACGCATCACCGACGTGCGGGAGATGACGCGAAGGCCGGGGATCATGGATAGGCGTCCGATGACCGCCTCGGTCATGCCGTCGGCAAAATATTCCTGTCCGGGATCGCCAGACAGATTTTTCAGAGGCAGTACCGCGAGGGCCTGGATAGCCGGTTGCCGCGTGTCATTGTCATTAGCTCGGTCATTAACACCGCCGCGGCGGTTCATCACCAAGGCAACCGTGAACAGTGCGACTACGGCTATTCCTCCCAGCAATAGCGCGAGGCGGATGGGGACGGCTTTCGCTTTTGCAGGTAGGACAGTAGGTGGAACAGCAGTGCCCGAATTTTCCTGAGCTTGCGATGGAAGAGGCCGCACATGCGGGGTGGAGATCCCATTGTTGCAGGTCACCGGAGCGGCGAAGCGGTATCCCTTCCCCACCACGGTTTCTACGAAACGAGGCTTCTCCGGATCGTCGCGTAGAACAACGCGGATCTTGCGGACAGCGACATTGATGCTGTGATCGACGTCAACAAAGACATCCTTGCCCCAAAGACGCTCAGCGATTTCCTCGCGGGACACTAACTCTCCTTGACGCTGGACCAGCAGGATGAGCAACTCCATCGGGATTTTTTCCAGACGGAGGCGGCGTTCACTCCGTTGGAGCTGATAGCGGGACGGGTCGAGCGTGAACTCGCCGAAATGGAATTCCTGACCCGTAAATCCCCTCTATAGGCCTGACCTGCGCCGCTCGAATGATGCCTCATGATCCGCCAAGAAGCAACCGCATCAGTGACTTAGGGGTTTAGGGAAACTTTACCTCTCCTTTATACAAGCTGAATTGTAATCCCATGCGCGATGGACGATAAGTGCAGTCGACAACTCAGACTTGGAGGTCTGCATTATGAGGAGCGAAGGTTTCTGGTGGGTAGCAAAAATTTCGGTGCTCGTGTTGGCGGTAAGCATCTGCGCGTTTGCGCAAGGGCCGAAAGAGATACAGTTTCGCGGGACAATCAGCGACTATACACCGCTAAACGTCGGTGGCCCGTGGGAGGTTCGGGGTACGTGGTCCCTGACACTCAAGCGAGATGGCAAAGCTAACTTCTCGGCGGCCCTGAATATGGAGCGCTCCGACCTCGGCGTAATGCAGAGCGGGGGCGGAGACTTGAACAATCCTATGGATCGCATGGCGCACACGCATCACTTCACGTTGCTCAATGGCACAGTCACATTTCCTTCGGACGGCACTGTGGAAGTAACCGGTCCAGTCACAATCACAGCGAACGGAAAGTTTCCACCGCCGTTTGGGCCAACCTCTAAGCTTACGATAGACATCACCGGGGGGAACAGCGTCACCTTTTCGAATATTAAGCTTACGTTCGATAGTAAAGCTGACGCTGTTACACATTTCGGATCTAGCCCGATAAATGGGGTAGTTCGGAGTGTCAAAGAAGACGAGCGGCATAGAGATTAGAGATACGGATAGAGACAAATAATCGAGGCTGGCCCATCTTTGCGTGATTTGTATAGTCCCGGGACATCCTCTGCATTTTGTCTCTAGACATCCTTTACAGTGGTGGAGAGGATGTCTAGGGACATTTTGTAAAGGATGTCATGGAGCGAACAGATTTTCAACGGCTGGGCAATACTAACCTCGACTCCAAAATCGTGACGGGTGGTGCAGCCTCAGTTTGTGATTGATGCCAGCAATAGAAACTAAAGCTGGGGTGCCCTTGCGATTGCTTTCCGACGGACCGGTATAGCGAAAACCTCAAAAGCCTCGTTTTCCACCGGTTATCTCTGTGACATCCCACAAAAAAGTCAAAAAAGGAGAAAACTTGAGATGAAGAGACTGCTGGCTGTGTGCCTGATGGCTGGGCTGAGCTCGATGGTCCTGGCAAAAAACAAAGAGACTGTCGAGATCGAGGTAGTGAGCGTAGATAATTCCACGATTCACACGGACCTGAATGGGACTGGCGGCTCCGCTGGAGCAAATCTCGGAATCGCACTTGCTGGAGGTAAGCATACCAACACAGACGCTTCGACGATGCTCGCCATTATCAACGGCGAACACGCCAAGCTAGACTGTTTTGAGCATCACAAAGGATGCAAAACTGTTGCGCCCGGTAAGTGCGTTGGCGAACTGGACAGCAAGACCGGTGGTATATGGCTTACTTTCGAGATGCCGCTGACACATAAGAACGTCCGGAATCACTATATCGTTGCCGGGGGTTGGTAAGCGAAGACGGCGGGGGTGGATCGCGGGTGAGTTTCAATCCCCGAATTGGGGGACCGGCCTGCTTGCCGTCCGCGCGGCGGCTACAGCCGGACGCTTCCTGGAGAAGATTTGCGCGGTCAGCAACATGCCCGACAGGGCCATGGTCACCAATGCCGCTTCCTGCCAACCGTTCACCACGGGAGCGTCCCCCATGATGGCAAGTCCGAGGAAGCAGAACAGCAGGTGCGCACAGAAGACTTGTAAGGAAGCCTGGCCCATCATGACGAGCGGCCGGATCGCCAGTGGCTTCAGCACCGATTGGAAATGGATCAGCAATGCTGCGACTGCGGCAAAATTGATCAGACGGACAATCCCCAGATGCCACTTGTCGAAAGAGACTTCGAAAATTCCAAGTTCGATGCCGCGTCCCACCGAGTGGCGTAGCGCGAAGAGCACCGGCACGATTACGGCCGCTGGAATCAGCATGCGGCTGGCCCACTTCTCGACCGGCAAATCGTTTTTCGACCACCGGGCTCCGCAATACAGACCGACTAACCACATAAATTGCCAGGCAAACAGGTCGAAGGAGCCGGTGGCGCTCAGGGGAATACGAAGCCCGAAGGCTTGAGCACTGAAATCGTAGACCGCTTGGCGGAGTCCGAACTGTGCCGACAACCAGAGCGTGAACCCTCCGCTCAGGATAACCTTCCATCCGATTTTTCTCGCCAGCGTCAAAGCCAGTGGCGTGAGCAGCAGAAATGTGATGTACATCGGGAGAATGTCCAATAGCGGGGGCCTGTATATCAACAACGCCGCGTCGATGGGAGCCTGCCTCGGAGCAGCAAAGTAGAAATCGAGCAAGTTGTGGAGTCCCGGCCGACTGCCTCCAGCGGCAAGTCTCACTGCCACTAAGAATGCCAGGGCAAGCAGCGTGACATGGTAGATATAGAGCCTCAAGGTACGCGTCCACAACTGGCTGACCATAGCGCGATAACCTTCACGCTCGGCCATCAGGAGGTAAGTGCGGCCAGTAAATAACGCCGAAAGGAATATAAAGCCCTCTGCGCCTGACACGAATCCGAAGGGCTGATTGACGTAGGTACTGACCATGGTCGGCAGATGAGTAAGAGTCATCCAGACCAGCATCAAGCCTCTTGCCGCATCGACTTCGACCCGCCTTTGCATGGCTATCCATTAAGATGAAAAGCTTTCAAGGAGGTTGCAAGCCACTGTAATCATTTACTTTGCTAGACGGAATCTTTACAAGCTCGTGGGCGGTTCGGGTGGTGGTCCCCACAACTGTCGGTTGGAACTGATTAAGGAGCCGCTTTTGCCGCTTAGGGGGCAAGTTCAAAATCCGCGCCTGTCTCTCCAAACGAACGGAGAGACAAGGACGGGGCACCCGCCGTTAGGCTTGACCTGCTATCAGGATTTGTAAGCCCTAGAAAATGCCTAACTCGTTAATGGCTGTTGTGCCGCGAGCATCGGTTTGAATTCTGGCTCCGCCGGAAGGATGATCCATGCGAGAAGGTATGTGACGACACCCGGACACACTCCGGTAGCGAGCGTGATGAAGATAAAGAGGATGCGCACGAGCGTTACGTCGAGATCGAAATAGTGGGCTATCCCGGCACAAACTCCCGCGATCTTTCTCTCGGCGCGGGAGCGCATCAGTCTCTTCCGCGTGGGCGGAATCCCCACTACGGTTCCACAGTAGGAGCAAAAGCGGCCGTCCTCAGCGATGGCCTTGCCGCAAGCGTTGCAGTACATATTGTGCCTCCCTTTGCTTAGGATACGAGGATTGCGGGGGAGATGTTCCGAACTTGGCCTCGGGCCTCCTTGCCAATGCACTGAGGCCCAAAGGGAGGTAGCGCGTGACATTATCGATAACTTCATCGATAACTTCCGCAATCCGCGGCCCGATATACCTGGGCCGCCGGACAGCCGGGGCCGCTGTCCCCACGTGGTTCGTAGCGGCGTTCGCCCTTTCGGCTCGCCTGGGACTCAAAACTTCTTTCTTGACACGATAATTGCCCTTCGGTAACATCATTAGACCGACCGACCGGTCGGTTTGCGTCGAATCATTGTCGGCATCGTTATCAAAAGGAGCAGCCAGTGGCCACTATTTTCTATGAACACGACGCCAACCCCAACGCCCTGAAGGGCAAGACCATCGCCATCCTGGGCTACGGCAGCCAGGGACACGCACAGGCGCAGAATTTGCGCGATAGCGGCTACAAGGTAATCGTCGGCCTCGAGCCGAACCGGCCCAGTGCGCAGCAGGCACGCGCGGATGGCATGGTAGTGGTGGCTCCGGATGAGGCCGCCAAGCGCGCCGACTGGATCCATGTGCTCACGCCCGATGAGACCCAGGCTGCTGTCTACGAGCAATACATCAAGCCATATCTGCATCCGGGAAAAATTCTGGGCTTCTCGCACGGCTTCAGCATTCATTTCAAAACGATCGTCCCGCCGAGCGATGTTGACGTGGTGATGATCGCGCCGAAAAGCCCCGGCCATCTGCTGCGGCGGGTTTACGCCGAAGGGCGCGGCGTGCCGTCGCTGATTGCGGTGAGCCAAGACTCGAGCAAGCGCGCGCACGAATATGCGCTGGCCTACGCGCATGGCATTGGCTCGACTCGCGCGGGCGTGCTGCAGACCACATTTAAGGAAGAAACTGAGAGCGACCTTTTCGGCGAGCAGGCGGTGCTGTGCGGCGGGCTGACGTCGCTAATCAAGAAGGGATTCGAGACGCTGGTCGAGGCTGGGTACGCGCCGGAGATCGCTTATTTCGAATGCCTGCACGAGATGAAGCTGATCGTCGACCTGATCTACGAAGGCGGGTTGAGCCGGATGCGCTATTCGATCTCGAACACTGCCGAGTATGGCGATCTGACGCGCGGGGAAAAAGTTGTAGGCGATACCACGCGAGCCGCAATGAAGAAGACTCTGGCCGACATTCAGGATGGAACCTTCGCTCGCGAGTGGATCAAAGAAAACAAAGACGGTGGCTACCACTTCACGGAGTTGCGTGAAAGGGAGCAGCAACATCCGATCGAGATTGTCGGCGCGCAGTTGCGTGGAATGATGAGCTGGCTACCGGGAAGAGAAGCCAAGAAGCCCGAGGAGCAGAAGGCTGGCGAGGGCACGAAGACGCCTGAAGGCTCGAAGGCTGCGGCTAAACAGGTGGTTAATGCTTAGGATCGTGGTGGGAACGCTTGCTGTGCCGATTGTGGTGCTCGGGTAGGGATCCTTCGACTGCGCTCAGGATGACAAGGGTTGGGAAGGACGGGGCTTAGTCAGCGAATGCTTAAGGGAGCCGAAATCGTTTTGCAGTGCGTCCGCGCCGAAGGGGTGGACCTGGTTTTCGGCTACCCTGGCGGCGCGATCATGCCGTTGTACGACGCGCTTGAGGGCAGCGGGGTACGGCACGTTCTGACGCGGCATGAACAGGGCGCGGTGTTTGCCGCCGAAGGATACGCGCGGGTGACGGGAAGAGTTGGCGTGGCGATGGCCACCAGCGGGCCAGGAGCGACCAATCTGGTGACCGGAATCGCCGATGCCAAGATGGATTCGGTCCCTCTGGTCTGCATTACAGGACAAGTTCGCACGGCAATGATTGGCACGGATGCGTTTCAGGAGACCGACGTTTTCGGGGTGACGCTGTCGCTGACAAAGTGGAGCCGGCTGGTGCGGACGATCGACGAAATTCCCGAGGTGATCGCCGAGGGATTTCATTGGGCGCGCAGTGGACGTCCGGGGCCGGTGCTGATCGATATCCCTACGGACATTCTAAAAGCAAAGAAAGAGTTTTCCGGCCCCACGAAATTTACTCCGCACGCGCGGCCTGCCGATGCGAACGCAGATGGAGCGTTTAGCGATACGATTGTGGCCTTGCTGCAACGAGCTTCCAAGCCAGTGGCGCTGGTCGGCGCGGGGTCTAAGCTTTCGGGCGCGATTCCGGAGTTGCGACGTCTGCTCGACCATTTGAATATTCCGACGTTCTCCACCGTGCACGGATTGGGCGCGGTTCCGCCGCAATCGCCGTATTACCTGGGCATGGTCGGCATGCATGGGACGCGCGCGGCCAATACGGCTCTGCACGAGACGGACTTGCTATTGGTTTTCGGAGCGCGCCTGGATGATCGCGTGACCGGCGATCCCTCCCGATTTGCGCCACATGCAAAGATCGTCCACTTTGAAATTGATCCGGCGCAGCTTGATCGCGTACGGGCATGTGAGCTGCCAGTGATCGGCAACCTGGCGGACACGATTCCGGCATTCCAGGCGGAGTTAAGCTACGCTTCCTTGCCCGACTGGAGCGCGTGGCGCGCAGTAGCTTGCGGGCCGGAGCGGGCGGAGCTTGATCCGCGCGGACTGGCGCAGCCGACAATTCGTTTTCTCGATGAGCTCTTCAGCCGACTGCCGCAAGACAACGTGGTGATCGCGGACGTAGGCCAGCACCAGATGTGGGCGGCTCAGCGGTATCGTTCTTCTTCGCCGCGCGGCTTTATCACTTCGGGGGGCCTGGGGGCGATGGGTTTCGCTCTGCCAGCCGCGGTCGGAGTGCAACTGGCCAGACCTGAGACGTGCGTGCTCTGCGTTTCCGGAGATGGCGGATTTCAGATGAACATCCAGGAACTAGCGACGGTGCACCGGCTCGGCCTGCCGATAAAAATAGTGATCGTCGACAACAAATATCTGGGGATGGTGCGGCAGTGGCAGCAGCTTTTCTATGCGCGCAATTATGCCGAAACCGATTTGAGCGATAACCCGGACTTCGTCGAGATCGCGAAGGCCTACAAGATTCGTGGGTGGCGCTTGAACGAGTCCGCCCTGTTGGAGTATCCGGTATCGACGGAGACGGGAGATCTCATCGAGAAATTCCTGCGCTCGCCGGAGCCGGAGTTGCTGGTGTTTGATTGCGCTCCCGAAGCGAACGTTTACCCGATGGTTCCAGCGGGGGCGGCGCTTTCGGAGATGGTGTTTGAGGACGAAAGAATTGAGTAATTGAGTGATTGAGTAATCGGGTGATTGAGTGATTGTGCAATTGAAAACCTCAAAGTTCGGCGGTTTTTCAATTGCCAAACCACCCAATTGCCAAATCGCTAAATCAAGTTCGAGGGAACGACCATGCAAGTCTTTCACATCAGCTATCGCAACGCGCAAGGAGCACTGATGCGCATCCTCAACGCAGTTTCGCGCCGGGGACTCGATCTCACGTCGGTGCATGCCGAGTACGCCGGGCAGGATCACGCGGTCAGTTTGCTGCTTGAGGTCACCCACAAGCAGACGGGCCAGCTTTATCGCGAGTGGTATGCGATCGTGGATGTTATCGAGGTACGTTCCAGCGCGGCCGTTCTGGCACACGAGGAACCGGTGTGGGCGCCGCATCCGCCAGCTTTGGAGACCGTCGCGCAGCAATCGGCCCGGGCAGCGTTGGCTTGAGTTTCATTCTTGGTCGGGCGACTGCTGCACGTTCCGCTCTTTTATCCACATGTGATCTCTCGCATAGCGAGGGACCTTGGTTTCTGCCTACAGCCTCTAAGATCCTGTCGCCGAACGTGCGACAACCAAGGTCCCTCGCTGCGCTCGGGATGACAGTCGTGTTGTAATCTTTCACCATGGATCTGAAGCATCGCAGCCGCGGCATTACCGACGGGCGCGACCGAGCTCCGGCGCGCTCCATGTTCAAAGCCATAGGTTTCACGGACGACGATCTGCGAAAGCCGCTGATTGGCGTAGCCAATACATGGATCGAAACCATGCCCTGCAACTTTCACCTGCGACGGCTTTCCGCCAAGGTGAAAGAAGGCATTCGCGCTGCCGGCGGCACTCCCATGGAATTCAATACGATCGCTATTTCCGACGGCGAAACCATGGGCACCGAAGGCATGCGGGCTTCGCTAGTAAGCCGCGAGTTGATTGCCGATTCCATCGAGCTCATCTGCCGCGGCCAATTATTCGACGCCGTCGTGTGCGTGGTCGGCTGCGATAAAACGATCCCCGCTGCGGCTATGGCACTGGCCCGTATGGATCTTCCCGGACTCGTTCTCTACGGCGGTACCATCGCAGCTGGCAGCTATCGCGGCAAGGACGTAACCATTCAGGATGTGTTTGAAGCGGTCGGCGCCAATGCATCGGGAAAAATCACCGACCAGGAATTGCACGACCTCGAAAACGTGGCTTGCCCCGGAGCTGGGGCGTGTGGAGGCCAGTACACCGCCAACACCATGTCGACCGTCATGGAAATGATCGGGCTTTCTCCCATGGGGTTCAACAGTGTGCCCGCCATGGACTCTAAGAAAGATCAGATCGCGTTCGATTGCGGCAAGGTTGTGATGAATCTGCTGCAGAAAGGAATCCGGCCGCGAGAAATTTTGACGCGCGACGCTTTTGAAAATGCAATCGCATCGGTGGCCGCGACTGGCGGCTCGACCAACGCCGTTCTACATCTGCTGGCGATCGCGCGCGAGGCTGGCGTCGATTTGCAGATTGACGATTTCCAGACGGTCAGCGAGCGCACTCCGCTACTCGCCGACCTTAAGCCCTCCGGTCGTTTTGTGGCGGCGGATATGCACCGTGCCGGCGGCGTGCGCTTGCTGGCCCGTCGCTTGCTGCAGGGAAAGCATCTTCGCCCTGGCGCAAAAACTGTAACTGGTCTCTCTTTGCAGGCGGAAAGTGAGAATGCCACGGAAGCTCCCGATCAGGAAGTGATTGCGCCGCTGGAAAAGCCTTTGAAGACAACCGGAGGCTTGGTGATTCTGAAAGGAAATGTTGCGCCCGAAGGTTGCGTGGCGAAGATCAGCGGGCACGAGCGGTTGCAACAGCGTGGGCCGGCGCGGGTCTTCGAATCGGAAGAGGATGCCATGGCCGCAGTCACCGGCAAGAAAATCAAAGCAGGCGACGTCATGGTCATCCGCAACGAAGGACCGAAGGGCGGACCTGGCATGCGGGAAATGTTAAGCGTGACGGGCGCCATCGTCGGCGAAGGATTAGGTTCTTCTGTCGCGCTGTTAACGGACGGCCGATTCAGCGGCGCTACTCACGGACTGATGGCCGGCCATGTCTCGCCGGAAGCAGCGCTGGGCGGCCCCATCGCCGCCGTGCGCGATGGAGACATGATCCGCTTCGATGTGGGCCAGTGCGTGCTCGAAGTTGAGATCAGCGACGACACTATTCGGCAGCGCATGAAAGAGTGGAAACCCCCGCAGCCGCGTTATCCCACCGGCGTGTTTGCCAAGTATGCGGCGCTAGTCTCGTCTGCTTCGCAAGGCGCAATTACCAGGCCTCCGAAATAAAGGTCGACACTGCCTTGAATCGATACGAGTAGGTTGCACGGGTGTGCCTAAAGGGACGGAGGATGGTCTACTGTTCCGGGGCGAAGTAGCCTTTGCGAGCGCGCACTTGCAGATCTTTCTTCAGTGCAGATATTTCGATGGAGCGGTAGCGACCGTCGGCATCAAAGTCGGCCGGCTTGTAGGAAACGACGTACTGGCTGCGTAATTCATCCTCGATGGCGGCGAAGGAATGAGTAATATCTTTCATCTTGAAAGGGAAGAAGGCTCGTCCACCCGTGGCTGCAGCCAGCTGCTCCAAAACTTTATCGCCGCGCAGGATCAGGCCGCTGTCATCCGTGGAAATGGCGTAAATGATGACTTCGGCGCGCTGCGCCATTTCGATGGCCTGCGCCCGCGAGAATTCGCTCTGATTGTCCTCGCCATCGCTCACTATTACGATCGCTTTTCGCGCTGGATGATCTGGACGATCCTTCAGAAACTTTTCTTTGCAGGCGCGGTAGATAGCATCGTAGAGCGCGGTGCCTCCACCATCCTGCAGCCGGTGCACGCCCGCGGAGAGCAATGAAACGTTGTCAGTAAAGTCCTGAGCCGTCTGACTCTGCTTGTTGAACCCGACAACGAAGGCTTTGTCGAAACGGGCGCGGACTATTTTCTGAAGGAAGGTGATGGCTGCGTCCTGCTCGAACTCAAAACGGCCGTGCACAGATCCGCTGACATCGATGAGCAACCCGAGGTGTAGCGGCAAATCGGTTTCGCGCCGAAAGTTGATAATGGATTGCGGAGGCTTGTGATCGTCTAGGATGGCGAAATCGCTTTGATTGAGATCGCGCACAAATTTGCCGTGCTTGTCGGTAGCGATGAAAAGAACGTTCACTTCGTCGACCCGCTTGTGAATCGTTAGCAAGGCGCCGGCCTGGGGATCGTCAGACGTGGAAGCCGGATCTTCAGAGGTGGAAGCAACCCCGTAGTCGTTGAGACGGGCTGAGCCGCTGGCGTACGCCTCCGACTGTCCAAGAGCTGGCAGGGTGCAGGCCAAAGCGGCCAGCAGCGCCAACAAGCGGCAAACCGGATTCGTGTACTTCATTCCCAAGGAATCCAAAATTTTCCTTCCCGCCAGCTCAAACGAGAGCTTCGAACAGATTAGATGCACGCCAAGGACCTAATGGAAGTCGGCCATTTGCCCTGCTCTGACTTGACTTTAGAAGGGCGTGAAGGAGAGTGCCAGGTTACAAAAGGAGCACACGTTTGGTCACGGCCAAGCGGCCCGACTTAGGACCATTAGGAGCAACCGGTTTGCACAAATCCCCGATTACAATTCGTGACAAGGGTTTAAGATGGTGAGCCTTACGCAAAGAAGTTTTGAGAACGAAGTCGGAGGAAAGCGATACTGATGAGGATGAATACGATTGCAGCATGCTTGCTCACGCTATGCCTGTGGGCACCCTCAGCATTCGCAGCCAACGACGAAAGAGAAGAGGAACGGGTGAAAGAAGCTGGTGAGGTCATGAAGGAAATTTTGAACATTCCAGACAACATTCCTCAAGACCTGCTGGATAAGGCGGAGTGCGTGGTGATTCTGCCTTCGGTAAAGAAGGGTGCTTTCGGAGTGGGAGGCAGTTACGGCCGTGGAATTATGGTCTGCCGTAGCGGCCAGCACTATACGGGTCCGTGGGGACCGCCAGCTCTGTACGCGCTGGAGGGCGTGAGCATCGGTTTCCAACTTGGAGGCCAGGCCACCGATTTTGTTTTGCTGGTGATGAATCCTAAAGGAGCGCGGTCTCTGCTCTCGAGCAAAGTCAAATTGGGTGCGGACGCTTCGGCCGCCGCCGGTCCCAAGGGCCGCACTGCTGAGGGTGCTACCGACGTGGTGATGAATGCCGAGATTCTCTCCTACTCGCGCAACAAGGGACTGTTTGCCGGAATATCTCTGGAGGGCTCAACTCTGCGCTCGGATGGCAATGCCAATTACAAGCTTTACGGGAAGAAGCTGAATGCAAAAGAGATTATTGTGGAGCACAAGGTGGGAGTGCCGGCCAGCGCCCGCCAGTTGGTAGGTCTGCTAAATTCGAAGTCACCAAAAAACAGGTCAGATCCAAAGTCGCTGGAATAGCTTCCCTACAGTGAGCAGGCGCCGCCGCTGTCTCCGCAACGCCCGGCGCCTACGGTAGTGACTGAGAGCAACGGCGACCTGAGAATTACTTTGATTCGTTGACTTATGGGCAGAACGCCGCAAGACAAGCGTCCACTCATTCGCTGCGATTGGGCGCGCAGTGAGCTGGCGATTCGCTATCACGATGAAGAGTGGGGCGTGCCGGTACACGACGACGCTATCCTTTTTGAATTTCTCATTCTCGAAGGCGCGCAGGCTGGGCTGAGCTGGCAGACGATTCTCAACAAACGGGAAAACTACCGCGCCGCGTTTGATGGCTTCGATACGCGCAAAGTGGCGAGCTACGACCGGCGGAAGATCGCTCAGTTGCTAAAGAATCCTGGCATCGTGCGCAACCGGTTGAAGGTCGCGTCGGCGGTACGGAATGCGCGGGCATTATTGCAGGTGCAGGAAGAGTACGGCAGCTTCGACGGCTACGTGTGGCAATTTGTGGATGGCCGCCCGCTTGTCGATTCATGGAAGAAACGAAGTCAACTCCCGGCGCGCACGCGCGAGTCAGACGCCATGAGCAAAGCGCTCAAGAAAAGAGGCTTCAACTTCGTGGGATCAACCATCTGCTACGCATTCATGCAAGCCGTGGGCATGGTGAATGATCATGCGGTGCGCTGCTTTCGCCATGATGAAGTGGGTCGCAGCGGTGTGGATTTGAGGCGCTCGGTCAGCTAAGATAGATTTTCCGACGCCGGGATGGCGGAACTGGCAGACGCAGCGGACTCAAAAGCAAATGATGTTTATCTCTAAACATAATTAAATAAATAAGATAAATGCACGACCGCAGGCGCAGCGGATTTTTATGACTTAAGTCGTTGGTAGGACTGGCGATCCATCACTCCACAGATTTCAGTGAGTCTAAAAGTCAACTCTGGAGCCGCCTCCGGTTACAACATCAGCCGGAAAGTTGTCGGAAGATCACTCGTCCAAGTGGGTGGAAACCTACGTCGCGCGAGCGATAAGGCAATACCGAACCAAGCCCTCGGACTGGTGAAGGGAGGCGTAGACTGGATGGCGAGCATCCCATGACGATAAAGGTTCAGTCCGACGCTCATCGAAAGGCGAGTCAGATCCACCGCTACCATGAACGCCACTGCAGAAATGCAGTGGCGTTCGCCTTTTAAGAATTGTCATCTCTCTGGAGTTATGCTTAGCCTTCCTGATGAAGCAGCAGACGGTTGCGCAGATCGCTGATTCGCTTCTATCTCGATCAGAAGATCGGGAGGATCTGATCCACAACACCGAGTGGCTTTGCGTTTAGGAGAATGGGGCTGCCTAGTTACGCCGGCAAGGACGTGCCCACGGTACAATTTGCACATGCAACGATCCGGTATCGCCGACCTTCCGCTGCATGGCGGCAGTGTTCCCAGATGGCTAGCGGACCGGATGACTCGGTTGGGCACCGCAATCGCTGAGAATGTTGTTCATCACTACGGCGTTTCAGCGCTCTTGTCCCGTCTCGCCGATCCATTCTGGTTTCAGGCGTTCGGCTCCGTGATGGGAATGGACTGGCATTCGTCAGGCATAACCACTTCGGTTTTGGGAGCGCTCAAGAGAGGGATGAATCCTCGATCCCACGAGCTCGGAATTTATGTTTGCGGCGGCCGAGGCCGCCACTCACGCCAGACGCCTAGCGAGCTATTGCAATACGCAGAGGGAATCGGTTTGAACGGAAATTCGTTGGTGCGCTCAAGTCGGCTTGCGGCGCGCGTCGACAATAATGCTATTGCCGACGGCTTCCAACTTTATCTTCACGGATTCATTGTTGCCGCTAGCGGCGAATGGACGATCGTTCAACAAGGAATGAATGGCGACAGCGGAATGGCGCGTCGTTATCATTGGCATTCTCCATCCGCTAGAACTTTTACTAATGAGCCGCATACGGGTGTTGTCGGTGAGAATCAGGGCACAATTATGAATCTGGTCGCGGCTGCCGCAGCGCCGGCCCAGCAAGCTCTATTGGAGGTCGTGCAGGCCCGCCCGGAAGCGACCTTAACTAATATTCGGAAATTGACAATGTCGATGCATCATGACGTGCGAGCGTCCAATGTGGATTTGAAACGCTTGGGCGCGGTTCTCGCTGTAGCGTATGAACGCAAATTTCAGGATTTCGCATCGTTGCTGCTGTTAGAGAAGCTTGGTCCGCGAACTCTTCAATCGCTGGCCCTGGTCGCCGAGGTAGTCCACGGAACACCAACGCGTTTTTCTGATCCGGCGCGTTTTTCTTTCGCCCTTGGCGGTAAAGATGGCCACCCGTTCCCGGTTCCTCTTAAAACTTACGACGAAACCATAGACGTCATGAGACGCTCGTTGGAAGCAGCCAAGGTCGGCGATACGGACAAAATCGATGGACTTCGACGGCTTGATCGTTTCGTGCGGGCCGTAGAACATTCGAAGGCCCCGAGCACCGATTTCAGTAAAACAATCGCTCGCGAACGCCAGATCTCAGATTCGTTGAACGGAGCGACCGCTGGCTCCCGACCGGCAAGATCAAGGCGTGTGACTCGACAATTATCGCTTTTCTAGTCTTTCTGTCAGCCGCAATCCACGCAATTCTCATCCAAAGAACGGTCAGGTGTCTGCTGGGCATTCTGTAGCGCAAACTCCGAGATCGAAGGATCTTGACCAGACAATTCGGATGCAATTAGATGAAGGCTGAACGATCCGATAATCCCGCAATCTTGTTTGACCTCGACGGCACGCTCATCGACTCGGTCTACGAGCACGTTCTTGCATGGGCTGCTGCATTGCGGAGTGTAGACATCGTTGTACCAAACTGGAAAATCCATCGTCGCATCGGCATGAACGGCAAGTCCATGGTGCCTCAGTTACTTCGTGAGCCCGAGGTTAAACGGAGGACGGTTAAGGTTGGACCACTGGAAGAAAAACACGATGCCGCCTTTAGCAAAGCGGTGAACGACATTCGATTGCTCCCAGGCGCGCGAGAATTGCTTCGATACCTAAGCCAAACCGGGATGCACTGGGCGATTGCCACTACAGGGAATCGAAAACAGACGAGGCGTCTGCTGAGAGACTTGAAGGTCCCTCCGCACACCATAGTGATCACCGGCGACGATGTGATAAAAGCGAAACCCTCTCCCGATGTATTCGTTCTCGCTGCGAAACGTCTGGGCGTGCCGATCGAAGACTGTATTGTGGTTGGCGACAGCCCATGGGACATGATTGCCGCCGGACGCCGGAGAGCGCTTGGCGTCGGGCTGTTGTCGGGAGGCTACAGCAAAGGAGAGTTGGAAGAAGCCGGGGCATTTCGCGTCTACGCCGATCCATCAGAGATGTTGCTGCATATTGAAGACCTGGGCATCGAGGGTAAATAGAGTGGGTCCAGTTTGTTGGTATCCGAATTTTGCTGCAAGCGGACATCATGCGGAACCACCTCCCCACCGTGCAACACCTCCCGCTTTGATGTGAACTCGCCGCGGATTGGCAGCCGCCGACGAGATTGGTGCCCAACCTTTCCTTTCCGCGTCACATCCAAAACACACACTTAGCGGGAGAGCAACCGCTCTTGCTGTCCAGCCCTTACCCCAATGCGAAATCAGCCCACTCGAAAGGACTCACTATGAAGTTATTTTCAGCGCATATTGAAGATTTGCGAACGCTCTATATAAGCAGTCTGAAAAAGGCTCTGGACATGGAGCAGAAAATCACGAAAGCCCTCCCCGACCTTATCGAAAACTCAACCGATTCGGAACTGGCTCGGGCTTTCAGCAATCACCTGGAAGAGACAAAGGGTCATGTCAGCAAGATCCAAGGACTTTTGCGAAGCAACCAAGGAGACGATTCTACGGAAACCTGCAAGGTCATCGACGGCCTCACGACGGAAGCGTCTGACACGATTAAGGACGTGACGGACCCCTCTGTGCGCGACATCGCTCTCATCGGAGCGGCACAGCAGGTTGAGCATCACGAGATTGCCCTCTATGGCACCTTGCGTCGCTGGGCCGAGATTATCGGTCGGTCGTCGGATGCTTCCATTCTCGAAAGCATCCAAGCTGAGGAAGAAAAGGCCGACGAACTTCTAACAGAGATCGCCGGAACGGTAAACATGCAAGCAGCCGCATAAACTACAGGCACCCTCGCCATGCTTTTTGCGGCAGGGGTGCCTGTGTTCTTTATAAAGCCGTCGACGGTCAGTAATGCATGATTTTAAGTTAAAGAGATGGAGGATTTCCATTGAAGGGTTTCTTCCGGAAGTGGCCGCTCGTGCAGCAGATACTAAACCGCGGTGATGGAACTGGCGTCGACGCCATGAGCGAGAAGACGCGGAATTTAAAGGCTCGTATCCAGGGGACAAAAGTCGCGCGGTCGGTCTGTCCGTACTGCGCGGTTGGTTGCGGGCAGTTGATTCATCACAGGGACGGAAAGCTGGTTTCGATTGAAGGCGATCCGGCGTCGCCGATTTCGCGTGGACATCTGTGTCCGAAAGGCTCTGCGAGTTTCGAACTACTGACGCACCCGAATCGGCTGACGAAGGTGCTTTACCGGAAGCCGCGTTCGAAGGAGTGGGAGGCTCTTGAGCTCGAAACCGCAATGGACATGGTGGCGGACCGGGTGTGGCAGGCGCGAGAGAAGACCTTCGAGGAAACACGCGACGGCCAAGCGCTAATGCAGACCACGGCAATCGCCCACCTGGGTGGAGCTACGCTCGATAACGAAGAGAATTATCTGATCAAGAAGCTATTTGCAGCCGGGCTGGGAATGGTTTGCATCAGCAACCAGGCGAGAATATGACATAGCTCGACCGTGCCCGGTCTGGGCACATCCTTTGGGCGCGGCGGCGCCACCACGTCACAACAGGATCTGTCGAATGCGGACGCGATTCTCATTATGGGATCGTCGATGGCCGAGAATCATCCGGTCGGATTTCAGTGGGTAATGGAGGCGCGGGAGAAAGGCGCGAAGCTGATTCATGTGGACCCGCGCTTCAATCGCACTTCGGCTATGGCCGACATCTGGGCTCCGCTGCGCGCGGGCACAGACGTTGTCCTGCTCGGCGCGCTCATCCATTATGTTCTCGAAAACGAGAAAGATTTTCGCGAATACGTCGTCAACTATACCAACGCGTCGATTATCTTGCGGGATGACTTCCAGGACACCGAAGACCTGGACGGGCTGTTCTCGGGCTGGGACGAGGAGAAGAAGTCCTACAAAACCGAGTCATGGGCTTACAAAGGATCACCGCTCAAGAAAGATGCAGCGGAACACGGCGCGAGCGGGGGACACGCGCAGGATCGGGGCGGAGAGAAAATCCAGGCGAGTGTTTACGAGCGGGATGTGACGCTGGCGAATCCTCGGTGTGTGTACCAGGTATTGAAGCGCCATTTTTCCCGCTACACGGCAGAGATGGTGCAGGAGACCTGCGGAATTCCCCGGGATGTTTTTCTAAAGATTGCGGAGACATTCTGCGCGGCATCAGGGCCGGAGAAGACGGCGGCGATCTGCTACGCGGTGGGATGGACGCAACATTCGGACGGAGTACAGATCATCCGTTCAGCGGCGATTCTTCAATTACTGCTGGGAAATATCGGAAGGCCGGGTGGCGGGATTTTGGCCTTGCGTGGGCATGCATCGATACAGGGGTCGACAGATATCCCGACGCTTTATGACATTTTGCCTGGATATCTGCCGATGCCGTTTTTTGAGGCGGATTCCGGGTCGCTTGAGAAGTTTATTGAGATTCACACTCCCAAGGCAGGATGGTGGCACAACTTCGATAAATACATCGTCAGCCTTCTGAAGTCGTATTACGGAGAACAAGCAACCAGGCAGAATGATTTTGGCTTTGACTGGCTCCCGCGCGTAACTGGAGATCATTCGCATCTCGGATATTGGACTGAAATGGCGGATGGAAAAATCGATGGCCTGTTCGTGATGGGGCAAAATCCAGCGGTGGGCGCACCGAACTCGCGCATGGAACGGAAGGCGCTGGCGAAGTTGAAATGGCTAGTCGTCCGCGACATGGTCGAGACGGAGACGGCAAGCTTCTGGCTGGACTCCCCGGAAGTCGAGCGCGGAGAACTGACTCCGGAAACAATCGATACCGAAGTCTTTCTTTTTCCGGCAGCGGGTCATGCGGAGAAAGAAGGATGCTTCACCAATACGCAGCGGCTGAACCAGTTTCATGAAAAGGCGGTTGAACCGCCAGGCGATGCGCGGAGTGAAACGTGGTTCATGGTGCATCTCGGTCGCCGGCTCAAGGAGAAAGCGCGAAAGGAGCCGTCCAGCAAGAATGCGGGCCTCAATGCTCTGACCTGGGACTATACCCTGCAAGGAGCGATGGCCGAACCAAAGGTTGAAGAGGTGTTGCAGGAGATCAATGGCTGGACAGTTGCGGATCACAAACTGGTTTCCGGGTTCAAAGACTTGAAGGCCGACGGCTCGACCGCTTGCGGCTGCTGGATTTATTCCGGCATCTTTCCGAAGACAAATGAGAATCTTGCACGCAAGCGGGAGCCGAGGGATTTTTACGGGCATGGTTGGGGCTTTGCCTGGCCGAGCGATCGGAGAATTCTCTACAACAGAGCATCGGCTAAACCGGATGGTTCTCCGTGGAGCGAACGAAAAAAACTGGTTTGGTGGGACGCTGGAAAAAAGAAATGGGTCGGCAATGACGTGCCGGATTTTACCGCGACCAAGGTCCCTGACTACACTCCGGCGAGTGATGAGAGTCGGGGAGATGACGCCCTGGATGGGGGCAAGCCGTTCATTATGCATCCCGAGGGACTGGGACGGTTGTTCGTGCCGACGGGTTTGAAGGATGGGCCTCTGCCCGCGCACTACGAGCCGCTCGAATCTCCTGCCGCCAACAAGCTTTATCCAAAGAGAAGTACAAATCCGGCGGCGAATTCTATGGATCGCCCCGACAATTTGTACGCCGATTCCCCGGATTTGCGCTTTCCTTATGTGCTTTCGACCTATCGGCTGACGGAGCACCACACCGCCGGCGGAATGAGTCGCTACGTTTCGCATCTTGCGGAACTGCAGCCGGAACTCTTCTGCGAGATTTCACGGGAACTAGCTGATGAGTTGAATATTGAGCACGGTTCGTTCGCCACCATAGTGACACCGCGCGGGGTGATTCACGCTCGCGCGATGGTGACGAGTCGAATGGCGCCGCTCCAGATTGAAGGGCACGCGGTCCATCAGGTCGGTTTGCCTTATCACTGGGGCTACAAGGGACTCGTAAAAGGCGGTATCGTGAACGATCTGATTGCGTTATCCGAGGAACCGAATGTTCGCATCATGGAAGCGAAGGCACTAACTTGCAATGTCGTTCCCGGGAGCCACGCTACGGGCGAGAAAGCACTGGAGTTTCTAGATTTGTCGATGAGGCGAAACCACGCGAAGGAGCGATATCCCGCATGAGTGTAACCGCCTTTCTTACTGACTCCACGCTCTGTATCGGCTGCAAGGCCTGCGAAGTCGCGTGCAAAGAGTGGAACCAACTTCCGAGCGACGGCTTCGATTGGAAGGGATTCTCCTACGACAACACAGGATCGCTCGGGCATTCGAGTTGGCGGCACGTGAAGTTTGTCGAGGGCGGGATCGTCCCTGGGCTGGGCGGAAATTCTCCGGATAATTTTTCGTGGGGATTTTCGTCCGACGTGTGTAAGCATTGTGAAGAAGCCGGCTGCCTGGAAGCTTGTCCCACTGGCGCGATCGTCCGCACTGAGTTTGGCGGCGTGTTCATTCAGCCGGATGTTTGTAACGGTTGCGCATACTGCGTGGTCTCTTGCCCTTTTGGAGTGGTGGAGCGAAATCCTGACGATGGTAGGGCATTTAAGTGCACATTCTGCTACGACCGGCAAAAAGAAGGGCTTCAACCGGCGTGCGCGACGGCTTGCCCTACGGAGTCGATTAAATTCGGGGAAATCGAGGGGCTCCGCGAAACGGCACAGCTGCGAATGGCGAAGTTGCAGGCGGAAGGATTCACCGATCTTCATTTGTATGATCCCCAGGAAAGTAGCGTGGGAGGAATCCATGCGTTCTTCATCGTGCGCGGCGATCCAGCGAAATACAATTTGCCGGCACAACCGGAGATGCCGACCACTTATTTGCGAAAAGGATGGATTTCTGCTGGGATTGCGGCCGGTTTGATGCTTGTGGGGACCTTGCTGGCGTTTGGAAAGGGCGATATCCGATGACTGCTCATCCAGCGGGAAGCGACTGGTCCGACCGGCAAGAGAGACTTCAGCAAATCCGCCGCGAAGCGGACGCGTCCAGGAAAGCTGTAACAATTGGCGCCCAAGGGGATACGATCGCTCAGCCGCCTGTCGAGGGCTACTACGGAATGCCCGCGCTGAAACGGCCGCAGTGGACCACTGAAGTTCCAATCTATTTTTTTGTTGGCGGCATGGCGGGGGCTGCCGCTGTAATTGGAGCGGCCGGGCACTTCTCGTCATCGGATCAGCGGCTGATTCGAAATTCCCGATGGATCGCGGCGATGGGAGGACTGATCTCGCCCGCGCTTTTGATCTCCGACCTCGGCGTACCGTCCCGGTTTCTGAACATGCTTCGGGTTTTCAAGATTCAAAGCCCCATGTCGGTAGGATCGTGGACGCTGGTGGCGTTTTCAAACAGCGCAGCGGCAGCGGCGGTTTTTGGCGAACTCGAAACGCGATGGCCCCATGGCGCAATACGATTCTTAACCAGCGCTTCGCAGATTGCTTCTGCCCTTACGGGAATGATTCTTTCGACCTATACCGGTGTGTTGATCGGAGCAACTGCAATTCCGGTGTGGAACGAGCACATTTCGACTCTGCCGGTACACTTCGCCGCCTCCGGAGTCGCCTCGGCGGCCTCGGCCCTGGAACTGGCGGGAAGTGACTCGCCGGCACTGAATCGAATTGCGATAGGGGCCGCGGCGGTCGAGACAGCGATGGGCGCATCCATCGAGTTGCGATCGATGCCCGGGAGCCAACCGTTGCGATCGGGCACTAGCGGGAGCGCCATGCGCGCAGCAGGATTATTGTCGGGGCCAGTCCCGCTTGTTTTGCGGCTGCTTGCGTTAGGCAACAAAAGACGAAGCCGAGGGCTGCGGCGTGCGGCCGCAATCTCGTCGCTGGCCGGTTCGTTGCTGACGCGCTGGGCCTGGATACGTGCTGGGAAAGCATCGGCAAATGACCCGGCAGCGCCGCTGCAGCAGACTTGAACCGACAGCCCATGGGAACTGGGACCATTGATAGAGAAAAGACAAACCCTAAAGGAGAGTTTTCATCCAAGATCAAGTACTGAAAACTCAATGGAGTGTCGACAATGGCCTCAGCGAAACAAAGAAGCGCAGCGAAGAAAAACATTAAGAAGGCGGCCTCAGCGGCAAAGAAAAAACGCACAATCGCACATTTGCCGAAATCTGTACGCACCGCGCTCGGCAAGCAAGCCGCGTCAGTAGCTAAGAAGAAAAGAAAATCTCGCCAAAAAGCCTAGAAATATCGGGCCGCTCATGACATGTGAGCTTCGTATCGGCACATCCGGATATCACTACAAGCACTGGCGAGGTCCTTTTTATCCGGAGAAAATATCGCCAGACGAAATGCTCGGGTTTTATTCGCGTAACTTCGATACAGTCGAGTTAAATAACAGCTTTTATCGTCTTCCAACAGAAGACGCTTTTGACAATTGGCGGGAATCGACTCCAGGGAACTTCGTGTTTGCGGTCAAAGCCAGTCGCTTCCTGACCCATCAGAAAAAGCTCAAAGATCCAGAGAGCGCGTTGCAGAAGCTCCTTCCTGGAGCATCCAGGCTATCTCACAAGCTCGGACCGATCCTTTTCCAACTCCCGCCGAAGTGGCACGTGAACCCGGGCCGTCTCGAGACTTTACTTGAAGCGTTACCCCGCGATCTACGCTACGCCTTGGAATTTCGCGACGTGAGTTGGATTCAGCCCGAAATCAACAAACTGCTTGCAAGATTTGGCGCTGCATTCTGCATTTACGAACTTGCCGGCTACCATTCTCCTCTGACGATAACCTCCGATTTTGCATATGTGCGTTTGCACGGGCCGGGCCTCGGAAAATATCAAGAGAGCTATAGCAACAGTCGCCTTCGTCGCTGGGCTCAACAAATCGAGGATTGGGCCAAGCATCTGACCGCGATCTACATCTATTTTGATAATGATCAAGCAGGTTATGCCGTCCAGAATGCTTTAACCCTCAAGCAAATGGTAACGAAAAGGCGTATAGACCAGTGATCGCTATCCGCGACAGTTCGAGCGTCTTGCGCCCGCTGTTATCGGTGAGGCCAGTGACTATCGCCGGAAAAGACGCTGAAGCTTGTTCCAGGGCAGGCCATTAAGGATGTCCGCTTTTTGCAGACCGGCCCGCCGCGCCTGATCGAGGCCGCAGCGGACAAGATTCAGTTCACCCGTACTGTGTGAGTCAGTTGAAACGGCGATCATCACTCCAGCCGCGGCCGCTTTGCGCGCATTCTCCGCCGACAGGTCCAAGCGGTCCGGACTCGAATTGATTTCGAAGAAACAGCCGTTCTGCCGTGCCTGATCGATCACACGTTCGATATCGATCTCATATCCCGGACGCTTGAGCAGGAGGCGTCCCGTTGCGTGGCCGAGAATGTTGAAATACCGGTTGTCCATCGCGCGCAGCAGGCGCTCGGTCTGCGCTTTTTTGTCCAGCGCGAACCGGGAATGAATCGAGCAGACGGTGTAATCAAGCTCTTTCAGCAAATCATCGGGATAGTCGAGAGACCCGTCCGCCAGGATATCGACTTCGCTGGATTTGAGTATGCGAAAGCCGCGCATTTTGGCGTTCAGGTTGTCAATATAGCGAATTTGCTGCCAAAGATCGTCCACCGAAACGCCGCCCGCGATCTTCAGGCTCTGGGAGTGATCCGTGATGCCGATGTATTCATAACCGCGCTCGCGGGCAGCTTCCGCCATGTCTTCGATGGAGTCAACGCCGTCGCTCGACAATGAGTGTGCGTGCAAGTCACCGCGAATATCCTTCGCCGTTACGAGGCGTGGCAGGCTACCTGCCTTCGCCCTCTCGATTTCGTCATGGCCTTCGCGAAGTTCCGGTTCCATGTATTGAAGGCCGTAGCGGCGATAGAGCGATTTCTCCAAAGCAAAGCCTTCACGTTTCAGATCGCGAAGCGGTTCCGTTAGGCCGACCAACATTTTCAGATGTGCTCTTGATCCTGTGCAAACAACCATCTGAAATCCCCAGTGTTTATCCGCCGCCAGCTGCAGGCGCAGCATAATTCCTGAAGAGAGAGCGAAGGAAGCATGGTCGGCGCCGCCGTCAACCAGCGGCGTTCGTCCCCCGTAGCATTGCACGCGTTCCACGACATGCGGAAAATCGTCAGTTTCGATGACGAAGACGAGTTCTTCTATCACCTCGACGCGCCGCCGGTAATCGCCAGCCGCTTCCGCCCGGCACACGTGACAGGCATGCAGCAGATACTCTTCAATCAGTTCGCGTAGATCATCTGCCCGATACAGCAGCATGGCGTGCGTTTCATTTAGTCCTTGCCGGATATGGTGCTCCAGGCGGTTACCAAATACTTTCTCAACCTCACCGCTCTCGACGCGTTGACGCAACTCACTCAAGGAACTTATGTTCAATTTCTTGTAGACGCGCATGACGCGTTTGGGATCCAGTCTCGGATGCGCGCTCAATTCGGCTACGGCGGGCGTGGCCTCGCCGCGGAGCCTTTCCAGCTTTGAGAGCGTGCCGGTGAGAACAATTTCTCGGATGGCGCCTGCGATCGCCGCGCCGATACCGGCAAACTGGGTTAGATCTTCCTCGCGGCGCACCATCTCATCCAGGCTTTGTGGAAGGTTGCGGATGTGTTCCGCGGCCCGCCGATAGGCCTTCACTTTATATGGATTTTCCTTTTGCGTGGACAGGAGCTGTCCAAGGCTTGCCAGCCGGTCAGCGATTTCGGCATTGCTCAGAACTGTGGCGTGTTTTGCGAACTGATCGCGCTTGGAATATTGTCTTTTTTCGGTTTTCTCGCCTGTCTTTATCTGAAATCCCATCGTTCAAGTCTCTTTATACCGTCATACGTCAGCGCCATGCCGACGCCATAGATTAAATGAGATACAAATTCCGCGATTTGTTCCGGGATGGGTTCCTTGAGCGGATTTGACGAAAGCTTTAACGCGGGCACGGCAATTTCGTGCGCAGCGAAGAATACAGCGCCGCCGTAAGCGGCTCCCGCCAGCACAGGATTTAGTCCACGCACCGTCTCGGGTTCCATCTCCGTAGCTACACCGAAGACAGCGCCAACGGAGGCGCCAAACGCGTAGTGAACCCAGGGCCCCGCTTTTTTTCGCTCCTCACGAGACAGAGGACGTCCCATTTCTTTAGATATCTTCCCCGCCGCCTTCATGGTCGAGTCTTCTTTCTGTGCTTTCTTCTCCCCACGCGCGCGTTTGGCCTGCTCTTCAGCCGGTTTGTGCATCTCTTCAGAAACCTTGTTCCAAACATTTTGGAACTGCGTCATGACGATCGTTCCTGCCAAGCCGCTGATCGCTCCGACGATCAAACCTGTTACCGGATGCTTTTGATTTCGACGTCGGATGTGTTTTCTCCGCATGACTTTGATGCCTGCCTGAGCTCTTTAGGATGTAAGTGAATGCTCCGTGGACCGCGGATCTCCTCAGGGGACCGGAAACCTCGCGCCCAAGTACCCAGTGGGCCCTAAGGGGAGGCGAGACTCGCACTTGTCTATGATCTTGTGACCCTGCTCCTGCGCGATTAGTAGAACTACTTCCGAATGGCCGACAATCCGCTCGGAACCGCGCGGTCGCTACCTTAGCAGATGCAAGAACTTCGTGATCGAAGCAAACAGGATGCTACAGATGGTCGCTATGAGCTTTATAAGCTATCGTTGAGATTTGACAACCCAGAAGGCAGGATGGATCATGACTTTCCTCTCGATACCGAACAGTCCGTGCGGCGATCGGCTGGGCCGCGACCGAGCTTGCTGTAAGGGAAGCTACCGAAGTGGATCAAGAGCAACCTTGAAGCTGGTAATTATTCAGAGCTTCCTAAGCTTTGCCGCCAACTCAAGTGCATTTGGGATCGCAGCGCCGAAAGCGGTGTTGTCGAAGATACACCATACACGCGCTCTTGCACCTAAACTTGCCGCTTGCGCGGCGATCGTATTCAGGGAGTCGCTGGAGTAGGCAGAGAAATATCGGCGGGGAGACCCGTGGAACCGAAAGTAAGCCAAGCTTGCCAGACCACCGGGCCGGGCGGCGGCAGGTACGCACGCGGGGTCGGCGGCTACACGGGCAATCCGATATTTCATCAGCAAATCATCAACTTGGAGATCGAACCAGCTACCGTGGCGTGGCTCCCATACAACGTCTCCTGAAAAACTCCCACGAATCAGTGCGAGGAACTTGCTTGCGCGGGCATAGTCGAATTCCAGACTAGGTGGCAGTTGTATGAGGACAGGTCCTAGCTTTTCGTGCAGACAATTGATCTGTTCAAGAAACGCCGACAAGACCTCCGAACTACAATTCAGCCTAGCCTCGTGGGTGATTGCCTTGGGGGCCTTGACTGAGAAGCGGAATTCAGCCGGCACCGACCTAGCCCACCGTTCCCAAGTTTGTTTCTTGTACGGGCGATAAAAAGACGAATTGATCTCGCAAGAGTTGAACGCTTGCGAGTAACGCTCCAAGTGGCTTCCTCTGGATGCGAAATGCGCAGCGGCCAGTCGTGGAATACTCCATCCTGCACATCCGACTCGAACAGGCTGCCGCGAAAAATTAAGCCTTTCTTTAATCGAAACGTCGGTATGCAAGGTTCCGTCATTTCTTTGGGTAATCCAATCGAGGAGGCTCTGCTCGTCACCGGAGTCGAGAGGTTTCAAACGTATCGGATCTGCCAGCTCGTACTTATTGCCCATTTCGAACTGTTAATCTCCGCTTTACTGAGTCGAGTTGGTCAAGCTGCTCAATCAATCTTGCCGGCACATTGTGCATGCCGGCATTTGCAGGCAAGCTCAGGACCGGTCTTTAGCGTTTCGCTTTGTGGGTTGCAATATCGGCTGTCATTTCCAACTAAGCAACTTCAGCCGGTGTTCGCACATCGGTTTTTTTGTTGGGAAATCCTTTCAGTTTGGTTGTTGGGAAATCGTTCTTGTGACGACAGACGGCCCGATTGAGAAATTGCTGATCCTGATAAAGCTGGACGATGTGATCGCGCGGCGCAGCGCCGGCTAAAAGACCGCACCAGGGCTCACCGTTGGACGCTGCGTTTTTTGTTTCCCCCCGGCTGCTGTTGTTCTCCATCGCGAACCTCCCCCATCTGTGGAAGCAAATTTCGGAGTAAATCAGATTTTGTTACAGAACCATGCCCCGAACCCGTGCCTGACCATCGACGATTAAGACTTCGACGCAGCTCATACCGACCCTCACAGGTTTCTGGGCCTGCTGCCCGATGCTTCGATAACGGCCAATGCAAATTCGACTCGGTCGCTGGGATCAGTCCGCAAATTGAGGCGCCGATCCATTGTCCGCTGCCTGAGAACGCATGAAGCCCCAAATGCGGCCTGTACAGTGTTTCGTGTATTGATCCGACCGACCAGGATTTCCGGTCTGCCCGGCAGTATTCGAGACGGCAGGCCGACGTACCCAAGAAATTGGACGGCGCCGACTCACGCTATCCCCGGAAGCTGGGTGCCTTTTCAACTAAAACTCGACTGTTCTTTAGCTGTCCAATAACGATGCCTAACGCTTTTTACAAGGCTTTTCGAGGGTCACCCGCGTCTTGCTGCCGCTCGGCCACAAACCCAGAGACGCCAAGTCATCCGCTTCGCGTGAAATCGAAGGCAGTTTTTAACACCTAACTCTTTGAATGCAGTGGCGAATTCCAACTGCACAATTTCGGGCAGCCGCCAATTATAGGCCAGCGCCAATCTTGACCTGAATCAAGGCTCCTCTGAAATCGTGACAGTATCTCCCATCGCTGTTCCAAATTCCTACGCCATTCAACCCCGTTTGGATCACCAGGTTCGGACCGTCGAAAGTGACCGTCTGCGCCGAAGCAAACCGATAAATGCGAGGCAGCATGATTAGTTCCCGTCAATCCTTTGCCGCGAATGCGATTGTTGTAAGCAGTGCGTTGGCGTCTTGCCTTGAGTCAAGGCGCGTATGTTGCACGACGATCGGTGTGTCCGCCTCGAGAACGCTTGCGTAATCGGTTCCTTTGGGAATCGGTTCGGGATCACTGAGATCGTTAAAGCGCAAATGCTTCGTGCGCCGTGCAGGAACCGTGACATGATAGGGCCCGATGGGTTCTTTGTCCGAAAAATAGATCGTTATCTCAACATGGGCGTCCTGATCGGAAACGTTGAGCAAACAAGCTGTTTCGTGGCTCGTCATCTCGGGCTCGGGTCCATGACTTGACATGGGAATATAACCTTCGGCAATCGCCCAGCGTTTTTGACCGATTGAATTTTTCACGTAACACCTCCAGAGATTCTTGCAACGTCTTTTATTCTTATGGAATCAAGCTTTCCATCACATCCTTGAGTCGCTCTCCCAATCCCGCTGTCAGCGACCAAGGGCTGGGCTGACGCAACACATGCAAGCGGCCGCGCTTGTCGAACACATCGAAGTGCGTATCTTCATCTTTTCGATAGAAATGAATGCTCACGCTGGCCTTGCCCACATGCAGGTTATGAACGAATAGTTCTGGAAGCCAATCAGGCAAATGTGGATCAAGCAGGAGCAGATTGGTTGGGGCAAATGGGTAAAGACCAAGTATTGCCTGCACGATTGCAAATAGGCTCGATGCTGACCATGCCTGCGGCCAATTTGTCTTTGGATAAAGCCCAGGAAATGGATGCTGGTCATCCCGAGGATGTCCGCTGAAGCACTCGGGAAGTCGGTTGTAGTCGAAAAGAGTGCTGGCTTCAAAGATTGCCCGTGCAATCGTATGAAGTTCATTAATGAGCCCGAAGCGCATCATGCCCATCGCGAAACTCCCATGCTCCACTGGCCAGACTGAACCCCGGTGATAGCTGTAAGGGTCATAAGCGGGATGATCGGACGAAAGGGTGCGGACACCCCAACCGCTGAACATGTCATTTTTAAGGAGTCTTTCTACGACTGGCCTGGCTAATTCTTTGTCGACAATGCCTGAAGCCAGCAAGTGGCCGGGGTTCGAGCTGATGGATTTGATCTGTTTGCGCTTCGCATCCAACCCCAAGGCGAAGAATTTCTTATCCGGCATCCAATAAGAATCGTTGAAACGTTTTTTAAGCTCTGAGGCTTCATGGAAGTATCGGCGCGCCAGGTCGCGTTTTCCGGTGAACCACAACATCTCCGACATGCGAAGCTTTGCAACGTAGACAAATCCCTGTTCTTCGCAGGTTGAAATGGGTGCATTTACCTGCCGTCCATCCTCATAGACAATCGCATCGCCCGAATCCTTCCATCCCTGATTGCGATTTCCCTGCGAGGAGAGAGTTTCGTAATCGTAGAAACCGTCTCCGAAACGATCGGTGTACTTGTCCTTCCATGCCAGTCCACGCAGTGCCGGCGGCAGCAGCGACCGGACTTCGTGCTTGTTTCCAGCCCAATGCCACAGTTCCGAAACGACGACCGGATAAAAAGAAGAAGTGGTTGCTGCGCCGTAGTAGCGCGAGCGTGGGTTGTAATTGAGCATCGCGAGCGGGCCGGTATGCGCCTCGTGCAACATGCGTCCGGGCTGCTCGTCGCGCCAGTCATTTTGGACCTTGCCTTGCCACTCTGGGAGTTCACGCAACGCTCCGTGGGCCATTGCAGTGGATACAATGCACGCCTGCCGACCTGCTGTCAGGGTGTCGCGACCAAACAAGGCGATGTAAATCGGCAGGCCGGCCGCGGTAACCCACGACCGATTTCCTTGATCAAGGTCCGGAAGTCGAAGCGCGGCCAGGTCATGTGTTGCCTGAAGCAGCGCGGACTCGACCACAGATGCCAGTTTCAGCTCCGGCCGACCAGTTTGGAATTGAGTGGATTCACGGAGAAATATTTCGCGCTTCTTGTTGAGCTCGTTGCGCGCTCCAAAGAATTGATGGCAGTCGTAGAGCGGCGGCATCCGCTCACCCTCGAACACGGGAATGAACTTGATGCATGTGTGCCAGGACTCGTGCGCCTTAAGCCGAACATCGAATCGCAGCCTGGAACGGTGCAATGAAGCGGGCGAAGAGGCCTTCTCGATCCGAACGATCAGGGAGCGGTGGAGGTGCGCTACTCCACGATTGCCCTGATGTGAGTAACGATGACTTGCGTGGTAGTCATAGCAGAGTTCCGCTCGGCGAGATGATATTCGTCGCCAATGGCGCGTAAGTTTTCCTCGTTGTTTGCGGCGAACAATTTCTGCTTGGTCCGCGAAATCAGCATCAATTTCGATCTCGAAGGTGAAATTCGCGGTCTGCTGCGTGAAGTTGGTGAAATCAATGTCCTCATGGATGCCAAGGCCCACGGTGCGGGAGACCTTCAGCTCGATGGTTTCTTCTGAGGACTCCTCCATCTCGCCCGAGCCCGTATCGTGCTTCCATTGAACGCCTGGAGCGGGGCTGATGTAATAGCCGAGCCACGAATGCTGCTCCACGTTCGAGACCGCCACAGTTTGCGGCGGCTTCCCGTCCACAAGGTACCTGTAGCGGGATAAGAGGCGAGTCTCACCGACGAATAATCCATGCCTTGGGAAATCCGCGATCACACCATCCAGATTCATTGCCAGCACGGCTCGTCCTTGGCTGCAGTGGATGGTGTTCGGACGAGGCTTGAGTCTGGTTAGGGACTTGTGGAGATGAGTGTCCATTCACGTTAGTAAGAACTAATTCGACCAATGTAAATCCTGAAATGTTTACCGTCGTCTGCTTTTAAGCCATGCAATACCGAAGCCTGCCAGCGCCAAAGCACCCATTACACCAGCGGCGCGCAACATGGACTTCTTCTGCGCTGCCTGACGTGGTTGCACAAAGCAGCGTTCGGGATACATCTGTGGCAACGGCCGGCTTTTCTCGTCGAGACCAAGTTTTAAAACTTCCGCGAGGTGCAGGGCGTGGCGGCTGGTTTCCTGTGCAATCTGTTCCTTGCAACTGAATCCATCGGCCACGATGATCGTTGACACCGGCACTTTCCGGACTTCTGGCAAAAGCGAACGCTCTCCGCAAGCGATGGAGACCTGATATTTATCATTTTCATAACCGAAGGCGCCGGCCATGCCGCAGCATCCTGACTCAAGAACGCGATGGTCGAGCTCCATTTTGTCCATCAGCGATTTTTCTTTCTTCAGGCGCATCACCGCCTTATGGTGGCAATGGCCCTGAACGATGGCCTGGCGGTTGACTTTCGGCGGCTGGTAAGCCGGCATCTTCTCCTCTAGAAATTCCGAGAGCGTGAATGTATTTTCGGCAAGCTTTGCCGCGGCGCTCGACTCAGGGAAGAGGTTGCGCAACTCGTCGCGAAACACCGAACAGCAACTCGGCTCCAGGACGACCATTGGGGTGCCAGCGGTGATGTAGGGACGAAGCGCGGCGAGGTTGCGATTGAGGTACGATCTCGCCATGTCGAGAAAGCCATAGTCGTAGAGCGGTCTTCCGCAACAGAGGTGCTGATTAAGAATGTCGACGCTGCAGCCTGAGTGTTCCAGCACTTCGACCGCAGACTGCGCCGTTTCGGGCATGAAATAGTTGTTGAACGTATCGGCCCACAAGAGAACTTTGAGGCCGTCGCTGGGTTTTGCTTTGCGTTTACGGAACCAGGACTGAAATGTTTGCGGGGCGAATGCTGGTATCTGTCTTTGTTTAGGCACGCCCACTGCCAATTTCGCCAAGTCTCGCACGCCGGGCAGTTGTGTAAACAGATTGGCGAATCCGGGCGCAATTGAGGCAAGCCGCGCCCATTTGTCGATCCACCCGAACGCATAGGCATAAACCGGACGAACTCTTCCTTCCCAGTAGTGCGCCAGGAATTCGGCTTTGTAGGTGGCCATGTCCACATTAACAGGACAGTCCCCTTTGCAGCCCTTACATGCCAGGCAAAGGTCGAGCGCTTCCTTCACGTGTTCGTCGCGCCAGCCATCGCTGATCACATCGCCGTGCAACATTTCCCAGAGGAGATGTGTCCGTCCGCGGGTGGAGTGCATTTCTTCCCGCGTGACCATGTAGCTTGGACACATAGTGTCCTGTGCACCTTCGCCATTTTCACGACGACATTTGCCGACGCCAACACAACGCAAGGACGCATGCGCGAAGCTGCCGTGGTCGTCCGGAAACTTGAAATAGGTCGGAGGATCCCACGGATGGTAATCAGCTCCTAGCCGCAGGTTTTCATCGATGTGATAGGGATCAACGATCTTTCCGGGATTCATCTTCCAGTCGGGGTCCCAGATCGTCTTAAATTGCCGAAAGGCTTCGATCAACTCGTTGCCGAACATCTTGTAGAGAAATTCGGCTTTTGACTGCCCGTCGCCGTGTTCGCCCGAGATCGATCCGCCGTAGCTCGTGACCAGGTCGGTCGCCTCCTCCATGAACGAGCGCCATTTGCGTATTCCCGGCTCGCTCATGAGATCGAAATTCAAGCGGCAATGAATGCAGCCTTGGCCGAAGTGTCCATACAGCGCGGACCGGTATTCGTACTTTTCATAGAGCTTGCAGAGATCGCGCAGATAGCCTCCGACCTTGTCCGGAGGAACAGCTGAATCTTCCCACCCTTCCCACGTGATCGGGTCGCCTGGTACAAATGCGGTCGCACCCAATCCAGCCTCGCGAACATCCCAAGCTTTCTTCTGCTCAGCTTCGTCGATAAATAGCTTCATCGACGGCGCGCCAGATCCTTCGAGTGCTGACATCGCCTTTCGGGCTTGTTGCTCGGCTTCTTCGATGGTCCCGGCGCCAAATTCCACCACAAGCCAACCTTTACCTCCCGGCAAAATGGAAAGATCGTCTACTTGCGGCATACCTTTCTTCTTCACATTGTTGATCAGGAAGTTGTCAATTCCCTCAAACCCGATGGGTTTGTACTCAAGGATTTGTGGAACGTGATCTCCTGCTTCATAAATGCTCGGATAGCCAAGAACCAGCAGAACGCGCTTCGGATAGCTGTAGATCAGCTGTACTTGGGCTTCGAGAATCGTGACGCATGTGCTTTCGCTCCCAACCAAGGCGCGCGCGATGTTGAAGCGGCCGTCCTTGCCTGGCAGCAAATGATCCAAGTTGTAGCCCGAAACACGTCGCGGAATACGCGGATACTTTTCATCAATCAGCTTTCCGTATCGATCGCGCAACGACTTCAATTGCTCGTAAACATTTCCTTCCCGACCGCCTTGTGCAATCTTCGCTCCAAGCTGCGCTTCATCCATCCATCCAACGGTCATTTGTGTGCCATCGTAGAGCAGGATGTCCATCGAGAGTACGTTCTCTCCGGCTTTGCCTGCCATCTGTGCATGTACGCCGCACGAGTTATTGCCGAGCATTCCCCCGAAAGTACAGTGATTATGCGTAGCGGGGTCGGGACCCCAGGTCAAGGTGTGGGGTTTGGCGGCGTTGCGAAGCGTGTCGCAGATCGTCCCTGGCTGAACGCGCGCAAATTGTTCCTGCGGATTAAGTTCGACGATGTGGTGCAGGTATTTCGACCAGTCGATCACCACTGCAACGTTGCAGCACTGCCCGGCGAGGCTCGTTCCTCCGCCTCTGGACAGCAAGGGAGCGCCGAATCGACGACAGACGGCAACCGTTGCAATCACGTCCTCTTTGCTCTTGGGAATCACAACGCCGATGGGAACTTGGCGGTAATTCGAGCCGTCGGTGGCGTAAAGCGCCCTGCTGCCAGCATCGAACCGGACCTCGCCGCTCACAGCATTTCGCAACGCCTCTTCCACCGCGGCTACATCAACTTGCTGCGCTTGTCTCCGCCACGAATGCCTGAGTTCCTCAGGCGCAACAAGTGGAACGCGACTCGCAGACATCGCTCCTCCTTTAGGCGGCAAAACGTTCGGCGTCCGCGCGTTTAAATTCAATGCCCATTCCCGGCCGTGACAAGTCGGGGGAAAGATTCCCGTTCACCGGGGAGCGGACGCCATCGAAGAACATGTTTTCGATGCGGACGTGATCGTGAAAGTATTCCAGGTGACGCAACGGCGTCACTGCACAACCGAGGTGTGTATGCACAGTCGGTGCCGTGTGCGCGGACAAGGGAATATGATGCGTCTCGCAGAGCGCACCTGCCTGAAGAAAGCCCGTGATGCCGCCGCAACGTGTCGCGTCTGCCTGCAGCACGTCCACCGCTCCCGCCGAGAGCATTCGTCGAAAATACCCTGCGTCATACCCATATTCACCTGCTGCAATGTCCATGCCGGCCGGGCCGCGATCCCGAAGCAATCGCAAACCCTCCAGATCATCCGAAGGGACGGGCTCTTCGAACCAACTGACATCCAAGTCCGCAAATTTCTTTGCAAGATCCAGGGCTTGCTTTCGACTGTAGGCGCCATTCGCATCGACGAAGAGCTTTGTCTTGGGACCGATTGCGGCCCGTGCTTTTTCCACCCTACTTGGGTCAACCGCGGGGTCGCGGCCGACCTTCATCTTCACGCGGGATATGCCTTTTTCGACCCACCCGCAGAATTGCCGCTCAAGCTGTTCATCGGAATATGAGGTGAATCCGCCGCTACCATAGATGAGAACGGATTCCCGCACTGCGCCTAATAATGTAACTAGTGGAAGATCGAGAAGGCGGGCCTTCAGGTCCCAGAGCGCAATATCGACCGCGGAGATCGCCATCGACACGATTCCAGGCCGCCCCAAGTTGCGGGTGCGTGAGATCATGGCATTCCAGCTCGACGCTGGAGCCATCGCATCCTGATCCTTTACGACTTCCGACAAGAGATCGCGAATAAGTGTCGCCGTTGCTGTGTCCGCGTAGGTGTAGCCCAGACCACACTTACCACCGGCGTGCGAATGCACCAAGACAAGAGTGGTTGAATTCCATTCCAGCGTGCCATCCGACTCAGGAAAGTCTGTTGGCACGGTCCGCGTGGATACCTCGATACATTCGATCAGTACCGGCGATAACGTGACAGTGGTCTCCTTCGGTAACCCAACCCGGTCAGTGCAGCGAATACCTTATTGATTCATCCGGGCCGACCGTCCGAATCTAACTGATATGAGATGAGTTTTTAGTGAAAAAGGGTAGGCTGACAAATCGCAATTTTCTCGCAAGCCTCGCGTGCGTATCTTCCGAATGCAATTCGTACTGGCGTGCTCAAGAGAAAAGTTCAGCCGCCCTGGACCACATCCATTGGGCTTGCATCAAACTTTAACCACGGACTGTTCTGATTTCGGGACGAAGGAGTTTTTCATGACGGCAGCGGACGTACTGATTGAAACTTTATTGGACTGGGGCGTAGAGGTTATTTTTGGTCTTCCAGGCGATGGAATCAACGGGATCATGGAATCGCTCCGCACCCGTGAGGACAAGATTCGTTTTATCCAGGTGCGGCACGAAGAGGCTGCAGCCTTTATGGCATGCGGGTACGCGAAATTCACAGGAAAGCTCGGAGTTTGTCTTGCCACTTCCGGGCCCGGCGGGATTCATCTTCTGAATGGACTCTACGACGCCAAGCTCGACAGCCAGCCGGTGTTGGCCATTACCGGCCTTCAGTTTCACGATCTCATCGGCACGTTCACGCAGCAGGACGTTGCGCTGGACAAACTTTTCATGGATGTTGCTGTCTTCAACGAACGCATTATGGGACCGACCCATGTGGAGAACATCGCCGATTTGGCATGCCGAACGGCTCTTGCTTATCACGGGGTAGCGCATATCACCTTTCCGGTGGACCTGCAGGAAAAGGAAGTGAAGAAGAAACAGGCATCCAGCCGGAACATCGCCCATCACACGTCCGACGTTTACGCGCGCAGCGCACGCTTACCGAACCACGCCGATCTGCAACGCGCGGCGGAAATTCTTAATCAGGGCAAGAAGGTAGCGATCCTGGCAGGGCGGGGCGCCCTTAACGCAACCGATGAACTGGAACAAACTGCCGAACTCCTCGGCGCACCGATCGTGAAACCCTTGCTCGGGAAAGCCGCGGTGCCCGACGACAGCCCCTATACGACAGGTGGGATTGGGTTACTCGGAACCAGACCCTCGCAGGAAGCATTGGAAGACTGTGACACCTTGCTCATGGTCGGTACTTCTTTTCCCTACATCGAATTCATGCCAAAACCGGACCAAGCCAAAGGAATTCAAATTGAACTTGATCCAAAGCGTATTGGGCTTCGTTACCCGGTCGAAGTCGGATTGGTCGGCGACAGCAGAAATACCTTACGGGAACTCATTCCACTATTGAAACGCAAGGAAGACCGAAAGTTTCTCGAAGCGGCACAGGCTGGAATGAAGGACTGGTGGGAGCTGATGGAGAAGCGCGCGACTCGCACCGACAAGCCAATGAAGCCGCAAGTTGTGGCTCGGGAACTTGGGAAGCGTTTGCGCGATGACGCGATTGTAAGCAGCGATAGCGGCACCATCACAACATGGTGGGCCCGCCATATTCACGCGCGCCGCGGCCAGATGTACTCTCTTTCTGGAAACCTGGCGACGATGGCCCCGGGACTTCCTTACACGATCGCTGCACAAATCGCCTATCCGAATCGGCAGTGCGTTGCGTTTGTCGGCGATGGCGGATTCTCGATGCTCATGGCCGATTTCGTTACCGCCGTTAAATATAAGTTGCCCGTCAAAGTCGTGATCATCAAGAACAATACGCTTGGGCAAATCAAATGGGAGCAGATGGTATTCCTGGGCAATCCGGAATACGGAGTTGATCTGCATCCCATCGATTTTGCGGCTTTCGCGCATGCATGCGGAGGCGTCGGCTTTAGCGTTGACGATCCTGCGGATTGCGGACGGGCCTTAGAGGAATTCCTCGGCGCTCCCGGACCTGCGATTTTGCAAGCGACGGTCGATCCATTCGAGCCGCCGATGCCCGCGAAGGTAAAAACGGAGCAGGCTCTGCACTTCGCCGAATCACTGGCCCGCGGGGAGCCGAACCGGAAGAAAATTGCGCTGACCACAATCTCCGACCAGGTTCGGGAACTGATTTAGTTTGCAAAGGAAGGTTCTTGAAGTGAAAGACGGGGTCGTTGTTATCACGGGGGCGTCCGCAGGACTAGGTCGAGCTACGGCCAGGGAGTTTGGCCGCCATGGTGCCACGGTCGGGCTCATCGCCCGCGGCATCGAAGGACTCGAAGCCGCGAAGCGCGAGATTGAGTCCGCCGGGGGCAGAGCGATGGTTCTTCCTCTCGACGTAGCCAATGCGAATGCGATCGAGGATGCCGCTGCGGCCATCGAAGTCGAGTTCGGCCCCATTGATATCTGGGTGAACAACGCTATGGCTTCGGTCTTCTCACCGGTAAAGGAGATGAAGGCAGACGAATACAAGAGGGTCACCGAGGTCACGTACCTCGGCGTCGTTTACGGCACGCTCGCAGCCTTGAAACGTATGTTGCCTCGCAATCGCGGAACGATCGTTCAGGTTGGATCGGCCTTGGCTTATCGCAGCATTCCCCTGCAATCCGCCTACTGCGCCGCCAAGCACGCGATTGCCGGCTTCACGGATTCCTTGCGCTGCGAACTGATCCACGACCACAGCAAAGTGCGTATCACGATGGTGCAAATGCCAGCTTTGAATACGCCGCAATTTGGATGGGTGAAGAGCCGATTGAAATACAAGGCACAACCTGTGCCACCGATTTTTCAGCCTGAGGTCGGCGCGCGGGCGATCTACTGGGCTGCACATCACTCGCGGCGCGAGATTTACGCGGGGTGGCCGACAGTCGAGGCAATCATCGGAAACAAGATTGCGCCCGGCTGGCTCGACCGCTACCTTGCCAAGACGGGCTTTGACTCTCAGCAAACCTCGGAGCCAGAGGACCCGGAACGCCCCGAGAATTTGTGGAATCCGGTTAAGGGAGATCACGGCGCTCACGGCGCGTTCGATCGACGGGCGCACGAGAGCAGTTGGGAACTCAAGGCTAGCTTCGGCCGTGAATGGATCGGCGCGGGCCTGGTTGTGCTCGCGACCTCCTTGTTGCTCGCTTCGAGGCGCTGGTGAAAACGGGCTCTTTATCTGTCTTCATCCCTTTCTCTCTTATCGCTGCGATTCTGCTCTCGCCTTATTACGCAAATGGTCAAGAAAACGCCGCCAATATCATTCAGCATTCCGCCGAGGCTAACGACCGCGATTGGACCGCGGTTCCTGAATTCGATAATTTCGAACGTGACCGCACCAAGGATGGCGATAAGACGTATTCAGTCACGATGCTTGAGGGCTCGCCCTATGAACGGCTCATTGCTGTGAATGGAAAGAATCTCAGCAGCGCGAAACAGAAAGAAGAACAGGAAAAGTACGAGAAGGCGGTCGCCGCTCGCCAGCACGAATCCGCCGACCAACGATCCCGGAGGATTGCCAAGTATCAGGCTGACCGCAAGCGCGATCACACGCTCATTCAACAGATGGTTTCTGCCTTTGACTATCACCTAATCGGCAAACGCAATCTAAACGGATTTCGAGTGTATGTGCTCAAGGCGACGCCACGGCGTGGCTACAAGCCGATCGATCGCGACAGCCAAGTGCTCATTGGCATGGAAGGAACGATGTGGATTGATCAGAAGACGTTTCAATGGGTTAAGGTGGAAGCGCATGTGATCCATCCAGTGAGAATCGAAGGTTTCCTTGCAGAGGTAGAACCTGGCACGAGGTTCGAAGTGGAGAAACGACCTGTAACGGGCGACATCTGGCTCGCGTCACATTACTCAATGAGAGCGAATGCCAAGGTCCTGCTTTTATTTCCACATCGAGGACAAGAAGACGATTCGTACTTTAACGATCACAAAGCGGCGGCGTCCGCCAGCCAATGATTTGGCTGCCTCAGCCAATACCAAGGTCTTCGATGTGGTCCAGCATATCAGCCGGATCGGCGTAAACGCGGAACGCGCCCGATTGCTCGAGCTCCGCCTGGCTATAGCCACCTGATAAGACGCCGACGCAAGCGCTCTCCTTCGTCCGGCGGCGAGCATGTCCCACACGCTGTCGCCGACTACGATGCAGTGCTCGATAGGCACTTTCAACCTGCTGGCGGCGGTGATGAATACGTCGGGAGAAGGCTTGGCTTTCTCCACGTCATCTCCGGTCACAACCTCAATTTCCGAAGGCAAGCTTAAAATCCGCAGCAGTCTTTTTGTCTGCTTTCGGTTGCCGGTCGTCGCAATCGCCCAGGGAACCTTCATTTGTGTCAGCCTTCGAAGGAGTTTCGATGCTCCGGGCAGAGACTGGATACGTCCAAGCATCTTGGTAAATTCCGCATCATGTTTTTTCTCAAGTTGCTCCAGATCTATCTTGCGGGCGCGAGAACCGCGGTCGCGCACCAGTTGCCGCACAAGCGATTTTCCGCTCATGCCGATGTGCCGATGAATTTTCCAGGTCGGCACCGCCATGCCTGTAGTTCTAAACGCCGAAGACCATGCAAGCGCATGTTCGTATGCAGTGTCGATTAGAGTGCCGTCGAGGTCGAACAATAGAGCGGGGTTTTGACGTCTGGGCGCTTTTGACTCCGGCGCTCTCAAATCGTCCATCCTATGCGGCCCTTGCTGCGGTATTGCGCAAACGCGGCAGGACTTCCTTTCCGTAAAAGTCGATCACTCTTTTCTGATCATGTTGGCCGGAATGAATATGGACACCGTTTGCACCGCTGTCAAAAAGTTCAGAAAGAACTTTCACGTGAACTTCCGGATCGGTCCCCACGGGCCAGCCTTCGGTCACCTTCTCCAGCGGAATTTCGGCTTGCGCACGGTCCTGGATAGTCTTGGGATCGCGAATATTAAAGTAAGGCTTCCACGCCTTTGGGCCGAAACGCCACATTTCCGCCGCTTCTGCCTTCTCGCTATCGCCTCCGACGACAACATACTGCTCAATGAAAACCGGCATGCGCCCAAGATCTTTGCCGGCGTGGCTCGCGCCCTTCTGGAATTCAGCCTTATGTTCTTTCCATGTCTTCGGGTCAGTGATCAATCCATCTGCGTACCTGCCGCAGCGATACATAGCCTTTGGCCCGTTCCCTGCCATCAGTAGCGGAATCGGCTGAGAGGGGGGATCGTACAGCCGGGCGTTAACCTTGTAGTATTTCCCGGAATGATCGATCTGTTTGCCAGCCCAAAGTTTGCGAATGATGTCGGCCGCTTCCACGAGCCGCTCGGATCGTTCCGGCCATTTAGGCCAAACGCCAGTGGCCGCTTCTTCATTCAGGGCTTCGCCGGAACCGATACCTAGGAAAACCCGTCCCGGATAAAGAAGGCTCAGCGAGGCGAAGGCCTCTGCGACAACCCCCGGATTGTAACGAAACGTTGGACATGTAACCGTCGTGCCCATCCGAATTCGTTGGGTCCGCTGGCCGATGGCACTCATCGTAATCCAGGCCTGTCCGGAATGCCCTTCATTCGCTTGCCACGGCTGAAAGTGATCGCTGACCGCGAGCAAATCGAATCCCGCTTGGTCCGCAGCGATTCCGAGTTCGACCAACTCGGGCACTGTAAATTGTTCATGCGCCAATTGAAAGCCGACTTGGCGCGTGAGCCACGAAGGAGTGGCAGATTTGCGAGTGTTCATATCGCTTTGGTCCTCCGCGCTGGGGCTGCCCCCGCTCACAAAGCTCATACCGAAAGCGGACGAGACAGTTCCTTGCAGATTCATCGCGGCAAAAATGGATGCCGCCATTTTCAAAATGCGCCGCCGACTGCGATCCGATGATTCGGCAACGAAATTCAGGGAACGAGGAGTTTGAAACATCTTCTTTGACCGGCCTCAGAAATAGCGGCTGGCTTATGATGCCAGCTCTTTTGCGGAGGATGTTCTGGAATTTCATATCGCAGGCGGAAGATGCTTGCAAGCGGACACTATCATCTTTGCGTTTACCAAAAAAAGTGTCCCGCGCGAACGCGCGGGACCTGGTCCCAAACCTAAGCAGCTTTTCTGTCTTGCCCGAACCTTATCAGGACCTTCGTATAGCCATCGATTCGTTGATCGAATTTATCGTAAGCATTCGGGGCGTCTTCAATCGATATGTGATGACTGACGACGCGCCTTGGCTTGGCGCGGCCCGTTACGATCAAATCCCGCAAATATTCGTTGTATCTCTTGACAGGAGCTTGCCCACTGCCAATGGTAAGCGCTTTGTCAAAGAAATCGGCCACCGGGAAGGGGAATATACCTTTCTTGGCGTCCTTAGTCATCAGCACCCGGATCGGGGGCAATGTACACGCCGATCAAGCAAACCGCCCCGGCAGGGTTTACCACCCGAATCACATTTTCCAACACTTGGGTTGGCTTCTCTGTTTTAGGATGCTTGTCATCTCGCGCTTGATATCCCACGGCGTCGATCGCGCAGTCAACTCCCTCCAATTTTTCTTCTCCGGGTCTGTGGCTCTCCTGAACCATCGAGATCATCCAACCGCACGGAGGCGGATAGCAACTAACTGGCACACCGGACATTCCGCGACATTGACGACTGGATACTTGTTCTGAGCGCATGCTAATGGGAACGCCGGCCGCCAAGTCGAAAGCCGCCCTTTCCCATCCGGGTCGGGGGGACGGAAGCAAGCGCGCTCCTGCAGACATCCTGAAAATCTTTTTTCAAAAGCTCGGCCCGGGACTTATAACCGGCGCCTCCGACGACGATCCCAGCGGCATCGGGACTTATTCTCAAGTCGGAGCGCAGTTCGGATATGCCCTCCTCTGGACGATGCTATTGACGTACCCGCTGATGGCGGCCATTCAGGAGATCAGCGCCCGCATCGGCAGAGTGACTGGCGTCGGCATCGCGGCCAGCTGCGAAAAAATTATCCCAAGCCGCTTCTGTACGGCGTCCTCTTCGTGGTCTCGGTTGCGAATGTGTTCAACCTCGGAGCCGACATCGGGGCGATGGGTTCTGCCGCCCAGCTCGTTCTGCCTGGAAAGAGCGGCCTCTATATTGTGATATTCGGCATTGGTTCGCTCGCTGGCGTTCTCCTGGTTCCATATTCGACCTATGCGAAATATCTGAAATGGCTCACACTGTCCCTGTTCGCGTATGTGGGCGTCGTCTTCTTTGCCCACGTGCATTGGGCCGCCGTCGTCCACGCGACGCTCTTGCCGCGCATTGAGCTGACCAAGGATTACTTAACCGCTCTGGTTGCCGTTCTCGGAACAACCATTAGTCCCTACCTCTTTTTCTGGCAGGCCTCGCAGGAAGTCGAAGAGGTGAAGCAGAACGAAGGTGAGAAGCCCCTGAAAGCGGCGCCTTTGCAAGCTCCGACGCAGTTGGACCGCATCCGCATCGATACCTATGTCGGCATGGCCTTCTCGAATATCGTGGCCTACTTCATCATCCTGACCGCCGCTGCGACATTGCATGCTGGCGGAATTACTGATATCGCAACTTCGGCACAAGCCGCCAAGGCGTTAGAGCCGCTGGCCGGACGCTTCGCCTTTCTCCTGTTTGTGTGCGGTATTGTCGGCACCGGGCTGCTGGCGGTGCCGGTTCTGGCGGCATCCGCCTGCTATGGAATCGGTGAAGCGTGCCGCTGGAAAATCAGCCTTGAGCGCAAACCCCGACAAGCGATCCGATTCTACGCGGCCATCACGGTAGCAACTTTGATCGGCCTCTCGCTGAACTTCATGCATATCGATGCCGTCAAGGCGCTTTTCTGGGCTGCAATTCTCAACGGTCTCGTCGCGGCTCCTTTAATGGCGGTGATCATGTTTATGGCTTCCAACAGAAAAGTCATGGGGCCGCTGGTCATACCGCAATATCTCAAAGTGGTGGGTTGGCTTGCCACGGCGGTGATGCTATGCGCCTCGATAGGTGTGTTTGTCACATGGAAATGAAGAGCTGAGTTGGCACGCCAGAAGTAGCACAGGTCAGCCTACAGATGCCATTGATTGTCTCGTGCTCAGACGGGTCTGTAACCAAACGGTGTCGGCGAATAGCAGCGACTGAACGCCGAAAAAATTACGTCGAACTCACGGACGAGGCTGCCCCTGAGAGGGGTGGTACAATCGATCTGTTTTAAGAATTGGCATTAGATATCTCGCGACGAAATCGACTGAGAACGTGTTCAGCTGTTATGCAAAACATGTGGAAACCGACACAGTTTGTTACACAGTTTCACATTGTTTGTTCTTTGATGACAGATGATCGAATGCGGTATTGGCCGTAAAATCAGTAACTTGCATCGGGATGGCGGAACTGGCAGACGCAGCGGACTCAAAACCGTCTGTAATTAGTACCATAGGGTTCGATTTCCATTCGCGGCATCAGCACAAAATCAATGAAAAACAATGGTTTATGCGCCATGGTGACTGGATGGCTTTGAGGCGGCGCAAACGCAGGGGATTTTCGATCGACGTTTTTGTCAAAAAGCCGCATAATTCTGGCAGTTTTTTGACGGGACACTACTAGCCACGAGCGACACATAAGCGAACCATCCGCGCCGGCTTAAAAGACGGCTCCGCCCGGTGCGTTGAAAGCGTAAACACGCCTACAAAAAACGTCCGAACACGCCGATTCGTCAGCGGTGCCCGGAATAGCCAACCAAGTCAGCGTTCTCTAGCTTTGAGTGTAATGTCAGGACGTGGATCAGGCACGAATCCGTCTCGGTTCGGCATCTTCACCTTTGGCAATGTTTTCTCGTTCAGTTCTACGGGTTCGTCGATGATTCCATTGAGGAAAAGGATGTAGGCGGTGACCGAATATGTTTCATTGGGCGTGAGAGTTCCAGGTTCCGTGTAAGGCATAGTGCGACGGATATGATCCCACACGGTAGTTGCATAGGGCCAATAGCTTCCAATAGTTCGCACGGGTTTATCAGTAGCTAATGTTCCTAGTCCTCCTACCAGAGCGGGATAACCTGCCATCCCTTGGCCCTTGTCGCCATGACAATTGGCGCAGTGCTCCTGATACACGAGACGCCCTTGCGTTGCAGTACCTCGACCGGGCGGCAGACCAGAACCGTCGGTACTCACAATCATATCCTTCGCCTGGATGTCCTGTGTTGTCGCTTCTCGTCCGACGTTATAACGGCGAGACTGTAGAAGAAGTGTTGCAAGTAGTAACGCAACCAAAAAAACGCATGTTCTAAACATGATTAACGCTCCCGTCAGCCTTCACGTACCAGATCTTGATGCCGTTGTAGTGATCAGTCCCATGCAACCCACGCACCGCGATAATTTCCTCCCTTGTAGGTTGCCGATATCCGGTTTCGTCAGTGCAGCGTGACTGCAGTGACGCAGGCTTTCTATCCCATCGCCATGGCAAGCGGAAACGGGTAAGTGCTTTTGGTAGCACCGGTGGGTTTAGGTCCGCATCGTTCCAGCTTCTACCATCGTCCGTTGAAATCTCGACGCGTGTGATTTTTCCCCTGCCCGACCATGCCAAGCCGGTGATCTCATGGAAACCGGGATCCCCAAGGTGCTGTCCGCCAGCGGGCCGTGTAATCACAGATTTTGCTTCCATAACGAAAGTAAACTGCCTCGCCTTTCCATCCGGCATCAAGTCTGTATAGTGACCGGTCTCGTAGGCGGTCATAGAAGGTTGTTCTACAACTTTGATCTGGCCCAGCCACTTTATATTCACGTTCCCCTCCCATCCCGGCGCGATGAGGCGCAGGGGGTATCCCTGCTCCGGACGCAGCGCCTCACCGTTTTGCCCATAGGCGAGCAGGACATCATCGAGTGCCTTTTCCAAAGGAATACTGCGCGCAAGTCGTCCAGCATCAGTGCCCTCAGCAACGATCCACCTTGCGGAAGACTTCAGCCCCGTTTCTTCGAGAACAGCTCGCAGCGGAACGCCCGTCCACTCACTGCAGCTCAGCAAACCATGGCTCATTTGTGGATCGGGGCCTGGATTGCCCACCTGTTCCCGGCCGCTATTGCCGGCACACTCAAGGAAATGAACGCGCGAAACCGCCGGCAGCCGACGCAGCTCTTCCATGTTGAACATGAGGGGACGCTCCACCAGTCCATGGACCAAAACCTCATGCTGTTCCGGCCTGATTTCAGGTACCCCCGAGTGATGCACCTCATAATGCAGCGCTGAGGGAGTTATGACTCCATAGAGATCCTGCAGTGGCGTATAGCTCGCTCCTGATGCCGGAGTGGCAGATGGACGAAAATATCGAATTGACTTTTCAAATGGGGAACGCTCACCGTACTCCCGACGGGGAGCCCCAAGCTCCCTTGCAGCGCCCGGAGTGGTCCACGCAAGCAGTCCACCCACGGTCGCTGCACTCTGCTGGAGAAAACTTCTTCTGTTTTTCTCTTTTTCACCCATTTCAAGATCCCCTCCGCGACATTGCAGAACTCAGCATGACGCCAGCCAATACAGTCTGTTGTCAGTGACAACCATTGCAACAAAAAACTTCTACGATTTGGTGCAACAGCCACTACCACAAGAGCTCAGACACCCTTCGGCACTCTTTGCGAGTCGGACGACCACTTGGGTCATGGATCGGCGCACCTCCGGACTAAATTCGGCCAGTAACGCCTCTTCTTCTGCCAAAATGTCGTTCAGTATCCTGCCGTGTAAAGCTCTCCCAGCCGGGGTTATTTTGAGACGCAGGGCGCGTCCATCTGCTGGGTGTTCGGAGCGAACAACATAGCCTTTCCGTTCCAACGCATCAACCACTCGGCTCGTCGTGCTTTTGTCGAGGTAGAGATGTGAAGCCAGGTCGTTTAGAGTCACGGCTCTCTCGCAGGCCAGGGTCTCCAAGGCATAGCATTGTGTGACCGACACATCGTGGCAACAAATGCGGTCCCGGTCTCGAAGCTGGTAGACCCGAATGAGTCCGGAAAGCGCATCATAAAATGAACGGGTATCCGCGGCTAAGCGCTCATCTTCAAGGACCCCTTTAGAACCACGCCCTGTCTTCATACTAGGCAAAGCGTAGCATATATAGTTTGTACTAACAACTATTTTGCTAAGAAACTTGTCACCCGCTCGAGCCACTCGAAGTACTGTCGCGAGGTCAGATCGGTCGTAAACATCCACTCGGCATGGGCTACGAACTCGCCTCTGATTACATCGGCGGAGGCAGTAGAGCCGACGGTCATCAATCCGATGGGTCAATCGGGGCCAACGCTGAACTTGGCTACAATCTGCTTTGATTCCGCGTCAGCTGCTGACAAGGTCAACGTGCAGGCATCTCCTGCCAATTGTCCTGCCAGCACCATCGTCGTCGGTGCGTCTCCGATCGCATCGTAGTTTTTGGGAAGGTGCGCAGGCATTGAAGTGCCGGGCGGGATCGTTTGTTCCTGCAGTCGGCGGACCTCTTCCCCCAGATCACCGTACCCAAGCGATGCCACTGAAAAACAAGAATCACGATCACGAGTCCAACAATGCCGAGGATTACTGCGATCCTTCGTGAGTGATCTGGCATAGATTGTGGCGTCAAGCTGCTGCCTACCGCTGCTGCCTTTTCTCTTCGCTGCTGGAGCAGCGGGCACATCCGCCTTTGTCGTCCGGTTGCGACCGTACCTGCTTGTTCTATCCCTGTCGCTCATTGCCTTTGGGTTTTACAGATCGTGGCGGCGAAGCAATGCAATTGCAAGCCAAGCCGAATCAGCACTTTTCTCTTGTGGTTTTCGGCAATTGTGGTCGTCGCATTCATCTTCTTCCCACCGGTGATCGCCAACTTAGTGGCCGATCTTTTGGCGGGCAAATCATGAATCTAAAGCGAACGCTTCTTGGTGTGGCCCTTCTGATGGCGTTTGGGGCTGCATATTACTTTTACGGCGGACATTCGACACCGAAGCTACAGCCGCCGCTGGCCAGTTTTTCCTCAGGTGATCTTACGCCGCTGAAAACTGCGTTCAACTCTTCTGCGTCCTCTATCCGCGTTGTCGTTATGCTGTCGCCCACTTGAGCCGTTTGTCTGCAGGGGGCCTCTGCAACCGGACAATTGCTGCGGGAAATGAATAACCAGAATGTACGGGTTTTTGCGATCTGGGAGCCGGTGCTACCCACGGATTTTGCTGCGGCTTCGACCGCTGCCCTCGCGCGTATTCCTGATGTACGAGCGGCGCAGTATTGGGATAGGAGCCGAGCGTTGTCTCGCTTGCTCGGAGAACGGAATCGCTCAACGGTCGTATGAGACTACATCGCGGTATATGAGCCAGGAACACTGTAGCAAGATGCTCCGCCCAAGCCGGTTTATTCTGACGGTCCCGTCCGTGACGTGATTGGCGGAGCGAAGGATGCCATTCAACGCTTACTGACAAGCGGTAGCTCACTTCAGTGATTTCTTGCGGGGTCCATGAACAAGAATTGGCCTTGAGGGACCGCAGATGCCTACGCGGATCGTTTCAGTGTGCTCTCATAACCTGCTACAACTCTCATAAAGCGCGTGCAATCTCTCGCTGGCAGTAGTGTTGCCTTCGTGGATTTGAGAACAAACCCTCATCGGACTCCCTGCATCCACGCTATGACGCAGATGGAGGTGTAATGAGCAAGAAACACGGCCTCGCCGATCCCACTCGCCTCAAACCGTTCGACCCGGCCGACAAACAGATGTTGCGGGTCGTGATCGAAACTCCAAAAGGAAGTCGAAACAAGTTTGCGTTTGATCCGGATCGTTCATTGGAAGCCGGCCCAAGCCACGTCCCCTGCTATCTGAGGTAGGTTTTCACCATGTCGATCACCTCATCGGCCGCGTGCGTCTGCTCCGAATTCGGTTTCCGCTTCGGGTCAAGCACATGGTGCCGGATGTGGCCTTCCAAGAGTTCAGTCATCAAGCTGTTGACTGCCCCTCTTGCTGCGCTGATGATCTGCAATACCTCCGAGCAATCGCGCTCCTCGTCGAGGACCCGCTCAAGAGCCTCAAATTGCCCCCGGATGCGTTTGCTCCGCAAAATCAGCTTCTGCTTGTTCTTGATCGTATGACTCATTCGCAAACAAATGATATCATGCCGAAACTTGCTATATACCTATGGGGGTATGTATCATCAAACCATTCTTTTGTGCGAGTTCATCATGTGGCAGCACATGGCCTTCGTCATAAGCGTTGTGCTTCTGGGATTTAGTGGAGGCGTGCTCGCCCTTTTTCTTCGGGGCATACACGCTGGACAGGGCGCGGTAGCAGGTTTCTGTTTTGTCTCTGCGCTGGCTGTCCTGCAGGCTTGGATGGTTGCCTCCGAGATCGCCAAGGCTCGCAGGCTGTCCGGCAAGACTCGAAATGCATGCTACAGAGGAGCTCAAGCGAAATTTCGATCCGTTTCCCTCGTCGGACTCTGTGCAATCGTGGGGGTCCTTCCCTTCGCATTGACCGGTGCAAGTTCGGGAGCCCCAGGCCGATTCGCTACTGTCACGTTAGGTGGTGTGATGTTTTCCACTATCGCGGCGTTGACCGTGATGCCTGTTCTCATTGCGTGGATCGCAGAATGAGATCGGTTTATTGCTCCGGTTGGTGGGTTCTAGTGGCACTGCTCTTGAGGGCACGGTTCTGCTAGGTGGTCATGAAGTGATCGAAATGGTCGAGTCTTATCTGGAATACCGCTTTCGCACCACGGAGGAAATGTCGTTATGAGTTCTTCGTCCATCATCGCAAAGTCCCCGGCCAACCCCCCGCATCTCAGCGAGACCCGGGATTCCCCGGAACTAAACGAGCCTGACCCTGGGTCCGAACGCGAAGAACACGGACAGGGTGTGGAATGGGCCGAACTGCTCCGCATTGGCTTTGTGGCCTTGGCTGCGGCAGCGGTCTGGTTTCGGTTATGGGAGCCGTTTCCGCACATCAGCGTAATCGGCATCGCGGCTACCCTGATCGGCGGATATCCCATTTTCAAGGAAGCCTTCGAGAACATCGTCGAACGAAAGATGACAATGGAACTCTCGATGACGATCGCGCTGCTCTCAGCTTTGGCGATCGGAGAGTTCTTCACCGCTCTGGTCATTACTGGCTTCGTCCTCGCCGCCGAGGTTTTGGAGGGTCTCACAGTTGGCAGGGGTCGGAAGGCGATCCAGAGTCTTCTCGACTTTCTCCCCAGAACCGTCGCAGTCCGCCGTAATGGTCAAGTGATTGAAGTATCGTCTGATCAAGTTCGGGTCGGTGAAACCGTCATCGTCAAACCGGGCGGCCACATCCCGGTGGACGGCGTTGTGTCAGGAGGTCGCTCGTTCGTGGAACAAGCGGCCATCACCGGCGAAGCCATGCCGGTCGAGAAGACCGCCGGAAATGCGGTCTATGCCGGAACCATCAATCAGTCGGGGGCACTGGAAGTCACTGCTCAAAAGCTCGGGCGCGACACGACGTTTGGTCGGATCATTGAAGCAGTCGAACGGGCCGAGAAATCACGAGCTCCGATCCAGAAAACTGCGGATCGCCTGGCTGGTTACCTTGTGTATTTTGCACTTGGCGCAGCAGTTCTGACCTTCATCATCACGCACAACGTGAGATCAACCATTTCCGTCGTCATCGTCGCCGGAGCGTGCGGCATTGCCGCGGGAACTCCCTTAGCCATTCTGGGCGCCATCGGCCGTGCGGCGCATCAGGGGGCCATCATCAAGGGCGGCCTCTATCTAGAAGCGCTGGCTGCTGTGGATACTGTGCTTTTAGACAAGACTGGCACGCTGACTTTCGGCACCCCACAGATCCGGGAGGTCGTTTCGGCGAATGGCTTTGGCGAGCAACAGATCATCGCCGCCGCGAGTATTGCGGAGCGAAAATCTGAACATCCTCTCGCCAAGGCAGTCGTGGCACGCGCCATGGAACTAGGAGTTCCACTCGTGGAGCCCGATGAATTCTCGTATACGCCGGGGAAGAGGAGTCAGGGTGACCTATGAACGCGACGAAATTGTAGTGGGTAGTCTCTCGCTCCTGACGGAGCACGGAATGACGAGGGGTCTGCCCATACCTACTAATGGTACGGACGGGGCGTCGGAAGTCTACGTCGCTCGCGCGGGACAAGTTCTTGGGAGTATCCGAATTGCGGATGTTTTGCGTCCGGAAGCCAAGAACGCGATTGCGACGATGCGGCAAATGGGTTTGAAGACCGTTCTATTGAGCGGAGATACACGGTAGAGGCAAATGTCGGCATCGCCATGGGATCAGGGACTGATGTTGCACGGGAGAGCGCGGATGTGATCCTGATCGGAAGCGATCTCTCGAAATTAGTCGAAACTTTGCGGCTTGCTCGACGTTGCCGCGGGATCATCATGCAGAATTTTGTGGGCACGCTGGTCGTGGACAGCATAGGAGTGGGAATGGCAGCTCTTGGCTTTCTGAATCCGCTATTGGCCGCCTTTATTCACGTGACCTCAGAGTTGGCATTCATCCTCAATTCCACGAGACTGTTGCCCCGTGGTGCTGAATCCGGGCGATGAGTCGGGGTTGGAGCGAATTTGAGTTGTGAGTATGCACATTGCCCATGTGATCCAGAGTCGGAAAGTCAGAGCTTGCGCAATCCTAGTCGCCCTCTCGATCCTGGTGATTTTGATTGCGGCAGTTTTCTTGCAGTCTCGCAGATCACCAAAACCTTTTGAAATGGACGACCTGTATGGCCTGTTGGATTAAGTGGCTTCCAGAAGTAGAAACGGATCACACGCTGTGACCGAGGATAGAGATTGTCCATTGAAAACGAAGCGCCTCGTGGTCGGACAGATCACAATCTATCGAGGCTGCTGTTGCGGCAGTTTCGAACGTGGTTTGCCTGAAGTTCCCGTGGAATGGCTGAAGAGTGAATGGCGGAAGAGGGGGCTGCTGAAGCGAGTTCAGCTGACGATCAGCGGCTGTGTTGGACCATGCGATGTGCCGAACGTGGTTGTGATTACAAGCTCATCGGGCACGGAATGGTTGGGAAATATCGATAAGTTCGACCAATACCGGAGCTTGGTTGAGTGGGCTGTCCGGTGTCGTGATGCGGGCGAAATGTTAGCCCTGCCGCGCGAATTCCATGAATGCAGAATCAGCCCGTTTTGCTCGTAGACCTTTCAGTAGTCCGTAGGAATCGTCGAACAGCTTTCCGTACAAGGGAGTGACCTGAACGTGCAGAGAGCACCGGAAGCACGGCTACGGCATCAACACAGATCAAAGGTTCCGTGGATTCACGCATTTCTGTTGGAGGCGCGACGCAGTGACCTCGTGGCATCAATCCTCAAAAAGAGTCAGAAGCGAAATAAGAGAGCGAGCCGTACGGAGGGGATCATTCGGGTGCGATTGATCATTCTGTGGGCAGTGGTCGTCGTCGTGTTGAGTTTTTGCTCGGGTTTAGCCTATCACCACCACTAGGACTAACAGTCAGCAAACACAAAACATAGGCAGGCTGTGTGTACATACCCTGTGTGTACATACCCGGCTAGGTACGCCTTCGTTGCGTTTGTTTGACATTTTGGTATAGATTCAAACGAAGCTTCCATGGGGTAGCCGTCATGCAGTCGATAACGAAGCGGATAGCGTGTCTATGCCTGCTGCTGACCATCTGGTCAGCAGCCGCATTTGCTACGCATCAGCATTCGAGTGCTGACGACTCGGCAACGTGCACGGTCTGTATCGCCGCCCATTCGGCTTCTCCGCAAACCGCCATCATCTTGCTAAGGGCGATGTTCGTTTCTGTCGCCACCGTTCGGCCGGAGCCAGTTTCCGCCCCGCAGCAACGACTGATAGCCTTTGCGCTGTCTGTCCGCCCACCTCCTAGCGTCTAAAGATCCCTTTCAGTTGGATATAGACCGGCTGGCTTTTCCAGTCCGAGTTCTTTGATCTCACAGACGCACATTCTCTGGAGGAATTCATGTTGGCTTCTGACAAGAGGTCGCTTCACGCGGTTTTTGTGGTGGTTTTCTCTTTGGCGCTCGGGCTTCAGGGTTATGCGCAGTCAGGTTCGGGATCGCTCAATGGCACTGTCTTTGACCCTTCAGGCGCGGTGGTTGCGAATGCGAAGGTCCAGATTCACCAAGTGGTCAGCGGTTTTGACCGCACGACCGTGACAGACGACAAAGGGAACTTCAGTTTCTCGAACGTTCCGTTCAATCCATATCACATGACGGTGACGGCTGCGGGGTTCGCCCCGAGCGCTCAGGACGTGGAAGTTCGGTCGGCAGTGGCATCTAGCGTCAAGGTCAGTCTTCAGGTAACTGGCTCGTCCACTTCGGTAACGGTCGAAGCTGGCGCCGATTTGGTGGAGAATGATCCAACTGGGCACACCGACGTGGATCGCGATTTGTTCAACAAGTTGCCACTCGAAAGCCAGTCCTCCTCGTTAAGTTCGCTGGTCACGCTGGCGTCGCCTGGTGTGTCGGCAGATTCGAATGGTCTCTTTCACGGACTCGGCGACCACGCGTCGAACTCATTCTCGGTAGACGGCCAGCCGATTACTGATCAGCAGAGCAAGGTTTTTTCAAACCAGGTCCCTCTTGATTCGATTCAGTCGCTTGAAGTAATTCCGGGAGCTCCGCCGGCGGAGTACGGCGGCAAGACAAGCTTGGTGATCGTGGCTACCACTCGCTCTGGCCTGGGGTCAAAAACGCCGCATGGTAGCGTGAACGCTTCCTATGGATCGTTTGGCTCGTCGAATATCGGCTTTGACCTTGCTTATGGCGGTGATAAGTGGGGAAATTTCATCACGGCGAACGGACTGAATACAGGAAGATTCTTGGACCCACCGGAATTTGTCGTGATGCACGACAAAGGTAACGAAGAAAATATTTTCGACCGCGTGGACTACCAGCTGTCGAGCAAGGACTCGATTCACCTCAACCTGGGCTTTAGCCGCTCCTGGTTCCAGACGCCCAATTCGTACGACTCGCAGAACGCGACGCCGTGGAACGGGGTTAGCGTCAGTAATAACGGGCTTGGTCCCAATGGCATCCCGGTCGGTCCCGCAGACCAGCGCTCGAAGATTGACACCTTTAACATCGCTCCAACCTGGACACGGGTGATCAACCCGACCACCGTGTTTACCTTCGGCGGCTTCGTCCGACGGGATGGCTACAATTACTATCCGAGCAACAATCCATTTGCGGACCTCGGCCCATCGAATCTGCAGCAGCAAACTATCTCTCAATACCGGACACTCGCGAACACGGGTGTCCTCGCAAATGTCACCCATGTGGTGGGCATCAACAACATCAAGGCGGGAGTTACCTATCAACAGACCTTTCTCAACGAAAACGACAACCTCGGAATCGTCGACCCAAATTTCAACGCACCGTGCTTGGATGCCAATGGCGTACCAGTTTTTGTTGGGAACCCCGGGTTGAATAATCCCGGCAATTGCGCAGGGGCGAGCTCGACGAACCCAGCCCTCTACCCGACGCCATTCGTCGCAAATCCCGGTTTTGATTCATTGCTCGGTTGCTACGATCTGACGCGATCTACACCATCACCGGCTGACGGATGCGCCAGTTCGACCACCGGCTTGTATGCATATCACGGCCATACAGACATAAAGGAACTCGCGCTCTATATTCAGGATTCGATCACCAAAGGAAACTGGGCCTTCAACTTGGGACTCCGGGGCGATCTTTACAACGGCCTTGTGGTGGCTCGTCAGGCCGAGCCTCGCCTCGGTGCTGCTTACAACATCAAGCGGACCAATACGATCCTCCGAGTTTCTTACGCGCGCACGCTGGAAAGTCCGTTCAATGAGAATCTGGTGCTTTCGAGCACCGGCTGCGCCAATCCAGTCTTGAATCCACTTCTTCTCTGTTCTCAGCCTGCCTCAGCGGGGGCGACGCCGTTCAATCCCGGCTATCGCAATGACTTCCATGCTGGCCTGCAGCAGGCGTTGGGCAAATATGCGGTCATAAGCGGGGATTACATTTGGAAATACACGCACAATGCCTACGATTTCAGCGTGTTGGGAGCGACCCCGATTACATTCCCGATTGACTGGCACAACTCGAAAATTCCCGGCTATGCTGTCCGCGTGAGCGTACCGGATTTCCATGGCTTCTCGGCGTTGGTGGTTTTATCGAGCGTGGCAGCACGTTTCTTTACACCGCAGATCGGCGGCGCGGGGGCAGTTCCGTCGGTGGCCTTTAACTCGGGGAGCACACCCTTCCGCATTGACCATGACGAAAAGTTCAACCAGACGACCCACTTCCAATATCAACCCTGGAAGCGCGGCCCGTGGCTAGGCTTCAACTGGCGATATGACAACGGGTTGGTGGCCGGAGCGTCACCGTGCTACGGAGTAGGCGCCGCCAATGATTGTCCTCAATCAACCACGCTGGGCGGACAGCCCGCCGTTAACATGACAGATCCCTTCGGGACACCTTTGACCGCTGATCAAGAGTTCCAGGCTGGGTTTACTTGCAACGGTGCACGTGCAACGCCGACGGTTCCTTTGCCCTTTACATGTCTTGCGTCCCAGTTCGGGTCGTCTCTCATATCAGTGCCCGCTCCAGGGACTGAAAATGATGATCACAAGCCGCCGCGCATCGCGCCCCGCAGCCTGTTCGATATTGCCGTCGGTGACGACAACCTGTTCAAAGGCGATCATTACAGATGGAGTCTTACCGTGACTGCCATCAATGTCACTAACAAGTATGCGCTCTACAACTTCCTTTCCACCTTCAGTGGCACGCACTACGTGACTCCGCGAACGCTGACGGCTCAACTCGGGTTCCACTTCTAGAAATGTTCCCCCGTCGATGAGGGCAGTAGGCTCCACACTGCCCTCATTTGTAAACCTCACCGTGGGGAGCGGTAGCAGTGCACGCTTACGTAACCTCAAGGGAAACTGGAGGACGCAATCCAGGGTTCCTCACGTGCTACCTCCGGCGGCCACCACTGGTAGCTACGGTGAAAGGGGCAGAGCCAAGGTGCTCGATGACTGACTCGGCGATTACGCACTCGTTGAGAACAACGCGGCTGCTGGAACGCACAACTCACTCTGGAGACATCAATGCATCTATACGGGTTCACGCTCACGGCAGCATTCCTGTTTCTGTTCTTGTCTCCGCCTGCTCACGGGCAGACTTCCTGTAAAGCGCCCTGTGGCGATCCTCAAAAGGCCGCTGAAGACAAAGACCCCATCGCCATTATTGAAGCTGGCGCAGCAACTTACTGGAACCTCGGCGGAGGCGCAGCAACTTTCGCGCCGAATCTTGCAGCGGAGGTGACACCTATAGAGAACTGGCTGGAGCTTGAGGCAGGCGTGTCGCCCTTCTACACTCGTAAGTCAACGGAATGGGACACCGACCTACTTTTCAAGAAGCCGTGGACCATATCACGAAAGGCAGAGTTCATGCTGGGCGTCGGTCCCGAATGGGTCCACCTCAGACAGAACGGGAAAGCGACCAACTCTATCTCTGGGGAGATAGCCGGAGACTTCATGTTCTGGCCGACCGGCAAACACCGTTTCGGCTGGTTCCTCGAACCCGCTTACGACTACAGTTTTGCAGGAGGCCACCAGCAGTCGATCGGTATGAGCGGTGGTCTCCTCATCGGAATTCCGTGACAGTTGCGGGGCATGGAAACGCGCGCTCTCTCGCTGGATTTCCACCTGATCTGCCCAGTATTTATCATTGACGTCGGTAAGCGTGTCACAAAGCGATGCAAGCTCTTTCCTTCTAATGGTGGCGATCAGGATTTGTATGCGCCGAAACTGGGCACAGATCGTTTCGACATCGATAAGCAAAGCATCACCCGCGAATTCAAGGTTCGCAACTGAACGCTCTGCCGCATCGCGATGACCGAAGCCGCACGCGTCTTGACAACCGCTGTATGTAGCCGAGATCAGCGCCATGCCGCACTGTCGGTTCAATACCGATTTCCATGGCAATGCCGACGATCGCAAATGCGTCAATGCCGCAGTCGCGCAGCGCGTAGTCAAGCGGCGTGCCTTCGAATGCTGACATGGTGATCTTGTCGAAGATCGCTTCGCTAGGCAATGGATTCATCTCTGGAATCAGATGGAAACGCGGCGCGTCACGCAAGAATCAAGGTGTGACATCGTCTGCCGATTTCACAACACTGCAGAACCCGAGAAGGCTCTGTTGGACTGGTTTTACTTGAGCGCGAAAGCGGGGAACTGAGGCAATCACCGACCAGTTCGACCTCCGCAAGCTTGATCCCGACAAGCTTCTGTTGTACGCGCAAGAATATCCACGACCTGTAAAGTTCGAACTGCTTGTGTCGTTGGCTCGTACTGGTGCTGTTCTTTCGAACGGGAAGTCCGCTTCGCGTGAAATCAAACGATAGCAGCTCTTAATGAAGTGGTAGAATCTCGTGCGGGTGCTTTCTTATGACTTGGCAATGGACTCTTAGCCCTAGAATCGCCAGCAGCGCTTCACGGGCAAAATGACAACGAACTGTGGAAATCCGGGAAAACTGACACACTTTCTTACACAGTTGCACATTCGTCATTTTAAATGAAAAGGGAACATAGCCATAAACAGCTCGTACAATCAGGAACTTGCAAGTAGAGCCGGGATGGCGGAACTGGCAGACGCAGCGGACTCAAAATCCGCCGGTACTTGGTACCTTGGGGGTTCGACTCCCCCTCCCGGCACCAGCACAAACCAATGAGCAGCAATGGCTTACGCGGCTCGTTGTACCGCGTTACGTTTTGGGACGAGGTAACGCAGCGGATTTTCGACTGCAAGTTTCCGTCAAATGCCGCACGGAGAGTGGGGTCTGAGGGCCACAGTCGCGACACATCGGCGCCCATGGCCGCAGCGACTAAGTCACCTCGGCGAGAAGCCGACTTCTTGCCCATGTGGTGCCTGTGGACGACGTATTTTGGGAGTGATCGGCGCAAACAGCCATATTTCCCACAAGCGGACTGTGTGCCTGGAGTGTTTCGATATTTTCGGGAGTAGTTCAATTTTGGAAACATTAAAGGCAGCACATTCAAACTGAACCACTACCGGATTTTCGGGATCCCTGATGTATTGTCGTCACGGCAGACTAAGCAGCGAGGTGGGTCTTTATATCCTGCGCGCGGCCTTTCCACTCACCACCGCGACCGAGCCAGTATCGAACCGCGGAATGGATTGTGGCGCCCATATAAAACAACGCGACGAGAGGCAGCAGAGGTGCCCACAACAGCGAGCGCGAATAGAACCGCAGGGTCGGCCAGAATGCAGTGCTCATCAGCAGCCAGGCCGCGCCACCCCAAAGCGTCGCCCATCCGCCGAAGAAAGCCACAATCGCTGGCACCAGGTAGGTAATTGCGAGTCCAAGAATTGTTGCGACCAGCAACCAAACTGAGTGCCGTAATTGGTAGAACGCCGTGCGCGAAATCATGCGGCCAACACTGCCGAATGTCTGGTGGCCACGGATACTGCATGTGTTCGGCGTTAATCCTAGCCACACACGGCCATTTTGCTTGATTTTCCGGGCCAATGCGCAATCATCGATCAATTCGTTTCGAATGGCGGCGATTCCCCCGATCCTCGCGAGCGCGTCGGTGCGAACGAGGATGTCACCACCGGCAGCTGCCGCAGTCTCGTGTTTGGGGTCGCTCACCCATTCCGGCGGATAGAGCATGAAAAAGAAGAACACGAATGCCGGGATGAGTGCGCGCTCGGCCAGCGACGAGCACCGTAACAACGCCATCATCGACACCAGGTCAAGTTTGCCCGCTTGTGCGCGCGCAACCAGACATGTAATGCTGTCGGGTGCATGGACGATGTCTGCATCTGTGAACAGGAAGTAAGCGGGATTGAACTCCGCCGCTTGCTCCACTCCCTGCGCCAGCGCCCACATCTTTCCCGTCCAACCCGTTGGCAGAGGCATCGCCGAAGTGACCGTGAGCCGTTCGTCCTTGTCTGCCGCGGCCTTGCGCACCACACTCGCCGTCCCATCCGAACTGTGGTCATCCACCACAAAGATATGTAGTCGCCCGACATAATCCTGCTCGAGCAATGACTGGATCGACCGTCCAACGACATCCGCCTCGTTGCGCGCTGGCACTACGACTGCAACGTGGGGAGCTGACGGGAACGGCAGTTTCATGTCGGTCGCGGCGCTCGTCATTCGCCAAAATCGGCCCCTGACGGCGAGCAAGTAGACCCATATACAGGTGGACAACGCGCCAATCCAAGCTGCGATCATATGGTGATGTCCGCACAATGCGTCTTGCGCCAACTCACGACGACAAGAGCGTGTCGACCTTGTGTGACACTCGTTTTGCGGGAAGGGTGGCGCCGAGCAACGAGTCGGAGGATGACTTGTTCACGCCGACCTCGCCTCTACCGAGATATGACCTCGGTCAATGCCCACTCAATTCGATCCACCTCTTCCCGAATCACCCGAATGGCTTGTTGACTGCTCGGATGCGGGACGGGATTGATCGCCTCTACCGCGCGACGAATCTTGTAATTGCGATCCCGAATCAAGGTGATTTTCGCTGATGTTTCCATTCGGTGCTCGTAAATTCTGCGGGCAAGTTTCGTAGCCATCCATGCGAAAACTAGCCCGAACAATGTCTCGATTGGAAGACGATCGGTTGCTCCATCGAAATCGAGGAACGCGAATCGATATACGGCTTCGCCCATACCCAGTGCAGCAAATATCACTCCAATTGCAATCAATCCTAGCGTCAAGCGGTCACTCAGTCGAAGTTCCGCAGACGATTGTCCAGTGCCACAGTTTTGCGCGATTGCCATTCTTCCCCCCGTGTGATGTGAATTATTATTCACAGCCGGCGTAACCGGTCCTTCGCAATCATCCTGCCTACCCATCCCTGACTTCCTCCCAGATCTCGACTTCGCGGATAAATTCCGGACTGCCCGTCAGAACGAAGCCGCTGGCGCGGCGGACGCTGCCGCGTGTAAAGGTGCAAGCGTATCTGCGCTTGAAAGAAGAACAGCCGCGGCGTACCATCACCGGGGTGAACGCCGGGAGCAGTACATTGACGAGCATCAATAACAAGCTTTTCGCGCAACTCCCTTCTTTGCAATGACTTCCAGCTCCAAATCGATTGAATTCCCATAGACCGCGTCCGCCGCAAACACAAGCGGCTTCCTTCTAACGGTTTTATCAAAAGCGCGCAGAGCATTGTCCTCACACGCACTCGTTCTCGCGCGCGCCCTTCCGATAAAACACTAGCGTCATTCGGGAGCAATCGGGATTTGACTATTCGTCAATGCCGACATATCGGGCCGATACACTGCTTCAATGAACGCATCATGACAATCTGCCCGCCGGAACCGGGCTCTTCAATGAATGACGTCTCAATGTTTACGCCTTACAACTCAAGTTCGTTCCAGACCGGATCGCGTCTGACGCGATGGATGGGGCAGGCGCGATGGTATTGGTGAACATCATGCGGATTCCGTGCTTCGGCCGTAGGATAACCATGGGACGAGCGTCGATCGTTTGGCCCGGAGTCAACTGAAAGTCGTACTTTCGGAGCAGATCGCTCAAGATCATCAGGATCTGCAGCATCGCGTAATTTCCGCCGATACAGCCTCGCGGGCCGGCCCCGAAGGGAAGGAAAGTGCAGGGTGTGCGCAGCTTGTCGTTTGCTTTGGTGAAACGCTCCGTATCGAAACTCTCCGGATTCGGCCAGTAGCGCGGAGCATGGTGCGCACCGTACACGTACACAATGACCATTGATCCGCGGGGTATAGCGACGTCGCCCACGCGGTCGTCTGCGACCGCCATGCGGTCGACCATCCAAAATGGCGGGTATAGGCGGAGCGCCTCGCAAATGACCTGAGTCACAAATTCGAATTTGGGAACGTCGCTGTAGGTCAGCGGCGCATCGCCGAGTACGGAATCAAACTCCTGTCGGACCCTTTCGAGACAATCTGGACGCGTACTCAAAAGATAAAGAAGCCACGACAGTGCATTCGACGATGTTTCATGGCCAGCAACCAGAAGTTGCATGCTCTCGCTCAGAATGAGTTCATCGGGCATGCCTTTGCCATCACTGTAACGCGCATCCATCAAAGTCTGCAGCAGATCGTGGCCAGGCGCTTCATTGCGGCGCTTCTTGATGTATTCGAGCAGAACGGAATCCGCTCGGGTTCGCATGTCTTCGTGTTTGCGCAGTTTGCCTGAGACGGCGAACCATGGATTGAGATAGGGCTGAAGCGTTTGCCGGACGATGAACTCTTGGACGGTACAAATGGTGTGGCTGACCAGATCAATGTCTTCATCCTTCAACCGTGCGCCAAATAGCGATCGGGCGACCATGGTGAAAGTAATTTTCATCAGGTGGGTGTAGATGTCGACGGGGCCACGACGGACCTGTCTGTCGAAATCCAGGAGCGACTCGGTAAGAGAGTCCTGCATGATCGACGACAGCGCATCGAGTTGCTTTCGCTCGAAGCCCGTCTGAATGAGACGCCGCTGTGTGCGCCAGGCTTCTCCGTGGGTCGTGAGCAGACCTTTCCCCAGGAAGTGGCCCATCCGCTTTACTTGAATTTCGGATTTTTGGTAGTTCTCCGCGTTGGTCTTCAGCACGTGTTGAATGACCGCGGGATCGATGGTAACCATCGCATCCCTGAGACCACCGATTCGGAGCCAGAATGTGTCGCCGTAGATTTCGTTATACCGGGATAAAACCTGCACGGGATTGCGGGCCATTGCGCGAGAATCCGCAAAGCAGCGAAATCGGGACACAACGGTGACAGGCGTTGATGAGCTCATACCCAGGCGTCCTGATACTGGCCTCGATCCGCAGGGAATTTCACGTCACTTGTCGGAAGTGGTAGCTGGGTCATACCTATAGAGATAAACGCACAGAATCAGTTTTCGTTCCCAAGTTGCTTCAAAAGTATCAGATGATGCAGCACCGCGGCCGTCATGGTGGGGTTCTGCCGATAGGAAACACCAAACTCTTCGGCAGTCTCCTTCACGATCCTGGTCAATGGAGCATAGTGGGTATGGCACACATAGGGGCACAGGTGATGGACGACGTGATGGTTGAGTCCGCCTACGAGCCAACCGAGGAGTGGGCTTTCCGTCGCATAATCGGCCGTGGTCGCGAAGATGTGATACACACCGCTGTCAAACTCATCACGGTTCGAGGGAAAGTAGGTGCTGTCGATGGTGTGCGTCGACTGGAACACGAGCGTAACGGTTAAACCGACAATCAAATTGACCAGGAGGAACGACCCGGCGACCAGCCGAGGCGATTTTCCCAGCACCATCACCGGCAGAACAAGCATGTAAGTGAGGTAGAAGCCCTTGCCGGCAAAGAGAATCGCGTATTCGCGCAGAGAATGTTTGGTACGTCTCAGATAGTCGTGGGTCGGAAAGAAAAAGCACTGGAAGTCCCTGAAAAACACGTAATCGAGAGAGAACATCGCATAAATGAACAACGCGTAGATGTGCTGGAACCGGTGCCACGGCAACCGGGATTCATAGGGTGTAAAGCGAAAGATGCCGCGTCCTGAAAGAGCGTCGTCTTCGCCATGGAGATTGATGCAGGAGTGATGGCCTCGATGATGGAGGATCCGCCACATGTACGAACTGATGCCGCACAGATCGAAGACGTAGTTCAGGGTTTTGTTGACAACGGACCGGGACGATATGGCGTTGTGATTGCTGTCATGGGCTATGTTCAGCAAAAGGAAGGTCTGCGCGAGGCCGCCTAAAAGATAGAGAGCAACAAACTTCCATGAATCGGGCCTGAGCGCATACAGAGCAATCCAGCTGCCCCCCAGGATTGCCAGACCCGCAGCGATCTTGACCCGCATCGTACGGTCCGCTTTGGGGGAAATGTTGTGATCGGCAAAAAACCGATCCAGGCGGCTACGTAAGACTTTCGGGAAGGAAGAAGAACCGCCGACTGGCTCTATAATCGGCAGCGCTGAGGTTTCCGAGGGTACAAGATCCGCTAACTCGTGCTCTTGAGGAACCACTGCTTCGGTCTCGAACGTCACCGGCGCCTCCGCGATCATGGTAATTGAGCCCGGCGCGTTCCACATAGCGCATCCGTGACCCTGACCCGCAGCAAAATCGTCGCCGCGCCGTCGACAGCCTGAGGTGAAATTCTAGTGCGAGCCCTTAAGCGCTATCAAGAAAATTCGGAAATGAGGACAAATGCCGAGGCTGCGTCTGGTTCGTGGTAGCAATGAGGCATGGCATTTTCCAAATGCTTTGCTAACATACAACCACACCAATGAACCGTAACGAGCGGGTCCTTCTTGCATCGAGCCATGGAAGCGTGGCGTCGATCTGCGAGGTCTCTTTCGCGCCCTGTGCGGCAATAAGGAGAGCATCCGTTCCCCAGCGGGTTGGGCGTGACACTTATGCTGGGAAAAAAATTACGCGTACATTCTCCCAATCGGACATTTCAGGTCTGCACTTCGAAACTCAGTCGTGTTTCACCGTGCTCGCTGGGGCGAAATGTTTCGTCTACACCATTCAACCCTGGAGGATCGCTGATTAATGATGGCATCAATTTTAGACCAGCTGGATAGGCTGGCAGACGAGCACCCGGACAAACTCCTCTATTCGTACCTCGACGTAAACGGCGATCCAATCGAAAGCTACACCTACGCATCGTTCCTCCACCGGGCGCAAGCGATTGCCGGACATTTGAGGAAAGGGGACCGTTTCGCGGCAGGCGACCGGCTGCTCCTGGCCTACCCGCCGGGGCTCGAAATGATCTGCGCATTCTTTGGCTGCGTGCGCGCCGGATTGATCCCCGTACCGGTCTATCCTCCAAGTTCGCGTGGCTTCCAGAGCGCCCTATACAAGATGGTCCACATCGCAAAGGACTGCCAGGCCGCTGGGATCTTAACAAGCAGAGACTACCAAGCATCCCTCAAGACGAACCTTGCCAGAAGTGGAGTTTCGGCATCCGGCGTAGACGTAGATTACATTTCCGGTCTTCCGTGGATCGTTACTGAAGATTTCGTGGAGACGATTTCCGGCCGGCCACCTGTCGATCCGTCGGAAATCTTGTTTCTCCAGTACACGTCGGGTTCGACGATGGAGCCCAAGGGCGTGATCGTGACGCACGAAAATATCCTCACTACCTATCCGCTCGTGATCGACCATCCCGCGCCAGTCGTCGTTTCCTGGCTTCCGCAGTATCACGATATGGGACTGATTGGATGCTACCTATATCCAGCGCTGAAGGGTGGCGCAACATACGGGTTCGCTCCCATGGACTTCATTCAGAGGCCGATCCTGTGGTTCGATGCGATGACTACCTATCACGCGACTGCGACGGCTGCGCCCAACTTCGGCTACGACTATTGCTTGCGCGCGGGGAGGCTTTCCAAAGAAAGCCTGGAGGCTTGTGATCTCAGCTCACTCCGCGTATTGATGTGCGCTGCGGAACCCGTAAAGCCGGATACCTACACCCGGTTTCTAGAAGCGTTTCAGCCTCATGGACTCAAGTCCGAGAGTTTCTACGTCGCCTACGGGCTGGCCGAGAATACTCTGGCAGTCTCACTCGGTGGTCGCAACATCGTTTCCGTCAACAAGCGCGCCCTCGCGCTGGGGAAAGCACGGATGACGACCGAGGTCTCAGAAATCGGCGCGGCCACGCAAATTGTCAGTTGTGGAACCCCACTTCCGGGTCTCGACCTTAAGATCGTAGATCCGGAAGGGCATTTCGCTCTTAAGCCAGAGCGGATCGGCGAAATCTGGGTTGCCGGAAACGGCAAGTGCCCGGGTTACTGGAACAATCCTGAATTGACTCTGAAGCAGTTTCGGGCGCGGCTTGTGGATGACACTCCCTATGACGACGGCTATCTTCGGACCGGCGACATGGGATTCCTTCACAACGGCGAACTCTACGTCTGCGGCCGCATCAAGGACATGATTATTCTCCGCGGGCAGAACTATTACCCGCAGGACATTGAGCACGTCGTGGAGAAATCATCCAGTCTGATCCGGCACAACTGCGTCGCTGCGTTCCAGGTTCAGGAAGAGAGCGAACCTGCCCTGGCGATCGTCGCAGAAGTCAAAAATCCTAAGGCGCCTCCCGAGGCACGAAAGATCGCCGCCGCCGTCCGGAATTATCTCAACGTGGAAGTGGCGAAGATGTGCCTCATCGCTCCTCGTGCGATCCCGAGAACGAGTTCGGGGAAGATCATGCGTCACAAGACCAAGCAGATGTGGCTGCAAGGTCAGTTCACTATTCTCTCCGACTTTTCCCGCGAGAAAGACGCCGGGAGCTGCGTGTCCGATTCCGACATGCATTCCACTTTCGCCGAATTGAAAGCCAGGTACAACCTGACCGGCGCGGAATCGTACAACCTCGTCGAAGCCGGCCTGGATTCCCTGGATCTTGTTGTGTTCATGCACGAGCTTAAGGAACTGCTGAAAGATCAAGGCGCCGAGATGCTGGCAAGGCAGGTCGATATCGGCGTCATTCAGCGTGTCAGCGTAGCCGAGCTGTTCGGACTAGCCGAACAACTGCAGAGCGCGCCCGAAGAGGCAGTGGTTCATCTCCATCATTCCCTTGCGGCTTTCCGTGAGGAGCAGTGCGCCGCTGAGAAAAAGATGATGAGCAACGACAGAAAGCTCATCTTCGAGCCCTCGGTGCCTTCGCCCATGCCGGAAATACCTGCGCTCAATCAGGTGCTGCTCACGGGTGGGACCGGTTTCATTGGGCCATTCCTCATTAAGAGCTTGCTGGAACAGACGCGGGCGAAGATCTACGTTCTCGTCCGATCTTCCGACGAAAAGCAGGGCAAGCAAAGATTGAAGGCTGCGATGGAATCCATGGGCCCGTGCGCGGCAGGGCTGATGGAGATGTTCGACACGCGCGTGACCCCCATCTGCGGCGATCTAGGGCAGTCAAAGCTGGGCCTGATGCAGGACACGTGGGATTTCCTTGCCAGTGAAATCGACACCGTTTTCCATAATGGTGCGACCGTGAACTACCTGTTCAACTACGACCTGATGCGCGATGCGAACGTGCTCGGAACCAATGAGGTCGTGAGATTGGCGTTCGAAGGAAGGTGCAAAGAGTTCAACTATGTCTCGACGACCTTCGTATTTGGCTGGGCGGTCAAATCAGTTTTGTATGAGACCGACCTGAACGAGAATATGGAGCTTCTCGATTTTGGCTACAGCCAATCGAAATGGGTTGCGGAGCAGCTAGTTGTCGACGCGCGCAGCCGGGGACTTTCCGCGCGGATTTTCCGCCCGGCTCTGGTGAGCCCTTCCATCACGGGCGGAGGCAACAACTTCGATATCGCCGTCCGCCTGGTTGCGTTCATGGTGAATCACGGCATTGGCGTCGATACTCTCAACCAGGTCAGCTTTGTTCCGGCGGACATCGTCGCCAACAACATCGTTGCGATCTCTACCACTCCCGGCACAGGTAATAAGACTTACCATGTCGTGCGCGACGACTATTCGAACATGACGGATATTACCCGGCTCATTACCAAAGCGACCGGCCGGCAGTTCGAAAGCTTCAGCCTTCCCGAGTTCGTTCCCGAGTTGATCCGGAGATGTAGGAAGGAGGACCTTCTGTTTCCCCTGCTCGATTTTCTGGTGGGCTCGGTCGACAACATCTCCGCGATGGAGTTCAAACGCTATGACAACTCTTCTTATCAAATGGCGCGGGATGCCTCTGTGTGGGGCAAAGCGGACTCGTCTCTGGAAGATACAGTCAACGGCATTCTGAAATTCATGTACCGCAAGGGGATTATTTCGGTCGCGGCTCGTGAGACCAGCGCGATGTCACCGATCTACGCGCATGAACGGAACAAAGAGATCCATCGAAGAAGTATGGATTGTGGTCCCGAATGCCTACAATGCCTGGCCGCGGCTGCAGATCCGGAGTGCGTTGAGGTGACTCGGAAGATCGAAGCCTCGTAGCAGGTCTGGGACTAAAGCGGGGCATTGAGCGAAGTTAAGGCCTGACCGTTAGCTGATATTGAAGTTTGCTCAAATGGAGCATCTGTTCAGATGCGCGCAGAGCCGCTAAATCTACGAGGGGCGGGGTCTCCACGGCCAGCGCTGACAGCAAAACAGACGCGTTTGCTATGGCTCGTTCTTGGTGTAACGTTTACCACCGTGTTGTTGAGTTACTGTTTTTGCTGGCCTAGGTTTTCAGATTTGTGCCGATTCGCGTTTCTCTGTTGTTTTCCCGCAGGTATATTCCTGCTGGGGCTAGTGTGCTCTTCTCAGAAACGGGATCGAAAATTCTTTCCTTGGTTTGTACTTCTACATTGCACTCTGCTGGGCATCGCGATTTACCTATGGCGAGTGTCCCCGGCGAAATTGAGCGTTCGTAATCCCGATTTCGTGTTGGGTTCGCGGCCCTTGAGTTTGCCGTATTCGCACTCAGCACAAAGTTGATGCGCCTCGGCAAGCTGGCTAGCTGACGAAAACTCGCTCGCACTCGGATGACCTCAGAGCGATCCGGCTTTCAGACCGTTAAGATGTAACTCCGGCTACTTCTTAAATACGAGTTTCTCGGTTAGGTGTTGCCCCGATTCCAACGTTCCTGTGGTTGAGAGTGTCATCTGTTGCCCGTCCGCGGAAACCTGCCACCTGTCGTTTTGCGTGACTTGCTCGTCCCGCCGGTAAATCGCATCCACGGTGTGCGGATCGACAAGTTGAAGCGTCACGGTGTCGTTGCGCGAGTTCTTTAGATCGTATTGCTTTCCATCAAAACGGGCGGTGTAGCTATAGTCGCCGAAAAAACGTACCCCGCCGCTTCCGTCCGCCTCGATTTTGAGCACTAACCCTTGCCGCAAACGAGTCTTGCTGAGGTCCTGGGTCCACTCGCCCGCGAACAGGTCATTGGCGATCTTCGCACCTCCGCTTCGCGTCCACACCGTGATGCGATCGGGGTGGCCCACGGTCGCCGTCGCAGCCGTTAGCTCGTTTCCATCTTTTGAAAGTTTTTCGCGAATCGTCGCCACAACGGTTCCGTCCTTTTTCTGCTTGACCTCGGCTTGCCTCTTATCGATCCTGTGCAGCTCAATTTGATTGAAACCGAGATTGCCTGGCGCGGACGTTTCGTGTCCGTTGCGATTCGCAGTGAAATCGACATGGGTTTCGCCGGACATGACCACGTGCAGCCCGTCATTCGAACGTGTAATGGAAAGCCGGTTCGGAGGATTCAGGCTCGAGTCCGCAGAGATGAGCGTCCAGAGGCCAAAGCGCGAGTCTGACACTCCAGATTGGGTCACGGCAGGGGGGACGACGGCGAGCAGCCCGAGCGTCACTCCGAAAAACAGCAGCGTGCGAGTTGATCTTCCAAAGCCGATGGAAAAAGTTTAGCAGATTTATATGGCTACTTTTGTGATTCCTGCGCAAGTGTATCCTCGCGGAAAGTTTCCGTGACGACGCTCTTGTTATGACATGATGAGTGCGATGCATGTGCGCCGTTTTTGGATCTCCGGGATCGTCCTCGCAGCAACTATCGCACTTCTCCCATTCTCTTTTCACGCCGAGCGATACCTCGAGACTGCCACTCGCGTCGAGGGGAGCCAGGCTGCAACAGTTCAGCAGGAACTGGCCACTCGTTTTCGGTCGCCGTTCGTGGACCGTGTGGTTCTGGTGATCCAGGGACTTCCGCCTGTGCATTCCGAGGAAGGCGAGCAAGCGTTAGAACCCATCGTAACATCACTGAGAGAGCAGCCCGGGGTTTCGGGCGTGGTGTCTTATCTCGAGTTGCGCGATCCGATCTTTCTGGGCCGGGGAGGGGGAACGTTTGTACTCGTGGGACTCTCATCGGCCAACGGTCCCGTGGAGTCGCTGGTTCCGAAGCTCCACCAGTTGGCAAACTCGCTGGCAAATAAACTGCAGAGTCGCTATCCCAGGGCGAACCTCGAACTCACCGGCGAGATACCACTGAATTTCGATATTCGAAAAGCGAGCGCCGACGACGTGCAACGCGGCGAAACTCTGGTGATCCCCGCGACTCTCGTACTTCTGCTGGTGGCTTTCGGAAGCCTGATGGCTGCCGTGATTCCACTGGCGGTTGGCCAGCTTGCGATCGCGACCACTTTGGCAATCGCGGGATTCCTGGCCCAGCGCTGGCACTTGTCAATTCTGGTTCAGAATTTGGCCACCATGCTGGGCCTGGGCTTAGGAGTCGACTACGCGCTTCTCATGGTCAGTCGCTTCCGGGAAGCGATTTCCGCCGGGTCCGACGGACCCGCGGCGTCGGTCATCGCGGCACGTCAGGCAGGTCGCACGCTCTTGATTTCAGCTTCGACGGTAGCCATCGGATTCCTGGCCCTCTTGACGGTTCCGATCAGCGAAATCCGTTCCATCGGTATCGCGGGATTCCTGGTGGCGGGAATCAGCGTGTTGCTTACAAATACCTTGGTTCCGGCAGTGCTGGCGTTGCTCGGTCCGCGGATTGATATCGGCCGAATGCCTTTTACTCCAAAGTTGGATGTGCATCGGGCCGAGCGTTCGGGAAATCGCTGGCGGCAATGGGGAAAGGCGATTGTCGCACATCCCTGGCTTGCCCTCTTCGTGGCAGGCACTCCTCTGCTTCTGCTCGCCGGGCAGGTCAGACGATTGGATACCAGTATCCCCCAAGGGGACTGGCTTCCGCCGGCGGCGGAATCTGTCCATGCGCTCCACACCCTTAGGCGGATGGATCGGGAGGGCGTTGTTGAATCGATGCGCATTATTGTCGACCTTCCAACGGATTCCATCGCGCAAACTGACGCGGGGTGGAGTGTGCTGGATCGTCTCACTAAGCACCTTGCGAGCGACCCTCGCTCTGGCCGCGTGATTTCTATTACTTCGATTGCCGAGAGTAACCTTGCTAACCTTCCTGAACTGTCGCGGGAGACGCGCCGAACGTTCCTGAGTAGTGACGGACGAGCAGCCGTGCTTGAGGTTTTACCCGCGAGTTCGGTCTCCCTGCGCGACCAGGTCAACTGGGTGCGGGAACTCCGCAAGACCGGCGCGCTAGCTCTAACCGGAGTGCCCGGCGCAACGCTTCTGGTTGGGGGCATCCCGGCACTCAACGCCGATTACGAAACGATTATCAGAGACCACTTTCTGCCGGTAACGGCGCTGGTCGTAGGGGGAACGCTCCTTGCGCTACTCTGTGGATTCCGATCGATCTTCGCCGCCCTGAAGGCCATCGCCCTCAACCTGGTCTCAGTCGCGGCATCTTTCGGAGCATTGGTTTTCGTTTTCCAAAACGGACACGGGAGCAGATTCCTCGGAGTTCCTGAGGGAACCGGCAGCGTGTTTCCCCTGGTTCCGATCGTCACCTTTGCCATCGTCTTCGGATTAAGCATGGACTACGAGGTATTTCTGGTTGCACGCGTTCTTGAAGCCAGGAGGAGCGGGCTGAGTGAAATGGATGCGATCCCCGAGGGGATGGCCAGAACCGCGGGCCTGATAACGAGCGCCGCCGCGATCATGATCGTGGTGTTTGCGGCATTCACTTTCGGAAGTTTCCTGGTCGTCAAGATGATCGGATTTACGTTGGCGGTCGCCGTGTTGATTGACGCCACACTCGTCCGTGTCGTGATCGGTCCCGCGCTCCTTCGCATTGCAGGCGATTGGAACTGGTGGCCCGGCGGTTTGCGAAAGGGCGAAAGCCAGCTGGACATCCAGTCGCGGAATAGGTGAACGCCGCTTTCTGGAATGAGAATATCAGCGCCTTACAGTGTTTCTCTGCAAGCACGGATCGTAGCATCCAGCGCATCCAGAAACTGATGGGGCGTAGCGTAGATATGATCGACCGAAGCGAGCTTTTTCTGCAGCTTCTGTGACGGATGCTCCGGCATATCTTTGTTTCTGCGCGGCACCCACACGGTTTGCATGCCAGCTTTCTTTGCACCCCGCAGGTTGCCGATCGTATCTTCTGCCATGATTGTTTCGAAGGGCCTAATCGGGTCCGCCGGGTCGCGCATGTTGTTTATGGCTGCAAGCGCTTTCTCAAAAACCTCCGGATGCTCGCCCTTTTTATAGGGAGAAATCTCTTCCAGCCCAAAAATATTGGGCTCGGGGATCACCCCTTTGAGACCGAGCTTTTCCAGCTTTTCCATCGCCTCCCCCTCTCCCTGCTTAAACGAATGCGTGAGGACTGCGACCACAACCCCAGCTTCCGTTAGCCGCAGTATCTTGTTCGCCAGTCCCGCATCGGCGCGGAGGAACCCTGTGCCCATGTGCCTATTCCACAGCCGCGTAATCCCCTTTTCTCCTGCCAGGATTTTTTCTTGCAGTTCGAGGCGTGTGAGTCTGGTCCCCTTCTTGCTCTTTTGGTCCTGAAGCAGCCTCAGATTGAAGGCCATGGCGATCATGTCTTTGTAAGGTGGATCAAGGGACTGATCATGCTGAAGGTTTTCTTCCGAACGTGCTGCCCTCGCCCCGCGATAGTAGGTTTCCAGCATGCCGATCACAGAGGCGCCGGGCAGGCCCTGGCTCTCCAGGCGTCCCGCCAGCTTGCCGATGTGCTGGCATAAAGCGTCATCCGGATTCTTATTCGCTTCCTCTTTTGCCTCTTCAATCAATTTTTGCGCTACCTTCCTTCGGAAGATGGGAAGGCCGTATTCCTTTTTTATCGCCCGCCAGGCTCGCAGGACGGCATTTCGATATGCTTTGTCGTAAGGGTAGAGAAAGGCGTCCAGGTCCAAGATGAGGAGCCGCACGTTCTCGGGATAAGGTTTAGGGTCAGGGTAGATTTTCGCTTTCATGGACTCAGGCGCACGGGCTTAGGATCGCGCACGGAATGGTCATCCCTCATCCCCAGCTATTCTATGGGGCGGAGCGGATCTCTTCGATAGACCAGTACGTACCAGCATCATTTCGCGGCCCTCTGTCGGCTTCCCACGAATCCGCAAAGGGATTGGCAGTTACCTGGCCGTCCTTAGCTGAGGGCTTGCGCTGTTCTCAAGCGCAAACTCTCCACCATGTAATGTAATGTACTGGTTGACTAAGTATATTTCTGTGTGTGATAATAACCATGACAACCAAGAGGGGTCATGGACACTTCGACAACTGTACATCCGGTTTCCATTGACGAAGTACAGCACGCTCTACAGGATTGGCTTTCAAACGTCCCGAGCGCATTACAAGCCTCGATTCGTATCAAGCGCCTGTTAGGAGATGCAGGACCAGGATTGGTCGTTAGCTCACGAGCGCACGCAAAAATGAAGATGCGAGCCACTTCGGATCTACTCATGTTGACGAGCGGTAGGCAGAAGATGCATTTGCTCCTCGACAACTTTGATGTTGTGACGGAATTGAGTGGTGAGTACATCGTGGTCGAACTTAAGTACACCCGACAGCCAGGATCTCGCCATTTGAAAGATGGATTCGAGTCGCTGTCGAAATCGAAAAATGTAACGTTTGCAGCTCGAGCGATGAGAGCAATCGCCGAACTCGATCGTGATCTCTCGCCGATTAGGCTGGAGGAAGCAAGCGCGGCGCCTAATGATTACCTCGTCCTTGTGGATGCGCTCGCTGCTGCTCCAGCACTCGCAGAGTCTCTAGATAAGGATCCCTTATCTGCAGCGAAGTTGCGAGGGGCGACGATGCAACAGGAGCTAATCAAGGCAAACGGGGGGGCGATTTCTGTCGGCGAGGTTTCTAAACTGCTTCGCATCTCGCGACAGGCGGTCGATAAGCGACGCAGACAGGGCAAGCTAATAGGGCTGGCACTGGGAAGGCGTGGTTACGCATATCCAGCATGGCAGTTTGAAAACAGTACGACTGTGGCGGGCTTGGAACAGACGTTAGAGGTGCTCAGGTCGCACGACGGCTGGATGCAAGTTACATTTTTTGTTAACCCAAATGACCGGCTGAATGGAAGATCGCCACTCGATTCCCTTAGACGAGGCGAAACAAAGGGCGTGATCGAGGCTGCTCGCGCTTTCGGCGAACATGGGGCAGCATGAGCACTGACCCAGGTGAGCTGTCCGAACCGATAGCCGGTATTGTATCTACTCAACCGCTGATACACACATTGCCTCCCGGACAGCGTCTCTCCAGATTCCATTCCGCGAGCCTAGATCCGATTTTCTTCGGCAAGACTACAAGCAATCGATTTGACTCTCCGGACTCCAATTATGGGGTGCTCTACACCGGATTGGACGAACATTGTGCTTTCATCGAAACTTTTGGCCAACACACCGGGATACGATTCATAACAGCAACCGAGTTACACATCCGCCATCTGGCCTACCTGGACCTTACGCGGCCCATCACCTTAATTGATTTGGCTCGATCAGGTGGACTGGCTCGGATAGGTGCCGATGCTCGTCTCCTCACGGGATCGCATTCGGTCTCGCAGAAGTGGTCCGCTGCTCTTCGGGGTCACCCAGTGGGAGCGCATGGGATTCTGTATCCGACACGTCACGATCTTGCTCGATTAGCATGTGCCTTGTTCGATTTGCCCACCTCGGTATTCAAGGTCACAAAGGCCGGCTCACTCCTAGAGTCACGAAACGCCAAGCTCTTGGGTGAGCTTCTCGACACGTATGGATTTGGGCTTATGTCGGTGTAGCCGCTACGCTCGCACCGAGAACTCCTTCCCGCAGAAGTGAACATTGGGAGGCCGTCAGTCGGGGCGCGCCCGTGCTCAGTCAGCAGCCTGAATTCCGGAACTCTTCCAATGAGATTCCATTCTTCTGCTTTGCGGAGCATCCGGCGCAACGTTCGCAATGCAGCGTTCGACGCTGAGCCACTGAACCTGAGTCCTTGCACATGTCGCTCTGGAGCTGAGTGATCAGTCGTCATCGTGCATGCGACGTAAGTTGTGCTTGTACACGGCCTTGCCTATAGCCTTTCCCAAGCGCTCGCCTGCGACCTGATCGGTTCGAAAATGTATCCCACCGTAAACGCGCGCGTCGGAAATGTCGTCGGTGATCTGCTTGAACGTCGTGTATTGCAACACGATGTCGGGCACGGCGGGATTTGACAACGTAATGAAATGCCCACCTTCACCGTATATGCGTTTCAAAATCTCGGCTGCGCCATTGGCTGCGCTGCCGTGGTTGGAGGGATAACTCGAGAAACATGTGGAGTCGTGACAAAGGGGACGAATCTGGGATCAGCTTGGGTTTTCGGATTGCCGTCTGTGTCACCAGCATGGATCGCTGTTTCGGGTCGCCAGAAATTGTAGTGATACTTGTCGAAGAATGACGCGACTAAGCTGTCATTCATTCGCCATGTTCACTACGGCCAGGGTCCGAGCATTTTCGGACAGCGAATGCCACCGTTCCTGCGCAACCTGCTGGACGGCCTGATTGAAGACCTGAGTTGGCGACGACGCGGCATAGAAGAGCGCGACATTCGCGCGATCTTGTGGTCGCTCCGTGCTGTCGATGCTTCCCACCAGAAAAGGCCGGTGCTTTCATCTCTCAAACATCTCGTAATGTGTCACGCTTGGCTCGAATTCCAGGAGATATTTCTTGTCCTCCGGATAGTACCGAGCGACCTCGATGTCGTCGCCTGCGAATCCCCTGATCGCGTCACGTGACTCCCAGAATGTCAGTGTGATGAAATGCGCGACATCTCCCGCAATCCTTCGGAACACCCACGCACCCCGATTGCCCGGCGTCCGCCGATAGTCCGGAATCCCGGATTTGTGTAGATACTCGAGATATTCGTCGGCGTCGTTCGCCTTCGTTCGACCATGCCACATGCGCGCTATCATGCACCCTCTCAAGTTTTACGCAACGGAATCGAGCCGGTCCGTCGGTGTCGAGGAGCCTCACTCGCTTGCGCATTTTAGAATCGACTAAAGAGATGGCATTCAAATTTCGAAAGCTACGCGGATTCAGTTCTGACTCCGCAAACGCTCTCCAGTTTACGGTTTTTCCATCCCTGCCGACTCGAGCCAATCCACCACCGGACGCCGCAATGATAGCGGAAGAAGTCACTTGTTCGTATAGTCTACAAACCGGAGATGTGACCGGGTCTCTCAGCTTGCGGATTGTGCCCGGATGACGCTAGTGTTTTATCGGAAGCGCGCACGCGAGAACGAGTGCGTGTGACGACAATGCTCTGCGCGCTTTCGATAAAACCGTTAGAAGGAAGCCGCTTGCGTTTGCGGCGGACGCGGTCTATGGGAATTCAATCGATTTGGAGCTGGAAGTCATTGCAAAGAAGGGAGTTGCGCGAAAAGCTTGGTTATTGATGCTCGTCAATGTACTGCTCCCGGCGTTCACCCCGGTGATGGTACGCCGCGGCTGTTCTTCTTTCAAGCGCAGATACGCTTGCACCTTTACACGCGGCAGCGTCCGCCGCGCAAGCGGCTTCGTTCTCACGGGCCAACCGGAAGGTATTCCGAGCCAGAGGTCGGCATGTCAGGTATTCTACTCAGGCTGGGTTCTTCTCTTGCTCTTCCAACCATGAACGGACGACCTGGATCCGCACGTTGATCTCCAGCTTGTGGAAATCCTTGAATACTTACACAGCGTCTTACACACTCTAAGAGGTTCAGCAATATAAATGTTTGGCTATCAAATATATACTGGCAGACGCAGCGGACTCAAAATCCGCCGGTACTTAGTACCTTGGGGGTTCGACTCCCCCTCCCGGCACCAGCCCAAAAGCATACAGAATAAGCGGCTAGCTGGTGGTAGCTCCCCGCATGAGATGCACCTCTGCAGCAGACGCAGCAGACCTGACACCCACAAATAACCAACGAGTGTAAATCTATCACACTGAAACAGTTAAGTTTACTGACAGAATGCTGTAGTGAGAATGGCTTACACATCTGTTACACATTTTCAGGTTCTCGCGCCACTTCTAACAAGGAATGAAGATGCCGGAACAACGCACCAACTTTGGCGGCAAGATTCCCGTCTACGAGCGTCCAAACAGCAGCCTGTGGTGCTCAAGCTATTTCGCTGGTAAGAATCGGCGACCAAGCCAAGGCTGAGCATGGAAGTTGTAGACACTAGACGGGCAGACTAAGCTTCGGATCATCCAGGTGAAGGGATGGTCCAGACCGCAAACCGGACACTAAAGCTCCGCACGGCATCGGCGGCGGCGAAATCCGCAAGGCTCAAAAGGCCTGTGAGAGTTCAACTCTATCCGCGCGCACCATGTTTTGCTCCGCCATTGAGTTGTCGTCACCGACATCGATAGCCGCTACGCCGACCCCCCAGAGGTCGTCAGCTACTGCAAGGCAGCCCTGTTATACAGACGGGACGTTCTCCACTACGAAATGCAGATCTGGGGAGGGGCGCTGATACTCTAGCTTGCCCGTTTCTCGGAAAGAGCTGGATGTCACGCTGGCGTATCAAGTCGGAAATGTCGTAGTTCGCGCTATGGCGCTGGCTGGTTTGCGACATGGCGCGGTTCCATATTTTCGGTTGGTGCACCCAAAGGTTGTGCCGTTTCAGATTCAATACGGCTCCGAGCGATTTGTGCTCATCGGCTGGCATCGTTTTGCCGGGGTTCGTTTCCACGGCCTCGGCTGCGGAGAGTTTTTCCGATCTCGGTCTGGCTCGGTACGCACGGGTATGTGTCATCACTTCCTGGTATGTAATGACGTATTGCAACACCTGCATCCACTGCGGCGCCCGAAGACTGCGAAAATCGAGTCACGCCCACAAGCAAGACATTGGCGCAGCCACAAGACGGTCGCCGAAGTGGACCGGTCTTCCGCCATCGTAGAGAACCACTCCTAGCTTGAAGTTATCGCCGCAAGCGTCCGCCAGCTTTCGGAGCCCTTTGAAGTCACCCGCATTCACGGTAGCGCTCGCCTTGACTTCGATGCCGACCAATGCACCACTCCCCGTTTCGATCACCAGATCAACCTCGTCCTGATCTTTGTCCCGGTAGTGGTACAAAGCGCAGCTCTCACCGAACCACGACGTCTGTTTCAACACCTCAGAGAAAATAAATGTCTCCAGCAGCGGTCCGAAGCTTGAACGGTCTTTCGCGATCCGTTCCGCGGTAGCCCCCAACAGCGCGCCGAGTAGACCGGAATCCAGGAAATGCAACTTGGGCGTCTTTACCAGCCGCTTCAATTGGTTCTGAAACCACGGTTCCACCTTTCGGACAAGAAACAACTGCTCCAGAATAGCGACGTACTTCTTGGTCGTCTTGTCGTCAAACCTAACTTGGGCGCCCATCTGCGTGAAATTGGTCAGCCTGCCAGAGTGGTGGGCGAGAACCTGCAGCAGCCTTGGCATTTGATCAAGCTTTTCCACGTCGGCAACTTCGCGTACATCCCGCTGCACGATGGCTCTTATGTAATCCCGCGCCCATGTCTGGCGTCGCTTTGGATCTTCGCGCCGCAGCATTTCGGGGTAGCCGCCAGTCAGCACGGCTTGTACTAGGTCTTTGCCGATCATCAGCTCCGCGGGTTTGCCGAGTTTGCTATCGAACGCTGCTTTGAGGAAACCCGGCTTTTTGCCTCGGATTTCAGCCCGTGAGAGGGGCAGAAGGCTCACGATCTCCATGCGGCCGGCTAGACTCTCTGAGACCTGAGGCAGAGTCAGGATATTGGCTGAGCCCGTCAACAGAAACCGGCCGGCCCGGCGATCATCATCCACTGACTTCTTGATGGCCCGGAGAAGGTCGGGCACTCGCTGTACTTCGTCAATGGTCGTTCGATCGAGCGCCCGCACTAACCCAGTTGGATCGCTGCGTGCCGCGGCCAGCACCGTGTCGTCGTCCATGGTGATGAATTCGCGATTACCCGCGACCAAATCGCGTACCAGTGTGGTCTTGCCGCACTGGCGAGGCCCCGTAACCATAACAACCGGCGTGTCCTTGAGCGCGGTGGCCACCAGTTCGGCGGAAAAGCGAGGAAAGAGCGCGTGATCGGTATCGTCCATGCCGGGCGGAGGCTCCGTCTAGTTCGGATTGATGGTTCGTCTATTTCGGATTATAGGCTCGTCTGATCCGGAACGAAAACTGAACGGTGCCGGGGCTCATTCCGGCTCGTGGTGGGCCATCTGTACCTGGGTATGCGCGATACAGGGGGGCCTACCAGATCGAGCCCTGTATCTTCCGATCCGGTTCCTTCATCGCCCCCGGTCGTTACAGCTTTGCCTTAGTCAACCACCGGCGCAGAAGACTTTCCTTGGCGGCGTGCTCCTGGCGGAGTTCCCCCACGGCGGACTGGAATGCAGTCACCTGGCCTTGCCGGACCGCAAGATCTCGCAGGTCAATCAGAAGAGTGATCGCCTTGTCATATTCATTGGGCTGCCGCTTCTGGATGTGCGCTGCAATCTGGTTCCAAGTCGATTCTTCGCGCTTCTCCAATTGGTTCAGATAGCGAGCGCGGTTGGCCTCGTCCTCCGCTTTCCGGCGCGCCGCTTCTGCCGCTCGCTTCGCCTCCAGTAACCGTTCCCTTTCTTCCGCACGGGCATGGGCCAATGTCAGGAGATCACCGGCAGTGCGCCGCCGAATTTCGTCGGGCTCGGGCAAAGTGCGTAGCGCTTTCTGTTGCTCGAAACGTCGCAGCAATTCGTTCTTCCACCGTTCACCGGGTTCCGCGACTGCGACAACCAGCAAATTGTTCTTTTCCTTTTCGGGCAGGCTCTGAATCCAAGCCGCCAGTTCCTCCCGATCCGGGCTAGCTTTCAGCGGCGCCGAAGCCGATGCAGCAACTTCAAAGAGATCCTCGTCTATTCCGAGAAACTCGATCAGCGAACGGAGGGGAGCGGACAATTCGCCCAGGCCAGCAGGCACTGCTGGCTCCAGATCGTCCTCGGCGAACTCTTCATTCTGCGCGCAAAGTAGCCATCCGAGATAAAGGCAGCGGATGTCTCCGCGCAGAAGCTCCGAGCGCAGCGACATCAGCGAGCCCATCCATCCTGTGCCGTCGTCCCAGTCATCGTCCTCTGACTGATTTTCAAACGTGACGATCACAGAGTTTCCGGCTTTTCGCACGTGAGCAGCTTCGCCTGGGAGCATGGTTCTGAACACTCTGTAGTCAACCAATCCCTGCGGAAGGCGGAGATGGAATTCACGTGCTCCCCAGTTTGTAAGGTAAAGAAACGCGTCGAAGTACTTCTCCAGAAGTCTGAGGGGATCTGCTTTCAGATCCCCCCATTCGTAGTGATTCGTGAAACTCGTGGAAGTAATCGCGGCGCGCGTGGAGATGGATCGCAATTCGGCGATCTCAATTCTTGTCAGCGCCCGGTCGATCGCCCGGAAATCGTAGTACTGGTATTCGCTCACTCAGAATCCCCTGCGCCAGTGGCGGTACGCTGCGATCCACTCTGCACCGCCGGGCGCTGGCGTCGGCAACGGCAGATCAAAGATTCCGATCCCCTGCCGGGTTTTGCCGTGGCGGCAGATCGCTACAATCTGACCATCGCGTGTCATGTCCACCTTCTCCACAACAACCTCAACACCGAGGACATTTGTGGAAAAAGGCAGCGCGAGATGATCCTCCATCATCGTGAGGAAACCGACAGCCTGCTCCTCCTCGGTATACGCATCCACGACCGCTTGCTCAATCAGTTTCTCCAGTTTCACCTTGCTGAATGACGGAAGATTAGTGTCGGGGTCGCGCTTCAACTTGCGTACATTCATGTGGACCACAAAGGGCTTGGTGTTCTGGTGCGTCATATCCCTCCATTCCCATTAGAAGCGTTCAATCGCTGGGCGACGGCCCCTCGGCGGCCGCAGCGCCAATTCTGTAGCCGATGGCGTCGTAGCCTCTTAGCCGCCGGGCGTACATTCGCGCCAGCATCAGCACCTGAGAATCGACGTAGTCGTAGACGCGAACGACATGCTTAGCATCGTGAAGCCGATGGAGACGCCCAACATACTGTTGCAACGTTCCCTTCCAGGAAATCGGCATCGCCAAGAACAAGGTGTCCAGACGAGCATCATCAAAGCCCTCGCCAATGTAACTGCCAGTTGCCAGGATGACTCTTGACTCGCTCTCGGGAACAGCCGCAATCGCCTCCGCAATCGTTCGGCGCTGTTTCTTGCCCATGCCGCCTTTTAGCACAAACACGTTACTCACTTTGCCAGAGAGCGACGTCTCAAAGTACTTCAAGTGATTGGTCCTGCTGGTGAGAAGCAGCGGTGAGCGCCGGTCTCCGACTGCGCGCAGCAGATCGGCCAGGATCAGTTCATTGCGAGCACGGTCATCTGCAAGTGCAGCGTACACTTCCTGAATCGTTGTATCGATCCGCTCGGGCGGCATGCAAAACTCAGTCAACCGAGGAACCACTTCATGTTCGAACGGCGTAACTGCGGTCATCGAACGTGCGCTGAGCTTATGTCGTATCGGACCGCACTGCATGTAGATGATCGGGTGGTGTCCATCTTTGCGCTCAGGGGTTGCCGTCAGGCCAAGGATGTACCTCGCCTTTACTTGTTTCATCACCTGCTCAAAGGTGAACGCCGACAAATGGTGGCATTCGTCGACAATGACGTGCCCGTATTCTGCGACGAAGTCTTTGACTCCCTCTCTGCCGTGGGTGCTTTGGATGATGGCGATATCCACGCTGCCGTTACGGTCGTTCTTTCCGCCCCCAACCTGGCCGATCAATTTGGCTGGAAGATTGAGAAACATCGCCAATCTGGCATGCCACTGATCCAGCAACTGTTGGCGGTGAACCAGTACGAGGGTATTCACCTTTCGCGCCGCGATCAGCCATGCGGCCACTGCGGTCTTGCCGAAAGCAGTAGGAGCAGAGGATCCCTTCGTCCTGTTCAGCCATTATAGAAACAGCGTCTTGCTGGGATGGGCGCAATTGGCCGCAAAACTTCGCGTCAATTGAATGTCCCGTGCACCGCTCGTCACGGATCTCTGGCTTGATGTGATGTGCTTCAAACAGCTCCATTACCTCGGCCAGACACCCACGCGGCAAAGCAATGTGGTTGGCGAGATCCTCGCCGCACGCGATTATTCGCGGCTTGTTAAATGTGGGAAGCCGCATCGCTTGTGCCTTATAGAATTCAGGATTCTGAAATGCGGCCAGCCGGAGCAGACGGTTCAGCATCGCCGGAGGCAGCCCGTTCTTCTCGATATACAGGAGGTTTGCGCGAACGATTTGAACCGCGGGTGGAAACGGTCCTGGTATTGGGCGTTCCACTCTCTTTTGTGACGGCGGTAGCGCCCAAGGATCTTGCAGGGCGTCGTCTACAAAGCTGGTCCTGACACCAATGAGATCTCCTCGTTTCTGAGCCTCCCGCACAACCGCCTCGACTGCGTCAGCCGACATTCTTTCTACGCTTGCCAGAAATGCTCACTGATCCTGGTGCGGACGAAATTCCGAATCGACAAAAACACTGTTTCCTTCGGCACGCGGAAACTTTTGCAGAGGCAGCGCGATCAGGTTGCCAAGACCTCCCTTGGGCATCGTGTCCTGGTTGGGGAAGAAGCGGTCGTAGGACTCCAGACCCACTTGGTGGCGGAACTCCATCGTTCGAGTGAGAATTGCGCAGCCCAGTTTTCGCGCAGCGGTCGCAGGAATTGCCCGATTGAAGAATATCCACACATGGCCGCCGTTTCCCGACCGAGAACGTTCTAAAACCGCTGGCACATTCATCTCGTGACAGGACGTGAGGAACGCGGCGGCGTCCTTCTGCCACGTCCTCTTATCGAAATCGACCGCCAAGAACCAGCAGGTCTCGTCCTGCAAAAGAGGATAGATTCCGACCGTATGATCCCCGACAAGATGACCACGCAAAACGTCTTGAGTTAGTGGCCTGAACTTTCTGGTCTGACGATCAACCTTCTTACGGTCTCGGTCTTTGGCACGTAGATATGATTTCCAATCACGATCTGCCTTTGGCATGTATCCAGATCGCCCGTCAGAATTCTCCCAGCGAATGGCATAAACATCGTCGCGTCCACGGAAGAGACTGCGAAATAGTTCGATCCGCTGTTCCGCCGTACCCGATGCGGATCTGCCGACGTCTCGCGCTGCGCTTACGGTCTGAGGGGTCTGAGGAATCCCACTTGTTGGTCGAGGCTCAGCAATTCGTATACTGTGCTCGATTAAAAGGCCGCGTAGCCGAGCATTTTCGTCACGCAGGCGTCTTACCTCCGCCAGGGATGCCTCAAGATTCGGAAACTCGTTGTCAGTTTTGCTCAAGTCAAAGACCTGCCTGCACGCGCCGCCACTTGACTCCAGAATGATCGCACATCGCCGGTTTCCGCTATGTGCTGGCTTTCGCGTGTAGAGCCAAAGTGGGATGGTTCCTAGTCGTGGTAACCAAAAGCTCGCTAGTAGGTATTAAGGTCACTAGGACCGGATACTGGCAGACGCAGCGGACTTGAGAAAAGCTTGAGTGCTCGCCGGGAAAACTGGCGATGCAGAGCTGCTCAAGGTCAGGGAACCTCGTTATGTGGCAATCCCGAGCCAAGTCTGGCGGGAAGTCAGCCGGGAAAGTGTAGAGACTAGACGGGCAGCACCTAAGCCCCGGATCATCAGGGAGAGGGTGAAGGGATAGTCCAGACCGCAAACCGGATGCGGGGCTTCGTACAGCATCCGGGCGGCGAAAGCCGTGGTCGGTAAGAAAATCGATCCAATATATCTAGCCTGGATGTATTCGACTTTGGGTCAGAGGGACGAGGCGTTTCGCTGGCTGGACCGCCCTATCGAGGAACGCTCGCCTCAAGTCGTGTTTATCCGGGTGATACTGGAACTCGATAACATTTTCGGTTTGATCCGCGATTCGAGACAGCGCCCCACAATGATCCCAATGATCTCTTGCCCCCCCGAAACTTACACAGTGACTTTCACATTTTCACATTGTGTTGAAGCTATGTCGCGTATTATAAATACTTAACTGGCAGACGCAGCGGACTCAAAATCCGCCGATCTTCGGGTCTTGGGGGTTCGACTCCCCCTCCCGGCACCATGATTCTAGACAATCTATTTAGTCGACGTTCCACTTCTGAGGGATCGCAAGCCACAGGTAATAGGTTTCTCCGACGCTGTTTGTTCCATTTCTGAAGAATAAGCGTCATACATGGCAACCTTGGTTTGCGCGATCTCCAGCACTTTGGCGTTCAATTCCCGAGACCACTCTGCTTCCGGCAGGCCCCGAAAAAAAACTGCTGAGCACAGGTCTGTTGCGGCCGGCCAAACTCCGACGTTACCGGCAACGGCTTGTGCTCGGCAATCGCGTTACGACAATCGCGCAAGTCAGAAGGAATCCCAGCATGTCCTCGATGTGCCTCTTCTCGCATCGGCTCCGGTTCAAGGTCGTCGGGATCGGCGTCAACCAATACGAGCCCCGCAACTTCGTCCATGTACAGGTCCGCAAATGAGCGCACGTTATCGCAGCCGAAGGCGGATCCCACCAGAATGTAGGGCCCGCCGATGCCGGCATGATGAAGCGCAGTGCGTAGCTCTTCGGCGATGTGCACGCTGGAACGCGGCATGGGACCCGGTTCGCTAAATCCCGTGCCAGCACGGTCATAGCTGCAGGCGCGCGTCCATTTGGCGATCTCTGGCTGCACCTTCGACCACGCTGGCGCCCAGTCTCCCCATCCGGAATCGAAGACGACCGTGGGCGAGCCGCTCCCCATGCAATAGAGATTGAGCCGAAATCCACCGGCGTCAACGAGCTGGCCGGGTTGCGCGTAAACGATGTCCGCGGGAGCGCTGGCGCTGCTCGCTACTTGCTGGCCGGAGACGGCAACTGTGGAGATGAGCACTGCTATAACAGCAAAGATGAGCGGCGCCAATAGAAACAGAATCCGTATTTGTCTCATCAGAGTTAACCCCTCAATTGGCTCGTATTCTGGAAATCGTGCGTGCGGTCAGAAACCACCGGACGCCTCACCGCCGCGAGTCCGGCGGCACCAAGTTGTTGGCGCGATAGTAGACGACAAGCTGGCCGTAGTGCTCGGCGCTGTGCTCGATGGCGAAGGTCCAGATGGCGGAGTTGTGGGCCAGCCGGTTCCCAAAGAATTTCGATGTTTTGTCCAGCCCGGCGTCGCCCTGCTGTTGAATCACTTGCGCTCCGTCCGCGACGGCCTCTCGCACGAACTTCACCACGTCGGCTTTGGTTTTGAAAACGTCTCGCGACGGATTGTCGCCCTCGCCGAAGTCGGGCCCGAGGTTTGATCCGGAAACTCTGCGTATCAAGACGTAATCGAGAGCGGCGGCGTGGAGAAGATTCTGAGCGAAGGTGCGCTCGTCCTTCTGCAACTTGAAGTCGTACTTGTCTTCGGGAAAATCCCGGGCCATGGCGACGAGTTTGTTCCCGATCTCGTTCCACATGTCCAAGGTCTCGTCTGTTCGGGAACGCGCAGGACGCGGAGCTTGATTCTGTGTTTGGCCCTGACTTCCAAGGCACGTTCCGGCGAGGGCAAGCAACATCACAGCAGCCAGCGCAAGCCCACACCGCTTCGAAGATCGTTTCATCATAGATTTCTCCTTAGGTTGTTTCCCCCGAGTAGAGCGAGCGCTTCAACGTGAAGCAAGATCATTCCTCACCACGTGGCCATCCTTCATCACGAATGGGCATCGGTGACGGTGAACGTCAGGCAATTGGGAAAGACGCTGCGCGAGCCGAGTGCGGCCTGCGCGGCGACCCTTGCGGAGTACACTCCGCGGGAAACCGCTAGTTCACGGTGAACGGCGCCGACGCCGTCACATTCTCCCATTCGATGAGCAGTTTTCCCTTGGCGCCGCCGGCGCCCGACAGCATGATCTTGAGGGTTTCGAGCGGAGATGACGGCTTGCCCATGGTGAGCGAAGCGCGGCCCAGTTCGGTGGCCGGATCATCGGTGGTGGCGCCCTCGCGAATGCCGTCCGGTGATACCCCCACGCCCCAGATGTGGCGGGCGCCGGCCATCAGGGTTTTGTTGACGATCAGCTTCCACTGGCCGTTGTCGAGGTCGGCGTACAGGGTGTAGTCGCCCTTGGGAATGGCGAGGCCATTCAGGTCGAGGTCGGCGTCGGTGTGCAGAACAGTGGCGTAATCGGCGCCCAGACGCCATACGCTGCCATCCGGCTGGAGCGCGCCCGCGCCATTGAAGATGTGGCGTCCCCTGACGGACGGGGCGTGGTAGTAGATCCAGAGGTTCTTGCCGTTGATGGTGACGCTGGTTTCGGCGCCCGGGCTGGCGGTGTTCTTAGTGGCCAGGTCTTCCTTCTTCACCTGGGCGACGGCCAGCATCAAGCCGCTTAACAAAAGAGCACTCAATAGGATTCGTTTCATTTCCGATGTTGTTCCTTTCTCTAGGGAGTATGCAACGCGCGCCGAGGCCGCTCCCGCAGGGTTTACAAGTGGAAACGGCGCTTTTTAGGTTGCCTTGCCCTGTATATCGAAATGTGATATATCAAATAACGATATGGAAGTCAAGGATCGACCGCTATCGTCCGCCGCGCTTCATATCCTTCTCGCGCTCGCCGAGTCTAATCTGCATGGATACGGGATCATGCAGTCGGTCAAGCGGCAGTCCGGGGGGAATTACAGGTTGGGACCGGGCACGCTGTACGCCAATCTGGATCGCTTGCTGGCCAGCGGCTTGGTGGGAGAGAACGAGCGGCGACTGAAAAGTGGCGATACCAGGCGGGAATACTGCCTGACACCCAGCGGGGAGCAGGTGCTGCGCCTCGAAGTGCGGCGCCTGCGGCAAGTGGTTGACACCGCGCGGACGCGGCTGGGTAAGTTGGATGAGAGGGGCGCATGAGTACGCGACTCTGCTTGCTATGGGCTTACCGCTGTTTGCTGCAGCTGTATCCCCCGGCGTTCAGAAAACGTTTTGCGGTGGAGATGATGGAGTTGGCAGAAGCAGCCGAACCTAGGGAATGGCCGCTAATCTTCGGCGACACGAGCGTGGCGATCGTGCGCTGCTGGCTGCAGCCGGCGGAAACCAGTTCGACGGTGGTGCCCGCCGGGCAGAATGCTTACCTGGCTCTGGGGGAATCCGGGCTTACGGCATCGAGACTATTGCAGGGTCTGGTCCTATCCACGGCGATCATTGTCGGTCTCTGCTACGCTGGTTCGCTCGGCTACTTGGAGCTCCCAAAATGCCACTCGATCGCGGCTGAAAATGTGTCGCGATGATGGCCACTACAATTCGAGCCTGAGGCGCTGAGATTCCGACAATTGTTCCGGGCCAGAAGTCGGTACCTTGGGGGTTCGACTCCCCCTCCCGATGAGTTTGTCGAACCTTACTTCCGTCATGCCCAACCCGATCAGTTGGTCGTCATCCTAAAGGCACGAGAACCAGCCCGCATTCTCACCGCCCTCGGAAACAAAAAGGACAATCGCTGGCACCTGCAACTAGCCCAGCGCTGGATCGTTCAGTACAACTTCTACGTCAACGATCGCCACTGGGGCCGAATGTTCGTTCGCCTCTCTCCCTATTTCCCTTTTTCTGCACGCGTCTGTCTCAACCAGCATCACTGGCTCGCCCAGCGCATGCAGCAAGAGAACCTCGACTTTCAGCAAACCACCAACGCCTTCCTGTGTTGCCGTGACCCCAAGCGGCTGCAAGAACTCGCCGATTCTCTGACCGCGCACCATCTGCTCGTCTGCGGCCGCAAGTGGCTGAACGGCTTCACTCCCTTCTTCACCGAAAAGGAGCGCAAACACGCTGCTTGTCAGCATCGTCTATTCTTTGCTCAGGTCGAGTATTGCCGAATCTGTTCCATGGAACAAATTCGCAATTATGTGCCCGCCCCAAATATGTGGCGTTGGTGTCGGTACGCCGGGCTCGGTGCGGGGGCGCGCGGAGAGTCGGGCACATTTGCGCGACGAGTCTGCTTACAGCGACGCGAGCCATGCCAGAAGTGCCTCATCATCGCGCCAGACCGGCTTCGGGCCGGGCGCGTCCTTTTCGGTGGGTGGTGGCTCACAGAGACGCAAGGCCGCCTCCTTTGCACGCACTGTGATCTCCGCGTACCGGTTGGTGGTGTCGAGGCGGACATGGCCCAGCCAGCCCCGAATCACATTGACATCGACACCCGCCTCGAGCAGATGGACGGCACACGAATGTCGAAACACGTGTGGGCTGATGTGGTGACGGTCAGGGCCGGCCTGCGAGGCCCGCAGATGGTCGGTATGGCGGCGAACGATCTTATAGATGCCAAAACGCGTGAGGGCCCGGCCGCTCTGGGACGCAAAGACCGGCCGTGCGAGTGACGCATTGGAAGGAGCGTCACTCGCGAGTTGTTTCAGGAGCTTGGCCGTCTCGTCCCAGAGGGGACAGATGCGCCACTTGTCGCCTTTTCCGTGCAAACGCGCCCGCGGCTGCGCCCCGAGTTCCAAGTGCTCGAGTCGGAGATCGGCCACTTCCTGCACTCGGCCGCCGGAGTTGTACAGCATCAGTAAAAGCGCGTGGTCACGGAGGGCGAAGCGGCCTTTCGTTGGCAGCTCACGAAAGAGCATCGCGATCTCGTCCTGGTCGAGAAAGCGGGTTTCGGGTGGTGGGACGCGTTTGCTCGGAATGGCAGCGACCTGCTGCGCGACCGCAAGACACTCGGGCACTCGTCGCCCCAGAAACTCAAAGAACGTATGCAAGGTCGTCAGCCGGTGGTTGCGTGTCCGCCGGTGATTGTGGCGGGTGTCTTCGAGGTGCTGAAGGAACCGCAGGACGCGGTCGAGTGTGAGCGCGTCAAGGGTGATCTGGGTGAGCCGACAAGGCACGTCGGTGGCGACGAACGTGAGGAACAGACGCAAAGTATCCCGATAAGCCTTGATGGAGGTCGGCCGAAGGCCCTTTTGGAGTGGGAGGTTGTCGGCCAGGAACGCGTGAAGCAAAGCGCCAAGCGAGGGCGTACTCATGGCGCCACCTTGTGGAGGAGCGGCTCAACCCAGCGCTCGAATCGCTGACTGGCCTCCGTGAGGAGGTCCGTCGTGATGGTCAGATAGACGGCGGTCGATCGGGGATTGACGTGACCCATGAACGTCGAGAGTTGCAGCAACCGCGAGCCGGGATCGGTTCCATTGCGGTACCACCGTAGCAAGGTGCCCACGGCGAACGAGTGGCGCAGGCTGTGGACACATGGAGGTCTGGTTCCGTCGGGCAGGGGCAAGGCGAGCTGGCACACGAGTTCGTGGAAGATGGTGCTGATGGTGCCCGGCGATACCGGCTGGCCTTTACGAAACGAGAAGATCGGCAGGTCAGCGATCAAGGGACCGATTCGTGGCGTCACCATCCGGAGGTCCAGATAGTCGGCAACGAGCCGACCGATCCGCGGCCCAAAAGGGATTAAGCGACTCTTTGCGAATTTCGTCTTGCGCACAACAAGCAACTGGCGCGGGAGATCGACGTCCTTCATGCGGAGCCGCGCGACTTCGCCGACGCGGAGCCCCAATGCATAGAGGAGGGCGAAGATTGTCCTGTAGGTCAGCCCACGACACGGTGTGTTGCGCGTGTCGGGTAAGGCTCCGGCTGCGTCGAGCAATCGGCGCGCGGTTGGCGGATCAAACAAGAACGGGAGACGCGACGCGGTGGTGCGCCGGGGCTGGGCCTGCATCGGTGATCGCGGCACGAGGTCTCGTCGGATCAACCAGTCGAATAGGCGTGTCACGATCCCCAGCAGATGGTTAAAGCTCCGCGGCGCGGGGCGAGGACGAGACGACAGAAATGCCTCGATTCACTTCAGGTGTGATGGCCTCGATCTTCTCCACGTGCTGCTCGACGAGAAACCGATCAAGCAGACGGAGGACCGATTCTGTGGTGCGCACCTGATACCCGAGCGCCCGTTTGT
>CAVREP010000046.1:0-13251 GCA_963720155.1 uncultured Acidobacteriota bacterium
CGGCTTTCTTAGCCCGTAACAGCAGCAGCGCCAGCGTTATCGCGACCGGGTGCGCGGATACGCAGGGACCCGGCTGCAGTTCGGGCGCTGGAATTTGGCCACGTTCGCGCTCCACCCACATCGACCTTACGCTGGCTCCGTGTTCATTTTCGAGCGCCGCGGAGAGATCGATGATGGCGGCGCCGGCATCGCGAGCATCTTTCCAGTGCTTGCGCGTACTCTCTTGATCGGAGGCAAAAAAAGCGAAGTCCACGTTCTCAAACTGCTCGGCGCGTACCCGCTGAATAAAGCTGATCTCGTCGCCCATAGCCTCGAGCTGGCCCATGGACTCGTCGTCATCCAGCAGGCGAATATCGGCCGCTGGGAAATTGCGCTCGTTCAGCATCTCCGCGACTTCTTTGCCTTTGAGAGAAGCGGCACCCACAATCGCGGCCCGGTAGAGATTTCCGCGAACTGCCAGCGGATGCGAAGCAGCCGGGGATTTCACAGAGTCGTTCATGACGTCTGCGAAGCCTCCTGGTACGGAGGTGGAGGAGGACGTTCGCCTCTACGTCGGAAAATCCATTGCAGTCGCCAAAAGACTCCAGAGATCATGTAGAGGAGAGCGATGACAAAAAGCATCTGACGCGAAAAAAACCAGATCGACGCGAACAGCGCCGCCAGGAAAAGTATTAGGCGAAAAGGGTGGCGCGAGCGGAAGTCAATGTCTTTAAAACTGTAAAAGCGCCACGTACTCACCATCAGATAGCCAACCGTCGTCACCATGGCGAGCCAGACCAGGGCGGTGTACCACGAGAACAGAGGATCTCCGCCGGTGAAATGAACCACCGCCGAAACCACGCCCGCCCCCGCCGGAATGGGCATGCCGACAAAATACTTCTTACCTGGACGACCGGGATTCGAGGGCTGCGGATTGCTGGTGATATTGAACCTGGCCAGACGGCTCGCTCCTGCCATGAGAAACAGGAAACTGGCGATCGCTCCCAGCTGCGTCAACTTGATGTGCCATTCGGTCAGCACGACCGTGGGCATCAAGTTAAATCCCCAACTCCATGCCAGCATCGCTGGAGCCACGCCGAAGGCGATTACATCGGCGAGAGAGTCCAATTCCTTGCCGAAATCGCTGCTGGTTCCGGTCATGCGCGCGATGCGGCCGTCAAGTCCGTCGAACAGTACTGCAAACCCAATGGCTTTGGCCGCGTTGTCAAGGTGCCAATACTCGGTCGCGGTAGCGTGCATGACCTGCAAAATGGCGTAGTACCCCATCGCCATATTGGCGGTGGTAAACAGCGATGGAAGGATGTACATCCCTTTGCTGTGCCGGCCGCGCGGTTTGGGGACAATCCTATCCATCAATTCGTCCTCTGCGCGGCTGAAGCGCTTCCCGCGGCCGTCAGCGCGCCGTGCGGTTGCAGATAGGCCAGGATGCTGGCACCGCCTTTGACGCGATCGCCGATTTTCACATTCATACGAGCAGAGCCGTCAAGCAAGACATCGACGCGCGATCCGAACTTGATCAGCCCCACACGCTGGCCCCGCTCCAACCGGTCTCCAACTTTTGGGTAGAACACAATTCGTCGCGCCAGCAGCCCCGCAATCTGTTTGAGAACGACCTTTTCGTCACCTTCTACAGTCACAATATTCTGTTCATTTTTCTCGGCTGAGACGCTGTTCATGGCATTCAGATACTTGCCGCGCTGATAGCGTACATCGCGCACCACGCCCGCGATCGGAGAGCGATTTACATGCACATCGAACACGCTGAGGAATATGCTGACCCGCATCTGCCGCTGGTTCCCGACGGTCACCGTCGAAACGTCGGTGACTTTGCCGTCACCGGGGGAAACAACTGCCCCGGCATCCTGTGGAATCTGCCGCTCGGGATCACGAAAGAACCACAAAAAGAACACGGCCAGTAGACAAGGGGCGATCGCCCAAACAGGATGAGTCAGCCAGCCTAACAGCACTGCGGCCGCAATCAGAGCCAGCGCGTAGAAGTATCCGTCACGAACCATGAGGAATGATAGTTAATGGGCGGCAGCAGGCGGTTGCCGGCCATTTTCCTAGCTTTGTAAGTATAAATAAAAAAAGGCGCTGTATAGCGCCTCTTTGTAGATACATCCCTCCCTCAACGGTCGAAGCCGCTTGGAGGTTCGCCAGAATTTAGGCTACATTAACGCCGTAGTGCTGCCGATACTCGCGCTCGATGGATTCCATCTGGTCCTTCAGGCGCAGTTTCAGCTTTTTAAGCCGGACTTCTTCCAGCTTTTCGTCTTCGCTGAGGTAACGTTTCTGGGTGAGTGAATCTAGGCGTTTTGCATATTGCGTGTGCTCCTGAGCCAATCTGCGGAACTCCTCGTGATTGGTCAGAAGTTGGTCTCTCGAAGTCAGCATCCAGCAGACCTCCAACCGGGATATGACCTCAGGCTAGCACACGCCAAAAGTGGGTTCAATGCCAAAAAAGTGGTGCAATCTCGGTGGTTAATCTCGGGTTAATCTCAGTGGTTAATCTCAGTACGAGAACAAGCTTAGCCAAGGGTCCGGCGATACAAAATCGCATCTTCGGAAGGACTTGTGTAATAGGCGTATCGACGCCCGATCCGCTCGAACCCGGCCGTCTCGTAGAGAGCTCGCGCGGCTGCATTCGACTCCCGTACCTCAAGAAAAACAGCGCTGTTATCGGTTTTGCGGGCCGCCGCCAACAGAGCATTCAGAAGCCGTTTACCAATGCCTTTGCGACGAGCGCCCGGAACGACCACGAGATTTTCTAATTCCCATTCAGGAGGCAGCTGCTGCGCGATGAGAAATCCCAGAATCCCGAAAGCTTTGTCGGACTCGTGACCTTTTGCCGTGGGAGGAGATGCCTGCGCCACCAGCAGGAGCCTTGTCTGGGTTTCGGATTGGAACACGTCACGGTATTGCTTTTCCGTCCAGTGTCCGGCAGTCGCAGATTCCCGCTCCAGACTCATGATGTGCGAAATGTCAGCGATGGTTGCAGGGCGGATGTGCACGGGATTGTTCAAGATAGTTCAAGCCAGAAGCTAAGAGCTAAAAGCTAAGAGCTGGATCTCACAAACATCTCGGCATCGGAGCGTCGCATGTAGTTCGCTTCCAACTCCTCCGGGGAGACCGTTTCACCAGCTTGCAACTTTCGTAAGCCCAAGCGAGCGATCCCCTCAGCGCTCGGAGGCTCGACCTGAACGGCGGAAAAACCCGCTTCCCGCACTACGGTCGCCCAGGCCAGGTCGGGGGTGATGACCGTTGATCCAGCGGCGGCGGATAAGAACTCCTCTTTCGACAGCAGACGCTCCTGCAAGACCCGCACCGAGGCGCTCGCAATCTCGTAAGCTCCGAAATAAGCATCGCCGCGCCCGGCATCGAGTACAGCGGCAACCTTGCCCTCGGTCTTATCCTCGGTCTTACCCGCAAGCGCCACAACTTCAAGCAGCGACACCGCCACGATGGGCTTCTTCAGAATCTCGCCCAGCGCCTTGATGGCGGCGAGCCCCACGCGTAATCCAGTAAACGATCCGGGGCCCGAAACAACAATGAACGCATCAATATCGGCTTTGCTGAGACCCTGCTTGTCCAGGAGCGCTGCGATCTGCGGCACCAGTTGCGCGGAGAACATGCCTCCTGCCAGAAACGCGACTTCGTTTACCTCAACCTCGTTCCCATCGCGTTCCTCCGAACGCGCCAGGGCAACGCTGCCTTGCTTGCCGGAAGTGTCGGTGACTAGAAGAAGCATGTTTTCTCTTTAGGATTTACCCGTGCTAATCCGTGAAATCCGTGGCCGGTAGTTTTCTTTACGCCTGGACCAGTTCCAGCAGAACCCCGCCCGTGCTCGAGGGATGGACAAAGACGTACTTGTGTCCACCCGCACCCGTTTTGATGTCCTCCGACACCAGGCGCACGCCATCTTTTTTCAGCCGCTCGATCGCCCCTGCCAAGTCCGGCACTCTCAGGCAAACATGGTGCAGGCCTTCACCGCGCTTAGCGATAAACTTCGCGATCGTCGAACTCTCCGACATCGCTTCTAGCAATTCCAGCCGGCTTTCGCCGATGGGCACCATGACCAGTCGCACCTGCTCTTGCTCTACCGTTTCTTCGGGCGAGACGCTGAGGCCCAGCTTTTCGTAAATCGCTTTGGCCGCTGTCAGCGACTTCACCGCGATTCCGAGATGATCGATCTGAAACATTGACTTCAATCCCTGCTCACGTAGCGGCGGATGGATTCGTCCGCCCGACAAGCGGTGGTACTGGCGACGAACCGCCCCGGACGAATGCGTCCGGGGCTACGTGTTTCTCGCTCTGGCGGCGATTTCTTCTACCAGCGTATACGGATCGCGCTTATGTTCGGCGACTTCCGCCGCCAGCCTCGCCATGTTTCCATTGTCGAGTTGCGCGCGCGCTTTTTCGAGCATGGCATCGCGAAGCATTTCCACCAGCCGCTCCTGCCAGTTCTGCACGCTCTTTTTCAGCGCCAGGTTCTCCTTTTGCAGATAAGTCTCATAGCCGGCGATCGCATCTGCCAGGTCGTCTATTCCGGTGCCTTCGGTGGCAACGGTTTTTACAATCGGCGGCGTCCATCTGTCATCGCGCAGAGCCAGGGACTGCAGCGCGCGAATCTCTCGTTCCACCCGCTCGGCGCCTTCGCGATCGCTTTTGTTGATCACGAAGATGTCGGCGATCTCCATAATTCCCGCCTTGATGGTCTGCACGTCGTCGCCCATGCCAGGGACGAGAATCACGACTGTAATGTCGGCGAGCCGCACGATATCGATTTCATCCTGCCCAACGCCGACAGTCTCCACCAGAATTATGTCGCGCCCCGATGCATCGAGCACAGTCGTCACGTCCGCCGTGGTGCGGGCCAGGCCGCCCAGCGATCCCCGGGTCGCCATGCTGCGAATGTAGATTCCTGGATCGGCGAAATGTTCCTGCATGCGAATGCGGTCGCCCAGAATCGCTCCGCCCGTGTACGGACTGGTCGGGTCGACGGCGACAATTCCCACACTCTGATTCTGCGTGCGATAGAAGCGTGCCAAGTGGTCGACCAGCGTGCTCTTCCCTGCTCCCGGCGCGCCAGTCAGCCCAATCACGCGGGCCCGCCCGCTGTGCGGGAACAGAGCCTTCAGAAGATCGGACCATCCCGGCGCGCGGTTCTCCACAACGGAAATGGCGCGCGCCAGTGTTCGGACATCCCCCGCGCGCAAAGGCTCGATCCATGCCTGAATGTCGTTATTTAGACCCGCAGTGTCCAAGCGAACAGTGTAAAGCAGGAGTGGAGTCTACGAAACCACCGGCCGGTGGCGATTAGTACCTGACTACATTGCAGCTTGGACAAGACCACCGCTCGCCCGTGCCGGCGACCAAAGGAATTGAACAGAAAGGACAGATCGTGTCGGCGGCGGGTGGTATGGACCTGAGTTTCCTTCGAAGCGAGAAGGGCGTGCCCGATCGAAGCAGGCGAATGAAGAGAAGAACAGATCCCACCGGCGCTACGATCCGAACCAGCCAGCTGATCATGGCAAATCCCGGGTCAACCGGCACCGTCCAGAAGGCGACGGAAATGGTAATCAGGGAATAAAGCGTGGTCCACTTAAGCAGGCGGCGTTTTCTCGAGTGCGGTTTGCGGCCACAGACGCTGCACACCCAATGCCTCCAAAAGCCGACGGGCAAAACTGGAATCCAGTAGAAGTGTCCTACGTCGAAGCTGCGTATGGCGATGGATCGTCGCGGCGCGTTGCACGAGAGGCAGCCCACGCGCTTAAGTTCATACCAGAAAAGGACGGTATCGCCAGAAATTCATACTCTTCTTCTTTGTCATATGTGAGAAGGCAGAGCAAAGGCGAAGGAAACGCCGGAATCGTCACTTCGGGACCACACTCGACCTCCCTGGGCTTCGATGATGTTCTTGACGATAGAAAGGCCCAGGCCTGTCCCGCCAGAGGCGCGCTGGCGCGAAGGATCGGCGCGGTAAAAGCGATCGAAGACATGAGCGATTTCGTCGCTGGTGAGGTTGCTCCCCGTGTTGTGAACCTCGACTATTATTTCCTTATCCTGGTGAGACGCACTTACCGTGATCATTCCGTCGGCAGGCGTGCATCGCGCTGCGTTGCTGAGTATGTTGAGCACTACCTGGCGCAAGCGCACAGCATCTCCCCGAATGACGAGGTTATTATCCAGCATCATCCGGAGCCTAGGGTCGCCTTCGAGGCCGGCAGCGCGCGCGGCTGACTGGACAATCGGCTCTAAGGGTGACTCGGAGATCGCGAGTTTCAACTCACGAGCTTCGGCGAGAGCTAGTTCATGTAGATCCTCCACGAGTCTCAGAAGGTGGTCAATCTCTTCGTTGGCGCCAACGATTTCTTTCTGCGGATCTCTCGAAATACCGTCCGTGACTGAGTCAAAACGACAGCGTAGCGCCGCGAGCGGCGTGCGGAGTTCGTGCACCACATCATGGACCAGGTTCCGTCGCAATACTTGCACCTTTTCGAGTTCCACCGCCATAGCATTGAAACTACGGCTGAGTTCGGCAATCTCATCGGAACCGCGAGTGTCCACTCGTCGTCCGAGATTTCCCTCCGCGAGATCTTGTGCCGCTGCACGGAGCTCTTCAATAGGTCCGGCAATTCGACGCGTCAGCATCCAAGTGGCCAGCAACGCAAGGGCCGCAATCAAGATTGTTGCCAGCAGAAGTGAGCGATCTACGGACCCGAGAAACACAGCCTCCGGTCCTGCGGCCTTTTCTTCGGGCATCGGAAATACATACAGATGGGCCGTGCTTCCGTTCGTCAACCGCACCGGAATTCCCGGGATATGGAAGCGCAGGCTGACGCCAGTGACGACCCCACCCTGGTCATGGCGTGCGGCCTCAATTGAGACGACCTCACCATGTTGTGAGAATCGAAATTCGCCAATCGTATCGAGCGGCTTGCCGGACTTGGCGATCACACGACCGGAACTATCGGCAACAACCAGCACCTGATGGCGGGAAAGAGCGGCAGAGGCGGTGCGCAAGGCATCGGGGTCGCAACACCGGCCAGCCAGCAATGCTGCGATATGTTCGGCATCGGTATTGGGGTCTGTAGCAGCTGAGATCTTCTCCAGTTCCTGAAAACGATGGAATTCCGCGCGAGTGCGCTGTCGCGCTGCCAACGCCACGGCGACCACGGCTGCTATGGCGAGGAGACCTACCGCAGTCATCATCCGGAGGCGCAGGCTGGAAATCACCGCAGGTCTCCGAGCCGGTAGCCGACTCCATGAACAGTGACGATATATTGCTGGTCGCCGTTAGTCTCGATCTTGCGTCGGAGGTTCGTTATGTGGACGTCGATGGTGCGGTCCATGCCATCGAAGTCGGGGCCAAAGACGCGAGCCAGCAATTCCTCGCGAGTGAACACGCGACCCGGGGATCGGGCTAAGACGTCCAAAAGACGAAACTCCGTCGGGGTCAGGGCAACAGACTGCCCGCGGAGAGACACAGTGCGACCCCAGGAGTTGATTTCCAGATTTCCAATTACAATCGGAGGCGGCGGTGCTAATTGCTGCGGCGACACTCGGCGTAGCAGGGCGTGGACACGGGCCACTACTTCGCGGGGGTGGAACGGCTTGGTGACATAGTCGTCGGCGCCAAGATCGAGGCCCGTAACCCGATCGTCTTCGGAGGCGCGCGCCGTGAGCATCATAATCGGCACCGTGGATTTCTGGCGGAGGCGCTCGCAGACCTCGTGACCGGAGATTCCAGGGATCATCAGGTCGAGAATCACGAGCGCGACATCTTTGCCACATGCCATTTCGAGGCCATTGATACCATCGCGCGCGACAGAAGGCTTGTATCCGGCATGCTCCAGATACATCTTGAGCGTGTGCGCCACGACCGCATCGTCTTCAATGATTACAATCCGCAAAGCAATACCTTTTTTCGTCCTAATCAGAGAGTGCTCGTGCCAGCGACCTTCCAACATCCTCGGCAGCGGGTGGATCAAGGTTACTGAGCACTATGACCGTCCACGGGCCATTCTGCTCCAGAATCGAATTGATTCCCGGAGCGCCTCCGGCAATGCCCTGGTCTTTCGCTGACGCAACATCGGGAATACGGCCGTGAACTAATGCCTCAGCGTATGAGAGGAGATCGGCGGCGGTTGCGTAGCCACCACCGGCGGCACAGCCGGACGCTCCGTGCATCAGCACATTGCTCCGCAGGCGTCCATCGCCAGCTTTCTGCGTATATCCTATTGCAACATCCGGGTTGATGCCGTCCGATTGCAGCGGGCCGGTTGCGGTCATGCCCGCAGGCTTGAAGATATTCTCTTGCACGTATTGTTCGTAAGGGATGCCGGAAACGCGCTCAATAATCGCGCCGAGAACGATGTAGCAGCCGTTGCAGTACTGCCTGCGCGTGCCAGGAGCAAAGAGGGGTTTCAAGCCGGAAACAAATTTGTAGTAATCGGCATTGGACCGGAACCGGTCCTTAGCGGTCGCCGAGAATTGTTCTCCAAAGAAGTCGGCCACGCCGGCGGAGTGGTGCAGCAATTGGTCGACCGTGGCTGCGCGCGTCATCTCCTGCGGGTAATTGGGGAGCAGTTTCCCGACTGTGTCGGTCAGCGAGAGCTTCCCACGCGCGACCAGTTGCTGGATGGCTGCTTGCGTGAAGGTCTTATTAATGGAGCCGACATTGAAGCGGGTTGCGGAATCGTTCGCAACTTTGTTGGCACGGTCAGCAAATCCGTATGATCCCTGGTATAGGGTCTTGCCGTCCTTCGCGACCAAAACGTTGCCCGAAAACACGTCGTTTGCCGCGAGCTTGCCGAAGTAAGTGTCCAATGCCCGGGCGAGTTGCTCATTTGGCATGTTGCCATTCACCGCGGGCGGATCGACGTTGGAGTTCAGCTTGTCGTGTCCGGACCCGCCGATCATTACTGCCAGGTCGTTGATCCGATAGGGAGCGTCGTGCTCCAGACTAAGCTCGATGATGCCGCTTCCTCCCGTTGAACCCTTAATGTGAAGCCGAAGAGGTTCATCCGGACCCTCGACGAAGCCGACGGAAATGGCCCCGAAATCGCGACGCAGATTATCGAATACTTGCTTGCGTTCCTCGACCGAATGACGCTTCAGTTCACTTGGCGACAAATGTTCTTGTGCCATCTTCTCCCACTCCTCGGAACTACCGCTGTTCGCCGCCTTCACCAAGGCATCGATATGGTTTCTTATTTCAGGCGGAGGGCCGCCGGTTACGACCTGCTGGCCGGAAGCGATCAGCGCAAACATCAGAGTGAAAGCGAGGAAAAGTGTGTACTGCGCAATTGATCTATTCATAAAACCTCCTCTTCAGTTGGACAGTACGAAATATTTGCTAAGAAATTATGAAGGCGGCTGAGCCCGAAAGCCGAAGATTCGTAATGGTCTCGGAGAACGGCCAGTTGGAAGGGATCCGTTTGTCATTCGGATCAGTACCGATAAACGCGCTTGATGCTGACCGAACCGATCAACTCTTGGATCGTCGCTACACGGAAGTTCACCCGAAACGGGCTTCCAGGAGATCAATGGTGATCTCCTCGAAGCCGACTTCTGGGGAGTCAGAGGGTCGCACCGCAACAAAGGCGTTTCGCAAGCGGGGATTTAGCTTAGCCTAACGACCAAGCCCAGGCACAACAGCCGGAACGGGACGTGCCCTCAGTCGGCATGTTCAGGGTTCCGCAATCGGTCAACTGCTCGGTGAGGCGGCTGTTTGGCTATAGCCTCTTGTTCTGCGCCTTTCTTCGCACAAAGTGATCCAGCGGGCCGAATAATGAGTAACACGCATCCCGAAAATGATCTCGCTCATTTCGGCTGAGTGCTGGCACGAGCGCTTCGCGTCGCTCAGGATCCAGCTCGTAATTGTACTCGTGAGTCAAATCCAAAATGAACCCCTTGCCTTCCTCCCACAGATCCACTTCGAACATCCCGTTGTAGTCGTCGTAGTGCGCGACCATCTTCAGTGAGGGCGCACCCCGGGGCGCACCCCCATAAGCGCTAACTTAAGAGGCAGGCTTTATCGTTCGTGGACTTATTCTTTCTGAATGTTTATCGCTGAAGACAACTGGAAGGCTCTCGCTTCGTTGTTTCCCACAGGATGGCAGCAATTGGCGTGGCAGTCAGGTGCGGTCGAGCGATTGCGTGGGTTTTCTTCGACAGACGTGCTGCTGCGTATGCTACTGCTGCATGTAGCGCGAGGATATTCTTTGCGCGAGACGGTTGTACGCGCCAAGCTGGCAAACTGGACTGACATTTCGGATGTCGCCTTGTTCAAACGCCTGCGCGACAGCGAGGAGTGGCTACGTTTGTTGTGTATCGAACTGCTTCGGGAAAACGTCGCGTGCCGGCTCGAAGAAGGTGTCAGACGGACGATCCGGATTGTGGACGGTACGATCGTCAAAGAGCCAGGCAAGACGGGAAGCCAATGGAGGATTCTATACAGCATCAGACTGCCGAGCTTGGTGTGTGACTTCTTCGAGGTGACGGCCACGATTGGTGAGGGCAGCGGCGAGTCGTTTAACCGTCTGCCTGTGGGTCCGCACGAACTTATTTTGGCGGACGCCGGCTACTGCTCCGTTGGTGGGGTTGAATATGTTCACCAGAGAGGTGCTGATGTATTAGTTCGCATCAACCCTCAAAGCTTCGTTGCGTACTCTTCGTGCGGCAGACGTATGGCTATCCTACCGCGACTACGCACTTTGTCCAAAGAGGGGCAGGTCGGCGAATGGCGGGTTGTCGTGCGTGGTCAAGGTTCGGCGGTTGCGGGCCGGTTGTGTGCACTACGAAAGAGCGACTGCGCAATCCAACAAGCTCATCGGCGCTTGCGGCGCAAAGCGAGTAAGAAGCAAATGATTACCAGGTCGGAAACACTCGAATTTGCTAAGTACGTGATCGTGTTTACAACGTGTTCCAGCGGTTCGACGGCGGACGTTCTGAGATCTTACCGCGTGCGTTGGCAAATTGAGCTCGTGTTTAAGCGGTTGAAGAGCCTTGCTCAACTGGGGCACGTGCCGAAGCATCAGGACCGCAGCTCACGTGCTTGGCTTTACGGGAAATTGCTTGTCACGCTCCTGGCACAAAAGTTGATCCGCATTGGGCGCGATATTTCCCCCTCGGGCAGCCCGCTCTCGGCACGAGAGACCTTCTAGTCCGTCGCGTGAATTCAGTTTCTCGCTTCACCAGATCCAGCAGACTATCGAACCGCACATCTCCCTGCAGCAAACGCTCTATTCGTGGAATGAGATTGCACAAGCTTTGGCGGAAAGGTCGCGCAAGCGACGACTTCAATTAGAGAAATTGCATGCCTCGTGACATCGCTCCAAGACGGAACGATCGAACCATCGGAATCTGCTGCGTCTTAGAAGCCGATCCCGATTCTTGGACCCTGTCGTCGCGTGTGACCTCAGCTCTTGGTGCGCTTCGCCAGAACAGGAGTGAACTTCGCCAGAACAGGAGTGAACACACATGAGACAATGTTTCGGAACCATGCTTGCACAAAACCCGGGACGTACACCGCGATCGAGCGCAGCCGGGCTTATCCGATGGCCGGGAGTGCTACAGATGACTGATCCGGTTGGCATTTCGTCTTCGAATCCCCGTCACCCCTAGAACCCATCTGATGGCTTCCAGTCTTGCACATTCAAGAAGCAGTGTTCCAAATTCGTAACGCTACACGGCGATGCGGCGGCAAAATGCCTGATTCACAGAAAATGACTCGCGAGGGATAATCGATCTTCGGGACAGGAATTATTGTAGAAACGGTCGTTATCGCTCGAGCAGACGCGGTCAGCGGACTATAGTAAACGTACCGGTCACAAAAAATGAGGACAAATGCATGCAACCGCTGAAGCTGCTTGTGGTAGAGGACAATATTGCAAGCTTGGAACTAATGACCGAGGTTTTTACGTCTCTCAAGGCCGAAGTGCGCCCCATCAGCGATAGCGAAGAGGCCGTTGGCGCGGTGAATCAGGAGAAGTTCGATGGAATTTTCCTGGATCTGGAAATGCCAAAGTTGAATGGTTTCGACTTGGCACGGCTCATCCGCAAATCGTCATGGAACAAATCCACTCCCATCGTGATCGTGACAGGGCGAGATGAGAGGCAAACCATGCGAGACGCATTTGCGCTCGGAGCAACCTTTTTTCTTCAAAAACCTGTGGATAGACAGAAGCTTAGCGTCCTGTTCCGCACGGTGAGTGGCGGAATGCTGGACAATCGGCGCAAGTACGTCCGCGTTCCAATCCGGGCCGATATCTCCTGCACCGTGGGCTCTCGAACATTGCGCGGGGCATCCTGGAACCTCAGCGAGGGAGGAATGCAGGTAGAAGTGGGTGATTTGAAGCCCAAAGATGCTGTTCGATTGTCATTCCAGTTGCCAATCTCCGCCGTGGGCATTGACGTCGCTGGTGTCGTCGTGTGGGCAAATGAGCAGCGCCAAGGCATCCAATTCACGAATGTGGGTGCACAAAGTCAGCAGTCGATTCGCCAATTTATAACGGACGTGGAGAAAATGGAATCCTAGGTCGAACCCTAACGCGGTTGCTCTAGGTAGCGCTGCCGGTTGCACCCCCCGCCCCTGCTTTCTTGGCAGGTTGGCCCTCATGGGCCTGATCGGGGTTGGCGGGCTGACTACATTTAGCAAGAACGCGGGCAAGCTCCTCGGCGAGGAAGGATGGGTTGACGGGCTTCGACAAGTAGCCATCAAACCCCGAATTGAGAATCCGTTCCTGATCGCCTCGCATGGCATATGCAGTGACTGCCACTACCCGTAGCTTTGCCAGGCGAGGATTCTCGCGGATTCTCCGTATGACGGCAAATCCGTCCATTACCGGCATGCCGATATCCAGAAGCAGCAGTTCTGGTTGGGTCTGCTCAATCATTTGAAGTGCCTCTTGACCATCGCATGCTTCGAGAACTGTGTATCCACGCAATTCCAGCAACTCGCGGAGCAGTTCTCGGTTAACGGCGTTGTCTTCGGCAATGAGGACTTTGATCATGGCTGTCCCGCAGATTTTGCCAGACTGTGGCCTCGAACTACTCGGCCAACTTCGGCAATCAGTTGCTCCTTCCAGGAACCGTCCTTTTGCAGTAGGCCTTGTGTTTCGCGGTTTAGAAGAGCAATCTCATCCTGGTTCAAGTTCTTGGCCGTCATCACGAGAATCGGCAGTTCCCTGAAGGCGGGCTCTTGTCGAACATGGCGAATAACTTGAAATCCGTCCATCCCTGGCATCA
>CAVREP010000047.1:0-60379 GCA_963720155.1 uncultured Acidobacteriota bacterium
CCCGGTGTCCGCGATTTTTGTGCTGGACGACCTGCCTGAGAAGTGGAAGCAATATACGGAACTGAACGAAAGTTACGTCAAAGCCAGCAAATTCACGCCCGGAGAGTATGCCAAACACCAAGTCAAGCAGTCCTGACTGCGGCTCACCCGCGAATCACTTCCGGCTTAACGTCCCAGCTTCCGATTTGGCTACGATACGACCGGGTGAACTCCGTCGCACCAGGCGCAGCAAAGCGAAAAGCGGTCCGACGTTGGCCTTAAACCCTCGGGTTCAGGCAGTTGGCGTCTAAATCCTCACTGCTGTGGACCCCGGTGCTAGTCTGACGTAGTAGCAGATGAACAACCGCGACCTGCAGGCGAGTTGGAAGTATCACGATGACACGAAGCACTCCTACTGGAGTATTCGTAACGATCACCACTTTCTGGACTGGGCGAATCGGCCGCAGCCTTTCAAAATCTATCCGAAGATAGAGCCGCTTCCGCTGCCGCGGGACGTGCCGCAAAAAGGGGTGGCCGCGCTCTCCGCGATCTCAGAGCCCGGGCCGTCGGCGGGCGGCGATTCGGTCCCTGACCTTCAGGATCTGGTGCGCATCCTGTATTTCTCGGCGGGGATCACCAAACAGCGCAAATCTCCAGGCGGAGAAATCTACTTTCGCGCGGCAGCCTGCACCGGAGCCCTCTACGAGATCGAACTGTACCTCGTGACTGGCGCTCTCGCGGGCCTGGATGCCGGCGCGTACCAATTCAATCCGGCGGATGTATCGCTACGTCTTCTGCGAAAAGGTGATTTTCGCAGAAACCTGGCTCAGGCGACGGCGATGGAACCCGCGGTGGCTCACGCGCCCGCGACGATCATCTGCACCGGAACATACTGGCGGAACGCCTGGAAGTACCAGGCGCGCACCTATCGCCATTTCGGTTGGGACAACGGGACGCTGCTGGCGAATATGCTGGCCGTTTCTGCGGCTTCCGGGCTGTCGGCCGAGATCGTGCTCGGGTTCGTGGACGCCGAGGTGAACCGCCTACTTGATCTCGATACCCGGCGCGAGGTTTCCTTGTGCCTCGTACCGATCGGACGCAAATCGGAGAGTTCGCTGCCAGCCCTGAGAGAGGCTCCGGCGCTCGGCCTGGAGACGATCCCCCTCTCCGAGCATGAGGTCGAGTATCCCGCCATGCTTGAGATGCACGATGCGTCTTCGCTTGAGTCCGAAGAGGAAGTAGCTCAGTGGCGCGGGAAGCAGCAGATCTTCCCACCTTCCGCTCCGGCAGGCGAGGCAGTTTGCTTCCGGCGACTGCCGGAAGAAGAACGGCCGAAGGATACGATCGAGCAGGTGATCCTGCGCCGCGGTTCTACCCGAACGTTCGATAAGACTGCATCTATTACGCTGGCACAACTCTCAACCATTCTTGACTGTGCCACGCGCGGTCTTCCGGCTGATTTCCTTGAGCCCCCAGGCGCGCAACTCAACGATCTTTACCTGATCGTGCATGCGGTAGAGGGGCTCAAGCCGGGTGCTTACTTCTTCCAGCGTGAGCAGAACACCTTGGAGCTTTTGAAGGCAGGGGAATTCCGCGCCGAGGCCCACCATCTTGGACTGGAGCAGTCGCTGCCAGCGGACGCCTGTGTAGACATCTTCTTTCTCGCCGATTTGAAACGCCTCCTGGAAGGATACGGGAACCGTGGCTACCGGGCCGTCCAACTGGAAGCGGGCGCAATCGGCGGGAGGATGTACTTGGCTGCGTATGCCCAGCGCCTGGGTGCAACGGGGCTAACCTTCTTCGACGATGACGTGATTAACTTCTTTTCACCGCACGCGAAAGGCAAGAGTGCCATCTTTCTTCTCGCGATTGGCAAGCCGCTGAAACGCAAACCACAGCAGGGCCTCTAGCCCGGCAAGATCTCCTTAAGCGCCCACTCAATCCTTTCGACTTCTTCGCGGATGACTCTGATCGATTGTTGGTTTTTCGATGGGTGGGCCAACGGAGTGATTCCTGCCAGAGCGCCGCGGATTTGATGATTCCGAGCAAAGATGAAGTTAAGCCTTGCGCTCCTCCGCTTCCGATTCCGGTAAGCATCACCAACGAACTTAGTGGCGAGCCAGGCAAATACCGAACCAAACACCACCTCAACCGGAATACGATCGGTTATGCCGTCAAATTCTGAAAACAGAGTCGATAGACCGCTTCACCCATCCCAAACGACGCAAACAATACAGTTGCCCCGAATAAGTATACTTTTAGGCGCTCCATTGGTTGAAAGCGTATGGAGTCGTCGCTTGCATCACGTGCCCGCACAAAGTCGATCGCCATGCTTGCCCCCAATGTCACCGTTCCCGGTCGCAATCAGCGGTACCAGCGTCAGCCTGGCTGAAATGATAACTTGAAATCGCAATCAGCGCCGGGGTTCTCCTTTTCCGCTTGAGTGAATGTCACGTCTGCTGGGTTCAACATGCATCGATGTAGAACAACAATTCCCCATGTTTTCCGATGGAACTCAGCCATTGTTTTGACAGGCTCCGCATATTGTCGATCAGAGTGGTCCGTCTCCACCATTGATACACTCCCGACACCAGCTACCTCTCGTGTCCGGCGTCAGAGGACGGTTGCTTCGTCGCCATTGGGTTGACCGAAGTGGAGGATGGCCGAGTACAATGCGGGACGGATACTTGGGAATGCCGTTTTTGGGCGATTGAGTTTGGAAGGGATGTGCAGTAGAGAGGTTCGTAGAGAGGTTCTTCTATGCAGATCTGCTCGTTCTTACCGTCGGCCACTGAGATTTTGTATGCGCTGGGTCTGGGAAACTCAGTTGCGGGTGTGACATTCGAATGCGATTTTCCTCCGGAGGCTGCAAGAAAGACCGTAGTTGTGAACACCAACCTTGCCCACGATCTGACCTCGGCGGAAATCGACCGCGATGTAAACCAGTATTCCTCTCACGGGGAGAGCCTCTATCGAGTCGATATCCAGGAAGCTGGAAGCAATCAAGCCGGACCTCATCGTCACGCAGGAACTATGCGACGTGTGCGCCATCAGCACATCGTATGTGGCAAAGGCGGTTCACCAGCTTTCTTCAAAACCGCAGGTGCTTTCGCTGACGCCGCATACCCTGGAGGATGTGTTGGATGACATTTTGCGGGTTGGCGAGGCTACCGATCGGGATGCCGAAGCTCGCGCGCTGGTGTCGTCTCTCGCGGGAACGGATTGCCAAAGTTGGCGAGATGACCAAATTACAGAGACCGACCGTAGTTTGCCTGGAATGGCTGTCACCGCCTTTCAACGGAGGTCACTGGATCCCCGAGATGATTGACTTGGCGGGCGGTGTGGATCCGCTTGGCAAGCTGGGAAAAGACAGTTACCGCATGGAATGGGACCAGGTTTTGCGCGTCGACCCCGACGTGGTCCTGGTCATGCCGTGCGGTCACAACCTGGAAAGGTCGGTCGCGGAATACCACGCCACACAGTTTCCCGAAGGCTGGAAACAAGTTAAGGCCGTGCGCAACGGCAGGGTATATGCGGTGAATGCAAGTGCGTACTTTTCTCGTCCGGGACCGCGCTTGGTTACCGGACTGGAGATTATGCACTCGCTGCTGCAGAACGACCGACCGCAAGAACTGCTCGCAAACAGTTGGACCCGCTTGTAGCTGGCCGCTATCCGTTCGAGTGAAACTCAGATGTGAGGTACTGTTCGGCAGCAGACACGCGACTCACACGTAATGTTTGACGTTTCTTTTCCGTCGCGGTATAAATCACAAAGTCTGGTATTTGGGAAGGCGGTTCAGAATCCGCCACTGCCCCGCAACTGTATTCGCTGAGAAACTGAGCAACTACGCCACTGGAAACGTTCCGGGAAGGCTGCTCAGCTTCGACGAAGCGTAAGTCAGGAGACCGGCCAGACGCTGACCCAAGGCGTATTCGACTTCGATGGGAGAGTCGGAGAGCGTTCTGACGATTTATCTTCAACCCGCGTCTGAAAGCTGCCTGTAGAATCCCGCTCGCGTCAGGGCCACTCTTATGCCCCAGGTGAGCATGCCGGACAAATCTCGAAAAGCCATCACGTTAGTGCTGGGCGGTGTGCGAAGCGGCAAGAGCCGATACGTGCAGACGCTCGCCGCAGGCGTTTCGCCCGTGGCGTTTGTCGCGACTGCCCGGCGTCGGACTCAGACGAAGAGATGCGCGTGAAGATCGAACGCCACCGGGCCGAACGTCCCCAAGGAGTGGCGGACGATCGAGGAGCCGCTGGATCTCGACAGAGTGCTGGCGGAAGAGGGCTCCAATTACCGGATGCTGCTGGTCGATTGTCTTACCGCTGTACGCGGCGAATCTCCTCGATGCCGAACACGGGAATCTGATCGCCATTGAAGAACGCCTGCGAAGGTTTTACGCCGCGCTGCGCTCGGCGCCTTGTTCGGTCGCGCTGGTCTCGAATGAAGTGGGCAGCGGGATTGTTCCTGCGTTTCCCGAGGGACGCAAGTACCGTGACTTGCTGGGAGAGATCAATCAGCGGGTTGCAAGCGCCGCGGATAACGTGTTGCTCATGGTCGCTGGGCTTCCGCTTGCACTCAAGGGAACTGCGGAGGTGCGTCCGTGAATGCATTTGTAGTGGCGGGCACGGCCAGCGGTGTGGGCAAGACTACGGTTGCTCTCGCCATCATCGCGGCGCTGCGGTCACGAGGTTTGACGGTGCAGCCCTTCAAGTGCGGCCCGGACTTCATCGATGGCGGCCATCTCGCGGTGGCTGCGAGCCACGCCGTGCGCAATCTCGATACCTGGATGCTCGACGCCGAAGCCAATCGCGAGATTTTCTCCCGTGCTTCGCCCGAGTTGCGATGTAGCTGTAGTCGAAGGCATGATGGGGCTTTTCGACGGTGTGACTGGGAGTTCGGAGGAAGGCAGCACCGCGGAGATTGCCAAGCTGCTCGACTTGCCGGTCGTTCTCGTTGTGGACGCCGGGAACAGCGCGCGCAGCATTGCGGCTGTGATTCGAGGATTCGAGACTTTCGACTCGAAGCTGCGTTTTGCAGGCATCGTTTTGAACCGCGTGGCCGGCGATGCGCACTTTCGCATGCTGGAATCGGCGATTCGTCAATCCTCCGCGGTTCCGGTGCTCGGCTGGCTACCGGTGGAGGCAGACGCAGCAATTCCCGAACGACACCTTGGGCTACACACCGCTGCCGAGGGAATTGGCGCCAGCCTCTCCACTCTCACAGGATTGGGGAACCGTCTCGACCTCGAGCAGTTGCTGAATGCGACGGTCTACAACCAACGGTTTGCGACCGCTACCATAAGCAGTGCTGAACCCAAGTACAAAGGCATCCGCGTAGGTGTAGCTCGTGATCGAGCATTTTCGTTTTATTACGAGGACAATCTCGATCTCCTCCGGGAAAATGGCGCCGAGATCGTGGAGCTTCAGTCCGATCAAAGATTCCGCGTTGCCTGAGAATCTTCATGCTCTCTACTTCGGCGGAGGATATCCCGAGCTGTACGCGGCTCAGCTAAGCCGCAATGGCAGCCTGCTCCAGGATATCCGTGATTTCGCGAAAGCGAATAAGCCGATCTATGCCGAATGTGGCGGCCTGATGTACTTGGCTGAAAAACTGACCACGATCGAAGGACACAGTTATCCCATGGCGGGCATCCTTCCTATCGCTATCGAGATGACCAAATCATTGGTTCATTTCGGATACGCCGATGTGGAGTTCGCGCACGATTGTCTGCTTGGGCAAAAAGGAACCCAGGTTCGCGGTCACAGTTTTCATTGCTCCCGCATCGTCGCTCACGATTCTTTGCGTTGTGTCTATCGCGTTCATTACTCGCTTTCCGACCGAAGAGAGCAGGAAGGCTTCGTCCGCGGTCGCGTGCTCGGGACCTACATCCATCTGCATTTCCGCTCCAATCCTTCTCTGGTCTCATCCTTCTTGCAGCAGGCTGGTTCTGCGCAGGCTAGTTCTGCGCGGACTCTTGCGGAGGTGCAATGAGAATGCGAATGAAATTCGGCGTCATCCTCCTGCTGACTTCAATCGCGGTGCCGTGCTTCGCCAGCCGAACCGTGAAGGACGAACTGGGACGCTCGGTGGAGGTCCCGGATCATCCCCATCGAGTGGTTTGTCTGGTCCCGAGTGTGGTGGACATTGTGTATTCGCTGGGCGCCGGAGAGGACGTTGTTGCCATCAGCGATTTCACAAAATACCCGAAAGAGGCTCTCGAGAAGCCGAGCATAGGACTTCCGCTCAATCCCTCCATGGAAACCATCGTTGCCCTGCACCCGGACCTTGTCCTCGGCAGCGGCGACCTGAATACGCTGGAGTTCGCAGGCCACTTGCAACGCCTGGGCATTCCCGTGTTCATGGTGGATCCACACGGGATCGAGGGAATCTACGCATCGATTCTCAGCCTGGGCTAAGGCGCTAAACCGCGAGCACGGATGCCAATACCCTGGTCGCCCGGTTGCGCACGCGCGTGGACGCGGTGAAGGCTCGCGTCGCCGGCAAACCGAAGGTGCGAGTATTCATGGCGATCTGGTACGACCCGGTGATGACTATCGGCAAGCGTGCGTTCATCAGCGAACTGATTGAGGCCGCTGGCGGCCGCTCCGTGACCGACGACATCGCGCAAGAGTGGCCGGAAGTGAGTCTGGAGACCATTGTGAGCCGTCAACCGGACGCGCTTCTGCTTATGCGCGGATCGAAAATTACGCTTGAGGAATTGAAGACGCGTCCCGGCTGGGAACACTTAAGAGCGGTTCAACAGGGCCGCGTCTTTTACACCGACGATCGGATCCAGTATCCGAGCCCAATCGCATTCGATGTATTGGAGGACTTAGCGAAACAATTTCATCCCTGAGCCTGATCCGTAAGCAATGATCGATTTGCGATCTGGGACTCTTAAACAAAAACCAAACGGCAGAATGTTCGGGAAGCGCGGTGAGAATCCGCCACTACCCCGTAACTGTAAACGCCGAGAACTGGGCAGGCAGGTGACTGCAGCCACTGGGGACTGAATCCCTGGGAAGGTTGCCCAGATTCGTCGAGGCGTGAGTCAGGAGACCGGTTCTGCCGACACCAATTTCCGAGGGGAAAAATGAAATACTTCAGGCAAAACCGAGCCATGCGCAGGAGGTTCTGCTGCTTGCTTCTTCTGCCAGTGGTGTTCGCACTGGCAGCGCACGCCGCAACGGTTCGCGGAACAATCAGCTGATTCGCTCGGCGCCGTCATCCCGAAGGCACGAGTCGAGCTCATCACCAATCAAAAGGTTATCGCTTCGACTGACCGCAGACGGCGAAGGAAGATACGAATTCCACGATGTTTCCGCGGGCCGCTACCAAGTCCAGGCCAGCGCTCCGTCGTTCGATTTGACCGCGAGTAAGCCGTTCTATGTTGGGGAAGGCGCGAACGCCAATATTGATCTGCTTCTGGCTATCGGCGTAGTGTCCCAGGCCGTCACCGTTACGGCGACGGGCACACCGACGCCGCAGGCTCAAGTAGGCGCATCGATCACTCTGCTTTCCGAAGACGACTACGCCGACAAACTGGACGTGCACGAAGCTCTGCGGTTGGTGCCTGGGGCGCAAGTCACGCAGACCGGACAGCGCGGCGGGCTGGGCGAGTTGTTCGTGCGCGGCGGCAACAGTGATGCGAACAAGGTCCTCATTGATGGCATTCCCGCGAACGACATAGGCGGCGCGGTCGATTTTGGCGTACTCGCCGCTACGGGAATCGATCAGATCGAAGTGTTGCGCGGACCGAATAGCGCTCTGTACGGGTCCGATGCGCTTGCCGGTGTCGTGAGCATGACTACTCCGCGCGGCATCACGCCTCTGCCCGAGGTCACTTACTCGATTGATGGCGGGAATTTCGGGACGCTATCGGCAGGAAGGAATCCTGGGCGGAAGCTATAAGCAGTTCGATTATTTTTCTGACTTTTCCCGCTTCGACACCGCTAACGATATTCCCCGCAGCTCTTTTCACAATGGAACCTATGCCGGGAACTTCGGCTGGACTCCGAAACCGAACACCGAGTTTCGCGCAACCGTCCGGCGCCTGGCGACTGCGGCCGGAGAGGCCAACGCTATTCAGCTCTTCGGGATCCCCGATGATGCGGGCCAGAAAGACCAGCAACTCTTCATCGGAGCTACGTTCCAGCAGCAGACTACTGAGCGTTGGCACAACCTGTTGCGTTATGGAGCGCTTCGGTTGCGCTCCCAGTTTACTGACTACGCTCCGACGGGAATTCCCTACGATTCACCGATTGTGGGATCAGAGTACATTGGCGCGCCAGTCACGCTTCGCGGAGCAAACGGATACGCGGTAAGCGGGCAAGCGATTTTCCAGTTTGTTCAGCCCTATCCGAATCAGTTTATAACCAGCACCGATCGTGATTTTGTCTACGCCCAAACGGAATATCAGGTTAAGCCGCAGTTGACGGCGCTGTTCGGATTTCGCTACGAGGCCGAGCGCGGTTCCACCCAGCCGAATTTCGGAGTGCCTCCCGCTGATCGCGGCAACTACAGCTACACTTTGCAAGTGGCAGGCAGTCTCGCCAACCGTCTTTACTACACGCTGGGTAGCGGCATTGAGAAAAACGCGGTGTTCGGCGTGGCAGGCACGCCACGAGCTTCGCTTGCCTATTACTTGCTGCGCCCCGATACGTCGAAAGTGTTCAGCGGGACGAAGCTTCGCGCCAATTTCGGCACGGGCATCAAGGAGCCCAGCATCTCCGATGCCGGCACGTCTCTGTTCAGCCTGCTTCAAACACTCAGTAATGGATCGCAACTCATTTCGCAGTTCCACGTTGCTCCCATTGGAGCCGAGCAATCCAGGACGTATGACGGCGGCGTTGAGCAAAGCCTTTTCGATGGGCGGGCAAAACTGGGAATTACCTACTTCCACAATGAGTTCACGCATCTGATTGAATTTGTTCCCACGCAGGGGCTGATCGAGCTTGGGGTCGCGCAATCCATCGCAGATACGCTTCTCGCAGGATCCCAATTTGGAGCCACAGTGAACTCCCAGGCGTTCCGCGCCCAGGGAGCAGAGACGGAACTCGAATATCGGATGGGACGCAGCCTCGTCGCTCGTGGCGGATATACGTACTTGGACGCGGTTGTGCAGCGCTCCTTTACCAGCGATGCGCTTGGCCCGAGCTTCAACACTGCTTCGAACTTCCCAACCATCCCCATCGGTGTCTTTTCGCCGCTGATTGGAGCCCGGCCATTTCGGCGCGCGCCGCATAGCGGCTACGTGGCGGTCACCTATCATCACTGCGCGCTGGACGGCGTCGTTAACTGGAACCTTTGTGGGCAAGCGGGATGACAGCGATTTTCTCTCCGATAAAGACGGGGGCACAAGCCTGCTCTTGCCGAATCGCAATCTGGACGCGGCGTATCAGAAGGTCGACCTCGGAGGCAGTTACCAGGTAAACCACGCGCTCGGTGTCTACGCCGATCTTCAAAATGTGCTGAGTCAGCACTATGACGAGGCGTTTGGTTATCCGGCGCTTCCCTTCACTTTTCGCTCAGGCATCCGCATTACGTTCGGAGGAGAGTCGTGGAAACTGAAATAGCAGAAAAGATCGGACCGAGATCGTCGGCGCGAGCCGATCGCCGGATCGGATTCTCCGATCGCGCGTTCTTCCTCCTTATTCTCTTGGTCTTGCTGGTGGCTCTTGCTGTCGTGCTTGTGCTCTCGATGGGAATGGGGGCGACCAAGATCGGGGTTCGGGAAGTGCTCGGCTCCTTGCTCGATTGGCATCGCTCCGGGGGCACGAATTCCGTGATTCTTTTCGAAATCCGTCTTCCTCGGGTGCTCGCGTCGGCCTTGGTGGGGGCTGCACTCTCGGTGGCCGGACTTCTGTTCCAGGGGCTTTTCCGAAATCCCATGGCGGATCCGTACGTGATCGGCTCTTCGGGAGGAGCAGCGCTTGGGGCTGGAATTGGACTTTTCCTGCTTCCTCGTTTTTCTTTTCTCGGATTCGGCGCGACTGCCGCCATGGCGATTCGTCGGTTCCGTCGCGACCATAGCGCTGGTATATTGGCTGGCCCGAATTGGTGGGCGGGTTCCGGTTGTCACGCTGCTGCTCGCGGGATTCGCGGTGAGCACGATGTTGAGCTATTCCACTTATTTTCTTGTCGTGCTCGACGACAACTTTGGCCTGCGGACGCGAGTGCTTGCCTCCTGGCTTGACGGGAGTCATTGCGGTGCCCAGGTGGTCTCAACTCGAGGTCACTGCCGTGATGATCGGTTGCGGCTTGATTTGCTGCTTTCCCCTGGCACGGCGATTGAATACTTTGGCGCTCGGCGACGACTATGCGCGCCAAGTCGGCGTGCAGGTGGAAAAAACGCACCTGGCCATCATTCTTACCGGATCACTCATCACCGCGGCCGCCGTGTCATTGGGAGGAGTGATCAGCTTCGTGGGGCTGATCGTTCCTCACATGGCAAGGTTGGTCCTGGGCCCAGACCACGTTCGGCTCCTGCCGGTTACGGCGATTGCCGGCTCGATCTTCTTAGTCTTGGCAGACACGCTGGCGCGCACCGTGCTGGCTCCCTCCGAAATTCCGGTTGGGCTGCTGACCGCATTTATCGGCGGTCCATTTTTTCTCTACCTTCTGCGCCGGACCAGACGGGAGTACGCATTGTGACTCCATTGCTCCAGTTTGTTGATGTGTCATTTTCTTACGAGCAACGTTCTGTCCTTGCGGATGTCAGCTTCTGCTGTAGAACAGGGCGAATGTGGAGCCCTGATCGGTCCAAATGGAATCGGGAAAACCACACTCCTGCGCCTGGCCGCTGGCGTGCTCGCTTGCTCCGCGGCTCGGTTTCGCTGGCCGGTCGCAGATTAGACACTCTGCGGCGAGCAGAGGCCGCGCGACTGGTTGCGCTGGTTCCGCAACGATTCGAAGTGCCGTTCGATTTCACGGTGGAGCAGATCGTTGAGCAAGGCCGCACACCCTATCTTGGCTTGTTCGCCGGTTTCAAGCGGCACGATCGCCGGGCGGTCGAGCGCGCTCTGGAATTGGCCGATGTCACTTCCCTCCGGAATCGCATCTTCAATGAACTGAGCGGAGGAGAACGTCAGCGCGTCAAGATCGCTCTCGGATTGGCGCAGGAGCCTCGTTTGCTGCTGCTTGACGAGCCTACCCAAAACCTCGACCTGGGCCGCCAACTCGAATTGCTGGATTGTCTCCGTGCGCTCAAGGATGAGGGCGTGACGATTTTGGCTGCAATGCACGATCTTCAATTGATTCCCGGCACATTCTCGTCCGTTCTGTTGCTCGAACCTGACCAGGAAATGTGCAAAGGCCGCCCGCAAGACATATTGCGACCTGACATTCTGGAAAGAGCCTTCGATTGTCCACCGCGACGCCATCCAAAGTTGGTTGAGAAGTTCGTTGGTGAGAATCGGGCTTTGTTGGAGAAAACACCATGACCACCAGCTCACCTCGGTCACACTTGCCGAATGTCATCGGCGAAATTGTTGCGCCGGACCCCAAATGGCTGAAGCAGGCCCGCGCACGTCTCGACAATCTGACCAAACCGCTGGGCAGTCTTGGCCGGCTCGAGGACATTGCCGCGCGCTTTGTCGCCATCAGGAAAGGTGACGCTGACTGGCCGCTGAACAAGGCTGCCTATGTGTTTGCGGCCGATCACGGCATCGTGGCCGAAGGAGTCAGTGCATATCCCAAAGAAGTCACTCGCCAGATGGTGCTTAATTTTCTCGAGGAAGGGGCTGCGATCAATGTCCTGGCAAGACTGCACCATGCCGAGCTGACCATCGTCGATGTCGGTGTGGATGCGGATTTCGGCGATCTGCCCCGTCTTCTGCAACGAAAAATCCGGTCCGGCACTCGAAACATGCTTCATGAGCCTGCCATGACCGAAGATGAAATGCTGGGCGCTTTGCAGATCGGACTAGAACTGGCAACCATCGCTCAGGAGAAACAGCAGACGCTGATCGCGGTCGGTGAGATGGGAATCGGCAACACAACTTCGGCGAGCGCGATAACCGCTCGTCCTTACGGGCCAACCTGCCGCCGCGGTCACCGGCAAGGGGACGGGGCTCGATACGGATGCTCACGAGCACAAGATCCGGGTCGTCGATGCTGTCATCCAAAAGCATTTCGGCAAAGCTCCCCAAACTTCTGACGCGCAACCGCTTGAGGTCTCTGCGGCGGGTGGGAGGATTAGAAATCGCGGCCATGGTTGGATTATTCCTGGGCGCTGCACGATATCAGATCCCGGTGATCACGGATGGTTTTATCTCCACGGCGGCCGCGGCATTGGCGTGCGCCGTTGAGCCACGAGTAAAGGAGTATCTGTTCGCCGGACATTGTTCGCAAGAACCTGGCCATCGTTTCTTGCTGGAGTACTTGGAATTGGACCCCATTCTGACGCTGGACATGCGGCTGGGCGAGGGCACCGGCGCTGTGTTGGCGATGCCCATTATCGAGTCGGCTTTGCGGCTCTACACCGATATGGCAACCTTTGCTTCGGCGGGTGTAAGCGGGCCGAGCGCATGAAACGATTAGTGGAAGAATTGCTGGTTGCTTTCCAATTTCTTACGCGGCTGCCGATCTCGCGTATTCGCCTACCACCCTGACTCCTTATCGCGGTCGGCAAAGTTTTTCCCCGTTGTCGGCTTGGTCATCGGCCTCGGCGCTTCGCTCTTGCAGCACGTCCTGGCGCCTCACCTCAATCGAACGCTCGTGGCGCTTTTGGTACTGACCTTTCTTGTGCTCATTACGGGCGGACTTCACGAAGACGCGCTTGGCGGATACGGCGGATGCCTTTGGCGGGGGCTGGAATCGCGAGCAGGTGCTCACGATTCTAAGGGATAGCCGGATCGGAAGCTTCGGAGCGTTGGCTCTCGTGCTTTCTGTGCTGGCCAGATTCCTTCTTCTATCGATTCTTCCGATGCATCGTTTTACGGCTTTGGTAGTTTCCGCACACGTCCTGTGTCGTTGGACAACTCTGCCGCTGAGTTATTTCCTGCGGCCGCGCACGCGAGAGTGACGACGGACAAGGAGCGAGGATCGCCCGAAAATCTCTCCTGCATCTCTTCTGATAGGTAGTCTGCTGAGCTTTGCCGTCGTTCTCTATCTGATGCGGAGGGAGTTCTGGATTCCGGTGATTGTGGCGCTTGGGATCACTGGGTTGAGCGGTCTATATTATTTTCGCCGGATCGGCGGGGTCACGGGGGATTGTTTCGGAGCTACGAATCAACTCACCGAGATTGCGGTTTATTTTTGTGGGGTCTGGGGCGTGTGACACCTCTTCTTCTAGTTCGCCATGCCGAAACGGATATGGCAGGCCGGTTTTGTGGCCATTCGGATCCGGAACTCAATGAGCGAGGCTGTCAACAACTCGCTGGTCTGATGACCATGTTGTCGGAACATGCAATTCGCCGAGTCTATACCAGCGACCTGCGGCGTGCCCAACAAACGGCCGAAGCAATTGCCAAACATTTCGGAGCGGGACTCCTCGTTCGTCCTGGGCTGCGCGAAATCCACTTTGGCTTGTGGGAGGGGCTTTCGTGGAACGAAATTGAAGTGCGCGACCCGACCCTAGCAAAGAGGTGGATAGAAACATACCCCAATTCGACTGCGCCAGCAGGGGAGCCATCTCAGCAATTTGCCTCCCGGGTCCGAAGAGAGATCGCTTTCTTGCTGGCAGAAGCGATGAAATCGCCGATCGTGGTAGTTACCCACGCTGGTTTCATTCGTGTTGTCCTGACGAACTGGTGCGGAGTCTCGGAACAGGACGCCTGGAATCGGACAAAGGAATACGGATCGATCGTCGCGCTCGACACAAGTCATATCGACAGAGCCGGGATTGAGGATTCCGATCCTCGACGTCCTGGAGTGAACCATATTCAACAAGGAGAATGGAAATGAGCATTGCAACAAAAAAGGGAGATGGCGGAGAGACTGCGCTTGCAGGTGGAGTTCGCGTTTCCAAGGCTGATGTGCGAGTGGAAGCGTACGGTTCGGTTGACGAATTGAATTCCACACTGGGCTTTGCACGCAGCATTTGCCAGAACGACGACATCCGCTCGTGGACGGAATCAATCCAGAAGACATTATTTCGGCTCGGCTCGTCATTAGCCACACCTCCAGGCACTACCAAGAATCCACCCACCGATAATGGTCGAGGACGTCGAACATCTCACGACTCTGGTCCACGCGATTGAGGCCACCGAAGGCATTCTGTCCGATTGGTCCTTGCCTGGGTCGCACACGGAGGCCGCGACCTTCGAAATGGCGCGCACAGTCTGTCGACGCGCAGAGCGGAACACCGTCCGGCTGGTCGAGAGCGGCGCTCCAGTCGACCCGCAGGTACTCGCATATCTGAACCGTTTGTCAGACGTCTTGTGGCTCTTCGGGCGTCTGCTGGAACTTCAGGCTGGCGTCGATTCCAGACTACGTGATGACAAACACGCCGGTGCACATTGGTCGAGGGCCTGGTGATGCCGAGAGCAGTAAAGTTTACGAAGGGTGAGTTGCAGGGAGTCTACCGTGCAATTCGCGAACGGCGCGACGTGCGGTCTGGCTTTTTACCGGAACCGCTAAGCGAGCAAGTGCTGGGCCGACTCTTGGAAGCTGCCCATCACGCCCCTTCCGTGGGTCTGATGCAACCTTGGCGATTCATTGTTATTCGAGCGATGGAGATCCGCAAAGCCGTTCATGACATCTTTCTGCGATCGAATCAGGCGGCACTCGACATCTACGAGGGAGATGGCGCGAAGAAATATGCCAGTCTAAAGCTCGAAGGCATTCTGGAGGCACCTCAGAACCTCTGCATCGTTTGCAACCCGGAGTGCGAACGGGGGCATCGACTCGGTCGCCTCTCCATGCCGGAAACTGCGCTTTATTCTGCGGTCTGCGCCGTGCAAAATCTGTGGCTTGGCGGCTCGCGCAGAAGGAATCGGTGTCGGCTGGGTGAGCATTCTCGACAAGAATGCGCTTCATGAGGTGCTGCACATCCCCGATAACATAGTCACAATCGCGTATCTTTGCCTCGGGTACGTGGACCGCTTCGCCGCAGAGCCGGATCTTGAACGCGCCGGATGGGAACGGCGCGTTCCGCTCGACCAAGTGCTTGCGTTCGAACGATACGACCAACGTTGGAGAGCCGCAGAGAAGAAGCCGTAGCCGTCCGCGCTATTGGTTCTAGCACTGCGTCTCTCTTGGGCGAGTCGATTCTGCACAACTGCTCTCGTATTCTACGGGTTCTCTTATGACGATCGGTTCTGAGCAAACAAAGAGACAAAGTTCGCGTTTAATCAAGAAACTCTGCGTCTTTTGTGGATCAAGCTTTGGGGTACGGTTTGAGTATCGAGAAGCGGCGATTCAACTCGGTAGTCATCTTGCAAGTTCAGGTATCGCTCTTGTTTATGGCGGAGCGCGAGTAGGACTGATGGGCGCGCTGGCCGATTCTGTCTTGGCGAAGGGCGGACAAGCAATCGGCGTCATGCCAAAATCTCTGGTTGAGAAGGAAATTGTACACACTGCGCTGACTAAATTGCACGTCGTCGAGTCCATGCACGAGCGTAAAGCACTCATGGCCGACCTCGCAGACGCGTTCGTTCTTCTACCTGGGGGATTTGGCAGTTGGGAAGAATTCTGCGAGGTGGTGACCTGGCTACAACTCGGACTGCACCAAAAGCCGCGCGGCGAGGGATAATGTCGAGCAATCCAGACTTTAGGAGGAAGACCATGCCAACATTTTCCGGAAATTCGACTCCTTATCCTAGCCCCGATGAAGCTTTGGGCGAAAAACTGTTTCCGGATGAAGCGGCTTTGACCGACCAACTGGCAGATACCATTGAGAAGGATGTTCGGGCGCAATACAAAGCCGGCAGCGCTCGCCGCGACGTACATTCGAAGGCAACCGGCATTTTGGAAGCCGAATTCCGTGTCAATGACCCGCTCCCGGATGATCTGGCCAAGGGTATTTTTATACCCGGAAAGGTGTACCAGGCGTGGATTCGTTTTTCGAATGGATCGGGCAATCCGAACCAGTCCGATAATATCGACGACGCGCGCGGGATGGCGATCAAGCTGCTGGATGTTCCGGGCGAAAAGATTCTGGAGTGCGATCGAAACGCCACGACGCAGGATTTCGTAATGATCAACCATCCGATGTTTTTGACCAATGATCCCCACACCTATCTTTCTTTAGTTCAGAAAGCGGGCAGCAGCAACCCTCTTACAAGGCTAACAATCCCGTTCACCCTGTGACTCAAGGGAACGAGACTCGCGAAGGAGCTCGGCCAGGGCAAGATTTCCAACCCGCTCCAAGTTCGCTATTTCTCGGCGGTTCCCTATCAATTGGGGATCGGACCGGACCGGCGAGTCATAAAATTTTCTGTCAAACCCAGTTCATCGAGAATCGATCCTATGCCGGACAATCCTGCCCATGACTATTTACGTGACGCGGTACGGGCTTCGCTCCAGAAAGGCGATGTAACGATGGAATTTCTTGTGCAACCCAAAAATTCTGACCGCATGAGCGTCGAAGATTCTATGACGGAATGGGATGAAACGGAGGCCCCGTTTTACGAGGTAGCAACCATTCAGATTCCCAAGCAGAATTTCGACACACCTGAGCAAAATACTCTTGGTGAGAACCTCTCTTTTAATCCTTGGCACGCCTTGCCGGAACACCGGCCCCTTGGATCTATTAATCGCATGCGCAAGGTGGTATACGAGCGCATCAGTCGAGTAAGGCATGACATGAATTCTGTCGAAAGGCAGGAGCCCTAGAATGCCAAACTCGCTCTTTAGGCACACACTCTCCGTCATTCGTCGTAAAGTAGGAGGTTATTGCAGAAAGACGAACAAAGTCTCCGCTCAAGAGTGTGTGACGCGTCGGCACAGAATCCTTGGCGAATTACTGCGGCTTTAGATTGTCGTTGACAATTTATATTGCAATAGTCTAACGTTCGTCCTCGTAGTCACTAGGCAGAACGTCTGAGGGGGCTAATACGCCTTGTGACTCTTCTCTGAATTAGTTTCGGCGAGCCGGACTTCCCCACAAGTTAGAGTGTGTTGGTGCGCGCGCGCGGCCCCTGGCCGTTGCCCCACATCAGCTGCCGTTTTGTTTAGGACTCAGGGATGACTCTCCCTGGGCGAACTGAACGCAAAAGGGCTGGGGACATGAAGAAGAAGATTGGTCTCGCGGTCGGAGCAATCGTAGTTATCTTGCTCGGTTTTGGCGGAAAGTACGTGTACGACAATTTCACAATCGAACTGCCAACATATGAGCCGATAGACAATGCCGTCTGGCTTCCTCAGAATTGGACCGCCGAACAACGGGACTGGTTCCACCACGCCGACCAAGGTACGCAAACTTTCGGTATCCCCTATGAATGGTTTATCGCGCTGGAACAGCCGCCGCTTTCATCCACGGACTCAGGCCTCCTAAGCGATCCAATATACCTCGACCGTTACGGATTCATTTCCGATAGTTCGCATCCCGGCAAACCGGAACTGCCAATCGGCTTCGCTCACGGCGGTCAGATCCGCGACGTCACAGGCGCTCCATTGCGCAATCCCCAGACGAATGCGCAGATGACTTCTCTGGGGTTGACCTGCGCCGCCTGCCACACGGGCCGCTTTACTTATCAGAAGACCACTTTCCTGGTCGATGGTGGTCCCGCCCTCACGAATGTCCGTAATTTCCAGAAGGCCGTCGGTCTTTCAATCGTGTACACGCACTTTATGCCATGGCGCTTTGCTCGCTTCGCCGACCGCGTCCTCGGCCCTGGCGCCAGCGACGATGCAAAATCAAATCTCCGCAAACAGTTTGAAGGCGTATATCAACAGGTCACAGAGGTCGCCAAGCTGGAACAATCAGTCAAGGCTCAGTCCGTCGACGAAGGTTTCACCCGCCTCGACGCCCTTAGCCGCATCGGCAATACCGTATTCGCGCTCGATCTCGACCATCACGAAAATTTTGTAGCGTACTCCGCTCCCGTACATTTTCCGCGTATCTGGGATGCCTCATGGTTTGAATGGGTTCAGTACAACGGATCCATACAGCAACCTATGACCCGCAATGCTGGTGAAGCGCTCGGCGTTCGCGCCACGGTAAATTTTCCTGTTGCAAAAGACCAGCTCCCTACCTCCAGTGTGCAAGTCAACACCATTTTCCAACTCGAACAACTCCTCGCTGGTGACAAGCCCCCCACCGCCGAGAACCGCTTCACCGGCCTTGCTTCGCCAAAATGGCGGGACACAAGCCTGCCTCCTGTCAACGCTAGGCTCGCCGCCGAGGGCGCAACCCTGTATCAGACGCACTGCCAGCGCTGCCACCTGCCCGCCACTTCCGATCCCGGCTTCTGGACCGCGCCCCAATGGTCGCCGGTTAATACTGCAGGCGAGCGTTACCTGAACTTGAACATGATCGACATTGCGCACGTCGGCACCGACCCCGCCCAAGCCGAAGACATGAAAAACCGTACCGTCGCCATCCCTACTAACCTCGCAATCACCGACGGCTCTGCACAAGTTGTCACCAGCGACGATTTCGGCAACGCACTTCGCCAACTGGTCGACGCAGTTGTGAACCGCTGGTACGACAGCCAAGTCCCTCCTACCTCGCCCGCACTGCGCGACAAAATGAACGGTTTTCGTCCTGACGGCATTCGCGCTCCGCTCCAGTACAAAGCGAGGCCACTCGATGGCATCTGGGCCACGCCGCCGTACCTGCACAACGGTTCGGTCCCAAGTCTCTACGCCTTGCTCTCTCCCGTGGCCGAGCGTCCAACAGTTTTCTACCTCGGTAATCGCGAATACGATTCGGTCAACGTTGGCTATCGCACCGAGAAAGTTTCGGGAGGCTTCCGGCTTGATACTTCCATTAGGGGCAACAGCAACTCTGGCCACGAGTTCAACAATGGCTCTGGTAAAGGGATCATTGGCCCGCTGCTCACTCCCGACGAGCGCCGCGCCCTGATCGAATATCTCAAAACCTTGTAACTTTCCGCTGATCGACAGGCGTCAGCGATTCCCTGGGGCATGACCGAGTTTTGACTTCGACTTCAGGAGAGCCACATGAATACTTCCGTGGTCCATAGTTCGCGCTATCTAAAACTAGCGATCCTGGGAGTTCTTCTAATCAGCGCAGCGTGCAACAAAAAGTCTTCCAGCGACAACTCTAGTTCCGGGACCCCCACTGCCGCCCCATCCATCCAGCCCATTGCCCCGCTCTCCGCCAATGATGTGTCGTGGCTCTTTCCGGCGCCATCTCACGCCGAAGATTTCGCAAACCTCATCGCCGTTCGCGACGTAACCACGCCAAACCCACAGGATCCCACAAAGCGCGATCCTATCTGGCCGGACTCGGTTTTCCAACAATTCCTCACCATCGCCAACGGCGCGCAGGCCAAAGTCGCTGGCACCAACGCCCAAATTAGCCTTCCCACCGAAGCGCGCTCCATCGACGCCTGGTTCATCGCAGGCATCCGCATCGACGCCGGGGCGCCCGGTCTCTCCAACGACATCCACGCCGAATACGGTCAGCTCCCCGAAATTCGCCTGATCATCCAGCCTGTCATCAAAAACCCCGATGGCAGTCCGAAAGTCCTGGACATCGCCGGTCATCTGATTTTCGACTTCATAGTCCTGCCGCCAGACCCGCCGTTGTCAGTCGATTGTTTTCCCCGCTTCCAAGCCGACATGAACGCCTTCAACCCCGTCGTTGCCGACGTCGCGGCCTTGCGAACCAAGCTGAACGACGGCCAGCTAGGCGCTCACGCGGTATCCACTACCGGCGTCCCCTTGGGCATTCATCCCGGTTTGGCCGACCCTGCCACGGCCAACAGCGTGCGCAATGAAATGTTGGCGTTCCTCGAAAGGCACATCTCCGCCCAGCGCCTGGGTTCCATGGCGATCGCGGGATTGCCAGCCAACGCTCCGGCGCCATGGATATTTCTATCCATTCTCGGTGATCGAGCTGGCCACTTCGGACCCGCACACGGACCGACGCTCGACGGCGCCCAGCAATTCGCGCAAATGCTAAATCCCGCTGGAACTGACCCGCGCGTAGTCCCCGAACCGCACACTAACAATCTCAACCCCATCACCTGCAAAAACGCCGCCGTCTCGGCCACCAGTCTGCCGATCGCGCAACGCAGTGGCGTCTCCACCTCTGCAGCCTTCGCTACTCCCGCGCCCTCCGCCGATCAAACCAAACAAATCCTCGATACCATCGCCGATCCCACAAAGAGCTTCTTCTTCAACACCGACTGCATCAGCTGTCACACCGAAACTCGCCGCACGATGGATCTTCTGAAAGTTACAAACATCCAGGGCATCAATACCGCAGCACTACCACATGGACAGTGGGACGTGCGTAATTTCGGATGGTCCCCAACGCCTAAGGGGCCTGCTCAAGCGACGGTGACCCGGCGAACGGCCGCCGAGACGGCTGCCGTCGTGACTTTCATCAATTCGGAGGTACTTCCCAAGCAGCAGCACTAACGGTTGGCAGGCCGAGGCTATGTACCAGGATTACCAGCAAGCAATTAGCGATATTGCCCCACGGAGCGAAATAGGGAATTCAATTTAGGAGGTACTTCTATGAGAAGAGTCTATCAACTTACATTGACGATAGTTATAGCTGCAGTCGTCTCGACGGTGGCGGCGTCTCAGACGTTTACTCAAACGTGCGCGGATCCTTCCTTTCCTTCGAAGGCTACGGCCATCGACTCGGCTTGCGACGTTGCCGGTCAGGGGGGAAAGGAAGCAGCTCAGAATAAGGCGAAGAATAACTTTTGCGCGCAAGGCGCACCCACATCGTACACCTTTGACAAATTGAAGCGTCTGCAAGTCCAGGTTGACAACGACCATAGCATCCCTTTTGGCCGAACTGGAACAGCGACCAGAAAGCCAGGGCCAGCGACGAATCGTAGCCCGTTGCAGCGGATTGGAGAAGGCGAGTTGGTCGTCCTGAATGCGTTTGTTCTCAAAGCCCGACAGGAAGGAGCGGAAAGTGTCAATTGCGGAAAGCCGCCAAAGACCGGGGCTGTGCCAGATGAGCCTGTCTACCACGATATCCATATTTCTCTGGTACCGGTCGGCACTGAAACCGAGGAATGCAACGGTGTGGTCGCAGAGATGAGCCCACACCACCGTCCGCCGGAGTGGTCCGCCGAGAATCTAAACAAACTCGCTGCGTCGCATACGCCGATCCGTGTAACCGGCCAGCTTTTCTTTGATTCGAGCCACAGTCCCTGCGAAAACGGACAGGCTTCTGCCGGGAACCCAAAACGTTTCTCGCTTTGGGAAATTCACCCAATCTACAAGTTCGAGGTCTGCACTGGAAATTGCGGTGGGGGAGGAAATTGGGTGTCGCTCGAAGAATGGGTCGCCAAAAATTGACCCTGTCGCAATTGTTGTCCCGTTTATCAATTTGTTAAATCGGCTTCTATGTCATGCCCGCTGCGCGGAAACTAGACATGGACCCCGACTTGTTGAAACCAAGGACAGCATATCGGCAATCGGACCGAAATGGGTGTGGTTTGGCTTGAATTGCTGACTCCAGCGAGTTGAACAATGGCGAAGAATATCGTGCTGTGCTGCGACGGTACGGGCAATGAGTTCAGCGAAAGCAAGTCGAACGTTGTGAAACTTTACAAAATGCTTGTGCACGACGATTCCCAGATCGCCTACTACCACCCCGGAGTGGGAACCATGGGCGCCCGGAGCGCACTCACCGGTATCAGTAAGTGGTGGACCAAAGTAATCGGTCTGGCATTCGGCTACGGCATCTCGGACAACATTGCGGACGCGTATCAGTTCCTCATGAGGACACTCCAGCCGGATGACACAGTGTACGTCTTTGGTTTTAGTCGAGGCGCTTACACTGCCCGTGCGCTCTGCGGGATGCTCCACATCATCGGCCTGCTGCGCGAGGACAACGAAGGCTTGATCCCGTATTCAATTCGAATGATTAAGGGAAAAAACATCGACTTCGGGGTCGCTGCCGACTTCAAGAAGACTTTTTGTCGCGAGTGTAAACCGCATTTCGTTGGAGTCTGGGACACTGTTAGCTCGGTAGGATGGGTATACAACGTTGCACACTTCCCAGGTACTAAAGCGACGCACAACCCAGACATGCGAGTTATTCGGCACGCAGTGTCAATTGACGAACGCCGGGCGTTCTTTCGGCAAAACTTGTTCGGCACTCCACATGATCCCCAACAAGACGTCAAGGAGATCTGGTTTGCGGGGGTCCATTCGGACGTTGGCGGCAGCTATCCCGAGCCAGAGAGCCAGCTTTCTAAGATCGCCTTACACTGGATGGTTTGTGAGGCTGAGGCTGTAGGTCTGCGAGTTGACCAGAACCGAAAGACTGAGATCCTTGGGGGCAAACCACCATACGTGGCACCTGATCCTTTATCGAAAAATCAACACGAGTCCCTTCGCGGTCCCTGGTGGATCGCCGAGCTGTGGCCGAAGATTGTTTCCAGAGAAATCTCTGCGGGGGTCTGGAAGAAGGAACTTCGAATGAATCTGGGCCGCCGACGTTGGATTGCGCCTGATCCGGTTATCCATACGTCCGTGGAGCAGAGGCTGGCAGATAAGGGCTTGCAATACTCACCTTCCAATCTTTCTGCGCAGTATCGAGTGGATGACTGTGGCACCCAGGGGGTTCAGCCAGCAATGATAACTCCAAAGGAAGAACATCCGCTTTAGGCGCGTTTCGTAGATCATCAGAGTCGGGCCGCGTTGTACATTCCTCCGGAGGTCAACCGCATGCCACGTCCCGTCACGGAGCAGATTCAAGGAACATATTTTCGTCTCCGATTCACCGTGGCCATCATTGGCCTTCTGTTTCCTGTCATCCTCTACTTTGGTGGAAAGATGAATCACTTTGGCCTGCGTGGCTCTATGAGTGCTTATTATTGGGCTACGCAAAACGCGCAGTGCCCATGCGGTGATGACCCAGATCACTCCGGAAAGTGCAAGAAGATCGCGAAGAACAGCAAAGAAGAAACGTCCTGTCTCGCACTGCCAGCGGTTACAGAAGCGGGATCGATGAGGAGTTATTTTGTTGGCTTCCTGTTTGCTGTTGGGGTGATCCTGTTTGCAAACAAGGGTTACAGCCGACGGGAGGACATATTCCTGAACGTCGCTGGCGTATCAGCATGGCTGATTGCTCTCTTTCCGATGCCCTGGACCGGCAAATTAGCACCGCTCTACTGGGTGCATGGGACAGCGGCAATCATATTCTTTTTGGCAATCGCTTCCGTTGCCGCCTTTTGTTCTCACGCCACAGTGGGGCTTATAAACGACCCTGCACAAAGAAAGCTCTACATGGGTGCCTACCGTTCCCTTGCGGTCTTGATGATCGCTTCCCCCATCGCCGCATACATCCTTAACGCTCACATCCTCCGCAAGGACAACGCCATCTACTGGGTCGAATTCTGCGGCATCTGGGCGTTCGCGGCGTACTGGATTGTCAAGGGTATTGAGATGTCCGGACCCGATACGGAGAAGAAGGTAGCGGCTGGACTATCCTATGACCCACCGAAGTTGAACATTGCAGCAAGCGTGAAGAGCATGTTGTCCGGCGGAACTCGCACGACGACTCCAACTCCTCGCTCACCCTGAGCGGCATCCGTTGTCCTGTATCCAGTCGTTTGCGGAAAAAAGAGCCAGACCGACTCCCGATGCACAACGCTGAGGAGATTATTCCTGGCTGGTGGGCTAACCGGAATGTATGGTCCGCCGCTTTGTCGCAAGCGAAAAATGAAAGTGACAGGATGGTCTGCGCAAATGTATTCGGCCTTTGTTGGAGCACAAAGCTCCTGGCCTTGATGGAATGCGCTGCGCGCTCGTCCTATTTAGTAATGCAGCCTTGGAAGGCTTTTCCGGTTTACAGGTTTCGAGAGCGCCGGGTTCGACCGTTGTGTCATCTCATAGTTCGCCAGCAGACCTGGCAGAAAATCATCAACTCCGTAGTAGCCGCTGGTCTGTAGATGTGGGAATCGCGAATGCGATTTCCAAGCCTGGCCTCAGCCAGGCGTCATCTGCAGGCCAGTCATGCTGCAGCTGCACCGACCAACATCGGGGGCCGATAGGGTTCATTCTTGGCGAGCACAGCCCAGGCCATGCGCGCCAGCTTATTCGCTAAGGCCACCGCGGCCACGTTACTGTGAGTGCGGGTTGTGAGTTGGGCCAGCCACGCACTCAGACCGGAAGATTGCTTCGCGCTCTGTTGCAGGACGGCACGTGCCCCTTGCACGAAGAGTCTTCGCAAGTAAGAGTTCCCGCGTTTGCTAATCCCCAGCAGCTTTTGCTTGCCACCAGTGGTATATTCGCCGGGGACGATTCCGAGCCACGCGGAAAACCCTCGCCCCTTTTTGAAAGCTGCTCCGTTGCCGATCGCAGCGATGATTGCGGTCGCTGTCACAGGTCCGATGCCGGGGATCGCTACCAGCCGTCGGCAGGCTTCGTTCTCGCCAGCAGCCTTGTTGATACTGGTATCGGCTTCGTCGATCCGCATTTGCAAGTGATCGAGTTCCAGCCTCAGTTGTGCCAGCAGCAGGCGCACTGCGCCCGAGAGCTGGGCGCTGGCGTCTTCCAGGATCCCGGGCAATGCCGCATCGATATGACGTCGCCCCTGGCGCAAAGTGATTCCACGTTCGAGCAGCAAGCCACGAATCTGGTTGATAACTGCTGTGCGACGCATCACCCAACGCTCGCGTACGCGATGCAGGGACTGCAGATCCAGTTGATCATCGCTCTTGATCGGTACGAAGCGCATCTTCGGGCGCCCCACTGCCTCCGCAATCGCCTCGGCATCAATGTAGTCGCTCTTGTTCGTCTTTACGTACGGCTTGACATACTGCGCCGGCATCAGCCGCACCTCGTGACCCTGTTCTCTCAGAGCCCGCCCTAGAAAGTGAGACCCTCCGCAGGCTTCCATACCAATTAACTTCACCTGCAGGTTCGCAGTGAAGTGCAGTAGTTGTTTGCGCGAAAACTTCTTGCGCACCACAACCTCGCCGCACGGGTTAAGCCCAACCAGATGAAAGACTGTCTTGCCGAGATCAATGCCGATCGTGTGTAGCTCCATGGGACGCCTCCTCCGTTCACCTCTTTATACCCAAGCTGCTGTCTTGGTAAAGGCGGCGGACCATCCCATTAGTTATCCATAAACGTTAGAGCTGTACCGGAAGCGAATCGTCGTGCCGTTCGCTTCCGATACAGCGCTAGCGTAATCAGGCAGGAACCAGGCTCCGGTAGTGTTGGTTCGTGGGCAGCGGACCGAAATTCGGTGGCGTGATGTAACGTGGCAGGAAATTAGTTTCCTGCTGAGAGTTCACCGGAGGAAGAATCTATGACCGAAGAAACCGAAGAAAGGCGCCTACCCTGGGAAGAGGAAGTTGAGGCTCGGATCGAAGATTGGCACTGGAAGTTGAAGGGTTTCGCCAATCAGGATAATTTACCGGCTATTCAAAGTCTCAAGACAACAGTGGAGGCGCAGCTGGCAATCGCGGAACTCAAGATAAAAAAGCGCGCAGCAGACCATGCATGGATGGCGCTATGGCTTCCGATCATCTTTCCCACGCTTGGCGCCATTTTGGGCGCATTTGTCGGTGCTTGGCTCAAGCGCCCCTAGGACAAATCGATATTCGATTTGCGCGGTATTGTGAACTTGCGTCCACGATTAAGGGCGAATCGTCGGCTTAACCGGAATGTATGGTCCGCCGCTTTGTCGCAAGCGAAAAATGAAGGTGACAGGATGGTCTGCGCAAATGTATTCGGCCTTTGTGGAGCACAAGCTCCTGGCCTTGATGGAATGCGCTGCGCGCTCGTCCTACTTAGTTAGGCAGCCTTGGAAGGCTTTTCCGGTTTACAGGTTTCGAGAGCGCCGGGTTCGACCGTTGTGTCATCACATAGTTCGCCAGCAGACCTGGCAGAATATCCTCAACTCCGTAGTAGCTGCTGGTCTGTAGATGTGGGAATCGCGAATGCGATTTCCAAGCCTGGCCTCAGCCAGGCGTCATCTGCAGGCCAGTTATGTTGTAGCTGCACCGACCACGACCGGTGGCCGATAGCGTTCATTCTTGGCGAGCACGGCCCAGGCCATGCGCGCCAGCTTATTCGCTAGGGCTACTGCGGCCACGTTACTGTGGACGCGGGTTGTGAGTTGGGCCAGCCACGCACTCAGACCGGAAGATTGCCTCGCGCTCTGTTGCAGGACCGCACGGGCCCCTTGCACCAGGAGTCTTCGCAAGTAAGAGTTTCCCCGTTTGCTAATCCCCAGCAGCTTTTGCTTGCCGCCAGTGGTGTATTCGCCCGGGACGATTCCGAGCCACGCGGAAAACCCTCGCCCTTTTTTGAAAGCTGCTCCGTTGCCGATCGCGGCGATGATGGCAGTCGCTGTCACCGGTCCGATGCCAGGGATCGCCACCAGCCGTCGGCAGGCTTCGTTTTCTCCAGCTATCTTCTGAATGACCACATCGGCTTCGTCGATTCGCATTTGCAAGTGATCGAGTTCCAGCCTCAGTTGTGCCAGCAGCGAGCGCACGGCACCCGAGAGCTTGGTGCTGGCGTCTTCCAGGATTCCGGGCAAGGCCTCATCCACCTGGCGTCGCCCCTGCCGCAAGGTGATTCCACGTTCGAGCAGCAAACCACGAATCTGGTTGATGACTGCTGTGCGACGCATTACCCAACGCTCCCGTACCCGATGCAGGGACTGCAGATCCAGTTGGTCATCGCTCTTGATCGGTACGAAGCGCATCTTCGGCCGCTCGACTGCCTCCGCAATCGCCTCGGCGTCAATGTAGTCGCTCTTGTTGGTCTTTACGTATGGCTTCACATACTGCGCCGGCATCAGCCGCACCTCATGCCCCTGCTCTCTCAGAGCCCGCCCTAGAAAGTGAGACCCGCCGCAAGCTTCCATACCAATTAGCTTGACCTGCAGGTTCGCAGTGAAGTGGAGCAGTTGTTTGCGCGAAAACTTCTTGCGCACCACAACCTCGCCCTGTTGGTTAAGCCCAACCAGATGAAAGATCGTCTTGCCGAGATCAATACCGACCGTGTGTAGCTCCATGGGATGCTCCTCCGTTCACCTGTTATACCCAAGCTGCTGGCTTGGTAAAGGCGGCGGACCATCCCATTAGTTATCCACAAACGGGCTTCTGGGAGGTTAGTTGGGGAGAGCGTCGATCATCCGTAACACTCTCTAGTGAAAAAGGAGGGGTGGCCGACCGGACCACCCGCACCCTAAAACGATTGTGAGAACCGCTGTTCCAAGAACTCTCCCAGCTTTGCCGTAGCCCTGAACTGCGGAATGGGCTCCAGTTCCTTGAATGCCGAGGTGAACGCATTCGAAAGACTCCAGATCGTTCGCGGCCCGGAATTCCTCGTACTTCGGCTCGAAGTACAGGTCATGTACGGTGCGGGCGAGGTGTTTGGGAGCTTCGAGTCTGCCCTCGACGGATGCCTCGTAGATGACCACCTTGGCGGTGACGTCCGACAACTCACTTCTCTGCCAGGCTTCCACCTGCTTTCGCATGGGCTCAAAGTTTCGCTGCGTTCCCAATTTCTGGATTCAACTTGCCCTGACGAGATAGTGGCCCTTGAGGAGCAGAAAGTTCAGTCAGCACGTGTCACAGCCGACCGATTCGTCTGGCGATCTCGGCGATAAAGATGATTTCTCGCGAGCGTGTAACCTCGAACAGGCCTGCGCCCCAATCTCCGAACAGGTTACGGACCACCAGTCCGGAACGAGCGATCAGAGCCTCTACATGTTCTCGCGAGGGAAACCGGAGCGTGCTGCTCGTGGTCAGCGTCTCGTGCGGAGAGTGGTAGGAGGTCTGGAAGGAGATGAATTCACCATTCTGGCCGGTGATCTCCAACGTCTCTAGAAGTTGTCCGCCGGCCAACGTGCCGACCAAACGCTGCAGCCCCGACCACTCGCCGACCCAATCCACGCGCGGATTGCGAGTCTCAAACGCAATCCTGCCGCGTTCCTTGAGATGGCCACGCATGGTCTCCAGTACCGCCAACGCATCGGCGTCGGTACGTAGGACTTGGAAAGCATGTCCGGTCATGACGATCAGGTCGAAGCGCCGCTGCGACTTGTAGCTCTGCGCAGAAGACTCGACCCACTCAACCTGTTCCGCGTGAGGTTTGCTTCTGGCCACAGCCAGCATCGCCGCTGCCGGATCAACACCCGTCACCCGGTGACCACGTTTGGCGAGGGCACAGCAGAGCGTACCCGTACCGCAACCGAGGTCGAGGACACTACTTGGGCGCAGTCCAGCGAGGCGGAGTAGAAGTCGTAGTCCTGTGCCGACGGGTTAGCGAGATCGTAGATCTCCGCGATCTGAGTTTGCTGATAGTCCATTCCCTTGTCGCGGTGCTGCCTAGGCCTCCAGCAGCTGATTCTACAGTTGTTACCCCCAAAGAAGCGGAGCACATATACGTTGCCCTGGCCGCACCTTTGGGCCTAGAACGACTCTGAGAATCTAGCTTCCAGGAATTCACCCAGCTTCGCCGAGGCGCTGAACTGCGGGATGGGATCGAGCTCCTTGAATGCAGAGGTAAACGCATTGGAGAGACTCCAGATGGTCCGCGACCGAAATTCCTCGTACTTCGGCTCGAAGTAAAGGTCATGCACCGTCCGGGCAAGGTGTTTGGGAGCTTCCAGCTTGCCCTCAACGAATGCCTCGTAGATGACGACCTTGGCCGTAACGTCCGTCAGTTCACTTCGCTGCTATGCCTCGACCTGCTTTCGCATCGGCTCGAAGTTTCGCTGCATCCGATCCACGCCGACCGAAATGCAGTCGATGAGCGAGAACGACTTCGAGTGTTTTGCAAGCACAGGAGTGAATATGCCTGAGACAATGGTTTCCAGAAGGCCCGGAACTGGGAACATCCCGGCCGTTGGACGGTTCTCATGGCGGGTGATCATGTCCGAAAACCGCGAGTCTCGGCTTTCAGTGAGTGAGATAATTTCGTCTATGGAACTGCCGGATCGGGAAATGTGCTATCGAGCCTTGCAGACCCGAGATGCCCGCTTCGATGGACTATGGTTCGTTGGAGTGACCTCGACAGGCGTCTATTGCCGGCCTGTCTGTCCAGCTCGAACCCCGCATTTCCAGTATTGCCGCTTCTTTAGTTCCGCAGCAGCGGCGCAAGAAGGGGGATTTCGCCCGTGCCTGCGCTGTCGGCCCGAGACCGCCCCTGATTTAGCTTCATGGCGCGGAACTTCGAATACTGTTTCCCGTGCATTGGCTCTTATCGCCGACGGGGCGCTGGATGGTGACGACACAACCGTAGAGAAATTGTCCGAACGCCTTGGAGTAGGAGACCGTCAACTCCGGCGATTGTTTTTCGAGCATTTGGGCGCGTCACCCGTTGCCGTGGCGCAAACCCGGCGTGTGCTCTTTGCCAAGCAACTGATTCATGAAACGCGCATGCCCATGACCGAAGTTGCCCTGGCGGCAGGATTCGGCAGCGTGCGCCGCTTTAACGAAGTATTCCAGGAATTGTTTCATCGTCCTCCCAGTGCCTTGCGACGGGAGGGCCCCTCACATTCGGTGCCCGCTAAGACGGGGGTCACGCTCTGCCTGCGTTATCGACCGCCCTACGACTGGGACTCCATGCTCGCGTATCTGGCGCCGCGTGCGATCCCCGGCATTGAAATCGTCGAGCACGACAGTTATCAACGCTCGGTTGAGCTAGACGGATCGGTTGGATTCGTCCGAGTTGTGCATCTGCCTCACCAGCAGAGCTTAGGGGTTGCGATCCGTTTTCCCAGTGTTCGTTCTTTGCCTGCAATTGTGACCCGCGTCCGACGCTTGTTCGACACAGGCGCAGACATCGGAACCATTGATGAGCATCTCTCTCGCGACAGGGTGCTCGCGCCGCTCGTGGCGCAACGTCCTGGGCTGCGCGCGCCGGGCGGATGGGACGGATTCGAATTAGCGGTGCGGGCTATTCTTGGCCAACAGGTGAGCGTTCGTGCGGCTCGCCGTCTGGCGGGAGAGCTAGTTATTCGGCACGGAAAACCTTTGCCGGTCACTCCTGACAGTCACCCAGGCTTGTCGCATGTATTTCCTACTCCAGAATCTTTAAGGAGGGCAGAATCCATCCGGCTTGGGATGCCGTCTGCGCGGCGAGCGTCATTAAAGGCGCTGGCGGAAGCTGCGGTGGCTGACCGGAACCTCTTTCGCCCGTTTGGAACCATCGAAGAAGCGATCACCCGATTCCGCTCGATCCCAGGCATCGGCGAATGGACTGCACAGTACATTGCATTGCGTGCGTTGCGCGAACCAGACGCTTTCCCCGCCTCTGATGCTGGCCTGCTTCGCGGGGCTGGATTGGTCGAGGGGATGCGCTCCAGCGCAGATAGCCTTCTCAAACGCGCTGAATCCTGGAGGCCTTGGCGGGCGTACGCTGCGCAGCACCTGTGGGCCGCCCAAGCCGCCCGAATCCCAATCGGGGGAAGGCCATGACTGAAGTCTTGCAGCTGTTCGTAAATCGAATTGACACACCGATCGGCGAGATGCTTGTCGTGAGTGACCGGGATGGAAATCTCCGTGCCGTGGACTGGACGGACTATGAAGTGCGTATGCGCCGACTCCTCTGCCTCCATTACGGCAAAAGCGGGTTCCGGCTTGACCCCACTCACGATCCCAATAGTTTGACCGATGCCATAGGGAGCTACTTCGCCGGAGAACTCGAGGCCATCGACGCTTTACCGGTCGAAACCGGTGGCACACCTTTTCAACGTAAAGTGTGGCGTGCGCTGCGCAAAATTCGCTGTGGCGTGACGGTCTCCTATGCGCAACTTGCGGAGCAAATCGGCCGCCCCACTGCGGTTCGTGCGGTCGGCCTTGCCAATGGCTCCAATCCGGTTGGGGTCGTTGTCCCGTGTCATCGCGTGATCGGATCTGACGGATCGCTCACTGGCTACGGTGGGGGAATCGAACGCAAGCGCTGGTTACTGGAGCACGAACAACGAGCGCATCGTTGACAAAAGGGATTGGGGTGCGAGGAATGCCAGGATTACGGGAGAAACTGCGATGAACAAAGTCAATCTTGCCGAGAAGCTGTCACACATAACGGAGTACTGGAAGCCACGAATTCTTGCTGAGTTGAACGGCCAAGAACTCAAGCTCGTCAAGATTCGCGGAACTTTCGTCTGGCACCATCACGAAAATGAAGACGAGTTATTGTTGTGTCTTTCAGGCCGGCTGCGAATTCAGTTCCGGGATGGCTCCGTCGAGATTGGAGCGGGAGAGTTTTCCATTGTTCCCAAAGGAATTGAGCATCGCACTTCGGCGGATGAAGAAACCCACCTTCTTGTTTTCGAGCCAATCGGCACCCGCAATACCGGCAATGTAGAAGACCCGAGGTTCACGGCAGTGGATGTTCCTGTCTAACTTGCGAATGATGTGGAATTGTCTATCTTCGCATTTACAGAAGAGAATCCAGGCCTGAGTCAAGTCTCTGTTGTAGCAGGAACCTGGCTGTCGCAACTGCGCCGAGATGCATTTTGGATTCCCGTCGGTCGTGATTCGGAAGGAGCTGAACAGTGCCTATAGCCGCCATTTCTAGCGCATCCGCTACCCAGGCTGAGACGCGCCTCGATCGCCGAACCAGGCTTCCGTCGATTGACATCTTCCGAGGTCTAATCATGGTGTGGATGGCGCTTGATCACACCCGCGACTTCTTCACAAACATTCGCTTCGAGCCGGAGAACATAAATCTCACCTGGCCGGGATTGTTTTTCACGCGCTGGATCACACACTTCTGCGCACCGATGTTCTTCCTGTCGCGGGGGAAGTTTGATTTCGCTGGAAGCATAACGCTTGAGAGTGGCGGTCCGGCCGACACCGCCACAGTGCTAGAACGACTGGAAGAAACGGGACTCCAAAAACTCTCCTAGCTTCGCGGTCGCCTTGAATTGAGGAATAGGCTCCAGATCTTTGAACGCAGACGTGAACGCGTTCGAGAGACTCCAAATGGTCCGCGGTCGGAATTCCCCGTACTGGGGCTCGAAGTAAAGGTCATGAACAGTCCGGGCAAGGTGTTTCGGTGCTTCCAACTTGCCTTCGACGAACGCCTCGTAGATCACCACTTTGGCGGTGACATCCGTGAGTTCACTTCGTTGCCACATCTCCACCTGTTTTCGCAGGGGATCGAAATTCCGCTGCATGCGATCCACGCCCACCGAGATGCAGTCGATAAGCGAGAACGACTTCGAGTGTTTCGCGAGAACCGGCGTAAACACACCTGAGACAATGTTTCCTAATTCCCAAGGGGAGGCCTCTGCCGTGTGCAGGCCGTGCGTGATTATGAACGGTCGCGGTGATTCCGCAACAAGGCTCGACCTATCAGTCAGTTGCTGGCGACTTGATTTCGCTGCAGGCACGGGGCAGTAGTATCCATGGTCAAACAATGGTCCATTTATGGTCCAGATTTGAGCCAAAACACGCTGACCTCTGCCGCTAGGTCAGAGGTCGTTTCCGTTCTCGGTCGGAAAGTGCAAACCTTAAGGTAAGGCATTCCGGGCCCGCTGCGCCCAGTAGGAGCTTAGTTAGCCCTCCCCGCCGGCCAGGAAACGGCCGCGGTACTGGGTAGGCGCAACGCCGAAGCGTTGCATAAACGCACGGCGAAAACTATCGGGGTCGTGAAAGCCAACCGAGTCGGCGACGCTCTCCACGGTACCGCCAGCGTTCGGGCATTGATCGGGCACTCCACGTCGTTGCGAGATACTACGGCACTGAGGTAGCGCAGGTCACCGCCGACCTTTTGGAGTATCACAGTGTGCTGTGGAAAAACCCGGAATTCGAGCAGGTGAAGCCGGTGGTCGCCTCGAAGTGAGCAGTGCGCGCCAGGGCCGTTCAGCGCTCCGCTGCGCTCGCAGAGTTAGTGAACATTACGGTCAGCAATAGTGCGCACCCAATGCGGTACATCAGAGGCCTCATTTCAGCGTGTGAAGATACGCGACCAAATCATTGACATCCTGGTCACTCAGTCGTTGGTCAAAAGCCGGCATTGTCCTGAGCCCCCCGATGATGGTTTTCCGAACCTGTTTGTCGGTTGCTGGGGCACCGCTGGGAAAGTATTTCGCCTTGAATAATTCTTCCAATTTCGGTGGTTGCTTCTTCAAGTCCGGAGGCGGATCTTCATGACACGAAGAGCAGTTCAGATCAAACAGTTCCTGGCCTCTTTGTGCAGACGCGCTCGGCGAACACCCACTGAATAGCAAGGCAAAGGCAGCCAGAGCCGCGAAGAGGATAGCGTTTTGCGCAATTCGATTCATCCAGCCTTCCTTTGCGTTTGCGGTTGGGGCGTGGTTCCCGACTGTGCCTGTTGACGCAACGCATCTTCAAGCTCGGCGGCTGTCCATTCAGTGGACCAATATTTCGCGACGGTTCCTTCCGGCGAGATGAGAACGATAACCATCGTGTGCGAAATCTGGTTATTTTCGAAGTATTCCAGCCCAAATGCATAGGCGATCTTGCGCAGGTCGTCCGGGTTGGTCAACGCGAAGTCCCAATGCGAGAACCCTGTTGGATCGTTGTCGAGATAAGCGAGGCCGTACTTCCGAAGCACTGGCGGAGTGTCGTACTTCGGATCGAAGCTTATAGTCACCAGATGCGTTTTCGCGAAATCAAGGGGCGTTTTCGCAAGATCGTCCTGAATCTTCGCGAATTGACTGCTCAAACGCGGACAAAAGGTCGGCAGGGGACACCGCGTATAGATGAAAGTGACCAGCACCGCCCTACCCTTGAAGTCCGCGAGCCGGAAAGATTTTTCCGTCTTGGTTCACCAGAGCCAGATCGGGAACATGGTCGCCAATATCCAAGCGATGCAGGGTACCAGGCTTTACTGTCTTACGCCCGCTCTCGTCCGTGATGCGCACGTTTTCCAGCCAGTACGCGTTTCCATTGTTGGCGGTGACTACGTCGGCAGCAATGACATCTCCCGGTTCCACCTGCTGGAATCCATTTGCATCTTTGACTGGATACGACATTGTCATAGCAGGCATGAAGCCAGGAATGTCTCCATGCTTCACCGTGATCTCGTTCGTAGCCGGGTTCTTATCCACCACCTGACCCTTGAGCCCGTAACGCTTCGCTTTGGATTGGCATCCGCTTGTTAACAGAACGCCCACGAGAACCACTGGAATAAGCTTTTGAAGATTCATCAAACCACCCTCCTGAGTTGGGATAAGCGAGGAAAAGCAACATCCCTCCGCGATAAGCAATGTCACGGACCGCTATCCAGCGATTGTTTGAACGCTGACTTAGATCAAGTGGCCAGCACAGGGAGGTCCACGAGGCGGCGTAAGAGTGTCGCCATGTGAATGGCAGAAAGAATCGCGGTATGACTCGACTGTTCCTGTCGATGTCGGCCAAATTGACATAACCGGAATTCTCGATGCATTTTGAGCACCCGTGAGTTGAGAAGGATGGGAACGGTATGGGCAGTCTGGAATTTCGTTGTGTAAGGTCGGGCTTGAATCTGGCAGAGCAGCCATCGCTCGCACATTCATCGTGCAGCGATGCTTGCCGTTCCGTCGGCAACATGCAGGTATCCTGCTTTGCTGGAAACGCACAGCCAGCGGCGTCAATACACCGATGCACAGAATGGTAAACAACGAATTGGCGATCACTCGCTTCAAAGCCTCTAGCCTTAGTCGTGCTGCATCGAATATTTCGCTTCGCCGATCTTCACTTCAGTCGCGTACCGCCTGTTGCCTTCCTGTAACGGCCCGGTCTCCGACTTTTATGTCCTGCACGGTCACGACAGCGGTTCCTTTCACGAACTTCGTGGTGTGCACAATCATGACGACCTTGAGTTCACCGGTTGTGGTCTTCCCGCTGATGGATGAACGCTGTGCCCTGTGCAACTCATCGCAGCCACCCACGGGACAGCACAGCCTGGTTTCGGTCATTCACTGACTCTGTCCAGGCCAGGAACAGACGCCCGGCAGTTCCCGCCAGCACATCGGGATCGTGAACGGAATGCTCAGAGTTCGTAGCCTGCATCGGACGGGTAAAGCTCTCGCCATTGATCTCAACGATAAATGCCTGATTTGATCTCCACTTCGTGTCGTCGTGCGCAAGCCGGCCCTGAAATATTAGGAGAACACGGCCATCTTCCGAGACCGACAACCGCGGGTGGGTGGCATCCAGAACGTCGGCCGAGACAATCTGAGGAGGCGCGAAACTGGCTCCGCCGTTCTCGGATATGGCCAATCGGATGCCCGGTTTTTCCTCACCTTCGGAGTACCAGGCTACGTACAGACGGCCTTTGCTGGTGCCAATGGCAGGGCCGACATCGGGACAGGCGTGCAATACCCAGTTGTCCACGGCCACGCGAACCGGCTGCGAAAATGTTTTGCCGCCATCATTGGAGTGCGCGAACACCATGTCGCGAACATCACCCTCGAAGACCTGGCGCCAAGCCAGGTAAATGTCACCACTCGGCCCGACGTAGATTTGCGGACGGCAGCACACACACGCCGATCCTGCGATTCGCATGTTCCGGCTGAACGTCGCGCCGTGATCGGTTGACCGGGAGAAGTAGACCGAGGAAGAACCTTCCGCCTTGTCACGTTCATCCAGCCATGCCACGTATACGTCGCCGGCATGAGTGGCGGCCGCGGTCGGAAAACCGGCGTATGCCTCGGACGTGCGGTCCGCATCCAGAATATTGACGGGCCTTCCTGCATTCGGTTCAATCGGCTTGACCATTAGCTGGGTTGCACCGGCCACGCTTTGGAACCATGCAGCGTAGATGTCCGCTTGGACATCCGTTGCCAGGACCGGACTATTTTCCCCTCCCGCTCTAACCTGTGCATTCGCCTCGCTAAGAACGATCGGCTTGCCGAAAGTGTCCCCTCCGTCGCGAGAGAATTGCAACTCCAGGCGCGATTGCGACTCGTCCCCGGCGACGGTAAGCGCAAAAACCGTGTTTGGCACCCAAAGCCCGAGACGTGGCGCTGAGCTGCTGGATGCGCCTGCGGGAATGGGTCGGGCTGAGGATTCCATGCTGATGTGCGCTGTTTTCAGTCGCTGACAGCTCGTTCCTGCAAGACTCATCAACAGGATGAAAGCAATCGCATCCTTTCTTTTCATTGCTCACCAGCCTTCGTACCGAATTTGTTTAATACCGAAACCGGTAACGAAATTCGGCGTAGATCTGACGCGGTTCGTTCCAGTGAAATCCGCCGAACGTCAGACTGTTATCAAGCTCCACGCGGCGGTTCGCCACATTGACCGCTGTTACGGAAACCGAGTACTTCTCGACGAAGGTTTTCCCGAGCGAGAGGTCCACGGCGGCGTGGCTAGGCAGATAGTCGCCAGGATAAGGCACGCCGGGCAACCCGTTGGTGAATCCTGACCCGTAATACACGTTGGTGGCGGCATAGGCGTGCCACGGAAGCGTTGCGTTGAAACCGACGTTCAAAGTGTTTCGCTGATCGTGGTCAACGGTCCAAATCCCGTAGGCGGATACGTGGCCGCAGATCGGCATCGGATAGGACAAATCAAGCCTCCCGAAATCGGCGATGTTGCCTGGGCAAATTGATTCGCGTACGCAAGATGAAGCTGGCCGCGACGCCAGAGATTCGGAGAGCGCAGCGTGAGTTCCCAGCCCTGAATCTGGGCGTAGGACCACGTAATCGGCCAGAAGATGAGCGATTCGCCAATGTTGTTGTGATCGAGCCAATTGTGGGCGCGAGTTTCAAAATTGTCAGCGTCGAGGGTCCAGCCCTTCAACGGAATAGTGACACCGAACTGCCACTCGATGTCGCGCTCACCGTTCAGCGCAGCAAAGCCAAAACCCTGGTTGGCGGTAAAATTTTGCAGCTGATTGGTGGCCGTGGAAAGCGGCGGCGCCTGGTAGAAGTAGCCATAGAATCCGCGGAACGTCCAGTTCAGGTGGGGAATTCTGATCGCGGCGCCGAGGCGCGGATCAGTCGCGTGCTCGGAGACCGATGGCACCCCTGATGGGGGCGAGGAATCGAACTGCGTTTCTCGCAGGCCGGCGATGATAGTCAGCCAGGGCGTGACTTTGAATTTGTCGTTGATGAAGAACGCAGCTAGGCCTCCGTTAACTCCGATCGAAGAAGGGGAGGCGTTGGTGGTCAAAAAGGAGTTGTACTGGTGCTGGAAGAATCCGTAGACGCCGGCCTGAATGTCGTTCCGCCAGACGTTGGCGTTTAGCGCTACCTGCGCTCCTGCATATTGGGCGGTCTGAGTGACGTTTGAGCTAACGGGGGCGTCGTTCGGTCCTGCTTGGTAGTCGGCGCCGTTGTAGTGATAAAAGGGCGACACCGTGAGCAGCGTGTTTGGATCGAATGTGTGAACCCACGAGAACGTCGCATACCCATCTGGTTCACGCTCGCCGTCACGCAACCCATAGCTGGGAGGATTTCCCGCCGCTGCCAACTGCTGATTTCCGATTGAGTTGGGATCGGGGTCGTAGGGGATCTGGTAATAATCCTGCCTCAGGGAACCAACCAGACGAAACTGATTTTTCGGATCGGAGTTGAAGATGAAAGAAGCAAATCCTCCGTATCCATTCGCGGCGTCGTGGACAACCTGAGAAATCGGAGGCTGAAGCCCGTAATTGCTGCGGTTGCCGTTCAGGCTGACGTAGTAAGCCGAACGCTCCGTATGTCCGCCGCAACTCAGCTGATCGTCGGTCTGATAGAAGTTCCCAGCCGTGATTACCAAGTCGCATTCGCGGTCACGTTCAAATCCGGTGCGCGGCACAATGTTGAAGACTCCATAAGTACGGTCGCCGTAGTCGGCATCGTAGCTGCCTCTTTGCACTTCAAGATAATCAATATCCTTCGGGTTGATCTGCGGGCCAAGATTGTTGGCGATATTGGTGTTAGGGATTGGAACGCCGTCAATCAGCCAGCTGACCTGGTGACCGCCTCGCATGTGGAGCATGTCGTGTGTGACGTATGCGGCGGGCACGTAGTCGGTGATCATTTCCATGCCGTTGGTGCGGTCGGCGCCAGGAGTTTGCTGAATGTCAATGCGGTTCAGCGTGGTGGTCGGCGTGACTGTCTGCGTGGTCGCCTCCACGGGAGTTTCAAAGACTTCGACGCTCTCATTTGCTCCAGCGACGACCAAACCGAAATGAAGGACCGGGCTAGTGTCAGACTGAACAATCACATCCTGTTGCATCGGCCGGAAGCCCTTCGACGACACAGTCACGGTGTAGTTGCCGAGTGGGACCGAGGCAAATTCGAACTCCCCGTTGTCGTTGGAATCGGAGGAGCGTGTCCAGTCCGAGTGTTGTGCTTTTAGGGTGATGTGTGCGCCTTGAATGGGGTGATGCTGAGGATCGTGAACGACGCCGCGAACGGATCCGAAGATTGAAGCAAATGCGACGGCACTCAAGAAGGAAATAACACCGATCAACCTGGCGACTTGTCTCATGACAATTCTCCATTCTTGACGGCTGAGCAGGGTTGCCGCTCCTTGGTGCTGAGTCCGAACCTTTTCGAGGATTTGCTGACGAGTTTTATCTCCACAAATCAACGGCGTACTCCCACGGTGCCGATTCACTCGCCCCACAGAGTGAGCTATGGCAAAGGCAAACGGGAAACAAAAGATTCCGGGTGAAGCGACGTAAGAACGACTAAATGTGGAGGAACTCAAAGGGAGGACCGCGTTGCGTGATTCTCGAATGAGAGCAGGAGTCTACGAGGAGGCAATCGCTTTGAACGGCCAGAATCTCGGATGGAGTGTGATGCGCGGTCGTCCGTGAAGCCTCTAAGCTGACGACCAAAGTGGTCGTGGCAATCTGTGAGCGGTAAGGGCAACGAGAAGGAACATTGCGTAATGCAGGCTGTTGATCGTTGGCCGCGCCAGATGTTGCCGACATGCAATGGTGTTTGCCATTGCGGCGACAGCACGATGCAGGAGCACCTGTTGTCAGCGCTAAGGCAAGCGGTGCAACAAGACTCCAGACAAGCACGCCGAGTAGGAAACTGGACACAACCCGCCGCATATCAATTCTGGAAAGCTAGCACAGGACAACCCCATGTGACAACCAAGCTGCCAAGATGGCGTGCTAGTCGCTCTTTCGTGTTCTACTGAACCAACGCCACAATTTTCTTCGTTCTATAGTATGCGCATCTTGGCCCACGCTCTTCGCGGGAGTTCCGGAGGCACATGGCAGGAGTCATTCGCTTTGGCGTCTCTCGAGGCCAGGATGGATTCGCTGTCTCCTTTCCTGTAGACTCTTTCATCCCCTACAACATGCCGGTTTATCCCGGCGCACTCTGGCTTGCCCGTCATCCGCCCGGAAAGCGGCCTGCGCGCACACTTCGCGGCAGCCGGTGAAAAATCCTTTAATATAAGAACCTGCCGATAATGTTCAGCAGTGTAACGGCAATTCGCTGCGAGACTCCTACTTCCATGGACAGAAGAACATTCTTAAGACGATCAGCAATGGCAGCGCTGAGTCCGATCTGGGCGCGCGAACTATGGGGAGCCGAAAAGAAGCTTGCGCGCGATGCGGGCACTGCGAGCCTGCCGAATGCGACGCGCGTTGGTGCGGGGATTCGGCGGCGGCCGTCGGATGCGAATTGGCCTTCGCCGGCAGCGTGGAAGCGGCTGAATGATGAGGTCAACGGAAATTTGATTCCGGTCGAATTTCCGATCGGGGCTTGCGTCAAAGACACTGGAAGTGCGGACTGCCAGAACCTGATCAGCAATATCCACAATCCCTATTACAACGGAGACCAGCCGGGCTTGACGCAAACGTTGGGATGGGTGGACGCGTGGGTGAGCAAACCCAGCGTTTACGCCGTGGCGGCAAGGAATGCAGATCACATCGCGGCGGCGGTGAACTTCGCACGCAAAAATGACTTGCGGCTGGTGGTGAAGGGCGGCGGGCACAGTTACCAGGGAACCTCGAACGCGGCGGATTCGCTGCTCGTGTGGACGCGGCGCATGCACGACATCACCATTCATGAAACATTTGTTCCACAGGGATGCAAGGGCAGGCACGCCCCACAACGCGCGGTGACGCTCGGCTCCGGTGCGATTTGGATGCAAGCGTACGACGCGGTGACGACAAAAGGCGGCCTGTATGTCCAAGGCGGCGGCTGCACCACGGTCGGAGTAGCGGGCCTGGTCCAGAGCGGAGGCTTCGGAAGTTTTTCGAAGCATTATGGAACCGCTGCGGCGGGACTGTTGGAGGCGGAAGTAGTCACCGCAGATGGGAAAGTGCGCGTCGCGAATGCATGTACGAACCCAGACTTGTTTTGGGCGCTCAAGGGCGGAGGAGGAGGAACATTCGGCGCTGTGAGCAAAGTGACTCTGCGTGTACGGGAGTTGCCGGAATTTTGGGGCGCGGCGATTCTTAGGGTGAAGGCCGCGTCGGATGAAACGTTTCGGCGTTTGCTGCGGTACTTCGTCGGCTTCTATCGAGAGCATCTTTTCAACCACCACTGGGGCGAGCACGCGAGCATTACGAACGGCAATGTGCTCGACTTGTTGATGGTGTGCCACGATTTGAATACGGAAGAAGTAAAAAAGATATGGCAACCGTTTTTGGATTGGGTGGCACGCTCCCCAGCCGCTTACACGATCGAAGGACAACCGATTCTGGGCAGCATGCCGGCCCCGTATTGGTGGGACGTGGAGTGGAGGAAGCAGAACCATCAAGCAGTTTTTAATTCGGACCAGCGCCCGGGAGCGAGTTCCAACAATGCGTGGTGGACGGGAGACGGCGGCCAAGTGGCGTGGTTCCTGTACGGATACGAATCGTTGTGGATGCCGGCGTCTTTGCTCGAAGATGATTCGCAAGATCGGCTCGCGCAAGCGTTATTCGCCGGTTCGCGCCACAAAGACGTCGAGTTGCATTTCAACAAAGGACTGGCGGGAGGGCCGCGCGAGGCGATCGAGGCGACGCGCGATACCGCGACGAACCCCGCGGTGCTGAATGCGTTTGCGCTGGCCATTGTAGGCGACGCAGGCGGGGGATATCCCGGGGTGCGCGGCCACGAGCCGGACGTTGAGGCGGGACGAAAATCTCGGCAAGAGATCCAGAAGTGCGTGAATGAGCTGCGCGCTATCGTTCCGGAGGACGGAGCGTACGTTTCGGAGAGTAATTTCTTTCAGGAGAACTGGCAGCAAGCGTATTGGGGGACTAATTACGCGCGGCTGGCGTCGGTGAAAAAGAAATACGATCCGGCAGGATTGTTTTTTGCGCATAACGGCGTGGGCTCGGAGGAGTGGAGCGAGGACGGGTTTGTGAGGGAAGCTAGCAGTTGATAGTCGAACATAGAGATTAAACGGCGCGGCAAAGCAGATGCGGCGGGGCTAGCCATGTTCGACGCGCCTTTATATTCGCGTATGCCGCATCGATGAGCCTGCTCAGCTCTGCGGTGTTCGGTGGGTCGGGGATGTGTCAGCCTCCGACAATGCCCGTCGGCAAGAGAGAGTAAGCGACGGGCGGTCCGGCCGGCACCGCCGTGCTCAGTTAAAACGCCTGCGAGAACCTGGTCTCAAGAAACTCTCCCAGTTTTGCCGTCGCCTTGAATTGAGGAGAGCCGTTCGATTCAGGACACGATGGAGTTTTTGGCCAGCCAACTGAACATCGCGAAGGACCAAGTGATGGCGCAAATCGCGCAGTCGAACTTTCTGAAGGTTGCTGCGACTGTTCAAGACACGGCGAACGCAGCCGTATTGATTGCGTCCGATCATTGCCCGGATGCTGACCGGGACGGTCGTGAATGCGACTGCCGGCGCCGCCCTAGCTAGACTGGGCCAGTAATCGACAACGTTAAGGCAAAGAGGCTATTCAAATGCCACAGGAATCGAACACCAAAACTGATTCCAGATGCCGAGCGCATCGAGATGGGCCGGGCCGCGTGCCGTAGCCAATCGTGGTGGCAGGCCACAATGCGGAAGATCGATGAAAGAGTGGCTTTTCTTGGCGGATGAAGGCACGGGCTCAACTCGCGAAACAGGCGCTCGCGTTCGTCAAACGCGGCGGGCCGTGAGGTCCCAAAAAAAGATGTCCGGCTACGATCTCTTCAACCGTTAATACAGTAGAAGTAAAACAGACAAGAGGAATTACGATGAGCGAATTTACATTCTTGTATCGCGGTCGAGATACGACTGCATCACCGCAGCAAATGCAAAAAACCATGGAGAAATGGCGCTCCTGGTTTAAGGAACTCGGCGAGAAGGGTCACCTCAAGGACATCGGGCACCCGCTGGAGAATACGGGCAAGGTGGTCAAGGGCAAACAGAAAACCGTCACCGATGGACCATTTGCCGAAGCCAAGGATGTGGTGGGTGGTTTTACGTTGATCCAGGCCCGTGACTTGGAGCAGGCGGTGGAACTTTCGAAAGCCTGTCCAATCCTTGAAGGCGGTGGCTCGGTCGAGGTGCGCCCAGTCCAAGTTTTGAACAAGTAAATGGAATTCAGTGAACATCTTTTTCGGCGCGAAGCGGGGCGAATGGTTGCCGTACTAACGCGCATCTTCGGAGTTCAGAACTTTGCACTCGCGGAAGACGTTGTCCAAGACGCCTTCTGTCGAGCGCTGGAAGTGTGGGCGTTCCGCGGGGTCCCCGAGAACCCGTCGGCCTGGCTCATGGCCGCCGCAAAGAATCGTGCACTTGATGTCCTGCGCCGGGAACGTACGGCCCGAACCTATGAACCCGAGCTCAGCCGATTTCTTCACAGCGAGTGGACACTGGCACCGGTCGTAGAAGAAATGTTTACGGACACAGCGATCAAAGACGACCAGCTTCGCATGATGTTTTCCTGTTGTCATCCTCGGCTGCCGGAGGAGGCACAGGTCATGCTGATTCTTCACATTCTGTGCGGATTCGGCATTGACGAGGTCGCAAGCGCCTTCGTGACAACCTACACGGCAGTGGAAAAGCGCATTCCGAGGGCCAAGAAGGTTCTGGCGGGATCGAAAAAGCTATTCGACACCCAAGCACGGTCCGACTTCTCGGCGCGACTTCCTTCTGTTCAGAGAGCTCTTTATTTGCTCTTCAATGAGGGCTATCACGGCGCATCGGTGGAGTTTGCCGTTCGTTCCGAACTTTGCCAGGAGGCCATGCGACTTTCGGCTCTGCTTTTGGAGCACCCGCTGGGAGTAACGCCCGCTTCGTACGCGCTCTCAGCGCTGATGTGCCTTAACAAGGCGCGCTTGCCGGCGCGCCTTGATTCGTCAGGTAGATTGAACTCTTTTTTTGACCAGGACCGATCTTTGTGGGATCAGAGCCTCGTAGGCGAGGGACTGCACTTTCTGGAAGTTTCCGCCACGGGTTCAGAAGCCAGCGAATATCATGTGGAAGCTGCTATCGCAGCCGTTCACGCAACCGCGCCGACTATCGAAGCCACAGATTGGAAAGAGATCGTGTCCCTATACGACACGCTGATGAGCATTCGCCCATCTCCGATTGTTGCGCTCAATCGGGCGATTGCGGTCGGGCAGCGCGATGGCTCGGAGCGTGGGTTGAAGGAGCTGCAAGCCATTGGCGGTTCAGAGCGCCTTGCGAAGTATCCTTTCTATCACGCGGCTTTTGGCGAATCGGTGTTACAGAGTGGTCGGTCCCAAATGGCCCGCGAATATTTCTCTATTGCCCTCGCGCTCAGCCGAAATGCTATGGAGCGGCAATTCTTTAGCGGACGCATCGAGGCCTGTGATGAATGTCATTCCAAACTCCTGGAATAAAAGAGATTCAAGCAGCTAGCTCACAGCTAACCATGACCGGAGGAATAACCAGAATCGGAATGGTGAGTCCAGCACAAACGACAGTCACAGCGCCTCGCACGCGTATGTTTTTCATTGATAACCTCCGCTGGACCATGATTATTCTGGTCATCAGCATGCACGCTGCCGATACCTATAGCCCACTCGGAAACTGGTATTTTGTGGATCGGAAGCCGCTGTCGTCAGCGGCTTTGCTTACTTTTGCGGTATGGCAGATGTACCTTCAGTCTTTCTTCATGGGCCTATTGTTCTTCATCGCAGGCTTCTTTGTCCCGTCTTCTTTTGAACGAAAGGGGCCGTTGCAGTTTCTACGCGAACGTGGGTTCCGGCTGGGCGTCCCTGTGTTGTTTTATATGTTCGTTCTGGGACCGATAACGGAATACTTTTGCTCTCACTCCTGGAATTCGACCGAACCCACATCCTTCGCCAACGAGTGGGTCAAGCACATTCGCAACGGAGAGTTTCTCCAGGAAAACGGGCCTCTGTGGTTTTGTCTTGCGTTGTTAATTTTCTCTGCGGTCTACACCGCGTTACGTTCGCTGTTCCCAGGCATCAAGAGCGGCGGTGGGGATAGGCAACCGCCGAACACCGGAAAACTGCTCGGGTTTGCTCTTGTCTTGGCGGGCTCCACATTTGTGGTGCGACTTGCCTTACCCTCCGGCACCTCATTTCTAAACATGCATCTCGGTGATTTTTCTCAATACGTTCTGTTGTTCAGCGCAGGTATTCTGGCCGCTCGCGGGGAGTGGTTGCTTAAGCTCAGCTTTTCGTCGGGAATTCGGTGGCTGCTAATCGTACTGCCGGCGGGGTTCGTGGCGTGGTTCATCATCATTTGGGCGGGCGGCGCATTGGTGGGGAACAGCGCAGTCTACTCCGGCGGTTGGCATTGGCAAGGTGCGTGTCTGAATCTTTGGGAGTCGTTTACCTGCGTCGCCATGTGCTACGGCCTCCTGGTAATCTTCGCTGGGGCATTTAACTGGCAGGGGCGTCTGGCGAAGTTCCTGTCGAACAACGCGTTCAGCGTTTACGTCTTTCATCCTCCGATTGTCATTATGGCCGGGCGTATGCTGCACGGTTTCTGGTGGCCATCGGTACTAAAGTTCGTGGTCCTAACCTGCATCGGTGTGGTCGTGTCTTTTGCCTTGAGTGCCGCCGTATTCCGGCGAGTCCCCTTGCTTCAGAGGATCCTTTGAAGGCTTCTCCAGAGGTCCCTCCGCCGAACCGAAGAGCGACAGTCCTGGGGGGAGGTATTTTCAGGCGTGTCTTCCTAGATGGGCAGCGAATCCGTGCGGGGTGGAGCGCGCTCCTATTTGTCGGAATCTTTCAGGGACTGGCAAGGGAACAGCCTTGGTGCTTGATCGTTTCATACGGCTGAAGCCAAGTGGGCCAATCCCGCTAAGCCTCGCTCTCATCCGGGAATCTTGGGAAGTGCTGATTGTTTTTACAGCGACCGGCGTGATGGCGAGGATCGAAAAGCGACAGGTATTGTCTTTCGGCTACATGGGCAGCGGCAAGCTAATACGCCTAGTCAGCGGTGCAGTCTGGGGCTTCGTGAGCTTGTCCCTGCTCGTAGGAGTGTTGTGGAAGAGTGGCTGTTTGATTTTTGACGGTTGTTTATTGAGTGGCGTGACAGCTTGGAAATACGGAGCCATATGGGCGCTGGTCTTTCTGTTTGTTGGCATTTTCGAGGAGTCATTGCTGCGCGGCTACCTGCAGTACACTTTGGCACGCGGAATCGGCTTCTGGTGGGCCGCGTTGTGCTCTCGCTAGCTAGCTTTCGCAGTGTTGCATACGCGCAATGTCGGCGAATCGCCCATAGGGTTGCTGTCTGTTGGGGGTGGGGGCTTGGTCTTCTGCCTGAGCCTGTGGTACACGAAGTCGCTATGGTGGGCGGTGGGCTTTAATGCCGGTTGGGACTGGGGCCAATCCTATTTGTATGGCACACCGAACGGCGGTTTGGTTATGAAGGGACACCTGCTGGCAGAGCATCCAGCCGGTACCCGGAGCCTCTTGCTGTGTCAGTTGATGCATATAAGCTCGACCGGAGCATTGGTGGTTTTCAGCCCTTCAGCAGTCAGCCCCAGCCAGGAAACGGGCTGGTATGCACTCTACGGTTGCACCCTCTGGCTTGTGGTAGTTCTCTTGCAGAGTTGGGGAATACGTCAGGATGAAAGCGAGTGAGCCATCTCATAATGAGCATGTCTCTTGGCGGGCAAGACCCTTTCGTTCTTGTCGATATTCCGGGTCCCAGTCAGTACTTTTCAAGGCGCACACCTCCAGGAAAAGCTGTCCCCGGACCTTTACTGAATGCCATTGCGGCGCAGAAACCCTTCGACATCACTCTTGCAGACATCAGGATCCTGGTACCACATCTGATGCCCAGCGTCAGGCAATACGATGGTCTCCCGGCTCGGAAGCAAGCGCGCCAGTTCCTCCGTAATCAGTCGGAGAAACGGGTACGACTTAGCTCCTGAGAGCAGCAGCGTCGGCGCAGTGATCTTTCGAATCGTTCCTGGCTCGAGATTGGGAAATAAAGTCCCGCTCGTCATCATTACATCCCACTCGTGCGCGTCTCGCAAAGTTTCCTCGCGAGATGATCCCGACATTTTGTCCCATGCGTGGGGATCGTTGAAGACGTAATCGATGAACACTGCGATTCCCGCGTCACGATCGCCGCGGCGAAACGCTTGTTGCATGGGTGCGACCATTCGCCGTTGGATATCATCAAACATTGCTTTTCCAATCTTCTCTTCCCGACCGGGGAGATGCAGCAAAAGGGATACGGCGGGCGCTTCCGCCAGGATTAACGCTCGTACCAGTTCAGGATGTCTTGTTGCCAGGAACAAGGCTGTGAGAGCGCCATACGAATGACCGATAACAACCACTTTGCTGAGGTGGAGCGTATGAATCAATGCCGCCAGGTCTTCCGCGTCCACCACAGCGGAATAGCCAGGACGGGCGGGATTGGAGTTGGGGTAGTTATACCGCCTGCTGTATGCGATTGTCCGGTAATGCTTGGCAAAGGGGCCAATCTGGTCCGCCCAATATCCGCCGTCGCTCAGGGATCCGTGAACGAAGATCACGGGCACGCCTGTGCCTTCTTCTACGTAATGCAGAACAATCCCGTGCCCAATTTCCGCTGCCTGGATCGTCGGCACAGGCGCATTCGTTTGCGCAACCGCATCAGCAGGGAGCAAGGCAAGGATGAGCGTTAGCGACGCGAAGCGTACCGTCCTTTGCGAGACTTGAAGCACTGCGTCTTCCTTTCCCGTGCTCAACGACACATGGCACTCAGACCGAACAAGATGCAGCTTTTCCGGCTTTAGTGATCAGGATCATGACAACCTCCTTGCGTTACGTTTTGAGCCTTCGATGCCTGCCGAGGAAGGGTCCTCTGCAGCCTCCGGGTTTTCACTGGACGCTTCACATTCTAAGGGGGAGCTGAGTATGCGATCCACGATGTCCCCTCGGATGGCGGCGTTACTGTGGGCCAACGCTCGGCGATTTTGTCTCCCTCGAAACGCCAGAGGACCAAGCCATGAAACTGCATCTTCGTGCCGGATGAGCCATCGGTCCGTCGCCAAATGTTGCGGCACACCACTTTGTCGCCCTCGGCACGATTCTCTTGGCCAGACCAGCGTCGGAAGGCGCGCTTCTCTTTCCAAAAAGGGAGCTCGGTACGCTTGCATCTCCTCGGGCGTGAGATTGCGAAGGACACATCTCGGAAGAATCTTTCGATGAAAAAGTTGTCCTCGAAAATCATCGACTCGCCGTTCTCTGATCGCAGTGCACGAAACAGATCGCCACGACCTATCGGAAAGTCAGACCAGAATCGCGGTTGCACAATGGCTTCCATGTAGGCGATTCCCTGTATCTGCTCCGAGTGAGGAAACGCCAGGTAAAACCCGAGCGCAGAGCCCCAGTCATGGAGCACCAGGAATACTTTCTTTGCAGTTCCGAGAGCTTCGAACCAGGCATCCAGATAGCCCGCGTGATCGGTGAATCGATACCGCTTCAATGGTGATTTTCCGGAATGGCCCATGCCGATCAGATCCGGCGCGAAGCACCGCCCAAGCCGCGCGGCATGCGGAATGACGTTTCTCCAGAGATAGGAAAAGGTGGGATTCCCGTGAAGAAACACAACGGGATTTCCAGATCCAACATCAACGTAGCTCATTTCTGAGTTCAGTACCTTAGCTCTCCGTCTCGGATGAGGATCATCGCTTCGAATCGCTTTTTGAGGTTGCATTGGCTCTGTCTCTCAGGATGAAGTTTCGAGGAGAGGTACCGCTTGCCCGCCTGCGGCGTTCTTTTCTACTGGCAGAACGCTTACACCCTCCGACGAACCATACGCGCTTTTACAATTGGGAGTGTACAGCCATGCAGTTAGGTTTGCGAAAAGCTCGCCCCATAAGCTAGAACGCCCCGGAGAGCCGCGCCTCCAGGAATCCACCCAGCTTGGCAGTGGCCTTAAATTGCGGAATTGGGTCCAATTCCTTAAATGCAGATGTGAACGCGTTCGACAGGCTCCACGTCGTTCGAGGTTCGAACTCCTCATGCTGAGGATTGAAATAAAGTTCGTGTACTCTCCGGGCGAGGTGTTTCGGAACCTCAAGATCGCCTTCGATGAATGCCTGGTAGATCGTCAGCTTTGCCGCCTCAGCTGAAAGCTGCTGTGCTCGCCAATGTTCGACCTGCTGCCGCATCGGATCGAAGTTCCGTTGCATCCGGTCCACCCCGATCGAAAGAGCGTCGTCGAGCGAGAAGCGCTTCGAGTGTTTCGCCAGGACCGGCGTGTAGTCACCTCGGAACGCGAGGTTGTAGCACACGAATACTCTCAGTCCGACCGTACACGCCAGCCGGAATCGCTTGTTGTTCGCGTTCCGAATCCCAATCGCAAATCGGCATCCTTCGAAACCGGCTTCTAGATCGAGAACCCCGAACATCTCCATCGCATCGCTTGACACCGCGAATTCCTGGCCGACTACGCCGATGTGCCGGTGACTCAAGGTTTCGATCAAGGTCTCAACGACTGCTGCATGCGGAATCGGGATATGCGTTTCCGTTGCAGGCGGCGTCGGCAGTTTTGCCAACTCCGCCTGAGTGATTTTGCCTGCGCATGAAATAAGCGTACTTGTTTCTGACATGTGATTCTCCTCCAAAAGTTGAGTTTCTTTCCAACACAAACTTCTAGCTTGATCGCAGCCACGCGTTCTCTCAGCCTCCCGACGGAGGCTTCTATGACTACGATTCGAGCTGCGTTTTATGCACGTGTGTCCGGCGAACAGCAGGCAGCCGCGCACACCATCGAAAGTCAAATTGCCGCGCTCAGTGAGCGCGCTAGCAGTGACGGCACACCCGTGCCAGCCGAACGACGGTTTGTCGATGATGGGTATAGCGGCGCCACTCTCATTCGCCCAGCCTTGGATCGGCTGCGCGACCTTGTGAGCGTCGGTGCTATCGACCGGATCTACGTTCACTCACCCGACCGCCTGGCGCGGAATTACGCCTATCAGGTTTTACTGCTCGACGAATGGCGTCGGCGCGGTGTCGATGTAGTGTTCTTGAACCGACCTCTGGGCCTGAGCCCGGAAGATGACCTCCTGCTCCAGGTGCAGGGAATCGTCGCTGAATATGAACGAGCCAAAATCATGGAGCGGAGTCGGCGGGGTAAGAAACACGCAGCCCAGAGCGGTTCGCTCAACGTGATGTCGGGTGCTCCGTACGGGTATCGATATGTCTCTGTTCGCGGAGGCGAAGGTCAAGCGCGATTTGAACCAGTTGCTGAACAGGCGCGAGTTGTCCAACAGATCTTCTCCTGGATCGGTCGGGACCGCTGTAGTCTTGCCGAAGTCTGCCGTAGACTTCACAAGGCTGGGACGCCAACTGCCACTGGTAAGTTAATCTGGTCCCGTGAGGCCGTGTGGCACGTTCTTCAGAATCCTGCCTATATGGGCCAAGCCGCGTACGGGAAGACACATATGATGCCGCGGGGCAAGGAATCCCGACTGCGGGCGGCGCGCGGGGATCCGGCCGAACCTCGGCGGAGCAATGCGCCAAAGCCAACCGACCTAAATGAATGGGTATTTGTTCCTGTGCCCGCCATAGTCGATGAAGCGCTCTTCCGCGCGGCAGATGCACAACTCGCGGAGAACAGGAGCCGGGCGCGGCAAGGGCAGCGAAGGCCAGGCTATCTCCTACAAGGGCTGACTTGCTGCGCAAGATGCGGGTTTGCCTACTACGGGAAGACACTCCGTCAACTGGGTGCTGGTCGTCAAATGAGGGATTTCCTCTACTATCGATGCAGCGGCTCGGATCGCTATCGGTTTGGTGGCGAGCGGATTTGTAACAACGCGCAGGTTCAAGGAAATCTGTTGGAAGAGACGGTATGGCGCGAAATTTCCAAGCTCTTGATGGCCCCTGAAAGAATCGAACTGGAGCATCGAAATAGCGCCACGGCTGGCACCTCTTTAGACAATCTCCAAGCGCTAAGGTCGCAGAGAACTAAACTAGAGCACACAGTGGAGAGGCTGATCGACAGCTACACTGAAGGCTTGATTGAAAAAGACCAATTCTCGTCGCGGATGGCTCGGACCAAGAACCGAATCGCTGACCTTGACGTAAGGATTAACGCGGATTCTGGCGATGCCGATCAACGAGAACACTTCCGGCGTGCAACAAACCGGCTTCGTGAGCTAGCACTAACCATCGGACCAGAGTTAGCAAGGGCGGACTGGCAACGAAGGCGAGAAATTATCCGAACACTTGTGCAACGAATCGAGATCGATACAGAGGTCATTAAGATCATTTTTAGCTTAACCGAGAACACCCGGGGATCGGACACTGACGCAATCGCTATTACGTCTCCGCGGCCGTCAAAACGGTTTCGATACTCCGCGGATTGAGAACTCTCTTTGTCTGGATCACTGCGCTCACCATTCAACAATGCGGGACTGCCCTGGCGTCCCATGCAGAGGCGGAGTCTTCTGCGAGCGCCGTGCTCTCCCCGCCGCTGATTATTGAAACATTGTTACAGGCGTGAAATCTCCCGCGAACGCCATGTTCGAGCACACGAACACGCGATAGCCACAGGTCATCGCCAAACGCATGCTCTTATCGTGGGAGTTTCGCAAACCGATGGAGAAACGGCACCCTGCCATCTCGGTTGCGAGGTCGAGGACCCCAAAGGCTTTCATGCCGTCTGGTGAGACCGCATACTCATCATGGACGACGCCGATGTGGCGAAACCCGAGCGTCTCGACCAGAGCTTGCACGATCTCGTGATGCGGGACCGGGCGGTGTGTTTCGGTTGCCGCTGGTGTCGGCACCAGCGCTAGTTCTTCGCGACCAATGGTTCGGCCGCCATAGCCAATGAGCGTACTAGTTTCTGACATAGTTGTTCCTCCTTGTGAGTTGAAAATAAGACTCCTGAAGGTGGGAGAGAACGCGGCTGCGGACACTGGCCGCCACCGTGTTCACGGGTAAGAATGTGCAGTGTGGACTGAAACGAGTTCTAGGTCCGGCCTGTCCGGACCCTGAAGGCCGCTTTCGCGCCTTGACCTGCCGTCATGAATTGTTAAACTTGACTTGAGCTCGTTTTCCAACCAAAGGGCGGTCCGGCGTGGTACTCGAATTCCTTGCGAGATTCCGATTACTCTCACCAGTATGGATCCGATTCACCCGTTCTCGGAGCCGTGTCTCGCAATCCTCGTGAACCCACAGGGATGTGCAGTACGGTTCCGTCGTCCGCTAGAGATAGGAGCCGCAGGTCGGTTGGAGGGTCTTCCCGCGAGGACTAACATCACCCCGCGAGTTGTAAACTCTATCTCGATTGGAGATTGTGAGAAATTGTGCCTGCTGGGATTGGCGCTGGATGAGCCGGGCAATGTGTGGGGCATCAAAACGCCACCCAAAGACTGGGCGTAATAAGGTGTCAACGAAACCAACGGCCGTTTCTTAATGGCGTCAACTTAGGCTGAACAACGACGCTTGTTCCGGGACAACTGGCCTCCCGCGCCGCCTTCTACCTGACAACGATTCCGGTCGCCGCCCCGAAGACGACAACGGGACCCGTGTCGATGGCTCCTTCGACAAGCCCAGCAGGGTCATACTGCGTGCCCAGCAGAATGTCCGGCGGTTCGGGGGCAGCGGCATCAGCGCTGCCCCCACACGTTGTCGGGAATAGTCTTTGATGTTCTGTGTCGGTGAATTTCACCGGGCGCCAGTGGGCAATGTGACGATCTTTCCCCCGAATACTCCATCGAGCATTCCCATCGGAGGAGAGCAATCCGACATGCCCGCCATGCAGGGGCTAAGCGGCCCGACGTCAATTCCGACAATCCGTTGGCCTGTAAACGCTAACTAAGTGTCAAGACCAGACAAGTTTGGGGGTAATGTTCTGTGGTTGCCATCGAGCTTCAACTTTGGTAGTGTTGAATTACAAACTGCGATTGTGTCTAGGGTTCCGCTTCCAAGATCTGTAACGGAAGGCTGCGACCAAGCGACACCACGGCCGGTTCGGGCCGACAACTTACGGCATAAAAGGCCTGAGGTCGAGTCCAAGCTCATGCATTTGGATGAGCAAGGAGGAGCACTCTACTTCTATGGTCAATATGCCGACAGCTCGCTCAATCTCTCTCCTTTCGATTTGCCTCACAAATACGGTTTTCCGTCGATGCGTACTGCCAGGGCTGATTGCGATCTGCCTGCTGCTTTTTCTGCAGCACACATCCGGAGCGGAATCAGGTCATCCCGGTGTGGTCGTCGTCAACGGCAAAACCTATCATTGGCCCCGAGTGCCGGTCGTCGTCATCGTGATCGATGGAGGTGATCCCGCTTATGTGAATGCCGCTTTGGAGGTTGGGCTACTGCCCAACTTCAAGAAGCTCATGGCTGAAGGATTCGTTTCGGTTGCGCAAAGCGTGATGCCTAGCTTTACCAACCCTAACAACATCTCAATCATCACCGGTGTCTTTCCTGAAGGGCACGGAATCTCCGGCAACTTCTTCCTCAATCCGGCAAATGGCGAGAGCGAGATGATGAACGATCCGAAGTTCCTCCGTGCCGACAGTATTCTGGCGAAATTCTCCGAGAACGGCGCCAAAGTTGCCGCGATCAGTGCGAAAGACAAACTGGCGAAGATGCTCCGCTACCGGTTAGTGAACGGCATATCGTTTTCGGCCGAGAAGGCCGACAAATGCACAAAAGCCGAAAACGGACTTGACGATTGTCTCTCTTTCGTTGGCTTGCCTTTGCCCAATGAGTATTCAGCCGACCTCTCACTGTTCGTGCTCAAAGCAGGCATCAAGATTTTAGAAACAGAAAAACCAGACCTCATGTATTTGTCACTGTCGGATTACATTCAGCATAAGTATCCGCCCGGATCAAAGGAAGCAAACGAGTTTTATCACCAAATCGACATCAGCTTAGGACGGTTGCTGTCACTGGGTGCAATTGTGGCTGTGACCGGAGATCACGGGATGAATGACAAATCGAAACCCGACGGTTCGCCGAACATCGTCTTTTTGCAGGACATTCTGGACGAGCAATTCGGGCAAGGGACGACGCAGGTCATTCTGCCAATCACCGATCCATACGTGGTACACCACGGCGCCCTGGGCTCGTTTGCGACTGTGTACTTTACTAAAGCTCTGTCTTCCACCGAGGCGATGAGGATTATCAATCGCCAACCCGGTGTCGAATTGGTGTTGGATCGCTCTTCGGCAGCTCGGGTTTTCCATCTGCCCGCAGATCGCATTGGAGATCTGATCGTCATTGGCGACCGGGGAACCGTCCTGGGAAAAACCAAGGCCAACTTAGATCTCGGCATGCTGGGAGGAATGCGTTTGCGCTCGCATGGAGGATTGAGCGACCGCAACGTCTACCTGCTTTTCTCTCGCCTCTTGAACGACAGCTATGCCCGGATCGCAATCTCGCGACGGCTAGACAACACTGATGTATTTGATTTTGCTTTAAACGGCTTGCAGTGAAGCGACACGGGCTCTGTCATGCCTGCGCTGTTGGTGGATTTGGGTTCGAATACCAAGGAGATGCACCCATGATCGGGAAAAGGACAATACTTTCGGAAATCGTTGATAGGTTCGACACTGGAACGCCATTCGAAGAGCCCGCAATCCATGCAAGAGGCTCTTGCTACGTCGAAGCTTTCATCAAGCGTCTACTGGTTCGAAGTGCCGCGAAGATACTTCGCGCGATTGAACAAGGAGCCGCTCGCGACAGGCTGTATCGCGTTCACCGGGTGGTCTTGCTTCTAGTCGTATGTTGCGGTTCAATAGCCCTTCCCTCCACAGCTGTTGCCATCCCGAATGCCGTCATTGCGGTCGATCACGGGCCAAATACTCCCGAACAACAGGCAAAGCATTATGTTGTTCTGGTGTCGCTCGACGGCTTCCGTTTCGACTATGCGCAAAAGTACCATGCAGAGAATATTCTCGGTATGATGCAAAACGGAGCCACTGCACCACATGGGATGATTCCGGCATATCCCTCTGTGACAGTTCCAAACCATTACACGATTGTCACCGGCTTGTATCCGGAGCACCACGGAATCGTTGGGAATCAGTTCTATGATCCGACGCGCAAGGAGTTCTATTCATCTCGAATCGTCAAGACAAGGACGGACGGTACCTGGTACGAGGGCGTACCTCTTTGGTCGCTGGCGGAACGGCAAGGAATGCGTTCGGCTTGTCTTTTCTGGCCTGGATCGGAAGCTCAGATAGCCGGCGAACGGCCATCCTATTACCTCCAGTCTGATCCTTCATTTCCAGACGAAAAGCGAGTGGACCAAGTGGTCGCATGGCTCCGACTTCCGGTTCAGCGGAGACCGCATTTTATCGCGGTTTACTTCGGCGAAGTGGATGAAGCGGGACATAGCTCAGGCCCGGACTCCTCAGAAACTGCACAAGCTGTTCACCGTGCCGACGATGTGGTCGGCCGACTGTTAGGTGCGGTTAGGAAACTGAACCTTCCAGTTGACGTCATCCTGGTTTCTGATCACGGCATGATCGCGGGACGGGGAGGTTGGATCAATCTGGACAGCTTCGCCGATCTATCCGGTTTTGTGACTGTCGGGGCACAACTCTACGCGCCGTCCGAAAATGCTGCAGAGCGGGTGTTCCACCAACTTAGAGGCAAAAGCGACAAGTTCGAAGTATTTCGCCGCAAGGATGCGCCTTCCAGGCTGCACTACGACAGCAATGCTCGTTCCGGCGACCCCATCGTAATTGCAACAGGCCCTTATTACATTCGGGCTGACGCATCAGACACCGAGCAAAAGCAAACGACGGGTATTCATGGTTTCGATCCTCAACATATGCAAGAGATGCTCGCCGTCTTTTGCGCGCAAGGACCAGATATTCGGGCGAAGACCACCGTCGATTCTTTTGAAGACGTCGACATCTATCCTCTGATAGCCGCCATTCTTAGGCTGCGAATCGGCCCGATCGATGGTGGTCTAAGCATTGTAGGGAGAGTAATACGACCCCACTCGTGAATGCGTTTGGCAAAACCCAACATGGCGCCCAGGCCCAGTACGCAGCCACGTGTTGCAGGAAGGAGCTATTCCGATGAGGGACGAACCGGCTCTCGAACAGATCAACGGCCTGACGGACCACGTATCCTCACGTCCCGGACGACCGTATTAGCAACAGGAGACGTTTGAAAGGTGAAGACACCAGGCACATACATGTTCCTAATTGCGCTCGACTCTCGAACACTGGCAAGCTGAAACGATGCCGAACGCGCAACAAAGGGTGGTTACTTCACGCAGACGTTTTCGCAGGAGGCCGAGAACTGTGAATACGGTGCAGGTATCAAAAACGGCCACCTCGATCTTCATCGGCAGGTGGACGCCCAAGGTTTTGTTCTTGCTGAAACAGCGGCCTTATCGACACGGGCAGCTGCGCCGCCAATTGGGAAGCATTTCACAACGAATGCTTACCAGAACTCTTCGCAATCTGGAATCCGCGGGTTTAATCGCCAGGCAAGTGACGCAATCGAAGGCCGTTGCTGTCGAGTATTCGTTGACTCAACTTGGAAGGACAATCATTGCTCCACTCGGAGGCATGTGCCGCTGGGCAGAGCGGAACCGCAGGAGATCAGCAGCTCAGGGAAGCCGAATCAGGGTAAAAACAAGAGTTTGTTCTGAGAGGACGTATCCTCCCCGCTGAGCGATGCGTAATAGCAAACAGAAGGACAAAGATCGAAAGGAGAATGGTATGAACATCGAAAATAAGACAGTTTTGATCACCGGCGCGAACCGAGGCATTGGACGCGCACTGCTTGAGGAGGCCTTGAGGAGAGGCGCGAAGCGGGTGTATGCGGCTACGCGCCAGCCCTTTACACATTCCGATGGGCGCGTCATACCACTGACCCTGGATGTGACCGACAGCGCGCAGATCAAGCAGGGGGTCAGTGAGGTTGGCGCGCTCGACCTCCTCATCAACAATGCCGGTATCTGTGTACCGGATGATCTGAGCAGCCCCGAGCTCATCGAGCAGCATCTGGCCGTTAACTTTTTCGGGTTGTCCAATGTGACGAGGGCTTTCTTGCCACTGCTGAAACGCTCCAAAGGAGCAATCGGCAACATTCTGTCCTTGGCCGGACTGGCTCCCGTACCTGTGTTCGCAGCCTACTCCATTTCGAAGGCCGCCGCGCTCAACATAACCCAATCATTGAGGGCATTCTTGGCGCCCCTGGGCGTGACAGTCCATGCTGCCTTGCTAGGGCCGATTGACACCGACATGATTCGCCACTTGCAGATACCGAAAACCTCGCCCGAGTCCGTCGCTGTGGGCATCTTCGTTGGGCTGGAGAACGGCGAAGAGGATATCTTTCCCGACCCGGTGTCCCAATCTATTGCGGAGTCTTGGCGTACTGGCCCAGACAAGTCACTGGAGCGCCAGTTCGCAGTTTTCCTGCCGCAGAGTGTGGAGAACATTGCCTGACTGCATCGAACGAAGTCAGACGACTGAGCAGCAACGTGCAGCGCCGCACCCACGAGTTGAAAGGCAGGCCGAGACCTGACATCGATGCTACGAGATGCATCGAAACGTAAACGCTAACCAAAGGAAGGAGATATAGCGGTGACGACCATAACCACAGAGACACACAGGATACGAACCCACGAGGAGTGGCTTGCAGCACGACTCGAACTGTTCAAAGCGGAGAAGGAACTCACGCGACGCAGCGACGAAGTGGCACGTCAGCGGCAGGAACTGCCCTGGGTTCCCATTGATAAGGAGTATCGATTCGATACCGAGGAGGGAAGCGCCTCGCTTGCGGACCTCTTCCGGGGCCGCTCGCAGCTTCTCGTCTACCACTTCATGTTTGGGCCCGACTTCACAGTGGGGTGCCCGTCGTGCTCGTCGATTGCGGACGGGTTCAACGGCATCGTCGTGCATCTAGGAAAACATGACGCGATGCTCTGGGCGGTGTCGCGGGCACCGCTTCCGAAACTGGACGAGTACAAGCGGCAGAAAGGCTGGACGTTTCCCTGGGCGTCTTCCTTCGGCAGCGACTTCAACTTCGATTTCCACGTCTCGTTCACCGCTGAGCAACTGCGCGATGGGGCCGATTACAACTTCCGCCGCGATGACCCCGTGATGAACATCGGGAAGGCCGGAACGCCGACCTCTACGCCTGCTAAGAACGCGGCCACGACCGGGACCGACGTGGGGACGTATACGCGCGAGCGGGAGGGCATGAGCGCCTTCGCGCTCGAGGACGGCATCGTCTACCACACCTATTCCACGTACGCGCGCGGAGTGGACGCCATCTGGGGCAAGTACCCCTGGCTCGACCGTGCACCTAAGGGGCGCAACGAGCGACGTCTGGTAGCGCCGCCACGATGAGTACTACAAGTGATGAGCGAAGTAGTGCTTCTAGTGACGCTTTTGCGGGAAGGGAGATCAAGACCCATGCCTTTCGATCGGACTTCACAGCCAGCCTTCTTCGGCACCTCAGCGCTGCTCTTTGCCGCAAGCGCGGCGCTGACGACCGTCTTGGTGCGGCTCCATGTCAGCTATGGGAGAGATGCCGATGCCAGGCGGCTGGACGATGTCGATGGCATGGATGCGATGCCTGGGGATACATGGCTGGGTGCTGCTGCATCATTCATCGGCATGTGGGTCGTGATGATGGTGGCGATGATGCTGCCGTCGTTCGTGCCCACACTGTGGCGCTACCGCCAGTCGGTTGGCAAGGCTGGCGAATTGCGTCTGAGCTGGCTAACCGCGCTGGTCGGCATCGGGTACTTCGTCGTCTGGACTGTGTTCGGAATCGTTGTTTTCCCATTGGGCGCGACTCTGGCCGAGATCGAGATGCAACGGCCGGCGCTGGCGAAGAGTCGTTCCGATCGCGGTCGGCGTTGTCGTCGTGATCGCCGGCGGACTGCAATTCAGTGTGTGGAAGGCGCATCACCTTGCCTGCTGCCGGGAGACATCGCGAAGCGCGCGTTCTTTGCCGGCGGACGCTGCCACGGCTTGGCGACACGGGCTACGGCTCGGCCTTCACTGCATCTACAGCTGCGCTGCCTTTACGGCGATCCTCCTCGTCATCGGGGTGATGGATCTGCGGGTGATGGCGCTTGTCACGGCAGCAATCACTGCGGAACGTCTCGCATCGAATAGCAAGCGCGTCGCGCGAGCCATCGGGATTGTCGTGGTCGGGGTAGGGCTGCTGTTGACTGCGAGGGCAGCAGCCGGGCTCGGGTAACGGGTCCAAGACGTCGACCTCGCCACTCGCATCGCCAACGGTATGGGTGAGTTATGGAATTGACAAAGCGCAGTGAACTTCGACATATGGCCGTACGTGGATCCCACGAGCGGAGCACGATCAACCACATCTTGGACGAGGGTTTCCTCGCGCATGTCGGATTCTCGGTCAACAATCAGCCGTTTGTGATTCCCACGCTGTATGGCCGTCGCGGAGAAACACTGTACTTACACGGTTCGGCCGCCAGTCGCCCGCTAGGGAACTTGAAACCGGGATCCAGGCTTGCGTAACGGTAACCATTGTGGACGGCCTTGTGCTGGCACGATCGGCTTTCCACCATGTCATGAACTATCGATCCGCGGTTGCATTTGGAAGGGCAAAGAAGATACAGGATCCCGTCTGCGAGATTCAGTGCCTGCAAGTCATCTCGAGCACCTTATTCCTGGTCGCTGGGCTGAGGTTCGGCCCCCAATGCGAGTGAACTGAATGCGACGACTGTACTGGAGTTTTTCATCGATGAAGCTTCATGCGAAGGTTCGAAGCGGACCTCCGCTCGAGGACGAGAGCGACTACACTTTACCGGTGTGGGCCGGTGTGTTGCCTCTGGCGATTCGACCGCAGCCGCCCATACCAGACGTCCAATTGCCGACTGATGTTACTGTTCCCGACTACGTGGTGCGCTGTGATGAGCGATTCGCCGGCGAGAAGAAACCGTTTTGATCCACCTGAGAATGTTCCTCAGAATGAGTGGTCTTCTGTTTCAGAAAACAAAGGAGAAAATGATATGGCAACAAGCAAAGAGGGAAATAACGAGCACCAGAAAGGGCATGTCGCGATGAAGACACCCGCGATCGTGTCGCAGCAGGAGTGGGATGCTGCGCGGCAGCAACTCCTCGTGAAGGAAAAGGCCTTGACCCGCTCCCGTGATGCGCTGGCCGCCGAACGTCGACGGATGCCGTGGACGGCGGTGGAGAAGAAGTACGAGTTCGACGGGCCCAAGGGTAAGGCTAGCCTGCTCGACCTGTTCGAGGGACGCAGACAGTTGATTGTATATCGGGCTTTCTTCGAGCCCGGCGTGTTCGGTTGGCCCGAGCACGCATGCCGCGGCTGCTCCTTGGGCGCAGATCAGGTCTCGCACTTGGCCCATCTGAACGCTCGCGACACCACTCTCGCCTGGGCTTCACGCGCGCCGCAGGCTGCCATCGCGCGGCTGAAGGCACGGATGGGCTGGGAGATGCCCTGGTACACCATGACCGATAGCTTCGACAAAGACCTCGGCGTCGATGAGTGGCACGGCCACAACGTGTTCTTCCGCGACGGCGATAAGGTGTTCCGCACATACTTCATCAGCAACCGCGGTGACGAGGCGATGGGGAGCACATGGAGCTACCTCGACATCACGCCGCTCGGCCGTCAGGAGACATGGGAAGACTCGCCCGAGGGTTATCCGCAGACCGCCGCCTTATAAGTGGTGGAACTGGCACGACAACTACGACGCCGAACCCTCGCCTCATCCGAAGTGGGTCGATATCATAACCGACCCAGAAGGAGCCGCCCGCCGAAGGCGCGAGGAAGAGGCAAAGGCAAGCTAAGACTAAGGGTGCCCATGGATCCGCCGGCGAGAGGAAGCTTCCGCAATGGTGTAGGTACCTTCTACGCAGTCGATACCGAGAACGGGAAACCAATCGGCATATGGGTCAGGAAGATAGAAGCAGCGCCCGAGTGGCGAACGGAGCGAACGATGCCGTACCTCATGAAAGATGAACCTGCAGTTCCTGAGATCGTAGACCGGAAAGCTTTCGAAACCCAGCTGGAGGCATTACGAGTTCGAGAGAAGGCGCACACTAGAGAAGGTGACGCCATTGCGGCAGCCCGCCGGCGGCTGCCCATGGTCGAGGTA
>CAVREP010000048.1:0-46867 GCA_963720155.1 uncultured Acidobacteriota bacterium
TCCCACTCATTCTTGGGAGTCAGCGTGAAGGTCACATCTGCGAGTCCAGCCGAGACCAGACCGAGTTTATAGGCGACCGAACCCATGGGACGGATGGTGAAAGCGGCATTCTCAAATGGTTTCCATTCGCCGCGCTTGACCTCGCTGCGGCTGGCGAGAACCAAGGCGCCGTCCAGACTCTTGCGTTGACTGGGCTGGGATGGCTTGCCGTTGTAGGTAACGCCAGAGTCGATCGATCCTACGAAGGTTTCATCGGTTGCCGGATTGTAGATTCCGCCAGCCACAGGATGACCATTCTCGACAAAGCCGATCGAAACGCAGAACTCCGGAATTCCCTTAACGAATTCGCGCGTTCCATCGAGCGGATCGACAACCCAAACGCGCGAGAGCTCCAGGCGGATACGGTCGTCCACGCTCTCTTCCGATAGCCAGCCTTCGCCAGGGCGCAATAGTTCGTTGCGCAGTACGGCATCGAGGGCGCGGTCCGCTTCCGTTACGGGATCGTGTCCGATCTTGTATTCGGTTTCAATCGCTCCCGGCGTAAAGCAGGCAAAAACGGCGCGTGAGGCTTCCAGCGCGGCGTGAATGCGTTCCAGTATTTGAGCGTACGGACTTGAGTGCATATTCTCTCGTCTTCTTACGGCGACCTTTTTCCGGACGATCTTTTTCCTCAGGATCAGTTCTCGACGATCAAGACATGAGCATGCGTGCTCCCGTCGCCAGCAAAACTGCGCACAGGACGCGCCGGAGCCATGGAACTGGCACCCGAGTACTCAAATAAGATCCAAGGAGTCCTCCGGGAACGGAGCCAACCAAAAGCGCCCCAACCAGGTGCGTGTCCACATTGTGCAATCGGAAATGGAGCAGGCTGGTAACGCCCGTCAGAATCAGAGCATGAACAATGTCGGTGCCTACCATTACTTTTGGTTGAAAGCTATAGAACAGCAAAAGCATCATCATGACAATGCTGCCCGACCCCACCGAAGTGATGCCCACCAGAAATCCCGACACCAATCCGATAAGACCCATCCAGGCAAACGATTTCACCGTTGGCGGGCCCGCCGCAGCCCGATCTTCAATCTTCTTCTGGAAGAATAAAAAGGTGGGGATGCAAATCAGCAGGACTCCAACCGCGATTGTGATGAAGTGATTGACACCTGTGCCATAGACGTTCCGCAGGTGAACCAGGAAACTTACACCCAGGTAAGAGCCTGGAGCGCTGCCCACGGCGAGCGCCAAAACTACTTTGCGCCGAACCGTTCCCTTACGCAGATGAACTATGCTGGCCCCGATCTTGGTGAGAAAGTTGAAAAGCGCATCCGAGCCGACGGCGCGAAGGGGAGGCACGCCTAAACCGAATATCAGGATGGGGAGCAGCAGAACGCCGCCCCCAACTCCCGTCATTCCAATGAGGGTACCCACTACAAAACCCACCAGACTCTTGATCAGCAGGTCCATGACGATAACGGCTTGAGCCTCATATACGCCTCCGGCACTACCGGAGCAGGTTCAGATCGACTCCGCGGCCGTTCCAATGAAGCCTTCCCTCTCCAGGTGCAGAATGATTTCCTGCGCTGCTTCTTCGGGAAGCAATTCGCCGGTGTTGATGGTGACTTCTGCGTCGCTTGGAGCTTCATAAGGATCCGAAATACCGGTGAATTCTTTGAGAATTCCCGCGCGCGCCTTGGCGTACAAACCTTTGCGATCGCGTTGTTCGCAGACATCGACCGAGGTGGCGATATGTACCAGAATGAACCCTCCGTACGGCTCAATCATCTGGCGCACATGTTTGCGAGTTGCGTCGTAAGGCGCGATGGGCGCGCAAATGGCGATGCCGCCATTTTTGGTGATTTCCGATGCGACGTAGCCGATGCGCCGTATGTTGATGTCGCGGTGTTCCTTGGAAAAGCCCAGTTCGGAAGAGAGATGCTTGCGCACCAGGTCGCCATCCAGCAGCGTGACCGGCCGCCCACCGGTCTCCAAAAACTTGGTCATCAACACATTGGCAATAGTCGATTTGCCGGAACCTGAGAGTCCGGTGAAGAAAATGGTCACCCCCTGCTTGTGACGAGGCGGAAAGCTGCGCCGCAATTCCGCTACGACTTCGGGATAGGTGAACCATGCGGGAATCTCGCGACCTTCGTTCAGGCGCTGCCGAAGCTCAGTGCCGGAGATATTCAGCACTCGATCGCCCTTTTTGACCTCGTCATCTGGAACGTATTTATCCTGATCTTCGAGGTAGACCATCATGTTGAATGGCACCATGGTGACGCCGATGTCGGCTTCGTGCTTCTTGAAGACCTCCTGCGCTTCATAAGGTCCGTAGAAAGGCTTGCCATCGGTGTCGTTACCTGGGCCGGCATGATCGCGGCCTACGATGAAATGACTGCAGCCATGATTCTTGCGAATCAGCGCGTGCCAGACCGCCTCGCGCGGACCACCCATGCGCATGGCCAGCGGCAACAAAGAAAGTTTGGCGGTGGACGGCGGAAACTTTGATAGCAGCAGTTGATAGCAGCGTACCCGTGTGTAGTAATCCACATCGCCGGGCTTGGTCATACCCACAACCGGGTGAATCAGCAGGTTGGCCTCGACTTGCTTAGCGGCACGGAAAGCAAGTTCGACGTGAGCGCGGTGCATTGGATTGCGCGTCTGGAATGCGACCACACGCCGCCAGCCGACGCGGGCAAACTCGGCACGCAGTTCCGCGGGAGTTAAGCGCAGATTGCGAAAATCATAGTGGGAGGGAATCTGAACGCCCTCGACCTTGCCACCGACATACCATGGGTTCGATTTGTTAATGGCGTAATCTGCGCCGGGATGGGCGGTGCTGGTGCTGCCGAAAACCGCCTTCGCTTCAGCCTTCCGGTCCGGCTGCCAAACTTCCTCCACGTGCAATACCGCCAACATCACGCCTTCAGGATCGCGCAGCGCGATTTTGCTTGTGCCGGCTGTAAGCTTCTGGGCAAATTCCTCGGTCACATCCAATGTGACAGGCACGGGCCAGAGCATTCCATCAGTCAAGCGCATGTTATGGCAGACACCCTCGTAGTCAGCGCGCGACATGAATCCGCGCAGCGGAGAAAAGCCTCCGGTGAGCAACAACTCAAGATCGCAAAGCTGGCGGGCGGTCAGGTCCCACGACGGCCACTGTTTGGAATTGGCTTTTAGTTCGGAAGCTCTTTCGGGTTGCGCGATGAGTTCAACAAGTTTGCCCCCATGCGGCGGGATGAGATGGCTGGTCGAAGCGGTCAAGGGCTGGAAACCTCCTGAATTGTCGCGATTGTATTGTCTACTACGTTTATTGCCTTTACCTAGATTGCCCGGATATTATACGCGCTCAATCAAAAACCAAATGTTGGAAATTTCTAAGGAGAGGAAAATCCTCGAAAAAGCTTCCTCAGCATAACATTATCTCAGGACGGCTGAGAAAGTGGTTTCTTCCGCATAAATCACCTGGAGCCCTGGCAAGTACGTCGCCCTCTGGGCTATGTGAAGCAAGGTTAACCGCACGAAACAAACTATCTTTCTCCCTATAGATCAAGAGACTTTGCCGCCTGGCATCGCAGGTGAAAAGAATTGCGACAATGCTAAAATCTCCAACGCCTGCCTTGCGAAAGAAGCAGAATTTAGGAAGGTCGTGTTTGGGATTCTAATCCACAGGAGGCAAATGGTTCGCTGTCGCGCCAGGTGCTATTGCTCGAGTGCCGGCGGCCGACTTTTCTGGTTGATAAGCGACCGCAGGCTCGGTGATGCAATACTTCACCAAGCACCAGAGCGCACGCACGCCGTCCTTCCATTGAATTTTTTTCCCCTCTTCATAGGTGCGACCCCAGTAGCTGATCCCTACCTCGTAGATCCGTAGCTTCCGCTTAGCGATTTTTACAGTTATTTCCGGCTCGAATCCAAAACGTTTTTCTTTCAGAGGAATCGATTGGAGGACGTCTCGTCGGAAAGCTTTGTAACAAGTCTCCATATCGCTGAGGTTGATGTTGGTCAGCGCATTGGAAAGCAACGTAAGAATCCAATTGCCCACCGAATGCCAGAAGTACAGAACGCGATGAGGCCGGGCGGAGAGGAAGCGCGAGCCGTAAACAACGTCGGCGCTTCCCTCGATCAGTGGTTCCAGAAGTACGGTGTACTCTGCGGGATCGTACTCGAGATCGGCGTCCTGCATGATGACGAACTCCCCGGTAGCTTCTCGAATGCCGCGATGGAGAGCCGCGCCCTTCCCTAGGTTCTTCGGTTGCAACAAAATTTGTATCTGAGGGCGCTCGGTCTGCAGTTGTGCAAGAATTTCCCGTGAACCATCAGTGGATCCGTCGTCCACGCAAATTAGTTCGATTTCCAACGGAAGGGCGAGCACTCTCTCGACCACTTGCCGCAGCGTGGCTCGTTCGTTGTACACGGGCATTACGACGGAGACTCGCATACTTGAATTGTAAGGGTAGCGGAGGCGCAAATCCAAGGCGAGTTTTCCTTTAAGCGAAAGCGTCATGCCCTGAATCTTCACGGAGCGTCGCCACAATTCTTGGAGCTGCTACTGGTGCGAGAGTACTCAAAAAGCGGATCATCGCGAAACTCCTGTCGTAATATTGCATGATTCGATTTTGTTTTCCTACAGTCCACTAAGACTGCGATTCCGCAGGTGGAACATCGAGAACGAAGTGACGGAAAAGTTTCGTCACTCAGGCGACAGCCTAGAGCACCCGCTGGTTTGAGTATCGTCCACCGATGCGCAGGCACTATGGAATTTATACTTGAAGGGAGTGGCTGCGGACGTGCATCGCTTCTTTCGAGAAGGTCCGGTCGTGCCCCGATCATGTAAATTGTTCAACTCTGTTTCACTTGTCTGGCAAATTTCACATAGGGTATTCACCTGACCCCTGGCTTTTGGCGGAATACCTTCCTCACTTCGAAAAGAAATTATCGAGGGATCGGCCGGGCATCCTCCGGCTTGCACCGAGGTTCGCATCCGGCGGGCACTTTCCCTTGAGCCGCCTTTGTTCGCGAAAACTAAGGACTTTACGCAGCTTTTCCAGTCTCAATGCCGCTCCGGATGCCGAAGATGGAGGCGTGAGGTTCGCCGACGCGGGCGGATTCGGCTTGTTTCGAACCATGGAACAGTCCTTGCAAGTGCCTGTGGAATGGCTGTTCTTCAGTCACAGCTATTTTCTTCAGAAAATGGCATTGTGGATGCTATGTGATTTGGAAACAACCCACTGTGCGCACTTTGTAGAACGGGCAAAATCGAACAAGGGGGGGTAGGGATGACGGAGCAGTCCGTTCGACTAGGACCGCGCGAACAGCAAATCGTCGAATTACTTTTGCAAGGCTGTGACAACGCTGAAATCGCCAACCAGCTCAAGATGGCACGCAGAACTGTGAAGGCTCACTTTAACCGGCTGTTTCTCCGCTTCGGAATTACGGGCGGAATCAAGCGAGTGAAACTCGCGACCCTGTTATATAGGAGGCAATCATGTTTGCAAACGAACGTTATGGACCCCGTACACCAAACCAGCGTGAAAACCGTGTCATCGAGCTCGTCGCACAGGGAATGAAGAATCGTGACGTGGCTGACGCCATTGGGACCACGGAACACGTGGTAAAAAATTATCTTCGCGTGATCTACGACAAACTCGGACTGTGGAATCGCGTAGAGCTTGCCCTCTGGTACGAATCGCGCAGGCAAGGACCGGAACTCTCAGCGTGAGTGATCAACCTTCATAGCGACTGACTGGGCGGCTGCAGGGTGACTCCCTGCAGCCCACCTTCAACGACAGCCAAAAGCTTGCATATTCCGCAGTCGCTCTCCCGCACCCTTCACGCCTTTTCGCGCGGCCGCATCCAGCAGTAAACGCGCTTGGTCGCAGCTCTTAGGAACGCCGTCTCCCCGCAGATACAGATCGGAAAGAGCAATCGTTGCCGCAGGATTTCCTTTGCCCACGGCTTTCCACAGCCATTGCGCCGCTTCTCCACTGTTGCGACCCGTAACGCTCAAGTATTTCTCCGCCGTAGCCAGCTCTTCATTGCCGCTCTGGTCCGCGGCGAAGGTGGAAGAACTTGCCACGGGGGCTATACGAGCCGCAGATGATGCGGCGGTTTGTTGCGTTTGCGCGCTTGATTCCAATTGTTTCTCGTTTTGGACGGGCGGCGCTGGCGGACTCTCATTTTTCTCTACTGGCTTTTCCACTTTCTCTACCGGCACCGGACTCGCCTTCGTCGTCGGCGGCTCGGCGGTTGGCGGCGCCGGTTGTGCCGCAGGCATGGTCCTTGAAGGCGGGGACGGCTGACTGCCTGAGAGGACTCCCGTTCCGCGCCACGCCATGTAAATCAAAGCTGCTAGAAGAGCCGCGAGCACTAGCCCGACGTAGAGCCGGTAACGATAGGGAACGGGCTCCTGCTCTCTGGCAAAACTTGGAACGTCGTTTTCTCGCAGGCGCCACGCTGACTCCACAATCTCAGGATTTCTGACGGCGTCAAAACTCCGTTCTGGCTCAATCGCGGAGTCAAGAGAATTAGCGTTGAGAGCAGACTCGGGATTTTTCCAACTCGCTTGAGTAACAGCATCCGGGTGAGAGACTCCGATCACGTGCTCCTCCGGCAGAATCTGCAGCGGGCCGCCGCACATTCCACAAAACCTCTGCCCGGCACGATTGTTGTGCGCGCATGCCCCGCAAATGAGCACAGGCTCGGCTGCGTCGATCGGGGGATCTGGCGCTTGAACCGGCTGCGTCTTTTTTGTGGACTCTCCATCCTCTGTCACCGGAGAAGCCGATTCTGCTTGAGAATCGGTTTCTAGCTGTCGAAGCAGCTCAGAAACAGCTTCTTCGCGCTTTTCGGGCGGGCTGGTAAAATACACCTCCGCCCATCGCCCCATATGCTCCGCCAGCAGCGGATTCAAGAGAGGATTTAACTGAGGATCCGGTAACGTATTTTTGTCGGATTTGTCGGTTGGATAAGGCACTCGCACACTCGTGGACAGATATGATTGCACTACCACGAGAGAAGGTTGTCAATGCGACTGGGCTGAAAATTCGCCGGACTGTGCTTCGGCTGGGGCTAAGTCAATCACAGGCCTTGCGATAGGCGGGTTCGAACTGGTCTAGTTGCGCGTTGCGTTGGCTGGACACTTTGCCTTTCGCCGTCTTTCCGTAAAGATCGGAGCCCGGGCAGTAATAGAGAGCAGTGTTCAGGTCGACCCATACCTTAGTATCGGGATTCCCCTTATATTCCGGAGCCTCTGGCGGCTCAGCGAGCCCAAGGCCGATAAGGAGTTTGTCAAACGCGGAAAGGTCAGGTTCCGGAGCGGGCCGCTTCTTCCGAATCGCGCGACTGGCGACTGTAGTGCCGCTTCGGGCAGCGCCCACTGCATGGTTCGACCGGAGTCCCCAGCCAGCTACAACCACGACCAGAATGACGGCGATGGCGAGATAGATATCGCCGCGACGGAAGCGCCAGAAACGGGCTAACTGAGTTGACATCCGCGGCCGATCTATTGATTCCAGGAAATCCTGGGCTTTCGCCGCCGAGCTCCAGATGAGATCTTCGTGCTGCGCGCTGACTAAGGCGCTCGAGGGAACTTCGCCATTGTCTTCGTTCGGTTCCGACTTGGAGGAATCAGATTTCGTGAGCGAATCGTCGTCTTCACTCGCGGTGAATGGACGATCCGACTGAGTTGCGCCTTCCTCCAACTCCGGCAGAGTGAACGACTCAAGGAAGTGATCCGCCATGTTTTCCAGGTCTGCATGGATCTCATAAGGAGGCTTCGTAAGCGTTTGTTCCGGATGCTCCCGTATCACGGAGATTCCGTTAGCAGGTGGAGTCGCAGTCGCCTGCGGCTGGTCTTCCTCCTGCTGGTTCGCCTGCTGCGTGTGCCAGGCGGACGCCACCTTGCTTTGCAAGGTGGATTCTTCGCCGTCGCCGGCACGCGGAGCGCCGCACTTCCCGCAAAACTGCTCCTCCGTCATCAAATTATTTCCACACTTCCAGCAGGGGAATTTCGGCTCACTGAGTGGGCTCGCAGTCCTCGTCTTGGGAGTGGCAGTCTTGGGAGTCGCGCGGAATTTATCCTCGGCCCATGCCACCAAATTTGGTTGTAGTTTTTCAATCGCCGCCAGCATCGTAGATCGTTCCACGGCCATCGACATCTTTAATTTCAACTCGGCATCGCGACCAATCGCTTCCGTCACCAGACCAGCCATCAGTTGGCAGGTGTGAATGTCCTGTTCGACGAAGCCGCGAATCCTGTCAAAATAAAGTTCCAGTGCCCCGACCACTTGGCCATCGCGGTAGACTGGGATCGTGATCAACGAGCAAATGCCTCGCGGGTGGCACTGTTCCGCGTCAAACTGAACCTCTTTATTCACATCCCTGGCATTCGTATCCTCGACGCGAATTACCTTGCCCGCGCGCAGGCTGGCCTGGCAGATCGCTTTATCGAGTTGGACTTCGGTGCCTGCGGGCAAGGCCTCGGACCCAGCTCCAGCCAGATAGAGCACCGTTGTTCCCTCGATAATTCCTATCCCCGCGCCGCTGGCACCAGTGATTCGCACGACTCTCTCGGCGACCAATGCCATCGCCTCGTTTAATTCGAGATGCCGCATCTGAATTTGCTGTTGAGCTTCGACAATTTCCTCCAGGATCAGCGTGTAATCGCTGTGGGAGTTGGAGCCTTCGTCAGACCCTGGCTTGCTTTGCGGCAAAGTTTGACTTGCTTGCTCTCGCTTGTACATCTGTTCGTTCTGGGACTCGAGGCTCTCTTCGAGTCCCCGCATTTTCCGGTTGTGCTCCTGCAACACAAAAGCAGCTTCCAGTAACTTTTCAAAAGTTTCCTCGTCGAGGACCGGCTTGAATTGATTAGTCACGGCGTTTGCTGCTGCGTTTACGGCCCGGCCGACATCCGAATGCAAGTCCGGCCGGAAAGCCCCATTTTAGTGCAATTCTTAAGCCAAGGGACTGGGGTGAAAGAATGCTAATCGTTCCCTGCGGAATCAAGAATGGCCCATCCGGGCATGATCATGATGAAGCGTAAACCCGCCGAATTCAAGCGATTATCAAAAACCGTACGGCCTGGCAAGCCTCAAACACATCCCCAGTACCTGAACTAGCATAGGTTAGAGGCAAGAATTGCACACTTTGATGGCTTCAAGTAATTCTGTTACTTCCGTTCGGTGCCGCTCACAAGTCACTGTGAGATTTATGAGATGAGTATTCGGGCCGGGATAAAAGTGTTAATTGCGCTTTTGCCGCAGCGTCGATCGGCGCATCGTAAACTCATGAGCCGCGCTTTGGCCGGATGTTTCTCTTAGTCGCGTTTGTAAGACTTGGGGGGCAGCCACGAGGACGAAAGACACCTCGGTTGTAAAGTTCCAATCACGGCCTGTGTAAATCCAGAACCTAATGGCCGAGAGCTCCAAAACGAGCAGCGTTTCCTTACGCAGACCCATTTTGGAACATACAAGCTTTGCGGCGGGCAAAATGATTCTTGCCCTCTCACCACAGCATCTCTCCAGTTCCATCCTTAGACTTCTCAACCTGGTCAAAGAGTTGAAGCGAAATGGCTTATCATAATCGGCACAGGCTGAAGCCCAATATCCTGCGTTAACCGGTGCGGCCGAAAAGCATTACGCAAAGCGGTGTTTGGAGGCCGGGTACAGCTATCCGCTCTTTCTTCCTCAGCCCAATTTGGGAATTACCAGTTAGAACGGCGTTCTTCAACCTCTCCTGAAAGCTATAATTCTTGACCCTAGATGCTAACCCAGCCGAAGTTTAGAGGCGCTCCCGGGAAAAGAGAAGGTTTGGCGAAAGATTTGCTTAACCTAAGATACGGACCGCAATCGAAAACGAAAATCTAGAATTCGAAGGAGAACCGCCCCTGATGCAGCTCGAGACAATCAAAGTTACCCCCCGGGATCAGCAAGTGCTGGATCTGCTGGTCCAAGGCTGCAGCAATAAGGAAATCGCTGGACAGTTGAGCATCAGTCCACGCACCGTGAAACAGCATTTGCGCACGCTTTTTCTGCGTGCTGGAATTCGGGATGGGCGAAAACGCGTGAGGTTGGCCACCACCGCCGCCTTCGAGAAGTCGGAGCTGAAATCATGACTCCACGTGAGCGTTTGACTCCAAAGGAGATTCAAGTGGCTACGCTGGTCTGGGAGGGCCTCACCAATCGTGAGATTGGCAACCTGATGGACACAACCGAGCAGGTGGTGAAGAACCCCTGCGAAATACCTTCGACAAACTAGGCGTCTGGAGTCGGCTCGAGTTGGCAATGTACGTAGCCGGCCAGGGCGGTAAGAATTGGCTGGAAGAATCGAATCACCCGGCAGCCTCGCTGGCACGCGCAGCAGCGAGCCCAGGCTAAAGACGCGCGGGGAGGGAACTTTGCAAATTTCGGCTTGCGGCCTTAGCAACAGGGTAACTTGCTGCAAAAGGTTTGCACTCTGCAATTTTAAGTGATGAGGAAATTCCCGTAAGCCATTGCTGCTCAAATATTTGTATTTTTTTGAAGTGGGCCTTTCAATTGCACTGGAAGACCCGACCCGGCGGAGCGGGCTTGCACGCAAATCTGTGCAGCCGGCACCGCAGTCCCCAGGTGGGCAGGAATGCACTATCAAGAAACTTTCTGGATGGCCTGCGATTCTACTGAGCAGCTTCGGGCGGAATACGGTCCTTTTCACACTCGTGCGGAAGCCGAAGCCGAGGCCCGCCGGCTTGGATTCAGTTACCTGTTGCGTTACGAACACGTGCTCGACGAAAACGAGGAGATTCAGGAAGTGCGCTGCGTCTTCATGGAATTGCCCAGCGTCGCTGCCGCGGAAGTTGCTTCCACCAGCCTGCACACCCGTTGTGCCACCTGCGGTGAGTCCGCAACTCACGAGGCGGAGTGGAGGGCTGAAGTGTGGGCAGACATTCACGAGTTTGAACATACGCGCCATCTGGTTCGCCTCTTCGAACACGCCCGTGGGAAGGGCCTCAAGGAAATTGCAGGGTGGCGGGGATAGCGTTAGCGCAAATTACAATCTCTTCACGCAGCTGTTGCCAGTTCACTGGCCGCGGCTCGATCGACAAACCAGATCAACTTGCCATCACTGGGACGCACCAGCTTCGAGGGATACTGCTCACCTGGGGCATTGCCTTCCAGCACTTCGCGCAACATCGCCGCCTTATCCGTCCCACTCGCTAGAAATGCGACACAGCGGGCTGCATTCAGCAACGGCAGCGTGAAAGTAATACGGCTGGTTTTCAGCTTCTCCACCCAGTTAGCCACGACCAGACGGGATTTCTCCTGCAACGCGGCAGTTTCCGGGAACAAAGACGCTGTATGTCCGTCCGGTCCCATACCTAGCAGGATCAGATCAAAGCGGGGAAACTCGCCTAGCGCTACGGCAAAAAATTTCCGCAGCGTCTGCTCGTAGGCTTCCGCTGCGGCGGAGGCGTCCGGGTTCTCCGCCGGGACACGGAAAATGTTGTCCGGCGGAACTGGCACCTTCGACAGCAAGTATTCTTTCGCCAAGCGGTAATTGCTCTCTGGATCATTCGGCGGCACGTGGCGTTCGTCGCTCCAAAAAAAGAACATTCGATCCCACGGCAGGATGGCGCTGGCATTGGCTGCAATCAGAGTGTACAGATTTTTGGGAGTCGATCCGCCAGACAGCGCGATGGTAAAACGGCCGCGATGCGCCACCGCTTCGGTAACGGCGCGGATAACTTCCTCCGCCGCCGCGTGAAAAAGATCTTGCGGTGTGGTGAGTTTGCGCACCTCGACCTGCGCACTCACAAAGCTCCTGTCCGGCCATTGCTGGATTTTGCAGCAGCACACCGAGCCGCTCCCAGCAGGCCGGCATTGTCATTGGTGATGACTTGCACCGGGATACCCTCCAGCAGTGGACGCAACCTGCCCTTATCCAGAAAAGCCCGCATGAAGAGCGGGCCCTCAAGCTTGGGAAGAATCTTTGGCGAAATTCCGCCGCCCAGAAAGATTCCGCCCGTGGCCATTGCCTTCAGAGCCAAATTGCCCGCTTCCGCGCCGTACACCGAGACCCACAGATCGAGCGCCTGTTCTGCCAGGGGATTGGTACCATTCAGGGCGGCGCGTGAAATTTCCGCGGCCGCGTCCTTCTGGGCAAGGAGCGCCGCAAATCCGGTGGGCTCGTCTGCGCTGCCCTTGCCACGCAGAAATTCATAGACATTCACCAGGCCCGGTCCCGAGAGGACGCGCTCGTAACTAACATGTCCATAGCGACTCGCCAGGAAGCGCAATAGTTCTATCTGCAGATCACCTTGCGGTGCGAAATCAACGTGACCGCCCTCGCACGCATAAACTTGATGCTGGCTGCCGTTCCAATACAATCCCGCTTCTCCCAAACCGGTTCCTGGCGCGATGACCGCCTGATTGCCATCTGACGGCACTACGCGGTTGAGGGTAATCAGATCTTGCGGGTTGAGAGCGCCAATGCCCCACGCGCTGGCTTCCAGATCGTTGATCAACAGCGTGGCGGGCAGTTGTATCTGTTTGGCCAGGCGGGATTGTTCGATTATCCACGGAAGGTTGGAGGTCTCGACACGGCCATTATGCACGGGACCTGCAACTCCGAAACAAGCGACGTCCGGCCGGGTAGAAGCATCTTGCAAAAACTTGGAAACGATTTCACCCAATTCGCGGAAGTCGCGGCTAGGAAAAACGCGCTCAGAAATCAGGGTGAGGTGACCATTGTTGGGTTGAAAACATGCCAGTCGAGCGTTCGTCCCCCCGATATCGCCGGCCAGAATCATTTCTCGAAGTTCCTCCAGCGCCGCCCATCGCGCTCCAACAGTTCGTCGGCCTCTTTCGGTCCCCAGGTGCCAGAAGCGTAATTAGGAAAGTTGCGTGGCGGTAGCGCCTTCCACAGATCGAGCACCGGATTCACCACGCTCCAACCCGCCTCGACCATATCCGCACGCTGAAACAGCGTCTGGTCGCCGATCATGCAATCGTGCAGTAGTCGCTCATAGCCGGTGCTGGGCTGCTTTCCGAAGTATTGCTGATACTCGAAGTTCATGTCCACCGTGCCCAGGCGCATAGTGGGTCCGGGCACCTTGGCCGCGAATTGCAGCGAGATGCCTTCTTCCGGCTGGATGTGCAGCACCAACTGATTCGGCATAAGATGTTCTACCGAAGTATCCCGGAAAAGCACGAACGGAGCCCGGCGGAACTGGATCACGATGTTCGTGTTACGCGCCGGCATGCGCTTACCGGTGCGGAGATAAAACGGAACATCGGCCCAGCGCCAGTTGTCGATGAGCAGCTTCATGGCAACGAAACTTTCCGTCCGGGAGTCCGGCGCGACATCCGGTTCAGCGCGGTACGCCGGAACGCGTTGGCCGTCCACCATGCCTTCCCCGTACTGGCCGCGCACGGTTCGGGTCAACACTTCTTCATCGCTGATGGGCTGAATTGCATGCAGGATTTTTGCCTGCTCATCCCGCACCGCATTCGCGTCAAACGAAATTGGCGGCTCCATCGTCGTCAGGCTGATGAGTTGCATCATGTGATTCGGTACCATATCGCGCAGAGAACCCGCATGATCGAAGTAGCTGCCGCGGCCTTCCACCCCTACAGTTTCGGCCACGGAAATTTGCACGTGATCGATATAGCGGCGGTTCCAGATGGGCTCGAAGATTCCATTGGCAAAGCGAAACGCCATAATATTCTGAACCGTCTCTTTGCCCAAATAGTGATCGATGCGATAGATCTGTTTTTCGTCGGCGACTTTCAGGATCTGTTGGTTCAGGGTTTTAGCCGACTCCAGGTCGTGACCGAAAGGCTTTTCGATGATCACTCGCCGCCAGTGATCGGTGTTTTGCTCCATGAGCCTGTTGGCGGCAAGTTTTTCAACAATGGGACCGAAATAACTCGGGGCCGTGGCCAGGTAATAAAAGAAATTCTGCCGCGTCGAATGTTCCTTGTCGATCTGGGCCAGGCGTTCCTTGATCTTCGGGTAAAGCTGGTCGTCCTTAAAGTCGCCAGCGAAATAATAGAAGCGGCGGGAGAAGCTATCCCATTGCGCGTCATTCACGCACTCCCCGCAGTACTGTCTGACATCCTCAAGAAGTCTCTTGCGAAAGTCCTCATCCGACATTTGCGCCCGCGCCACGCCCAGCACCGCGAATTCTTTCGAGAGCAGGTCCGCCCGGGCCAGGTTGTAGAGCGCTGGAATCAACATGCGTGCTGTCAAATCTCCGGCCGCGCCGAAGATTACCATCACACAAGGATCCCCTGGTTTGCCGACGCGCGGTGCGGCTACCGTGGGTCTTTCTGCCAATTGGGCCATGAAGCAATCCTTAATAAAGTTCGCTAATAGTGTTCGCTGAGCGAATCTGGTTACGCGCTTTTCTTTTTCGCAGCGCCGGCCTCGATGTGCCCCCCGAATTTCTGGCGCATCGCGGAGAGCATCTTTTCGGCGAAAGTATGCTGCTGGCGCGATCGGAAGCGCACGTACAACGCGGCGGTCAACACATCGGCGGGCACGGCTTCCTCTAGTGCGGCTTGAATTGTCCAGCGCCCTTCGCCTGAATCCTGCACGTAGCCCTCGTATTCTGAAAGCGTCGGATTTTCCGCCAGAGCCATGGCCGTAAGATCGAGAAGCCACGAACTGACCACGCTGCCTCGCCGCCAGACTTCCGCAATGTCCGGCAGGTTCAAATCGTAGCGAATATTTTCCGGCAATTCTTTGCTGGTGGCGTTCTTGAAGATGTCGAAACCCTCGGCATAGGCCTGCATGATTCCATATTCAATTCCGTTGTGAACCATTTTCACAAAATGGCCGGAGCCCGACGGGCCGCAGTGAATATAGCCCTCTTCAGCGGTGCCTCCAAGCTTTTCGCGGCCTGGAGTGCGTGGAATATCGCCTCTCCCAGGGGCGAGCGTTTTGAAAATAGGATCGAGACGCTTCACCGCTTCGTCAGGTCCGCCAATCATCATGCAGTAGCCACGCTCCAGGCCCCACACGCCCCCGCTGGTGCCAACATCTACGTAATGAATGCCTTTGCCCTTGAGCTGCGTAGCGCGGCGCACGTCATCTTTGAAGTTGGAATTACCGCCGTCGATGATGGCGTCGCCGGCCTGCATGCGTTGCGCCAGCGTCTGTACCGTGTCTTCGGTAGGTGCACCTGCAGGAACCATGACCCACACCGCTCGCGGCGTCTTCAACTTGCCGACCAGATCCTCCAGAGAAGATGATCCGCTGGCCCCTTCGCCAACAAGCTCCTTCACCGGATCTGTACTCCGGTCCGAGACTACGAGTTGATGCCCTCCGCGCATCAAACGGCGCGTCATATTCGCGCCCATGCGGCCCAGACCTACCATTCCCAACTGCATGAGTTGCTCCTTGATCTCCCACTGTAGCGCCGGCGTCTCGCGGGTTCTCGGCCGGACTATCCCAGTGCGGCTTGAATCGTGGCGTTCAACTTGTTTAAACCAGCCTCCACATCACGCCCCAAATGCACGCGAAGCGCCCGCCGTCCGCGCTCTGCCAGCACGTGGAAGTCTCCGCGCGCCTGCGCAGCTTTAACTACTCCGAAGGTGTACTTCTGTTGTGGCACTGGCAAATCCATGGCATCGTCACAAGTCACTTGCAGGAAAACTCCAGAATTCGGCCCACCTTTGTAAGCCTGCCCCGTGGAATGTAGAAAACGCGGTCCGAAGCCCAAACAGGTGGCGACATGTTTTTTGTCCCGCAGCGCGTGCCGTATAGCCTGAAGCGCCTTCTCGTGCTCGGCATTCATTTGGATATATGCCAGCAGAGCAAAATAGTCACCCGAGCCGATGCGGGCGAGATGCGCTTTCAAATATCCGTGGAGAGATTTATCTCTTCCGGCGGCTCGCGCCAGTTCCGCGGCGTTCTTCTCGTCCGTGAACACTTTCATACCGCCATCCTCAAGCACAGGCTCTTCGGGTGGCAGGGAGCCGGTTTTTTCATACTCAGATGTCAAGTTCCGAGTCGCAATCTTGCTCGCCTCAACATCCGGCTGGTTGAACGCGTTGATTCCAATGATAGAACCGGCAACCGCAGTGGCGATCTCCCAGCGGAAGAATTCCGCGCCCAAGGCGTAGGTGTCGGCCATGGAGATCCGCACGACCGGATGCCCGGCCTTTTCCAAAGTCGCGATCTTTGCATCAACCGTCAAATCTGTCCCATGCTCCGTGTGAACGTAAGCAAAGACACGATCGTTACTGTAAATTTCCGGCGCCCCCAATTCTTCACGGTCTACCGGGATGATGCCTTTTCCAACTTTCCCGGTGGACTCCGCCAGCAATTGCTCGAGCCATGCGCCCAGATCGGAAATGTCAGGAGACGTGACGATCGTGACTTTATCGCGGCCAGCCTGCGCCGCCGTCCCCAAAATGATGCCAAGCACCGCACCAGGATTTTCCTCGACAGACGGGGACGGGCCGCAAGCGCACACCATCTCTTGCGTGCGGCCAAGAAATTTCTTGATGTCCACCCCAATTGCGGCGGCGGGCACCATACCAAAATTCGAAAGCGCCGAATAGCGGCCGCCGATCGATGGCCGGCCAAAGAAAATGTGCCGAAAACGATCTGCTTCCGCTACTTTCTGCAACTTCGAGCCCGGATCGGTAATAGCAATGAAATGGCTGCCAGCCTGGTCCGCGCCTACAGCCTTGCTTGTGAGTTCGAAAAAATATTGCTTAAAGATGTTGGGTTCGAGCGTGCTACCCGACTTGCTAGAAACAATGAAGAGCGTCTTTGCGATATCGATCTTTTTTTCAAACGCTTTGACCTGCGCCGGATCGGTGGAGTCAAGCACGTGCAGATCCGGATAGCCGGCAGTCTTGCCGAATGTCATGCGCAGAACTTCCGGACACAGGCTTGATCCACCCATGCCCAGCAGAAGAGCGTCCTTGAAACCTGCGCTCCAGAACTCTCTGGCAATATTTCTCAACTGCATTTGGTTCGCGATTTGTTCTTCGACGATGTCCAGCCAACCAAGCCACTTGGCCTCGTCGTCACCGGTCCAAAGCATGGCGTCGCACTTCCAAAGGCGCTGCATTTTGCCGCCTGTTTGCCAATCGCCGATGTTGGCCTTTACCGCCGCAGCCAGGCTTTCCGGCAACGAAGATTTCAGACGGCTCACGCGGTCTTTCCTTTTTGCTGCGTGCTTTTCTCTACTGCGGCCAGCAATTTGTGGAAGGCATCGGCGAAAAGCTTCACTCCGTCGCTCGTCAGCTTGGTGGTGACTTCTTTCATCGAAATGCCGGCTTTCGCCAGATCATCCATCACTTTCTGCGCGGCCGGCACGTTTTCTGTGAGGCTGTTCCGCACCCTTCCATGATCGCGGAACGCATCGACCGTGGCCGGAGGCATAGTATCGACGGTATCGGGCCCGATCAACTCCTCTACGTACATCACATCGCGATAAGCAGGATTCTTTGTGCTGGTGCTTGCCCAGAGCACGCGTTGGGTTTGTGCTCCTTTGTCTGCCAGCGCCTTCCAACGAGGTCCGCTGAAGATCTTCTGGTATCGCTGGTAGGTCAGCTTGCCATTTGCGATGGCAACTTTGCCCTTCAGGTTTTTCAGCAATGTCTGCGGTTGGGCGTCGGTGGTGGTTTTCAGCTTATCGTCAATCATCGAATCCACCAGCGTGTCGATGCGGCTGATGAAGAAGCTGGCTACTCCCGCCATTTTCTTGAGATTGCCGCCGCGTTTTGCCAGATCCTCGAGTCCGGCGATGTAGGCTTCCGCAACCTCCTCGTACACTTCCTGCGCAAACAACAAGGTCACGTTGATGTTGATTCCTTCCCCAATCAACTGGCGAATAGCCGGAAGCCCCTCGGCCGTGCCCGGAACTTTGATCATCACGTTCTCGCGATTCACGGCCTTCCACAACCGCCGGCCTTCCTCAATCGTCGCCTGTGTCTTGAGCGCGAGTAAAGGAGAAACCTCCAGGCTTACATACCCATCGCGAAATTTCGATTCTTCATACACCGGCCGCAGCAAGTCCGCGGCCCCTTGAATGTCGCGGATCGCAATTTGTTCGAAGCGGTCGGTTGCGCTTAGATCACTCCGCGAGGCCAGCGACTTCAATATATCGTCGTACAGAGAACTGTCGGCGATTGCCTTCTCGAAGATGGAAGGATTCGAGGTCATTCCCCTGAGCCCGTCCTCTTCGATCATCTTCTTAAGGCCTCCGCCGGTGATCAAATCGCGGCGGATGTAATCGAGCCACATCGACTGCCCGTACTCAAGTAATGCCTTCAGAGGATTCGTAACTTTTGAGGTTTCCAGTACTCCAGTAGGCTGCATAGTGATTTCTCCCTGATGAATCGACGGCGCGGGTCGTTTTCCGCACCAAACTTTGTTGGGCCAGAATCTTTGTTACTTCTCCGCAAGCGCTTTGCGGGCTTCCGCAACAACCGCTTCCACAGTGAAACCAAAGAACTTCAGCAAATCTTTCAACGGAGCTGAGGCGCCGAAGCGGTGCATACCAATTTTACGTCCTTTGATTCCCACATACCGCTCCCAGCCAAACGTTGCCGCCATTTCAACCGAAACTCGCGCTGTAACGGATGAAGGCAGAACGCTTTCTTTGTAGGCGGCATCCTGGTGTTCAAAAATCTCCCATGACGGCATGCTTACGACCCGTGCTTTGACGCCTTCCGCCTTAAGTTTTTCGTAGGCATCGACGCATAGCGACACCTCGCTCCCGGTGCCCATCAGAATGACATCAGGTTTGCCACCAGGTGCGTCGGCTAGAACATAGGCTCCTCGCGCCGTACCGGAGGCCGCGCCATATTTCGTCCGATCGAAGGTGGGAAGCGGTTGACGTGTCAGCACCAAAGCCACAGGCTGATGCTGCAACTGCGCGATAATCTTCCACGCTTCGACTACTTCATTGGCATCTCCGGGACGAAGCACAATCAGATTCGGCATGGCGCGCAATGAGGCCAGTTGCTCGATTGGTTGATGCGTCGGTCCATCTTCTCCCAAGCCGATCGAGTCGTGGGTGAAAATAAAAATCGAAGGAGCTTCCATCAGCGCAGCCAGCCGCATGCTGGCGCGCATGTAGTCGCTGAAATTAAAGAAAGTCGCACCGAACGCCCGAATCCCAGAAACAACGAGCCCGTTTACGCTCGCGCCCATCACATGCTCGCGCACGCCGAAGTGCAGGTTGCGTCCCGCATACTGGCCAGCCTGAAAATCGCCCGCGCCTTCAAACTTCAGAGTCGTCTTGTTGGAAGTGGCCAAGTCCGCCGAACCGCCGATCAGCCAGGGGATATTCTGCGCCACCACATTCAGCACTTTGCCCGAACTCTCTCGCGTGGCAATTCCCTTTGGATCCGCGGGAAATGTGGGAAGGTTCTTGTTCCAGCCGTCGGGAAGTTCGCGCCGTTGTATGCGATGCAACTGGTCAGCCAACTCCGGATACTTCTGGGTGTACTCCGCGAACATCTTCGCCCACTTGGTGCGAGCGTCATGCCCGCGTTTTCCGATTCCCTCCTGGAAGTGCTCACGTACGCCTTCCGGCACCAAAAACTTGGCATCCTCGGGCCAGCCATAAAATTTCTTTACCAGCCGCACTTCTTCTTCGCCGAGCGGTTCCCCGTGCGCCGCGTTTGTGTCCTGTTTATGCGGAGACCCATAGCCAATGTGGCTATCCACAATGATCAGCGTCGGACGATCAGTAGTCTTCTGAAAAGTTTCAAAAGCCCGCGCCAGCATTTCCAGATCGTTGGCATCGGCAACGCGCGTCACATTCCAGCCGTAGCCGATAAAGCGTGTGGCCACGTCTTCGCTGAATGACCAATCGGCGGGGCCATCTAGGGTGACTCCGTTGTGGTCGTACATCCAACAAAGATTCGAGAGCTTTAGATGCCCTGCCAGCGACGCGGCCTCGCCACCAACGCCCTCCATCAGATCGCCGTCGGAACACATGGCATAGACGTTGTAATTGAAGACTGCAAAACCAGGACGGTTGAAATTCGCGGTCAACCATTTGCTGCCGATGGCCATTCCCAGGCTGTTTCCTACGCCCTGCCCCAGCGGACCGGTGGTGGTCTCTACGCCGGTTGTGACGTGTGATTCAGGATGTCCGGGGGTCCGGCTTCCGAGTTGCCGGAAGCGCTTGATCTCCTCCATGGGAACCGCCAGCTCTTTCAGCACTTCGCCGTTCTCCGCAACCTCTCTTACGCCCGCCAAATGCAGCATGGCGTAAAGCAACATCGAGGCGTGGCCATTTGACAAAACAAACCGGTCGCGGTTCAGCCACTTCGGATCTTCTGGATCGTAGCGTAGAAATTGTTGCCACAGGCAGTACGTTACGGGAGCCAGGCCCATGGGTGCGCCAGGATGTCCGCTGTTTGCCTGTTGTACGGCGTCGATCGCTAACGTGCGAATCGTGTTAATGCTCAGAGTGTCGAGTTGCTTGCCGGTCACCAACGCCTGTTCACTGGCTACCATGGGGTGCGCGCTCCTCCCTGGGAACAACTCAGTCTTTACGTGGATTGTTTCGCTGGTCTTCGTCTTAAATAATTAGAGTCTCGGTAAATTAGAGTCTCAAGGGTGGAAAAGGGTTTCAGATACAAAAGGTTTCAGGTACGCACCGAGTGTATCAATTTCTCGCGAATCAATGTCACGGATCTGTGAAAAATTAGGGACGAACGGAGGAAATGGCAGAAACAGAGGAACGGAGGAGAGGAACGGAGAAAAGGCAGATTCGCTATTTCAGGAGTTGCAGGTAACTATTTTCGCTGTTCCAGGCTTTCGTGGTTTCTTGAACATACTTGAGAAATTGCCGGAGATTTTCTTTTTCCCGGTGGTCCATTCCGGCGAAGCGAACGCGAATGGCTCCGGCATCGGGCGCACTCCTAGTCACCACGCCGTTCAATGCCAAGCCCTTTACCCAAATCTTGCCGCTAGCGACCCAAAGTCCGATCTCGACTTTGGCGCCACCTGCAACCAGGGTCGCAGTCTCGATCCGGCATCCTCCTAAACTGGTGTTCGATAGATTGCCCCAGATCGGAGCGTCCGCCTCATTGACCCGCAGTTCTACTGCTACAAAACATTTAATTCTGGGATGGCGCCGTCGATCCTGTCCCCAATTCGGACTGAAGATATCAGGCTCAAACGGAGGAATGGCAGTCGCCGGGACAGCTACAGATGGTGGAGGCTCGCTGGCAATGTTGGCTGGCGTCGCGACGGCTGAACTCTTGGAAGCCTCTCGTTTGATCTCCCGCATAGCCGCCAGTAGAGCTTGTTCTCTGTTCTCAGGCGAGGCATCTCGATAGGTCTGCAGGAGCTTTCCAAGGTTTCGGGCAAGGTCCGGATCGGCCAAAAGTCTCGTCCAGTCCGTACCGGCCGCTTCGTTGGGCTTAGAGTTACTCATGTACGAAGTGATGCTCCAAATTCCTTTGCGCGAGCGAATCCCAGGTTTCACTTTGAAGCATAGGTAACCGGCATGCAAGATGACAGAAGTCATTGCCCGCAAGATTGCCATTTTTGCGAGTTTTCAAGCGCAAGAGTTTATTCGAGTGGCGCCAGCCCACTAAGGTAGTTCTTCAGGGACTCTTGCTGCTCATTGGTTAGGGACAGGAATTCGAAGCCGTAGTGATATCCGCGCCGATAACGTACCACTGCTCGCAGTTCCCAAGGAGAGGCGGATCCTGGAAGTGAAAAGTTCAGGTCGACTACCTCGCCACTATTCATTTCCGTGGCTATAAGTATACCGATGCCGGCTACCGATAGATCGCTGCAGTGTCCATCAAGTTTCTGATAGTGATTCGCCAGATAGCTGACGATGACTCGAAAATTGTCACGGTACCTCGGATGCCGCCTCCGGCGACGGTCGATCGGATCCGCGGCTTGCTTTCGGGTTGGGGCTGGCATTTAGGTCAGCAATTGTTTCCCGGACGGTTCCCTGGCGCTTTCAGTGGCTGTTTGTAGGATCGAACATAAGCTCTACAATCCCAGTGGTTTCTTCGGATGCGGCCTCAAATTTCCACTTACGGACCGCATCGGTCGCGGATTGAATCAGCACCGGATTTCCTGCCACAATCCTGGTCGACTTAACGTTGCCATTTGCGCGAACTACAACTTCTAACTTCACCACTCCGGCAAGGTGCATACGTTTCGCGAGGTCTGGATAGACTGGCGCCACTTTCTCTACTACCTCTCGATCCGCGTGAACTTGCGCCTGCGCTGCGTTGCCCGCCATGCATAGACCTGCAGACAGCGCCACCGCAAAGATCAAACGAGCTGCTCGCCGCTTTGGAGGGGAGAAGCCTTCTCCTTCACTCTATCGGCAGTCCGCGGACGAGGAAAGTGTCTAAAGTAACGGCGCGGATCACCTTTTTATCTTGCGTCGGCGGATCGTGGCGAAATACCCCCAATCCTTCACTCGATCGAAGGCACCCAAGGCAAACCGGGAGGTGCCCGATTTTTGCATCGCAAGCTATCTCTATAGAATCAATACGTAACGATATGCTATGAATGAGAAAGGCCGTCCCGAAGACGTTTTCACCACGGGACTTTTCAAAACTGAAAATGCCCCGCTCCTTGTCTCATCCAAATCGCAGCCGGCTGGCTTTCATGATGGTGCTCTGGTTGGTCACAGGCCTTCTGGCTCAGAACTCCGTTCCTGCGCCTTCCATCTCCCTCCCCGGTTCGCAGAGTCCCTTCACTGGCAGCGAGCCGGAGGGCAAAGTTACTCCCGAGGTTTTGCAACTGGGATATCAAGATGCCATTGACCGCGGACTGCGCAATAACCTCGGCCTGCTGCTATCCGGCGATCAAAGCATCATGGCCCGCGGCGAGAAGTGGAAAGAACTCAGCGGCCTTCTGCCTAAGCTTTCAGCCCAAATCCAGGAAGACGTTCAAACCCTGAGCCTCACTGCTCTAGGCCTCAAGAGCAACGTTTTCCCATTCCCGGTGCCTCGGGTGATTGGTCCATTCAACTATTTTGACGCGCGCGCTTCGCTCACTCAGTCTCTGTTCGACTTCAAGCAGATCGAGCAGGAACGAGCCGCTTCCCAGAGCCTCAAATCCGCGCAATACACCTATAAAGACGCCAGGGAGTTAGTGGTGCTTGCCGTAGGCAACGCCTACCTGATGGCCATTGCCAGCGCCGCGCGCATTGAAACCACGAACGCCCAGGTCGTGAACGCCCAAGCGCTTTACGACAAGGCAGTCGACCAGCAAAATGCCGGTCTGAGTCCAGCCATCGATACGCTACGCTCTCAAGTCGAGCTGCAGACGCGCCAACAACAGCTCATTGTCGCGCGCAACGACTATGCCAAGCAGAAGCTGTCTCTGGCGCGCATCATCGGGTTGGCCCCCGGTCAGCAGTTTATGCTGACCGAGAAAGCTCCCTACCAGGCGCTGACTCCGCTGCCTGTTGAGGTTTATCTGGAACGCGCCTACGCCACCCGGTCGGACTATCAGGCAGCTCAATCCCAGGTGCGCGCGGCAGAACTGACGCGCCGCGGAGCTACCGCCGGTCACTATCCCACCATGGATTTAAACGCAAACTTCGGCGACATTGGAGTTACACCCGCCCAGTCCAATGGCACGTGGCAGGTGAATGGAAGCCTGAACATCCCCATTTTCGCGGGAGGAAAAATTCACAGTGATGTTCTTGAAGCCGATGCCCAGTTGAAGCAGGCCCGTTCCCAATTAGGCGATGTGCGCGGCCGTATCGACTATGAAGTTCGTAGCGCATTGCTGGACTTAAGCGCCGCCGCCGAGCAGGTCGAGGTTGCTCGCAGCTCCGTCGACCTGGCAGAGCAGGCCCTCACTCAATCCAGGGATCGTTTCACCGCCGGAGTGACTGACAACCTGGAGGTCGTGCAGGCACAAGAGGCCGTCGCCAGCGCTCACGAGAGCTATATTGAGAGCCTGTACGCGCACAATTTGGCGAAGGTGGAGCTGGCACGCGCGATCGGGGATGCCGAACAGGGAGTCAAACGATATCTGAAAGGCGAACACTAAACTCATATTATGGAACAGACGACGCAAAGGCCGCCCGCCTCCCCGCCGGATCAGTCCGAAAGCCGCCCCAAGCCCCTGCCGGCGACAGAACGAGACTTCCGCACTCGCCCCTCGCGCACCGCCAGTCCTGGTTTTCGCATCGGCGTGATCATTGCAGTGGTGGTGTTATTAGTCGCGGGGTTCTTCGTCTACCGCTATGTTTCCAGTTACGAATCCACCGACGACGCAGAAGTGGACGGCCACATCAATTCCATCAGTCCACGCATTTCGGGTCACGTCATAAAACTCAATATAAAAGATAACCAGTATGTGCAGGCTGGCATGGTTCTGGTGGAAATCGATCCGGCCGACTACCAGGTTGCTTACGAAAAGGCCAAGGCCGAATTTGAAGATGCGCAGGCAACCGCTGCCGCCGCCGGGGTCAATGTGCCCATCACTTCGGTCAGCACCACCAGCCAAGTTTCCTCAACGGAGGCGGACGTGGCCAGCGCCCGTGCCGGAATCTCCGCTGCCAAACAGCAGTTCGAGGCAGCTAAAGCCCAGCTTGATCAGGCCGAGGCCAACGATGTGAAGGCCCAGAATGATCTAGGCCGATACAAGCAACTGGTGGAGAAGCAGGAGATTTCGCAGCAGCAATACGATCAGGCCGTTGCAGCAGCGAAGGCCAGCACTGCGGCCGTCCAGGCTGCTCACTCTTTGGCCGATGCCGCTCAGTCGCAGGTAACGCAAGCACAGGGAAAACTCGCGCAGGCAGAGGCCAATTGGCGCAATGCTCAGACCGCCCCCAGGCAGATGCAGGTTATTCGTTCCAGAGCCGCGTCGGCCGTGGCAGAAGCGTCGCAGAAGAAAGCCGACCTCGACCAGGCGCAACTGAATTTGCAGTACACCAAGGTGGTTGCTCCAGTTGATGGCGTGGTCAGCGATCGTACCGTCGAAGTCGGACAAAACGTCGCCCCTGGCCAGGAACTGATGAAGGTGATTCCTCTCAACGATGTCTGGGTAACCGCCAACTTCAAGGAGACTCAGCTGCGCGACATGAAGGTAGGCCAGCCCGTCACTCTGGAAGTCGATGCCAGCGGAAGAAGTTACAAAGGCAAGGTCGATAGTATCGCCGGCGCCAGTGGCGCCCGTTTCAGCCTGCTGCCTCCTGAGAATGCAACTGGAAACTATGTGAAAGTCGTCCAACGTATTCCGGTCAAGATCGTGCTGAATCCCGGAGAGAACAAAGATCAGTTGCTGCGCCCCGGAATGTCGGTTGAGCCCAAGGTCTGGATTCGGCAATGAGCGCTGGTGCCGTCACGCTGGACCATGCCGACGCCTGGCGTCCGACAGTCAATCCATGGATCATCGCCATAACCGTCACCTTGGCGACCTTCATGGAGGTTCTCGATACTTCCATCGCCAATGTGGCGCTGCCACACATCGCAGGCAGTCTCTCCGCCGGTCAGGATGAGAGCACCTGGGTGCTCACTTCCTATCTTGTTTCCAACGCCATCGTGCTTCCCCTGAGCGGCTGGCTCTCTTCCATCATAGGCCGCAAGAACTTCTACATGAGTTGTGTGGCCTTGTTCACCATTAGCTCATTCCTCTGCGGATTGGCGCCCAACCTGGCTACACTTATCATTTGCCGCGTGCTGCAAGGGGCTGGCGGAGGCGGCCTTCAGCCCAGCGAGCAGGCCATCCTTGCCGATACGTTTCCCCCCGCCAAGCGTGGCATGGCCTTCGCGGTTTACGGCGTCGCCGTTGTCACCGCGCCGGCCATTGGCCCCACTCTCGGGGGATGGATCACCGACAACTTCACCTGGCGCTGGATTTTCTTCATCAACATTCCGGTGGGAATCATTTCCCTACTGCTCACCTCGCGGCTGATTGAGGACCCTCCCTATTTGAAGCGCCGCAAGCTCAGCGAAACCACCATCGACTACGTCGGACTCGGCTTTGTGGCTCTCGGCCTGGGGGCCCTGCAGATTGTCCTCGACAAGGGGCAGCGCGATGATTGGTTTGAATCGCATTTCATCGTGGTGCTTTCTGTGATCGCCGCGGTCTCGTTGCTCTTCGTCATCTTCTGGGAATGGAGGCACAAGGATCCCATTATCGATCTGCATCTGTTCCGCGACCGCACCTTTGGCATCTCGAACCTGTTGATGTTTATGCTGGGATTTGCTTTGCTCGGCAGCACGCTGTTGCTGCCGCTCCTCATGCAGACCTTATTGGGATACACCGCGGAGCAATCGGGCCTGGCTCTGATGCCAGGTGGCTTCACCATCATGCTTTTGCTCCCCCTGGTGGGATTTTTGCTGTCGCGCTACAGTCCACGCTGGTTGCTGGTTTTCGGGTTGGTTATGCTCTCCGGCTCTTTGTTTAATATGACCCGCTTTGACCTGCAAATTGATTTCCGCACCACGGCCATGGCCCGCGTTTTCCAGGCGGCGGGAATGGCATTCCTTTTCGTTCCCATCAATACCGCCGCCTACGCCTTCCTGCCGCGGGACAAGAACAATGCCGCCTCCGGCTTGATGAACCTGGCGCGCAATATTGGCGGCAGCGTAGGCATTTCCCTGGTCACCACCATGCTCGATCGGCGCACCCAGGTCCATCTGAATGATTTGTCCCGCCATCTCAGTGCTTCCAACCCTGCGTTTCAGTCGATGATGCAAGGCGCCACCCAAGCCATGCGAGCCCATGGTGCGAATGCAGCATTTGCCACGCAGCAGGCTTATGCCCTGATTGAAGGCACAGTGCAGCGGCAAGCCACCATGCTGGCCTACATCGATGACTTCCGGTTTCTTGCCTTCGCCATTCTGGCCATGATTCCCCTGGTTTTCCTCATGAAAAAGGGCAGGCCCGGCGGAATGGCTGTACACTAGTTCGCGGTAAACCAGACTCGTGGTAAACCAGGTTCGAATTAAACCAGGTTCGAAGTTAAACCAGGTTCGAGTTAAACCGTAGACCAGGAATGGCAATGTTTCGCGTGATCACCATCGAGCGGGAGTACGGCTGCGGAGCCGGCGCTATTGCCGCTCAGTTGGCCCACCATCTAGGGTGGAGTCTGTGGGACAAGCGTCTCACCGAAGAGATTGCCCGCCTGGCGAATGTCGATGCTTCTACGGTGAAGCGCTGCGACGAGCGCATGGACAGCCGCCTCTACCGTTTAGCGAAGACCTTCTGGCGTGGCAGCCACGAATCCAGTTCTCACCTCGCTAATCAGGCGTTTGACACCGATTGCATGATGTCCTGGATGGAACAAATCGCCGCCCGAATTGCTGAAGACGGGAATGCAGTCGTGGTCGGTCGTGGCGCGCCCTTTTTTTTTCGAGAGCACCCCGAGGCCTTTCACGTTTTTCTCTATGCGCCGCGCGCCGAAAAGATCCGCCGCCTCCTGCAGGATGGATCCACCAGGGCGGAAGCGGAAGAGCTCGTTGACTCGGTTGACCGCGAACGCATCGCTTTCGTGAAACACTATTTCAACGCCGACTGGCCCACTCGCTCGCTTTATCACGTGATGATCAATACCGCTGTGGGTAATCAAGCAGTGATCGACACGATTGTTCACACCATGCATCGTATCGAGGGCAACCCGATAGCGACGGACTACGAACCTACAAAACTTCCCACCATCTAAGTCGTCTGACGTGGCGCTGGCCGCTGCGCCGCCGGACAGCAGTTTTCTTCACATATATCTGGACGCGCTCCCAGCGATCCTAACGCTCGCCGCTCTTTCGCCGGATCCATACGCTCCAGAATCAACTCGCGAATCATCCCAATAAACTTCGGATGCACGCCCACGGTTTTTGCTCGCGTCATCGGCAAACCCAGTAAATCGCAAAGCTGCCGCGCCTCAATATCGAGGTCGTACAACACTTCCATGTGATCGGAGATGAAGCCGATCGGCGCCACCACTACCGCCGAAGCTAAATTCTTTGCTTTCAAGCCGCGCAGATAATCGAGAATGTCCGGCTCCAACCACGGCTGACCCGGAGCGCCGCTGCGGCTCTGATAAACGAGAACATCATTTTTATAGCCTAGCGCACTCGAAACCAGACGCCGCACTTCCTCTAGCTGTTTCACGTAATCACTGGTGTCAGCCATGGAAAGCGGAATACTGTGCGCGGTATAAACTATTTGCACGTTTCCTCGCACCTCGGCTGGCACCGCCCGCAGCGCCTCACCGACTCGTTCCACGGTGGCCTCGATGAAGGCCGGGTGATTGAAAAAAGCCCGCAGTTTGTCTACTTCCGGCGCGCCGGCCCCAGCCTCGCTTTGCGCGCGAATGATGTTTTCGCGATACTGCCTGCAACCAGAATACGAACTGTAGGCCGAAGTCACGAAAGCCAAAGCTCGCCGGATGCCGTCCTGCTTCATCTTTCGCAAAGTGTCCGGCAGCAACGGATGCCAGTTTCGGTTTCCCCAATAAACTGGGAGCCTAGGCCCATTGCGCTCCAACTCCGTTTCCAGTGCGGCAATCAAATCGCGCGTCTGCTGGTTGATCGGGCTCTTACCCTCGAAGTGGTAGTAGTGCTCGGCTACGGCGAGCATTCGCTCCCGCGGAGTGTTCCGCCCACGCAGAACATTTTCGAGGAAAGGAATCACCTCTTCTTTTTCTTTCGATTCCGGGCCGCCGAAAGAAACCACCAGGATGGCGTCGTAGTTCATCTCAAGATTTTGGTTGGAACTGTGATAACAGCGATTTAATCCGGGCGCTTCAACTCAGTTGCTATCCACGATCGCGGCGGAAGGCGCTGCCCCCCTGTTCTTCGTCACGGACAAAGGTCGGTCCAATGCGATATCCAGCTCTGTGAATCGGGGCAAGACCACGTCACGCCCGTGGCGCGTCACCATGTAAATGCCGGAGGCACAAGCCGAGATAATCCGCGCCGTGCCTGCCGTAGAGGCATCGGTGGCCGTGGAGACAATCGCCTCGAAGATCAATTGAAAAGTATCATCCGCTTCCTTGGATACACCGGCGGTCACGCCGATGTTAATCGCCATCCACGCTTTGCCAGGACGCTCGCCGCGAAGCTGTCCCTCCGCGTCTATCTTCGTATGTGATCTTCGATCCAATTCTGCCCCAGTCAGCGATGCGGCGATGGGTATCAAGTTCCCGCCGGGCAGTGTCACTCCAGTGAAAGTCAAGGATAGCGATCCCGCTCTGCTCCCCCAGCGCGGTGGAGTCTTTTTAACTACTTTCCCTTCAAACAGTGTACCCGCCGGCAAGACCACGTGGATATTCAACAGCACGGGTTCGAGCAACTGTCCTTGCACTACATCGCCAGGCCGGCTCTTCGATGCACTGACGCTTCCCAAAAGAAGAATCCTGCAGGCAGTACCAGCGGGCAGAGTTTCCAGATCAGATAGATTGAGGCGTGACCAAGGTGTGGCCTCGGCACTCGAGGCAGGCAGCTCTCTACTCTCCGCGACCGAAGCTTCGAGCACCATGATCGGCGCTGCCAGCTTGCCAGATCCGTATCCACCGCCAGATTTGCTCACCTCCACGGTGCCGCCTTCATTGGTTTGTTGTTCCGGCTTCTTCTCCTTCTTTGCTTGGGCGTGTACCTCGCGCATCCGGCTAATGGAGATCACCGAAACTTGCAACGCGCTTTCACCACTTTCTCGAGAGACATTGGCAGTTTTAAAGACCGGATAGTTTTGATGGCGAGGTGTAAATAATCGAATGACGCCGGGCCAGTGATCGTTCGGGGTTCTTCGTTTCTTTTCCATGTGATCCACTGAGAGTCGTACGGGGCTCCCAGCAGGAAACAGCTCACGGTCTGAAGAATACACATCCCGAGCCAACTTGCCCTCAACCGCGTCTCCCGGCTTCAGCTTCGAGACCTTTAGCGGGCTGTTGAGTTGCACTTTAAGGTAGAGACTCGAACTCGTAGACGTCTGGTTCGGTGCGTTGGCTGCAGGATCATCCGCAGCACGGCAAATCGCAGCACCCGCCGACACCGCGGCCGCCAGCAAAACGCCTTGTACAACCTGCGACCACCTCCCGCCTCTCATGATCTACTCACTTTGCGGAGACATCGGCCGACGCCACAAATGACATAAACAACCCCGGTTAAGAATCGCCAGTTTAGCACTAACGTTAGTAACTGCGGTTCGTCAGTAAAGACGAAGGTTTTAGCTATGCCTCAACTTGCCGCCAAATCTATCCAAGCGATTGGGGGAAAATGACCAAAAGCCGTCAGCCGTGCCAAACGGGAGAAGGCGCATGTTACGCTTTGGCGGAGACCATGGAAGCTAGAGTGTTTCGCCGCGTCTTTAAAGCTTTTCAATATCGCGATTTTCGTTTGATGTGGTTTGGCGCCTGCACTTCCAGCATCGGCACCTGGATGCAGATCGTGGCGCAGGGCTGGCTGATCTACCGGCTCAGCCACTCTGCCTTTTTGCTGGCCCTGGATCAGTTTCTTGCCGGAATTCCGATTTTTCTCTTCTCCCTGATCGGCGGTGTGGTGGCCGATCGTGTGGAGCGTCGCAAGATTCTGCTCGGCTCCCAGTACGTGCAAATGGCTACCGCCGGAATTCTCACCATTCTCGTCGCCACCGGCTTGGTGCATGTCTGGCACATTCTCTGTCTGTCATTCATCTCCGGATTCGCCCAGGCGTTTGGTGGACCGGCTTACCAGGCATTGATTCCCACGCTAGTCGAGAAAGACGACATGCCGAACGCCATTGCGCTGAACTCAATACAGTTCAATGTCGCGGTCATGTTGGGACCGGCGCTGGCGGGGCAGGCGTTGGCGAAGCTGGGAGAAAAGTGGTGTTTCGGCTTGAACGCGCTTTCTTTCCTGGCGCCAATTATTTCGTTGTCGATTATTTCTGCGCGCTTCCTGCCTGCCAAGACTACGGAGTCGATGTTCAGCAGTCTGAAGCAAGGCATCCAGTTCGCTCGCAGGCAAAATTCGATGGAAGCGCTGATTGTGCTCGCCTTCTGCATGACCGCCTTAGCCATGCCCATGCGCACCTACATCCCGGTATTTGTGAAGGACATCTTCCATCGTGGTCCGGAAACTTATGGCAATCTTCTCTCCCTAATGGGCCTGGGCTCGATTGTCGGCTCTCTGATGATTGCGAGCGCCGGCAACATGCGAAGAAAAGGCAGCGTCGCCCTGGCTGCGCTTCTCCTCCTGGGCGTGGGAATTTCTGCCTTCGCGCTCTCAAAGTCAGTACCGTTCAGCGGCGTCATCCTGGTGCTGGTGGGTGCCGCGATGATGGCGGTGTTCGCCACGGTAAATTCTCTTGTACAGTTGATTACCACGAACGAAATGCGCGGCCGCGTGATGAGCGTGTACAACTTCGCCTTTCGCGGCGGCATGCCTATGGGGAATCTGTTATCCGGATGGCTCGTTCCCGTGTTCACGGCACCCGTGGTGCTGGGCGTGAACGGGCTACTGCTCGTTTTGCTGGCCCTTTACTTTTTGTTAGTACAACGCCGCCTGGCTGCGCTTTGAGAAGCCTAGGGGAGCGAAGCTGGTGCGCCCAAGGGGACGATTTCCGAACGTTTCTCTCCGATTTCGTGGCAAGCTTGCCTCAGATTGATTTCCCTGTTGGATTGAGCCTGTAACATGGTCGGGAACCCTAAGGGCACTTTGGTCCTCTCCTCAACCTGCGATCCACCCAAGACGGTGGATGTGACGACACGTAGATTTCCCTACAGCGATCTGGACAACTAGCTAGCTAGGGTCGACGCAAACCAGTACTCTCCATACTCCAACAATCAGTGGGGAACTCCGACGCGCCGGACAAAGTCCTGAAACCTCGGATCGCCTCGCAGTGGGTTGAATCGGGGATCCACCCCGATCCATGGCATTCAAGTCGATCGTTGAAGGAACCCTTGCTCCAGTGATTCGAAGGCTTGCTCAGTTTCACCCAGCTCGGCATAGGCGGCAGCCACGATGAACCGGCAGACATAGCGTTCCTTCGCCTGTTCTAAGGCTCGGCTTAGAAGCTGTCTAGCCTCGGCCCTTTCGCCTACCCGCGCCAGTGCTGACGCCGTTGTCGCGAGTACAGTCGGACTGTTCGCAAACCGAATGGCTTTCTCTGCAGCCCGGAGGGTTTCGGGGCGTTGCCCCATTTGTGCGTACGCGAGTGCAAGCATTGCATAAGGAAGGCCTGCTGTGGGTTCCAGTTCGATCGTTTTCTGGCACTGCTCGATGGTTTCCGGCATTCGACCGGAAAAGTAGTAGATCCAAAGCGCGTCATTGCGGGTATCGATTGCAAGCGGATCAAAGAGGTAGGCCTGCTGTACGCGTAAGAGCGCTTCATCGAAGTGTCCCAGCGTTCCCAGGTAAGCGGCATAGCCCAATTGAGCTTCCGGCAAGCTTGGATTGATGGCGAGCGCCCGACGATACTCCGCTTCTGCCGCAGGCCAATCCCAATCGAAGAGCAAGTGCACGTCACCGAGTAGAACGTGTGCGCTCGCGAGGTTGGGGTCCAGCTCAAGTGCTCGTAGTGTTGCTGCTTTTGCTCGCGGCATCATCTCCGTCGGGGAACTGTAATACGTGTTTAACGCGCCGTACGCTTCACCAAGGACCGCATAGAGGCGGGCGTCCTTCGGATCCTCCGCGATGCCTTCTTGAAAATACTCAATCGCCTTGTTCCCGCCCTCCCGAGTGCCTTTTCCGAGTTCATGCAGTCCGAGGAGATATTTGTCATAACTCTCAAAATTGACATGCGAGCTTGGAGAGGCGTTAGCTTCAACGGGCAGCAATCGGGTAGAAAGAGAGTGCGTGATCTTCTCGGCGATTTCCCTCTGAATGTTCAAAACATCAGTTAGGGGCCGCTCGTACGTCTCGGACCATAAATGCGTTTGCTCATTTGCGTTCACCAGCTCCGCCGTGATCCGCACCCGTTCTCCGCCGCGCCGCACACTGCCCTCGAGCAAATAGCCCACACTCAATTCTCGGCCAATTTGAGCGGCGGTCTCCTTTGTATCTTTGTATCGTGTGGTTGAGGTTCGCGCGATCACTCCGAGCTTGTCGGGCTGTAGCTCGCCGAGCTGGGCAATCATTTCCTCGGTGAGGCCATCGGCAAAATAATCCTCGTGCGTGTCCCCGCTCAAATTAGCAAAAGGAAGCACGGCCAGCATCGCTCGCGCCGAAGGGGGTTTCGGGGCAGAAGGGTTGCGCCCTCCGAACCAGTAAGCCGCGAAAACGAATAATGCTATCACCCCAGCTGCAATTGGAATTGCTGCTCTCCTGCCAAAAAGCACCCTTGACATGCGATTAGGCGCTACAGCCACCGACTCCCTTAATTCGAGTTGCCGCTTGAGGCGCTTGAGGTCTGCACTGAGGTCAGAAGCATGCTGAAAGCGCAGGTTGCGATCTTTTTCGAGACACTTGCTGATGATCTCTTCAAGCCTAGGGGGTACGTCGGGATTCAGCCGCACCGGCGCGACTGGCGTACGATTCAGAATCGCTTCCGCAATCACGCCAGAGGTCTCGCCCCGGAACGGTAAAACCCCTGTAACTATTTCGTAGAGCACCACACCAAATGAGAACAAATCCGTGCGCGCATCCAGCTCTTCGCCCCGCACCTGTTCGGGCGACATGTACGCCATGGTTCCCATCGCCGTGCCGAGGCGAGTGAGCTGTTCCAACTCGGTGGCTGTGGGCATGGCCGATAGATTCAGGGCACCGCCCTTGGGTACCAGCTTTGCTAGACCAAAATCCAAAACCTTGGCGTGCCCGCGCTCGGTCACAAAAATGTTGGCAGGCTTGATGTCGCGATGGACGATTCCTTTGGCGTGCGCCGCATCCAGCGCGTCCGCAATCTCAATCCCCAACTCCAGCATTTGCTCCCGCGGCAGCAGCTTGCCAGAAATGGGGTGCTTCAGCGTTGTGCCTTCCATGAATTCCATTGCAATGAAAGGCTGACCGTTGTGCTCGCCGATTTCATGGATGGTGCAGATATTTGGGTGGTTCAGGGCCGATGCAGCCTGCGCCTCACGGTCGAAGCGGCCCAAAGCCTGTGAGTCTCGCGCAACATCGTCAGGCAGGAACTTCAGGGCAACGAAGCGGTGGAGCTTAGTATCCTCAGCTTTATAGACAACACCCATCCCGCCGCCACCGAGCTTTTCGATGATGCGGTAATGCGAGATGGTTTGGCCAATCATCGGCAGAGACCGGCGCAATCTTAAGTCTCGCCCATAGCCAAGTCAACGGGCGGAACGGAGGTCAATAAAGATCCGATTCCGCAAAATAAAATGGGAAAAGTGAAAATACTTGGAGAGATTTTGCCGGAAAAAACCCCTCTGTATTAGTGAGGGGCAATCTCAGTGACTCTCGCGGGCCTCAGCATCACGCGAAACCGTCCGCACTCCCGGCGGAACGGAAGTGAGCAGAAGTGCACTTCAGTACCACACTTCAGGCGCAACGGCTGCTCGCTTCAGCTTGGCGGCGTGAAGTGGACTTCACCCCGGCACTGCACCCATGGCCCTGATTCGCTTCACCTTGGCTTGACGCAAAGTTCCTCAGACCGAGAGAGATCGCGGACGATCCGGTACGCGACCGAAAGGAGACTGGGGCGGGAGCGACCCCACGCTTTGACGCACCGTGCGTCACGGGGCAGCAGGGTCGCTCCCGCCCCAGGTACGCGGTGCTCGTGCGGCGGTTGCGACGGCGCACTACAAACCGTAGGAGGCTTGGGTAGGGCCATGAAGTCAGTAGTATATCGTTTCAATTAAACATATACACATAGAAATGTTTAATGCTACACTGATCGTGTGGCGGGCATCTCAAAACGGGCACGCTTGAAACTCAGCCCGGAGGAGGTCGAGCACCTCAGCTGTTTGCGGGATTCGCGCACCGCACCTTGGCGAGAGACGCAGCGAGCGCGTATCGTGCTGCGGTACCATTCCGGCGAAAACGTCAGCCAGATTGCAAGAGCGGTGGGCATGACCCGTAAGAGCGTCGATAAATGGATCCGCAAGGCGCTGGCCATGGGCTCCGACGCAGCCCTCAAGGATGCATACCACCGGCCCAAGGAACCCGTAATCACGGAGGAGGCCAAGGCTTGGGTGATTCATCTGGCCTGTTCCAAGCCTAAAGATCTCGGGTATGCGGCCGAGGTTTGGACGCGGAGCGCGCTCGCCCGGCATGTACGAGAGCACGCCCGCAAGGCGGGATATGCATCGCTGGCCCAGGCCGCGAAAGCGACCGTACACCGAATTCTCGCCGAACAAACGCTGCATCCGGAGAAGGTGAAATACTACCTGGAACGACGCGATCCTGAATTCGAAACGAAAATGCGCGAGGTCCTGCTGGTTTATCAGGAGGTGGCGCTGCAGAACCAGAAGGGCGGAATGATCCCCCTGATCATAACGGTTTCGGTCGATGAGAAGCCCGGTTTACAGGCCATTGCAAACACCGCCCCGGATTTGCCGCCGGTACCGGGCAAGCATTCCGGCCTCGGCCGCGACCACGAGTACAAACGCCTGGGCACGTGTTGGATTCTGGCTGCACTGGACCTGCACAACGGGCACGTGACCGCCCGGGTGGAGCGTCGGCATCGCAGTCGCGAGTTCGTCGCGCTGCTGAAGGATCTCGACGCCCACTATCCCGCGGAGTCGGTCATCCGCCTGATCATGGACAATCACTCCGCGCACATCTCGAAAGAAACTCAGGCATTTCTGGCCTCACGGCCCAATCGCTTCCAATACGTGCTCACTCCCAAGCACGGGTCCTGGCTCAATATCGTCGAAACCTTGTTTGGCAAGATGGCCAGGACCTTTCTCCGACATATCCGGGTGCAATCCTGGGAGGAACTCCAAACCCGTATCCTGCAGGGCATTGCGGAAATCAATGCCGCTCCCGTGGTTCATCGGTGGAAGAAGTTCGAGGCTCTGACCACCGGATAGTATGGGTATGTTTTGGTGAAACGAAATAGTAGTCTTACAACTCGGTGCGCGCAAGAGATCGGCCTCGTCGTGATGGCTCGGCTTGCGCCTGCTAATCGATTCGTTCCCCGTGGAGATGTTGAGGGAGGAGTTAAGAAACTCGCATGATGAAGGTCCCGCGCCGACGGTCGCGCACCACCAGGTGACAACGTTCGACTTGCCCCTGACCCACGCCGCTGAGGCGGCCACAGGAGGAGAGGCTCTCGACGCCGCTGCCCTGCGGTCACTTCGCGGGATGTTCCTGCTTCTGGACGAATGGGACTGCCGAAACCAACACACGGCGCGGGATTCTTCCGAGGAGTATGTGGCCGTCCTTGACACGGAAATTCCATGAGCGCATGGTGTGCGAAATGATTTCGAGGTGGAGGCAGGTATGAAACAGGCCGTCATCTACGCCCGAGTTTCCAGCAAGGACCAGGAGCGCGAGGGCTACTCCATTCCCGCGCAGTTGAAACTGCTGCGGGAGTATGCCCGAACGCATGAGTTCGAGATCGCGCACGAGTTCGTGGATGTAGAGACGGCCAAGATCACGGGCCGCAAGCAATTCGGAGAGATGGTCCGTTTCTTCCGCGAGAATCCCACATGCCGCGTGGCCGTAGTCGAAAAGACGGACCGGCTGTATCGCAACTTCCGCGACTGCGTCACGCTGGAAGATTTGGAAATTGAAATTCATCTGCCCAAAGAGGGCCAGGTCATCGGGAAGGACTCAAAGTCTCAAGCCAAGCTCGTGCACGGCATTCAGGTTGTCATTGCGCGAAACTACATCGAGAACCTGCGGGAAGAAGTGCGCAAGGGAATGCGCGAGAAGGCCGAGCAAGGCATCTATCCGAGCCGGCCGCCTTTGGGCTACCGAAACAACAAGCTCGAACACACGATTGAAATTGATTCCGCGAAAGCTCCGATCGCGCAGCGCATGTTCGCGCTTTACGCTTCGGGCCAGCACTCGCTCAATGGCGTGCGGAAGATTCTGAAACCGGAGTTTGGCGTGAAGCTCGCGAAAGGCTATCTGGAACGCCTGTTGAAGAATCCGTTCTACAAGGGGCAATTCATCTGGGAGGACAAGCTATATAGTGGCACGCACACGCCCTTGGTCAGCGCCGAACTGTTTCAACAGGTGCAAGCCACCTTTCGCGGACACAACAAACCGAAGTACCGGAAGCACGACTTTGCCTTTTCGGGGCTACTGCGCAGCGCCTATGACGAGTGCATGGTGACAGCAGAAATCCAGAAGAATCGTTACACCTACTACCGTTGCACCGGATTTCGCGGTAAGTGCGAGTTGCCCTACTTCCGTGAAGAAGAACTTGCATCCCGGCTGGGGAAGGTCCTTCAGGACATTCACATTCCCGATGACGTTCTGACGCAGCTCGAAAAGTCCTTGCTCACCGATAAAGGCCGCGACGAAGCGATTAGGAAGCAGCAGGGCGAACGATTGAAGCAGAGATTGAGTTGCAGTGCGTCACCGGCTCGATCAAGCCTACCTGGACAAACTGGACGGCAAAATCAGCGAGGAAATCTGGACGCGCAAATCAGCCGAGTGGCTTGCCGAAGAACAGCAAATATCGCTCGCGATTGACGGACTTGCGAACGCAAACCCGGACAAGATCATTGATGCCGTCAGGATTTTCGAACTCGCGAATAAGGCGCATCATCTGTACGTTAGCCAGCCCGCGCCTGAAAAAGCCAAACTACTCAGAATGGTGCTTTCGAACTGCTCTGTGGACGCTGTAAATATCTATCCTTCGTATAAGAAGCCGTTCGATCTGATCTTTGCGCGAGCCAAGAATGAGGAATGGCGCGCCTGGAGAGATTCGAACTTGAGGCGATTTGCGGGCGTGAGCAAAGCGGGGGCCCGCAGCCGAAATCCTGAGCCCGGTTTCAGGCGAAGGATCTGGAGAATCTGGTGCGCCTGGAGAGATTCGAACTTGAGGCGATTTGCGGGGCGTGGGCGAAGCGGGTGGCTTTGCAACACCTCGGTTTATCGGAAGTGACGTGCAACAAATTCAACATGCGCGAACGATTGTTCCGATTGTGAGCGTGCAGAATCGGTACGGTATTACCGACCGCGGATCAGACAATGTTCTGGAATATTGTGAAAAACAAAAGCTGGGTTTTATTCCGTGGTTTCCACTTGCGGTTGGCCGTCTTGCCGGTCCTGAGAGCCCCATCAGTCGAATAGCGGCGCGATGGAAAGTGACCCCTTCACAGCTAGCTCTGGCGTGGCTGCTGGCTCGATCCCCGGTCATGCTGCCGATCCCGGGGACTTCCAAGGTGAAACATCTCGAAGAAAATGTTGCGGCAGCCGAGTTAAAGCTTGACGCAGACACAATGCAGGAACTACATGGCTTGGCGAGAGCAAGCTAGGAAATTGGTGCCTTTTAGTTCGCGAATCGATGCCCTCAGAGGAGAGAACTATGCAAATCGGCATGATCGGTCTTGGAAGGATGGAGCCAACATGGTGCGGCGGCTAATCCGGAAAGGGCACAGCTGCGTGGTTTTCAACCGGTCTCCGCAACCGGTGCAGGAACTCGTCAAGGAAAAGGCGATTGGGGCTACGTCGCTGGCAGACCTCGCGAAGAAACTTGCGAAACCACGGGCGATCTGGCTGATGGTACCGGCAGCGGTTGTCGACGATACCATCGCCGAACTTTCCCCTCATCTCGAGGGGGCGACATACTGATTGATGGAGGCAACTCTTACTTATGTCGATGATCTCCGGCGAGCAGAGCAACTCGCTTTGCAAGAGATCCACTACGTCGATGTTGGAACTAGTGGAGGAGTTTGGGGTCTCGAGCGAGGTTACTGCATGATGATTGGCGCCGAGACCGAGGTCTTCCAGCGGCTCGATCCAATTTTCGCTGCGCTCGCTCGGGGAATAGGCGACATTCCGCGCACGCCCGGACGGGAAAAATTGACGGTACGGCAGAGCAGGGCTACCTGCACTGCGGCCCTATCGGCGCCGGTCATTTCGTGAAGATGGTCCACAACGGAATCGAGTACGGCGTCATGGGCGGCATACGCGGAGGGGCTCAATATTCTCCGCAAGGCTAATGTCGGCAAACAAGCAAGGAGCGCAGCCGATGCGGAAACTACACCACTGCGCGACCCGAGCACGACCAGTACGACATAAATCTGAGAGACGTTGCGGAGGTTTGGCGTCGTGGAAGTGTGATCGCCTCGTGGCTGCTGGATCTGACAGCCGCTGCGCTCGTTCCGGATTCGAATCTTTCGAAGTTTGCCGGTCGCGTCTCCGACTCGGGCGAAGGCCGATGGACGATCAAAGCTGCGATCGACGAAGCAGTACCTGCCCCGGTTCTCACCACCGCGCTTTACGAACGATTCAGTTCTCGAGGCGAGGCAGACTTCGCCAACAAGCTCTTGTCCGCGATGCGATACGAATTTGGTGGGCACCCGGAGAAATCCGACGGCAAATCCAAAGTAGCTTGAGCAGAGCGTGAGAAGAGTCCCAGCCGGGCTTCAAGGCTTCTTCACCTTCACAGGAGGAGCTAGCGCGACGGCAGCCTCAGTGGTGAGAAGGAGGAACGTAAATGTCTCCTGCAGGTACAAGCGCACAGCGGCGTCGGTGTGGCTGAGATAGCCGATGGAGACGTCCTGGCCGATGTGCAGGTCGAAATCGCCAGCACGTGTAGTCAGCACAAACGCGCCGGCGATGGCGGGCGCCCAGATGATTTGATCTTTGACCAGCCGTTTGACATGCTCCAACACCGGGTATCCGTGGTCGCTGGTCTCGGCAAGTGCGGTGTAGGCGTCCGCGCCGAGCAGCACGGAGTACGGGCCGTTGACACCGACGAGACGCAACTGGCCTAAGCTTTGGGCAATGGCATCCGGGTATTCGCTTACGTCGGCGGGGAGAGTCATGATTGGATTGCTGGTTCCCTGACGGACGCCCCCAATGCCGGCGGCGTCGTAGCCCTCGAATATGGCGCGGTCCTCGGCAAAGGCGATCTGTCGCGCAGCGTCCTTCGCCGGTTGCCAGTCCGAGTCGTTCGCGCCACGTTCGACATCGTCGATCGCCTGGCGATCCAGTTCGAACGGAACACGGAGCTCGACCATCGCCTTCACCTCGCGCTGCCTCGCGATGATGCCTTTGCCAGGTGCCGCAATGGTCCGCAGGTGGCCGGTGCCGACGGCAGAAAGGCCGATGCCCCCCGGACCTTGCACGTCAACGACGCGCCGTCCCGCGAGATAGCGCTTGAAGGTGCGCGATGTTTCCTCTTCAATCTGAGCCCATGCCGAATCGGAAATCGGAGCAAGGTCGCGATGGAGATTATTCATGTCGTATGTCTCCTCTGAGAGAACCGATGCCGAGCGAACCGTCGCGCACCGATGGAATAGATGAAGATGGAATGGGTGAAGAGGTTTCGGCCTCCACCGTCGCTGCCGTGGATTCCGCAACCAGGTGCTGGTCTTCAATGGTTTGGTCTTCGGCGACGTTCTCCAGAAACGTCGCCGAGGGCACGAAGAACAAGTTTCCGGTGACGGCGCGGCTGAAGTCGAGCAGATGGTCGTAGTTGCCGGGTGGCCGGCCAACGAACATGTTCTCGAGCATCTGCTCGATAGTGCGGGGCGAACGGCTGTAGCCGATAAAATAGGTGCCAAACTCACCATGCGCGGGCCGACCGAAGGGCATGTTGTCGCGCAGGATCTTAATCTCTTTCCCGTTCTCAACGATCGTAGTGAGCGCATTGTGCGCTGACGTTGGCTTGACGGAATCGTCCAATTCGATGTCGGAGAGCTTGGTGCGGCCGATGATGCGTTCCTGCGCCTCTGTGGGGAGGGCATTCCATGCGTCAAGATCGTGGAGATATTTCTGCACGATGACGTAGCTGCCCCCTTCGAACGTAGCGTCTTCGTCGCCGATGAGCACCGCGTCGACCGCGGCCGCGCCCCTGGGATTTTCGGTTCCGTCTACGAAACCGATGAGATCCCTGTCGTCGAAGTAACGGAAGCCCTGCACTTCATCCACCGGCGAAACGGCATTGCCGATACGCGCCATAAACTGCGTGGCTAGCTCGAAACATAAATCCATGCGTTTGGCGCGTATGTGGAACAGCACGTCGCCTGGCGTGGAGACAGCGTGGCGCCCTCCGGCGCGAATCTCCCGAAACGGATGCAGTTCCGCCGGCCGCGGCTGCCCGAAGAGGCGATCCCAGGCTTCAGATCCAAACCCCATAACGCAGGAAAGGGCACCTTCCAGGTCGCGAAATTCCACGGCGCGCAGCAACGCGGCGAGGTCTCCGCAAAACGAGCGCAGAGTCGCGCGATTTTCAAGGCCCGGATTGAGTGTTGCGACCAGGAAGATGGCAGCGCGGGTGAGCGGCGCGGCTACCGGCTGCGCGACGGCAGGCATTCCACCTGCGGTTTCGGGCGCGCTCATCGGATCGGGATGGGGATCGGTCTCCATCGGGTGTCGTCCCTGGTGGCGTGCGCGATTTCGCTCTCCGAAATGCTACGCTCGCGTTGCGTGTGAAAGTTCGCCCTGCAAGCTTACCATCGGCCGGCAAACCTGCAACCACCTCCCGGCGTAGGCGATGGCTGGCAAAAGCGGCCTCATATATGTCGAATATTGGTCCCAATCGTGTCAACCACCTCGTCGATTCGACCAGAGAGGACTAGTTTTCCTACGGTACGGCTGGGTGCGTCTTCAAGAGCACTTTTTGCGAACAGACGCTTCCGCGGAGAGCCTTCTCGATGACGTAAGCTCGTTCGCCGCCGGTTCTGGTCTGCGCGATGACGCAAGCGTGATCCTGGTGAAGGGTTAACCGAGTTACTCCCTAAACTAAGCCCATTGTGCCCGCGCGAGAATAGATACCAGATCTCTATTCATTCGCAGTTTTACGAGCACGTCCTGCGGAGATACTTTTCTCTTTTGGATTGCGCGCCCAGGCACCAGTCATCGCGAACCAGTTTAGAACCCGCAGGAGCGTGACATTGACGACTTTCAGCCACACTCTCTCTCACCATTCGCCTTAATGCGGCAGCTCAAACTTCGTAAGCATGCGGTGAGTCGCGCGGCCATCATGCTTGATGGCGGATCTATCATCAAGAACGGATTGGATGTGACTCGTGGAACCACCTTTGTCTCTAGAGACATTGCCGCTGCCGAAAATGCGTTGCTCAACCACCCCGATTTTCGGGAAGGTCGGGAGTATTATCGAGTCGCGCATTCCTACAAACCAGTTCGAGTCGATCCTGGCTCCACTGGAACGGCCGTATAGCGGTTTCTATCCATATAGCTTACAGTCGACAGAGATTACCCTTCGCACTGAGGAACAAATTCAGCTTTTCAACCAATTTATCGTAAAGTAGTGGACACGGATGAGCATTTTGTCGGATGAACTTAAGGCATTAATTACGTTTATGGCGAAGAGTTGTCAACCGCCGCCCTTGCGGGGAATGCGAATTGTCGAGGTCGGCTCTCACAATGAAACCGATGTCTGCGGCCGACTGCGTGTCCGTCAAGACCAGTTCTGTGCCCCCGAGCATTATGAGAGCCGCTTCAAGGAACTTATTGAGCAAGGACTACCTTGGCTCAACCTAAGTCGCTTCGGTATACACAACGGCTTCTTGATAGTGGGTGTAGAGACTCCCAATCAATGCAGTCGGCCCTCGCGCCGTACGTCCGTCAATTATTCGGCCCCCCCAGTGTCGGTCCTCGATCGGGGATGGGATGCCTACCAAATACTGGCGATCGAATAACATACAACCGCCTTTGCGCCCGTACGAATAACAGATAGCCCAATCCGGCGACTGACCGGCATGATGACCGGCATGATAGACCAGCCCGCTGAAACAGGCGCCCGTTACCGCCGGGTGCGCCTGCTGTCCCTCATCGATCCTTTGTCCGGTTGCCCTCACAAAGCGAGTGTCCGCGCGCGAACCCGGGCCAGAGCATCATTCGTTGACTGGCCGCTGCCGTGTCTTTAAGATAAAGCGGCCCGAAAGCCAGGCATCTCCCCAATGCTCGGACAGACCATCTCGCACTACCGTGTGCTGCAGAAACTGGGTGGTGGCGGCATGGGTGTGGTGTATGAGGCGGAGGATGTCACCCTGGGCCGGCGCGTGGCCCTGAAGTTCCTCCCTCCTGAATTGAGTTCCGACGCGGCGGCGCTGGAACGTTTTCAACGCGAGGCGCGCGCGGCGTCCGCTCTGAATCATCCCAACATCTGCACCATTCACGAAATCGGGCGACAGAACGGCCGGTACTTCATCGTGATGGAGTTGCTGGAAGGCAAGACGCTGCGGGATCGCATCCTGGGCCGCTCTTTGCCGACGGAAGAATTACTGACGCTCGGAGTGGAGATTGCGGAAGGGCTGGATGCGGCACATCGGAAAGGAATCATTCATCGCGATATCAAACCCGCCAACATCTTTGTGACCGAACATGGGCACGCGAAGATCCTGGATTTCGGGCTGGCGAAGGTGGCTCCCGGGAAGAGCCGTTCGGCGGCATCGGTGGGCGTGGCGCCGACGGTGATGAGCGAGCTGCATCTGACCAGTCCGGGGACGGCGGTGGGAACGATCGCGTATATGTCGCCGGAGCAGGCGGCAGGCGATGAACTGGATGCGCGGACTGATCTGTTCTCGTTCGGGGCGGTGTTGTATGAGATGGCGACGGGGCTGCCGGCGTTTTCTGGAAACACGTCGGCGATGGTGTTTGATGCGATTCTGCATAAGGCGCCGACGTCGGCGGTGCGATTGAATACGAATCTGCCGGTGGAACTGGAGCAAATCACGAACAAAGCGCTGGAGAAGGATCGCAACCTTCGCTATCAGAGTGCTTCGGAAGTGGGCGTCGATCTGAAGCGGCTGCGGCGGGAGGTGGAGTCGGGCCGTACCGGAGCGGTGTCGGCGTACACGGGGACAACAGCGGTTGCGGCGGCGAAGCCGCAAGCTCAACGGAAAGTATCGTGGAGAATGATTGCGATCGGCGGGGCCGCGTTGCTGGTGCTGGGAGTAGTTGCCTGGCTGCTTCGTCCCCGCCTGCCACCGCCGCGGATCACCGGGTCAACCCAAATCACTCACGACGGCCTGCCGAAAACATTCTACGGTCAAGTGACTACGCTTGTGCTTACCGACGGGCCGCGCCTCTTTGTTCAGGAGTCCGTGGGCGGGCACTTCGTGGTGGCGCAAGTTTCCGCCGGCGGAGGGGAAACGGTTCCCATCCCGACACCGTTTCAAAATGTCTGCCTCGACAACATTTCGCCTGACAAGTCGGAACTTCTGGTCAGCACATTCACCGGCACCGAATTGGAACAGCCTCTATGGGCGTTGCCGGCTCTGGGAGGATCGCCACGCCGGTTGGGCAATGTGGTTGCGGTGGATGGAACCTGGATGCCAAATGGCGATCTGCTTATTGCACATGGAAGCGATCTCCAGGTCGTCAATCCCGAGACCAATGCCGCGCACAAATTCGCGAGCCCGCCCGATTTTACGTTCTGGCTGCGCTGGTCTCCGGACGGTCGCGCGTTGAGATTTGTAGTCACCCCGTCAACGGGTGGCCAACAAATCTGGGAAGTGGCGGCCGACGGCAGCCGCATGCATCGCCTGTTGCCAGGCTGGCACGAGCCAGCGAGGGATGGCAACTGGACTCCGGACGGAAAATATTTCGTCTTTCAAAGCTCCCGTAACGGAAGAACGGACCTGTGGGCTATCCCGGAAAAGGGAGATTTTTTTCATAAGGTGAATCCCGCGCCCGTGCAATTGACCTCAGGGCCATTGAGTTTCCTTGCCCCCCAGCCCAGCCTGGACGGCAAACGAATCTTCGCGATCGGCGAACAGCCTCGCGGGGAACTGGCGCGCTTTGATGCGAAATCGGGTCAATTCGTGCAGTATCTTGCGGGAGTCTCGGCCAGCGACATCAGCTTCTCGCCGGATGGCCACTGGGTGGCCTATGTGGCGTATCCGGGACAGGTCCTTTGGCGCAGCCGGATCGACGGAAGCGACAAGTTGCAGCTCACGCGGCGACCGTTCCTAGCAGCTGGACCCACCTGGTCTCCGGATGGGAAGAAGATTCTGTTTGCCGGGTTTGATGCGGGTAAGATCGGCGCAATCTATGCGATCGCAATCGAAGGGGGTGTTCCGCAGCAGGTGGTTAGCGATCCGACTAGTGATTTGTTCCCCGGGAACTGGAGCCCGGACGGCAAGTCGATCGTCCTTCAGAAAACCCAAAGCAAGGGCAGCAGCAACAACCAGAGCGACGTCGAGGTGCTGGATATCCAGACGGGGAAGATCTCAACGCTCCCCGGTTCCGAGAATTTGATTTCTCCAGTTCTTTCGCCGGACGGGCGCTTCGTGGCCGCGACTACATTTGACCGGCTGAAGCTGATGCTCTTCGATTTCGCGGCCCAGAAGTGGGTGGAGTTGGTCAAGACCGACATCGGCGCTGTGAACTGGACTCGCGACGGCAAGTATCTTTATTTCGATTCTGGGTCGGGGCTGGATCCCGCGATCTCCCGTTTGCGCTTGGCAGATCGGAAGCTGGAGCGGGTGACGGGACTGAAGGATTTCCGGCGGGTGGAATTTTCGTTTTATCCGTGGAGTGGCCTGACCCCGGACGGCGCTCCTTTAATGCTGCGTGACGTGGGAACGCAGGAAGTCTACGCGCTCGACTTCGAGGCCCCTTGAGCACGCTCTCCTGCTAGCGCTCTTGCAGGAACATTGGCGCAAGCGGCACTTCCACGAATGCTTGCCAACGATTCTGGGCGGATATCTTCGCGCCGTCATCGCCCGCATCGCCGATCACCAGACCAAGAGCATTGATCAGCTCATGCCCTGGAATATTGCTCTGTAGCTGTCGGACGCGGCCATAGCCAGACGCTTACACTGAACAAGAATACGGTGCGTTTGATCGCTGAAGGTGAGAAGTTGATCCAGGAATCGAAACAGCTATCGGATCGGCTCAAGTCCTTCGAAGACCCCAGCACGAAGCCAAAGCGGCCCCCATCAACTCGCTATTAGGACGCGACCGAGAGTGACGGCCATTGGTTTACCTTCTTCTACAGTCCTTCCGCGCCATTACTCAATTCACTGTATTGCCGTCGCCGGCGCACGAGTCGTACCCTCGCTAGCGAATCTGAGGTTTGAGGTGAAGAGGACACCGAAGGAAACCTGCTGTCCCTATTGTGTTTTGGGCAAGGGATTCAGGGCGATGAAAGTTCTCCCCAACGGGCAGCTGATTTGCGAAAGCTGCGGCCACATTGTCTTTTCGAACGATACGGCGTTCAGGTGCCCTTGCTCGAAGTGTCTGGAGGTTAATTTCTCTCCCAGGATTCGCCGACTGCGGCAGCGTTAGCTTTGGAAAATGGGGGAGGGAGGGGAGCGTCATATGCCGGAGCGCAAACTGAGGGTCGTCAACGAGAATCCCATGTTTTGTGTTTGCGAGGCGTGCTCCGCGTCCTTCAAATCGTCATCGAAAGGCTACGAACAAGCTGCGCGGGAAGTTAAGGCTCAGTTCGACGCGCACGAATGCCAACAGAAACCTAGTTCGTTGAAATAAATCTGAGACGAGAGGGCTTGGGCCCGTTCTTCGGGTGGTCTATTGACCGGAGTCTTCCGGGACGACGGCAGTGTGAAGTAGGGGAGTACCGCTGGACGCGGTTGCTGTACGCGCCCAGAGCTTTGGGTTCACAGACCGCGGACGATCAAAACAACCAGCGCTATTACAACAAGTGTTCCCAGCAAGCCGTAACCTAACATAGTTCCTCCAAGCCCAAAACGTGTGAGATTCGATCTAATCAATCATGCTGAAAGATGATGAGTTTTTGCTGATAAGTTTTGCTCACGCGCGAGAATGGTCGGCGAAAGGATTGCGGGTGGCAATTCAGTGACAAACACGCCAAACGGAGAAACGGCGTAGTGGAGGAAATTGGGCAGGGCGGCTACCGCCCTGCAGCAGTTCCGGGGAAATGTCATTGGAAGAACTCACAAGATCTATGCCCGACACCCCGTTCAATATCG